>NZ_JBPJZR010000021.1:0-95829 GCF_051216615.1 Variovorax raffinosi
CCCGAACGATGATTTCAAGATGGAGCCCGAATGACGCGTCGTTGAGTCGACGCGTATCCGGACTTTCAGTCCGCAAGGCGCAACCCACCGGCTTTAGCCGGTGGTTGTTGAGTTCGCGAAAAAGAGCCCCGTATCGACGTGAGCGTTGGACGGGGCAGTCGTTGATCATCGGTACATCAGCAGCGTGCCCAGTGCGAATGACACCAGGTGCTCCCCGCAGCGAAATAAAGGAGGAGCGAAGCGGGGGACATTCGCGGAGGGGAGCACCTGGTGTCATTCGCACTCGCCCTGAATGACCCGCATCACGCCCCGCAGCCCCTATTGCCCTGAACACGGGCTCCGATTCTGAAAAAAAGCGCTACAAGCATTGACTTGCCTGTTTGCATGCAGCATGATGCATGTCATCGGAGCAAGAAAGTGCATTATCTTTCCTGTTCACGGTTTCCGAACACAGCCCCACAGGAGACTTCAGCATGACAGACACCACCACGCTCCAGGCGCCCCCCCGCGTCGACTACCGCACTGAACCCGGCCAATACCGCCACTGGTCCCTGAGCTTCGACGGCGCCATTGCCCGCCTCGTGCTCGACATCGCGGAAGACGGCGGCATCCGCCCCGGCTACAAGTTGAAGCTCAACAGCTACGACCTGGGCGTGGACATTGAACTGAACGACGCGCTCAACCGCGTGCGCTTCGAGCACCCCGAAGTGCGCAGCGTGATCGTCACCAGCGGCAAGGACCGCATCTTCTGCTCGGGCGCCAACATCTTCATGCTCGGCGTCTCGGGCCACGCGTGGAAGGTCAACTTCTGCAAGTTCACCAACGAAACGCGCAACGGCATCGAAGACACCTCCAAATACTCGGGCCTGAAATTCCTCGCGGCCGTGAACGGCGCCTGCGCCGGCGGCGGCTACGAACTGGCACTGGCCTGCGACGAGATCCTGCTGGTGGACGACCGCTCCTCCGCCGTCTCGCTGCCCGAAGTGCCGCTGCTCGGCGTGCTGCCCGGCACCGGCGGCCTGACCCGCGTGACCGACAAGCGCCACGTGCGCCATGACCTCGCCGACATCTTCTGCACCAGCGTCGAAGGCGTGCGCGGCCAGCGCGCGGTCGACTGGCGCCTGGTCGATGCCGTGGCCAAGCCCGCGCAGTTCGCCGCCGCCGTGCAGGACCGCGCCTCGCAACTCGCCGCCGGCAGCGACCGCCCCGCCAACGGCAAGGGCGTGGCCCTGACCCGCCTCGAACGCTCCGACAGCGCCGACGGCATTGCCTACTCGCACGTCAACGTGCAGATCGACCGCAGCAAGCGCACCGCCACGATCACCGTGAAGGCGCCCACCGGCACGCAGCCCGCAGACATCGCCGCCATCGAAGCCGCAGGCGCCACCTGGTGGCCGCTCGCGATGTGCCGCGAACTGGACGATGCGATCCTCAACCTGCGCACCAACGAACTCGACGTCGGCACCTGGCTGCTCAAGACCGAAGGTGATGCGGCGGCCGTGCTCGCATCCGACGCGGTGATGTTCGCCAACAAAGACCACTGGCTGGTGCGCGAAACCATCGGCGCGCTGCGCCGCACGCTCGCACGCCTGGATGTGTCGTCGCGCAGCCTGTTCGCGCTGGTCGAAGCGGGCTCGTGCTTTGCCGGCACGCTGGCCGAGCTGGCCTTTGCGGCCGACCGCACCTACATGCTCGCGCTGCCCGACGATGCCGACCGCGCACCGAAGCTCACGCTCGGCGAATTCAACTTCGGCTTCTTCCCGATGGTCAACGACCAGAGCCGCCTGCAACGCCGCTTCTATGAAGAAGCCGCGCCGCTCGAAGCCGCCCGCGCCGCAGCCGGCAAGCCGCTCGATGCCGACGAAGCGCTCAAGCTCGGTCTGGTCACCGCCGCGCCCGACGACATCGACTGGGACGATGAACTGCGCATCGCCATCGAAGAGCGCGCCGCCATGTCGCCCGACGCGCTCACCGGCCTCGAAGCCAACCTGCGCTTTGCCAGCAAGGAAAACATGGCCACCCGCATCTTCGGCCGGCTCACCGCCTGGCAGAACTGGATCTTCAACCGCCCCAACGCCGTCGGCGAAAAGGGCGCGCTCAAGGTCTATGGCACCGGCCAGAAGGCCGGCTTCGACATGAACCGCGTTTGAGCCAGCCAACAGTCCGCACAACCCAAGGAACAACGATGAGCACGATCAACTACGGCGAGAAGATCCCCAACAACGTCAACCTCGGCGAAGACCGCACGCTGCAGCGCGCGCTCGAAGGCTGGCAGCCCAACTTCATCAACTGGTGGGACGACGTGGGCCCCGAAGGCTCGACCAACCATGACGTGTATTTGCGCACCGCAGTGAGCGTGGACCCGCAAGGCTGGGCCCAGTTCGGCCACGTGAAGATGCGCGACTACCGCTGGGGCATCTTCCTGAACCCGGGCGATGCCAACCGCGAGATTCACTTCGGCGACCACAAGGGCGAGAAGGCTTGGCAGGACGTGCCCGGCGAACACCGCGCCAACCTGCGCCGCATCATCGTGACGCAGGGCGATACCGAGCCGGCATCGGTCGAGCAGCAACGCCACCTGGGCCTGACCGCGCCGTCGATGTACGACCTGCGCAATCTGTTCCAGATCAACGTGGAAGAAGGCCGCCACCTGTGGGCCATGGTCTACCTGCTGCAAAAGCACTTCGGCCGCGACGGCCGCGAAGAGGCCGACGCGCTGCTGCAGCGCACCTCGGGCGACGAGAACAACCCGCGCATCCTGGGCGCCTTCAACGAGAAGACGCCCGACTGGCTCGCGTTCTTCATGTTCACCTACTTCACCGACCGCGACGGCAAGTTCCAGCTCGCCGCGCTGGCTGAAAGCGCGTTCGATCCGCTGGCGCGCACCACGAAGTTCATGCTGACCGAAGAAGCGCACCACATGTTCGTGGGCGAGAGCGGCGTGTCGCGCGTCATCGCCCGCACCGCGCAGGTCATGAACGAGCTGAAGACCGACGACGCGCAAAAGATCCGCGCCGCGGGCTGCATCGACCTGGGCACGATCCAGCGCTACCTGAACTTCCACTACAGCGTGACCATCGACCTGTTCGGCGCCGACCAGTCGAGCAACGCCGCCATCTTCTACAGCTCGGGCCTGAAGGGCCGCTATGAAGAAGGCAAGCGCACGGATGACCACATCCTCAAGGGCCAGACCTACAAGGTGCTCGAAGTGAAGGAAGGCCAGCTCGTCGAGAAAGACGTGCCGATGCTCAACGCACTCAACGAAGTGCTGCGCGACGACTTCATCAAGGACTCGGTGGCCGGTGTGGGCCGCTGGAACAAGGTGCTGGAAAAGGCCGGCATCCCGACCCGCCTGGCCGTGCCGCACAAGGCTTTCAACCGCCAGATCGGCGCGCTCGCCGGCATCAAGATGTCGCCGGACGGCCGCGTGGTGAACGACATCGAATGGGCCGCCAAGCGCGATGAATGGCTGCCCAGTTCCGAAGACTTCGCTTTCGTGGCATCGTTGATGGGCCGCGTGGTGGAGCCGGGCAAGTTCGCCGGCTGGATTTCGCCGCCGGTGATGGGTATCAATCGCCAGCCGGTCGATTTCGAGTACGTGCGTTTCGGCTGATCGAGGTATTTCGGTATTGCTCCTTCCCCCGCTGGGGGAAGGCTGGGATGGGGGCCAGCAGCGTGACCACGACAAGCGCCGCGAGCCCCCACCCAACCCTCCCCGAAAGGGGAGGGCTTTCAGGAGAGAACAACATGGACATGGCCGTTGAAGCCGGAGTCATCAAGCAGCACCTGATCGACCCCGAGATCTGCATCCGCTGCAACACCTGCGAGGCCACCTGCCCCGTCAACGCGATCACGCACGACGACAACAACTATGTTGTGCGTGCCGACATCTGCAACGGCTGCATGGCCTGCATCTCGCCGTGCCCGACGGGCTCGATCGACAACTGGCGCACCATGCCGCTGGTGCGTGCGTACACCATCGAAGAACAGCTCACGTGGGAAGAGTTGCCCGCCGAGCTGACACCAGAGCAGCTCGAAGCCGCGGGCGTTTCCGCCGAAGCCGCGGGTGACCCGGCCGCCGCGGCCCCCGCGCTGACGCAGGCGCAAGCACAGGCGGCCACTGAACCCGCCTTCAACTCCGCGCAGTACGGCGCCACCGTGCCGCCGTGGTCGGCCGCGCACGCGTACACCAACCTGTTTCCGCCGAAGACCCCGACGACCGCCACCGTGGTCGGCAATTTCAATTGCACCGAGGCCGGCTTCGACAGCGAGACGCACCACATCGTGCTCGACTTCGGCGTGGTGCCGTTCCCGGTGCTCGAAGGCCAGTCCATCGGCATCGTGCCGCCGGGCGTCGATGCCATCGGCAAGCGCCACCATGCGCGCCAGTACTCGGTGGCCAGCCCGCGCAATGGCGAGCGGCCCGGCTACAACAACGTCTCGCTCACCGTGAAGCGCGTGACCGAGGACCACGAGGGCGACCCCGTGCGCGGCGTGTGCTCCAACTACGTCTGCGACCTGAAGGTGGGCGACACGGTGCAGGTGGTGGGGCCCTTCGGCGCCTCGTTCCTGATGCCGAACCATCCCAAGTCGCACATCGTGATGATCTGCACCGGCACCGGCAGCGCACCCATGCGCGCGATGACCGAATGGCGGCGCCGCCTGCGCAAGAGCGGCAAGTTCGAAGGCGGCAAGCTGATGCTGTTCTTCGGCGCGCGCACGCAGCAGGAGCTGCCGTACTTCGGCCCGCTGCAGTCGCTGCCGAAGGACTTCATCGACATCAACCTCGCGTTCTCGCGCACGCCGGGCCAACCCAAGCGCTATGTGCAAGACCTGATGCGCGAGCGCGCTGCAGACCTGGCCGCCTTGCTGAAGGACGGCAGCAGCCACTTCTATGTGTGCGGCCTGAAGAGCATGGAAGAAGGCGTGGTGCTTGCGCTGCGCGACGTGGCGAAGGATGCGGGGCTCGACTGGGACACCGTGGGCGCCGCGTTGAAGCGCGAAGGCCGCCTGCACCTCGAAACGTACTAAGCTGCGGCGAATGAAGTTCGCCGACTTCCATGCAGGCCAGGTCATCGAGGCCGGCCCCTACGTGCTGACTGAAGCCGAGCTGCTGCAGTTCGCGCGGGCCTACGACCCGCAGTGGTTTCACACCGATCCCGAAGCTGCTGCTGAGAGCCCCTTCGGCGGCCTGATTGCCAGCGGCTGGCATACCTGCTCCATTGCGATGCGGCTTGTGGTCGAGGCGGCGCTCGCGGGCTCGGAGTCTTTTGCGTCGCCGGGGCTCGAGCATGTGCGCTGGCCGAATCCCGTGCGGCCCGGCGATGCACTGCGGCTGGTGGCCGATGTCATCGAGGTGCGGCGTTCCGAGAAGCGGCCGACGCTCGGCATATTGCGCTGGCGCTGGCGGCTCTTCAACCAGCGCGAGTCGATGGTGCTGGATGTGGAAGTCACCAGCCTTTTCAGATTGCCCGCGGCCGGCTGACGCAAAGCAGAAAACCCGCAACGCGCGAGCGCTGCGGGTTTCTTTTTTTATTCGGCGCTGGCGATTACTTCGTGATGTCCACAGCGCTCGAACCCTTGGCCTTGCCATTGGCCTTCGCGCCAATGCCGGTGCCCGATGGCTTGACTGCACCGCCGGCCGAGCCCACGGCGCCGGTTGCGCTGTTCAACGTGCCGCCCACGGTGTTCGTGAGACCGCCCGCCGCACCGGTCACGCCACCCACGGCACCCGTTGCTCCGCTCACGGCTCCGGTGGCGCCGCCGACCGTGCTGGTGGCGTTGCCCACGGCACCTGTCGCACCGCCGACCACACCGCCCACCGTGCCGCCCAATCCGCTCGCTGCGCTGCCATTGGTCGATGCGCCCGCATTCGCGGCAGTGCCGGCTCTGGCACCTGCGTTGCCTTGTGCTTCCACGGGTGCAGGTGCGGTCTTGACGGCGCCGGATGCATTGATATCGGCGTTCACGCCCACACCGACGTTCTGTGCCTGGGCGAATCCGCTCATGGCAAGAAGGCCTGCGAGCAGGGCGCCGACGACGATGGACTTGTTGTGTTGTTGTTGCTTCATGGGTGACTGTTCCTTTCGTTTGAATGGTCACTGACTGACAAGAACCGGCTTGAGGCCAGTTCGGTCGCTACCGTGACCACTGCGGACCCTGTCGCCGTGTGCGGTTCATTCGCTCTCTCGTGTGGGAGCTGTCCGTCGTCTGGAATGTGGGGTGGCGCGTTTGTTGGAGCTTTTTTCGGGGCGAGTGCGAATGACACCAGGAGCTCCCCTCCGCGAATGTCCCCCGCTTCGCTCCTCCTCTATTCGCTGCGGGGAGCACCTGGTGTCATTCGCACATGGACACGCTGCTGGTGATCCCGCGATCAACGACTGCTCTGTCCAGCGCTCGCGCCGATACGGGGCTCTTTTTCGCGAAATAAAGGAGGAGCGAAGCGGGGGACATTCGCGAAAAAGGGCACCGTGTCGGCGTGAGTGCCGCCCTGAACAACAGCGCCCCGATCAGCAGCCCAAACAAAGCCGAAAGACCCCACACCCCGCCACACCAAACACACGCAACTAATAATGTTGCATGAAAAGAGACAGCAAGCTTTCAGCCGTTCTCCACGTGCTGCTGCACATGGCCGAGATGGATGGCCCCGTCACTTCCGAAACTTTGGCGAAGGCGATGCACACGAACCCCGTCGTCGTGCGCCGCGTCATGGCCGGCCTGCGGCAGGCGGGTTTCGTGAGTTCCGCCAAGGGCCACGGCGGCGGCTGGGTGCTGTCGTGCACCTTGTCCCGCGTGACTTTGGGCGACATCCACAACGCCGTCGGTGCGCCCGCGTTGCTGGCCATGGGCAACCGCACCGAAAACCCGGGATGCGCGGTCGAGCAGGCCGTGAATGCGGCGCTCGACGGTGTCTGCGACGAGGCCGAGGCCCTGTTGCTCAGGCGTTTCAACAGCATCACGCTGGCCGATCTTTCCAAAGACTTCCATCGCCGCATGACAGGCGGCGGCCTCACCTTGAAGGACATTGAACATGCGCTATGACGCTCTTGTCGTGGGCGGCAGCTTTGCCGGCCTTTCCGCTGCGATGCAGCTCGCCCGTGCGCGCCGGAAGGTGTGCGTGGTGGACGCGGGCGCGCCGCGCAACCGCTTCACCGCACAGTCGCACGGCTTCTTCGGTCAGGACGGCGTGCCGCCGCTGCAGATGATTGCCGACGCGCGCGCCAAGCTGATGGCCTACCCGAGCGTCACCTTCATCAAAGGCCATGCCACAGCGGCCAAGGCCGACGGCGCAGGCGGCTTCATGCTGTCACTGCAAGGCCGCGACGCGCCGCTGCCGGCCGACCGCCTCCTGCTGGCCTTCGGCGTGCAGGACGGCCTGCCCGACATCGACGGCCTGCGCGAGCGCTGGGGCACCAGCGTGCTGCACTGTCCCTATTGCCACGGCTACGAGTTCAGCGACCAGCGGCTGGGCGTGCTCTTCGCGGCCCCGATGCCACCCGACCACGCGCTGCTCATCGCCGAATGGGGACCGACCACGCTCTTCCTGAATGGCAACGCCGACGCGCTGGACAACGAGGTGCGCCAGAAGCTGCAGGCGCGCGGTGTGACCATCGAGCCGGGGCGCGTCGTCGGTCTCGAAGGCGCGGCGCCAGATCTCGCGGGCGTTCGCATCGACGATGGCCGGCTGGTGCCCATCGACGCGCTGTATGTGGCGCCGCGCACCCGCATGAGCAGCCCGCTCGCGGAGCAACTCGGCTGCGCCATCGACGACGGCCCCTTCGGCCCGACGATCCGCACGGATGCATTCAAGGCGACCACGGTGCGTGGCGTGTACGCCGCCGGCGACATCGCGACCCCGTTCCAGAACGCCACGCTGGCTTCCGCCGATGGTGTGTTCGCGGGCGTGGCGGTGCATCGCTCGCTGGTGTTCGACGCCTGATTTCCCCACGGCGCATTGGCTTAAGAGTTTGTGAAGATCGTTCCGTCCTAGGATCGCGCCTCTTCGACTCCGCGGGTCGCCGATCGGCCCTCACGCCATGACACCCTGGAAGACCATTCCCGATGCGCAGGTCCGGCAAATTCTGGCGGACCGGATCGATCGCGACGAGCGCAGCCTCGGCATTGCCGTGGGCATCATCGAACCCGCCGGCCGGCGCACCGTGGTGCACGGCGTGCGCGACCAGTTGCATCGCCAGCCGGTGACGAGCGGCACCATCTTCGAGATCGGCTCGATCACCAAGGTCTACACCAGCCTGCTGCTGGCCGACATGGTCGAGCGCGGCGAAGCGTCGCTGGAAGAACCCGTGGCCGCACTGCTGAACATGTCGGTCAGGGTGCCCGAACGCGGCGGCAGGCAGATCAGGCTGGTCGACCTCGCCACGCACACCTCGGGGCTGCCGGGCCTGCCGCCGGACATGGCGACCGACGACCTGGACAACCCCTACGCCGACTACACCGCGGGCATGCTTGAAGCGAGCCTTGCCACCGTCAGGCTTTCGCAGGACATCGGCACCACCTACGCGTACTCCAACCTGGGCGCGGCGCTGCTGGCTCACGCGCTGTCGCAACGGGCCGGCAAACCCTACGAAACGCTCGTGATGGAGCGCTTCATCGAACCACTGGGCATGTCGCGCACGGCCTTCGCGCTCTCGCCCGCGCAGCGTGAGGTGGCGGCCACGGGCCACGATGCGCTGCGAGAGGCCGTGTCCGATTGGGACTTCCAGGTGTTCGCCGGTGCCGGCGCCATGCGCTCGACGGTCGACGACCAGCTCGAATTCCTGGCGGCGAACCTGGGTTTGCGCGCGGCTTCATCGGTGGTGCCGGCCTTGCGTGCGGCGCGTGTTCCACGGCGTGCCACCGGCATCCCCGGCCTGCAGATCGCGCTGGGCTGGCACGTGCTCGATGCGGATGGCGACATCTTCTGGCACAACGGCGGCACCGGCGGTTTCCAGTCGTTCATCGGGCTGGACCTGCAGCGGCAGGTGGGCGTCGTGGTGTTGTCCAACGTCGCGGCCGAGATCGGTGTGGACGACATCGGCGTGCACCTGCTGCGCCCCGAGCGTCCGCTGGCACCGCCGCGCAAATGGCGTGTAGAGATGCAGGGCGACCCCGCGCGCTACGACGGTTTTGTGGGCCGCTACCAGCTCACGCCCGAGCTCGTCGCCGAATTCACCCGCGAGGGCGATCGTCTTTTCACCCAGCTCACGGGCCAGCCGCGTGCCGAGGTTTTCCCCGAAGGCGAGCGCGATTTCTTCCTGAAAGTGGTCGATGCGCAAGTCAGCTTCGAGGTCGATGCCACGGGGCGCGCGACCGGGCTGGTCCTTCATCAAGGCGGACAGGATCTGGCCGCAAAACGACTTTGATGTGCGGGGTCGGCAAAACAGGCCAAAAATGCCCCTATAATCTGAGGCTTGTCACGCGGGAATAGCTCAGTTGGTAGAGCGCAACCTTGCCAAGGTTGAGGTCGAGAGTTCGAGACTCTTTTCCCGCTCCAGATCGCATGAAAAAGGCCACCTCACCGGTGGCCTTTTTCTTTGGGCGTCTTGAAAGCTCAAGACACCCGATTCAGCGGTCCGAGTGCTTCAGCAGGTAGCTGTTCGAGATCGCCTTGAACGACAGCCCGCCGTCCAATCGCTTGAACACCAACCCCTCGCGGGCACTGGCCGGGTTGAGCGACGGCCCCTCGGCAAACGCCAGCACCTGCGCCATCGATCCGTCGAAGCGATCGAGCGTGGTCACTTCCAGCAGCGGAACGGTGCGAACCGTTGCGCCCAGCTCGCGCAATGCATCGACGATGGCACTGCGCTCCTCCATCCCGCAGTAGCTGCTCCGGTCGATGTCGAACACGTCGAAGACGTGGAACGCCTGGCCGCGCAGCTTTTCCGGGTTGCCCTGGATCCCCTCGCCGAGGATCTCGCCCTGCAGCGCCAGGTTGCGGCCCAGCGTCGCCAGTGCTTCGAGCAGGCGGTCTTGCCGCGCCACGCGCCACAGGCTGTTGCCAGCCGTTTCGCGAAGCTGCCAGTTGCGCCCGCAGACCCCGACAGCGCCCGCGTTGTGGAACACGGTCATGCTCGATCCGTCGAGCTTGACGGTGACTTCGAACGCGTGCCCGCCGCTGGTGGCAAGAAGCTCGGGCAGGTTCTGGATCCGCTCCTGGTCGGTCTTGGAGATGAAGGACGGAAACGCGCCTTCCACCTCGCCCGACAGGCTGGCCGGGATCACGGGCTCCCACTTCTCGACGCCGAAAAGCGAGGCCCAGTCGCGCTGACGCAAGGCCGGATCGGCCAGTGCCTGTGCATCGATTTCAGCGAACTGCGACAGCGGCAGGATCAGCCCCTGCGAGATCTGGCCGCGCAGTTTCATCGTGCGAAGCCGCACGCCGCGTTGCTCGTTCCAGGTGATCGCGGATTTCTCCAGAAAGGCGAAGCGTGGATCGTCGAGCGGCAGGAATGCGTCGATCTCGAAGAAGACGCCCCGGTCGCCGACGGCGAACTCGCCCTTCTTGATGACGACGGTCCAGCCTTCGACGACCGCGCATTCGATCGCATCGGCACCGGGGATCGGGCGGATGGTCTCGACAGTGCGGACGGTGGCAAGTTTGCGCATGGTTGTTTTCTCCCTGTGGTGATGAATGACGGTGACGAAAAAAGAAAAGAGGCCCGGAACCATTCGGTTGCCGGGCCTCTGAAAAAAGAGAGTTGAAGAGGTGTGCGCGCTATGCGCCGCCTCCGCCCGGTGTGGCGTGATGGTTCTGCTGATTGATCGCGCCCGGATAGGCCACGCCTCGCGCGAACGCACCGCCCGATGTGGGGCAGGTGTTGTTGTTGGCGATGACCGGAGTGGGGTTCACGATGGAGACGGTGGGCGTTGGTTAGGTGTCGAATCCGTGCGGACGAATCCGCGAAGGAGTCGGACTGTAAATAGTGTTTACGGAGGCGTCAACCGCATGTGTGGTTTTGCGGCTGCGTCAGCCCCTCGCCGGCAACACCGTCCCCCGGCTTTCCCCGAACCCGATGCGGGCATGCCCTGGTTTTTCGCACCAGCCGCGCAGCAGCACCGCATCGCCGTCTTCCAGAAAGGCGCGCCGCTCGCCGTTGGCCAGCGTCACCGGGCTTTGTCCGCCGCGCGCCAGTTCGATGATCGCGCCGGCTTCGCCAGGCCCCGGCCCAGAGATCGTGCCGCTGCCGAACAGGTCGCCAGCGTTCAGCTTGCAGCCGCCCATCGTGTGGTGCGCCACCATCTGAGCCACGCTCCAGTACTGGTGTTTGAAGCTGGTGCCCGACAGGCGCGACGGTCCGCTCTTGTCTCCGCGCGCCTTCTCGCTTTCGAGCCAGACCTCCAGGCTGATGTCGATCGCACCACCGTCGCGGTTCGCCTGGCTCTCCAGGTAGTCGAGCGGTTGAGGCTCATCGGCCGGCCGGGTCCAGGCCTGGCGATAAGGCGCGAGCGCTTCCATCGTCACGATCCACGGCGAGATCGTGGTCGCGAAGTTCTTCGCAAGAAAAGGCCCGAGCGGCGCCATCTCCCAGAACTGGATGTCGCGCGCCGACCAGTCGTTGAGCAGGCAGATGCCGAAGATGTGTTCCTCCGCATGTTCGAGCGGAATCGGCTCGCCGGCCGCGTTGCCTTCGCCGATCCACACGCCGAGTTCAAGCTCGTAGTCGAGCCGCGCGCAGGCGTGGTACGTGGGCGCCTTGGCGCCGGGTGCCATCGTCTGCCCCATCGGCCGGTGAAAGCGCTGCCCGCTCACGCCGATGGTCGACACGCGCCCGTGGTACGCCGTCGGAATCCAGCGGAAGTTCGGTGTCACGTCGCCTTCGGGATTGAACAGGCGCGTGATGTTCAGCGCATGGTCGATCGATGTGTAGAAGTCGGTGTAGTCGCCGATGCGCGCGGGCACGGTGTACTCGACCTCGGCCTGCGCCACGAGGCACTTGCGCAGGTCTTGCACCGTGGCGGCCGGCACATCGCTTTGCAGCAGCGCGAAGACCGCATGGCGCAGCGCCTGCCATGCGGGCGCGCCGAGCGCGAAGAAGTCGTTCAGCGCGGGCAACGCGGCCGCGCGTGCCGTATCGAGCGCGAGTCCGTCGACATGCGAGCCCGCGGCCAGTGCCGCCAGGTCGAGCACCTGGTCGCCGATGGCCACGCCGCCGCGAAACGGCTCGGGGCTGCCGATGCGGCGGAACATCGCATAGGGCAGGTTCTGGATCGGGAAGTCGGTGCCTGCGGCATTCGCCGATTCGACCCAACTGCGGGCGTTGGCGTCGTGCGTGTGGTTGAGCGCGATCATGATGGGATTCGTCTTTCGCCGTTCGTTCAGACCGATGCCATCAGCGCGTCGTCGAAGATCGCAACCGCGCGCGTCCAGCCCGCCGATGCGCCGCGGATCTTGTGCGGAAAGCAACTGATGAAGAAGCCCGTGGGCGGCAGCACTTCGAGGTTGTGCAGCTTCTCGATGTGGCAGTAGCCGATGTCGCGGCCGGCCTTGTGGCCTTCCCAGATCAGCGAGGCATCGTGCGTCTCGCCGTACTTCTTCGCGGTGTGAACAAAAGGCGCGTCCCAGCTCCATGCGTCGGTGCCCGTGAGCCGCACGCCGCGCTCCAGCAGGTACATGGTGGCTTCGTAGCCCATGCCGGCGCCGGCAGACACGTAGTCGTTGTTGCCGTAGCGCGAGCCGGCACGCGTGTTGACCACCACGATCTCCAGCGGGCTCAGCGTGTGGCCGATGCGCTTCAGCTCGGCCTCGACGTCGTCCGCCGTAACCACATAGCCATCGGCGAAGTGGCGAAAGTCGAGCTTCACGCCCGGCTGGAAGCACCATTCGAGCGGCACGTCGTGGATGGCGATGGCGGGCTTCTTCTCGCCCAGCGCCTTGTCCATGGTCGAGTGGAAGTGATAGGGCGCATCGAGGTGCGTGCCGTTGTGCGTGGACAGCTGCACCAGCTCCACCGCCCAGCCTTCGCCGTCCGGCAGGTCTTCTTTCTTCAGGCCGGGAAAGAAGGGCTCGATCTGCTCGTAGGTCTGCTCATGCGTGAAGTACTGGATCTTCGGCGCGAAGGCGGGCGGGTCGGACAGCACATCGTTTTCGAGAAAGATCGAGAGGTCGACAAACTTGCGTGGCATGGCGGGGCTCCTTGTGGGGGTGTTGGTGTTGGCGTGAAGGAAGAGGGGAAAGGAAGGTCAGGGCTGCTGCCAGCGCAGCAAGCGCTTCTCTGCAAAGGCCAGCAGCGCATTGCTCGCGAAGCCGATGAGCCCGAGCAGCACGATGCCGGCAAAGAGGTCGCTGGCGCGGAAGGCGCGCGCCGCCAGCAGAATGGCCTGGCCCAGCCCGTTCTGCGAGGCGATCATTTCGCCCACCACCGCGACGATCAGCGCGATGGTCAGCGCGAGCCGCATGCCGGCCAGGATGTCGGGCATGGCATTGGGCAGGCCCATCTTCCAGATGTACGCGGCGCGCGACATCTGCAGGCAGCGCGCCACTTCCGACAGTCGCGGCTCCACGGCCGCGAAGCCGTGCACCGTGGCCAGCAGCACCGGCCACATCGCGCCGAAGGCCACCACGAACAGCACCATGCCGGGGTTCAGTCCAAAGATCGAAATGGCGAGCGGCAGCAGCGCCGATGCGGGCAGCGGGCGGATGAATTCGAGCGTGGGCTGTATCCACGCGCGCACCGCTGGCGACACGCCGATGGCCGCACCCAGCACCACGCCGAACAGCGAGGCCAGCAGCCAGCCTTCGACCATGCGGCCGACCGTCGCCTGTGTGAAGGCGAGCAGTTCGCCGTTGCCCTTGTTTTCATTCGGGCCGGAGAGGTTGAGCCCTTCGAGCAGGCTGGCGAAGGTGGCTTGCGGCGTCGGCAGGAACACGCGGCTGACCCAGCCGGCGTTGCTCGCGATCCACCAGAGCGCAATCAGCGCGCACAGCACGGCGAACGAGCCGAGCCAGTTCATGCCGGGGCGGCTGCGGTCGTTGCCGTTCATGACAACACCCCCATGCGCCGCGCGACCACGCGCTGCAAAAGCAGCATGCCCGCATTGACCGCGAAGCCCACCACGCCGATCCAGCCGAGCCACGCGAGCATCAGCGCGGGGTCGAAGCTCTGCTGCGCAATCATCATTGCGTAGCCCATGCCGTTGGGGTTGGCTGCGATCTCCACCGTGACCGCCACCACCAGCGCCACCGCCACGCCGAGCCGCAGCGCGACGAACAGGCGCGGCACGATGGCCGGCAGCACGATCTTGAAAGCGCGCTCGCGCGCCGACAGGCCGAGCACGCGGCTGACTTCGAGCAGGCGGGGCTCGATCTGCTGCACGGCCGATTGCACCAGCACCAGCAGCGGCCAGAAGGTGGCGAAGGCGACGATGGCCAGTTCCATGCGCACGCCGAAACCGAAGCCGAGCATTGCCAGCGGAATCAATGCGACCGAAGGCACGGGGCGCAACACTTCGATCGACATCGCGCCGAGTTGAGCAGCGCGGCGCGAGAGGCCAAGCAGCAACCCCAGTGCAATGCCGAGCACCGCGCCCAGCAGCAGGCCGAGCGCAGCCGTGCCGAGCGTGAAGCCCGTCGCCTGCCACAGCGAGCCGTCGAGGGCCGCGCCGACAAACGCCTTCGCTGCAGCGCTCGGCGGCGCAATCGCATCGCTGCCCAATGCGGCAGCGCGCCGCGCGTACCACTCGAAGGCACCGATCAGCAGGGCAGGGAACACCCACGGCCGCAGCCAGCGCAAGAGGCGGTTCTCAGTCATGGCCTTGCTCGATGAAAGCGAACAGCTCACGCCGCAACTGCAGGTATTCCGGATGCTCCTTGGTCGTGAGCTGGTCGCGCGGGCGCGGGATCTTCACGTCGATCATTCGCGCGAGGCTGGGCCGTCCCGGTCCGGGGTTGGCCTGCAGCGCGATCACGCGGTCGCCGAGGTAGATGGCTTCTTCCAGGTCATGCGTGACGAACAACACCGTGAGCCCGGTCTCGCGCACCAGTCGCGCCAACTCGTCCTGCAGGCTCTGGCGCGTGAGCGCATCGAGCGCGCCGAAGGGCTCGTCCATCATCATCAGTTCGGGCTGCTGCGCGAGGCAGCGGGCGATCTGCGCGCGCTGCTGCATGCCGCCCGACAGTTGCACCGGAAACTTCTGCGCGTGCTTCGCCAAGCCGACCTTGCCCAGCACATCAGCGATGCGCGGCGGGCGCTGCGCTGCAGGCACGCCCGCGGCTTCGAGCGCCAGGCTCACATTGCCTTCCACCGTGCGCCACGGCAGCAGCGCGCGGCCGTAGTCCTGGAACACGAAGGCCACTTCGCGCGAAGGCTCGGTCATCGTCACGCCGTTGCGCCGCACCTCGCCCGCGCTGGCCGTCACGAGGCCGCTGGCCGCGCGCAGCAGCGTGGTCTTGCCGCAGCCGCTGGGGCCGACGATGCAGACGAACTCGCCGCGCGCCACGTCGAAGGAAGTGGGCGACAGAATCTCGCGGCCGCCCAGGCGGATGGTCACGCCGTCGAAGCGCAGGAAGGGTGTGGCTTGCATCGTGGGACTTGTCGGCGAACGCGCAACGCTCGCGGAAAGCGCGGAAAGCGCGGAAAGCGCGGAAAGCGCGGCACGCGCGGTGATCGGGGCGGGTGCGGAAATCACTTGGCGATCAGCTTCGCAACATCGATGGGGGTCTTGAGCATGTCCTGCTCCTTCATCAGCCCGGTCCAGTAGCCCAGTTGCTTGTCGGTGACGACCGGACCCGGCGGCGAGACCTGCACCTTGGCCAGCACCTCGGGCGGCAGCTTGATGTACTTGCCGATGCTCGCGCGCACCTTGGCGTCGTTCTTCGGCTGCTGCATGAAGGCTGCGGACTCGACCAGCGCTTCGCGAAAACCGCGCGCCGCCACCGGGTTCTTCGCCACCCATTCGCGCTTGGCTGCATGCACGATGGTCTGGTTGTTCTCGGGCAGGAAGGTCGAGTAGTACGAGGCCACATAGCCCGCGCCGCTCTCGGTGATGCGGCTCATGAACGGATCGGCCGACACCACCGCATCGACCGAGCCGCCACGCAACAGGTCGGCATGCTGCGGGAACGCGGCTTCGACGAAGTTGACCTTGCGGTAGTCCACGCCGCTGTCTTTCAGCCACGCGCGAAAGGTCACGTGCAGGAAGGCGCCCAGGCCCGGTACGCCGATCTTCTTGCCGACGCAGTCCTGCGCGCTCTTGATGCCCGAGCCCGCGCGGGCCACGAGGCCGAAGCCGGTGATCGTCTTCGAGGTGAGGCCGCCGCCGGCCACCAGCACGAGGTCGAGGCCACCATCGACCGCCTGCAAAAAGACCGAGGGCGTGGGCCCGCCGATCTGCAGCGAGTCGGACTGCAGCGCCGCCGGAATGGTGGAGTTGAGCGGAATGAACTTGAGTTCGACGTCGAGGTTGCGCTTCTTGAAGTAGCCCTCCTCCGCCGCCACGAAGACAGAGGCGAAGTCCGTCACCGCCGTGTAGCCGAACACGATCTTCGGGTTGGACTGCTGCGCGTGCGAAGGCAGCGCGGCGGCGGCCGATGCCGCTGCCAGCGCAGACAGCAGGGTGCGTCGATTCATCATGGCTTTTGTCTCCTGGGGGTGGTTTTGTTCGTGCGTGGGGTCTTGGGCTTCGGCAGCGCGGCGCGCAGGCCGCCGACGATGAAGTTCACCAGCATCGGCGCCACGGCGGGGTCGGCGCGCGTGTTCTCGCCGCGCGAGAGCCGTTCGATGCGGCTGTCGTTCAGGTGGTGCAGCAGCGAACCCAGTGCGAACTGGTAGCCCCAGGCGGCCTGGCTGCGCGTGGCGTGCGGCAGTGCGATGTGCAGCGCATCGATGTAGGCCTCGGCCAGCGGATCGAAGTAGGCGCGCAGCACGCGGTCGGCTTCCTCGGTGGCGTGGTACAGCTCGCGCGCCACCAGCAGTGCGTAGTACTCGCCCTCGGAACTCGCGCGCAGCGCCAGCACCGGCGCGGTGAAGGCTTCGATGATGCGCGGCAGCGTGCGCGTGTCGTCGGGGTCGATGTTCACCGCCGCCAGTCCCGCGAGCCGCGCCTTGATGGAGTGCGCCCAGTGCTCGAAGATCGCGTGAAACAGCTCGTGCTTCTGGCCGTAGTAGTAGCCCACCAGTGCCAGCGGCACGCCGGCCTCTTCGGCGATCTGGCGGATCGTCACCACGTGGTAGCCGTGCTGTGCGAAGAGTTTCTCGGCCGCCAGCAGGATGGCCTGCCTGCGGTCGGGCCGCGTGGCCTCGGCGGTGATGGCGGCGGCCCGTGGGGCGCTGCGCTTGACGGACGGAATGCGGGCGTTCATGAGGGCGTATTGAACGCTTGTACAAAAATGTTGAACACGCGTACAAACCCTGAGGTCAACCCTCATTGAGCACGGTCGTTCGCAGCGCTACGCTTGGGGCATGTCCGCCCCCAACATCCCCCAGATCCGTCTCTATCAAAACTGGCTGCGCGAGACACGCGGCCTCTCGTTCGACAGCTACGACGCGCTGTGGCGCTGGTCCACCACCGAGCTCGATGCCTTCTGGCAGAGCATCTGGGACTACGCCGGCCTGCACTCGCCGACACCGCACACCGCCGTGCTCGCGCAGCCGCGCATGCCCACCGCGCGCTGGTTCCCCGGTGCCCAGGTCAACTACGCGCGCGAGGTGCTGCGCCACGCCGATGCGGCCCATGCCGCCGGCATGCCGGCCATCGTGAGCGACAACGAACTCGGCGAAGTGCGCGAGCTGTCGTGGCCCGAGCTGCGCCGCCAGGTGGCCGCCGTGGCGCTCACGCTCAAGTCGCTCGGCGTGCAGCGCGGCGACCGCGTCGCGGCCTACATGCCCAACGTGCCCGAGACCATGGTGGCCTTTCTCGCGTGCTCCAGCATCGGCGCGATCTGGAGCGTGTGCGCGCCCGACATGGGCACCGCCGCCGTCACCGACCGCTTCCGCCAGATCGAGCCCAAGGTGCTGATCGCCGTCGACGGCGTGCACTACGGCGGCAAGCCGCTCGACCGCAGCGCGGTGCTGCAGGAGCTGCGCGGCCAGCTGCCCAGCGTGCGGAAGCTGCTGCTCGTGAAGTCGCCGTTCGCCGCGAGCGCGGTGCCGCACGATGTCGAGTGGACGCAGGCCATTGCGCGTGACGATGCAGAGGTCGCCGCCTTCGAGCCCGAGTGGCTGCCCTTCGACCACCCGATCTGGATCGTCTATTCGAGCGGCACCACCGGCCTGCCCAAGCCCATCGTGCACGGGCAGGGCGGCATCATCCTCACCATGCATGCCTGCGGCCTGCACAACGACGTGGGCGCAAGCTACGGCGCCAACAACTTCGGCGAGCGCTACCACTGGTACAGCTCCACCGGCTGGGTGATGTGGAACTCGCAGCTCTCGGGCATGGCCTTCGGCGCCACCATCTGCATCTACGACGGCAACCCGGCGGGAAGCAAGGAGAAGCCCGACTGGAGCGTGCTGTGGCGCTTTGTCGCGCGGCACAAGGTCACCTTCTTCGGCGCGGGCGCGGCCTACTTCACCAACTGCATGAAGGCAGGTCTTGTCGCGAAGGACTGCGGCGATCTCTCGCGCGTGCGTGCGCTCGGCAGCACCGGATCGCCGCTGCCCGAAGAAGTGCAACGCTGGGGCTCGCAACAGATCCTGTCCGCCGGCTCGAAGGAGGTGTGGTGGTGCAACATCTCCGGCGGCACCGACTTCTGCGGTGCCTTTGTCGGCGGCAACCGCGACCTGCCCGAAGTGCCGGGCCAGATGCAGTGCCGCGAACTCGGCCACGCGGTCGAGGCCTGGAACGAGCAGGGCCAGCCCGTCATCGGCGAAGTCGGCGAGCTGGTGTGCACCCAGGCCATTCCGTCGATGCCGCTGTACTTCTGGGGCGACGAGGGCAATGCGCGCTACCTGTCGAGCTACTTCGACACCTACCCCGGCGTGTGGCGACACGGCGACTGGATCAGGATCGGCGAAGACGGCGGCTGCATCATCTACGGTCGCAGCGACGCCACCATCAACCGCCAGGGCCTGCGCATGGGCACCAGCGAGATCTACAGCGCGGTCGAGGGCCTGCCCGAAGTGCTCGACTCGATGGTGGTCGATCTCGAATACCTGGGCCGCGACAGCTACATGCCGCTGTTCGTGGTGCTGCGCCCCGGCGTGGCGCTCGACGACGCGATGCGCGCGCGCCTGAACAACGCGATCAAGACCTCGCTGTCGCCGCGCTTCGTGCCCAACGACATCTTCCAGGTGGCCGAGATTCCGCGCACGCTCTCGGGCAAGAAGCAGGAACTGCCGATCAAGAAGCTGCTGCTGGGCCAGCCGATCGAGAAGGTGGTCAATCGCGAGGCCATGGCAAACCCCGGAAGCCTGGATTGGTATGTGGCTTTCGCTGCGCAGCGTGCCTCCGCATAATGGGCGCATGAAAAGACGCACCAGCCTCCTGATGATTTCCGCCGTTGTCGGCGCCTCCTTGTTGAGCGCCTGCGCATCGCCTTCGTCCACACCATCGCCATCGGGTGGTGGCGCCGCGCCGCTGCGCGTGACCGGCACGGTGGCCTACCGCGAGCGCATTGCGCTCGACCCCACGGCCGAGGTCGTGGTGCAACTGCTCGACGTGTCGCGCATGGACGCACCTTCGGTGACCCTGGCCGAGCAGCGCTTCAAGGCCAACGGCAAGCAGCCGCCCCTGGCCTATGAGCTGACCGTGGACCCCGCGCGCATCGACCCGCGCATGCGCTACGCGGTGTCGGCGCGCATCTCGCGCGGCGACCAGTTGCTGTTCATCAACGACACGCAGTACTCGGTGCTCACGCAAGGCAACGGCAACACCGCCAACCTGATGCTCGTGCGCGTCACGCAAGCGCCTCGCTGACGGTTTCTAGGAAGTTTTCAGCTCGTAGAGCACCATGCGCGTCTGCCGGCCGCGCAGCTCTACCAGCTCTTCGATGCGCCGCGTGCACAGCCGGCCCTTCAGCCCCTCGAAGGTGACTTCCGACATCAGCATCTGCGTGCCCAGTTGCTTGTTGATGCCTTCGATGCGGCTGGCCACGTTCACCACGTCGCCGAACGCGGTGTAGGAAAGCCGGTCGTTCGACCCAAGAATTCCTGCGACCACCACGCCCGTGTGCATGCCGACGCGCGTGCGAAATTCGGGCAGGCCACTGGCAAGCCACTTGCGGTTGAGTTCGCTCATTTCCACATGGAGCTCGAGCGCGGCAAGGCAGGCCTTGTACTCCGCGTCCTTCAGGTCCGCGGGCGCACCCCACAGCACCATGATGCCGTCGCCGATGAACTTGTCGATGACGCCGCCGTGCCGCGCGAACACGCCCGCCGCCAGGTTGAAGTACTCGGTGAGCATGCCGACCAGCACGTCGGTCTCCAGCGACTCCGAGATCGAGGTGAAGCCCTCCACGTCGGTGAACATCACGGTGATGCGCCGTGGCGACCCGCTCGGCGCGAGCGCATGCCCTTCGGCGACGAGCTGGTTGATCACGTCCACCGGCACGAACTTGCTGAAGGCCTTCAGGCTGCGCGCCGACTCGTCCAGTGCCTGGTCCAGGTGCTGGATTTCGAGCACGCGGCTGGGTTCGCGCGGCAGGTTGTCCAGCTCCAGCATGCCGATGCGGCGCGCGATGTGCGAGAGGTTCTCCACCGGCGACGTCACCAGCTTCGACAGCTTCAGCGACAGGTACAGCGCCAGCCCCAGGAACGCCAGCGCCAGCAGCAGCGACCACAGCACGGCGCGCCGCAGCCCGCCCAGCAGCATGTCTTCGGGGACCCAGCTCACCAGTTGCCAGCCGGTGGTTGGTATCTGCGAGGTCTGCACCAGGTAGCGCCGGCCTTCATAGGCGAACCCGAAGGCCGTGTCGGTGCCGCTGCCCGCCGTGCCCGTGGCCACCATGTGCTCGTGCAGCGCGCCGAGCACGCCAGAAGGCGGCCCCAGGGTATGCAGAACGCCGGGCATGTCGCTGCGCGCGAGCACCTGGAAATCGGCGCTCAGCAATGCGCTGTCGCCGCAACCGTCGCTGCTGAAAAGGCGCACGAACTCCGACAGCCGGCCCAGCGACACATCACCGGCCACCACCAGCGCCTGCGAGCTGCCTTCGGCATAGCGGCGACGGCTGGGCAGCGCGTAGGTCACGCCCAGCTCCTGTGCGGCGGCGAACACATAGGGCTTGGTCCACACCGGGCCTTGCGCCGTGCGGGCCTGCAGATACCAGCTGCGCTTTGTCGGGTCGTAGTCGCTGCGGTAGGCCTCCACGCGCTGCGTGGCATAGCGGTTCTGCACGTCGGACTCGGCCTCCAGCGGCAGCTTGTATTGCCAGGTCTCGGTGGTGAAGCCGGGGCCGCGCGCGATGTGCCGCATGGCGGGCGCGGGGTAGCGCAGGGCCATCAGCATCTGGCCTGTTTCGTTGGTCACGTAGATGCTGTCGAGTTCAGGCGACTGCTCCAGCAGCGTCCACAGAAGCTCCGACGTTCTGTCGACATGGTCGCCCGCGGGTTGCAGGCTGGGGGCGCTGGCCACCGCATCGACGACCGACTCGGCCTTCTTGAGGAAGGCCAGTACCTTGTCTTCGGTGCGGTCGTGGTTGGCCTTGTGCGCGGAGACCCCGATGCGGGACACCAGCCGCTGCGAGCCCCAGTAGCCCAGCGAGACCAGCAGCAGCGACTGGGCCAGGGCCACGGCACTGACGATGGTGCCCACGTCCACCCTGAAGCGACGAGATCGCCCGGGTGGCGCGGCAGGCGCCGTGTGGGGTGACGATGCCGCCGTGGCGGCAAATTCAAACGGCGGCTCTCCCGCCACACCCGGCTTCCCGGACGAGTTCATGTTCATACAGCTCCCTGACGACCACTCGATCACACCCGCAGCGGTACGGCTGCGGGTCGGCATCCGGTGAGCTCACGGCCCCGATCGTTGTTGTCGGAGATCCTGGTGTGCGCCGGATGCGGGCGCGATTTTCGCTCGACTTCGGCTTTGTGTGCGGTATTGCGCGGCCGAACGGAGGCTCAAGCCTGTCTAGACCGGCGCGAAAGGCTTGACGCCGGCCGACGGCCCAGGTACCCCAGCGCCGCCCGCTCCACGCGCATGCGCAGCGCCTGCCGGTGCAACTGCAGCGTGGGGCTCAGGGGCAGCTCGCGTTCGGAGTAATCGAGCGCAGCCGCCAGTTGCGGCCGCTCGAAGGGGTGTTCGAGCGCAACCTCGATCAGCGCCCGGATGCCGCGCCAGCGTGGCGCGCTCAAGCCGTCTTCCGACGCCGGCGTTCAGCGCGCATCGTGAAAGATGATGCCCAGCGTGTGCCGCCGCCCCGAGCGCAGGCGGCTCACGCCATGGCGCATCGTCACGCGGTAGGTGCCCCGCGTGCCGGCCACCGGCCGCTGGTTGACCGCGAAGATCACTGCCTCGCCCTGCGCCAGCGACACCACTTCCGCGCGCGACTGCATGCGCGGGCGCTGCTCGGTCAGCACGAACTCGCCGCCCGTGAAGTCTTCGCGCGGATCGCTCAGCAGCACGGTGAGCTGCAGCGGAAACTGCAGATCGCCGTACAGGTCCTGGTGCAGGCAGTTGTAGTCGCCCTCGTCGTAGCGCAGCAGCAGCGGGGTGGGGCGCAACTGGCCCGCCGCGTGGCAGCGAGCGAGGTACGCGGCATGGTCCGGCGGAAAGTCGGCCGGCTGGCCCATCGCCGCCGCCCAGGCGTTGGCCAGCGGCGCGAGCCGCTCGTACAACGCGCTGCGCCATTCGGCGAGCGCAGGCGGCAGCGGGTTCGCGAAGTACTGGTACTCGCCCTGTCCGAAGCCGTGGCGCTGCATGACCACGCGGCTGCGAAAGTGCTTGGGCTGGTCGTACATCGCGGCCAGCGCGGCGCATTCCTTCGGCGTGAACAGCGGGCCGGTGGCGGCGCAGCCGCGGGTGGCCAGGTCGGTCTCGATGCGGGGCCAGTCGAGGGCCTCGATGTGGGAAGCGGGGGACGTCATGGCCGCAGTGTCCCGTCTTCGCGCATGTGCGGCTCGCCGTTTCCGGACGCGGGTTTCGGGATGCTCCCGGGCGCCTCCATCCCATCGGCTGTTTTGAGCGATCATTCGACCATGGCACAAGCAAAAACCACCGCGCGCGAAAGCTCGAAAGGGCAACTGGTCCAGGGCCGATCGGTGGCGACGCTGGGGCGCGGCATGGAACTGGTCAAGGTCGGCAAGGCGCCCCGCGCTGTCGTTCGGCCCGAGGACAACACGACGGTGCTGCTGAAGAAGGCGGCCCGCGCGCTCAACAAGCCCGGCATCGACAGGGCGGTCGTTTTTCGCGGCCCCAACGCGGCCAAGATATTCGCCTACTACGCCTACCCGCAAGACCCCACCCAGGTCGTGCGCGAGGCGGCCGACGGCACCAAGGTCGTCGGCCGGCTGGTCGAAGGCAGGTTCCGCGCGAGCAAGGCGTGAGCCGCCGTCCGCCGAAGCTCGACAAGCTGCTGGCGCAGACGCAAGGCCCGCGTCCGGTGGCCTTTGTCCTGGCCGGCCACAACGGCTCCGGAAAATCCACCCTCTGGTATTCGCGGCTGGCGGCTTCGCTGCAGATGCCGCTGATCAATGCGGACCGGATGATGATGTCCATCCTGCCCGACGCCGACCACCGCACGGGGCGCATCCCCGTGTGGGCGCAGCGTCTGCGCGATGACGACGAGAAGTGGCAGGTCCTGTCGCAGGAAGGCGTGCGCGCCTTCAAGAGCCTCGTGATGGACCAGCGCATGCCCTTCGCATTCGAGACGGTGTTCTCTCACTGGAAGCCGTTGCCCGGCGGCGGCCATGAATCGAAGGCCGACGACATCCGCGCGATGCAGGAAGCGGGCTACTTCGTCGTGCTGCTGTTCGTCGGCCTGATCTCGGTGGACATGTCCGTCTTTCGCGTGAGCACGCGCAAGCAGCAGGGTGGGCACGACGTGGATCGCAAGAAGCTCGTCGAGCGCTTCCCCCGCACGCAGGCGGCGGTGGGGCATGCGGCGCAGATCGCCAACATGACGCTGATGTTCGACAACAGCCGCTCCGAAAAAGACGCTTTCGCGCTGGTGCGGGCGCAGGCGAAGCGATCGATTCTTTTCGACGCACGCGATCCGCAGTTCAAGGTCGACCCCGGACTGCGGGCCGTGTGCGATCCGTGGCTGGAGAAGGTGGCGGGCCCGTTCAGGCCGCGGCGCGCCTCGCGGCCGAAGAAGACAGCAGTGCCGCCGCAACAGCAAAAGGACAAGAGCACCCCATGAGCACCTCGAACGCATCCCCCGATCCAGCCGACGGCTGGCAACTCCCCTGGTCCGGCGGCTGCCGCTGCGGCCAGGTGCGCCTGCGCATCACCGCGCCGCCGCTGCTGTCGATGGCGTGCCATTGCACCGGCTGCCAGACCATGAGCGCGAGTGCCTTCTCGCTCTCGCTCGCCATCCCCGCGCAGGGCTTCGAGGTGGTGTCGGGCGAGCCCGTCATCGGCGGGCTGCACGGCGATGCTTCGCACCATTTCTTCTGCCCGCACTGCAAGAGCTGGATGTTCACGCGCACCGAAGGCATGGACTACTTCGTCAACCTGCGGCCGTCGATGCTCGATCGGCACCAATGGGTCGAGCCTTTCGTCGAAACCTGGACCGACGAGAAGCTGCCCTGGGCCACGACGTCCGCGAAGCACAGCTTCGGTGCCTTGCCCGCGATGGACGCCTTTCCCGCACTGATCGAAGCCTATGCCCGGGAAGGCGCCCGGCCCGCGAAGGACTGACGCACATGACACCCCAAGCCGTTCTCGACCACTACGACCAGGGGCTCCTGTGGCCCGCCGATCGCGCGCTCCCGATTGCCCCGGATATCGACGCCGCCTACCAGCAGGCGCTGGCCTTGCGCGCGCTGCGCACCGCTCGCGGCGAGCATCCCGCCGGCTACAAGATCGGCTTTACCAACCGCACGATCTGGCCCCGCTACGAGGTCTACGCGCCCGTCTGGGGCACCGTGTGGAACACGACGCTCACGCGCAGCAGCGGTGGTGGCACCAGCGAGGTGAGCCTGAACAAGCTCTGCCAGCCGCGGCTGGAGCCCGAAATCGTGTTCGGCATGGCCGCGACACCGCCGCGCGACGCCACGCTCGAAGACCTCTTCGGCTGCATCGCCTGGCTCGCACCGGGCTTCGAGATCGTGCAGTCGCACCTGCCCGGCTGGAAGTTCAGCGCCGCCGACACCGTGGCCGACGGCGGGCTGCATGCGCGCCTGCTGGTCGGACGCGAGACGCCGGTCGGCCACTTCGCCACCAGCGCCCAGGCGCTGGACGAACTGCTCGGCCGCACGCGCGTGCGGCTCTACCGTGGCGATGCGCTGATCGACGAAGGCCAGGGCGTCAACGTGCTCGACGGTCCGTTGCACGCCTTGCACCACTTCAACCAGGAACTGCAGCGCTGCCCCGGCGCGCCGGCGCTGATGCCCGGCGACGTGATCACCACCGGCACATGGACCGATGCCTGGCCGCTGGAGGCGGGCCAGTCCTGGCGCGCGGAGTTCGACGCGCCGTTCGATTCGCTTGGCATCACGCTGCGCTAGCGTCAGCTCGCGCGGCGTCAGCCCTGCCGCGCCTGTTCGAGTAGCCAGTCGCTGAAGAACTTCAGCAGCGGCCGCTGGTCGGCGCGCTCCGGTGTCACCAGGTAGTAGTTGCGCTCGCCTGACAGCGGCCGTGGGCATGCAACGACCAGTTCGCCGCGCGCCAGTTCGTCGGCCACCAGCATCGTCGGCATCAGCGCCACGCCCAGGCCGTGCGAGGCGGCGGCGGCCAATATCGAAAACAGCTCGTAGCGCGGGCCGCCGCGCGCATTGGGCGCATCGATCTGCTGCGCATCGAACCACTGGCGCCAGCCATCGGGCCGCGTGCTTTGCTGCAGCAGCGGCATCTTCGCGATGGCGGCGGGTGCCACGGCTTTGCCGCGCGGCAGCAGCGACGGGCTGCACACGGGCACCACGTCTTCATGCATCAGCAGCAGTGCGCGCGTGCCCGCCCAGTTCTCGACCTGCGCGGGCGTGCCGGCATAAAGCGCGGCATCGAACTCCGCATCGGCGAAAAGAAAGGGGCGCGTGCGCGTCTCGATGTGCACCACCACGTCGGGCTGCAGCGCCGCGAAGCTTTTCAGGCGCGGCATCAGCCAGCGCGTGGCGAAGGTGGGCACGGCCGCCAGCGACAGCGAGCCGCCTTCGCCCTGGTGCGCCATCGCGTCGAGCGTGTCGCGCTCCATCGCTTCGAGCCGCTTGGTGATCTGCCGTGCATAGGCCGCGCCGCTCGCGGTGAGCGCCACGCCGTGCCGCGTGCGGCGAAATAGCGCCACGCCCAGGAAGGCTTCGAGCGTGCCGATCTGGCGCGACACCGCGCTTTGGGTGAGGGCCAGTTCCTGCGCGGCGCGGGTGTAGCTCTCGTGGCGCGCGGCGGCGTCGAAGCACACGAGGGTTTGCAGGGGTGGGATCTTGCGGCGCATGTATGCCTCGGGTGTATGTATGGAGGAGCGGCCTTACCAATGAAAGAACGGCTCGAACATCTTGCAAGACATTCTACGAACGCATATCTGGGTGAGGATTCATCGTTTGCACCCGTCCCCTCGCGTGGCTAGGATCGAGGCCATCCCCCTCTTTTCTCTTTTTCCCCTCTTTCCGGAGACAGCACATGGCCGCCAAAGCGCAATTCCACTGGGACGATCCCCTTCTTCTCGACCAGCAACTGACCGACGAAGAACGCATGATCCGCGACGCGGCCAATGCCTACTGCCAGGAGCGCCTGGCGCCCCGCGTCATCGAGGGCTTTCGCAGCGGTGAAACCGACCCCGCCATCTTTCGCGAAATGGGCGCGCTCGGCCTGCTCGGCCCGACGATCCCCGAGCAGTACGGCGGCCCCGGCCTCAACTACGTGGCCTACGGCCTGATCGCCCGCGAAGTCGAGCGCGTCGATTCGGGCTACCGCTCGATGGCCAGCGTGCAAAGCTCGCTGGTGATGGTGCCGATCTTCGAATTCGGCACCGAAGCGCAAAAGCAGAAGTACCTGCCCAAGCTGGCTACCGGCGAATGGATCGGCTGCTTCGGCCTGACCGAACCCGACCACGGCTCCGACCCCGGCAGCATGGTCACGCGTGCCAAGAAGGTGCCGGGCGGCTACTCGCTCAGCGGCGCCAAGATGTGGATCAGCAACTCGCCCATCGCCGACGTGTTCGTGGTGTGGGCCAAGGAAG
This sequence comes from Variovorax raffinosi, assembly GCF_051216615.1. Taxonomy (NCBI): domain Bacteria; kingdom Pseudomonadati; phylum Pseudomonadota; class Betaproteobacteria; order Burkholderiales; family Comamonadaceae; genus Variovorax; species Variovorax raffinosi. The sequence goes on from NZ_JBPJZR010000021.1 coordinate 27,203, forward strand.
TCAGCGAAAGCGGCACGGTCGGCCCGATCCGTGGCTTCGTGCTCGAGAAGGGCATGAAGGGCCTGAGCGCCCCCGCGATCCACGGCAAGGTGGGCCTGCGCGCCAGCATCACCGGCGAGATCGTGATGGACGGCGTGTTCTGCCCCGAAGAAAACGCATTCCCTGAAGTGCAAGGCCTCAAGGGCCCGTTCACCTGCCTGAACAGCGCCCGCTACGGCATCTCGTGGGGTGCTCTGGGTGCCGCCGAAGACTGCTGGCACCGCGCCCGCCAGTACACGCTCGACCGCAAGCAGTTCGGCCGCCCGCTCGCCGCCAACCAGCTCATCCAGAAGAAGCTGGCCGACATGCAGACCGAGATCACGCTGGGCCTGCAAGGCAGCCTGCGCCTGGGCCGCATGAAGGACGAAGGCACGGCCTCGGTCGAGATCACCTCGATCATGAAGCGCAACAACTGCGGCAAGGCCCTGGACATCGCCCGCCTGGCGCGCGACATGATGGGCGGCAACGGCATCAGCGACGAGTTCGGCGTGGCACGCCACCTGGTGAACCTGGAAGTGGTCAACACCTACGAAGGCACGCACGACATCCACGCGCTGATCCTGGGCCGCGCCATCACCGGCATCGCAGCGTTCGCGAACTGAGCCGAATGACCAAGCCCGCAGCACTCGACGGCATCAAGGTCCTCGATCTGTCCCGCGTGCTCGCGGGCCCTTGGTGTACGCAGATCCTTGCGGACCTGGGCGCCGACGTCGTCAAGATCGAGCGCCCCGGCGTGGGCGACGACACCCGCACCTGGGGCCCGCCGTTCATCAAGGACGCGAACGGCAACGACACCGACCAGGCCAGCTACTTCACCGCCTGCAACCGCAACAAGCGCTCGGTCACCATCGACATGGCCACGCCCGAGGGGCAGGCGCTGTTGAAGCAGATGGCGGCGCAGGCCGACATCGTGGTGGAGAACTTCAAGACCGGTGGCCTGAAGCAATACGGCCTCGACCACGAGAGCCTGCGCGCGGCCAACCCACGCCTCATCTATTGCAGCGTGACCGGTTTCGGCCACGACGGCCCGTATGCCGAGCGCGCGGGCTACGACCTGATGATCCAGGCCATGACCGGCATGATGAGCATCACCGGCCGCCCCGACGACGTGCCCGGCGGCGGCCCGCTGCGCGTGGGCGTGGCGCTGACCGACCTGTTCACCGGCGTTTATGCGAGCACCGCGATCCTTGCCGCGCTGCAGGTGCGCGACCGCACCGGCGAAGGCCAGCACATCGACATGGCGCTGCTCGACGTGGGCATGGCCATCCTTGCCAACCAGGCGAGCGCGTTCCTCAACACCGGCAAGGCGCCGCAGCGCCAGGGCAACAGCCATCCGAGCCTGGCGCCGTACCAGGACTTCCAGACACAGGACGGCTCGATGCTGCTGGCCATCGGCAACAACGGCCAGTTCGCGCGTTTTTGCGAAGCGGCCGGCCACGCCGAGTGGGCCGCCGATGCGCGCTTTGCAACCAACACGCTGCGCGTGAAGCACCGCGAAGTGCTGATCCCCCTGATGCAGGAGGTCACGCGCACGCGCAACACCGCCGCATGGGTCACGCTGCTCGAAGACAAGGCCGTGCCCTGCGGTCCGATCAACGACATCGCGCAGGCCTTCGACGACGCGCAGGTCAAGTCGCGCGGCCTGGCGGTGACGCTGCCGCGCGATGCGGGCGACGGCATCGCCAGCATCACCGGCGTGGCGAGCCCGTTGCGCCTGACGGCCACGCCACCCGTGCTGCGCCATGCGCCGCCGGCCCTCGGACAGCACACGCAAGAGGTGCTGGCGGAAATGGGCATCGACGCCGCACGTTTCGACGCGCTGCGTTCGGCCGGCGTGATCTGAAGAGGCCGACATGACAAGCCCGATGCGCCCGCCGTTCTCGGTGTTGCGCATCGACCATGTCGTGCTGCGCGTGAAGGACATCGAACGCGCGATCGCTTTCTACCGCGACGTGCTGGGCTGCGAAGTCGAGAAGCGTCGCGAGGACCTGGGGCTTGTGCACCTGCGCGCGGGGTCGAGCCTGATTGATCTGATCACGCCCGATGGGCCGTTGGGAAAGCAGGGCGGCGCACTCGCAGGTGCAGAAGGCCGCAATGTCGATCACCTCTGCTTGCGTGTCGAGCCTTTCGACGAGGCCGCGATTCGCGCGTTGTTGGCGCAGCACGGCGTGCCTGTGCATGGCGAGGTGCAGAACAACTTCGGCGCTGAAGGCAACGGTCCTTCGATGTACATCACCGATCCGGACGGCAACAGCGTAGAACTCAAGGGGCCGGCTGGCTGAGTTCGCGTTTCGAGCGCTGTAGTTGTTCTTTCAGGGCGACGCTCACGCCGACACGGTGCTCTTTTTCGCGAATGTCCCCCGCTTCGCTCCTCCTTTATTTCGCGAAAAAGAGCCCCGTATCGACGTGAGCGCTCAGAGCGGTCGTTGATCAGCCGCAAACGCAGAGCGTGTCCATGTGCGAATGGCACCAGGTGCTCCCCGCAGCGAAATAAAGGAGGAGCGAAGCGGGGGACATTCGCGGAGGGGAGCACCTGGTGTCATTCGCACGCACCCCGAACAGCAACGCCAGTCGGCCCAGCACAGGAACACGTCGTATGAGCAGCAAGGTCTTCTTCGACCTCGGCATCTCGCTCGACGCGAAACTGGTGACGCACCTCGACTACCGTTTCGTGAGGTAGGCCGGGGTGACGGGGCTCAACCGGCCCGTCCGATGATCGCCACCCCGAACACCACCACGCCCAGCACGAGGTTCATGCTCACCAACTGGCGCACCGTGTTGAGCAGCGAAGCCGCCTTGGGCCAGGCGCTTTCTTCCACCGCGCGCCGCAGCGCCTTGAACACCGAGGCGCGGATGTAGACATAAATGGCCGCCATCACGATCGCGATGCTCATCATCGCTTCGACGCGCCAGTGCACCGAGCGAAAGCCGCCGGTCGCCATGATCATTCCCACGCCGCTCAAAAACAGCAGCGTGACGGACGCGTCCACGCCTATAAAAAAGCGCCGCAGCGTCGCGGTCATCATGCGCAGGCGAAAGGGCGGCTCCAGCGTGGCGACGGCGGCGGGGCGCACCGCGAAATGCATGGTCGCCATGCCGCCGACCCAGAAGGCGGCGCACAGCAGATGAATGAAAAGCGGAATGACGTAGGACATGGGGGTCGATCAGAACACCGAAAGGCCCGCAGGCGCAACGCTCAGGCCGCAACACCGCGCCCGCGTGGGGCTGCTCGCTTTTCCTTGCCGGCCGTCAGGTCGGCATAACGGCGCATGTCGGTCACGATCTGCCGCAGCAGCGCCGACGCAGCCGGCGACAGCATGCGGCCGTGCCGCGACACGATGTGCGAGCGCCCTTGCGACAGCAACGGGTTCTTCATCGGCAGCTCGACCAGCAGGGCGTTGTTCGCATTCGGCGTGAGCGAGATCCGCGTGCCCAGCGTGTAGCCCAGCCCGGCCGACACGAAATGGCCGAGCGCGCTGAACGACGTGGTGGTGAGCAGCGCGGGCAGCCGCACACCCTCGCTGATCTCGGCGGCCTCGATGTGCTGCCGCACGCCGAAGTTGCGATGCAGCGTCGCGCCCGGGTAGGGCAGCAGGTCGGCCAGCTTGAGCGGGCGACCGAGCCGCGCGAGCGGGTGCGAGGCCGGCACCATCGTCTGGATGGGCTGCGCATGCGACTGGTGCGAGGTCAGCCGCTCGTCCTTCGGCGGCTGGAACAGCATGCCGATGTGGGCGCGCTCCTCGACGATGCGCCGCACGATCTCGTCGGTGCTGGCCACGTCCAGGTCGATGGTGATGTTCGGATGCGTGGTCATGAAGTCGCGCAGGCTGTGGCGCATGAGCCAGTCGACATAGCCTTCGCCCGCCACGATGTCGATGTGGCCGCGCTCGATCTTGCGGATGCTGTCCATCTGCGCCAGCAAGTGCTGCTTCTGGTTCTGCTGGCGCCGCACGTAGCCGGCCAGCATCTGGCCCGCGTCGGTGGGCACCACGCCGCGGCCGTGGCGCTCCAGCAGCGGCACGCCGCATTCTTTTTCAAGGATGCCGATGGCGCGGCTGACGGCGGAAGGGTCCATGTCGAGCACGTCGGCGGCGCCGCGCACCGAGCCGCTTTCGAGCACCTGGATGAAGTAGCGCACGCGGCGGGTGTCGAGTTTGTCGTCCATGGTCGGCGGATTCGAGTGTTGCATTCAATGCACCAAATATCCTCATTTGCTGTCATTGATGCAAGTGCTCCGCAGCCCGACACTCGCCGGCACCCCGCCAGAAGAAGCCTCACACAATGACCTCTGCCGCCTCCACGCTCGACACCATGGCCCCGGCCACCGCCTCTGGAAAACTCAGGCTCGCGCTCGTGACCCTCGCCATCGTGGCGGTGGCCGAACGCATCGGCCCGGTGCAATTCAGCGTCGGGCCGGGCAAGGTGGCGCTGCTGCCGATGCTGTGGGCGCTGCTGATCGCGGCGGTCTGGGGCATCGCGCAGCGCCGCGTGCCGGGCGTGGTGCGCGTGGCGCCCGCGCAGCAGTCTTTTGCAGGCGGGCTGCTCAATGCGGGCCTGCTGCTGTTCATCGTGAAGCTGGGCCTCACCGTGGGCGCGGCGTTGCCGCAGGTCAAGCAGGCGGGCTGGGCTCTTCTGTTCCAGGAGTTCGGCCACGCGCTCGGCACGCTCGCACTGGGCCTGCCGTTGGCGCTGCTGCTGGGCATCAAGCGCGAAGCCGTGGGCGCCACCTTCTCGGTGGGCCGCGAGGGCAATCTCGTGATCATTGGCGAGAAGTACGGCATGGCCTCGCCCGAAGGCCGTGGCGTGCTGGCCGAGTACATCACCGGCACGGTGCTGGGCGCGCTGTTCATCGCGGTGCTGGCGGGCTTCATCGCCAGCCTGCACATCTTCGATCCGCGTTCGCTGGCCATGGGTGCGGGCGTGGGCTCGGGCAGCCTGATGGCCGCGGCCCTGGGCGCCATCGCCGCGCAGCAGCCGGCCGAGATGCTGCCGCAGCTCACCGCGATCGCGGCCGCATCGAACCTGCTGACCACGGTGGCGGGTTTCTACTTCACGCTGTTCCTGTCGTTGCCGCTGTGCTCGTGGCTCTACGGCAAGCTCGAACCGGTGCTGGGCCGCTTCTCGAAGCGCGGTGCGCAGGAAGCGGCAGGCACGGGCGCGATGTCCCAGGTCAGCATGGGGCATGGCGGCGCTCTGCCGATGCGCGACACGCTCATCGCCTGGGCGGTGGTGGGCGGCGGCGTGCTCATCGGCAACTCGCTGACCTACAAGGTGCCGGTGCTGGTGTCGCTCGAAGGCATGGCCGCGGTGGTGGCGATCGCGCTGGTGGTCGAGGGCATCAAGCGCCTCGTGCCGCGCCTGCCGACGGTGCTGGTGCTGTCGGTGGTGGCAACCGTGGTCGGCATTCCGGGCCTGTTCCCGTTCTCCGACGCGCTGATCGCGCTGACCGCCAAGCTCAACTTCCTGGCCTTCACCACGCCGGTGCTGGCACTGGCCGGCTTCTCCGTCGCGAAAGACCTGCCGGTGTTCCGCAAGCTGGGCTGGCGCATCGTGGTGGTGTCGCTCACTGCCACGGCCGGCACCTTCCTCGGCGCCACCGTCATCGCCGAATTCTTCCACTGACCCCACACCACGAGAGAGACCGCCATGTACCGCGAACCCGAAATTGCCGAAGACACCCGCGAGCGCATGCTCGGCTGGCGCCGCGACATCCACGCGAACCCCGAGACCGCCTTCGAGGAACACCGCACCGCCAACGTCGTCGCCAACGCGCTGATGCTGATGGGCCTGCCGGTGCATCGCGGCCTGGCCGGCACCGGCGTGGTGGCCACGCTGAAGAACGGCGAAGGCCCGAGCATCGCGCTGCGCGCCGACCTCGACGCACTCAACATGCAGGAGCTGGGCACGCAGCCGCACGCCTCGAAGTGCGTCGGCAAGATGCACGCCTGCGGCCATGACGGCCACACCGCCATGCTGCTGGGCGCGGCCGAACACCTGTCGCGCCACAAGCCTTTCAAGGGCACGGTGCAGTTCGTGTTCCAGCCGGCCGAAGAGAACGAAGGCGGCGGCCGCGTGATGGTGGAAGAGGGCCTGTTCGACCAGTTCCCTGCCGACGCCGTGTACGGCATGCACAACTTCCCCAGCCTGCCGCGCGGCCAGTTCGCGATCCGCAAGGGCACGATGACGGCCTTTCTCGACACCTTCGAGATCGTCATCACCGGCAAGGGCAGCCACGGCGCCATGCCCGAGACCGGCATCGACTCGGTGGTGGTGTCGGCCCAGCTCGTCAACGCGTTGCAGACCATCGTGAGTCGCCGCACCGGCGCCACCGATTCGGCCGTGGTCAGCGTCACGCAGATCCACGGCGGCGACACCTGGAACGTGATTCCCGAAACCGTGGTGCTGCGCGGCACCGTGCGCACGCTCGACCCCGCCATCCAGGACAAGACCCAGGCCGCGATGCAGCAGATCTGCGACGGCGTGGCGCAGACGCACGGCGCGAAGGTGGCGCTCGACTACCGCCGCGGCTACCCCGGCGTGGTCAACACGGCCACCGAGACCGATGCCGCCATTGCCGCCGCCGCCAGCCTGGTCGAGCGCGCGCAGGTCAAGACCGACATTCCGCCGGCCATGGGCTCGGAAGACTTCGCCTTCATGCTGCAGAAGCGCCCGGGCGCCTACATCGGCATCGGCGCGGGCGAAGGCCCGAACGATCCGAACGTGCACAACCCGTACTACGACTTCAACGACGCCATCCTGCCGCTGGGCGCCGCCTACTGGGTGGCACTGGTCAAACAGCAGCTGCCGGCCGCATGATGCGCTGATGCTCTCAGCCTTCGACATCTTCAAGATCGGCATCGGGCCGTCGAGTTCGCACACCGTCGGGCCGATGCGCGCGGCGCTGATGTTCGCGCGGTCGCTCGAAGCGCGCGGTGTGCTCGCGCAGGTGGCGCGCCTGCACGTGGACCTGTTCGGCTCGCTCGGCGCCACGGGCCACGGCCATGCCACCGACCAGGGCGTGATCCTCGGCCTCTTCGGCGACGCGCCCGACACGGTGCGGCCCGAGACCGTGCAGCCGCGCCTGGAGGCGCTGCGCCGCACCGGCCAGTTGAGCCTGCTGGGCACCACGCCCATCGCCTTCGACCGCGTGCGCGACATCGCCTTTCGCGGCGAAGAGTCGCTGCCCGAGCACCCCAACGCCATGCGCTTCACCGCCTTCGCGGCCGATGGCAGCAGGCTGGCCGAGGGCACGTATTTCTCGGTTGGCGGTGGCTTCGTCGTCGAAGGCGGGCAGGCTGTGGCCGCGACGGTGGCTGCGGCATCTACCGTGCCGCATCCTTTCTCGACCGGCGACGAACTCATGGCGCAATGCCGCGCCAGCGGCCTGTCGGTCGCGGCGCTGGTGATGCGCAACGAATGCGTGTGGCGGCCCGAGGCCGAAGTGCGCAGCGGCCTGCTGCGCATCTGGGGCGTGATGCAGCAGTGCGTGCAGCGCGGCTTCGGCATCGACAACCCGCTGGCCGCGCACGCACTGCCCGGCCCGCTGCGCATGCGCCGCCGTGCCCCCGAGCTGAACCGCGAACTGCTGGCACAGGCCGGTGCGGCCGACCCGCTCGCGGTGATGGACTGGGTCAACGCCTTCGCGATGGCGGTGAACGAGGAGAACGCTGCCGGCGGCCGTGTCGTCACCGCACCCACCAACGGCGCGGCCGGCGTGGTGCCCGCCGTGATGCACTACTACCAGCGCTTCGTGCCGCAGGCGAATGACGACGGCATCGTCGACTTCCTGCTCACGGCGGCGGCAATCGGCATGCTCTACAAGGCCAACGCATCGATCTCCGGAGCCGAGGTCGGCTGCCAGGGCGAAGTGGGCGTGGCCTGCTCGATGGCCGCTGGCGCACTCGCCGCCGTGCTCGGCGCCACGCCGGCGCAGGTCGAGAACGCGGCCGAGATCGGCATGGAACACAACCTGGGCCTGACCTGCGACCCGGTCGGCGGCATGGTGCAGATTCCGTGCGTCGAGCGCAACGCGATGGGGGCCGTGAAGGCCATCAACGCGGCACGCATGGCGCTGCGCGGCGACGGCAGCCACTACGTGTCGCTCGACGCGGTGATCCGCACGATGAAACAGACCGGCGAGGACATGAAGTCGACCTACAAGGAAACTTCGCTCGGCGGCCTCGCGGTGAACGTGGTGGAGTGCTGACCGCGCCTGAAGCTCAGACCACGAACATCAGGCCACGAACATGTCCCACGGCCCCTTGCCTTCCGGCAGCCGGGGCCGCGCGGTGAGCGAAGCCAGCGGCTCGCCGGCCTCGAAACGCGCGGCCAGCGCTTCGGGGTCGAACACCACGCCCATGAAGTTCTCGGCATAGGCGCCGCCGGCAAAGAAGGCGCTGACTTCCTCCGCCGTCTCGAACACGTCGTGCTGCAGCTCCAGCCGATGGCCGTCGGGGTCGCGGTAGTACATCGAGATCGTCGGCCCGTGGTTGATGCACCAGTAGGGCCGGATGCCGCGTGCGGCCAGCCGGCGGTGGTTGGCCAGCAAGTCGCCGAGCGAGCCGTAGGTGAAGGCGATGTGCTCCAGGCCCGTGCTCGCGTCGGCTTCGTGCTTCAGCGCCGGTCCCGCGATCAGGCCGATGCGGTGGTGCTCGTCGTCGTAGGTCAGGAAGCACAGCATCGGGTTCTCGAACGCGGCGCGGGCCTGCAGCACGTCGAGGTACCACGCGCGCGAACGCGCCAGGTCGCTCACGCGCAGCACCACGTGCGCCAGCTTGACGGGGCTCAGCACGGTGTGCGTGAAGTCGGGCAGCGGGCGCACGGGGCGCACCGGGGTTGCGATGTCGGTCATGGGGGTCTCCTTCTTTTTTTCGGGCGCAACGTTCAATCAGCAGGCTCGGCCACCACGCGGTTCTCGATGTGGCCGATGCCCTCGATCTCCACGCGCACCACGTCGCCCGGCACCAGATAGCGCGGCGGGTCCATCAGCCCGCCCACGCCCGCGGGGCTGCCGGTGCTCAGCACGTCGCCCGGCTCCAGCGTGAAGGCGGTGCTCAGCTCGACCAGCATGGCCTCGATGCGGTGGATCATCTGCGCGGTGTTGCCGTCCTGCCGCAGCTCGCCGTTGACCCAGGTGCGCAGCCGCAGCGCATGCGGGTCGGCGATCTCGTCGCGCGTCACCAGCCAGGGCCCGAAGGGGCCGTGCGTGTCGAAGGACTTGCCCAGCGTGTGCGTGGGCGCGCGCATCTGCCAGTCGCGCACGCTCATGTCGTTGACCACCACGTAGCCCGCGACCATGGCCATCGCGTCTTCCGCGCGCACATGGCGGCAGCGCCGGCCGATGACCACGCCGAGTTCGCCCTCGTAGTCGAACTGGTCGGACACACGGGGCTTGTGCACCGCATCGAAAGGGCCGGCCACGCACGACACCTGCTTGTTGAACCACACCTGCCCCGGCGCCCGCACCAACCCCAGCTTTGCGGCTTCCTCCAGATGCGAGGCGTAGTTGCCGCCCAGCCCCAGGAACTTCTGCGGCGCGGGGATGGGCGCCGCCAGCCGCACGCCGGCCAGTGCCACGCGGGGTGCATCCGGCAGTGCGGCGCGCAGCCACGCCATGCCTTCGTCGCCGCGCGCCAGAAGCTCACGCAGTCCGGGCGGCGCGCCGGGCTGGTCCGTCAGGTCGGCGATTTCCTCATTTCGGACCACGCCGAAGCGAAGGGCGTCGCGATGGTGGAAGCTGGCGAGTTTCATGGCGTGTGCTGGAACGGGTGGTTGACCGGAAAGGATCGATCGATGATGCTGGTGGAACGAACGCAGAACAATTCGCCCGGCAAGAACGGATCGTTCTGCCGGTGGAACGAAAAGCAGAACGAGAGACATGGAAGACCTCAACGACCTGGCGCTCTTCGCCCATGTGGTGACACAGCAGGGCTTCAGTGCCGCGAGCCGGCACCTGGGCATTCCCAAGTCGCGCCTGAGCCGCCGCATCTCGCAGCTCGAGGAGCGACTGGGCGTGCGGCTGCTGCAGCGCAGTTCGCGCCGCCTGCTGCTCACCGGCGTGGGCCGCGAGTTCTACGAGCGCTGCCAGGCCACGGTGGCGGCGGGCGACGAGGCCTTCGACGTGCTGCGCCAGGCCATCTCGCAGCCACAGGGCCTGCTGCGCGTGAGCTGCCCGTTCACGCTCGCGCAGTTCTGGCTCACGCCGCTGATCCCGGCCTTCATGCGTGCCTGCCCCGGCGTGCGGCTGCAACTGGAAGTGAGCAACCGGCGCGTCGATCCGCTGCAGGAAAACATCGACGTGGTGCTGCGCGTGCGGCGCCCGCCCTTCGAGGATTCGAGCCTCGTCGCCCGGCCGCTGGGCACCACCGTCGACGTGCTGCTGGCGAGCCCCGCGCTGCTGGCGCGGCTCGGCACGCCGCAGGGGCTCGCCGACCTGGCCGCATGGCCCGTGCTGTCGCTGCCCGCCGAGAACGACCGCTACCGCTGGACGCTGGAGCACGGCGCGCAGGTGCAGGAGTTCGGCTTCACGCCGCACTTCGTCACCGACGACATGTTCGCGCTCAGGCACCTTGCCGAGCAGGGCATGGGCGTGGTACTGCTGCCCGAGATCATGTGCCGCGATGCGCTCGCCGACGGCCGCCTGGTGCGCTTGTGCGGCGACTGGGCCTGCGCGGCCAGCGAAATCCAGGCCGCGTTCGCATCGCGGCGCGGCATGCTGCCGGCGGTGCGCGCCTTCATCGACTGCCTGCTGCAAAACCCGCCGGGCGAAGCTGTCGCGCGCACGGGCTTATCCTGACCGTTCCTTCTCCTGTTGTTCCAACCCCGCAAGGCAAACCGAGGCACCGCAATGACCCGCTCCATCGCCCAGAAACGCGCCGACTTCCGCGCGCTCCACGCTCAAGGCTGCTTCGTCATCCCGAACCCCTGGGACACCGGCAGCGCGCGCTACCTCGAAGGCCTGGGCTTCAAGGCGCTGGCCACCACCAGCTCGGGCTTTGCGTGGTCGCGCGGCCATGCCGATGGGGCGCTGTCGCGCGACCAGGTCCTTGACCATCTGCGCGAACTCGTGGCCGCCACTGACCTGCCGGTGAACGCCGACTTCGAGAACGGCTTTGCCGCCGATGCGCAGGGCGTGGCCGAAAGCGTGCGGCTCGCGGCCGAGACCGGCGTGGCGGGCCTGTCGATCGAGGATTCGACGGGCAACGCCGCCGATCCGCTTTTTTCCATCGACGTCGCGGTCGAGCGCATGCGTGCCGCGCGCAAGGCCATCGACGCCAGCGGCGCCGACGTGCTGCTGGTTGGGCGTGCAGAGAACTTCTTCGCCGGCCGTCCCGATCTGGACGACGCCATCGCCCGGCTCAAGGCCTACTCAAACGCGGGCGCCGATTGCCTCTACGCACCCGGCATCAAGACCCGTGAGCAGATCGCCGCCGTGGTCGCGGCCGCTGGCGGCAAGCCGGTCAACCTGCTGGTCGGCGCGACCAGCGAGCTGACGATGAAAGACATCGCCGAGCTGGGCGTGCGGCGCGTCAGCGTCGGCGGCGGGCTCGCGCGCGCGGCATGGGGCGGCTTCATGCGCGCCGCGCGCACGCTGTCTGAAGAAGGCCGCTTCGACGGCTTTGCGGATGCCGCGCCGGGCGCCGAACTCAACGCGTTCTTCCGTCCGTTCGTGCAGTAGTCATCCGACCGCGCCGAAGCAGCCCCGGTGGAACTTCTTCTCACCGAGATCCGCAACTGCCGCGCCTGTGCAGCGCATCTGCCGCTGGGCCCCCGGCCCATCGTGCAGGCGAGCCGCACCGCGCGGCTGCTGATCGTCGGGCAGGCCCCGAGCCTGACCGTGCACCAGACCGGCGTGCCATGGAACGACCGAAGCGGCGACCTGCTGCGCCGCTGGCTCGGCATCGACCGTGACCTGTTCTACGACGCGACGCAGATCGCCATCGTGCCGATGGGCTACTGCTACCCGGGGCGCGGCAAGAGCGGCGACCTGCCGCCGCGCAAGGAATGCGCGCAGCTCTGGCACGCGCGGCTGTTCGCCGAACTCAAGAATGTCGAGCTGACCCTGCCCATCGGCCAGTACGCGCAGCACCACCTGCTGGGCAAGACCGCGCGCGGCAGCGTCACCGAAACGGTCGAGGCCTTCGCGGACTACGGGCCGCGCGTCGTGCCGCTGCCGCATCCTTCGCCGCGCAACACGGGCTGGTTCAAGCACCACCCGTGGTTCGAGCGCGATGTGCTGCCGGTGCTGCGCGAGCGGGTTCGCCAGGTGCTGGCCCCGGAGGGCGTCAGTCGACCCTGATGTTCGCGGCCTTGACCACCTGCTGGGCCTTGCCGGTCTCGTCGACGATGAACTTGTTGAACTGCGCCGAAGGCATGGTGAAGGGCTCGGCACCGAGTTTTTCCAGCCGCTCCTTCAGCTCGGGCGACACCATGATCTTCGCGACCTCGGCCTGCAGGCGGTCCACGATCGGCTGCGGCGTCTTCGCGGGTGCGAAGAGTCCGACCCAGAACAGGTACTCCGAGCCCGGCACGCCGGCCTCCACCGTCGTGGGTGCGTTGGGCAGTGCCGCCGAGCGCTTGCCCGTGCCGACCGCCAGCGCCTGCAGCTTGCCGGTCTGGATCAGCGGCAGGGCCGACACCATCGGTGCGAAGAACCAGTCGACGCGCCCGGCCATCACCTCGGTCATGGCCTCGGGCGTGCCGCGAAAGGGCACGTGCTGCGCGTCGATGCCGGCCGCAAGGCGGAACACCTCGGCGTTCATGTGCGTGGCCGAGCCGTTGCCGGCGGAGCCGTAGTTGAAGCGGCCCGGCTTGGCCTTGACCTGCGCCACGAGGTCTTTGACGTTCGCGAAGTGCGCGGGCGCGGTGACCAGCACGTTGGGCAGGCTGGCCATCGGCGTCACGCCCGTGAAGTCCTTGAGCGTGTCGTACGACAGGCCCTTGTAGATCCACGGGTTCACGAGGTGGCCCGCCGAGTGCACGAGCAGCGTGTAGCCATCGGCCGGCGCCTTGGCCGTGATCGCCGCGCCCAGCGTGCCGCCCGCGCCGGGCCGGTTGTCCACGATCACGCTGGTGCCCAGCGCCGGGCCGAGCTTCTCGGCCACCAGCCGCGCGACGATGTCGGTGCCGCTGCCTGCCGTGAACGGCACGACCAGCTTGATCGGCTGCGTGCCCGGCCAGTTGCCCTGCGCGTGCGCGCCGCCGAGCGTGGATGCGGCGACGAATGCCGCGGCCACGGCCAGCGTCCGCCGGCGGCTCCAGGTGAAAGTCTTCTTCATGCGTCTTGTCTCCGTTGATTTGTTTCGTTGGGCGATGAATGACCGAAAGAGAAAGAGGGGAGGCCGCTACGGCGGCGGCGCGTTCGGCATCACCAGCGCCACCAGCACCGGCCGGTTGCTGCGGTTTTCGAGCTGGCGCTTTTCGCCGGGCGCGAAGCGGCAGCTGTCGTAGGGGCCGAGCACTTCTTCTTCATGCGCGCCGTCGAGTTCGCCGACCACGTGCAGCTCGCCTTCGAGCACGAGGTACAGCTTTTCCATCGGCGAGCCGTCCAGCCCGGTGTGGCCACCCGGCAGGATCTGGCTCATGCCCATCCACATCTGTGTTGATGGGCCGGCTTCCTTGCCCTGCAGGCGCAGGCAGCGCATGTCGAAATGGTTGGGCGCCTCGTAGTGCGGCGCTTCGTTGAAACGGGTCACGTGCATGGCGGTTGTCCTTCGTGGGTTCAGTCAGGGCCGCAGCACGACGCGGTCGGTGCTGCCCGACAGCACCAGCCGGTAGGCGTCCATGGCTTCGTCGAGCGTGAAGTGGCGCGCGACCGGAAAGGGCTTGAGCGTGCCGCGCTCGAAGCCTTCGCGCATCGCGTCGAGCTGCGCGGTCGAGGCCACGCAATCCATCGCGAGCGAGTCGATGCCCACGAAGGTGTGCATGCCGCGGTAGAACGCGAAGATGTCGAAGGGCACCGCGCGGTCGTGCGTGGCAATGAAGATCTGCGTCGCGCCCTTGGCCATCGCCTTGTTGGCGGCTTCGAAGTAGGCGCTGCCCACGGTGTTGTAGACGATGTGCGCGCCGCGCCCGTCGGTCAGCTCGCGCACCCGCGCGGCCACGTCGGTGTGATGGCGCGCGTCGATCGTGTCCACCGTTCCGCTCGCAAAGCCCGCGTAGGGCCCGGCATGGCGCTGCACCGCGATCACGCGCGCGCCGGCCTGCGACGCAAGCTGCACGGCCGCCTGCCCGACCTTGCCGTTGGCGCCGAGCACCAGCACCGTCTGCCCGGCCTGCGGCATGCCGCTGCGGCGAAAGCCTTCATAAGCGGTGACGAAGGGCACGCCCACCGCGCCGGCCTCGTCCATCGAAATGCCACGGGGCTTGGCGCGCAATGCGGCTTCGGGCAACACGAGGTAGCGCGCATGCGAGCCGTCGCGCGTGATGCCGTTGTCGCCACCCGAGCCGTAGACCTCGCGGCCGATCCATTCGGTGGGCCCGCTCACGACGGTGCCCGCGAAGTCGCGGCCCGGCGTCCGGGGCCAGACCGCCTGCGGCATGAGGCCCAGCGTTGCCTTGACGTCGCTCGGGTTGACCGCTGCTGCGGCGATGCGCACCACGGCGTGGCCGGGGGGCGGTGTGGGTTCTGACTGCGGTGCGGCTTCGAGCTTCAGTGCGTCGAGGTTGGCGGCTTTCTCATGCACGCGCAGCGCGCGCGAGGTGTGAACGGGGTGCATGGCTGCGACGCTCATCGCTTAGCTCCTTGCACGGTGTGTGCGTCGGGCAAGCCCAGCATCGTGCGCGCCTCGCGTGGGTTGGCGATCTCGCCGCCCAGGCTCAGCAGGATGTCGCGTGCCTTCGCCACGAGCTGCGCGTTGCTCTGGGCCAGCACGCCCTTTTCGAGGTAGATGTTGTCTTCCATGCCCACGCGCACATGGCCACCCAGCAGCCAGGCCTGCGCGACGATGGGGAACTCCATGCGGCCGATGCCAAAGGCACTCCAGAAGGCGCCGCGCGGCAGCATGTTGCGGGCGTACAGCAGCGTCTCTGGCGTCGGTGCAAAGCCGTACTTCACGCCGAGCACGAAGGTCCACATCGCGGGGCCGTCCAGCGTGCCGTCGGCAATGAGGTCGAGCGCGAGGTTGATGTCGCCCGAATCGAAAATCTCCAGCTCGGGCTTCACGCCCGCTTCGCGGATCACCTTCGCCATGCGGCGCACGTTCTTCGGCGTGTTCATCACCACGTCGGGGCCGGAGTTCATGGTGTTGAGGTCGAGCGAACACACGTCGGGCCGGATGAGCGCGATGTGCTCCACGCGCTTCTCGGGCGGCAGCAGCGTGGTGCCGGGCGCGGCGATCTTCGGATCGTCCTCGCTCGGAATGAAGCGCCCGCCCGGGCCGGTCGTGAGGTTGATGATCAGCTCGCGGTTTTCGCGGCGGATGCGCTCGACCACCTCGCGGTACAGGTCGATCTCCATCGAGGGCTTGCCGGTCTCGGGGTGGCGCACATGGATGTGCACCTGCGCCGCGCCGGCTTCGGCGGCGGCCAGGCATTCGTCGGCGATCTGCACCGGCGTGATCGGCAGGTGCGGCGTCTGCTCGGGCTTCACGAGGTTGCCCGTGACGGCGCAGGTGATGAGGGTCTTGCCGGTGCTCACAGGTGGCGCCCTCCATCGACCACGATGCGCGTGCCGGTGACGAAGCGCATCGTCGTCGCGAGCGCCTCGACCGTGGCGGCCACGTCGTCGGGCTTGCCGATGCGGCCCAGCGGCGTGGTGCTCGCCATCTTGCTTGCGAACTCCGCGCCGCGGCCCGGCACGAAGCCCGACTCGACCGCGCCCGGCGACACCGACACCACGCGCACCGCCGGCGCGAGCGCCTTGGCCAGCGCATCGCCGACCACGTCGAGCCCGGCCTTGGCCGCGACATAGGCCAGGTTGCTGCCCACGCCCGTGAAGCCCGCGATCGAGGAGATGTTGACCACCAGTCCGTCGCCGCTGGCCTTGAGCATCGGCGCGAAGGCGCGGATGGTCGCGAACACGCCGCGGAAGTTGGCACGCACGATGTCGTCGATGAGTTCGTCGGTCAGCGCATCGAGGTCGCCGGCCGCCACGGGCTGCGTGTGCCCCGCGCTGTTGACCAGGATGTCGCAGCGCCCGTGCGTGGCCTTCACCTTGGCGGCGGCCGCGTTCAGGCTGGGCGTGTCGACGATGTCGGCGCAGATCGCGCCGTGGCGCTGTCCGTTGGCATGGGCCAGGGCGGCCGCGCGCGCGGCCGCATCGTCGCCTTTGCGGTGCAGCAGCACGCAGGTGGCGCCAAGCGCGGCCAGGCGCGTGGCCGTGGCGTAGCCGATGGCGCCAAGGCCACCGGTGATGACGGCAACCTTGCCGTCGAGTCGGGAGACAGGATCGAAGCTCATGGGATGACGTGGAGTTGTGGAGTCAGGAGATCAGGGGATTGGTGGGCGGGGGAACTTCATCTCGCCCGGCTCGAGCTGGAAGTCGTACTGCAGCGTGGCGGTCTTGCCGTCGGGCGCCAGGGCGAAGCGGCCGATCAGCCGCTGCGTCACGCCGAAGGTCGGGTCGCTCTCCAGGTTCTCGTCGTCATCGGCGAACACCTGCGTGATCAGCACCTTGTGCTTCGGCTTGCTCACCATGAAGTGCAGGTGCGCCGGCCGGTTGGGGTGGCGCCGTTGCGCGCGCAGCAGCACGCCGCAGGGGCCATCGGTCGGCACCGGGTAGCCGGCCGGCCGCACGCTGAAGAAATGAAAGCGCCCTTGCGCATCGGTCGTGAAGCGGCCGCGCAGGTTCATGTCGTCCTGCGACGGGTCCTGGTTTTCGTAGAGGCCCACGGGCGAGGCCTGCCACACGTCGACCGTGGCACCGGCCACCGGCTGGCCCTTGCCGTCGCGCACCGTGCCTGTCACTTCCAGCGGAATGCCCGGCGTGCCTGAACGCGCGATGTTGTCGCCCGCCGCACAGGCCGGGGAGTTCGCGCGCCAGAAGGGCCCCAGCAGCGCGGCCGGCGATTCGCCTTGCGGGTCCTGGTTGTTCTGCAGCGCCACCACGGTGGACACGCCGAGGATGTCGGCCGCCAGCACCACTTCGTTCTTGGTCTCGCCGGTGGCGTGGCCGATGGCGACGATGAATTCGAGCGCCTGCTCGAACTCTTCCTCGCTCAGCTTCACCTCCTGCACGAAGGCATGCAGATGGCGCGTGAGCGCTTCCATCACGGTGCGCAGCCGGGGGTCGGGCGTGCGCTTCATGGCGTCGAGCGTGAAGCCCAGCACCGAGTCGGGAGAGGTGGCGATGTTCATGGGGTGGTTTATGCAATCGTTTGCACGATATTAGTCCAAATCTCCAAAAAGTAAAATGGAGGGGTTCGGTACCCATGAATGGCGTAGAGCCACCGTCAGTCACAAGCCTCGGCGACAATCGTTTGCACCAATGAAGCCCAATCCGCCTTCCGCCACCGCCTCTCCCGTCACCATCCGCGACGTCGCCAGCGCCGCCGGCGTGCATGTGTCGACCGTTTCGCGGGCGCTCAGCCCCGAGAAGCGGTCACTGATCAGCGAGGAAGTGCTGCGCGTGGTCGAAGAGGCGGCGCAGCGCCTGGGCTACCGGCCCAACCGCGCGGCCTCGGCCCTGCGCACCGGGCGCACCCACACCATCGGCGTGCTGGTGCCCGACATCACGAACGCGGTGTTCCCGCCGATCCTGCAAGGCATCGAGGCCAGCGCGGCGGCGCGCGGCTACTTCGTCTTCGTGACCAACGTGGTCGACCATGCGCTCGCGCGCCCGGTGCTCGAACGCATGCTGGCGCAGCGCGTCGACGGCGTGATCCTTGCCACCGCCACGCGCGACGATCCGCTGGTCGACTTCGTCACCAAGGCCGGCATGACGGCCGTGCTGGTCAACCGCGCCGACGAAACCGGCCGCCTGCCCGCCGTGGTGAGCGACGACCGGCTCGCGATGAAGCTCGCGGTCGATCACCTCGTGGGTCTGGGCCACAAGCGCATCGCGCACCTGGCGGGGCCGCAGAACATTCCGACCGGCGTCGGCCGACGCCTGGGCGTGGAGCAGGCGCTGCGCGACCACCGCATGAAGCCGTTCCGCGTGGTCGAGTGCGCGAGCTACAGCCGCGAGGCCGGTGCCGTTGCCATGCAGCAGATGCTCGAAGCGGGGCCGGCGCCGCAGGCGGTGGTGTGCTGCAACGACCTGGTGGCGCTCGGCGCCTACGACGCATTGCGCGCGGCGGGCCTGCGCGTGCCGAAGGACATTTCGGTGACGGGCCACAACGACATGCCGCTGGTCGACATGGTCGATCCGCCACTCACCACCATCCGCCTGCCGCACCGCGAGCTGGGTTGGCGCGCGGCCGAGATGCTGTTCGAGGAGATCGATGGGCGCTCGATGTCCGCATCGACCGTGGTGCTGCGGCCGGAGTTGGTGGTGCGCAAGTCGACCGGCGCGCCGGCCGCGGCGCGATAGCTGGCCCCTACCACCAGGCGGCGATGTCGTCGCTCAGGCCCGCAAGAAGAAGCGCCAGGGCGACCAGCGCGATCATCATCTTCGTGCGCAGCGACAGCCCTTCCTTGGGCGCGTAGGCATCGGCACCACCGCTGAAATGCACGCCGCAGTGCGGACAGCGCAGCGCATGGCCGTAGACCGGTTCCTTGCAACGGATGCAGGGCACTTCACCGGGCGCCAACTCTGTTGTGGGCGGGTTGGCGTCGCGCGATGCCTGTTCCGAAGCGAGCCGTTGCCGCTGCTGTTGCAGCCGGGCCCGGCGCTCGCGGTGAGCGGCCAGGTCGATGGGCTCGTGGGAGCTGTTGTTGTTGTCGTTGTTGTCGGGCATACGGCTGAAACTCAGGTCTGGCGCGCGCGTGGCGCGGTCTTCTTGCGCGCTGCCGGCCGGCGCGGCGGCTTGGCTTCGAGCACCAGCTCGGCCGGCAGCGTGTCATTCCACGATTCGGTGAAGTAGGCGCGATCGCTCGGCACCAGCCCGGGCAGTGCGTCGCGCAGCAAAGCCAGCGACTGCTCGGCCGCCTTCAGCTCGCCCGCATGTGCCGCATACCAGGCGTGTTCGAACAGCAGGCTGCAATGCTGAAGGCCCGGATAGCGGCGGCGCCCGGCCTGATGGTCGGCCAGCCGCGCCTGCGCCACATCGACCCAGCGCGCCGGCCAGTGCGCCGCATCGAAGGCATCGGCCAGCGGGCCGGCGAGCTTGGAGACCGCGCCCGGGTCCAGCGGTTTCTGTGCGCGGAACTGCGCGAGCGTGGGCTGCGATTCGGGTCGGCAGTGGCCGCGCGCAATGCGCATCAGGTAAATGGCGTTCCAGGCCGAGCGGCCCTGGCCGTCGGTGTGGCCGCACAGCCATTCGCTGAAGGCGATCCACTGCACGGCGCGGCGCGTGGTGTCGGCGTTGCCGTCGTGCGAGAGCGTGGGCAGGTCGCTCAGCCCGACGCGGTCGAACAGCCAGGCGGCCATGCCCATGTTGGCGGCCACGTGCTGCGCCGCATCGAAGGAGTGCGACTCGAAGGCCGCTGCCAGTGCTTCGCCGAAACGGCGCAGCGACTCTTCGGCGAGCGTGGCGGCCGTGGGCTTGTCGTCGGCGGACAGCCCCAGCGCGCGCGAGCGGCACACCAGCGCCCACAGGTTGCACCACTCGAAACGCACGTCGGGGTGATGCCGCAGCACCAGCCCGCGCGCCGCGTCTTCGGCCATGCCGCTCAGCAGCGATTGCGCCAGCGGCAGGTCGCGCGCCGTGTAGGCACACCAGGCCGAGACGATGCATTCCATCGCGCCCAGGTAGTCGTTGCCCGCGACGTGATGCGCAAGGCGCTGCTTCTTGAGCGCCTGCAGGCGGCGCCGCGCCTGCTCGTTGTCGCCGAGGCGGCGCCACAGCATCGCCTCGTTGAGCGTGACTAGCGCGCGCTGGAAGTCGGTGGCGGCCAGCGTGCCGGCCAGGCCGATCGATTCGAGCGCACTCGCCGGCTGGCCCGTCACGCTGCCACCGGCAACGGGCGCCATGAGCCGGCCCTGCCGCGCCGCCTGCTGCGAGGCGACCAGTTGCTTCCAGAACGCGGCGTCCTGCAGGTGCACCGCATCGGGCGGCGGCGAGCCGGGCGACGCCGCACGGGCCTTGCGGGAACGCAGCCCGAGGAAAGACGCGACCTCGGCCGCCGTGGCCGCACGGCCACCGACCAGCATGCGCACGCGTTTCGCTTCGGCGGCCGGCAGCCAGAAGGGGCCCTGGCTGCGCCGCTCGGCATTCAGGAAGCGCGGCTCGCGCTGCGTGTCCTCGCCCCAGCCGACCTCGATGTCCCAGGTCTTGAAGTCGCGGAACGCGCGGCTCACGACCATGCGCAGGGTGCTCGCGTCGGAGACTTCGCCGCGCAGGTCGGCCAGCCGCACGAGGCCGCTTTCGGCGTCATGCGCATGCTGCATGCGCACCAGCAGCCAGAGCGACTGGAAGGCCGCGCGCCGGCCATTGACCGACTGCGGCGAGGTGAGTTCGATGGAAAGAGGGGCGGGGGCTGCGGATTTGGGCACGCCCTGAATTGAACCTCAAATTCGGCGCGCTGCCTGAAGGAATGCGCCGGATTTCGTCAGCTCAGCGATGGCGGTCCAGCAGCTCCTGTACTTCGCTGCGGCCGATGCCCAGGTCGCGCAGTTCATGGTCGCTCATGTCGGACAGATGCCCGGCGTCCGCCCGATGGCGGTTGCGCTCCGCCATGCGACGGTGCCAGAGGCGCAGCGCATGCATCAGGCGTTGAGGGAAGGGTGAGTACGTCGGCGCGGTCACGATGGGCTCCTGGTTGGGGAGCGCTCATCTTCCGGCGCTGCGTGCTATTGTGGAAGTTGAGATTCCTGAACCCTTTGATCAGCATTCCTGATGCGACAACTCAACCTCGACCAGCTTCGCACGCTCATCGCCATTGCCGACCTGGGCACCTTCTCGGCGGCGGCCAACGCGCTGCATCTTGCGCAGCCCACGGTGAGCCTGCACATCAGCGAACTCGAATCGCGACTGGGCGCGCCGCTCGTGGTGCGCGGCAACCGGCGCGTCACGCCTACCGCGGCCGGCGCGGCGTTGGTGGAGCGCGGGCGCAAGCTGCTGCGCGACACCGACGAGGCGGTCGATGCCGTCAAGCGCCAGGCCGAAGGCCGCACCGGCCGCGTGCGGCTGGGCACTTCGACCGGTGTGGTGGTCGACCTGTTGCCGCAGGTGCTCGAAGCGCTGGGCGTGGTGCATGCGGGCATCGATGTCGAGGTCAGCATCCTCGGCTCCAACGATGCGATGGCGCGGCTGGCGGCCGGCACGCTCGACATCGGGCTGGTCGCGATGCCGCAGCCGCCGCAGCGCGACCTGGTCGTCACGCCGTGGCGCGACCAGCCCATGATGGCTTTCGTGCCACAGCGCTGGAAGGCGCCCAAGCGCGTCACGCCGGCGTGGCTGGCGGCGCAGCCGCTGATCTTCAACGACGCCACCACGCACATGTACCGGTTGTCGATGGAGTGGTTTGCCGCGGCCGGTTTCGCGCCGCGCGCGCGCATC
Organism: Variovorax raffinosi; assembly: GCF_051216615.1. Lineage (NCBI taxonomy): Bacteria > Pseudomonadati > Pseudomonadota > Betaproteobacteria > Burkholderiales > Comamonadaceae > Variovorax > Variovorax raffinosi. Next base: position 48,781 of record NZ_JBPJZR010000021.1, read on the forward strand.
GAGTTGAACTACGACGCCGCCATTCAAAGTCTGGTGGCTGCCGGCTACGGTGCCGCGCTGCTGCCGCTGCAGAAGGCGGCCGACGTAGCAGCGATCAACAACGAGCGCGTGCAGGTGTTGCCGATCACGCCGAAGCTCACGCGCCGCCTGGGCATTGCGCACCGCCAGCCGGCGATGCTCGACGGTGCCACGCAGAGCGTGCTGAAGGTGCTGACGACTTTTCGCCAGCTCTGATTCGGGTTCGCCGTCTTCTTCAGCCCTGGCCGGGCTTGCGCACGCCGAGCGAAAGAATTTCGCTGGCGTTGACGATGGCGGCGGCGATCTCTTCCATGGTGGTGCGCTTGCTCATGGCCTGTTCGCGGATCAGGTCGTAGGCCTGGCCTTCGGACACGTTGTGCGTTTTCATCAGCACCGCCTTGGCTTCGGCGAGTTGCCGCACGCCGAGCAGCTTGGCCTCGACCTTGCGCAGGCGCCGCGCGAGCGAGCGGCTTTCCTTGTGCGCCTCGCGCGCAACGACCAGCGCTGAAAGCAACCCGAACGAGCGCACCGGCGAGGGCAGCACGGCCTTGGCGCCGATCTCCAGAACAGCCTCGACGATGGTCGGGTTCTCGTAGGTGACGACCGCGATGATGGCGGGCGCATCTTCGTTCTGCGTCCACTCGAAGCGCAGGTTGATGAAGTCGGGCTGCACTGCCATGAAAGCGACGTCGATGCCTTCGGGCAGCACCTGTACCGGCGGCCAGAAGGCTTGCACCTGGCAGCCGATGCGCTGGAGTTGCTGTGTGAGCTGTCGGCCGTCCGCGTCGTCGGGGTGGATCACGGCGATCTTCAGCAGCCGCAGTTCTTTCAACTGCGGCGGTGTCACCCTGAGGGTGTGTCTTTTGGGCGCTGTGCCGTCCACGTTCAAGCCCTCCTTGGGGCCGACGCAATGCGGGCTTGTGTGTCTTTGGGGCGCTGCTGTTCAGGGCGCGTGCGAATGACGCCAGGTGCTCCCCTCCGCGAATGTCCCCCGCTTCGCTCCTCCTTTATTTCGCTGCGGGGAGCACCTGGTGTCATTCGCACAGGGCACGCTGCTGGTGAATCGCCGATCAACGACTGCTCTGTCCAGCGCTCGCGCCGATACGGGGCTCTTTTTCGCGAAATCAAGGAGGAGCGAAGCGGGGGACATTCGCGAAAAAGAGCACCGTGTCGGCGTGAGTGCCGCCCTGAAGAAGGGCAGCGCCAAAAACAACGCACCAACAGCACAAAGCGACGAACGGAAGAACAGGCTTTCATCCTAGGCTTCCAGCGTGTCGAGCTTGGCCGTCCAGTCGCCCAGCGAATGCGTGACAAGGTAAGGGTCGGGGTACACCGCGCGCGTGGCCTGCCGCACGATGGTGAACTGCCCGTGCGCATCGACCCGGCCCACACGCGGGTACAGGCAGGTGTGGTGGTTGGACGGGTCGATCTTCACCCGCCCCTGCGGTGCATCGAACTCGCTGCCCAGGATGTGCGGCAATATCTCCGCGATGCCATCACCGCCCGCCTGCCGGTACGCATTGGCGAAGATGTGCATCTGGAAGTACGACGCCTCCCAGCACAGGTTGGGTACGCAGCCATCACCGAAACGCTCGCGCAGCCGCGCCAGGCAACGCCGGTTGGCGGGCGAGTCGATCGACTGGAAATACGGCGCCGCCGTGAAGTGCCCCGTCGCCACGCCACGGCCCATCTGCGAGATCTCGGCCTCCGAGGTCGTGAGGCTCGCGATCGGCATGGCCCTCGGGTCGAAGCCCGCTTCGGCGTACGCGCGGTAAAGGCTCGCGGTCGAATCGCCCACCACGGTCGAGAAGATGAAGTCCGGCTGCTTGTCGCGGATGTCGTCCATGATCGCGCGGTAGTCTTTTTCGGTGGCGTCCAGCGCCACGTAGCGCTCGCCCAGCTTCTCGCTGCCGGGGCGCTGCATCACCAGCTCGCCCATGATGCGGTTCGACTCGTAGGGGTAGATGTAGTCGGAGCCGATCAGGTACACGCGCGCACCGAAGTTCGTGGTCATGAACTCGGCCAGCTGCACGCTGTTCTGGTTGGGCGCGGCGCCGGTGTAGATCACGTTGCCCGAGTACTCGAAGCCTTCATAAAGCGTGGGGTAGAACAGCAGCTTGTTCCACTTCTCGATCACCGGAATCACGGCCTTGCGGCTGCTCGACATGTAGCAGCCGAAGATCACGTTGACGCGGTCTTGCACGATCAGCTTTTCGGCCAGCTGGGCATAGCGCGCGGGGTTCGATTGCGGGTCGTGGCGCACGGCCACGATCTCGCGGCCATCGACGCCGCCGGCCTCGTTGATCTCCTCGATGGCGAGCAGCGCACCCTGCAACTGCGACAGCCCGATGGTCGAGGTGACGCCGGTTTCCGAGTAAAGGATGCCGACGCGAATGGGGTCCTTGTCAGCCACTGGGGTGTCTCCTGGATGTGTGAAGCATCATTCTCCTCAGTTTGCGGCGGCCAGTCGCGCGCTCATGCGCGCCAGCCGCACCGGCAGGCTGCGTGCGTCGTCGGCGATGCAATAGTTGCGCCAGCCGAAGATGCGGCGCACGTAGGCATCGGCCGCGCCATCGACCGCGATGCAGGCGGTGCGCACACCGGCTTCGCGCGCTTCGGTCACGGCCATGCGGGCGTCTTCGATCAGGTACTGTGGGTCGTGCACGTCGATGTCGGAGGGCGCGCCGTCGGTCACCAGCAAGATCGCGCGCTGCCCGGCCGGCTCCGCGCGCAGGTGCGCGGCGGCATGGCGCAGCGCGGCGCCCATGCGCGTGGAATAGCGCCCGCGCACCGCGCCGATCATGGCGCGCGAGGGGGCTTCGAGCGGCTTGCCGAATTCGAGCAAACGGTAGTAATAAACCTCGTCGCGCGTGTTGGACGAAAAGCCGTGGATCGCCAATCGGTCGACGCCCTGTCGCGCAGTCGAATTCGATGGCGCGGCCAGCAGCAGCGCGGCCTGCTTCTCGATGTCGAGCAGCGAGCGCGTTTGTCCTCCTTGCCCCGCGTCGTTCACCGATTCCGACAGGTCGAGCAGCACCAGCACGCTGGTCGCGCGCGGCGCCTTGCCGGGGCGCATGAAAAGGCGCGGGTCGGGTCGCAGTCGCAGGCGGCGGTCGACCAGCACTTCGATGGCGGCGTTCAGGTCAACGTCGTCGCCCTCCCACTGGCGGCGCAGGCGATGGGTGCGGTCGAGGTGACGCGCGCGCGGCAGGGCGAGCGGGGTCAAGCGTTCGTTGCTGGCGGCAGACTGTTCACGCACCGGCGACAGGCCCTGCCATGCCGGCAGCTTCTCGATCACCGTGCACCAGTCGGGCCGCAGGCGTTCCTGCTTGCGGTCCCATTCGGGGTAGCTGTAGCGGCCCAGTTCGAGTTCGGTGCCGCCTTCGGGTGGTGGGCCATCGCTGTTGTCGCTGCTTGCATCGGAAGGTGGTGGCGGCCGTGCGCCTGACTGCTGCAGCGCGATGGCGTCGTCCGGCGGCGTTTCGGCCTCGCCGAAATCCCACAGGTAGCTGTTGTCGTCACGCCAGGGTGCCGGCACCGCGTAGTGCTGCGGATCGAAGCGCACGCGCATCTGGCCGAGGTCGTTGGCCAGGATCGATGCGATGGCGCGGAAGGCGTCGTAGTCTTCCAGCCCTGCGGAGGCTGCGGTCTCGTCGAACAGGCGGTGCGCCTTGTTGACCCAGTGGTTGTCGTCCTGCCATGCGGGCAGCATCAGCAATCGGTCCATGCGCGAGACGAGCGCGGCGAAACTCAGGTCGGAAGCATCGGGCACCGGCGCGAGGGCTTCGGCGAACCAGCCATGCACGCCGGGGAAATCGCGGCACAGCAGATGCTCGACGCGCGCATCCTCGATGGCCGACACCACCGCGATGCCCATGGGCTTGAGCGTGCGCGTCGGCCGCGCGGGCACCGAGTGCCGCAGATGCGCCACCGCGTGCGCGACCATCGCGCGGCGCAGGCGGGCATCGCTGCCTTCGGGCAACAGCAGCCGCTTCGGCGTGAGCACGGCCCGCGCGTGCGACACGGTGGTCAGCGGCTGCACCTCGATATCGACACCGGCCAGCCCGCGCGCGAGCAGGCCCAGCGCCTCGAACCTGAGCGCGTGCCCGTCGCTCATCCGAACTGCGCGGCCACGAAGCCCTGCAGCGCGCTCGCCATGTCGGGGTCGTCGGTGAGCGCGCGGGTCATCGTCATGTCGCAGCTGTCGCGCGGCGACACGCCGTCGCGGATGAGCACGCCCGCATAGATCAGCATGCGCGTCGACACGCCTTCGTCGAGCCCGCGATGCTTCAACTCGCGCGAGCAACGCGCGATGGCCACCAGCTTCGCGGCCAGGTCGAGCCCGACCCCGGCCTCGTGCGCGACGATCTCCGCTTCGAGCGTGCTGTCGGGGTAGTCGAACTCCAGCGCCGCGAAGCGCTGCCGCGTCGAAGGCTTCATGTCCTTCGCGCTGCTCTGGTAGCCGGGGTTGTACGACACCACGAGCTGGAAGTCGGGGTGCGCGTGCACCAGCTCGCCCTTCTTGTCGAGCGGCAGGATGCGGCGCGCATCCGTCAGTGGGTGGATCACCACCGTGGTGTCCTGCCGCGCCTCCACCACCTCGTCGAGGTAGCAAATGCCGCCGTGGCGCACCGCCAGCGTCAACGGCCCGTCGTGCCAGGCCGTGCCGTTCGCATCGAGCAGGTAGCGCCCGACGAGGTCCGACGCCGTCATGTCCTCGTTGCACGCCAGCGTGACCAGCGGCCGCCCGAGCGACCACGCCATGTGCTCCACGAAGCGGGTCTTGCCGCAGCCGGTCGGCCCCTTGAGGATCAGCGGCATGCGATGGCGGTAGGCCTGTTCATACAGCGTCACTTCATTGCCGGCGGGCCGGTAGAAGGGCTCGGTCTCGATGCGGTAGCTGGCGAGCGGATCAGGGACGGCGGCATTCATGGCGTGGCGAGCAGTTCCTTGAGGGCGTTGTCGATGAAGCGCGTGTCGACCGGGCTGCTGCCACCGCCGGCAAAGTGGCCCCACACGCCCGGGATCGGCCGGCACTCGGCGTTCGGCATGTGCGACACCTCCCATTCGTTGTCGGCCACCGGAAAGTACAGGTCGCGCTCGGCCGGCATCACGATCGCGCGCGCCTTGATGGCGCCCAGCGCCTTCTTGAAGTCGCCCTTGAACACCGGGTTGTCGCTGATGTCGCCGTTCTGCCATGACCACAGCATCGCGAGCAGGTTGTTCGCGTCCTTCTGCAGGAAGAAGCCTTCCCAGTAGCCGACCAGGAAGTCTTCGAGCGAGCTGAAGCCCAGCTCGCGCCACAGTTCCTGCATGTAGAAGGGCTGCGACAAACCCCAGCCCGCGTACACGCGGCCCACCGCGCGCAAGCCCTTGCTCGGCGGCGTGGCATACCAGCCGCCGTTCCACGCCACGTCGGCCGTGAGCGCCGCCTTCACGCCTTCGAGAAACACGATGTTGTGCGGCGCCGTCTTCGCCGAGCCGCAGAAGGGCGCGATGCGCTGCACCATGTCCGGGTACAGGCAACCCCACTGGTTGGTCTGCTGCGCGCCCATCGACCAGCCCACCACCAGCGCGATGCGCTCGATGCCGAATTTCTCCGTCACCAGCCGGTGCTGCAGCGTCACGTTGTCATACAGCGTGACGTTCGGAAAGCGCGCCAGGTTGTAGGGCTCCGGCGAGTTGCTGGGCGACGACGAGAGGCCATTGCCCAGCATGTTCGGCACGATGATGAAGTACTTCGCCGGGTCCAGCGCCATGCCTGGGCCGATGAGCCATTCGTTGTCGTAGTGCTGGCCCGAGTACCAGGTCGGGTAGACGATGACGTTGCTCTTGTCGGCGTTGAGCGTGCCGTAGGTCTTGTAGGCGAGCTTTGCGTTGCGCAGGGTCGCGCCCCGCTGCAGCACGACGTCGCCGAGGTCGAAGATTTCGTAGTCCATGGGTTGTGCGTTCCCCTTGCTCAACGATGCTTCGCGGGCTCGTTCGGAATGCCCTCGATCGGACACTCGGGCGTGCCGACCGTGGTGCGTGTGAACGACTCCACCCGCTCGCGCGTGCCCTCGGGGTCGTTGATCCACTGCGTGTAGAAATTGAAGGGGCAAGCCGCCACGCCCTTGTCGCCGTCGCCCGAGTTGATGGTGCCCGTGTAGCCGCGGTGCACCAGCTTGAACAGGTGGTTCTGCGACTGGCCGTTCTTGCGCGCGTCGCGGATCAGGCCCATCGACAGTTCGGCGTAGTTGATGCCCATCTCTTCCTCGCCGCATTCGCCCAGCGTGCGGCCGTCGAAGCCGATCAGCGCCGAGTGGCCGAAGTACGAGTACACGCCGTCGAAGCCCGCTGCGTTGGCCACCGCCACGTAGGTGTTGTTCATGAAGGCCATGGCCTTCGACACCAGGATCTGCTGTTCCTTGGCCGGGTACATGTAGCCCTGGCAGCGGATGATGAGTTCGGCGCCGCGCATTGCGCAGTCGCGCCAGATCTCGGGGTAGTTGCCGTCGTCGCAGATGATCAGGCTCATCTTCATGCCCTTGGGGCCTTCGCTCACATAGGTGCAGTCGCCCGGGTACCAGCCCTCGATGGGCACCCACGGCATGATCTTTCTGTACTTCTGGACGATCTCGCCCTTGTTGTTCATGAGGATCAGCGTGTTGTAGGGCGCCTTGTTCGGATGCTCCTCATGCCGCTCGCCGGTCAGAGAGAACACGCCCCACACGTTGGCGCGGCGGCAGGCGTCCGCAAAGATTTCGGTCTCTTCGCCGGGCACGGTGGCGGCGGTGTCGTACATCTCCTTGGTGTCGTACATGATCCCGTGCGTGGAGTACTCGGGGAACACCACCAGGTCCATGCCCGGCAGGCCCCGCTTCATGCCGACCAGCATCTCGCCGATCTTGCGGGCGTTGTCCAGCACCTCGGCCTTGGTGTGCAGGCGGGGCATCTTGTAGTTGACGACCGCGACGCCAACGCAATCGTTGCTGCTCGAAATATCACCATGTCTCATGACGCTGCTCCTGAAGGGTGGTTGAAGGGGAAATGGGGAAGGGGTCTCACACGGTCAGGAAAGACCTGACCTTGTCCTGGTCGAGCGTCGCGCGCGCTTCGTCGTGCACGAGGCGCCCGCGGTCGATGACGAGAAAGCGGTCGGCCAGGTCGAGCGCGAAGCTCAGCACCTGCTCCGACACCACGATGGCGAAGCCGCGCTCGGCGCGCAGCACGTTCAGCGTCTGCGCGATCTCCTTGATGATCGAAGGCTGGATGCCCTCGGTCGGCTCGTCGAGGATCAGCAGCTTCGGCTCCGAGATCAGCGCGCGTGCAATCGCCAGCATCTGCTGCTGCCCGCCCGAGAGGTTGCCGGCGCGGCGCTGCTTCATGTCCTTGAGCACCGGGAAGAACCTGTAGAGGTAGTCGGGCACCGTGCGGTGGCCCGACTTCGCGGCACCCGACAGGATGTTCTGTTCCACCGTGAGAAACGGAAACACCATGCGCCCCTGTGGCACGAAGGCCAGGCCCTGCGCCACGCGCTGGTAGCTCGGCAGCTTCGTGATGTCGGCACCACCCAGGCGGATGCTGCCGCCACGCGCGGGCAAGAGGCCGATGAGCGACTTCAGCAGCGTGGTCTTGCCCATGCCGTTGCGGCCCATGATGGCGACCGCTTCATCGGGCGCGACGCGCAATGACACATCGCGGATGACGTGGGATTCGCCATACGCCACGTTGAGTTCGGAGACTTCGAGCATCTGATTGACTCCTTCGCTCAATGGCCGAGGTACACGTCGATCACGCGCGGATCGGCCTGCACTTCGGCGGCAGTGCCTTCGCTCAGCACGCGCCCCTGGTGCAGCACCGTCACGCGGTGCGCGATGCGCTTGACGAAGTCCATGTCGTGCTCGATCACGACCACCGACTTGCCCGCCGAGATGCGCCGCAGCAGGTCGCCGGTCTGCTCGCGCTCGCGCGGGCTCATGCCGGCCACGGGCTCGTCGAGCAGCAACAGCTCGGGCTCCTGCATCAGCAGCATGCCGATCTCCAGCCACTGCTTCTGTCCGTGGCTGAGCTGTCCGGCGCGGTGGTTGATGCGATCGCTCAGAAAGACCTGCTCGGCCATCGCATCGATGCGCTCGCGCAGCGCGGGCGTGCGGCGAAAGGTCAGTGACTGCAGCAGGCCGTGCATGCGCGGCAGCGAGATCTCGAAGTTCTCCAGCACCGTGAGGTCTTCGTAGACCGAGGGCGTCTGGAACTTGCGGCCCACGCCGGCGCGCACGATCTCGTATTCATTCAGGCGCCCCAGGTCCTGGCCGTTGAACAGCACACGGCCCGCGCTCGGCTTGGTCTTGCCGCAGATCATGTCCAGCAGCGTGGTCTTGCCCGCGCCGTTCGGCCCGATGATCACGCGCAGCTCATTGCGCTCGACCGACAGGCTCAGGCCGTCCACCGCCTTGAAGCCATCGAAGGACACGGTGAGGTCTTCCACGCGCAGGATCTGCTCGTTCGAGTGCGAGAAGCCGGTGGCCGCCTGCGGCATGCCGTTGTGGGGCAGGGTCATCGTGGCGTTCATGGCGCAGCCTCCGCGCCGCGCCGGCGCGCCAGCAGCTTCTGGCCCAGGCCCGCGAGCCCGTTCGGCATGGCCCACACCACGAGGATGAAGACGGCGCCCAGGAAGTACAGCCAGCCTTCGGGAAAGGTCTCCGACAGGTACGACTTGAGAAAGCCGATGAGCAGCGCGCCGATCACCGCGCCGGGAATCGACAGCCGCCCGCCGACCGCCGCGTAGATCACCATTTCCACCGAGGCCACCACGCCGATCACGCCCGGTGCGATCAGCCCCACCTGCAGGCTGTAGAACGCCCCGCCGATGGACGACAGCACCGCCGCCACCGCAAACACGAAGGCCTTCATGTGCGCCGTGTTGTAGCCGCTGAAGCGCACGCGGTCTTCGCGGTCGCGGATGGCGATCAGGATCTTGCCGAAGCGGCTGCGCACGATGAGCAGCGACACCGCCATCACCAGCGCGATGGCCAGCACCTCGACGAAGTACATGACGCGCTTGGCATCGTCGCCCGTGATGTCCCAGCCCAGCAGCGTGCGGAAATCGGTGATGCCGTTGGCACCGCCGGTGTCGCCCTGCTGGCCGATCACCACCACGGTGAGCGTGAGCGCCAGCGACAGCGTGACGATCGCGAAGTACACGCCGCTCACGCGCCGCTTGAAGATGGCGTACGAGAACACATACGCCAGCACCGCCGGAATCGCGAGCACGCCGACCACGGTCCAGCCCAGCGAGTGGAAGGGAATCCACCACGAAGGCAACTGGTCGACGCTGCTCCACACCATGAAGTCCGGCAGCTCGGGCGCGGAGGCTTCGAGCTTGAGGAACATCGCCATCATGTAGCCGCCCAGGCCGAAGAACATGCCCTGGCCCAGGCTGAGCACACCGCCGTAGCCCCAGGTGAGCACCACGCCGACCGCGACGAACGCGAAGGCCAGGTATTTGCTCACGAGGTTCAGGCGGAACGGGTCGAGCGTGAGCGGCAGCACCACGGCCAGCAGCAGCAACACGGCCGCCATGCCGGCGAGGTCGCTCCTGCGTTGGGGAGAAAGCTTCTTCATGCCCATGCCGTCAGCTCCTCGACCGCGTCGCGAACAGCCCGTTGGGCCGGAAGTACAGCACCGCGATCACCAGCAGCAGGATGGTCGCCTTGGCCATCGAGCCGCTCATCAGGTATTCGAGCCAGGTCTGCGACTGCGCGATGGCAAAGCCCGACAGCGCAGTGCCGATCAGGCTCTGCACGCCGCCGAACACCACCACGATGAACGAGTCGACGATGTAGAGCTGGCCGGTGCCGGGGTTGGTCGAGCCGATCATCGTGAACACCGCGCCCGCGATGCCCGCAAGCCCGGAGCCCAGCGCGAAGGTCATCGCATCGACGCGGTGCGTGTCGATGCCCACCGCGCCCGCAATCGCGCGGTTCTGCGTCACCGCGCGTACCTTCAGCCCCCATGGCGTGCGGTACAGCAGCAGGTACACGCCGATGGCGACGATGGCCGTCAGCCCCACGATGAAGATGCGCGTCAGCGGCAACTGGATGCCCGCCGTCGGTTCCCACGCTCCCGCGAGCCACGAGGGCAGCGGCACGCTCACTTCCTGCGCGCCGAAGACCGAGCGGTAGGCCTGCTGCAGCATGAGGCTCAGGCCCCAGGTCGCGAGCAGGGTGTCCAGCGGCCGGTCGTAGAAGAAGCGGATGAAGCCGCGCTCCAGCACATAGCCGAACGCGAAGGTCACGCCGAACGCGAACGGAATCGCGGCGAACAGGTACAGGTCCATCCAGCCCGGCGCGAAGTGCTCGAAGAAGCGCGCCGCCAGGTAGGTCATGTAGGCGCCCAGCGCCATCAGCTCGCCGTGCGCCATGTTGATGACGCCCATCAGGCCGAAGACGATGGCCAGCCCGATGGCCATCAGCAGCAGGATGGTGAACAGGCTCACGCCGTTGAAGACCTGCATCACCGCGATGTCGAAATTCATGTCGGCGTCCGGCTCAGACCTTGGGGAAGGGGTTGGGCTCGACCAGCTGCGGCGATTCCCACACGATGTCGAACTGGCCGTCGGGCCGCGCACGGCCCACGCGCACCTTCTTCCACACGTGGTGGTTGGTGGCGTGCACGCGCACCGTGCCTTCGGGCGCATCGAGTTCCACGCCGGCCGCGGCGGCCGTGACCTTGTCGACGTCGAATGATTTCGCCTTCTCGACAGCCGCCTTCCACAGGTACACGCAGTTGTAGGCGACCTCCATCGGGTCGCCGATCACGCGGTCTTGCCCGTACTTCGCCTTGAAGGCCTTCACGAACTTCTCGTTGGCCGGCGACTTGATGCTCTGGAAGTAGCCCATGCAGGCGTAGTAGCCGGCGGCGTTGTCCTTGCCGATGCCCTCGATCTCGTTCTCCGACACCACGGTGGACAGCAGCACCTGCTTGGCGCCATCGAGCCCGGCCGCGCGCAGCTGCTTGTAGAGCGCCACGTTGGAGCCGCCCACCACCGTGCTGTAGATGCAGTCGGGCTTGGCGGCCTTGATCTTGTTGATGATCGAGGAGAACTCGGTGTGGCCCAGCGGCGCGTATTCCTCGCCCACCACCTTGCCGCCGGCCTTGGTGATGGCCGGCTTCGCGATCTTGTTGCAGGTGCGCGGATAGATGTAGTCGGAGCCCACCAGGAAGAAGCTCTTGCCCTTCTCGCGCGCCATCCATTCGACTGCCGCGATCACCGATTGCGTGGCCTCCTGCGAGGGATAGAACACGCGCTTGTCCTGCTCCTGGCCTTCGTAGTAGGTCGGGTAGAACAGCAGCCCCTTGGCCTGGTTGAGCACCGGCAGCAGCGCCTTGCGCGAGGCCGAGGTGTAGCAGCCGATGATGGCCGCGACCTTGTCGCGCTCCAGCAGCTTGCGCGCCTTCTCGGCGAACACCGGGTTCTCGCTGGCGCCGTCTTCCACCACGGCCTCGATCTTCTTGCCCATCACGCCGCCGGCGGCGTTGATCTCTTCGATGGCGAGCTTTTCTGCATCGACCAGCGAGGCCTCGGCGATGGCGATGGTGCCCGAGAGCGAATGCAGCAGGCCGAGTTTCACGGTGTTGCCGTCCTGCGCGGCGGCCAGCCGGGCCACGCTGCCCGCGGCGCTCAGCACGATCATCGAGCCGCCGGTCTTCACGATCTGGCGGCGGTTGAAGGGGTTCGTCATGTCAAATTCCTTTGCTTTGTGTTTGTGCGAGTCATCAGGAACATCCGACCTTCGAAGCCGTGCATTGGGTGTCTCCTCCCGCCGCGCGGCTCCTGCAAACGAGCTTGGAACGTCACCGGTTTTTCTTCGGGCAAAGCTCCGCCCCCGGATGACGCGCATCCGTTTTGAAAAGGCTTCGTTGCGACCGAAAAAACAAAAAAGCCCGAACCGGTGTTGAAACCGATTCGGGCTTTATTGCCCGACGCCTCGCTGGCAGCACTGGCAGCGGGTGTCGTATGACTGGTAACGATTGCTCGTTGGGGCGGATTCTTCTCAACTCACCCCGGTGTGAACATACGCTTTTTCGCTAATTGGCGAAAGCGCAGGGCGTGTGTTATTCGCGCGCAATGTCTCCGGTGGATGCGATCAGCGAGGACGTGCGAAATCCGCTTCGATCCAGGCCGTGGCGCTGGACGCCGTGAGCTTGAAGGCGGGCGAGACATTGACGCTGGCCAGTTCCGAGTCGTCGTCATCGTCGTGCGCGCTGAGCGTGGCCGAGGGGTTGTCCTCGTCGGGCACGATGGACAGCGACACGCGGATGCGCCGGTCGTCGCGCGCGGTGACGGTCACGCTCTTGTTGAGCGAGGCGTGCAGTTGCTGCTCGTGGCGGCGGATGACTTCGGCGGCGGTCTTCACCAGCGTCGAGAAGGCGGGGCCGTCGAGCGGCTTGGGGTTCTTCTTGTCGCGGCCCATCGTCCAGGGGCCGACGAGCGCGGGCTCGGGGTCGCCCAGGCGGGTCATCTCCACGGCCCAGCCGTCGTCTTCTTCGTTCTTGATGACGCGGGCGGTCCAGAGTTCGTCGCGCCAGAGGCGGGGTTCCTGGAGGGGGAGGTCGTTGTCTGCTGAGTCTGTCATTCGGTCTTTTGGGTTCGTGCGCGGGCTATTTTCCCCTGTGCCTTGGCCGGTTCCGACGCGCCCACGTACTGTTGCAATCCTTCGACCAGCGCATCGAAGGCCACGCGGCAGCGCGGGCTGTTGCGCAGGTCTTCATGCATCGTGATCCAGGTCTCCAGCTTCATCGAGAAGATGCGCGGCATCAGGCGCACCAGCGTGTCGCTGCGCCGGGCCAGCCCGACCTGGCAGATGCCGATGCCCGCACCGGCGCGGATCAACGCCAGTTGCGCCAGGTCGCTGTCGGTGCGCAGCGAGAAGGTGTCGCGGCCGTAGCCCTTGAATGCCTTGCCTGCGCTGCGCACGAAGGCCGAGGGCTGGTCGTAGCCGATCACTGCATGGTCCGACAGTTCTTCGAACTTGCGCGGCGTGCCGTGGCGCGCAAGGTAGTCGCGGTGCGCATGAAAGCCAAGTTCGATCTGCCCGATGCGCCGCGCCACCAGTTGCTCTTGCCTGGGGCGCACCATGCGCACGGCGATGTCGGCCTCGCGCCGCAGCAGGTCCTGCACGCGGTTCGTTGCCACCAGCTCGACCTTCAGCGCCGGATGCGCCTCGCGCAGCCGCGCGACGATGGGCGGCAGCACCTCGACGCTGATCACCTCGCTGGCCGACACCCGCACCACGCCGCGCACGCCTTCGCCCTGGCTGGTGGCCGCGCGCGCCAGCGACGCGGCGGTGCTTTCCATGGCCTCGGCATGGGTGCGCAACGCCAGCGCGATGTCGGTGGGCAGCAGCCCGACCTGCGAGCGCGTGAAGAGCACCACGCCCAGCGCTTCTTCGAGCGCGGCCACGTGGCGCCCGGCCGTGGGCTGCGTGATGCCCAGCGCGCGCGCCGCGCCTGAAAGAGAACCCTCGCGCAGCACGCTGAGGAAGGAGCGGTACAGCTCCCAGCCGATGTCTGGAGTCATGCATAAATGTATAGCTGCTGGCTCATGTTCGGCAATTCCAATCCAACCCGTCCGGTTCCAGAATTCACCCATCGACAACTGTTCTGGAGCATTTCATGGCACGCAACGACACGGTTCTGGTTCTGGGCGCCACGGGTGGCATCGGCGGCGAGGTGGCTCGCCAACTGTGCGACGCGGGCTGGCAGGTGCGGGCGCTCAAGCGCGGCGCCACCGAAGGCAAAAGGGACGGCATCACCTGGTTCGCCGGCGACGCGATGGACGCGCAGGCCGTGCGACAGGCCGCGAAGGGCTGCTCGGTCATCGTGCATGCGGTCAACCCGCCCGGCTACCGGGGCTGGGCACAGCTGGTGCTGCCGATGCTCGACAACACCATTGCCGCTGCCAAGGCCGAAGGCGCGACCATCGTGCTGCCGGGCGCGGTCTACAACTTCGGCCCCGATGCCTTTCCGCTGCTGAAGGAAGATTCGCCGCAGCACCCGGTCACGCGCAAGGGCGCGATCCGGGTCGAGATGGAAAAGCGCCTTGAAGACGCCAGCCGCGAAGGCGGGGTCCGCGTGCTGATCGTGCGTGCCGGCGACTTCTTCGGCCCGAAGCCGGGCAACAACTGGTTCTCGCAGGGGCTGGTGAAGGCGGGGCTGCCGGTCAAGGCCGTGAGCTACCCCGGCCGGCCCGGCATGGGGCACCAGTGGTCTTACCTGCCGGACGTGGCACGTACCATGGTCGAGCTGCTGGCGCGCCGCGACAGGCTGGAGCCCTTCGCGCGCTTTCACATGGCCGGCCAATGGGACGCAGATGGCACGCGCATGAGCGGTGCGATCCGCAAGGTGGTGGCGCGCCGCACGGGTGCACCAGCGCCGCGCGTGTCGGCCTTTCCGTGGTGGCTGCTCACGCTGGCCTCGCCCTTCGTCACCACCTTTCGCGAAATGCGCGAGATGCGCTACCTGTGGCAGACACCGGTGCAGATGGACAACGCGAAGCTGGTGGCCTTTCTCGGGCGCGAGCCGCACACGCCGCTCGAAGAGGCGGTGGAAGCCGCGCTCGACGGCATGGGCAGCCTTGGCACTGCGCCGGTGGCAGTGACCGCGTAAAACTTAGAACACCGACAGGCCCGTGCGCGCGACGAACAGTTCGAGCGCCTTCATGCCCAGCAGCGAATTGCCGGTCGCATCGAGCGCCGGCGACCACACGCAAAGCGTGAGCTTGTCGGGCACCACGGCCACGATGCCGCCGCCCACGCCGCTCTTGCAGGGCAGGCCGATGGAAAAAGCCACGTCGCCCGCCGCGTCGTAGGTGCCGCAGGTCAGCATCAGCGAATTGATGCGCCGGGTCTGCCGCTCGCCGGTGATCTCGGGCTCGCCGTCGATGGGGTGTGCGCCATCGCGGCACAGGAAGGCGGCGGCGCGTGCGAGCTGGCGGCAGCTCATGCGCAGCGCGCACTGGTGGAAGTAGACGTCGAGCACCGTGGCGACGTCGTTGTCGAGCTTGCCGAAGCTCTTCATGAAGTTGGCCAGCGCGAAGTTGCGAAAGCCGGTGTCGGCTTCCGACTGCGCCACTTCGTCGTCGAAGCCGATAGGCTCGCCGCACAGGCTGCGCATCAGCGCGAGGATGTCGGCCTTGGCGCTGCCGCCGGTGGCCAGCGCCTGGCTCACGAGCCGGTCGGCCACCGCGATGGCGCCGGCATTGATGAAGGGATTGCGCGGCTTGCCCTGTTCGTTTTCGAGCTGCACCAGCGAGTTGAACGGATTGCCCGAGGGCTCGCGTCCGATGCGCTCCCACAGCGCGTCGCCCACGTGCTGCATCGCGAGCGTGAGCGTGAAGAGCTTCGAGACGCTCTGGATCGAGAAGGGCGTTTCGAAATCGCCCGCGCCCGCTTCTTCGCCAGCGCAGGTGCGCAGCGCAATGCCGAACTGCCGCGCATCGACGCGTGCCAGCGCCGGGATGTAGCTGGCCACGGTGCCGTCCTGGCCGAGTTGCGGGCGCAGGGTGGCGACGATCTCGTCGAGGATGGGCTGGAATTTCATGGCGGGGGTCATGCAGTGCGTTGGGTATCGGGGCGCCGGTTGACCAGCACGATGCCCAGTGCCACGCCGATCAGCGCCACGATCAGTTGCGCCGTGAGCGGCTCCTTGAGCAGCACCACGCCGAACACCAGCGCGAACAGCGGCGTGAGAAAGGTGAAGGACGACATCTGCGTGGCCGGGTAGTGCCGCAGCAGCCACATCCAGGTGAGGTAGCTCGCGAACGCGCCGATCACCGTCTGCAGGCCGATGGAGGTCCAGGCCCAGGCCGAGTACGAAAAACCCCAGTGCTCGCCGAGCACCAGCGACAGCACCGGGCACACCGCCGCCGTCACGGCCACTTGATAGAACAGCGTTTTTTCGGCGCTGGCCGTGGCCAGCTTCGTGGTGCGCAGCGTCAGCGTGGTCAGCCCCCAGAGCATGCCGGCCGCCAGGCCCATCGCATCGCCGATCAGTTGCGACGAACTCATGTGGCCGAAGCCTTCGCTGAAGGCCAGCACCACGCCCGCGAACGCGATGAACAGGCCCAGCCATTGAAAGCCGCGCAACCGCTCCGCCGGCACCCAGCGCGGCAGCAGCAGCGACACCCAGAAGGGCGCGGTGTACAGGAACACCGTGAGCCGCGAGGCGCTGGTGTGCTGCAGCCCCAGGTAGATGCCGGCGAACTCGCCCGAGAACAGCAGGCCCGCGAGCAGGCCGGGCCACAGCGTGCCGTCGCGCTCGAACAGCGGCACGCCGCGCCACGCGCACCACAGCCACAGCAGCAGGGTGGCGCCGATCATGCGGATCGAGGCCTGCCACATCGGCGGCACCTCGGCCACTGTTGTCTTGATGAGGATCTGCTGCAGGCCCCAGAACGCGCAACAGGCGATCAGCAGGCCGATGGCGAGGGAGTCGAGGTGGGTCTTGCGCTGGATCATTCGTGTCTCATCTGGCGGGCTCTGTCTTGCGCAAGGCAGGAAGGCCCAGGGCCGGTCATCGTAGCGCGTGGCGTGCGTTGTCGTGCACCGGTGCCGCATCGCCTCCGCTAGCATCGGCTTTCGTCTCGGGTACCGCTCCTTCCCGCGGCCCCGCATCCGGTACAGGTGCGGGGTGCTGGAGGTATCTCATGGGTCTGCAGACCTTCTCGTGGCTGCTGCTTGCGGCCAGTGTCGTGGCCGAGGTGGCTGGAACGATGGCGCTTCGATATGCGGACGGGTTCACGCGCCTGGCGCCGTCGCTGGTGGTCGGGGCTTCGTATGCGCTGGCCATCTGGCTCATGTCGCTCGCTATCCGGCAGCTCGACGTCGGACTGGCGTACGCGGTGTGGGCGGGCTGCGGAACGGCGCTGACGGCGGCGCTCGGCATGCTCTGGTTCGGCGAGGCGGTGACGCTGCCGCGGACTCTCGGCCTCGTGTTGATCGTTGCCGGCGTGGTCGTGCTCAACCTGGAAACGCAGCAAGCCTGATCCGCCGTTTCGCGCGGCAGCGGCAGCAGCAGTGCGTCAGGGGCCGGCCAGCGGATACGGCGGCTTGCCGCGTGTGCCGACCATCAGGTCGGGCACCACGGCCTCGACGTCAGGCAGGGCGCGCGCCGCGCGTTCTAGCTTCTTGGCCAGCGCGGCGTTGGGCACGCAGCCCTGCAGGTAGACCCAGCGGCGCTGCACCATCACCCACACGCTGCTGCCGCGCACGCCCGGCACTGCCTGCAGCGCGGCGCGCACCTTGGGCGCGAGCGGCTTGTCGTAGCGGTAGGCATTGCTGTCGGTGCACTTGCCGGCGAGCCAGCAACTGGTGCCGCGCTCCAGCCGCGAGTGGATCTGGATGCGCCGCTCTTCGGCGGTATAGAAAGGCCCTTCGGGCATCGGGCATGCGGGCAGGCCTGATGACACGGGGAAGAACGGGTCGTCGAACCAGTTCTGCTTGAGCGGCCCCGCCGCTTCCTGCGCCATGACGGTCTGCGCGGCAAGCAGCAGGACGGACATGAGCGCAGCGTGCCTCACAAGGGATGTTCCGTGTAGAAGCGCCCGCCGTGGAACAGCAGCGGCGAGGCGCCGGCGTCGCGCGTGCAGCGCTCGACCTCGCCGACGAAGATCACGTGGTCGCCTTCGTCGTAGCGGCTGCGATTGAAGCACTCGAAGCTGGCCGCGGCGCCCACCAGCACCGGTGCGCCGCCCAGTCCCTCGGTGAACTCGACCTCGGCCCAGCGGTCGATGTCCTTGGTGGCGAAGCGCGTGGCCAGCGCCTTCTGGTTGGCGGCCAGGATGTTGACGGTGTAGTGCGAGCCCGTGCTCAGCGCGGCCATCGAGGCGGCCGCGCGGGCCAGGCTCCACAGCACCAGCGGCGGCGCGAGCGACACCGAATTGAAGGAGTTGGCGGTCAGGCCGACCAGCGTGCCGTCGGCCGCGCGCGCGGTGACGATGGTCACGCCGGTGGCGAACATGCCGAGCGCTTCACGAAACTCGTCAGGCGAAAAAGTGGGCGGCTGGGCCCGGCGGGGAGTGGTCACGGAAAGGGCAGGGCGGTGGAAGGCAAGAGGGTCATTTTGGCTCAGCGCCCGGCGCCCTGCTGGGCCGGGTCCATCAACTCTGTCACGAGGCGGGTATAGACGGTGGCGGCGGCCGAAGGCGTGCGCCCCGCCAGCGTGACCAGGCTGTAGTGCGTCAGCATGCGTGCCAAGCCGACGATTGGCAGCGGCACGAGCGACTCGGTCTCGGGGTTCAGGGCCGGCGCGTTGGGCGCAAGGATCACCGCGTTGGCGTTCAGCGCCAGGTGTTGCAGCGTGCCGGGGTCGTCGCAGACCACGTTGAAGACGCCGCGGTCGGTGCGCTTGATCTGCCTGTCGAAATGCGTCGCCACCTCGGCCGGCAGGTTGGGGCCGGCCACGGGGTAGTCCATGGCTTTTTCGAGCGTCACCTGCTTCAACTTGCGCAGCGGGTGCTTCGGCTGCACGAAGAACGACACCGGCACGTTGGGCAGGCGCACCAGCTTCAGGCCGGGCGGCTTCTTCAGGTCGCGCGTGTCGGCAATGAACAGGTCGAGCTGGCGCCGGTGCAGGCGCTCGCACAGCGTGGTGGTGTCGGCCACTTCCATGCGCATCAGCAGTTGGGGGTGGCGCTGGGTCATGAGCGACAGCGCCACGCGCCCCAGCATGCCGGCGGCGAATGGGCCAAGCCCCACGTTGAGGCTGCCGATGGCCAGGCCTTCGAGCTGCAGCACGTCGCGCTCGATCTGCTGCGCATCGGCCAGCAGTTCGCGGGCGCGGGCCAGCACCAGTTCACCGGCCTGCGTGAAGCGCACGGTGCCGTAGGCGCGATCGATCAGGCGCGCCTGCAAGCCTTCTTCGAGGTTGTCGATGCTGCGCGAGAGCGCGGGCTGCGACAGGTGCACCGCCTGCGCCGCGCGACCGAAGCTGCCCTGCTCGGCAAGGGCCAGGAGGTGCTGGAGCTGACGCAACTGCATTTTGCGGTTTAGTTAAAAAGGAACGTCATATTTTGCATTTGCCAATGGTTCCTGTGCTTCGGAGAATGAATCTTCTCCGCTCAACAGCCAACCCCAGACAGGCCCCATCGATGACCCGTGACCGTTCGACCCGCGCGCCGGCAGGCGCTCCTTCTCTTGGTGCCGTGGCTTTCGCCGTGGCCTGCGCGCTGGGCGCCGCATCCGCCGCCGCACAGCAGATCGCACCCAAGCCGCCCGAGCCCGCAACGCTGAAGGCCAACGCCGACATGGCGAAGACGCTGCCCTTTGCCAACCGCCAGGACTTCGAGGACGCGACGCGTGGCTTCATCGGCACCGTGCCCGATGCGCTGGTGCCCGGCACCGGCCCGCGCCCCGTGTGGACGATGAAGCCCTACGACTTCCTGAAGGCGAACGAGCCGGCCGACACCGTCAACCCGAGCCTGTGGCGCCAGGCCCAGCTCAATGCCATCCATGGCCTGTTCAAGGTGACCGACCGCGTGTACCAGGTGCGCGGCTTCGACCTTGCGAACATGACCATCGTCGAAGGCGACACCTCGCTGATCGTCATCGACCCGCTGCTCACCGCCGAGACCGCGCGCGCCGCGCTCGATCTGTACTACCAGCACAGGCCGAAGAAGCCGGTCGGCACGGTGATCTATTCGCACGGCCATGCCGACCACTTTGGCGGCGTGAAGGGCGTGACCACCGAGGCCGACGTGGCGGCCGGCAAGGTGCAGGTGATCGCGCCCGTGGCCTTCATGGAAACGGCGGTGGCCGAGAACATCCTCGCGGGCAACGCGATGAACCGGCGCTCGCAGTACCAGTTCGGCTCGCTGCTGCCGCCGGGCGTGCGCGGGCAGGTCGACACCGGGCTGGGCAAGGCGCTCGCGCGCGGCAGCATCACGCTGATCGCGCCCACCTCGACCATCGACAAGACCACCGAGCGCCGCACCATCGACGGCGTGGAGATCGTGTTCCAGCTCGTGCCGGGCTCCGAGGCGCCGGCGGAAATGCTCATGTACCTGCCGCAGTTCCGCGTGCTCAACATGGCGGAGGACGTGACGCACAACATGCACAACCTCTACACGATCCGCGGCGCCGAGGTGCGCGACGGCAACCTGTGGGCCAAATACATCGACGAGGCGCGCGTGGCCTTCGGCGACAAGACCGACGTGCTGATCGCCCAGCATCACTGGCCCACCACCGGGCAGGCGCGCATCGTCGACCTGATGAAGAAGCAGCGCGACATGTACAAGTTCATCAACGACCAGTCGCTGCGCCTGCTCAACGAGGGCTACACCCCGGCCGACATCGCCGAGACGCTGCGCATGCCGGCGAGCCTGGAAAAGGAATGGTCGGCAC
This sequence comes from Variovorax raffinosi, assembly GCF_051216615.1. NCBI lineage: Bacteria > Pseudomonadati > Pseudomonadota > Betaproteobacteria > Burkholderiales > Comamonadaceae > Variovorax > Variovorax raffinosi. The sequence goes on from NZ_JBPJZR010000021.1 coordinate 69,180, forward strand.
GTGGCTACTACGGCACGCTGAGCCACAACGCCAAAGCGGTCTACCAGAAGTACCTGGGCTGGTACGACGCCAACCCCGCGAACCTGAACCCGCTGCCGCCGGTCGCGCAGGCGAAGAAGACGGTCGAGTACATGGGCGGCGCCGACGCGGTGGTTGCGCGGGCCCGTGAAGATTTCAAGAAGGGCGAGTACCGGTGGGTGGCGAGTGCGATGAGCCAGGTGGTCTATGCCGACCCGGCCAATCGCGCGGCGCGCGAACTCGGTGCCGATGCGCTCGAACAGATGGGCTACCAGTCGGAGGCCGGGACCTGGCGCAGCGCTTATCTGGTGGGCGCGATGGAGCTGCGCAATGGCGTGCCGAAGATTCCGGGTGGCAGCAGCTCGAACGGCGACACGCTCAAGGCGGTGAGCAATGAACTGTTCTTCGACTTCCTCGGTGTGCGGCTGAACGCGGCCAAGGCCGAAGGCAAGACGATGGTGATCAACTGGAACTTCACCGACTCGAACCAGAAGTTCGTGCTGACGCTGGAGAACTCGGCGCTCACGCATCTGAAGGACCTGCAGGTGGCCGGTGCGGACGCAACCGTCACGCTGAGCCGTGCGACGCTGGACGCGATCACGTTGAAGCAGACGACTTTTCCGGAGGCGGTGCAGTCCGGGTTGGTGAAGATCGATGGCAACCGGGCCAAGCTTGGTGAGCTGCTTGGGATGCTCGATAACTTCGATCTGATGTTTCCTGTTGTCGAGCCTCGGAAGTAAGCCGGCTGGAGGGTTTGAGCGCTCTTGTTCGGGGCGCGTGCACAGGACACCGGGTACTCCCCTCCGCGAATGTCCCCCGCTTCGCTCCTCCTTTATTTCGCTGCGGGGAGCACCCGGTGCCCTGTGCACGATGAGCGCGGCTGTGGCGTTGGCGATTCGACCGCTGCGGCGGATTCGCGAGCGACGGGCGCTAGGCAAGCGAAACGCCGGAGGCTGGCGTTGGCGTCGGTCGACATTGGCATGACTGCATTCAGTGCCCGCTTCAGACCGCAAGGCAGACATCCGTGACGGTTGGGTTTATGGCGGCACAGGGCCCTGAGCAGACATCACAACGCCCGGAAGTACGTCCACACCCCGTTTTCTCACGCACCACGCGATTTTTAGTTAGGACGCTCGCAAAGCTCGTGCGTGCTGGAGCACTTGAGCCGTCCTGACGGCGGCGCTAAGCATTCCATACATTCAGGGCCGAGGTAGCTCGCGCAAGAACCCTTGATGGCTCCTGCCTAGTTGGGTTCCTGCGCTGCAGCCCCAAAGACCTCGGCCTCGACGTGTGCCGGCAGCTTGGGCACGCATTCGACCATGGCGAATGCGCCAGCCCAGTCATCGTCCGTTACTGGGTGGAGGGGGTACCAGGCGACTTTGATCCCTTGCCGGAGAAACACCATGGCCTGCGGGTTCAAGAAGTAGTACTGCGCGCCTTCTTGGGCCGTCTCTTCGTCTGTGTAGAAGATCGTCTTCGTCTCCTTCAACACATTTCCTTCATGATCCTCGAGGCGTGCATCTACAAGCTCCCCTGCGAAGAATTTGTCGATGATTAGCTCGTCGACAATCGGGACGCCATCGATCGGCATACCGGTCTGCGTGGCGCCGTTGGTCACAACCAGCGTGCAGATTTCAAAGTTTTCCGGCAGGAGGAATCCAGCCCGGCCGAGGGTCTTGCGAATCTCGCCTTTGTGCTTGTTCGCGGCCGCCGCCTTGCGGGTGATCTGGGCCGCCGCAGCGGTCAAAGTCTCCCGGTGCATTGCAATCGCTTTCGGCTCCGTCGGGTCCAGAATGCATTTCAGTTCACAGAGGAAGAGCAGCCTGCCGATGCTGAATACGACGTCCACTTCCTCGGTCTGCTCGCCCGGGGCGGTGAAGCTGAATGATTTGTCGAGGCACTGGGAGACCGCGGCCAGCTTCGGCGACTGTTCGATAGACTCCGCCACTTTCGCACGAATATGCTTTTCGAACGCAGGGCCTCGCAACGCGAGATCAATGCCAAGCTGCCGAAGCCAGATGTCCACGATCCTGCGCAGGTTCGGACTTTGTGCGGCGCCGAACACGGGCGTTAGCGTTTGCTGGCCCACAGGGACGAGGGGTTGGGCCCAGAGCTCCTGCCCCTGTCGCCCGCGGTAGGTCATGAACTCCAGCAGGGCGATCGCCCCAGCTCGAGAGACGTTGCCACCTTGCATGAACCCTTCGATCAGGGCATCGCGCTGTAGTGTCGGCACGTACGCTGGCAGCCAGCTCGATCCGTCATCTTCTTCATCATCCTTGGTGTACTGGTGCCGTTGCTTGACGGCGCCGAGTAACAGATCGGAACAGCGGCTGATGATCGTCCACGCGTTCATCGCGTCTGCGAGTGTCAGTCCTGCGAGCTCCTTGCGCGGCATTGCCAGCAAGTCTTCGTAGTAGTCCTCAGTGGCGTAGGCCCGGAGGGCAAGCAAGTACTTGTGTTCTTCTGAACTGTCTTCTGTCTTCGTGAGCACAAGCTGTTGCCGGCGCCCCATCTTTTCGATTCTTTTCACATCTTCGACAACGGGCCGAAACGCCTTCTCGAACGGCGGGAACTGACTTTGAGCGTCGAGCGCTTGCTTCATGAATTCGACCGCAAGGTTTCGCCCGCGTGCTCGTCCCATAGCGTATCGCGCCTGCCACCGCGGTTTCGTCGGGCGAAACTTTCGCAACCCTTCTTCGACCTGCAGCTCATAGCCGTTCCAAACGCAGTCGTTCCAGAGATCTTCTGCGAGTAGGTAGAGCAGGCCGAGGTTCAGTTCAAACATGGCTTCGCGCCAGTCCAGCGAGACTTGAAGGTTCCCGGAGAGTTTGGGGTCCTCTTCGAGGATCACGCGGAGCGGAACCTGCAGGCCGTCGACCAAGCCCTCCGCGACGGCGTCCGGGGAATATGAAGCCCCGCCTGGGAGGCGCACCTTTGTCGCCATGAGCTTGTGCATCAACACTGGTTCGCCATCGCCGTTCTCGACTTGCTTGGCTGTGGCCGCTTCGAGCACCTCAGGCGTCCTATCGGAGAGGATCCGGTAGTCGTGGTTCGAGCACGCGACAAGGGCACGGACCTTGGTTGTCGCGTTGAGATCGTTGTTCGTCGAAATCTTGAGATTGGCGCGAATGGTGGATAGCTTCTTGTTGATTTCGAGGCCGGCAGCATGCAGGCGCTGATCTTCGGGTTGGTTTCCACAATCTTCAAGCGCGCTGGCCCACGCCTGCGGATTGAACCCTTTGCGCAGGGGGCCCTGAATCTTGTTGGCGCGGACGCGCTTTGCGAACTCTCCCACGGTGGCTCCAGTATTTCAACGCGAGAGCCCCGAGTGGGCGAGGCTTTCGATTCTTCTAGCCGAGCGCATGATCGACTTCCACCATGTGTCAGCCCGAGGGTTCTTCAGTGCAGTTCGAAGCTCTCGGCCACCTACCCCAGCATACAGCCGGACATCGAGCGCCCCCACAACGCCATCATGATGATGTTCGGGCCTACGTCTGGCTCTCGCGCCTTGCGATCCGGCATGCAATCTTCGAACACACGGTGCTGACGGGCGACTGTCTGCTTCTGGTCGATAGTACCCATTCGCGCGCGGCCGTGCGATGTCGGCAACCGCTGCAAAGCAGCCGCTTGCATCGTCTGTCGACGATCAGCACGGAGCGCATGGCTGCCACCAAGGCCTACCCCACAGGCAACCTCAACCGCACCGAATTCCCTCCATCACAAAGGCTTCAGCCGTCGTACTCCAAAGAACCCGTTCGCCAGAGCGGGCCGCGAAACACGCGGCCCGCAGACCAGCCGCTAACCGCCGGTCTCAGGCGCTGCGCGTCGCGCCTTCTCGCTTATCTGAAAAAACTCCCTGGCCTTGCGCGCCAGTTCTGCCGCAAGCCAAAGCAGGTTGTCCAGTTGTCGAGGCCCTTCACCGCTGCACCAGTCGATGTCTTCCCCGTGGCAGACCCACAGCAGGGCTTCGAGTTGAGAGAGGGTGTTTTCGAGAAGATCCGCCGGGTCTTGGGCGTTGTCTTCGGAAGCTACCGGCGTGCGGGGCCGGGCTATAGTCTTGGTAGCCATTTTTGTGCGGTTCCTTTTGAGGTGATTGCACGTCTTTGGTTAGACGGTCGGGGTGCTGATAACGCCTCGGCCGTCGCCTTTTGATACCTCGCATTTGCATCGCTGCTTTCGCACCGACAACCTGCCGCGAGGCAAGCAGCCTTCAAACATTCAATGCTTTGTGTGTGTGGCGCCTTCCGTGTCCCCTTGTTGGGGTTTTGAGTGACAGGGGCAACCACTTTAGAGAAGAGCACAGCGCAATGGCGATTTCGCGCGGCACGAAGTCTCGGCGACCGCCAACAAATGCAGCTTCCGCAATGCGCCGCGCGCTGACTTCACGGGTGCCGTGTCGTGCCGTGCCAGTTCACTGACTGCGCTGAACGCTCACGTCGACGGTGTGCTCCCCGCAGCGAAATAAAGGAGGAGCGAAGCGGGGGACATTCGCGGAGGGGAGCACGCCGTCGGCGTGGGCGCCGCCCTGAACGACGGCGAACGCCTTACCCAAAGAACCAATAGCAGACCGCGATGGCCGCAACAACCCCCGCCAGTTCAGCCAACAGAGCACAAGCCACCGCATGCCGCGCACGCTGGATGCCGACCGCACCGAAGTACACAGCCAGCACGTAGAAGGTGGTCTCGGTGCTGCCCTGGATGGTGGCGGCCACCAGCGCGGGGAAGCTGTCGACACCCTGGCTCTTCATGGTCTCGATCAGCATGGCGCGCGCCGCGCTGCCCGAGAAGGGCTTGACCAGCGCGGTGGGCATGGCGTCGACAAAGCGCGCGTCGAAGCCGCCCGCCTGCACCAGCCATCGCAGGCCATCGAGCGCGAAGTCGAGTGCGCCTGAAGCGCGCAGCACACCGACCGCGCACAGCATCGCGACCAGGTAGGGCAGCAGGTTCTTCGCGATGTCGAAGCCTTCCTTCGCGCCCTCGACAAAACACTCGTAGACCTTGATGCGCCTGATCGCACCGGCCAGCAGAAACACGATGATCACGCCGAACAGCGTGAGGTTGCCCAGCAACGACGACAGCGACGCAATGGCCGCCGCCGACAGCGTGCCCAGCAGCGCCATGAAGCCACCGAGCAACAGCGCGCCGGGAATCAGGTAGGCCAGCACCACCGGGTCCCACAGCCGCAGCCGCTGCATGAACGCCACCGACAGCAGCCCGACCAGCGTCGACGCACTCGTGGCCAGCAGGATCGGCAGAAACACCAGCGTCGGATCGTGCGCGCCCTGTTGCGCGCGGTACATGAAGATGGTGACGGGCAGCAACGTCAGCGACGAAGCGTTCAGCACCAGAAAAAGAATCTGCGCGTTGGTGGCGCTGACCGGATCGGGGTTCAGCCGCTGCAGTTCGCGCATGGCCTTCAGGCCGATGGGCGTGGCCGCGTTGTCCAGCCCGAGCGCGTTGGCCGCGAAGTTCATGGTGATGAGGCCGAGCGCCGGATGGCCCGCCGGCACGCCCGGCATGAGGCGACGGAACAGGGGCCCGAGCAGCCGCGCCAGCCAGCCGACCAGCCCGGCCGCCTCGGCGATGCGCAGGAACCCCAGCCACAGCGTCAGCGTGCCGAACAGCAGCACCATCACCTCGACCGCCAGCCGCGCCATCGCAAACAGGCTTTCGACCAGCGCCGCGAACACGGTCGCATCGCCGCCGATCAGCCATCGTCCCAGCGCCGCGAGCGCCGCCATCCCGAAGAACCCCAGCCACAAGCCGTTGAGCACGTTTCTTTTCCTTTTTTGTGCGGGCCGATCATAGGGCGCTAATCCTGCCGGGCCGGCGCGAGCTACAGTGCGGCCCATGGTCGCTTCCATCGTCCGCAGACTTGCCGCCCTGGCACTGGGCACAGCCGCTTTCTGGCTGGCCGGATGCGTGAGCCTGCCGCCGCCGCAACCGCGCCCGGTGGTCACGGCCATCACCGACGTGGCGAACACCGAGCTGGGGCAACTGGCCGTCAAGGGCACGCCGGGCGGCTCCACGGCGCTGTCGGGCTTTCGGCTGCTGCCCGAGGCAGCCTTTGCCTTCGACGCCCGCATCTCGCTGGCGCGGCATGCCGAGAAATCGCTCGACGTGCAGTACTACCTGATCCAGAAGGACGACGTCGGCCTGCTGTTCCTGAAGGAACTGCGCGAAGCCGCCGCGCGCGGCGTGCGGGTGCGCCTGCTGGTGGACGACCTCTACACGTCCGGCGAAGACGAGGTGTTCAGCACGTTGTCGGCCTTCCCGAACATCGAGGTGCGGCTGTTCAACCCGCTGCCCTCGCGCGCCAATTCGCTGTCGGCGCGGCTGCTGTTCTCGCTGACCGACTTCGGCCGCATCAACCACCGCATGCACAACAAGCTGCTGGTGGCCGACAACAGTTTCGCGGTCTCGGGCGGGCGCAACATCGCCAACGAATACTTCATGCGCAGCACGGCGGCGAACTTCATCGACATGGACGTGCTCTCCAGCGGGCCGGTCGTGCGCCAGATGTCCGAAGGCTTCGACCGCTACTGGAACAGCGCGCACGTGCGCCCCATCGAGACCATCGCACCACTGCGCATGCCGGTGGACGAGGCGCAAAAGCGCTTCGACGCCATCGCGCGCACGGCCGTGCCCGACGTGCCCATGCACCAGCGCGACGTGCTGAACAAGCCGCCGGTGGGGCAGCAGCTCATCAGCGGCAATGTCGAGCGCTACTGGGCGCCGGCCACGCTGTTCGTGGACGACCCCGAGAAGATCACGCGCAAGGCCGAGGAGGCCTACGAGGGCAGCGTGACCGAGGGCGCGCTGAGCGTCATCAACTCGGCCAAGCGCGAGGTCAAGATCGGCTCGCCGTATTTCATTCCGGGCGCGCGCGGCATGGCGATGATGAAGAAGGCCATTGCGAGTGGCGGGCGCATCACGGTCATCACCAATTCGCTGGGCGCCACCGACGAGCCGCTGGCTTATGCGGGCTACGAGCGCTACCGCGCCGACATGCTGAAGATCGGCGTGACCATCTATGAGATCGCGCCCACGCTCAGCGGGCGTTCGGGGCGCTTCGGTGATTTCGGCAAGTCGATCAGCCGGCTGCACGCCAAGCTCGCGATCATCGACGACGACCGTTTCTTCGTCGGCTCCATGAACCTCGACCACCGCTCGGCCGCCGTCAACACCGAGATGGGCGTGGTCATCGACAGCCCGGAGCTGGTGCAGGACTACGACAAGCTCATGAGCGGCGACCGCGTCAACCTGGGCTACCGGCTGCGCCTGGGCCCCGACGGCCGGCGCGTGCAGTGGCTGGAGTACGACGATGCCGGCGGCGACATCGTGCATGAAGACGAGCCCGGCGAATTCCTGTGGCTGCGCTTCAAGAACTGGCTGCTGCTGCCCATCGTGGGCGAAGAGCTGCTGTAGCAGCCGGCCACGCGTCGCGCGCGGGCTCGCGCGGCAAGGCCTGACATGGCCTGTAATCAGGCTTGCACATTGCCCCTCTAGATTTCGGCGTCCCACCACGCACAACAACCAGAGGGATTCCGATATGCACGCCGTGTTCACCTTGCCGTGGGCCTTGCCCGTTTCGCGGCGCCTGCGCCCGCTCGCCGCACTCACGGGGCTGGCGGTTGCCGTGCTCCTGCAGGGGTGCAATGGCGGCAGCAACGGCAATAGCCTGCCGATCATTCCGCCACCGCCGCCCGCCGCCGTCGCGCCGCCACCCCCTCCTGCGCCGGACGCCGCCAGCGCCGACGCCAACCTGCAGGCCACCTGGGTCGAGATCGGCGGCAACAACGCCGTGATCGCGCGCGCGATCACCAGCTACTCCGCACCGGCGTCCGCCACGACGGCCGATGCCAATGCCGCATGCCCGCAGCTGACGGTGGACGGCAACACGACCCGCATGACCCTGCGCATCGGCGCCGGCACGATAGCGCTGCGCACCACGGCCAGCGACCCGGTCGACTCGAAGCCCTCCGCGTTCCCGGTGTCGACCTGCGAGACGACCTTGCCGGCCGACGCGAAGCAGGCCGCCATCGGCAGCCGCACGCTTCCTTTGCCCAAGGCCGAACCGCAGCGCGTGCTGGTGCTGGCCGATACCGGATGCCGCATGAAGAAGGCCGGCAATGCCTTCCAGCCTTGCAACGACACCACTGCGTGGCCGTTCGCATCCATCGCGACCACGGGCGCGAGCTTCAACCCCGACCTCGTGCTGCACATCGGCGACTACCACTACCGCGAGAACGGGTGTCCGAGCGACATCGCCGGCTGCAAGGACAGCCCGTGGGGCTACGGCTGGGACACCTGGCAGGCCGACTTCTTCGCGCCCGCCGCGCCGCTGCTGGCCAAGGCACCGTGGATCGTGGTGCGCGGCAACCACGAGGAATGCGCGCGCGCCGGCCAGGGCTGGGCCCGCTTCCTCGATACGCGTGCCTACGCCGACAAGAGTTCGTGCAATGACCCGGCCAACGACAACACCGGCAACTACGCCGACCCGTACGCCGTCGCGCTCGGCTCCGGCTCGCAGCTCATCGTGTTCGACTCGGCCAAGGCCGGCGCTTCGGCGCTGAAGACGGACGACCCGCAGTTCATCGCCTACCAGAAGCAGTTCCAGGCTGTGACGGCGATGGCCGCCAAGCCTGGCATGACCACCACGATGTTCACCAACCACCACCCGATCCTGGCGTTCGCGCCAATCGCGGGCCAGAAGCCGGCGCCGGGCAATCTCGCGCTGCAGTCGGTCATGAACAGCATCAACGCCAAGGCCTATTACCCGGCCGGCGTGCAGGTGGCGCTGCACGGCCATGTGCATGACTTCCAGGCGCTGAACTTCTCGTCCGACCACCCGGCCACCATCGTGACCGGCAACGGCGGCGACAACCTCGACGTGGCGCTGGCCGATCCGCTGCCCAGCGACGCCACGCCCGCACCGGGCGTGACCATCGACCGCATCACGCATCACAACAGCTTCGGTTTCATGCTGATGGAGCGCAAGCCCGCGCCCGGCGTGGGCTGGACCTTCAAGGCCTACACCGTGGCGGGCAAGCTGCTGGCCACCTGCGCGCAGACCGGTCGCACCGTGGCCTGCGACAAGACCGGCTTTCTCACGCCGTGATGGACGGCTCGGCGCGCCAGCGAAGCCTGATCGGGGGCGGTCTGGCGTTGCTGGCCGCCTGCGCCGGGTGGATGGGCGGCGCCATCGCCGCGTCCGACAACAGCAACGTGCAGATCAACCCCGGCGGGCCGCCGAGCGTGGTGATCGAACGCATCGGCCCCACGCCGAAGATCGCCGCGCGCATCGATTCCACCGAGGCTGTCTTCAAGCCCGACCCGGCGCTGGCCGCGCTGGGCAAGCGGATCTTTTTCGACGCGCGTCTGTCGCAGCCGCAGGGCACGTCGTGCGCCAGTTGCCATGATCCGCTGCGCGCCTTCACCTCGACCCTGAACGCAGCATCGCTGGCCGGGCCGCGCACGCCGCAGGGCAGCCGCCCCGGCCACTTCAGCGTACGCACCGCGCCGTCGCTGCTGTACGTGCGCTACGTGCCAAGGCGGCACTTCAACCAGGACGACGATGCGCCCTTCGCGTCACCCTTCGGCGGCCTGTTCGCGGACGGCCGCGCCGACACGCTGGCCGAGCAGGCGCGCGGCCCGCTGTTCGATCCCGACGAGATGAACAACACGTCGCCACAAAGCCTGCTGCACAAGCTGCGCGGCACCGACCTGGCGCCCGCGATGTCGCTGGCCTTCGGGCCGCAGGTGCTGCGCGACCCGGAGCGCGCGATCAAGGGCATCGGGCTGGCGCTGCAGGCGTTTCTGCAAAGCGACGAGATGGCGCCGTTCAGCTCGCGCTTTGACGACTACCTGCGCAAGCGCACGCCGCTGAGCCCGCAGGAGATGCGCGGCCTGGCGCTGTTCAAGAACCCGGACAAGGGCAACTGCATGTCGTGCCACACGCTGTCCGACACCGCGAGCCGGCCCGAGCGTTCGCTTTTTACCGACTTCGGCTATGACGCGATCGCGGTGCCGCGCAACCTGTCGCTGCCCGCCAACCGCAACCCGCGCCGCTTCGACAACGGCCTGTGCCGCACGGCCGCGCAACTGCGCTGGCCCGAGCCCGACCAGTGGTGCGGCTACTTCCGCACGCCGGGCCTGCGCAACGTGGCGGTGCGCCAGAGCTTCATGCACAACGGCGTGTTCACCACGCTGCGCGACGCCGTGGCGTTCTATGCCACGCGCTCGACCGACCCCGCCAAGTGGTATCACGGCAAGAGCACCTTCGACGACGTGCCGGCCGCCTACCGCGCGAACATCAACGTCAATTCCACGCCGATGAACCGGCGCCCCGGCCGCACGCCCGCGCTGAGCGACGAGGAGATCGACGAGATCAGCGCCTTCCTGCGCACCCTGACCGACGCGCCCTACGTGGCCGCGATGCCGCCGATGGAAACAGCGGCGTCGAAGCCGGCCGGCAAGTAGAGCCGCGCATGCAGCCGGCCCGGCCGGGCGGTGGCGGCTTGTCATCGCCGATGCCACAATGCGCGTTACATTTCTAGCTCAAATGTGAACTTTTGTCACCGTCTTCTGGAGACTTCGATCATGACCGTTCCCGTGCCGCGCGAATCGATTGCGCCGCTTTCCACCAGCCGTCGCCGTGCGCTGACCGGGCTGGCCGCAACCGCTGCTGCCGCGGGTCTGGGATTTCCGGCGCTGGCGCAGAACCGGCCCGTTCGCGTCGGGGCGACCTTCGACAACAGCAGCGTCGAGAAGGCCAACGGCCAGGGGCTGTACCAGGGGTCGAGCGCGTTCTTTGCCGCGCTGAACAAGGCGGGCGGCATCAACGGCACCAAGGTCGAGTTGGTGATGGCCGACGACACCTTCAAGCCCGAAGTGGCCAAGGCCAACGCGCTGGCCTTCGAGAAAGACAGTTCGGTGCTCGCGCTGGTGCACCCGCTCGGCACGCGCCAGACGGCCGAGGTGATGGACGCGGTGCCCGGCATGGCCGTGGTGGGCCCGATCACCGGCACCATCGCGCTGCGCAAGAAGACATCGCCCAACACTTTCTGGGTGCGGGCCAACTACGACCAGGAAGTCGACAAGCTCGTGAGCACGGCGGCCGTGCTGGGCCAGAGCCGCATCGGCCTCGTGCACTCGAACGATCCGCTGGGTCAGTCGGTGCTGGCGGCGTTCAAGAACGCACTGGCCAAGGCCAAGCTGGAGCCGGCCGTGATCGCGACCACGCCCAACACCACCAGCATGGAAGTGGGCCCGGCCGCCGAAGCCATCGCCAAGGCCAAGCCGCAGGTGGTGGTGGTCGGCCTCGCGGGCACGGCACCGGTATTTTTGAAAGCGCTGCGCGGCGCGGGCAACAGCAGCTCGGCGTACGGCCTGTCGATCACGGCCAGCGCGCTCGCGGCCATGGGTGACCTGGCGCGCGGACTGGGCTTTGTGATCGTGGTGCCGTCGCCGTACTCGACCAAGTACGAGATCGTTCGCCGCTACCAGGCCGACATGGTGGCCAGCGGCGTCAAGGAGTTTTCGCTCACCAGCCTTGAGGGCTATATGAACGCGGCGGTGCTCGCTGAAGGCATGCGCCGCGCCGGTTCGCTCACGCGTGCGTCGGTGATGTCGGGGTTGGCCAGCATCGAGAACTTCGACCTGGGCGGGGTGAAGATCAACTACGGCCGTACCAACCGCGAAGGCGGGCAGTTCGTGGACGTGGCGGTGATCGGTAGCCGTGGGCAGATGCTGAGCTGATTGCGTCGCTGGCTGAACGGCGCTGCTGTTCATTCAGGGCGACGCTCACGCCGACACGGTGCTCTTTTTCGCGAATGTCCCCCGCTTCGCTCCTCCTTTATTTCGCGAAAAAGAGCCCCGTATCGGCGCGAGCGCTGGACAGAGCAGTGGTTGATCGCGAGATCACCAGCAGCGTGTCCTGTGCGAATGACGCCGGGTGTTCCCCGCAGCGAAATAAAGGAGGAGGGGCGCGCAGCGCCCCGGGGGACATTCGCGGAGGGGAGCACCCGGTGTCATTCGCACTCGCCCTGAATGAACCCGAACCCGCCCCCAACAGCAGCGCCAACGCCGCCACAAGGCCAATCAGTCAGCCTGCTCTTCAGCAATCCCCACGCCCAATAGCCCTTCGAGCAAACCCTTGTCGGATGCGAGCGCCGCACTGGGCCCCGCATGCACCACGGTGCCGCGCTCCAGCACGATGGCCTTGTGCGTCATCTCCAGCGCCAGCACCGGATGCTGCTCGACCACGATCGACGCCAGCCCTTCCGACTCGCACAACCGGCGGATCGCAACGGCCAGCTCTTCCACGATGATCGGCGCCAGGCCTTCCATCGGCTCGTCGAGCAACAGCAGCTTGGGGTTGGTCATCAGCGCGCGGCCGATGGCCAGCATCTGTTGTTCGCCGCCTGACAACTGGTTGCCGTAGTTGCCGCGCCGCTCGCGCAGGCGCGGAAAGAAGTCGTACACGCGCTTCAAGTTCCAGCCGCCCAGCCGCGCGATCACCGTGAGGTTTTCTTCCACGGTGAGCGAAGGGAACACCTCGCGCTCCTGCGGCACCCAGCCGAGGCCCGCGCGCACGCGCTGATGCGACGGCCAGCGCGTGATGTCGGCGCCGCACCAGCGGATCGCGCCCTGCATCACGCGGGTGTTGCCCATCAGCGTTTCGAGCAGCGTGGTCTTGCCCACGCCGTTGCGCCCGAGGATGGCGAGGCTTTCGCCCTGCTGCAGCGAAAAGTCGAGACGGTCAAGCACAACGGCATTGCCGTAGCCGGCCGTGACGTGGTCGAAGGCGAGTACTGCTTCAGACATGGTGATGCGAACTTCCCAGATACACCTCGCGCACGCGCGGGTCGGAACCGATTTCGGCGGGCGTGCCTTCGGTGAGGATGCGGCCGCCCACCAGCACCGAGATGCGGCGCGAGAAGCGGAACACGAGCTTCATGTCGTGCTCGATGAACAGCACGCTGATGTCGCTCGGCAGCGCCGCGATGGCCTCGAACAGCTCGCTGCTTTCGTCCTCGGGCACGCCGGCCGCCGGTTCGTCCAGCAGCAGGATGCGCGGCTTGGCCGCGAGTGCGAGTGCGATTTCGAGCAGGCGCTGCTTGCCATAAGCCAGCTCGGCCACGGGCACATCAGCGAGGCTGTCGAGCTTGAGCGTGCCGAGCAGCGCATGCGCTTCGTCGAACACCGCCGTGCAGCCCGTGAGCGGCCGCCACCAGGTGGCGCCCAGCCCTTCGCGCTCGCTGATCGCCAGCACCACCGACAGCAGCGGCGTGAGGCTGGGGAACAGCGTGTTGATCTGGAAGGTGCGCGCCAGGCCCATGCGGGCGCGCTTGTCGCTCGACAGGCACGTGATGTCGCGATCGCCCATCTGGATGCTGCCGCTCGTGGGCTTGAACACGCCGGTCAGCAGGTTGATGAGCGTGGTCTTGCCGGCGCCGTTGGGGCCGATCAACGCCTGCCGCGCGCCAGGTTCGAGCGAGAGGTTGACGTCGCTCACCGCCTGGAAGGCGCCGAAGCGGATGCCCAGGCCCTGCGTGCGCAGGGTGTGCGTGGTGGATGAACTCATCATCGCGCCTTCTTTCCCGTGCGAACGAAGCGCGACAGCGCACCCATGATGCCGCCACGGCCCAGCATGACGGCCGCGATGAGGAAGATGCCGAGCCAGAACATCCAGTACTGCGGGTTCATGTCCGCGAACCAGTCGTGCACCAGCATGTAGACGATGGCGCCGATCATTCCGCCGTACAGGCGCCCGGTGCCGCCGAGCACCAGGATGATCAGCACTTCGGCCGAGCGGTTGAAGCTGAGCGACTCGATGCCGACGAACTGCGTGGTCTGCGCCAGCAGCGCGCCCGCCACGCCGGCCACCGCGGCCGAGAAGGCATACGCCATGCGCAGCCGTGCTTCCACCGGCGAGCCGATGGCGAGCATGCGTTTGCGGCTGTCGTGAATGCCGCGCAGCGCCAGGCCGAAGGGCGAGCGCAGCACCAGCCGCACGAGCAAAAACATCGCGAGCACGACGGCGAAGGCATAGCCGAACGCGGTCTTGCCGTAGAGGTCGAAGTCGAAGAGGCCGAGCACCGGCGCAATGACCACGCCTTGCAAGCCATCGGTGCCGCCGGTGATGCCCGAGAGCCGGTTGGCCACCTCGAACAGCAGCACGCCCACGCCGATGGTGATCATCAGCCGCGTGAGGTCGGCGCCGCGCACCACGAGGTAGCTCAGCGCATAGCCCAGCAGGCCGCTGACGACGAGCGCGAACGCGAGGCCGGTGAAGGGCTCGCTCCAGCCGTACTTGGCGAGCAGGCCCGCGGCATACGCACCCGCGCCGAAGAAGGCCGCGTGGCCGACGGTGAGGATGCCGGCGTAGCCGAGTGCCATGTCGAGCGACACGGCGAACAAGCCGAAGATCATGATCTGGCTCATGAGCGTCAGCTTGTCGGGCAGCAGGAAGAAGCTCGACGCGAGCGCAAGCCAGAAGAGGGCTTCGGCAAGGCGCAGTTGCGCGGGGGAAGCGGTGAAGGTTTTCATGCCAGCCCCTTCTTCGCCACGATGCCGTTCGGTCGCACCAGCAGCATGACGATCATGACGACGTAGATGAGAAAGGCGCCCGCTTCAGGCAGGTAGTACTTGCCCGCCACGTCGACGATGCCGACCAGCAGCGCCGCAATGAATGGCCCCGTGACGGTGCCCGCACCGCCCACGCACACCACCATCAGAAAGTACACGAGGTACTTGAGCGGGAACGACGGCTCCAGCCCCAGCATGCCCAGGCTCAGCGCGCCGCCCAGGCCCGCGAGGCCGCAGCCCAGCGAGAAGGTCAAAAAGAACAGGCGCTGCACATTGATGCCGGTGCCGCCCGCCACACGCTGGTTGTCCACCGCCGCGCGCACCATCGCGCCGTAGCGGGTCTTGCCCAGGCCCAGCAGCAATGCGATCAGCACGGCCACGCCGCAGCCGATCAAAAAGAGCCGGTAGCGGCCCACTTCAAGGCCCAGCAGCGAGACCTGCCCGTCGAGCGCCGGCGGCAGCGTGAAGGGCTGCATCGTCGGGCCGTAGAAATACGTGAAGGCCGCGATCGAGACGAACACCACGCCGATCGACAGCAGCACCTGGTCGAGCGGGTGCGCGCGGTACAGCCGGCGGTAGAACACGAACTCCAGTACCGCGCCCACCAGCGCCGCCGCCACGAAGGCGGCCACCAGCGAGAGGCCGAAGCCCACGCCCCACTGGTTCATCAGCACGCTCGCGGCGTAGCCGCCCACCATCGCGAAACTGCCGTGCGCGAGGTTGACGAAGTTCATGAGCCCCATCGTGATGGACAGGCCCACCCCGATAAGGAACAGGAGCATGCCGTAGGCCACCCCGTCGAAGATCACGATTCCCATGGATTTCCCGTCGCTGCTGCCAGGGCCTTGCGGCCCGGGTTGCTTGCTTGCCGGCTGGCTGTTTACTTGGCGGCTTCCTTGGCCGGGTCTTTCACGCGGTCGAACTTGTCGAACTCGACGTTCACCAACTGGCCGTTTACGCGCTCGGTCTTGCGGATGTAGACGGTCTGCACGATGTCGCGCGTGACCGCATCGATCTCGATCGGGCCGCGCGGGCTCTCGAAGCTCAGGCCCTTCAGCGCCTCCATGAACTTGTCGCCGCTGGCGTCGCCCTTGGTCTTGGCGAGCGCGAGGTCGATGGCGGCCATCGCGTCATAGGCGGTCACGGCGAAGTAGCTCGGGCGCAGCTTGGCGCCGTTGTCGGCGGCAAAGTCTTTCACGAACTTCTGGTTCTTGGGCGAGGGGTGCGCGAACGAGTAGTGGTGGCTGGTGACCAAGCCGAGTGCCACGTCGCCGGTGGCGTCGAGGTAGCTGTCGTCGGTGGCCTCGCCGGTGGCGAAGAGCTTGATGCCGGCCTGTTCCATGCCGCGCTCTTTCCACACCTTCAGGAAGGCCGGCGGCATCACGCCCGAGGGAAAGAAGAAGAACACGGCCTGGGGCTTGGCGTCCTTGATGCGCTGCACGTAGGCCGAGAAGTCGGGGTTGTTCATCGGCGTGCGCACTTCGCCCGAGACCTTGCCGCCACCGGCGGTGAAGGTCTTCTTGAACGCGGTTTCGGCATCGACACCCGAGGCGTAGTCGGCGACCACGGTGTAGGCGTCCTTGACGCCCTGCTTGAGCATGTAGCGCGCCATCGGGTCGGTGACCTGCTGCACGGTGAACGACAGGCGCGCCACGTACGGCGAGCTGGTGGTGATGGCCGACGAAGCGGCGTTCATCACGATGGTCGGGATCTTGGCCTGCGTGGCGATGGCGCCCACGGCGTACGCGTTGGGGCTGAAGTCCAGGCCGGTGAGGATGCTCACCTTGTCGCGCACGATCAGCTCTTGCGCGATGCGCTTGGCGGCGTCGGGCGCGGGGCCGGCCGTGTCCTTCTTGATGATCTCGACGGTGCGGCCACCCACCTTGCCGCCGTGCTCCTTCAGGTAGAGCGCGATGCCGGCGTCGAACTGGCGGCCGTAGTCGGCGTAGGGGCCGGAGTAGGTGGCAATGAGGCCGATGCGCAGGGGCTCGTCGGCAGCCTGTGCAGCCGACATGCCGAGCACGCCGAAGCTCGCCAGCAGCAGGGTCGAGAGGATGGTTCTCTTGGTCATCGTCATTGGCGTCATTTGAAAAGGCCTTTCAGGTGGAATGGATGCGCCCCGTCGGGCGCTGCTGTCGTGTAACCGGATGTGCAGCAGCGGGCGATGATGCCCGAGCCGCCCGTCAAACCTGTGTATCGGGCACGCGCACCGTGAGGCCATCGAAGGCGGCGGTCACGCTGAGCTGGCAGCTCAGGCGGCTGCCGGGCTTGCGCTCGGAAGCGACGGCGTCGAGCAGGGCGATTTCCATGTCGTCCGGCGGCGGCAGCAGGTCGATGAAGGCGTCGTCCACGTAGACGTGGCAGGTGGCGCAGGAACAGCAGCCGCCGCATTCGGCATCGATGCCGCGCACGTTGCCGCGAATGGCGGTTTCCATCACGCTGGCGCCGACCTTGGCGTCGACCTCGCGCGTGGTGCCGTCCTTGAGGATGTAGTGGATCGTGGGCATTGCTTGCTTGCTTGCTGGGGCTCGTTCAGAACATGTCGAAGTACTCGCGGTGTTCCCACTCGCTGACTTCGAGGTTGAAGCGGGCGATTTCCGCTTCCTTGATGTGGCACAGGTAGTCGATGAAGACCTTGCCCATCTGCTTGTTGAGCATCTCGTCGCGGCGCAGGCAGGCGAGGGCGTCGCTCAACGAGCGCGGCAGTTGCTCGGCCGGTGTTTCGTACGGGGCATCGGCGGAGGGACCGGGGTCGATGCTGTTGCGCATGCCGTCCAGGCCCGAGAACAGTTGCGACGCGAGGTACAGGTACGGGTTGGCCGTCGGCTCGCCCACGCGGTTCTCGATGCGCGAGGCGCTCTGGCCCACGCCGCCGAGCACGCGCAGCATCGCGCCACGGTTGTCGCGTGCCCAGATCGCGCGGTCGGGCGCGAGCGAGAAGGGTCGGTAGCGCCGGTAGCCGTTGATCGTCGGGCTGGCCAGCGCGGCGGCGCCGCAGGCGTGCGCCTTCAGGCCGCCGAGGTAGTGCATGCCGATGTCGCTGAGCGTCTGGCCTTCGGCCTCGGGCATGAACGCGTTGACGCCGTCGCTCTTGCGCCGCAGCGACTGGTGCAGGTGCCAGCCGCTGGACATCACGTTCGGAATCTTCGGGCGGCACATGAAGGTGGCGTGCAGCCCGGCGCGCTGGCAGATCTGCTTGATGGCACTGCGCAGCAGCACCATGGTGTCGGCCGGCATCACACCCGCCGTGGGGCCGAAGGTCAGCTCGAACTGGCTGGGGCCGAACTCGATTTCGAGCGAGCGCAGCGGCAGGCCGAGCGCGATGAGGTTGGAGCGCAGCAGCTCCATCAGTTCATCGACGCGGTCGTAGCGCAGCTCGGTCAGGTACTGGTGGCCGTGCGAGAGCAGCGATACGCGCGGCGGCTCGCCGGGCTGGCCCGAATCGGCCAGGCCCATGCGCGCGTCTTCTAGCTTGAAGACGTGGAATTCCACCTCCAGGCCGGCGATGAAGTCGAGCCCGAACTCATCGAGCTGGCGCACCGCGCGCTGCAGGATCTGCCGCGTCGCGAAGGGGCAGGGCTTGCCATCGGCCATGTAGGCGTCGCACAGCACCCAGCCGGTGCGGGGCGCCCACGGCAGCACCTTGAAGGTGGCGGGGTCGGCCACGATGGTGAAGTCGGCGCCGCCCTGCAGGCCTTCGATGGCAAAGCCGCCGTTGGCGCTGAACACCGGGAACACGGTCTTGTGCGAGGTGTCCTTGGCCAGCAGCGTGGAGGTGAGGTTCACGCCCTCCCACAGGGCCGAACGCGCCTCGCTGGCAACCAGCGTCTTGCCGCGCAGCAGGCCGTGCTGGTCGGGCCAGGCGAAGCGGACCACGTCGACCTCGCCGCTGTCGATGCGGCGCACCAACTCGCGCGCCTGCGCATGCTGGTCGTCGGACCAGAGGCCGAAGCGGTCGACGAACTTGTTGTTGCTGCCGTTGTTGTTATTGCTGCTGCTCATGGCGTGCGTGCTCAGGCGGCGAGCCGTGCGGCGGCCCAGTCGGACTTCAGGCGGCGCGCGCGGTCGGCCTCTTGCCAGTAGGTCTCGGTGGCGGCTTCGTCGCTGACATTGCCGATGCCGTCGATGGACGGCGGGCCGGTCATGGCGCTGGCTTGCGCGGCGTCGATCAGCATGGGGGCGCTCTCGCCGGCCAGGGTGGCGTCGATGGCCTTCACCAGCAGGCGGCGGTAGGCAATGATGCCCTTGTCGGTGCTGCCCAGGTGTTCGCGCGTGCGGTCTTGAATGGCGCCTTGCGACTCCACCGCCCACTGGTCGTGCACGTTGATGTCGTCGCCCATGCCGGTGTAGGTTTCGGTGAGCTGCTCTTCGACGCTGAAGCCGTAGTTGTTGCGCTTGTTCTTGCGCGAGGTGTAGTCGGGCAGCTCGTAGAGCTTCAAGCGCTGGTCGCGCATCTGCTGCTTGTCGACCGGGCCGGTGAAGCTGGTGAAGATGGCATACCAGTAGCAGTGCGTGTCGTCGACCGGCACATGCCATTGCGAGATGGTCATCTCGGCGCTCATCGGAATCACGAAGGCCTGCGGGAACACCACGTTGGTCACGCGCACGTGGGTGGTGTCTTCCGACAGCTTGCGCAGCGCCTTCAGGCGGAAGCCGTAATCGGTGGGCTCCACGCTGATGTCGGGGCGGTCGTATTCGCGCAGCACCTTGGTGATGGGCATGTCGGAGTCGGCCGAGGCGCCGCGGAACTGCTTGCCGTAGCTTTCCGACGTGTCCTCGTCCTCGAAGAAGCGGTGCAGGTACGAGGCATGCGCGGGGTCGATGCCCACTTCGAGCGCCTGCAGCCAGTTGCATTCGAACAGGCCCTTGAACGCGAAGGTGTGGCTGTCGGGCGCAACGAAGCAGTCGAAGTCGGGGAAGGCCGGGGGCTCGCCCTCGCCGATGTAGGCGAAGACCACGCCGGCTTTCTCGACCACCGGATAGGCCGACTGCTTGATGCGGCTGCACAGCTTGCTGGTGGGCGGTTCGGCGGGCGTTTCAAGGCAGTTGCCTTTGGCGTCGAACAGCCAGCCGTGGAAGGCGCAGCGGATGCCGCCGTTCTCCAGTCGGCCGAAGGCGAGGTCGGCGCCGCGGTGCGGGCAGTCGCGATCGAGCATGCCGAGCTGGCCGCTTTCATCGCGGAACAGGACGAAGTCCTGGCCCATGAGCTTCACCGGCTTGACCGGGCGCGGGCCGGCCAGCTCGTCGACCAGGGCCACCGGCTGCCAGTAGCGGCGCAGCAGCTTGCCGGCCGGGGCGTCGCGTCCGACGCGGGTGATGAAATCGTTCTGCTCTGCGCTGATCATCGTGCGGGCTCCATCGTGGGTTCTTTGGAAAGAGGCTTGCAGGCATTGCATGCAACTGTATGCATTGTCTTGGTGATCCTCGATCCGGGTCAAACTTTCATCGGCGTTTTTGCCCCGAATCGGGGCGGGGAAACGTATAAATACGGGTAAACGCTGAGCGTAGCGTGTGTTTTTGACACTTGTTGCGATGGAGTGCATGCAACAACCGAGCCAGAGTAAATATGCTGCGTGCAGTGTCGGGCGCGTCTCCTAGAATCCGCCGATGGACTCCCAACAATCCCGCGTGCTCGTGCAGTTGCGCGACCTGATTCTCAAGGGCGGATTCGTGCCCGGAGAGCGGCTGGCCGAGATCCCGCTCGCCGAGAAACTCGAGGCTTCGCGCACGCCGGTGCGCCTGGCGCTGGCCAGCCTCGAACACGAAGGGCTGATCGAGCAATCGCCCAGCGGCGGCTACCAGATGCGCCGATTCACCTCGCAGGAAGTGGCCGACGCCATCCGCGTGCGCGGCGTGATCGAAGGCTTTGCCGCGCGCCTGCTGGCCGAAGACGGCGCCTCGCGCCAGTTGCTGCGCGATCTGAAGGAATGCCTGGAAGACGGCGACCGGGCGGTCAACAAGCCCAGCATGGAGCTGGATGACTACGCGGCCTACGTCGAGATGAACGACCGCTTCCACAAGCTGATCCTCGAGGGCTGCGGCAATCTCGCGCTCAAGCGGGTGATGGACATGCTGGGCGGCCAGCCTTTCGCCGCGCCGAGCGCGATGCTGCCGATGCAGTCGTCGATGGAAGAGGGCCAGCAATGGATGCGGCAGGCGCACCGCACGCACCACGCGATGGTGCAGGCCATCGAGCGCGGCCAGGGTTCGCGTGCGCAGGCGCTGGGCGAGGAGCACGTGGAAATCGCGCGCATGAACCTCGACTACGCGCTGGAGCGGCCGGAGCTGGCGGCGGAGTTGATGCCGGGCATCCGGCTCGTCTCCAAGGGCCGCAACGCCTGAGTTCATCGGGTGCAACTGGTCGGTCTGTAAAAGACCGGAAGGTATTTCGGCATCCGCCCCGTCTGGTCGGCGACGCCCAAGACTAGAATTTCCGGCATGAATGCCGCCGCCCCCGCCAAGACCTCGTTCAAGGAACAGATGCTGCTGGCCCGCGAGGAGGCCATCGTTCAGACCGCGAACCGCCTGCTGGCCGAAAAGGGCTTCGAGTCGATGACGGTCGACGAGGTCGCCGCCTCGGTCGGCATCGCCAAGGCCAGCCTCTACAAGCACTTCCCGAGCAAGGAAGACCTGGCCGCCGCCGCGATGGTGCGGATCATGCAGCGCACGCTGGACTTCCTGGCCTCGGTGCCGGCCGGCGACAAGCCGATCGCCAAGCTGCGCGCCGTGGTGCAGTGGGCCATGCAGGTGCAACTGGCCGGCGAGATGCCTTCGCTGCCGCACCAGAACTCGACCCTGCGCGCCGCGCTCATGAACAACCGGGGCTACATCGACCGCCTCGTGACGATCAGCGACCAGCTCGGCGGCTGGATCCAGGCCGCGCAGGCCGATGGCACGCTGAACCCGAAGCTGCCGGCGATTGCCGTGCTCTACACGCTGTTCGCGCGCGCCTGCGATCCGGTGCTCGGTTTTCTCAAGGCGGGCGGCCTGCAGAGCGACGAGCAGATCGTCGAACTGGTGCTCGCGACCTGCTTCGACGGCCTGGCCACGCGCTGAATGAAGCGCTTCAGCTGCTGAGAGCGCGCCGCGGCGTCACCACGGCTTCCACCGCCGCGCCTACCGCCAGCAACCGGTGATCGGTGTTCCCGATGCCGGCGACCATCAGGCCGACCGGCGCCGCGCCCACTTCATGGCAGGGCACCGACAGCGCGCAGCCATCGAACAGGTTCACCACCGACGGGTTGCGCAGCATGCGGCCGTTGATCCGGTAATAGGTGTCGTCGTCTTTCAGCACTTCGGCGATGGGCGGTGCGATGTCGGGCGTGGTGGGCATCAGCATCGCGTCGTAGCCGGCGGCGGCCGTGTTGATCGAGCGGATGAACTGGCGGCGCAGCGCCTGCAGTTGCAGGTAGTCGGGCGCGGTGATGGTTTCGCCGGTCTTGATACGGGCCAGCACGCGTGGGTCGTACTTGGCCGCGCCGGTCTTGATGAACTCGCGATGCCAGGTGAAGGCCTCGGCGGCGGTGATCATGCCGCGCGGGTTGATGGTCGGGGCCTTCGCGAACTCGGCCATGGGCAGCTCGGTGATCGTGGCGCCGGCTGCCGAGAGCTTGGACAGCGCGGCGGCAAAGGCCGTGGCCACCTGGGGCGACAGGTCGTCCTGGAAGAAGGTCTTGGGCACTGCGAAGCGCAGGCCGCGCAGCGGCGGCACCTTGAGCGGACGCTGCAGCTCGCCGGCCAGCACCGCGTCGAGCAGGGCGCAGTCTTCCACCGTCCAGGCCATCGGCCCGGCGGAGTCGAAGGAGGTCGACAGCGGCATCACGCCGTCGAGCGGAATGCGGCGCTGCGTGGGCTTGAAGCCCACCAGGCCATTCAGTGCGGAAGGAATGCGCAGCGAGCCGCCGGTGTCGGTGCCGATGGCGCCGGCCGCCATGCCGTCGGCCACCGAGATGGCGCCGCCCGAGGTCGAGCCGCCGGGGATGCGGCCGGTCGCGCGGTCGTAGACGTTCTTCGGCGTGCCGTAGTGCGGGTTGATGCCGAGGCCTGTGTAGGCGAACTCGACCGTGTTGGTGCGCCCGATGATGATCGCGCCGGCCCGCCGCAACCGCTCGACCACCACCGCATCGCGCGCTGCCGGTGGTTGGCCGACCAGCACTGTCGAGCCGCCGAGCGTGGTGATGCCGGCTTCGTCGAACAGGTCTTTCAGCGAGACGGGGATGCCCGCGATCGGCGAGGCGGCGGGGCGGCCGCTCTTGCGCTCGGTGTCGAGCCGGGCGGCGGCGGCGCGGGCCGATTCGGCGTGCACCTGGATGAAGGTGCGCGCGCCTTCGCCGGCGGGGTTCTGGATCGCGGCCAGTGCTTCTTCCACCAACTGGCTGCTGCTGAGCGTGCCGGCCGCGAGGCGGCGCGACATTTCGGCCATCGATAACTGGCCCATCGCCTTGCCGGCGGCGTCGGGCGTTTGCTGCGCCAGCGCCTTGGGCAGCAGCGACAGCATGCCGGCCGCCGCGGCTGCGCCGGCCGTGTGTTGCAGGAAGGTGCGGCGTTGTTGTTGCTGCTGCTGTGTCATGGCGCTCTCCCCGGGGATGGATGGGCTCGCGGCAGTCTACACAGCCGGCATGGCGCGTGGGTTGCGGCCGGTTACGGCGTGGTTCAGCGCACGTCGATCAGCAGGTCGGGGCGAAAGCCTTCCTGCTCGCCATTGCGCTTGTAGCCCAGCGGGTTGGCCACCACGCGGCAGCCGTTCTTCATGTAGTCGAAGGGGCTGTGCAGATGGCCGTGCAGCCACAGCTTGGCGTGGGGCAGCAGTTCGTCGAGTGCATTGCAGAAACCGGCCGTGCCGGGCGTCAGTCCGTAGCGCGGATCGGCACTCGCAAGGCTGGGCGCGAAATGGGTGATGGCGACCGTGGTGCCGTCGAAGGGCTCGGCCAGCGCTTGCTCCAGCCAGGCCTGGCAGGCGAGCGCCTGTTCGCGAAGCTGTGCCGCCAGGAAGAGCTCACCGTTACGCATGGTGGCCGCTTTTTCAAGATAGAAATCGGCCGCCCGCATCGCCTTGCCGCGCTTCTTGAGCGCATCGGCGAGGCCGTCGGTGGGCTCGACCAGCGCGTCGAAGTCGGCCCAGAGCGTGGTGCCGACGAAGCGGATGCCGTCGATCACCCGGGTTTCGCGCTCCAGCCAGAGGATGTCCAGCTCTTCGCAGAGCGTGCGCAGCCGCTCGTGGGTTTCGTCGAAGTCGACGTTGTCGTACTCGTGGTTGCCCGGCACGTAGACGACGGGCACCGGCCAGCCGTTGCGGGGTGAAAAGCGGCCCAGGCCGAAGTCGGTATCGGTCAGGCGGGAGCCTTGCTGGTAGGAGCCGATGTCGCCCGCCAGGATCAGCATGTCGGCGCCCGGAACAGGCTCGGCACGGAAGTGGGGGTGGGACTCCAGGTGCAGGTCGGAGAGCAGTTGCAGCTTCATCGTCGGGCCAGTCTAGGTGAATTGCCCCATGCATCAAGTGCATAAGGTGGGGCTTGTTTTGTTAGGGATAACCCTTAATCTTGGAGCATCAACCACTCCAGCGCAGCCAAAAGCCGCGCACTGTCATGTTCAGCCTCATCGCCCAAGTGGCCCGTTTCTTCCGCTCCACGCCCGTCAACGCCCCCGCCAGCCACGCGGCCGCCCTGATGGAAAGCGCCGACGTTCGCGCCGGCCGCGGAGCTCACCACGCGCAGGAACTGCGCGCCGCAGCCAGCGCCTGGCTCAGCGTCGTCAGGTAACTGACTCGCCCCCAGGCTGCGCGCACTTCGTGTCGCGCGCGCCAACCCCTACCGGGGGCAACACCTGAGGCCCGGCGAAGCCGGTTCCTCGGTGTTTCACGAATAGAGACCGGTCTATTGCGGGATTTTCTGCCCAAGCACTGAGCCGGCGAAAGCCGCTGCCGCCGAGCGCAACAGCGCGGTGCGCAACCACTCATGCGCATGCCCGTGCTGGGCGCGCCGGTGCCAGACGGCATCCACATGCACCGGCGGCTGGTCGAAGGGCAGGTCGCGCAGCACCAACCGGTCGTCGATGCCGGTTACGGTCACGAAGTGGCGTGGCAGCACGGTCAGCAGGTCTGAATTGGCCACCACCCGGCCGGCCGTGAAGAACTGGTTCACCGTCACCACGATGCGTCGTTCGCGCCCCATGGCGCCCAGCGTCTGGTCGATGAAGCCATAGGGCCGTCCGGAAAAACTCACCAGCAGATGTCGCGCGGCGCAGTAGCTGTCGAGCGTCAGCGGCGCACTCGCCAGCGGATGGTCTCGGCGCATCACACATACATATTGGCCCAGATAGAGCCGCTGGGTCTCGAACGCCACCCCCACGCCGGACTGCCCGCGCGCAGCCAGACTGGCGATCACCGCGGGGAAGTAGCCGACGGCCATGTCCACTTCTTCCAGTTCCAGCATGCGGCGTGGGTCGCGCGTGGTCAGGGGCAGCACGCGCAGGGAAATGGCGGGCGCTTCCTTTTCGGCAATCTGCACCAGGCCGGGCATCAGCTCGGCTGCGGTGGCGTCGGCCATGGCCAGCAGGAAGGTGGTGTCGGCGATGGCTGCATCGAACTCACCGGGCGCCAGCGTGTGCTGGAGCTGGCGCAGGGCGTCGCGCACGGTCGGCCAGAGGGCCAGCGCTCGCGGGGTGGGCTCCACGCCGGCACCGGAGCGGCGCACCAGCTCATCGCCCAGGACTTCGCGCAGGCGCCGCAGTGCGTTGCTCACGGCCGGCTGGGTGATCGACAGGTTGCGGGCGGCGCGCGTGAGATTGCGCTCTGCCATCACCTCGTCGAAGACGCGAAGCAGGTTGAGGTCGAGTGTGCGGAAATTGACATCCATCAGTGCTGTGAATGATAAACATCAGAAAGATAAAGTGGAAAAACACTAGGGTAACCCCTAATATCACCCCATCGGCACTCTTTGCCACCACTGATTTTTCACTCTCCCAGGAGGGATGCACCATGACCAGCTTCGTTCACGTTGACCAACCTACTGTCCACCCCGGCGTGCGTCGCGCCGAAGTGCTCTTCGGCCAGATCCAGGCCGCACGCGCCGGCGCCAACGGCGCACGTCCGCTCATCGCCCTGTTCATCGTCGCCATTGCCGCGGCTGTGCTGGTGGTGACCGATTCGCTCGTGACGAACTGGAACGAAGGCGGTTTGCTCGCTGCCTGGACCGTGTTCTGCGTCGCGGCCATCGCCATGTTCGTGTTGTTCGCAGGTTCGGTGCGCAAGACCGGTCTTGCCGCTTCCTGGCGCGCCGCCGCCCAGCGTCGTGCTTCGGCCCGCGCTGACGCCCGTTTCCTGGAAACCGCGCAAAGCGATCCGCGCGTGATGCAAGAACTGCAGGCCGCTGTGTGGCGCCAGCAATCGGACGGCACTGTATCTGCTGCTGAGGTTGCCAAGGTTGACGCACTGGCCCGCATGAGCAGCCGTTCGCAGGAAGTGCGCATGCCCACGCTGTATGAAGCGATGCGCCGTATGAACAACTCGCGCTATTACTAAGCAAGCAGTGATGCGCTCAATAGAAAGCCGCCTTCGGGCGGCTTTTTTGTTGTTTGCTACGTTGTACTGGATAAGGGGAATCTCTCTTTCGTTTCGGGAGATGCTGGGAGCGCATGCGAGTCCTCTATATATAGAGACATTGCGGGGTGAGTAGGGCAGGGCTGTCGCTGTAGAGGCGTCGTCAGTCGCCACCTCAGCTCAGTTGGCCGGCGGACTTGCGTTGGGGCGCTTGCTCGACCTCGTTGGATTCACTTCCCGATGAACGCAAATCTGCGGCGGGACGGGCGGATGCATGTGGAGCGACGAAGTTGCCCGTTTGGACGCCATTCCGGAGCGGCTTCCAGGCGGGATCTCTGGGCTTCGGTCGCCTGAATGCAAAAAGTCGTCGAAAGTTGACCTGATTCGAAAAACTGTCATATACTCGTGGGCTCAGCTGATCGCGCTGCAAAGCGTGTCTGGTGGTTCAAGTCTCTTCGGAGCGAGCGGCTAGGCGGTTGAGAAAAAAGTCTTCGAAAGTTGACG
>NZ_JBPJZR010000022.1:0-68000 GCF_051216615.1 Variovorax raffinosi
GGATTTTTGCATTGGGGAAACCGAAACCAAAACACTCAGCCAAAGATCGGGCGCTTTAACGGCCGTACGCAAATACCAAAGAGAACCAGAATCTCAGAGATTGCGAAGAAACGAGCCATCTAAGGCAGCAGCTTCAGCAGTAAGCAGCTCGCCAAGGATGTCGTTGGTCTCTTAAACCCAAATAAAAAGCCCGGTGAATTCAATTCACCGGGCTTCTTTCTATGGCTTTGCAGATCAATGCCAGCCTATGACAGGCCTGGCTGACCTCACATACAGAAGGTCAAGCCGCCAAACGCTGCTCAATCGCTGCCTTGGTCTCCGGCAGTTCCTTCGGCAGATGGTGTTCCAGCTGCTTGAACAACTCGGCGTGCAGCTTCAACTCAGCGTCCCAAGCCGCCTTGTCGATGCTGGTCACCGTGTCGAACTGCTGCGCGCTGAAATCCAGGCCGGTCCAGTTCAGGTCTTCATACCGCGGGCTCACGCCAGTGACGTGTTCGATGCCTTCGGTCTTTTCGCCTTCGATGCGGTCGATCATCCACTTCAGCACACGCATGTTTTCGCCGTAGCCAGGCCAGACGAACTTGCCGTCGGCACCCTTGCGGAACCAGTTGGTCGTATAGATCTTGGGCAGCTTGGCGCCCGAGGCTTCGAGCTTCTTGCCCAGGTCGAGCCAGTGCTGGAAATAGTCGCTCATGTTGTAGCCCATGAATGGCAGCATCGCGAACGGATCGCGGCGCACCACACCCTGCTGGCCAGCGGCGGCGGCGGTGGTTTCCGAACCCATGGTCGCCGCCATGTACACGCCTTCAACCCAGTTGCGGGCTTCGGTCACCAGCGGGACGGTCGTCGAACGACGGCCGCCGAAGATGAAGGCATCGATCGACACACCCTTGGGGTCGTCCCATGCGTCGTCGAGCGCCGGGTTGTTGATCGCGGATACGGTGAAGCGGGCGTTGGGGTGCGCAGCCTTGGCGCCGGTTTCCTTCGCGATCTGCGGCGTCCAGTCCTTGCCCTGCCAGTCGATCAGATGCGCTGGCAATGCCTTGCCCGGTGCGTCCTGCTCCATGCCTTCCCACCACACGTCGCCATCGTCGGTCAGCGCGACGTTCGTGAAGATCACGCTGTCGTTCAGGCTGCGCATGCAGTTCGGATTCGTCAGCATGTTGGTGCCCGGGGCCACGCCGAAGTAGCCGGCTTCCGGATTGATGGCGCGCAGCGAGCCGTCGGCCTGCGGCTTGATCCACGCGATGTCGTCGCCAATGGTCGTGACCTTCCAGCCTTCGAAGCCGGCGGGTGGCACCAGCATCGAGAAGTTGGTCTTGCCGCAGGCGCTGGGGAAGGCGCCGGCCACGTGGTACTTCTTGCCCTTGGGATTGGTCACGCCCAGGATGAGCATGTGCTCGGCCAGCCAACCTTCGTCGCGGCCCATGTTCGAGGCAATGCGCAGCGCAAAGCACTTCTTGCCCAGCAGCGCGTTGCCGCCGTAGCCTGAACCGTAGCTCCAGATCTCGCGCGTTTCCGGGTAGTGAACGATGTACTTGGTCTTGTTGCAGGGCCAGGACACGTCCTTCTGGCCGGCTTCGAGTGGTGCGCCCACCGTATGCACGCAGGGCACGAAGTCGCCGTCGGCGCCCAGAACCTCGTACACGGCCTTGCCCATGCGGGTCATGATGCGCATGTTGACCGCCACGTAGGGCGAGTCGGACAGCTCGATGCCGATGTGCGCAATCGGCGAGCCCAGCGGGCCCATGCTGAATGGCACGACGTACATCGTGCGGCCCTTCATGCAGCCGTCAAAAAGGGGATGCAAAGTGGCACGCATCTCGGCCGGGGCCATCCAGTTGTTGGTGGGGCCGGCGTTTTCCTTTTCTGCGGAGCAGATGTAGGTGCGGTCTTCGACACGTGCAACGTCGCTCGGGTCGGACACCGCGAGGAATGAATTGGGGCGCTTGACCGGGTTGAGCTTCTTGAAGGTGCCGGCGTCGACCAGTTGCTGGCACAGGCGGTCGTACTCTTCCTTGCTGCCATCGCACCAGTGGATGGCTTCGGGTTTGCACAGTGCGGCCATGTCGGCCACCCAGGCAATCAGCTTGGCGTTCTTGACGTATGAGGGCGCCTGAATGGTGAGGCCCTTCATCGTGGGTGCGTTCATCGGAAGTCTCCTAAGTTGAAAAATCGTCTTTCCGAACGGGGCGCCGTGCCTGCAAAGGCGTGGAGGTCCGTTTGAGAAAACGTTTCGCTTTGGGAGAGTGCGTCAGCGCGGGTTGCACGACCCGCGGACAAAGCCGCGAAAGCCTGTCAGTCAGTCAGGCCATCAGGCCAGGAAAACGGCGATCGACGCCAGCAGCAGCATCAGCACGCCGCCGGCCAGCGGGAGCACCAGGGGCATCAGGTGAACGACCGATTCGACGGCGTCTTTTTCGACGGCTGCGCCATGGCTCGGATCGACGGGAGTGGGGTTGGACATCGGGAAGTACCTCGAATACGCAATAGACAGACTGCCGGCATTTTACCGGCGGGTAGCCCTTGGGCGGTCTAGGGGGTTGCGAGCCCCCAGGCCGCGAGTGTCAAGCGGCTCTCAATGTTGTTCTTCGGCCTCGAAGCCGGCGTCTTTCAGTGCAGCCAGCACGCTGGCCAGGTGAGCCCGTCCACGGGTCTGCAGCACCAGCTCGATGTCGACGTTCTGCGCCGCCAGCATGGTGAAGGCGCGCTGGTGATGAACCTCGTCGACGTTAGCGCCTGCTTCGGCGACAGTGGCCGTGATTTCGGCCAGCGAGCCAGGCACGTCACGCGCGCTTACACGCACCCGCGCCAGCCGGCCAGCCCGCACCATGCCGCGCTCGATGATGGCCGCGAGCAGCATCGGATCGATGTTGCCGCCCGACAGCACCAGCCCGACGCGCTTGCCCTTGAAGCGTTCCGGGTGCCGGATCAGCGCCGCCAGGCCCGCCGCGCCGGCGCCCTCGACCAGTGTTTTTTCGATTTCGAGCAGCATCAGCACACCCTGCTCGATATCGCCTTCGTCCACCAGCAGCAGGTCGTCGACCTTGCTCGCGATGATTTCCTGCGTCAGCACGCCGGGTGTGCCCACGGCGATACCTTCGGCGATGGTGCTCTTGCCCTGCACATGGTGCGTGCCCTTGACCGCGTTGACCATGGCCGGAAAGCGCGTGGTCTGCACTCCGACGATCTCGATGCCGGGCTTGAGCTCGCGCGCCGCGACCGCCATGCCCGCGATCAGCCCGCCGCCACCGACCGCCACCACCAGCGTGTCGAGGTCAGGCACCGCATCGAGCATTTCGAGCGCCACCGTGCCTTGCCCCGCGATGATGGCCTCGTCGTCGTACGGATGCACGAAGGTCAGCCCCTCGCGCTGCGCAAGCTCCAGTGCATGCGAGCGGGCCGCGTCGAGCGTGTCGCCATGCAGCACCACCTCGGCCCCGAAACCGCGCGTGCGTTCGATCTTCACGCCGGGCGTGAAGCGCGGCATCACGATCAGCGCGCGCAGCCCCAGCCGCTGTGCGTGATAGGCCACACCCTGCGCATGGTTGCCGGCCGACATGGCGATCACGCCGCGTGTACCGTTCTGGGAAAGATCGACCAGCTTGTTGCACGCACCACGCTCCTTGAACGAGGATGTGAACTGCAGGTTCTCGAACTTCAGGAACACCTGGGCGCCAACAATTTCTGACAGCGTGCGTGACTCGACGCAGGGTGTATTGAGCACCTGACCTTGCAGGCGCACTGCGGCGCGCTGGATTTCTTCGATTCCGACCATGGCGGGCATTGTGGCTGGAATCGCACCATGAGGGTTTTTACCGTTGGGCGGTCTTCCCGAAGCCAAAAGTCTGCGTTATGGTCTCTCCACGAATTTCCTAATCGGAGGTTGCCTGATGGTCAAGCGTGCGGGTGTCGATGTAGTGGCTGCTGCGGTACGCGGGCAGGCATTGCCTTCGCCCGGCCTCAAGGAGGCGCCGGTGCTCGAGCTCATGTGCTCGCACTTCGTGCTCACGCTCGCCGCCAAGCAAGGGCCGCGCTTCAATGTGCGGCGCGATATCAACGGACTGCTGTCACTCACGGGCCGTCACCTGGTGTGGCCCGCCCCGGTGTTGCAGCGGTTGCGCGAGTTCCTCGGCCGCCGCTGCGCAGGCAACGAAGCGTGGAAGGGCGTCGAGAATTTCGATGGCCGCACGCTGCTCGAACGTCATGGCGTGTGGCGCGGTCCGTATGAGGAAGGCACGCTCTTCTTCTACCTCGATGAATACGCGAAGGACCAGCCCAAGGATCTGCTCTCGGTGCTCGCCGTCACACGCGACTGGCTCACGCATGCACTGCGCAAGCAGTCGACGCTGGTCGAGAAGAACATCGATGCTCTCGCAGGCCTGCTGCAGCTCAACAAGGCCGAGCGCGCGCTGCTGCTCTACGGCACGCTCGCGCGCTACCAGCGCGACCTGCGCTCGCTGCTGGTCGAGTTCAAGGTCAACAACGCGCCCGAGGCCTACGCGGCCATCGCCGACATCGCAGGCGTCAACGCGAGCGAAGTGGGCGAGGCCTTGCGCGCGGGCTCACGGCTCGAACGCATCGGCCTCGTCGAGAACCTGATCTCCGAGCACAACATCACCGACCTTGCCGACCTGATGAAGGTCAGCGAGAAGCTGCCGCCTGTGTTGATGCGCGAGTACCGCGACCAGAACGAGCTGATGGCGGTGTTCACGCGGCCTTCGGCCAAGAGCGCACTTACGCCGCACGACTTTTCCTTCGTCGAAGAAGACGCGCAGATGCTCGTCACGCTGCTGCGCGCCGCCGTCGCGCGCAAGGAGCCCGGTGTCAACGTGCTGCTCTACGGCCCACCCGGCACGGGCAAGACCGAACTCGCCAAGGTCGTCGCGCAGGCGGCCGGCCTCGAACTCTTCGAGGTCGAATACGCCGACCGCGACGGCAATTCATTGAGCGGCCGCGACCGCTACCGCTCGCTGCAGATCGCGCAGGTCTTCCTCAAGGGCAGCGCGCAGGCGGCCTTGCTGTTCGATGAAGTCGAAGACGTCTTCCCGCCGATCAGCACCGAGGCCGCGCAGTTCATGGCCCGCGCGGAACAGATCCCCGCGCCCACCAGCGGCAGCGTGAGCGGCAAGGCCTGGGTCAACCAGATCCTCGAAGCCAACCCCGTGCCCACGCTGTGGGTCACCAACCGCATCGAGCAGATCGACCCGGCCTTCCGGCGTCGCTTTGCGTACCACCTCGAACTCAAGTCGCCGCCGCCCGGCGCGCGCGAGCAGCTCGTGAAGAAGACGCTCGAAGGCGTGGTCGTGTCCGAAGCCTTCACCGCCAAGCTGGCCGGCCGCAAGGGCCTCACGCCCGCGCAGATCCGCACGGCAGTGCGCTTCGCGGGGCTGGCCCGCACCGACGATGCCTCGATGGAAGGGCTGATCGAGCGGCAACTGCGCAACGCCGACCTTGCCCTGGGCACGCTCGACACCGGCCGTGGCGATCGCCGCAGCGTCACCACCTACGACCTCGACATGCTGCATGTCGAAACCCGCTTCGAGATCCCGCGCATCGTCGAGGCGCTGAAGGCGCGCGGCCACGGCACGCTGTGTTTCTACGGCGCGCCCGGCACCGGCAAGACCGCGCTGGCCGAGCACATCGCCAAGGCCGTCGGCCGCCCGCTGATCGTCAAGCAGGCCAGCGACCTCATGAGCAAGTACGTCGGCGAGACCGAGCAGAACATGGCCGCCATGTTCAAGGAGGCCGAGAACGAAAAGGCCGTGCTGCTGCTCGACGAGGCCGACTCCTTCCTGCAGGACCGGCGCGGCGCGCAGCGCACCTACGAGGTCACCGAGGTCAACGAGATGCTGCAGGGCATGGAGCGCTTCAACGGCGTCTTCATCTGCACCACCAACCTGCTCGAACGGCTCGACCAGGCGGCGCTGCGGCGCTTCACCTTCAAGATCAAGTTCAAGCCGCTCACCAAGGAGCAGCGCGAGCGCATGTTCGTGGTCGAGGCGCTCGCGGGCGATGCCGCGCTCATGACCGGCGCCCTGCAAGCGCGGCTGGCGCAATTGCCGCAGCTTTGCCCCGGAGATTTCGCCGCCGTGAAACGGCAGACCGATATCCTCGCGGTCGAATTCTCGGCCGCCGAATTTCTCGACCAGCTCGAGGCCGAGCACCGCATCAAGCCTGAAGTGCGCGAGTCGCGCGGCATGGGGTTCGTGCAGTAGCAGCAGACAGCAGCAGACAGCGACAGAACAACGGGTGTGAAACCCGGGGAGCGCATCGGGGCAGACAGGGTCGCCCGATGCGAAACATCCGTCCGGCACCACGGGCACGAGGAGGAACACATGGGCTTTCGCAAGACAGACGTGCGGCGCTTGCCGCGTCCTGGGGCTTGGGCTGCGGCCGTCACGCTGGCCGTGGCCAGCCTGCTGGTGGGCTGTGGAGGCGGCGGAGGTGGGGGCGGCGGCTTGCCGCTCGGCCTGCTCCCCGGCGGCACCACGCCGCCACCCGCCGCCGGCGGCGATACCGGCATCGTTCCCTCGTCCACGGTGGCCGGCCTGTGCGCCGCGCCGCGCAGCGGCACCAACCCCGACACCCGCACGGCCTACCCCGATCGCCCGGGCTCGCTCGACAACGAAAAGAGCTGGGTGCGCGGCTGGATCGACGAAACCTACCTCTGGTACGGCGAAGTGCCGCCCACCCTCAAGGCCGCCGACTACGCGACGCCGGTCGCCTGGTTCAACGTGCTCAAGACGACCGCCACCACGCAGTCGGGCAAGGCCAAGGACCGCTTTCACTTCACCTACGACACCGAGGTGTACCGCCAGTTGTCGCAGGGCGGCGTGTCGGTCAGCTACGGCGCGGAGTTCGTGTCCATCGCCACCAGCCCTCCGCGCGAACTGCGCGTTGTGCTCGTCCAGCCCGGGTCGCCCGCCGACCTGGCCGGGCTGAAACGCGGCGCCAAGCTGCTGACCGTCGATGGTGTCGATTTCGTCAACGCCACCGGCTCGGCCAACGCCGCCACCATCAACGGCGCGCTCTCGCCGAAGGCTGTGGGCGAGACGCACAACTTCACGTTCCAGTTGGGCAGCGCACCGGCCGCGTCCTATTCGCTGAAAGCGACCACTGTCACGAGCAAGCCGGTGCAGAACGTCACGGTCCTCGACGTGGGCGGTGGCAACCATGTGGGCTACATGCTGTTCAATGACCACATCACGACCGCCGAACAGCAGCTCATCGATGCGGTGAATTTCTTCAATGGGAGCCCGGGCGGCATCCAGGATCTGGTGCTCGACATGCGCTACAACGGCGGCGGCCAGCTCGCCATCGCCAGCCGGCTGGCCTACATGATCGCCGCGCCGTCGGCAACGGCGGGCAAAACCTTCGAGCAACTGACCTTCAACGACAAGAACCCGTTCCGCTTCTCGCTGGCGCAGAGCCAGATGCCGTTCTACAGCACCACCAGCAACGCCCGCGCGCCCCTGCCAACGCTCGGCTTGTCCCGGGTGACCGTGCTGACGAGCTCGCAGACCTGCTCGGCCAGCGAGTCGGTCATCAACAGCCTGCGCGGCGTGGGTGTCACGGTCAACCTCGTCGGTGGCACCACCTGCGGCAAGCCCTATGGCTTCTATCCACAGGACAACTGCGGCACCACCTACTTCGCGATCCAGGTCAAGGGCGTGAACCAGTTGGGCTTCGGCGACTACGGCGACGGCTTCACGCCCAACTGCGCCGTGTCCGACGACTACGACCACCAGCTCGGCGACCCGAACGAAGCCCGGCTGGCCGCAGCCCTTGCATTGCGCAGCACAGGCTCCTGCCCTGCACGAGCGACGAAGGCGGCGACACAAGGCATCGAGAAGACCCAGCCGGCCGAGGCCGAGATGCCCTTCCTGATCGACCAGTCGCCATTGCGCCACAACCGCCTGCTCGAGCCGCTTCCCAACCCGGGCTGATCTTCTCCCCCCACCCTCGCGGAAAACCCCTAGGCCACGGCGCTTGCCACGCCCGTGGCAAGCGCCTTAGAGTTTCGCAAACGTTTGCGCAAAGCTTTGCGCAAACGTTTGTATTTCAGCGTTCCTCGACTGAAAACCAAATTCTTAGGAGCAGAAGATGCGCAAATGGATCGGGACGATGTTCGTCGTCGTCATCGCGGCACTGGCGGGTTGCGGCGGCGGGGGCGATGGGGGCGGCTTTGGATTCGGAGGGGCGCCGGGCACTACCGCGCAGAAGATCCTCATCGACAGCGACTACAACACCATGAGCGACGACGGCCAGCTCGGCGTCATGGCCGCGCAACTGCAGGCCACGGGCAAGGTCCAGGTCATGGGCATCAGCGTGGTCTCGGGCAACCAGTGGCTCAAGCAGGGCGTGGCCGATGCGCTGATGTCGGTCGAGCGGCTCGGCGTGGGCAACCGCATCGGCATCTACTCGGGCGCGAACTACGCGCTGAACCACACCTATGCCGACGTGCAGGCCGAAATGGCCGCGGGCGCGGGCGGTGACGGCTACCTGGGCGCCTGGGGCGGCCCCGAGCCCAAGAGCGACGCCGACCTCAAGCCCTCGCCCGATGGCTTCGCCACCCACACCACGCTGCAGCGCAAGAGCGCGGTCGACTTCATCGTCGACACCGTGAAGGCCAACCCGAACGAAATCACCATCCTGGCCATCGGCCCGCTCACCAACATCGCGCTGGCCGTGAAGCAGAACCCCGAGATCGTGCCGTTGATCAAGAAGATCATCTACATGGGCGGCGCCATCGACGTGCCCGGCAACACCACCAAGGCGGCCGAGTTCAACTGGTGGTTCGACCCCGATGCCGCGCAGTTCGTGGTGCGGCTGCCGATCCCGCAGGTGGTGGTGCCGCTGGACGTGACCGACACCGTGTTCCTGACCAAGCCGATCTACGACCGCATCGCGCACCCGGCCAAGCCCACTGCCGTGACGGACGTGTTCCAGAAGCTCAACGGCTACGGCTTCGACGGCAAGAACGGCTTCGAGACCAACCCCAACTACACCCAGAACATCTGGGACACGCTGACCCTGGCCTACCTGCTCGACCCGACCTACGCCACGCAGACGGTGGAGCGCTATGTCGACGTGGTGGCCAAACCGGGCGCCGCCGACAACGGCCGCTCCATCGGCTATGCCTCGCAGCCCTCAGGCCCGACGCTGCAGAAGATGACGGTGGTGAAGAAGTTCGACAACGCGCGCTTCTTCGAGCTGTATGTCGACCTGCTGACGCGCCCGGTGCCGGTGGTGCTGCCGAACTGACCGGCAACGGCGCGACGCGCGCGCTGTCGGGGCGCGCGTCATAAGCGCGGCTTATCCAAACGCAACCCGCAAACGCGTTCCCAACGGCTGTTGCCCTGCGGATACTCGCCCACGTTCGCACTCTGCGGACGCACAACGATTCCGACAGAGACAACACCGTGCCCACCGCAGCCATTGCCGCCATCGACAGCCACGCCCATGTGTTCGCGCGTGGCCTGCCCCTGGCGGCACAGCGGCGCCATGTGCCCGACCACGACGCCACGCTGACCGAATATCTCGCGCTGCTCGACGCGCACGGCGTCTCGCACGCGGTGCTGGTGCAGCCCAGCTTTCTCGGGACCGACAACGGCTTCTTGCTCGATGCGCTGCGCGCCTGCCCGCAGCGCCTGCGCGGTGTCGCGGTGCTCGATCCCCGGGTGGACGATGCCGCGCTGCACGCCATGGGCCGGGCCGGCATCTGCGGCGTCCGCCTCAATCTCGTGGGCCTGCCGCTTCCTGATTTCACGCGCGCCGAGTGGCCGCAGTTCTTTGCCCGTGTGCGCGCACTCGACTGGCATGTGGAGGTGCACCGCGAATCGCGCGATCTGGCGCAGGTGGCGCAGCCCCTTCTCGACGCCGGCTGCAAGCTGGTGGTGGACCATTTCGGCCGGCCCGAGTCGGCCCCCGCCATCGCGGACGAAGGCTTTGCGTGGCTGCTCGGCGCCGCGGCGTGCGGACGGGTCTGGGTCAAGCTGTCGGCCGCCTACCGCAACTGGCCTGCCGTGACGGCACCAGCGGCCGCCACGGCCGCGCGCGATGCCGCCCAGGCCCTGCTGAAGGCCTTCGGGCCCGAGCGCCTGGTGTGGGGCAGCGACTGGCCGCACACCCAGCACCGCGAGATCGCGAACTACGCCGCCGCGCATGCGCTGCTGGCCGACTGGGTGCCCGACGAGACCGCGCGTCGCCGCATCCTGGTCGACACGCCCGCGCAATTGTTCAAATTCAAGACAGGAGACATCGATGCCCCATGAACTCTCTCGCGCGCGCCTGTGGCGCGCCATCCCCCGTGCTTGCGCGGGCGCGGCCTTGCTGCTGGCCGCGCTGTCGGTGCATGCCCAGGCATGGCCGGCCAAGCCCGTCAGGCTCGTCGTGAGCTATCCGCCGGGCGGCACGGTCGATGCGGTCGCCCGCATCATCGCGCCCAAGCTCTCGGCCAGGCTGGGCCAGCCGGTGGTGATCGACAACCGCGGCGGCGCCGGTGGCGCCATCGGCGGCGACCTGGTCGCCAAGAGCGCGCCGGACGGCTACACCGTGATGCTCGACGCCTCCAACCACGCCCAGAACCCCGCGCTGCGCAAGATGCCCTTCGACACGCTGCGCGAACTGGCGCCGGTGTCACTGCTGGTGAAGGTGCCCAACGTGCTCGTGGTGAACCCGTCGGCACCGATCAAGAGCGTCGCCGACCTGATCGCACAGGCAAAAGCGAAGCCGGGCGGCATCAACTACGCCTCGTCGGGCAACGGTTCGGCGCAGCATCTGGCGGGCGAGTTGTTCGCCTCGATGGCCGGCGTCCAGATGACGCACGTGGCCTACAAGGGCGGCGGTCCGGCGCTCACCGACGTGATGTCGGGGCACGTTCCCGTGTTCTTCGCCAGCCTTGCGTCCAGCCTGCCCTTCATTCAGGGCGGCAAGCTGCGCGCGCTGGCCGTGACCGGCAAGACCCATGCGCACGCACTGCCACAGTTGCCCACCGTGGCCGAGGCCGGCCTGCCCGGCTACGAGGTCTACGAATGGAATGCGGTGTTCGTGCCGGCCGGCACGCCGGCGCCCGTGGTGGAGCGGCTGTCGAAGGAATTCGCGGCCACGCTCAACGACCCCGAGGTGCGCACCCGGCTCGAAGCGCTCGGCGCCGAGGTCATCGGCTCCAGCCCGGCCGAGCTCGACAGCTTCCGCCGCGCCGAGATCACCAAGTGGACCCGGCTCGCGAAGGACAACAAGATCCAGATGGATTGACGGCGCATGACGCAGGCCCCGATGCGGCCCGCTTCGCCCCGATTCGCCTTCTAGCCGTGCAGCAACGCGGCGAAAGCGTCCGCGAAGGTCGGGCGCGACCGCGCCAGCCACAGCGCCGACAGCTCGAAGGCCGGCAGTCCCACGCCATCGCGCACTTCGGCATAGCGCACGCCCTCGTGCTGCAGCGCGCGCACCGAGCGCGGCAGCAGCGACCAGCCCAGGCCCGCCGCCACGCAGGCCAGCACCGTCAGCGTGCGATTGGCGTCCTGCACCACCCGCGTTTCATGGCCGGCGCGGCGCAGCGCGCCGAGCA
Organism: Variovorax raffinosi; assembly: GCF_051216615.1. Lineage (NCBI taxonomy): Bacteria > Pseudomonadati > Pseudomonadota > Betaproteobacteria > Burkholderiales > Comamonadaceae > Variovorax > Variovorax raffinosi. Next base: position 11,573 of record NZ_JBPJZR010000022.1, read on the forward strand.
ACTGGGCGCGCAGGGCGGGGATCTGCTCTTCCGGAAACCACACCAGGCCGTGCCGGGCGATGTCGGCGAGCGACACGCAGCCGTCGTCGGCCAGCGGCCAGTCGGCCGGCAGCGCGGCGACCATCGCCTCTTCGCCCAGCCGCAACTCGTGCACCCGCGCATTCACCGACACCGGCGGATGCAGCAGCGCGATGTCGATGCGGCCGCCCTCCAGCGCCGCCACCTGCTCGGCATTGCTCATCTCGCGCAGCACCACGTCGAGCTGCGGATGTTCGGCGCGCAGCCGGCGCAAGGCGTTCGGCAGCACTTCGTAGACCGCATGCGTCACGAAACCCACGGTCAGCCGGCCGGCCCGCCCGGCGCTCATGGCCCGCACGCGTTCGGCCGCGGTGTCGCTGTAGGCGAGGCTGGCGCGCAGGTCATCGATGATCGCCAGGCCCGCCGGCGTGAGCGCGGCGCCGCGGCGCGTGCGCGTGAACAGCCGCGTGCCGAGCTCCTGCTCCAGCCGGTTCAGCGTCTGTGTGAGCGCCGGCTGTGCCAGGCCGAGCCGTTCGGCCGCCTGTGTGAGGCTGCCTGCCTCGGCAACCGCAACAATGCAGCGCATCTGGCGGGTGTCCATGGCCGGGCCCGTGTCAGAACGCCTCGCAGACCCTCAGCACTTCGGTGCCATAAGCCTCGAGCTTCTTGGTGCCGATGCCGCTGATGCCTTGCAGGTCTTCGAGCGTGGCCGGCGCGCGCTCGGCAATCGAGGCCAGCGTCGCGTCATGGAAGATCACGTAGGCCGGCAGGTTGTGCTCTTTCGCGACCTCGGCGCGCCAGGCCTTGAGCGCCTCGAAGCGCTTCTTGCCGACGTCGTCCAGCTTGGCCGCCGCCGGCGAAGGCGCGCCCTTGGCGACTTTCTCGCGCCGCGACTTGCGCTCCGTCGGTGACGAGATCGACTCGCGCAGCGTCACCGCCGCCTCGCCCTTGAGCACCGCGCGCGAGCCTTCGGTGAGCTTCAGCGTGTTGAACGCTTCCGCGTCCACCGCCAGCGCGCCCGTGGCGATCAGTTGCCGCAGCACGCCGCGCAACTGCACTTCGCTGAACTCCGCACCCAGCCCGAAAGTGCTGATGCGCTCATGGCCGAACTGCTTGACCTTCTCGGTCGACTTGCCGCGCAGGATGTCCATGACGTGTCCTGCGCCGAAGCTGATGCCACTGAGCTGCTGCACGCGGTAGATGGTGCTGAGCAGCTTGCGCGCGGCATCGGTGCCGTCCCACACCTGCGGCGGGTTCAGGCAGTTGTCGCAGTTGCCGCAGGGCGTGCTCTTCTCGCCGAAGTAGCCCAGCAGGCGCACGCGCCGGCAGTCGCTCGCCTCGGCCAGCGACAGCAGCGCGTCGAGCTTGCCGCGCATCACCTGCTTGAATTCTTCGCCGGCCGGGCTCTCGTCGATCATGCGGCGCTGGTTCACCACGTCGTTCAGGCCGTAGGTCATCCAGGCGTCGGCGGGGCCGCCGTCGCGGCCCGCGCGGCCGGTTTCCTGGTAGTAGCCCTCGATGTTCTTGGGCATGTCGATGTGGCCGACGAAACGCACGTCGGGCTTGTCGATGCCCATGCCGAAGGCGATGGTCGCGACCATCACCACGCCTTCTTCGCGCAGGAAGCGGTCCTGGTGCTTCTGGCGCACCGCCGCATCCAGCCCCGCGTGATAGGGCAGGGCGTTGATGCCCGCGTCGCGCAGCGTCACTGCCAGCTCTTCCACCCGCTTGCGCGACTGGCAATAGACCACGCCGGCATCGCCTTCGTGCTCGCGCTCGATGAAGCGCAGCAACTGCGTGGTGGCGTCTTTTTTCTCGACGATGGTGTAGCGGATGTTCGGCCGGTCGAAGCTGGAGACGAACTGGCGCGCCTCTTCGAGCTGCAGCCGCTCGACGATGTCGGCGCGCGTCAGGTCGTCGGCCGTGGCCGTGAGCGCGATGCGCGGCACGCCCGCATAGCGCTCGTGCAGCACCGTCAGTGCGCGGTACTCGGGGCGGAAGTCGTGGCCCCACTGGCTCACGCAATGCGCCTCGTCGATCGCGAACAGCGACAGCTTGCCGCGCTCCTTCAGCGAATCGAGCTGCGACAGAAAGCGCGGCGTGTTCACCCGCTCGGGCGCCGCATACAGCAGCGTGATCTCGCCGCGCAGCATGCGGCGCTCGACGTCCTGCGTCTGTTCCCAGTCGAGCGTGGAATTCAAAAAGGCCGCGCTCACGCCGGCTTCGTGCAGCGCGCCCACCTGGTCGTGCATCAGCGCGATCAGCGGCGACACCACCACCGACACGCCATGCCCCGCGCGCTGCCGCGCGATGGCCGGGATCTGATAGCACAGCGACTTGCCGCCGCCCGTGGGCATCAGCACCAGCGCGTCGCCGCCCGCCACCACGTGGTCGACGATGTCCTGCTGGGCGCCCCGGAACTGCGCGTAGCCGAAGACTTCGTGAAGGATGTCGGCGGGTGCTGCGCTGCCGGGGGCGTCGTCGAGGGGATGGGGAGCAAGAGAGGACACAGGCAGCGAACGCGACAGGGCGCGAGGGCGAAAAAAGGGAAGGCGCCGATTGTCCCCCAGCGACACCGATATGACTGTGGCACGAGGTTTGCAACAGTGGCCTCCGTCCCGCCGCCTTTCCTGTATAGACAGCAATCTGGTGCATTTTCCCTCAGGCATGCACCGAAAGAGACCTTCCGGGTTATCCTGTATATACAAGTTGGGGCGCTTGGCAACAATGCGAGGCGAGCGCAGCCCGGAGTCCGGGGTGCATCGCCGAGCCATCTCTCAAAGAACAGAACCAGGAGTACCCATGGTCAAGACGACGGTAGTTGTGAAAGTCGCTTCGCTGCTGGCAGCAGGTGTGTGTGCAGCGGGCATGGCCGGAACGGCCGCCGCCCAGGAAACGAAGATTTCGCTCGGCATGTCCGGCTGGACCGGCTTCGCGCCGCTCTCGCTGGCCGACAAGGCCGGCATCTTCAAGAAGAACGGGCTGGACGTCGAACTCAAGATGATCCCGCAGAAAGACCGCCACCTGGCGCTCGCCTCCGGCGCGATCCAGTGCGCGGCCACCACGGTCGAGACGCACGTGGCCTGGAACGCCAACGGCGTGCCCATCGTGCAGATCTTCCAGATGGACAAGTCCTACGGCGCCGACGGCCTGGCCGTGCGCAACGACGTCAAGACCTTCGCCGACCTCAAGGGCAAGACCATCGGCGTGAGCGCCCCCGGCACCGCGCCGTACTTCGGCCTGGCCTGGATGCTCAGCAAGAACGGCATGACGCTGAAGGACGTGAAGGTGGTCTCGCTCGAGCCGCAACCCGCCGCGCAGGCTTTCGTGGCCGGCCAGAACGACGGCGCCATGACCTACGAGCCGTATCTCTCGACCGTGCGCGCCAACCCCGCCGCCGGCAAGATCCTGGCCACCACACTGGACTACCCGATGGTGATGGACACCGTCGGCTGCGCGCCCACCTGGCTCAAGGCCAACGCCAAGGCGGCCGCCGCGCTCACCAAGTCGTACTTCGACGCGCTCGACCTGATCAAGGCCGACCCGGCCAAGGCCAATGAACTCATGGGCTCGGCCGTCAAGCAAAGCGGCGAGCAATTCGCCAAGTCCTCGGCCTACCTGCGCTGGCAGGACAAGGCCGCCAACCAGAAATTCTTCTCCGGCGAGATCACCACTTTCATGAAGGAAGCCGCGGCCATCCTGCTGGAAGCCGGCGTGATCCGCAAGGCGCCTGAAGACTACACCGTGACCTTCGATGCAAGCTTCGTCAAGTAAAGCCATGCCGCAGATGGCGCCTCGCATGGCACCCGCGCCCACCACCGCCTCGTCCAAGCCCGTGGCCCCCGTACGCCGTCGCGCGTTCGCGCCGCTCGAACCCATCGGTGCGCGTGCGCGCGTGCTGCTGGGCCTGGGCTTCTTTGTCCTGTTCGTGGTCGTGTGGGCGCTCGCCACGCTCGGCGGCTTCGTGTCGCCGACCTTCCTGGCGAGCCCGCCGACCATGGTCAAGGAGGGCTGGCTGCTCTTCACCGAGTACGGCTTCATCAACGACATCGGCATGACCGTGTGGCGCGTGTTCGGCGGCTTTCTGCTGGCGGCCGTGTTCGCGGTGCCGCTGGGCGTGGCGATGGGCACCTGGAAGACCGTCGAGGCCTTCTTCGAGCCTTTCGTCTCTTTCTGCCGCTACCTGCCGGCCTCGGCCTTCATCCCGCTGCTCATCCTCTGGGCGGGCCTGGGCGAAATGCAGAAGCTGCTGGTGATCTTCATCGGCTCCTTCTTCCAGATCGTGCTGATGGTGGCCGTCACCGTGGGCGGCGCGCGCCGCGACCTCGTCGAAGCGGCCTACACGCTGGGCGCCAACAACCGCGGCATCGTCGCGCGGGTGCTCATTCCGGGCGCCGCGCCTGGCATCGCCGAGACGCTGCGCCTGGTGCTCGGCTGGGCCTGGACCTACGTGATCGTGGCCGAGCTGATCGGCTCGTCCTCGGGCATCGGCCACATGATCACCGACAGCCAGGCGTTGCTGAACACCGGCCAGATCATCTTCGGGATCATCGTGATCGGCGTCATCGGCCTCCTGTCCGATTTCGCTTTCAAGGCAATGAACCGCCGTCTGTTTGCATGGGCCGCACTGTGAAGAACCAACTCTCCATCCAGGGCGTCTCGCGCGTCTTCACCGGCAACAAGGGCCAGAGCACGCAAGCGCTGCTGCCCATCGACTTCGAGGTGCGTGAGAACGACTTCGTCACCATCCTCGGCCCGTCGGGCTGCGGCAAGTCGACGCTGCTGCGCATCGTCGCGGGGCTCGACTTCCCGACCACCGGCCAGGTGATGCTCGACGGCGAGCGCATCGAAGGCCCCGGCGCCGACCGCGGCGTGGTGTTCCAGAGCTACACGCTCTTTCCGTGGCTCACCGTGGCGCAGAACATCCGTTTCGGCCTGCGCGAGCGCGGCATGAGCGAAGCCGACCAGAAGGAGCGCAGCGAGTTCTTCATCGCCAAGGTGGGTCTTCGCGGCTTCGAGCACCACTTCCCCAAGCAGCTCTCGGGCGGCATGCAGCAGCGCACGGCGATTGCGCGCGCGCTCGCCAACGACCCCAAGATGCTGTTGCTCGACGAGCCCTTCGGCGCGCTCGACAACCAGACCCGCGTGCTGATGCAGGAACTGCTGCTCGGCATCTGGGAATCGGCGCAGAAGACGGTGTTGTTCGTCACGCACGACATCGACGAAGCGATCTTCATGGCCAACCGCGTGGCGGTGTTCAGTGCGCGGCCGGGCCGCATCAAGACCGAGATCGCGGTCGACTTTCCGCATCCGCGCAGCTACACGATCAAGACCTCGCCGGAGTTCATGGAAATCAAGGCGCGGCTGACTGAAGAGATTCGCGCGGAGTCGATGGCTGCTGCGGAGCATTGACCGACAGCACGATGAAACGCGACCTGCCCACTCTCGCGCTCTACGCGCAAGTCAAGGATCACATCTCCCGCAAGATCCAGGACGGCACGTGGCCGCCCGGTCACCGCCTGCCTTCCGAGCATGAACTGGTCGCCCAGTTCGGCATGGCGCGCATGACGGTGAACCGCGCGCTGCGCGAACTGGTGGAACAGGGGCGCATCGTGCGCGTGGCCGGCGTCGGCAGCTTCGTGGCCGAGAACAAGCCGCAATCGACGCTGCTGCAGATCGCCAACATCGCCAGCGAAATCCGCCAGCGTGGTCACGACTACCGCTGCGAAATGATCGCCGTCGAACGCATCGCCGCATCGCCCGACGTGGCCGCATGGCTCGACCTTCGCCCCGGCGACTCGGTGTTCCACAGCGCCTGCCTGCACTGGGAGAACGACACGCCCGTGCAGCTCGAAGAACGCTACGTCAATCCGCAGGTCGTGCCCGACTACCTCGAGCAAGACTTCAGCGGCACGCCGCCCAGCGAATACCTGCTGCGCAACGTGCCCTTCGACCAGATCGAACACGTCGTCGACGCCGTGCTGCCCAGCGCCGAACAGGCCGCCCGGCTCGCGATGACGCCCACCGACCCCTGCCTGCTGCTGACGCGCCGCACCTGGATTCGCACCACGCCCGTGACATGGGTGCGCTGTCTGCATCCCGCTTCGCGCTACAGCCTGGGCAGCCGTTTTCGAGCCGACGGCAACCCAAGCTCCGGCTAGTTTTTTTCGTCCCCAGAGACCCACGTTTTCTCTCGCAACCACTTGTATAGACAGGTTCACATGCCAAGCAATCACACCGCCAAACCAGAAACCACCCTGACCCTCACGCCCGGCAAGGTCGATCTTGCGATGCTGCGACGCATCCAGGCCGGCGGCGTGCAACTCGCGCTCGATCCGTCGGTGCGCGACGGCATGGCGCTCTCGCAAGCGGCGGTGCGCCACATCGTCGAGAACGACCAGGTCGTCTACGGCATCAACACCGGCTTCGGCAAGCTCGCGAGCACGCGCATCGGCAACGACCACCTGGCGGAGCTGCAGCGCAACCTCGTGCTGTCGCACAGCGTGGGCACGGGCGAGCCGCTGGCCCCGCCGGTGGTGCGCATGATCCTCGCGACCAAGGCCGTGAGCCTGGCGCGTGGCCACTCGGGCGTGCGGCCCGCGCTGGTCGATGCGCTGCTGGCGCTGTTCAACGCGGGCGTGACGCCGAGCATTCCGTGCAAGGGCTCGGTCGGCGCATCGGGCGACCTCGCGCCGCTCGCGCACATGGCCTGCGTGCTGATCGGTGAAGGCGAAGCGACGCTGGCTGACGGCAAGAAGGTCAGCGGTGCCGAAGCGATGCGCAGCATCGGCCTCGAACCCTTCGTGCTCGGCCCCAAGGAAGGCCTGGCGCTGCTCAACGGCACGCAGGTGTCGACCGCGCTGGCACTGGCCGGCCTGTTCGGCGCGGAAGACGTCTTCGCTGCCGCGCTGATGTCGGGCGCACTGTCGCTCGAAGCCATCCAGGGTTCGATCAAGCCCTTCGACGCGCGCATCCACGCCGCACGCGGCCAGCCCGGCCAGATCGCCGTCGCAGGCGCGGTGCGCACGCTGCTCGACGGCAGCGAGATCGTGCCGTCGCACGCCGACTGCGGCCGTGTGCAGGACCCGTACTCGGTGCGCTGCATCCCGCAGGTGATGGGCGCCTGCCTCGACAACCTCGTGCATGCCTCGCGCGTGCTGGTCATCGAAGCCAACGCCGCATCCGACAACCCGCTGGTGTTCTGCGACACCGGCGAAGTCATCTCGGGGGGCAACTTCCACGCCGAGCCCGTCGCCTTCGCGGCCGACATCATTGCGCTGGCCGTGAGCGAAGTCGGCGCCATCTCCGAGCGTCGCCTGGCGCTGCTGCTCGACAGCGGCCTGTCGGGCCTGCCACCGTTCCTGGTGCGCGATGGCGGCCTCAACTCCGGCTTCATGATCGCGCAGGTCACGGCCGCGGCGCTCGCGTCTGAAAACAAGTCGCTCGCGCATCCGGGCAGCGTCGACAGCCTGCCGACCTCGGCCAATCAGGAAGACCATGTGTCGATGGCCACCTTCGCCGCGCGCCGCCTGGGCGACATGGTCAACAACACCGCGGTGGTGGTCGGCATCGAAGCCATGGCCGCCGCACAAGGCATCGAACTCAAGCGCAAGCTCAAGAGTTCGCCACTGGTGGAAGCGGAGTTCGCCGCCATCCGCCAGAAGGTCGCTTTCCTCGAACGCGACCGCTACCTCGCTCCCGACATCGAAGCCATGCGCCAGTGGGCGCTGAAGGCCGAGCTGCCGGCCGCGCTGCTCGACATCCTGCCCAGCCGCTCGTAAAACCTCACCCGACAGATCAACAGATCGCCAGATAGGAGAACCACACCATGAACGCTCCCGACAAATTCGCCCTCAACAACCCCGACGCCACCGACCCGCGCCATGACCCGACGCGCGTGATCCGCGCGCCGCGCGGCAGCGAGCTCAACTGCAAGAGCTGGCTCACCGAGGCGCCGTTCCGCATGCTGCAGAACAACCTCGACGCCGAGGTGGCCGAGCGCCCGCAAGACCTCGTGGTGTACGGCGGCATCGGCCGCGCCGCGCGCAACTGGGAGTGCTACGACCAGATCCTCGCGTCGCTGAAGGAACTGAACGACGACGAGACGCTGCTGATTCAATCGGGCAAGCCGGTCGGCGTGTTCAAGACGCACGAGAACGCACCGCGCGTGCTGCTGGCCAACTCGAACCTCGTGCCGAAGTGGGCCAACTGGGAGCACTTCAACGAACTCGACCGCCAGGGCCTCTTCATGTACGGCCAGATGACTGCTGGCAGCTGGATCTACATCGGCAGCCAGGGCATCGTGCAGGGCACCTTCGAGACTTTTGTCGAAGCCGGCCGCCAGCACTACAACAACAGCCTCGCGGGCAAGTGGATCCTGACGGCCGGCCTGGGCGGCATGGGTGGCGCGCAGCCGCTGGCGGCCACGCTGGCCGGTGCGGTGTCGCTCAACATCGAGTGCCAGCAGAGCAGCATCGACTTCCGCCTGCGCACGCGCTACGTCGACAAGCAGGCGCGCGACATCGACCACGCCTTCGAGCTGATCAAGCAGCACACCGACGCGAAGGAAGCCGTGTCGATCGCGCTGCTGGGCAACGCGGCCGACATCCTCCCCGAACTGGTCAAGCGCGCGAAGGCCGGCGGCATCAAGCCCGACCTCGTGACCGACCAGACCTCCGCGCACGACCTGATCAACGGCTACCTGCCCTCGGGCTGGAGCGTGCCGCAGTGGCAGGCCGCGATGAAGGACGTGTCGCAGCACGACGCGCTGAAGAAGGCGGCAGCCAAGTCGTGCGCCGTGCACGTGCAGGCCATGCTCGACTTCCAGGCCATGGGCATTCCCACGGTCGACTACGGCAACAACATCCGCCAGGTCGCGTTCGACGAAGGCGTGAAGAACGCCTTCGACTTCCCCGGCTTCGTGCCCGCCTACATCCGCCCGCTGTTCTGCGAGGGCAAGGGCCCGTTCCGCTGGGTGGCGCTCTCGGGTGATCCGGAAGACATCTACAAGACCGACGCCAAGATCAAGGAGCTGTTCCCCGAGAACAAGCACACGCACCGCTGGCTCGACATGGCGCGCGAGCGCATCAGCTTCCAGGGCCTGCCCGCGCGCATCTGCTGGCTGGGCCTGGGCGAACGCCACATCGCCGGCCTGGCCTTCAACGAGATGGTGAAGAACGGCGAGCTGAAGGCGCCCATCGTCATCGGCCGCGACCACCTGGACACCGGCTCGGTCGCCAGCCCGAACCGCGAGACCGAAGCCATGAAGGACGGCACCGATGCCGTGTCTGACTGGCCGCTGCTCAATGCGCTGCTCAACACCGCGGGTGGCGCCACCTGGGTCAGCCTGCACCACGGCGGTGGCGTGGGCATGGGCTACTCGCAGCACTCGGGCGTGGTGATCGTGTGCGACGGCACCGACGCTGCCGCCAAGCGCATCGAGCGCGTGCTCTTCAACGACCCGGCCACCGGCGTCATGCGCCATGCGGACGCGGGCTACGACATCGCGGTGGCGACGGCGAAGAAGCAGGGCCTGAAGCTGCCGATGATCAAGTAGGCCCGGCGAGTGAAGTAAAAAAGCGGGTCCCCGACACACCCCCAAACAAGGAGACCCGACGATGACCTTCGATGCCCCCGACCTGCAGCGCCGCGTGCAGGAACGCGTGGACGACGCGCTGGTCGCGCAGTTCCAGCGCGACGGCGCGGTCTGCATCCGCCAGTTGCTCACGCCAGATGAACTGGCGCTGCTGCGCGATGGCATCGAGGCGAACCTCGCGGCGCCCAGCCCGCGCGCCAAGGTGGCGAGCCGGCCCGATGATCCGGGCCGTTTCTTCGAGGACTTCTGCAACTGGCAGGACATCGACGCCTTCCGCCGCTTCATCTTCGAGGCGCCGCTCGCGCGACTCGCGCAGCGCCTCATGGGCTCGCGGACCGTGCGGCTGTACCACGACCACCTGCTCGTGAAGGAGCCCGGCACGCGCCAGCGCACACCGTGGCACCAGGACCAGCCCTACTACAACATCGAGGGCGAGCAGAACATCAGCATGTGGATTCCGGTCGATCCGGTGTCGCGCGCCGCCACGCTCGAATTCGTGGCCGGCTCCCACAAGGGGCCGTGGCTGATGCCGCGCACCTTCATGGACAACCACGCCAAGTGGTTCCCCGAAGGCAGCCTGCAGGACTTGCCCGACATCGAGGGCGCGCGCGAGCGCTTTCCCATCGTCGGCTGGGACATCGAGCCCGGCGATTTCGTCTGCTTCCACATGCTCACGCTGCATGCGGCCGCCGGCGTCGAGGGCCCGAGCCGGCGCCGCGTGTTCTCGGTGCGGTTCATGGGCGACGACATCCGCCATGCGCCGAGAAGCTGGAAAACCTCGCCCGATTTCCCCGGTCTGGCCGAGGTGCTGCCGGCCGGCGCACCGATGGACGATGCGCGCTTTCCGCTGCTCATAGGCTGAGCGCGGCAGCAAGAAGGTAAGACGAAGGTAGAAAGAAAAAGCGCGCCTATTCCCAGCAAGTGGGAATCAAGGCTTGGAAGTGAGAACGGCGAGCAAGATACTGCACGCCGGTTCTACTCCCGACATCCCGCGATTGCCCCCGATGACGTTCCCGACCGACACCCCCGCCCACAACGACCGCGCGCTCTTCGTGCTGTCGGTGCTGGCGCAAAGCAAGGTGGCGATGACGGCCGCCGAGCTGGTGCAGGCCACCGGCCTGTCGCAGAGCACGCTGTACCGGCAGATCGCCATGCTGCGGCGCTGGGGCTTCGTGATGGAGTCGGACGGGCGCTACTCGCCGGGCCCGGTGAGCGTGCAACTGGCCAGCGGCTTCGACGGCAACTCCGACCTTGTCATGGCGGCCCGCGCCGACATGCGCACGCTGGCCCAGCAAAGCCATGAAAGCGTGGCGCTGGTCACGGCAGTCAACGACCGCGTGGTGTGCCTCGAAATGATCGACAGCGAGCATTCCCTGCGCTGCTCGTTCGACCGGGGCCGCAGCGTGCCGGCCAGCGACGGCGCCAGCGCCAAGTGCCTGCTGGCCCATCTGCCGCTGGACCAGCGCGATGCCTTGCTCGACGGGCTGGACGAAAGCCCCGAGCGCCGCTCCGCGCGCGCCGCCGAACTCGACGCGATCCGCCAGGCCGGCCATGCCGTGACCCACGGCGAGGTCGATGCCGGCGTCTGGGGCGCGAGCGCACCGTTGCTGGCTTCGGGCCGACGCCTGCGCGGCGCCATCACGCTCATGGCGCCGCTCACGCGCGTCGAGGGCATGGAAGCTGCGTTGCTCCACATGACCGTCGTCACGGCGGCCCGCATCTCGCGTGCCCTGCAGTAGGCCGTTGCTGCATCTTTCTCTTCTTCAAAACCTCGAAAGCCCCTCACCATGAACACCCGCCGTACCCTTGTCTCCGTTGCCGCCGTCGCACTGTCCGGCTTTGCCTTCTTCGGCCTTGCCGGCCTGGCGCAAGCCCAGGGCGAGCCGCTGCGCGTCGCCACCGACGCCACCTTCCCGCCGATGGAGTTCGTGGAGAACGGCAAGCGCACCGGCTTCGACGTGGAACTGGTCGAGGCCATCGGCAAGACGCTGGGCCGCAAGATCGAATGGATCGACATCGACTTCAAGGGCCTCGTGCCGGGCCTCATTTCGAAGCGCTTCGACATGGCGGTGTCGGGCATCTACATCACCGACGAGCGCAAGAAGGTCGTCGACTTCACCGTGCCGTACTACGCGGGCGGCCTGGTCGTGATGGTGAAAGAAGGCAACACCGCCATCAAGGTGCCGGCCGACATCAACGGCAAGAAGGTCAGCGTGCAGGTGGGCACCAAGTCGGTTTCCTTCACCAAGGAAAAGTACCCGCAAGTGCAACTGCTGGAAGTCGAGAAGAACCAGGAGATGTTCAACCTCGTGGACATCGGCCGTGCCGACGCCGCCGTCACCGGCAAGCCCGCCGCCTACCAGTACGTGCGCACGCGCCCCGGCCTGAAGGTGCTGCCCGAGCAGATCACCACCGAGGAATACGGCATGGCGATTCGCAAGGACACGCCCGAGCTGACCAAGGCCGTGAACGGCGCCATCGAGAAGCTCAAGGCGGACGGCACCTACGAACAGATCGTGAAGAAGTGGTTCAGCGCCACCACCAAGTAAGCGCGCCATGGATCTCGATTTCTCGCCCGTCTGGCAAGGCTGGCCCGACCTGCTGCGCGGCGCGCTGGTCACGGTGGAGATCACCGCCTGCGCGCTGGCGCTCGGCTGCGTGCTGGGCCTTCTGGTCGGCATCGGCCGGCTGAACCCGAAGCGGCGCTGGATCTACGGCGTGTGCACCGCGTACGTGGCGGCGATTCGCGGCACGCCGCTGCTGGTGCAGTTGTTCATTCTGTTCTTCGGCCTGCCGCACTTCGGCATCCTGCTGCCGGCGTTTCTGTGCGGCGTGCTGGGGCTCGGCGTGTACTCGGGCGCCTATGTGTCGGAGATCGTGCGCGGCGCGATCCAGTCGATCGACAAGGGCCAGACCATGGCGGCGCAATCGCTGGGCATGACGCCCGGCGTGGCGATGCGCCAGATCGTGCTGCCGCAGGCGGTGGTGCGCATGATTCCGCCGCTGGGCAACGAGTTCATCGCGCTCATCAAGAACTCGGCGCTGGTGTCGCTGCTGACCATCCATGACGTGATGCACGAGGGGCAGAAGATCATCAGCGTGTCGTACCGCTCGCTGGAGGTGTACCTGGCGATTGCGCTCGTGTACTTCGTGCTCACGGGCACGATGACGCTGATTCTTCGGCACTTCGAGCAGAAGCTGCGCCAGGGCGGGTTGATGCGATGAGCGTGTGTTCCGCATTCTTTGAATTTCTCCCTCCCCTTCCGGGGGAGGGTTGGGGTGGGGGCACGACGGCCTCGACCCATTCACAACGCCCGTTGGGCGCTGCCCCCATCCCAGCCTTCCCCCGGAAGGGGAAGGGGCAAGAGGGGCGGTCATGAGCAACGTGCAACGTTTTTCTCGTTCCACGCTGCCGGCGATGCCGTGGAAAAACGGGGGCGGCACCACGCAGGAAATCGCGAGCTGGCCGCAGGGCGCGGGGCTCGACAGCTTCGGCTGGCGCGTGAGCATCGCGACCATCGCGGCGGCCGGGCCGTTCTCGGTGTTCGCGGGCATCGACCGCAGCATCATGCTGCTGGAAGGCGATGGCGTGCGCCTCTTCACGCACGACGGGCGCATCGACCACCGGCTCGATGTGCCGCAACAGCCCTTCGCCTTCAGCGGCGACGACGCGATCGACTGCACGCTGCTCGGCGGCGCATCGAACGACTTCAATGTGATGACACGGCGCGGACAGTGGTGCGCCGACGTGCGCGTGCTCGACAGCGCTTCTGCCATCGAGCCCGCACCGCACGGCGTGTTGCTCGCGCTGCGTGGCGAATGGCGCCTGAACGACGAGGCCTGTCGCGAAGGCGATGGCAAGTATTGGGCCGACACGGCGCAGGCCTGGCAGGCCACGCCTGCGCGTGAAGACGCGCGGCTGTTGGTGGTTCGTGTCGTGCCGGACTGACCTGACCTGACTTGAAGGAGGAATAAAAAAGATGAAAACCGCAAGCGAATTTCCCTCGGCCGATGGCCTCTGGACCGGCCTGCGCCTCGCGCCCGGTGCTGCCCCCAGCGTGGCGTTGGATGTCGACAAAGAAGCCGCCATCGTGGTCGCGCAAGGCGCGATTCGCTGGGTCGGCGCACGCGATGCGCTGCCCGCTGAATTCGCGGGGCTCGCGCCGCGCGATGGCGGCGGTGCGCTCGTCACGCCGGGCCTCGTCGATTGCCACACCCACCTGGTCTATGGCGGCCAGCGTGCCAACGAATTCGCGATGCGGCTCGCAGGCGCCACGTACGAAGAAGTGGCCAAGACCGGCGGCGGCATCGTCTCGTCGGTGCGCGCCACGCGCGAGGCCGACGAAGACACGCTCTTCGCGCAGGCCGCAGCGCGGCTCGAACAGTTGCTGGCCGATGGCGTCTGCGCCATCGAGATCAAGTCGGGCTACGGCCTGTCGCTCGAACACGAGCGCAAGCAGCTGCGCGTGGCGCGGCGCCTGGGCGAAGCCTACGGCGTGACCGTGCGCACCACCTTCCTCGGCGCGCATGCCTTGCCGCCCGAGTACGCCGGCCGCAGCGGCGACTACATCGACCTCGTGTGTCGCGAAATGCTGCCCGCGCTCGCCGCCGAAGGGTTGGTCGATGCGGTCGATGTGTTCTGCGAGCGCATCGCTTTCTCGCTCGCCGAAACCGAGCAGGTCTTCCAGGCCGCGAAGGCGCTGGGCCTGCCGGTCAAGCTGCACGCCGAGCAGCTCTCCGACATGGGCGGCGCCGCTTTGGCCGCGCGCTACGGCGCGCTGTCGTGCGACCACATCGAGCACCTGTCGGCCGAGGGCATCGAGGCCATGCGCCAGTCGGGCACCGTGGCCGTGCTGCTGCCCGGCGCCTACTACACGCTGCGCGACACGCACCTGCCGCCCATCGCCGCGCTGCGCGCCGCGGGCGTGCCGATGGCAGTGTCGACCGACCACAACCCCGGCACCTCGCCGGCGTTGAGCCTGCTGCTGATGGTCAACATGGCCTGCACGCTGTTCCGCCTCACGGTGCCCGAGGCGCTGGCCGGCGTGACCGTGCACGCCGCGCGCGCGCTGGGCCTGCAGGACACGCACGGCGCCATCGCGCCCGGCATGCCCGCCAACTTCGTGCTGTGGAACGCACGCGAAGCGGCCGAGCTCGCCTACTGGTTCGGTCAGAAGCCCGCGCGCACCGTCGTGCGGCAAGGTTGTATCGCCCTGGAGAACGCTGCATGACGCGCACACTTTTCGCAGCCGACGCGCTGCTGCCCGCAGGCTGGACGAAGAACGTCCTGCTGTCCTGGAACGATGCCGGCCAGCTCACGCAGGTGCAGTCCGCCGCGCAACCGCCGGCCGGCGCGCAGGTGGCGACCGGCCCGGTGATCCCCGGCATGCCCAACCTGCATTCGCACGCCTTCCAGCGCGCCTTCGCGGGCCTGACCGAGCACCGCGCCGAGCAGCACGACAGCTTCTGGAGCTGGCGCACGCTGATGTACCGCTTTGCCGCGCGCCTCGGCCCGCAGCACATGGAAGCCATCGCGACCTGGCTCTATGCCGAGATGCTCGAAGCCGGCTACACCAGCGTGTGCGAGTTCCAGTACGTGCACCACGATGCGGATGGCCGTCCGTATGCCGACGACGCGACCCTGAGCCTTGCGCTGCTGCGTGCCGCGCGCAAGGTCGGCATCGGTTTCACGCTGCTGCCGGTGCTCTACCAGACCGGCGGCTTCGGCGACGTGCCGCCCACGCAAGGGCAGCGCCGCTTCGTCCGCTCGACCGACTCGATGCTGCGCCTGCTCGACGCACTGAAGCCGGTGTGCGACGAACAAGGTGCACGGCTCGGCATGGCGCCGCACTCGCTGCGGGCCGTGCCGCCCGAGGCGCTGCGCGATGCGATCGCGGGGCTCGAAGCCATCGACCGCACCGCGCCCATCCACATCCACATCGCCGAGCAGACGAAGGAAGTCGACGACTGCGTCGAATGGAGCGGACTGCGCCCCGTCGAATGGCTGCTCGATCACGCGCCAGTCGATGCGCGCTGGTGCCTCGTGCACGCCACGCACATGAACGCCGCCGAGTACGAGTACGCCGCCAAGAGCGGCGCGGTCGCGGGCCTGTGCCCGACGACCGAAGCGAACCTTGGCGATGGCATCTTCGACTTCCCCCAATGGCGCAGCCATGGCGGCGCCTGGGGCGTGGGCTCCGACAGCCATGCCAGCGTCAACGCGGCCGAAGAACTGCTGATGCTCGAATACAGCCAGCGACTGGCCCGGCGCCAGCGCAACGTCGGCGCCAGCGCGGCGCAGCCGCATGTCGCGACCGCGTTCACGCTCGAAGCGGTGCAGGGCGGCGCGCAGGCCTCGGGCCGCGCCGTAGCCGGGCTGGCCGTGGGGCAGCAGGCCGACTTCATCGTGCTCGATGCCGCGCACCTCGCGCTGCAGGGCCTGTCGGCGCCCGACATGCTTTCGGCCCACGTTTTCGCGAGCCACCGCACCTCCGCCATCGACAGCGTCTGGTCCGTGGGCCGCGCGCGCGTCGTGGCCGGACGCCACACGCTGCATGACGCTGCCGCAGCCGCCTTCGTGGCCGCGCGCACCCAACTTCTCAAGGATTGATTCCATGGCCTTCACCACCACCGAACCGGCGTTCCGCTTTCGCCAGGGCACGCGCCCGCTGCTGATCTCGATGCCGCACGTCGGCACGCACGTGCCGCCCGCGCTGGCCGCACGCTTCACCGACGAGGCGCGCCACGTGCCCGACACCGACTGGCATCTCGAACAGCTCTACGGTTTTGCCGATGCGCTCGGCGCCTCGGTGCTGGCGGCCACGCACTCGCGCTATGTGGTCGACCTGAACCGCCCGCCGGATGGCGCAAGCCTCTACCCGGGCCAGAGCGTGACCGGCCTGTGCCCGGTCGACACCTTCGACGACACGCCGATCTACGCGAACGCCGCCGACGTGCCCGGCGATGAAGAAATCGCCGCGCGCCGCGATGCGATCTGGGTGCCGTACCACCGGCAACTGCAGGCCGAGCTCGACCGCCTGAAGGCCGCGCACGGCACCATCGCGCTGTGGGACGCGCACTCGATCCGCTCGGTGCTGCCGCGCTTCTTCGAGGGCAAGCTGCCCGACCTGAACCTGGGCACCGGCAAGGGCATCAGCTGCGATCCGGCGCTGGCCGAAACGCTGCTGGGCATCGCGACATCGGCCACGGGCTACACCGGCGTGCTCAACGGCCGCTTCACCGGCGGCCACATCACGCGCCAGTACGGCAACCCGGCCGGCGGCGTGCATGCGGTGCAGCTGGAGATGACGCAGTCCAGCTACATGCAGGAGGCGCTGCCCTTCGACTACCTGCCGGCCGTGGCCGCCGGCGTGCAGCCGCACGTGCGGCGCATGCTGGAAGCGGTGCTCGACTTCGTCGAAAGCCGTCGCCAATGAGCCACGAGGGCTTTCTCGCCGCCCTCGGCGAGGCCCTGGGCACCGGCCAGGTGCTGACCGGCGAGGCTATTGCCGAACGCCACCGCAGCGACTGGAGCGGCCTGCCGCCCGTGCTGCCGCTGGCGCTGGTGCGACCGCGCGACACGCAGGAGGTATCGACGGTGCTGCGCCTGTGCGCGGAGCACCGCGTGCCGGTGGTGCCGCAGGGCGGACTCACCGGGCTGGCCGGCGCGGCGGTGCCGTGCGCGGATGCGATCGCGCTGTCGCTCGAACGCATGAATGCCATCGAATCGATCGATGCCGTCGCCGGCACGCTGACCGTGCAGGCCGGCGCCACCTTGCAGTCGGTGCAGGAGGCGGCGGCCGCGCAGGGCCTGCTGTTCGGCGTCGACTTCGGCGCGCGCGGCTCCTGCCAGATCGGCGGCGCGCTCTCCACCAACGCGGGCGGCAACGGCGTGCTGCAGTTCGGGATGATGCGCGAGCAGGCGCTGGGCCTGGAGGTGGTGCTGGCCGACGGCCGCGTGCTGCCGATGCTGCGGCCCATGCTCAAGAACAACACGGGTTACGACCTCAAGCAGTTCTTCATCGGTGCCGAGGGCACGCTGGGCGTGATCACGCGCGCGCTGCTGCGGCTGCATCCGGCACCGCGCGCCAAGACCACCGCGCTGGTCGCGCTGCCGGACTTCGAGTCCGCGCTGGTGCTGCTGCGCCGGCTCGGCGCGCGCTTTCCGGGCGCGCTGGCGGCCTTCGAGCTGATGTGGCGCGACTTCGTGCAGACCTCGCTGCGCTGGCAGCAACTGCGCGAGCCCTTTGATGCGGCGCACCCGCTGCAGGTGCTGGTCGACGTGACCGGCGAGGACGAGGCCGCGCTGCGCGACGCGCTCGAAGAGGCGCTGGCCGACGCAATGGATGAGGGCGTGGTGGCCGACGCCGCCATCGCCCAGTCGCAATCGCAGGCGGGCGCCTTCTGGAAGATCCGCGAGGCCACCGCCGAGCTGCCGGTGCACATGCATCCGCCGATCAACCTCGACGTGAGCCTGCCGATGGCGTCCATCGGCCGCTTCGCCGACGACTGCCGTGCGGCGCTCGATGCGCGCTGGCCCGGGCACCACTCGCTGTTCTTCGGCCACGTCGGCGACAGCAACCTGCACATCACGACCGACGGCCAGGCCATCGGCGGCGAGGCCGAGGCCTTCGAGCGCATGGTCTATGCGCAGGTCGAAGCCTGCGGCGGCAGCATCTCGGCCGAGCACGGCATCGGCCTGCACAAGAAGCCCTACCTGGGCGCAAGCCGCAGCGCCGACGAACTGGCCGCGATGCGCGCCATCAAGCAGGCGCTCGATCCCCTTCATCTGCTCAACCCCGGCAAGGTATTCGACCTGTGAACACAAGCACCATCCATGCACTCGCGCGTCCCGAAGTGACGCCGCTTCCGGCCTACAACGCGGGCCTGTCCTCGGACGCCGTGCGCGCGCGCTACGGCGTCACCGAGATCGCGCGGCTCGCGAGCAACGAGAACCCGTACGGCCCCAGCCCGGCGGTGGCGCGCGCGCTGGTCGACCTGGCGGCGCGCGCGGGCACGTACCCCGACGCCAACTGCACGGCGCTGCGCGCGGCCATTGCCGAACGCACCGGCGCCCAGCCCGGCGAGGTGGTGATCGGCAACGGTTCCGAAGACATCCTCCAGATGCTGTGCCAGGCGCTGCTGTCGCCGGGCGACCGGGTGCTGACGCAGCGCCCGGCCTTCGGCCTGCACGAGATCTATCCGCGCATGATGGGCGCGCAGGTCGAGCTGCTGGCGCTCACGCCGGAACTCGGCTTCGATGTCGATGCCTGGTGCACGGCGCTCGCGCGCGGGCCCAAGGTGGTGATGCTGGCCAACCCCTCGAACCCGGTCGGCTGCATGTTCGATACAGATGATTTCGCGCGCCTGCTCGCGGCGGTGCCCGCGGGCACCTTGCTGGTGGTGGACGAGGCCTACTACGAATACGCGCGGCTGGCGCCCGGCTACCCCGACGTGCTGGCCATGCTGCGCGCGCGGCAGGTTGCCGACGAAGGCCGCTCGCCGTGGATCGTGCTGCGCACCTTCTCCAAGGCCTGGGGCCTGGCGGGCCTGCGCGTGGGCTACGGCATCGCGTCCGACGAGGCGCTGGTGCAACTGCTCGACCGCGTGCGCACGCCCTTCAACGTGAACCTGGCGGCGCAGGCCGCGGCGCTCGCAGCCTGGGGCGACGAGGCCTTCATGGCGCAGGCCGTGGCGCGCACCGTCCAGCAGCGCGAGGTGCTGGCGGCGCAGCTTCGCGCCCTGGCCGCATCCGTCCTGCCGGGCCTGCGCGTGGCGCCTTCGGCGGCCAACTTCCTGTTCGTCGATCTCGCACGGCCGAACGGGCCGGTCAACGAGGCGCTGCTGGCGCGCGGGATCATCGTCAAGCCCTGGAAGGAGCCGGGCTTCGAGACCTTCATCCGGGTGTCGGTGGGCACCGACGAGGAGAACGCACGCTTCGTGCGGGCGCTGACCGAGATCGCCGGCGAGCCGGGCTGACGCTGCGACCGGGCCCGCGCCAAGACCCGCCTGGGGGGCGGGCCAGCCCGGGGTTTTTACAATCGCGGACATGACCAAGCCACTCATCTATACCCGCGGCCAGGCGCTGCCCGGCATCCTCGCGCAGCGCATCGCCATCCTCGACGGCGCCATGGGCACGATGATCCAGCGCTTCAAGCTCACCGAAGAGCAGTACCGCGGCGAGCGCTTCAAGGACTTCGAGCGCGACGTGAAGGGCAACAACGAGCTGCTGTCGCTCACGCGGCCCGATGTCATCTCCGACATCCACGAGGCCTACCTTGCGGCCGGCGCCGACCTGATCGAGACCAACACCTTCGGCGCGACCACCATCGCGCAGGAGGACTACAAGATGGCGCACCTGGCGCGCGAGATGAACCTCGAGTCCGCCAAGCTGGCGCGCGCGGCCTGCGACAAGTTCAGCACGCCGGACAAGCCGCGCTTCGTGGCCGGCGCCCTCGGCCCGACGCCCAAGACGGCGAGCATCAGCCCGGACGTGAACGATCCGGGCGCGCGCAATGTCGATTTCGAAGCGCTGCGCGCCGCGTACTACGAGCAGACCGAAGCGCTGGTCGAAGGCGGCGCCGACGTGATCCTGGTCGAGACCATCTTCGACACGCTCAATGCCAAGGCCGCGCTGTTCGCGGTCGACGAGTACTTCGACAACAGCGGCCAGCGCCTGCCGCTGATCATCAGCGGCACCGTGACCGACGCCTCGGGCCGCATCCTGAGCGGGCAGACCGTCACCGCCTTCTGGCACAGCGTGCGCCATTCGCAGCCGCTGGCCATCGGCCTGAACTGCGCGCTGGGCGCGGCGCTGATGCGCCCGTACATCCAGGAACTGGCGCGCGTGGCCGGTGACACCTTCATCAGCTGCTATCCGAACGCGGGCCTGCCCAATCCGATGAGCGACACCGGCTTCGACGAGACGCCGGATGTCACCTCGCGGCTGCTGCACGAGTTCGCGGCCGAGGGTCTGGTGAACATCGTGGGCGGCTGCTGCGGCACCACGCCCGATCACATCGGGGCCATCGGCCGTGCGGTGGCGTCGGTCCCGGGCCGGGCGCTGGGCAGCAACAACGCCGGCTTCTACCGCGAAGCCGCCTGAATTTGGCTCGCCCCCAGGCTGCGCGCACTTCGTGTCGCTTCTCCTTCCCCCTACCGGGGGCAACACCTGAGGCCCGGCGGAGCCGGTTCCTCGGTGTTTCGCGAAGGGGAGGGGCTGCCTGTCGGTAAAGCTGGGCGGGCGGGGTGACGGCTGATTGACAGGCTCTTGGCCCACGGCCTACGCTGGCCTGCACAGGAGTCAGCCATGAACCCCTCATTCGCTTCGCGTTGGATCGGCATCGGCGCGCTTGCCCTGGTCCTGCCGCTCGCGGCCTCGGCGCAACAGGCCTTCACGCGCGGCACGGTCAATCTGCGGGCCGGGCCCTCGGGCGATTACCCGCTGGTGGCGCGACTTGCGCCGGGGCAATCGCTCGAAGTGGTCGGCTGCACCAACGGCTATGGCTGGTGCGACGTGGTGCTGCCCGATGGCGGGCGCGGATGGGTCTGGGCGAAGAGCCTCGACTACGCGTACCAGGAGCAGCGCGTGCCGCTGGCCGCCTATGGCGCGGTGATCGGCGTGCCCATCGTCAGCTTCGTGATCGGCAGCTACTGGTCCAACTATTACCGCGACCGGTCCTGGTACGGCGACCGGCGCTGGTGGGGCAACCGTCCGCCGCCGCCGGTGGCGGGTTGGCGGCCACCGCCGCCCGTGCGGCCCGGATGGCAGCCCCATCCGTGGCAGCCGGGGCCCGGGTTCCGTCCAACGGGACCGGGCTTTCGTCCGGGGCCGGGGCCGCGTCCGCCCGTGGACCCCGGCTTCAGGCCGCCCCGGCCGCAGCCGGGTTTCCGGCCCGGGCCACCGCCCGGCATGCCGCATCCGCACCCGGGAGGCGGTCGGCCCGGTGGCGGGGGCGGGCATCCGCACGGTGGTGGCGGCGGGCCGGGTGGGCATCATCGGCACTGAACAGGCCGCAGCGCCGTTCGGTCATTCGGTCTTGGGCTGGACGCCGATGCCCGCCTGACGGTCGCGTGCGATCAGCGCCACGAAGCGCTGGGCGCCCAGTCCCAACGGCCGTTCCCTCGACCACACCACGTCGACCCACAGGTCGAGCCCGTTGCTGAGGTTCTCGAACGGAATCTCGACCAGCGCGCCGGCCGCCACATGCGGCCGCGCGAAGTTGCGCGGCAGCCAGCCCCAGCCGAGCCCGGCGGTGATCAGGCTCAGCGCGGCCAGCGCGTTGTCGGTGCGCCAGACGTGGCGCGCGAACACGAAGCGCGGGTCGCTGGTGGCCAGGTCGCGCCCGGCGACGACGATCTGCCGGGTGTTCGTCAGGTGCTCTTCGCGCAGGCGCTCGCCCTGGGCCGCGAGCAGCACCGGATGGTCGGGCGCCATCACGGCGACCATGGTGTCGCTGCCGACTTCCTGAAAACCCTCGCGGCCGTCGAGGCTGGGGCGCTCGAACACCAGTGCCAGTTGCGCGCGCCCGCTGTGCAGCAGGTCCAGCGCATCGGCCTGCGGCGCGGCCAGCACCTCCACCTGCAGCAGCGGGTATTCCTGCGCCAGTTCGGACAGCGGGCCGCTCCAGGGGGCCGCCAGCAGCTCGGGCGCGATGGCCAGCGTGAGCCGGTCTTCCAGCCCCTGCGTGAGCGCCAGCGCCTGCACCTGCAACTGCTTGAGCTGGGCGGCCAGCAGCCGCGCCTGCGGTTCGAGCGAGCGGGCGGCGGCGGTCGGCTGGGGCTCGCGGCCGCTGCGGTCGAACAGCCGCAGATCGAGTTCCGCCTCGAGGTTGGCGATGGCCATGCTCACGGCCGACGGCACCCTGCGCAGGGCTCGCGCGGCGGCCGAAAAAGAGCCGTGGTCGATCACGGTCAGGAAGACTTCGACGTTGTCACTGGAGAAGGCCATGGCGCCTATCTATCAATAAAACTGAAATAAGTTAACTTTTTATATCAGTAAATAGCAAATAAAGTCCAGCCATCGCAGTCAAACATTTCAGAGAGCAAGTCATGCAGGGCATTCAGCGTCGCATCGTTTACATCTCCCTTTACGAAGGGATCGCCATCGTGGCCGCCAGTGCCGGCCTTGCACTGATGACGGACGCCGGGCTGGGCCATTCGGGCATGCTGGCGGTGGCCGCTTCGGTCATCGCGGTGATCTGGAACCTGGTTTTCAACGCCTTGTTCGAGCGCTGGGAGTCGCGCCAGGCCGTGCGCGGCCGCAGCGTGCGCCGCCGGATCGCGCACGCCATCGGCTTCGAGGGCGGGCTGATCGCTTTCCTGGTGCCGATGTTCGCGTGGGGCCTGGGCGTGTCGCTCTGGCAGGCGCTGGTGATGGACCTGGGGCTGGTGGTGTTCTTCCTGGTCTACACCTTCGTCTTCAACTGGGCCTTCGACCGCGTGTTCGGCCTGCCGGCCTCGGCCATGGGCGAAGCGCAGCCCGCGTAAGCCTGCGCTTACTTAGCCACCTTGCCGCGCCGGCTTGGACGCGGCAGCCGAGCGCATCGCCAGGGCCCCGCTCAGGCGAAGGCGCTCGGTGTCGTTGAAGAGCGTCTCGCGCAACTGGGCCTGCTCGGCTTCGGACGCGCCGGCGTAGCGGTCGAGGCGGGCATTCCACTCCTGGGTTTCTTGGTCGAGCGTCGCAAGGCCGCGCGCCACTTCGTAGCCGTAGGCCTCGCTGCGCGCGGCAAAACGCTCTTGAGGGCTGGCGCCGCGCGCGTCCAGCGCTTCGGTCTGGCGCATCACGTCGACGTGCGCCACCGACTCCTTGCGCACCTCGCGCTGCTCGGGCGACAGCCAGGCCTGCTCGCTTTTCGCGAGGGCCGCGGCCCGCTGCTCGGGCGTCAGGGCGGCGTTGGCGAGCAGCTCCATCTTTTCCACCATGAAGCTGTCCTGCCGGATCTGCTCGCCGAACAGGCCTTCGATTTCCTCGGGCGCGAAGTACTGCCGGCGCAGCGCCTCGCGCGCCTGCAGGCTGCGGCGCAGGTTGGCGGGGTCGCCGGGCGTGGGCGGCTGCATCGCCTGCAAGGCTTCCTGCAGGTCGATGTAGCGCTCCAGCAGGCCCAGCGCGCGCACGCGCCAGTCTTCGCGCAGGTACTTGGCGAGTAGGGCGGGCGCCCTGGCCATCAGGGCGGCCTTGCTGTCGGCCTGTGCTTCGGTGAGCACCTTGTCGAAGACGGAGAGCAGGTCGCTGGTCAGCAGCGCGTCGGGGGCGGCGGGTGCCTGCACCGGGCGAGCCTCGGGGCTCGGCGCGGCTGCGGCGGCGAGCACGTCACGACCGGGCGCCTGCGGCGCGTCGATCGCTTCAGGACCGGCGGCGAACCAGCCGCCGCCGACCGCGATCAGCAGCGCCCCGCCGACGGCCCAGAAAGCCCACTGCCTGCGCATGCCCGCGCCCTCAGAGGCCCGCGCTTTTCAGCCGCGCGGCCTGGTCCTTGAAGATGTCCGGCGGCTTCTTCTCGTAGTACGGAAACTGGCTGCCGTGGGTGTTGCCTAGCACCTGGTTGACTTCGTCCAGGTGGTTCTGGCGGTAGTCGCCCAGGTGCGTGCCCAAGCGGGTGGTGCAGGCCGCGAGCAGACCGTCGTTGGCTTCGCCGAAGAAGAAGAGGGTGCCCAGCGCCGAGAGGGCCGCATCGCTCGGGTCGAACAGGCTCAAGCCGGTCGAGACGCCCGACCACGAGTAGTAGCGCACGCCGTTGACCACGGCCGCGCCGCTCTTGACGTCGCATGAGGAGCCCGCGACCGGGCGCCCCTGCGGGAATTTCTTGTCGAAGGCCGCGCCGCCCGCGGTGGTCAGCGAGGCGAGGGCGTTCAGGGGCACTTCGGGCAACTGGCTCGGGTCCTTGCCCGACAGGAAGCCGATCACGTTCGTCAGCAGTCCGATGGCGGTCACGGCCACGCCTTGGGCGATGCTTCCATCGGGCAGCGTGGCCAGCAGGTCCGCCACCTTCGAGCCGCCGTTCGCACCGCCCACCGAGGTGACCGAGGCGATCATGTCCGGAGCCACCGCCGCAACGTAGCGCACCGTGGGCGCGCCCTGCGAATGGCCGATCAGGTTGAACTTGAGCGTGGGGTTCTTCTCCAGCACGCGGATGGTCTTGAGCTCCTGCAGCAACTGCTCGCCGCGAATCTCCGAGGTGTTGGTGCCCGACACCTGGGCCACGTAGACCTTGGCGCCCGCGCCGGCCAGCTTGCCGGGAATGCCGTAGAAGTAGTCGACGCCCAGCAGGTTGTCGAAGCCCAGCAGGCCATGGACCAGCACGATCGGGTACCTGGTCCTGGCCTCGTCGGATGTCGCCCGGGCCTGCACCAGCGTCGAGCTGCCGCTGGCGGCGGCATGGGCGTTGTGCGCCAGGGCTCCCGCGACCATGAGGCCGCAGCAAAGCGCCACGGCGCGCATCGGATGGGCTGCTGCATGCTGCAGCCGGGCATTCCACTTCTTGGCCATTCGGCGCTCTCCCTTACGTTGGTTGAAAAACACGAACGTTCGTTCGGAAACGGTGGCCGCATTCTGTGGATCGACGCCGAAATGGAAACTGGGGTTTTCCCCGGGGCTGGCCGAATCGACCTAAAATACGCGACTTCCCAAGGAGCGTTGCAGCGGCTTGCCACAGAGGCAAACCGTCAGGCTTGGGGCGACAACGACGCTCGCCTGTTTGACTTTTCCGCAGGTGAGGCCATGTCCCAGATTCCCGCTCCCTCTTCCGCTTTTGTTCCCCCTCCCATGAAGCTGTCCGGTCTCGAACCGGTCGCCATCGGCGCGGGCACGCTGTTCGTCAACATCGGCGAGCGCACCAACGTCACCGGCTCCAAGGCCTTCGCGCGGATGATCCTGAACGGCCAGTTCGAAGAGGCCCTGGCCGTCGCGCGCCAGCAGGTCGAGAACGGCGCCCAGGTCATCGACATCAACATGGACGAGGCCATGCTCGACAGCAAGGTCGCCATGGTCCGCTTCCTGAACCTCATTGCCAGCGAGCCCGACATCGCGCGCGTGCCGGTGATGGTCGACAGCTCCAAGTGGGACGTGATCGAGGCCGGCCTGCGCTGCATCCAGGGCAAGGGCATCGTCAACTCCATCTCCATGAAGGAGGGCGTGGACAAGTTCAAGCACGAGGCGAAGCTGGTGCGCCGCTACGGCGCCGCCGCCGTGGTCATGGCCTTCGACGAGAAGGGCCAGGCCGACACCTACGCGCGCAAGATCGAGATCTGCGAGCGGGCCTACCGCATCCTGGTCGACGAGGTGGGCTTCCCGCCCGAAGACATCATCTTCGACCCGAACATCTTCGCCATTGCCACCGGCATCGAGGAGCACGACAACTACGCGGTCGACTTCATCGAAGCCGTGCGCTGGATCAAGCAGAACCTGCCGGGCGCCAAGGTGTCGGGCGGCGTGTCGAACGTGAGCTTCAGCTTCCGCGGCAACGACCCGATGCGCGAAGCCATCCACACCGTGTTCCTGTACCACGCGATCCAGGCGGGCATGGACATGGGCATCGTCAACGCCGGCATGGTCGGCGTGTACGACGACCTGGAGCCGATCCTGCGCGAGCGCGTGGAAGACGTGGTGCTCAACCGCCGCCCCGATGCCGGCGAGCGCCTTGTCGAGATCGCCGAGACCGCCAAGAGCGGCGCCAAGGACGAGAGCAAGCGCCTCGAATGGCGCGGCACGCCCGAGGCCCCGGTGCACGTCAACCAGCGGCTGTCGCACGCCATGGTGCACGGCATCACCGACTTCATCGTCGAGGACACCGAAGAGGCCTACCAGCAGATCCTGGCCAAGGGCGGCCGTCCGCTGCACGTGATCGAAGGCCCGCTCATGGATGGCATGAACATCGTGGGCGACCTGTTCGGCGCCGGCAAGATGTTCCTGCCGCAGGTGGTGAAGTCGGCGCGCGTGATGAAGTCTGCCGTGGCCCACCTGCTGCCCTACATCGAGGAAGAAAAGCTGCGCGACGAGGCCGCTGGCCGCGACGTGCGCACCAAGGGCAAGATCATCATCGCCACCGTGAAGGGCGACGTGCATGACATTGGAAAGAACATCGTGACCGTCGTGCTCCAGTGCAACAACTTCGAAGTGGTGAACATGGGCGTGATGGTCCCGTGCCACGAAATCCTGGCGCGTGCCAAGGTCGAGGGCGCGGACATCGTGGGCCTGTCGGGCCTGATCACGCCGAGCCTCGAAGAAATGCAGTACGTGGCCGGCGAGATGCAGCGCGACGACCATTTCCGCATCAAGAAGATCCCGCTGATGATCGGCGGCGCCACCACCAGCCGCGTGCACACCGCCGTGAAGATCGCGCCGCACTACGAAGGCCCCGTGGTCTACGTGCCCGACGCCTCGCGCAGCGTGAGCGTGGCGCAGTCGCTGCTGAGCGACCAGGCCACCGCGTACATCGACGAGATCAACGCCGACTACGAGAAGGTGCGCACCCAGCACGCCAACAAGAAGCAGGTGCCGATGTGGCCGCTGGCCAAGGTGCGCGCCAACAAGACGCCCATTGACTGGTCGAACTACACGCCGCCGGTGCCCAAGTTCATCGGCCGCCGCGTCTTCAAGAACTTCGACCTCACCGAGCTGGCCAAGTACATCGACTGGGGCCCGTTCTTCCAGACCTGGGACCTGGCCGGCCCGTTCCCCGCCATCCTGAAGGACGAAGTCGTCGGCACCGAGGCCGTGCGCGTGTACGCCGACGGCCAGCGCATGCTCAAGCGGCTGATCGAAGGCCGCTGGCTCAGCGCCAGCGGCATCGTCGGCTTCTGGCCCGCCAACACGGTGAACGACGACGACATCGAGCTGTACACCGACGAGACGCGCAGCGAAGTTGCGCTCACCTGGTACGGCATGCGCCAGCAGACCGAAAAGCAGGTCATCGACGGCGTCATGCGCCCCAGCCGCTGCCTGTCCGACTTCGTCGCACCGAAGGACAGCGGCCTGAAGGACTACGTGGGCGTGTTCGCCGTCACCGCCGGCCTGGGCGTCGAGAAGAAAGAGAAGTACTTCATCGACGACCTGGACGACTACTCGGCCATCATGCTCAAGGCCCTGGCCGACCGGCTGGCCGAGGCCTTCGCCGAGGCACTGCACCATCGCGCGCGCACCGACTTCTGGGGCTACGCGCCCGAAGAAGGCCTGAGCAACGAGGACATGATCGGCGAGAAATACCGCGGCATCCGTCCCGCGCCCGGCTATCCGGCCTGCCCCGACCACAGCGTGAAGCGCCCGATGTTCGACCTTCTGGCGTGCGCGGACATTGGCATGACCCTGACGGAAAGCCTCGCTATGATGCCCGCCGCCAGCGTGAGCGGTTTCTACCTGAGCCACCCCGACTCGACCTACTTCAACGTCGGCAAGATCGGGCACGACCAGTTGCAGGACCAGGCCGCGCGGCGCAAGGAGAGCGAATCCGATCTCGAGCGCCTGCTGGCGCCCAATCTTTGAACGTCCTTTGAACCTGCCGGCCGGCGTGGCCGACCGGCACCGGGAGTTGTTATTCAGAAGCTGATGTTTGCAGCCGCGCACTACGCGGCACTGGTGGTTTTCGTTGTCAGCTGCTGGGGTGCCGGTCGCACCGTGCTGGCCCGCCTGGCGCCACCGCCGCGCCGCGACGCGTGGCTCGAAGCCGCCGTGGCCGTGGCTTTGGGTGTCGGCTTCTTCATCTGCGTGTTCCAGGCACTGGCCATCTTCGGTGTCTTCAAGGTCGAGGCGACGCTCGCGCTGGTCGCGGCCGGTGTCGTGGCCGCCGCGCTGCAACTGCCCGCGTGGTTGCGCGAGCGGCGTGTGCTGCGCGCCGGTGCTGTCGTCGCGCCATGGACATGGTTCGACCGCGTCGCGATGGTCGCGCTGGCGCTGGTCGCCTTGCCCGCACTCGTCGCGCCGCTCGCACCGCCCGCCGCCTTCGACGAGCTGATGTACCACTTGCCCTATGCGCGCGAGGTCGCGCAGAACGGCTCGCTGGGCATCCATGCGTGGCTGCGCTACCCCTGGTTCCCGTACAACTACAACCTGCTCTATGCCGCCGCGCTGCAGGTGGGCGACGACGTGCTGCCGCACTTCCTGAACGGGCTCGCGGGTGCGCTGTCGGTGGTGATGGTGCTGCGCCTGGGCACGTTGCATGCCAGCCGGCTCACCGGCCTCGTCGGTGCTGCCATCTGGCTGGGGCTTGGCGACTACTCGAACGCGCTGATCGACATGGGCGTGGCGCTCTTCGTGCTGACGGCCTGCGTGTCGCTGTGGTGGTGGCGCGAATCCGAGCCCGTGCACAGCGGTGCCCGCTGGCTGGCGCTGGCTGCGTTCTTTCTGGGGCTGGCGGCCGGCTCGAAGTACCAGGCGCTGGTCTTCCTGCCGCTGGTCGCGCTGTTCGTCGTCTGGCACGAGCGCAGGCCCAAGGTCTGGGCGCTCGCGCTGCTGTGCTTCGTGATTCCGTGCGTGTACTGGTATGCGCGCAACGCCGTCATGACCGGCGATCCCTTCATTCCCATCGGCGCCCGCGTGTTCGGCTTCACCGAGTGGGTGCCTGAAGACTACGTGCGGCAGGTCGACGACGTGCGCGCTCATGCGGCCATGCCGAATGCGCTCATCTGGTTCGTGGTGCTGGCGCCTTTCAGCGTGTTCTGGAAGCGCTCTGGCGCAGTGCGCGCGGCGGGCTGGTTCTGCCTGTACTCGGTGGTGGTCTGGGCCGTGACCTCGCGCTATCCGCGCTACCTCATGGCCTCGTTTCCGCTGCTCGCGATGACGGCGGCGGTGGGTTGGCAGGTGCTGTTCGGATGGATCGCAGCGGGTGTGCGCCGCATCTTCGGTGCGAAGCGCACGCCAGCCGCTGAAGCCAACACCGCATCGACCGGCGCCATGAGCCGCAACACCGCGCGCTCCGGCGCCCGCGTCGGCGACTGGGTGGCCGTGCTGCTGCTGGCCGTGCTGGCGGCCGTGTCGGTACGCCAGACGGCTCTCAAGGTGTCGATGATCTCGCCCGAGCCCGAAGCGCGCGAAGCCTTCCTGCGCAAGAACGTGCCGGGCTATGCCGTCATGGACTACATGCGCCGCAACGCCACCGGCCGGGTCTACCAGATCGCGCTGAGCGAGGCGATCTACTACGGCCCGAACCCGATCTGGGGCGACACGCTCGGCCCCTGGCGCTACGCCGACTTTCTCTTGCTGCCGCCCGCCGACATGGCGCGCAAGCTGGCCCAGCAGGGCTTTGCCGCCATCGTCATGTCGCCGGAGATGGTGCCGATCTTCACCGCGCGGCCCGGCTTCGACACCCACTTCCACCTGCTGCTCGACAAAGACGGCAGCCGGGCCTACAGCATCCTTCCGAGCGCAGCACCATGACCGATGCCGAAACTTTCGTGAGTCGCAGCGGCGCCGCACTGCGCATCGCCGCCGTCATCCCGTGCTTCAACGAAGCGCTGGCCATCACGCAGGTGATCGAGGGCTTTCGCGCGGCATTGCCCGAGGCCGAGATCCATGTCTTCGACAACAACTCGACCGATGACACCGCCGCTGTGGCGCGCGCGGCGGGCGCCATCGTCACGCGCGTGGCTTCGCCCGGCAAGGGCAACGTGGTGCGGCGCATGTTCGCCGACGTCGAAGCCGACGTGTACGTGATGGTCGACGGCGACGCCACCTACGACACCGGCGCCGCGCGCCGCCTGATCGACCGGCTGGTCGACGGCAACCTCGACATGGTGGTCGGCAACCGCGTCGACGACGGCCAGGACGCGCTGACCTACCGCAAGGGCCATCGCTTCGGC
Organism: Variovorax raffinosi; assembly: GCF_051216615.1. Classification (NCBI taxonomy): domain Bacteria; kingdom Pseudomonadati; phylum Pseudomonadota; class Betaproteobacteria; order Burkholderiales; family Comamonadaceae; genus Variovorax; species Variovorax raffinosi. The sequence continues at coordinate 41,976 of NZ_JBPJZR010000022.1, forward strand.
AATCGCCTGCTCACCGGCGCGGTGGTGCAGCTCTTCGGCGGCGGCCTGACCGACATGCTCTCGGGCTACCGCGTGTTCTCGCGGCGCTATGCGAAGTCGTTTCCAGCGCTGTCGCGCGGCTTCGAGATCGAGACCGAGCTCACGGTGCACGCGCTCGAGTTGCGCATGCCTTACGCCGAGGAAAGCACCGCCTACAGCACGCGGCCCGAGGGCTCGCACAGCAAGCTGTCGACCTACCGCGACGGCTGGCGCATCCTCAAGGCCATCTGCAAGCTCTTCGTGAGCGAACGGCCGCTGCAGTTCTTCTCGATCATCGCGGCCCTGCTCATGATTGCATCGGTCGCGCTGGCCGTGCCGCTGCTCATGACCTTCATGCACACCGGCCTGGTGCCCCGGCTGCCCACGGCCGTGCTGTCCACCGGCGCGATGCTGGCAGCGATGCTGTCCTTCGTGTGCGGCATCGTGATGCACACCGTCACGCTCGGCCGGCAAGAGGCCAAGCGCCTGAGCTACCTGGCCATTCCGGGCGTGCGCGACCGCACCACGCAGCAACGGTAATGAAGATCGGCCGGGAGTTCCTCTCGTTCGCCGTGGTCGGCGTGATCGGCCTCGTGGTCGACGTGGTGCTGCTGTACCTGCTGGCGCCGATGCTCGGCTGGTACGTGGCGCGGGTGATCTCGTTCCTGGCGGCCGCCACCACGACCTGGGCCTTCAACCGCCGCTACACCTTTGCCGCGCGCGTCTCGGCACAGGGTTCGATCTGGCGCGAGTACTTCAGCTACCTGGCGACCATGGTCGCGGGGGCCGTGCTGAACTACGGCGCCTATGTGCTGACGCTGCACTGGGTCGAAGGCCGCTGGGCCGCCGCGCTGGGCGTGGCGGTGGGCAGCGTCGCGGGGATGGGCGCCAACTTTCTGTCGGCGCGTTATCTGGTGTTTCGCGCGAAGTAGTCGTCTTGCTCCCTCCCCCGCTGGGGGAAGGCTGGGGTGGGGGCACGCGGCGCATCCATCGGGCGCTCTGCCTGCCCCCATCCCAACCTTCCCCCAGAGGGGGAAGGAGAAAGAGGACGCGCTGACGCTCTCAGTGCGCGCCCGACACCACCACCGGAATCTCGGTCGCGGGCGGCGTGTTGCGGCTGCGGCCGCAACGCACGAGGCCGTCGATCATCACCATGCCCACGCCCGGAATGTCGCCGAGCTGCACGCTTTCGAGCAGGCCCGGCGCGGGCGAATGCTGCGCGCGGTCCATGAAGACGAAGTCGGCATCGCGGCCCACCTCGATGAGCCCGCAGTTGAGCTTGCGGATCTTCGCGGTGTTGCCTGTCGCGAAGCAGAACACCAGCTCGGCCGGAATGTTCGCGATCGACGACAGCATCGCCACCATGCGCAGGATGCCCAGCGGCTGCACGCCCGAGCCCGCCGGCCCGTCGGTGCCGAGGATCACGCGGTGCGGGCACTTCAATTCGAGGGCAGCCTTCGCCGCTGCAATGGCAACCTTCTCGTTGCCGTTGTGCACGATCTCGATGGCGCGCGAGCTTTTCTCGCACAGCTCGCACACATGCGCCTCGGGCAGCGAGGTGTGGCCGCCGTTGATGTGGCCGATGATGTCGGCGTCGGCTTCGAGCACCACGTCCTTGTCGATCAGGCCCGAGCCGGGAATCGACGGCCCGCCCGTGTGGATCGTGCTCTGGATGCCGTACTTGCGCGCCCACGCCACCATCTCCTTGGCCTCGTAGCCGGCCTTCACCGAGCCCAGGCCCACTTCGCCGAGCAGGCCCACGCCGGCTTCGGCGAGTTCCTTGAAGTCGCTCTCGACCATGCCTTTTTCGATGACTGGCGCGCCGGCAAGAACCTTCACGCCACCGGGGCGGAAGTTGTCGAAGGCACGCTGTGCGGTGATGGCCAGCGCCTTCAGGCCCACGATGTCTTTCGGCCGGCCGGGCAGGTGCACCTCGCCCGCCGAAATCATGGTCGTCACGCCGCCGTGCATGGTCGAGTCGATCCAGCCGATCTGGCCCTGGCGCGGCGTCCAGTCGCCGAACACCGGGTGCACGTGGCTGTCGATCAGGCCGGGGGCCACGCAGGTCTTGCGCGCGTCGATGACGGTCTGCGCGCCTTCGAGGTCGCAGTCTTTCTCCTTGCCGACCGCGACGATCAGGCCGTCGTTCACCACGATGGTGTCGGCGTCGAGGATGGGCTTGTCGATGTCGCCCGAGAGCAGCAGCCCTATGTTCTTGATGACGACCTTGCCCGACTTTGCGCCGGCTGCGATTTCTGCCATTTCGTGGTGTCCTCGTCGTGGGGTGGGGTGTTGTTGTCTTGTATGTCGTCGGCGCGCACGGTGCGCAGCACGGTCTCGATCACGAAGTCTTCCCAGTGCGTGATCGCCTCGGCCGACTCCAGCGGCTCGCCGAGGAAGGCCGTGAGCGTGTGCCGGTTGGAGGTGTAGAAATAGCCGGTGGACGCGATCAAGAGGTAGATGTCGCGCGCCACGAGGTCCTTGCGGAACAGGCCCTGCGAAGAGCCGCTGGCAAGGATTTCGGAAATGATCGCCACCGCCCGCGACGAGTACTCGCGCGCCCGCAGCGACTTCGAGATGTGCCGGCCCTTGTGCAGGTTCTCGGTGTTCAGCAGCGTCACGAACTCGGGGTTCTTGCGGTAGTAGCCGAGCACGAAGCGGATGACTTCGGTGAGGGCTTCCACGGGGCGGCTCGCATCGAGCGCGATGGCGGCCTCGGCATCGTCCATGCGCTGGTAGATGCCTTCGAGCACCGCGATGAACAGCCCCTCTTTGCTGCCGAAGTAGTAGTAGATCATCCGGTCGTACGACTTGGCGGCCTTGGAGATCTTCTCCACGCTGCCGCCGTCGTAGCCGTACTTGGCGAACACCTTGGTCGCCGACTTCAGGATGCTGTCGCGCGTGGCCTGCGCCGCCGCCTCGCGCACACCGGTGCGGCGCTGGGGCTTGGGCTTGGCGGTGGAGCGGCTTTCGGCCATCGTGCGCGCGGCGTCTCTTGGCTTACTTCTCTGCGAAGGCGCGCTCGACGACGAAGTCGCCCGGCGTCGAGGTGTTGCCTTCCTTGAAGCCACGCGCTTCGAGGATGTGCTTCAGGTCCACCAGCAGGCCGGGGCTGCCGCACAGCATGACGCGGTCTTCCTCGACGTTCAGCGGCGGCAGGCCCAGGTCGTCGGTGAGCTTGTTGCTCTCGATCAGGTCGGTGATGCGGCCCTGGTTACGGAACTCTTCGCGCGTGACCGTCGGGTAGTAGAGCAACTGCTTTTCGATCATCTCGCCCAGGATCTCGTGCTTGGGCAGGTGGTCGGTCACGAGGTCGTGATAGGCCAGTTCGTCGACCTGGCGCACACCGTGCACCAGGATGACCTGCTCGAACTTCTCATACGTGTCCGGGTCGCGGATGATGCTCATGAACGGTGCAAGGCCGGTGCCCGTGCCGAACAGGTACAGGCGCTTGGCCGGCAGCGTGTAGTCGATCAGCAGCGTGCCGGTGGGCTTGCGGCCCACGATCACGGTGTCGCCCACCTGGATGTGCTGCAGCTTCGAGGTGAGCGGGCCTTCTTCGACCTTGATGCTCAGGAACTCGAGGTGCTCCTCGTAGTTGGGGCTCACGATGCTGTACGCGCGCAGCAGGGGCTTGTTGTTGACCTTCAGGCCGATCATCGTGAAATGACCGTTCGAGAAGCGCAGCGCCGGGTCGCGCGTGGTGGTGAAGGTGAACAGGCGGTCGGTCCAGTGGTGGACGCTCAGGACGCGTTCTTCGCTGAATGCACTCATACGGAACTCAGTTGGTTGGAAACAGAAAAATACGGAGCCGGAATGCTCGCCAGCAGGGCGGCGGCCGTCAACCGGCTCCAGCCCGCCAATTGTCGTTGGTCGGAAAAACCCCGATAAATCCCACGAGAAAACACCATTGCAAGCATCGGGCCCGTTTGCTACATTGATCTCCAATGTAGTGAACGCAACATGAAAGTGTAGGGAATGCTACACAAACGGCAGTCGCCGCACAAGCGGGCAGACGGCACGTTTGTTGCAACCCTCGCCGCACGGTATTGCCCGACACACGCCCACGAGATCGCCCCGATGACAGAACACACCAAGACAGACGGATTGCCCGGCATGGACATGCCGGTGGTCGCCGAAGCCGGCAGCAACGCCTTCGGCAAGGCGCCGCCGCGCAACGAGCGCATGAGCACGGCCAAGGTCGAGTGCAACGCCTGCCCGGTGCTGTGCCAGATCTCCGACGGCCGCACGGGCGCCTGCGACCGCTATGCCAACAAGGACGGCGTGCTGGTGCGCGTCGACCCCGTGGTGCTGCTTCGCCGCGCGATCGCGGCCGATGCACCCGCGCTGGTGCCTTTCAATCGCTCAACCGAAGAGGCTTCCACAGCCGATGCGGCCGACGCAGCACCCGACTGGAACGGCGACCTGCTGCACGCCGACGAAGTCTTCGTCACCGGCGTGGGCTCGTCCACCACCTACCCCGACTACAAGCCTGCCCCCTTCATCGTGGCTTCCAAAGCCCGTGGCGTCGACATGGTCACCGTCGTCACCGAAGGCATCTTCAGCTACTGCAGCTTCAAGGTGAAGATCGACACCGACCGCTTCCTCGGCTCCGAGCAGGCCAACGTGCGGTATCGCGGCGAAGTCGTGGGCCATGTCACCACGGCCGAATACGGCTCGCAGATGCTGTCGCTGGGCGGCGTGCACCACCTCACCGGTGGCAGCAAGAAAGAGGGCCGCATGACGGCCGAGTTGATGCAGTTCCTGGGCAACAAGAAGGCCGTGGAGTGCACCATCGATGGTGGCTCCACCCTCGTCATCCAGGCCGGCAAGGCGCCCATCGTCAACGGCGTCGAAGAGCAGCGCATGCGCGTGGGCTGCGGCTCGGCGGCGGTCGGCATCTTCGCGCGCCAGTTCGCGGGCGTGGCCGACGAGGTGGTGGTGGTCGACGACCACATCACCGGCGTGCTCACCGAGCACCAGGCCGGCCGTTGCCTCGACATGGCGCCTTCGGGCATCCAGATGCTGGGCCGCAAGTCCACGCCAGGGCGTTACTTCCAGGTGGCGAACCCGGGCAACGGCTGGGGTGGCACCGACATCGCCGATCCGCTCGCGATCATCGAAGGCTGGGAAGAGGGTGTCGCGCGCCCCGGCTTGCGTCTGTTGATGACATCGACCACTGGCGAGCATGCGCAGTGGTACGTGCTCGACGAGGCGCTCAAGCCCATCGAGCAGGAGATGCCGGCGGAAGTGCGCCGCATCGTCGATCGCATCGGCGAGAACTGCGAGCCTTCGCTGTGCACCGTGCTGTTTCTCGGCGGCGCCGGCGGCAGCCTGCGCGCGGGCGTCACCGAAAACCCCGTGCTGCTGACGCGCGCCATCAAGCGCGCGCTGGTCAACGTCACTTGCGGCGGTGCGCCGGCCTATGTGTGGCCCGGCGGCGGCATCACCGTGATGGCCGATGTCATGCGCATGCCCGACAACAGCTTCGGCACCGTGCCCACGCCGGCCATCGTGGCGCCCATCGAGTTCAGCATGCGGCGCGACGACTACGAGGCGCTCGGTGGTCACATGGGCCACATCTTCTCGCTCGAACAGGCGCTTGCGCGCGGGGCGTGGCAGGAAGACGGCGCACCGGTTGCGCGGCAGTGGCTCGTTGTGGACGAGGCCAATCCGTGGCCGCTCGGCCACGCGCCGATGCTGGGTTGAAAAATGCCCGCGTCGATGCGCGCCATGGCTCTTGCCCCTTCGCCCGCTGGGGGAAGGCTGGGATGGGGGCGGGCAGGGCGCCCGATGGGTACGCCGCTTGCCCCCACCCCAACCCTCCCCCAGCGGGGGAGGGAGCAATGCGCGACCCCTGGGGGCGAGCCATGACCGCCCAACGCACAGCGCTCGACAACGACCGCTGGCACTTCAACCACGGCCCGATCGACATCGTGGCCGAGGCGCATGGCGACCCGTATGCCGTCGCGGCCGCGCACGACGCGGCCTGGGCACGCTTCGCCCATGTGCTCGAAGAGCTGGTGCAAGAGCTGCCGCTGTTGCGCCTGCCGGTCACCGACAAGCTGCGCCCGCGCGGCGTTGTCGCACGCCGCATGTGGGATGCCTGCGCCGCGTTCTCGCCCATGTTCATCACGCCGATGGCGGCGGTCGCGGGTGCCGTCGCGCAAGAGCTGATGCCCTTCTACGAGCGCCCCGGCATCGATCGCGCGTGGATCAACAATGGCGGCGACATCGCGCTGCACCTCGCGCCCGGCCAGAGCGCGCGCGTCGGTGTCTTCGCCGACATCGCTCGCTTCGACTGGCGCGAGAACAGCGGCCTGCTCACCACCGACGGCCAGTTCGAGCTGCACGCCGACCAGCCCGTGCGCGGCGTGGCCACCAGCGGCTGGCGCGGCCGCAGCTTTTCGCTGGGCATCGCCGACAGCGTGACGGTGCTGGCCGCCACCGCCGCGCAGGCCGATGCGGCCGCCACCGTGATCGCCAATGCCGTCGATGTCGACGACGCAGCCATCCGCCGCCGTCCCGCCAGCGAATGCAAGGACAACAGCGACCTGGGCGACACCCTCGTCACCGTCGACGTGCCGCCGCTCGCACCGTCGCAGGTCAAGAGCGCACTCGATACGGGCGCGATCTGCGCGAAGGTGCTGCAAAAAGGCGGGCTCGTGTGGGCCGTTCTACTCGTTTGTCAGGGGCAGTGGCGACTTGTCGAGCCCTTATGCTCGAAGGCGCTCAAGAGCAAGCTGCCCAAGACAGTTGGTTCAGTATTTGCTTAACGAAAAGCAAGGTTCTTTTTCATGATCGAAATCCGTCGCGTCTTCACCCATGTCGAGCACATCCACCACGAGTTCGGACCACGTGCCGAAACTCCGTTGGTGCGTGGTGCCATCGGCGCCGTGCTGACCAACCCCTTCGCCGGCCGCTACGAGCCCGACATCCTGCCGATGATGGCGCTGCTCGACCCGGTGGGCGTCGACATGGCGCACAAGCTGCACGCCGCCATGGATGTGCCGCTCGACCAGATCGCCACCTACGGCAAGGGCGCCATCGTCGGTGCCGATGGCGAGCTGGAACACGGTGCGCTGTGGCATGTGCCCGGCGGTTATGCCATGCGCGAACTGCTCGGCTGGAAGGGCAGCCGCGCGGCCTACACAGCGGGCAAGGCCGAAGAGAAAACCGGCCAGCCCGCCAATGCACTTTCCATCGTGCCTTCGACCAAGAAGGTCGGCCCGCCCGGCGCCGCGCTCGACGTGCCGCTCACCAACATCAACGCCAGCTACGTGCGCGGCCAGTTCGACGCGATCGAAGTGCGCGTGCCGGGTGCGCCCGCTGCGGACGAGATCGTCTTCATCCTCGCGATGAGCACCGGCTACCGCGTGCATGCTCGTGTCGGTGGCCTGCTCGCCAAGGACATCAGCAAGTGGGACGGCCTGCGCTGAACCCGCACACACAGAGACAAGGAACACAGAACATGACCGCCAACATCCGCAAGCTCGTCATCCAGGTCGATGAAACCCGCAAGGAAATGGGCCGCGACGTCTCGCCGCCCACACGCCGCGCCGTAGCCATCGCCGTCATCGAGAACCCCTACGCCGGCCGCTACAGCGAGAACCTCGACGAACTCATCGCCATCGGCGAAGAGCTTGGCGCACTGCTCGGCCAGAAGGCCGTGAAGGCGCTCGGCATCGAGCCAGGCCAGGCGCAGAGCTACGGCAAGGCCGCCATCGTCGGCGAACGCGGCGAGCTTGAACACGCCGCCGCCATCCTGCACCCCAAGCTCGGCGCACCGCTGCGCGTGGCCGTCGAGAAGGGCGCCGCGCTCGTGCCTTCGGCCAAGAAGCAGGGCACGCTCGGTACCGCCATCGACGTGCCGCTCGGCCACAAGGACGCCGCCTTCGTGCGCAGCCATTTCGACGCCATCGAAGCCCGCGTGTCCGACGCACCGCGCGCCAACGAAATCGTGGTCGCCGTGGCCGTCACCGACAGCGGCCGTCCGCTGCCGCGCATCGGCGGCCTGCAGGCCAGCGAGATCAAAGGCGAAGACGGTCTTCGCTGAACCGCCTTCCCGCCATCACAGCATCGTGTTTTCTGTTCGAACCCAAGGAGCTTCCCGATGATTCCATTGCGCCATGTTTTCTGCGCCGCTTCCGTCGTCACGCTGGCCACAGCGGCCCTTGTCCCCGCGCATGCGCAGGGCGTGATCAAGATCGGTGAAATCAACAGCTACAAGGCGCAGCCCGCCTTCCTGGAGCCCTACAAGAAGGGCATGGAACTGGCGGTCGACGAGATCAACGCCAAGGGCGGCATCAACGGCAAGAAGATCGAACTCATCAGCCGCGACGACAACGCCAACCCCGGCGATGCCGTGCGCGTGGCCGAAGAACTGATCTCGCGCGAAAAGGTCGACGTGCTGGCCGGCGCCTTCCTGTCGAACACCGGCCTGGCGCTGACCGACTTCGCCAAGCAAAAGAAATTCTTCTACCTGGCCGCCGAGCCGCTCACCGACAAGATCGTCTGGAGCAACGGCAACAAGTACACCTACCGCCTGCGCCCCTCCACCTACATGCAGGTCGCGATGCTGGTGCCCGAGGCCGCCAAGCTCAAGAAGAAGCGCTGGGCCATCGTCTACCCCAACTACGAATACGGCCAGTCGTCGGTCGCCACCTTCAAGACGCTGCTGAAGGCCGCGCAGCCCGACGTCGAGTTCGTCGCCGAGCAGGCGCCGCCGCTGGGCAAGGTCGATTCGGGCAGCGTGGTGCAGGCCCTGGCCGATGCCAAGCCCGACGCGATCTTCAACGTGCTGTTCGGCGCCGACCTCTCCAAGTTCGTGCGCGAAGGCAACACGCGCGGCCTGTTCAAGGACCGTGAAGTCGTCAGCGTGCTGACCGGCGAGCCCGAGTACCTCGACCCGCTGAAGGACGAAGCGCCCAACGGCTGGATCGTGACCGGCTACCCGTGGAACGGCGTCAAGACGCCCGAGCACAAGGCCTTCCTCGATGCCTACCAGGCCAAGTTCAAGGACTATCCGCGCCTGGGCTCGGTGGTCGGCTACAGCGCCATCCACTCGATCGCCGCCGGCATCAAGAAGGCCGGCAGCACCGACACCGAAAAACTCGTCGCCGCCTTCAAGGGCCTGCAGGTCGACTCGCCCTTCGGCAAGATCAGCTACCGCGCGCAGGACAACCAGTCCACCATGGGCGCGTACGTGGGCAAGACCAAGAACGACGGCGGCAAGGGCGTGATGGTCGATTACGTCTACCTCGACGGCGCCAAGTTCCAGCCTTCGGATGAAGAAGTGAAAAAGATGCGCCCTGCGGATTGATTGTTGCTCGCCCCCAGGCTGCGCGCACTTCGTGTCGCTTCGCCAACCCCCTACCGGGGGCGGGCCGGCCGCTTCGGGCGGCCGCGCGCGGCGGCCCTCGCGAATGAATACCGCGTCCACCAAGGATTTTTGAATGAGTTTCTCAGGCTTCGTTGTTCAGTTGCTCAACGGGTTGGCCGGCGCGTCCTCGCTCTTCTTCGTGGCGGCCGGCCTTTCGTTGATCTTCGGCGTGACGCGCATCGTCAACTTCGCCCATGGTTCGTTCTTCATGGTCGGCATCTACCTGGCGTACACGCTCGTCGACAAGCTGGGTTCGAGCCTGGGCTTCTGGCCCGCGCTGCTGATCGCGGCGGTGGCGGTCGGCGTGCTCGGCGCGCTCATCGAAGTGCTGCTGCTGCGTCGCATCTACAAGGCGCCCGAGCTGTTCCAGTTGCTCGCGACCTTCGCGCTGGTGCTCGTCATCAAGGATGCGGTGCTGTGGCTCTGGGGCCCCGATGAACTGCTCGGCCCGCGTGCGCCGGGCCTCAAGGGCTCCATCGAAATCCTGGGCCGGCAGTTTCCGACCTATGACCTGTTCCTGATCGTTGTCGGCCCGCTCGTGCTGGGCCTCGTGTGGCTGCTGCTGACGCGCACGCGCTTCGGCACGCTGGTGCGCGCCGCCACGCAAGACCGCGAAATGGTCAGCGCGCTGGGCGTCAACCAGGCCTGGCTGTTCACGGCCGTGTTCGCGCTCGGCGCCTTGCTCGCCGGCCTCGGCGGCGCACTGCAATTGCCGCGCGAACCCGCCACGCTGGAGATGGACCTGAACACCATCGGCGCCGCCTTCGTGGTCGTGGTGGTGGGCGGCATGGGCTCGTTGCCTGGCGCGTATGTGGCGGCACTGCTCATCGCCGAGATCAAGGCCGTGTGCATCTGGCTGGGCGTGGTGCAGATCTTCGGCATCGACGTGTCTTTCTCCAAGCTCACGCTGATGGTCGACTTTCTCGTGATGGCCATCGTGCTGGTGTGGCGCCCCTGGGGCCTGTTCGGTCGACCGCAGGCACCGAGCCGCTACGTGGGCATGCAGGAAGAGCCGCTGCGCCGACCGAGCAATGCCTACCTTGTCGCTGCCGCCGTGCTGGCACTGATGCTCGCCGTGCTGCCGCTGCTGACGGTGAACTCACCCTACACGCTGGTGCTGATGATCGACCTGCTGATCGCCGCGCTCTTCGCCACCAGCCTGCACTTCATCATGGGTCCGGCGGGCATGCACTCGTTTGGCCATGCGGCGTACTTCGGGCTTGGTGCCTACGGCGCCGCGTTGCTGGTGCGTGCGCTGCACCTGCCGATGGAAGTTGCACTCATCGCCGCGCCAATCGTGGCGGCGCTCGGTGCCTTGGTCTACGGCTGGTTCGCGGTACGGCTTTCGGGCGTGTACCTCGCGATGCTCACTTTGGCCTTCGCGCAGATCACCTGGGCCATCACTTATCAATGGGACAGCTTCACAGGCGGCAGCAATGGCCTGACGGGCGTATGGCCTTCCGAGTGGCTTTCCGACAAGCAGGCCTACTACTGGCTCACGCTGGTGCTCGTCGGTTTCGGCGTGTGGTGGCTGCGGCGCGTGCTGTTCTCGCCCTTCGGCTATGCGCTGCGCGCGGGCCGCGACTCGGTGCTGCGCGCCGATGCCATCGGCATCGACGTCAAGCGCATGCAGTGGGCCGCGTTCGTGATCGCGGGCACGGTGGCCGGTCTGGCTGGTGCGCTCTATGCCTTCTCGAAGGGCAGCATCTCGCCAGAGAGCCTGTCGGTCGGCAAGTCGGTCGATGGCCTCGTGATGGTGCTGCTCGGCGGCATCCAGACGCTGGCGGGCCCGGTAGTCGGCGCCATCACCTTCACCTGGCTGCACGACACCGTGGCGCGCAACACCGACTACTGGCGCGCAATGCTCGGCGCGATCATCCTGATCCTGGTGCTGCTGTTCCCGCAGGGCATCGCGGGCTCGATCAAGCAACTGACGGATCGGTGGCGTGCACCCAAGCCCGATGCGGATGCTGAAGCCAAGGTCAAGGAGGTGAAAGCATGAGCCTCCTCAAAGTCACCAACCTCGGCAAATCATTCGGCGGCGTCAAGGCCGTGGACGGCATCAGCTTTGAGCTGCCGCCCGGCGAGCTGCTCGCACTCATCGGCCCCAATGGGGCAGGCAAGTCCACCACCTTCAACATGGTCAACGGCCAGCTCAAGGCCGACCAGGGCTCGATCACGCTCGACGGCCAGGAACTCGTGGGCCGCAAGCCGCGCGAGATCTGGCGCAAGGGCGTGGGCCGCACCTTCCAGATCGCCGAGACGTTTGCGTCGCTCACCGTCGTCGAGAACGTGCAGATGGCCTTGCTCTCGCACGACCGCAAGCTGTTCTCGATGTGGAGCCGCGCGGCCGACCACAAGCGCGACGAAGCACTGGCGCTGCTCGACCAGGTCGGCATGAAGTCGCAGGCTGACCGGCCCTGCAGCGTGCTCGCCTATGGCGACGTGAAGCGCGTCGAACTCGCCATCGCGATGGCCAACAGCCCCAAGCTGCTGTTGATGGACGAGCCCACCGCCGGCATGGCCCCCAAGGAGCGCAATTCGCTGATGGCGCTGACCAAGGACCTCGTGATCCAGCGCGGCATGGCCGTGCTGTTCACCGAGCACAGCATGGACGTGGTGTTCGCGTATGCCGACCGCATGATCGTGCTGGCGCGCGGTCGCCTCATCGCGCAGGGAAAGCCGTTGGAAATTCGCGACCACCCCAAGGTGCAGGAGGTGTACTTCGGCACCGGCAAGACCTTCGAGAAGAAGATCGCCGAAAAAGCGGCAGCTATTGGAGAAGCGGCATGAGCACGCACGAACCCCTGCTGGAAGCCAAGGCCCTGTGCGCCTGGTACGGCGCCGCGCAGATTCTTTATGACGTGGACCTTGATGTGCGTCGCGGCGAAGTCGTCGCGCTCATGGGCCGCAACGGCGCGGGCAAGTCCACCACGCTGAAGGCGCTGATCGGCATGCTCGCCAAGCGTCGCGGCGCGGTGCGCTTTCTTGGCCACGACATCTCCAAGAGCGAGCCGCACCACGCGGCGCGCCTGGGCCTGGGCTTCGTGCCCGAAGACCGGCGCGTGTTCACCGACCTCACGGTGATGGAAAACCTCGAAGTCGGCAAGCAGCCCGCGCGCCGCTGGGCCGACGGCACCGACGCGCCGCTGTGGTCGCCCGAGCGCCTGTTCAAGCTGTTCCCCAATCTCGGCGAAATGCCCAACCGCCCCGGCGGCCGCATGAGCGGCGGCGAGCAGCAGATGCTGACCGTGGCGCGCACGCTGATGGGCAACCCGTACCTCGTGCTGCTCGATGAACCGTCCGAGGGCGTGGCGCCGGTCATCGTCGAGCAGATGGCGAACATGATCCTGGAGCTGAAGGCGCAGGGCGTGAGCATCCTGCTGTCGGAGCAGAACATGCACTTTGCGGAACTCGTGTCCGATCGCGCCTACGTGCTGGAGAAGGGGCAGATCCGCTACCACGCCACGATGGCCGAGCTGGCAGCCAACGACGAAGTGCGCCGTGCCTACCTGAGCGTTTGAATTTTTCAGTCCCTGAATTTCTTCCTCAACCCACCGGAGTCCACGCCATGCAACGCAGAACCCTTGTGAAATCCGCCGCCGCCCTCGGCCTGGTCGGCGGCCTCGGCAGTTTCGGCCTCAGCGCTTTCGCGGCCGGCAAGATCAAGCCCGGCAGCAAGGCGGCGCTGATCGTGGTCGATGTGCAGAACTGCTTTCTCGACGGCGGCACGCTCGCGGTGAAGGGCGGCAACGAGGTCATTCCGGTCATCAACGCGCTGGCACCGGCGTTCGAGAACATCGTCGTCACGCAAGACTGGCACACGGCGGGCCACGCATCGTTCGCCAGCACCTACAGCGGCAAGAAGCCCTTCGAGACCACCAAGCTCAGCTACGGCACGCAGGTGCTGTGGCCGGACCATTGCGTGCAGGGCACGGAAGACGCCGCGCTCGGCAAGGAGCTGAAGGTGCCGACCGCGCAACTCATCATCCGCAAGGGCTTCCACAAGGAGATGGACAGCTACTCGGCCTTCGAGGAAGCAGACCACAAGACGGCCACCGGCCTGGCCGGCTACCTCAAGGCGCGCGGCATCAAGACCGTGTTCGTCACCGGCCTTGCCACCGACTTCTGCGTGGCCTGGACCGCGATGGACGCGCGCAAGGCCGGCTTCGAGGCCTATGTGATCGAAGACGCGACGCGTGGCATCGACCTCAATGGCTCGCTGGCCGCCGCGTGGAAACAGATGGCCGCCAAGGGCGTCAAGCGCATCCAGTCCGGCGACATCCAGACCGCCTGAGGCACGCAGGGTCGGCAACCTGCAGCGGCGACAAAACCATAAAAGACAACGAGACAAACGACGCATGAAGCTTTCGATCTCAAGGCGCGCGGTGGTGGCTGGCGGCGCGGCCCTGGCGCTCGGCCCGGGCTTGCTGCGGTCGGCACGCGCGGACAACGGCACGAACGGTGTGAGCGACACCACCATCCGCATCGGCCAGTCGGCCGTGTTCAGCGGCCCGGCCAAGGACTTCGGCGTCGACTACCGCGCGGGCATCAAGCTGTACTTCGATCGCGTCAACAAGTCGGGCGGCGTCAATGGCCGCAAGATCGAACTGGTCACGTATGACGACGCCTACGACCCCGCGAAGACGGCCGTCAACACTGCAAAACTGATCGATGAAGACAAGGTCTTCGCGCTCACCGGCTACGTCGCCACCGGCAACCTCGCGGCCGCGATGCCATTGGCCGAGAAAGCCGGCGTGCCGATGTTCGCGCCGCTGGTGGGCACCACCTCGTTTCGCACCAAGACCAACCGCTACCTGTTCCACGTGCGCGCGGGCTACGACCTGGAGCTGCGCAAGATCATCAGCCACCTCTCGACCCTCGGCATCCAGTCGATCGCGGTGGTCTATCAAGACAGCGCCTTCGGCAAGTCGAACCTTGCGACCTGCGAGGAGCTGGCGGCCGACTACAAGGTCAAGGTGCTCAAGACCTTGCCGCTGGCGATCACGGCCGAAGACGCGAAGTCCGTCGTCGCGAGCCTGGCCGAAGCCAAGCCCGGCGCGGTCGTGATGATCATGGCTGGCCGCATGGTCGAGGTGTTCATTCGCGACTACCGCGCCAATGCGGTGGCCGCGCCGCTGTACACGCTGTCGGTCGGCATCACCGATGCGGCCGGTTCCGCCAAACGGCTCGACGGCAAGCTCGCCGGGCTGGTCACGGCCAGCATCGTGCCGCCGCCGCAAGCGCAGCGCGTGCCCATCGTGGCCGACTACCAGCGCGACCGCGCCGAGTTCGGCGAGAAGATCGACAGCTACACCGCGCTCGAGGGCTATATCGTTGCGCGCGTGATGGTCGAGGGCCTGCGCCGCGCGGGCAAGACGCTCACGCGCGACAGCTTCATCGCCGGGCTCGAAAGCATCGGCAGCGCGCGCTTCGGCGATTTCCCCGTCGACTACAGTGCGAAGAACCACAACGGCTCGACCTTCGTGGACCTGGAGATGTACACCCGTGACGGCCAGTTGCGGCGCTGAACCGCTGCACCTGCGGGTCAACGGCCAGGCGCATGCGCTCGCCGGCGTGCCGCGCGAGGCGACGCTGCTGCATCTGCTGCGCAACGACCTGGGGCTGAACGGTCCCAAGTACGGCTGCGGGCTGGGGCAGTGCGGTGCCTGCACGGTGCATGTCGATGGCGTGGCGGCGCGTGCCTGTGTGATTCCGGCGCATGGCGTGGCGGGGCGTGCGATCACGACGCTTGAAGGGCTGGGGGCGCGGGGGAACTGGCATCCGGTGCAGGCGGCGTTTGAAGATGCGCAGGCTGCGCAGTGTGGCTATTGCCTGAACGGCATGGTGATGCAGGCGGCGGCGTTGTTGGCGCGGGATCCGCAGGCGAGCGAGGCGCGTATTCGCAGTGAGCTGTCGGGCAATCTGTGCCGTTGCGGGACGCACATTGAAATTCTCGATGCGGTGCATCGTGCGGCGCTGCGCATGCGCGCGGAGACGAACCCGTGAGCCGCCCGCGTTGTCCGCTCCTGGGGTCTTGTTCCCTCTCCCGCGTGCGGGAGAGGGCTAGGGTGAGGGCATCGGCCTTTGAACAAGCACTGCCGCAACCATCGCCGCTTGCCCTCACCCCAACCCTCTCCCAGAGGGAGAGGGAGCAAGTCCGATGACACGCCGCGCAGATCTGCCGCAGACCCGTGCGGAGTTCTTCGCTGCCGATGGCGTCCTGCTCATCGTGCGCGAGGCGCCGCCCGCACCACCACCCGCTAAGGGCCAACCCGCCCTGATCGCCGGCAACCCCATCGAAGGCGACGAGGTTCTGCTCGCCGTATGGGACGACGGCAGCGCCTCCGCGCTCAACGGCCACGTCGACCTGGGCACCGGCATCCAGACCGCGCTCGCGCAGATCGTGGCCGAAGAACTCGATCTCGGCATGCCCTGCGTGCGCATGATGCTCGGCGACACCGCGCGCGTGCCCAACCAGGGCGCGACGATCGCGAGCGCGTCGATCCAGATCCATTCGCAGCCGCTGCGCCTGGCCGCGGCGCAGGCGCGTGCGTGGCTGCTCGCGCGTGCGGCCGAACGCCTTGGGGTGGCGGTCGATGCACTGCAGGTGCGCAACGGCGTGGTGCGCGTCACCGAAGCTCCTGACCATCACGTCAGCTATGCCGACCTCGTCGCCGGTCAGCGCACCGTGCTGCGGCTCGATCCGCAGGCGCAGCCTAAGAACCCGGCCGACTACCGCGTGGTCGGCACGCGGCAGGCACGCGTCGACATTCCCGCCAAGCTCGCGGGCGAACTCGTGTTCGTGCACGACATGCGCGTGCCCGGCATGTTGCACGGTCGCGTGGTGCGTCCGCCCTATGCGGGCGCGGACCACGGCGAGTTCATCGGCAACACGCTCGAGTCGGTCGATGAATCTTCCATCGCGCACATTCCCGGCATCCGCGCCGTGGTCGTCATCCGCGATTTCGTCGGCATCGTGGCCGAGCGCGAAGAACACGCCGAGCAGGCGCTGCGCGAACTGCGCGTGACGTGGAAGCCGTGGCCTGGCATGCCCGACCTGTCCGATGTTGCGCAGGCACTGCGCGACAACCCGTCGACGCAGCGCTTGCTGGTCGACGAAGGCGACGTTGACGGCGCGATGGCGGCTGCCGCGCAGCCGATGCAGCGCACCTATGTGTGGCCGTACCAGATGCACGCGTCCATCGGCCCTTCATGCGCGCTGGCCGACTGGCAACCGGCAGATGGCAGCGGCATGCAGTTGCGCTGCTGGGCCGGCTCGCAGAACCCGCATGTGCTGCGCGCCGACCTGGCGACGCTCATGGGTGTCGAAGACGTGCAAGTCGATGTGGTCCGCATGGAGGCCGCAGGCTGCTACGGCCGCAATGGCGCCGACGATGTGGCGGCCGATGCCGCGCTGCTCGCACGCGCGGTCGGCATGCCGGTGCGCGTGCAGCTCACGCGCGAGCAGGAACACGCGTGGGAGCCAAAGGGCGCCGCGCAGCTCATGGAGATCGACGGCGGGCTGATGGCCGATGGCCGCATCGCCGCCTACGACTTCGAGACCTCGTACCCGTCGAACGGCGCGCCGACGCTCGCGCTGCTGCTCACGCGCACCATCGAGCCGGTGGCGCAGGCCTTCGAGATGGGCGACCGCACCGCGCGCCCGCCCTACAGCTACGACAACCTGCGCGTGAAGGTCAACGACATGGCGCCGATCGTGCGCGCCTCGTGGCTGCGCGGCGTGTCGGCGCTACCGAGTTCGTTCGCGCACGAGTCGTACATCGACGAGCTGGCGACTGCCGCTGGTGTCGATCCGGTGCAGTTCCGGCTGCGCCATCTGGAAGACCCGCGCGCGGTCGAGCTGGTGCAGGCCACCGCGCAGAAGGCCGGCTGGCGCATGCGCACCGGGCCGCAGGAGAACGTCGACGGCGGGCTGGGCGAGGGCGGCGACATCCTCTTCGGGCAAGGCTTCGCGTATGCGCGCTACATCCACAGCAAGTGGCCCGGCTTCGGTGCCGCATGGGCTGCGTGGGTGGCTGATGTCGAGGTCAACCGCAAGACCGGCGAGGTGCATGTGCGCCGCGTCGTGGTGGGGCATGACGCGGGGTTGATGATCAACCCGGCGGGTGTCGAGCATCAGGTGCATGGCAACGTGATCCAGACCACCAGCCGTGCGCTCAAGGAGCGTGTGCAGTTCGCGCCGCAGCAGGGTACGGAGTCTGGTGGTGCGCAACTGCCGGGCGTGTTGCCATCGGGCGTGGTCGCGAGCCGTGAGTGGGGCAGCTACCCGATCATCAACTTCCGTGAAGTGCCGGTGATCGAGGTGATGCACATGCCGCGTCCGGGCGAGCCTTCGCTGGGTGCGGGGGAATCGTCGTCGGTGCCGGGGACGGCGGCGATTGCGAATGCGATTTTTGATGCGACGGGGGTGCGGTTTCGGGCACCGCCGTTCACGCCGGAGACGGTGTTGGCGGAGTTGAATCGGGGTGTGCTCCCTCCCCCTTTGGGGGAGGGCGGGGGCGAGCGGCGCTGGAGTGGTGACGCTGCTGTGCCCCCATCCCAACCTTCCCCCGGGAGGGGAAGGAGCAATGCGGGAGCGGTCTGGCCCAAGAGGAAGGGTTTGTGGGCGACGGGCGCCGCGCTCTTCATCGGCGGCATCGGCGTTGTTGCCGGCCTGCTCGGCTGGCGCTCCGCCATCGCGCCCGTGTCCCTCACCGCACCGGTCTACAGCCAGTCCACCATCGAGCGCGGCCGTGTGCTCGCCGCCCTCGGCGATTGCGCCGTGTGCCACACCGCACCCGGCGGCGCACCCAATGCCGGAGGCCGCGCGATGGACACGCCCTTCGGCACGCTCTACACCACCAACCTCACGCCCGATACCGACACCGGCCTGGGCCGCTGGTCGTTCAGCGCCTTCCAGCGCGCGATGCGCGAAGGTGTCTCGCGCGATGGCCATCACCTGTACCCCGCGTTCCCTTACACCGCATTCGCGAAGACCAGCGACGACGACCTGCAGGCGCTCTATGCGTACTTCATGTCCATGCCGGCCGTGCGCGCTGAAACGCCGAAGTCCGAACTCAAGTTCCCGTTCAGCATGCGGCCGTTGATGGCCGGCTGGAACGCGCTCTTTCATGACCCCGCGCCATTGCAGCCCGTGGCCACGCAAAGCGCCGAATGGAACCGTGGCGCCTATCTCGTCAACGGCCTGGGCCATTGCGGCGCCTGCCACACGCCGCGCAATGCGATGGGCGCGGAGCAGGGCGGCAGCGCCTTTCTCTCGGGCGCGATGGTCGATGGCTGGGAAGCACCCTCGCTCACGCAACTGTCGAAGTCGGCCGTGCCGTGGGATGCCGACGCGCTCTATCGCTACCTGCGCAACGGCCACTCGCCACGCCACGGCATCGCCGGCGGACCGATGGCCGAGGTGGTACGCGAACTGGCCCAAGTGCCGGACGACGACGTGCGCGCCATGGCCACCTACCTCGGTTCGTTCAATTCATCGCCGGCTGCCGAACCGCAGGCCCTGGCGCAACAGGCAATCGACAACGCGGCCCGCACGCAAGGCCAGTTGCTCGGCCCTGCGCAGCGCATGTTCGACAGCGCGTGCGCCTCGTGCCATCACGATGGCAACGGCCCCACGCTGCTGGGCGTGAACACGCCGCTTGCGCTCAACAGCAACCTCACGAGCGCGCGGCCCGACAACCTGCTGCGCACCATCCTTGATGGCGTGCGCGAACCCGCGAGCCGCGACATCGGCTTCATGCCCGCATTCCGCGAAGCACTCGACGACCGGCAGATCGCCGAACTCGCCGGCTACATGCGCGCGCGCTTCGCGCCGCAGGAGCCGGCGTGGAAAGACCTGCCCGCCGAAGTCGCCCGCGTGCGCGCGGCACCGGGGCATTGACAGGACCGGCCGTCGTCATCCGCGATGCGCCGCTACGATGCCACGCAGCGACACACACTCACACGGAGACACGACGCCATGTCCTTGAACCTCTCGACTTCTTCCAGCCTGCCCCGTGACGCCGAGCGCGCCACACTGGTCGGGCGCATCTGGCAACCCGGCGTGGGCCCGGTGCTGGTGGCCGTTCATGAAGGCGGCCTGCACGACCTGTCGAAGCTCGCACCGACCATGAGCGACCTGCTCGAAGGCGATGCACAGCCCGCCGAAGCCGTGCATCGCGCGTTGAAGGACGCACCGCGCATCGCCGCGCTCGACGCCGTGCTCGCCAACAGCGACGAGACAGCGCGCGATGAAGCCAAGCCCTGGCTGCTCGCACCCTGCGACCTGCAGGCCATCAAGGCCAGCGGCGTGACCTTCGTTGCGAGCCTGCTCGAACGCGTGATCGAAGAACAGGCGCGCGGCGATGCATCAAGGGCCGAAGCCACGCGCGCCGCCATCGGCGACGTGCTCGGCGACAACCTCGCCGACATCGTTCCCGGTTCGCCCGAAGCGGCGAAGGTCAAGGAGGTGCTGATCGCACAAGGCGTGTGGTCGCAGTACCTCGAAGTCGGCATCGGCCCCGATGCCGAGATATTCACCAAGGCCCCGGTGCTTGCGGCCGTGGGCACGGGTGCCGACGTCGGCATCCATTCAGGCTCCGTGTGGAACAACCCCGAGCCCGAGGTCGTGCTCGCGGTGAACAGCCGTGGCCAGACGCTGGGCGCCGCGCTCGGCAACGACGTCAACCTGCGCGACTTCGAAGGCCGCAGCGCGTTGCTGCTTGGCAAGGCGAAGGACAACAACGCTTCGTGCGCCATCGGCCCTTTCATTCGTCTGTTCGATGCGCACTTTGGCATTGCGGACGTGCGCCGCATCACTGTCGGGCTCGAAGTCACGGGGCCGGAAGGCTTCACGCTCGAAGGATCGAGCTCGCTGTCGAAGATCAGCCGCGACCCGCTCGACCTCGTGTCGCAGACCGTGGGTAAGCATCACGCCTACCCTGACGGTTTCATGCTGTTTCTGGGCACGATGTTCGCGCCTACGCAAGATCGCCACGGCCCCGGCCAGGGCTTCACCCACGTCGTGGGCGACCGCGTGCGCATCGCCGCACCGGAGCTGGGCGCGCTGGTCAATCGGGTGGTGCATGCCGACCAGGCGCCGCGATGGACCTTCGGCATCGGCGCGCTGATGCGCAACCTGGGCAAGCGCGGGTTGCTGTAGCCGGCAGCCCCCGGGCTTCTTCACGCGCTCCCGCGCAACGCCCGCCGGTACTGCACCGCCTCCGCCACGTGCACGACCTGCACGGCGTCCGTGCCTGCCAGATCGGCAACCGTGCGCGCGACCTTCAGCGCGCGGTGCGTGCTGCGCGCTGACCATCCAAGCTTGTTCGCGGCGTTGAACAGGAACTGGCGCGCCAGGGCATCCAGCCCGGCATGCCTGTCGATGGCACTGCCTTGCAGCGACTGGTTGGCCGTGCCCTGGCGCTGCATCGCGCGTTCGCGCGCGGCGATCACGCGGGTGCGGATGCTGTCGGTCGATTCGCCGGGCGGCGCGTCGAGCAGCAATTGCGGCGGCACCGCGGGCACCTCGATGTGCAGGTCGATGCGGTCCAGCAGCGGACCGCTGAGCTTGCCCTGGTAGCGCAGGATCTGATATGGGGAGCCAAATTTAGTGAGCCTCGACATCTCGGGAAATCAACAACTTATGCAACAACTTTGATCCGATCATCGATTGCAAGGATTCAAAGTTAATGAGCACAGAGTCAATTTGGATCGAAGTTAGCGCTCTTACGAGCGCCTCCTGATTTTTCAGGTCAAGGTTGAATCATTTTCAAGAAGCTATTGGCGCTTCCGATGGCCATCAGCATGACAACCACCATGGCAACCTCAACTACAACGGCAATGCTCAGAATCTCGACAAACACCCAGGGATCACTCCGCCAAGCAAACGCCAAGACGGTTCGCATATTTCGCCAACCTCGGACGCCTGCGTACGCAAGCAGGCGAGATTCGTCGTCGAATTTTTTGGCCGGTACCAACGAATTTTTGATAAACATCGTCGCGTTGGCCCAGACTGCGGCACCCCATACGGCATAGAAGCAGATCGCCAGCAAGGTCGCCTTGATGTTCGAGACGTAGCAGCATGTGAAGGTGAGTCTGTGCGAGCTGATCGCGGCAATCGTCAACAGAAGAACCTGCGGCGAAAGATTGCGAAGAAACTCAAGGAAGGCTGCTCGCCCGTCTTTAAGGATGTACATTTTCTCTCTTCTTATGATTTTTTTGTCGTCGCTTTGACGAGCCTGTAAGGCTTCAAGAGTTAACGGTAGATGTGATCGGTCGCCTCGTGTCTCGTAGTGAAAGAGGTACTAGCTCTTCCACCATGTCTTCAGTGACTGCCAGATTCCGATTGGCTTTGAAGCAGCCGTAGATATCGAGTCATGTTCTTCTGAAGTTCGTGGTGCTGCCGATGGCACTCCTGGAGATGCAGGCGGCAAAGCGCTCGGAGTAGATTTCGCGTCCGAGAAATAAGCAGCCTTGTTTCGGCGATCGCGCGAACGGCCGAGCTCGATGGCTGCATTCGACATATTCCCTGCCCACGCGACCGTACCGCGGTCGATGAAGTAATGCGCGCGGCAAGGCAGGCTCCAGTTGCCGATCGAAGGATCCAATGAGACCGTGTCGCCGTCGAAGATCAACGACCAGTCGGTCGGCGACAACGGCGTGACGACCTCTTTCCCGCAGCCACACGCGCACCGATGAATGGCTGTGGCGCATTCCATCGAGACGTACAACACGCCTTGTTCCGTATCGACAGGAATTTCTTCCACAAAAACATGCGCCATACGATGTTGCTTCATTCGGAGGTCTCGTCGCTGGTCAATAGGTTCATGCTCGTGGAATACGTCGAGTGATGCTCGCCTTCGTCGTCGGCATAGAAGCCGCACATCTTTTTCCACTTAATGACGGCCATGACTGCGTTCAACGCATTCAGATCGGCGATCTGAATGTTCTGGTTGTAAGCATCCTCTTCTTCGCGATCGGCCATCGAAATACGCGATGCGATGTGGTCCTTCCTCGCAGGGGTGACGGTCGTCACTCGACACACAGCCAGCAACTCACGTGTCTCCGCAGTGAGTTCGACTCCCATGCCGACGTCGATAAAGGACGCACCGGTCGCAACAAGTGCGTCAGTGATCATCTTGCGCACGCTGCCTTTGTCCACGCAAATGAACACCATATCGAAGCCTTGTATCTCGTGCAGGTTCGTTTCGTCCAAGTAGCCGTTGTGCGCGACGATGTGCGCGTGCATGTTCGAGTAGATGCCCTTGAACCGATCGACCTTGCTCACCTGTGTCTCGAGTTCGGTCAGCGAGGGCGCACCAGGTGCCCGAAAGGCGTTGTGCTGCATGAAGACGTCGCCATCGAACAGGTGAATTTCGGCGGCAGGGGTCTTGGCCAACAGATCAAGCAAGTAGGACCCGGTGCCGCCGAGCCCAACGATCGCGATACGCCGAGCGAGGCGCATCGCGATTGCCTGGATGCCAGCCCGACTCGACGCGGTGTCGATGTATCGGAATACGGATTCATCAGCTTCCGCAGCAACCGGGCGGAACGTTTGAGCATTCAGTCCAGGATCGCGGGAGCGTGCTGGCGCGCTGATGATCTCAACATAGCGAGTCATCTTGTGGTGGTAGTCGGCGTAGCCGTCGGCCGGCTTGTTCGAGAACGAGTGGTGGGTCACGATGCCGCCTCCCAGCTCGGTCACGCCGCTGCAGTGCTTGATCTGCACGATTTCAGTGCCGTTCAGATTGCACGGATGTTCACCCACGAAATGGGCCACATGCGAGTCGGGTCTGGCAGTGATATCGCCGCGCAGTGTCAGGTTCGACACCAGGGTGCCCAAGGCCGTTTCACCACGAGAGTTCACGTACGGGACCGAATGAACGAGCAGGTGCCCCGCCCGAATCTCGATCTCGTATCCCTCGTCGCGCAGTCGCTTGAGGTCGGAACTACGATTTATCAGTGAATGTGACATTGAAGAGCATCCCGTCTTTGATGTGAACAGAACCACCTTCGACCAGCGTGCCCTCGGGGTTGCTGGCCGGCCCACGCTTGAACGTCACGGTGTAGACACGCGTGTCGGTCGTTGCGGCATCAGCAAACGCCAGCTTCACTACCTGGTCGAACGTCAGCGTTTCGGTGTGAACCTGGTGCGGTCGGGTGTTGACCTTGATCGTGATCGTGCGCAGCGCCGTGTAGAACCGCTCCACGCCGGGCGCGGAGAGGTCAAAGAGTTCAGCATCGCCGATCAGGCGATCCTTGCCGCCGCGCGCGTCGAGCCAGACCGCGAAGGTCGCGGGATCGACGTTGGCCAGCTTTTTTAGCGTCAGCCCAGAGATGCGGGTAGCTCCCCACTCAATCACACGGTCGTCCAGTTCGAGGCGAAACGAGCGGTCGTTGCGGAAGACGAGGAACCGCTCGGCGCCGGCGCTGCGCAGATCGACGGTCTGATCCGGCCCCAGCTCCTGCAGCAGGCCGTTTGGCGACATGAGGAACAGCAGGTATTCCAAGGTATCGCGCACACCTGCGACCTCGAGGACTTGGCGCCCGGTGGGCACAGGATCGGCGATCACAACTGGGCGGAACTCCAGCCGCTCATCGCCAATGAGCATGCCGTAGGGGCCATGACCACGGACCTCGCGCCCGGCGTTCAGCGCCTGCTGCACATCTTCCACACCGTCCTCAAAGTTCTTGGTCATTGGGACCATCCTTTTCTGTTGCCGCGAGGGATCCCGCGATCTGGTGCTAATGTTACAGAGCTTGCTAAGTATGTCAAGCGTCAGCCTTGCATGCTTGGCAAAATTAGCATTCGGAATAGACTGAGGCTTGTCGGGCGGTGGACGAAACCGCGTTCGCCGTTGTCGGCTATCAACGAGGAGACCGTGAAGCCAACACTTGGCCAATATCTGGCATCCATCCGGCAGGACCGAAAAATGTCGCTTCGGCAGGTGGAGGAGGTCAGCAGCAAGGAGGTATCGAATGCCTACCTCAGTCAACTTGAAACAGGAAAGATCGCTCAGCCTAGCCCCAACGTGCTGAACACTCTTTCAGAGATCTACGGAATCGACTACGTCCAACTGATGGAACTAGCGGGCTACTTATCCCCCTCGGCTGCGCGCGAAGCGACGCAGCGCCACGGACGGCTTGCGACGTTCGCGGAGCACAACCTGACACCGGATGAAGAAGGTGAACTCATGAAATATCTGCAATTCCTGAGAATGAAAAAGCCACCATGAGAAAAGAGGACGACAGCAGCTTGCTACCGGTCGAACTGCGGGCGGTGGAGGAACGCGCTCGCCAATCGCTCGACAAAGCGGCGGCCTGGGGTCGCTTTCCGACGCCTGTCGATGACATCGTTTCGGCAGCAAAGCTGCGTGTCGCCCCTAAGGGCCTCTTCGATCCAGAACGCCTTCTGGCATATGCCAAGGCGAAAACCGCCAAGGCGTTCTTTGCGGTGAAGACGGCGCTTTCGAAGATCCTCGGCCTCTACGACGCAAGCGAACAAATCATTCACATCGACGAGTCAGTCGGTCTGAGCAAGCAAAAATTCCTGACGCTTCACGAGACCGGGCACCATGAGCTCCCGGCACATCGAAAAATTTTCACGTTCTTTCAGGACTGCGAACAGACCTTGGCACCGGACATTGCCAACCAGTTTGAGCGCGAAGCCAACAACTTCGCTCGCTATGCGCTGTTCCAAGGAACCGCTTACCGGCAGCTTGCTGCGGATTGCCCCATGGGCATCAAGTCCCCGATCAACCTTGCGAGGAAGTTTGGCGCTTCCAACTATGCATCTGCCCGCGAGTTCGCGAGGACGAACCATCGCTCTTGCGTGGTGTATGTGCTCGAACCGATTGAGATCATCGCTGGGCAAAGCGCATGCGCCGCAGTACGTCGCATCGAGACTTCGCCAAGCTTCGAGGAGAGCTTCGGTTGTCCGCCCGATGTACTCATCGACAAGGGGCATGCCTTGTTCCCGCTCCTGCCGATCGGGCGCAAGATGACTAGGCCGACCGCGCTGGTCTACCGTGACAAAAACGGTGATCAACATGAGTGTCTGGGTGAGGCCTTCGACACCACGCACAACATCCTGCTACTGATCTATCCGGTCAAGGCGCTCACTGCCAAGAGCATCATCGTTCCTGCCCAGTACACGGATTCGCCATAGCAGCGCTGCAGAGTGTCAGCGGCTTGCACGCGACATCAGCGGCGCAAGCGAGGCCTGTGACGCTTTCGAGGACGATTGGGAGGACGCCCGAACGTTCTACAGCCGGTACTTCGTCGAGGCGGCCAACCGCTGATTTCGGCCTAGAGCGGAAATAGTCCGCGTCGCGCAGTCGTTTCTCGGCTGTTTGTAGAAGCAGAGCGTCGAAATGCTGTCGCCACTCCGTTTCCAGCACCAGTGCTTCGACGGTCAGATCAAGACGTTTTCCCTCCCAGAGCTGGGTAAAGCCCTTAGAATTTTTTTGCTTGACAGAAGCTGAACAGCAGTTTGATAGCTACCTGTTAGTGCCGACGCAATCTTGACCAGCTAAACCGCAAAGTGCCGATCCAATATTGACCAGGGTGTTCCACTGACCTGCTGAGAATTTCAGCAGGGATTCAAGGTGATCACCATG
>NZ_JBPJZR010000023.1:0-65285 GCF_051216615.1 Variovorax raffinosi
ACCCACCGAGGCATCCAACCTATAGTTATTCACAGTTGGCTCCTAGCGGAACCAGCTCCAGCCCCTGGTCAATGTTCGATTGGCACCGCTGATCACGATTGCACTGGCGCTAACACGTGAAGGCGTCGAAGCTGTTCTGGTCGAGCTTGTCAGCCGGAATACACCGCGCAGCCGTACTCGATGGCGGTCTGCTGGTCGACCGCATCGCACTGCGCCTGCGTGAGCCGTTCACCCACGGGCTGCGGCGGCTGCGTGCGCCCGCTGCAGTAGGTCGGCAGACCGCTCCGCACTTCGCGCAGCAGTATTCGTGGCGCATGGCAACTCGCTCCCGGGTCGCCATCCATGCTCGGCCACACTGGCGCTCCACGGTGCCTGTTTTAACCTGGAGCACCGCGGTGCGAGTCAGATTGACCGTAGTGAGCCTGGACTTGAGCGTAATGAGTGCCATGAGCTCCAAGTAAAACGAGTCCCAGCACCAAGAAGGAGTCTCGAAAGAAGAAAACCCGCATTCAACAAGCAAGACTCGTTCTTCAATGAACAAGAAGACAGCTTGGAGATACGATACCGTCTCAACTAACTAGGAGAGATCAGTGGCAATGGGAACAGGCGACGCAACAAAGCTGGCAGCAGAAATAGTTCAAGCAGCTCTTTCGTCAAGAAGCATTGAGTTGAAAGGCCCCTCCGCGGGAACAGCAACCACAACAGCAGCCTCAAACGGCGAAAGAGATGCCTCCTACCTGAGCGCATTGCTTCAAGGGCTGGTCAAAACGCTCACGAAAATCTGATACGAGAAATCAGCCTCTGCGGGCGGCTTGTAGAGCTAGTTTGAGACAGGACCTTAGCCCTACCAAAGTCCCATTCTCCAAAAATTCGCATTCGCACGAGTGCGGAGTTTTGGCAGCAGCTCATCGGATCTAGTGAAAGCGGACCATAACGACTGCAGGCCCTCCCACCACTGCGCTCACTGAATTCAAGGTCGCTCATCGGCACAAAGCACCTCCAACCCATTGCGAAATGCTCGGATGTTGGTGTAAACGAACACAATGTCCTCGACTAAATCGACGCCGAGCAAGCCGAGCTTTCCGACGCTCTCTTCATAGAACAGATCCTTTGGTCGCTCGAAGGGGCGCAAGAATGCGGCAGCACCGTCTCGTTGCTGTCCCTTCGCCCACTTATCGAAGTGATCAATGAGGATCTTCTTGGTATGCGCTTGAGTGGTCAGTTCGCCAGCGAGACCGGAGGCAAGCGCGGATCCGTCCTTGAATCGGCGGTACTTCTCGGCAAGAAATTGAGTTAAGACGAGCGCAATGAGAGCGCCAGACGCCCCAATCCACGCTGAAGCCGTGCTATCTGCCATGTAACTCCTCCTCGTTTTGAGGCAGTCAGCATAGGCGATCAGTCGGGCCGCCTACATGGCGCCCAATTCAAAGGGAAAGCGCGCGGTGTATCGAAGTGCCGTTGTACGAGGCACAACAAGCGCAGCGGCCTGTGTAAATCCCAGATAGGGCGTCGATTGCATAATGGAGTTTCGATACGTCAAGAAGGCGGAGCGAAGCGGCTCAGCCGTTGCGGATCTCCGTGCCAGCCTCGACCTCTTCGCCGAACTTCGAGGCTATGTAAGCGCGCATAGCTGCGGCCAATACGGTTTCACCTTCATAAGAATCAGCCGTGCCGCTTTTTGAAGGCGCCGATGCCCGAACTACTTGTCTTTCAGATAGGCATCGATGCGGTGAATCACGTCGCGCTTACGTAGCGCGCGGTCGATCGCACCTTCGAACTGGAACCAACTTGCCTGATTCCCCAGATGCGAAACCGCCGCACCTCCTAGTGCAATGCCACCAGAAATGAATGGATCGTGTAGAGGTCGAAAAATTGACCCCAGCCAATTGAGAAATCCACTCGTCATTTTTGAGATGGCTTCGGTCTCTATTGCATCACGCATTAAACGGGCCACCTCGACTTCGGTAACTCCCTGCGAAGATCCATCAATAGTCCTGGCAACACTCAAAAACGACCGGCAGTACCCTCGGAGATCCGAGTTGCTCTTGACGTCCAACAGGTCGTCAATCGTTTTCGATGTGAACGCCAAGCCAGTAACTTTGTTGTATGAAGAAACGAATTCAATCTCTTGAACATCCAAGAAACTTGTGTGCAAAGAGGCCTTTTAAATGGCCAGCATCCGCTCTATGAGCATGCGATGCTGCGAGGAGCAGAGAATTGCGCAGTTCTCATTTTTTGCGACCGCCATTTCGAACATAGCGCTCGCAACGACCGAATTCCAAGCTTCAAACGCGTAGCCCGTGTTTTGAAGAATCTTCATGACACCTTGATCCTGACGAAAGATCGTCAGCCAGGGATCACCATGCTCCTTCATCGCATGGAAGCGCTCCCAGTTGGCATTCAATGCCAGTTCATGTATGTAGCCTGCGTTCGACCGCTCGGTTCGAGGGTGCGGCCAGAAGGTGTCCGCAGGGCACAGCCACACTTCGTCATAGAGAAGAAGAAATGTGATTGAAATGTCAATCAGCGAACGATAGTTTGGACCATAGAGTGCTTGATAGTACGGATGATTTTTCAATCGGGTATGGGTAGACTCTTTTCCAATTTGATCCGAAAAAAAACCAAGAAGCGCTCCTGCATAGGGTTGGCCCAGAACGATGGTGTTCACAACTTTCCTCAATCGCGTTGTTGAGGAAACGACTTTACATGTAAAAACCCGCCGAGCTTGCGCTGAGGCGGGTCATCAGCCTGAAGAAATAGCTCCGCCATCAATGGGCTGAGCTGCTCTTATTGTTCCCGGCTCACCCGAGATTTGTACAGGCGAAGCGCTTTTGAGCCAAAAGCACCGATTCCGCAAAGACTTTTTACTTTACTGCTTCTGCGACGGCAATCTTCAGATCCAGATACCAAGCGATCTGCTTCATCGCCTCCGGTCCCGCCATCGCTTGGTGCTTCTCCATGTGGGCCACGAGCCAGTCGGCAACCTCGGCGTGCCCCTTGAAGACCGTGCTCAACGACGTGCGACCAGTGCCCTTGCAGGGCTTGCACTTCACGCCCAAAGTCGTGCTGCCGGGGATGACCGTGGCTCCATGACCACCGCAGTTGTCGCAAGTCGGATTCCGATGCCATGCGACGCAGCCCTGAGCAAGGTCGTAGGCCCGCACGCGGTTGAGTTTGACCTTCATCGCCCTCGCCTGCCTCCAAGCGTCGTCGGCCGGGATCTCGACCAGTTCACGCGCAGCATTGCTGTCAGCCGGGAAGAGCCGCTGCAGCGCCACGGCCAGCGGGAATTGCCGCGAAGCCAGCCCCATCGCTCCAAGCACGTCCGAGTCTGAGCGAGTCGTGCGCTCGTTGATCTCCAGGTTCGTCGATCGAACCGCACTGGCGTAGCGCTCGATGACATTCATGCGCGGCCTTTCACGGTGTCTTCGATACGTGCCGCAAGGACGCGGCGACTGCCATCCACCGAAGGGCGCCCAGTGGCATCGGCGAGCCGGCGAAGCAGCCGGTCAAGCTGTGCGTCGGCGACCTTGCCGTCCTGCTTCAGCAACAGCGCAAAACTCGCAATCACCTCGGCCGTCGCAATGCGGTGGGTGTTCATGGCATCGTGGAAAAAGTCCGACGCCTTCAAGTACCGCTCGAATTCACGCATGCTCATTGGGGAGCCTTCTGGTTTGTGGTTTGAAAACTTCGATTGCTCACCCGCGCGTCCGGGCATAGGGTCCAGTGCTCTCGACGTAGTTGCCGGTCAACCGCAGGTATTGCAGCTTCACCAAGCCCACGCGACCAACCGACTTCTTCCGAATCTTCTGGACGTGGATCTCGACGAAGTCGGTTTGGGTCGTCTGGTCGCGCCAGACAGTGACGCAGTTGTCCGCCTTGTTGCGCCAGTGAGCCGAGCCGGCCACGTCGTAGGGGGTGGGCACTGGATAGCCGCCATCGGTCTTCTTTTCCAACTTGGTCGGGTGCGCCACGATCCACAGGTGAACGCCATGCGAGCGTGCGAACGCTCGGAACTTCGACAAACTCTGGCTGATGTATTCCGTCTCGCTCATGCCACCAGGGCGGGTGTGATCGATCTCGTTCACGGGTCCACCAGGACGCCCTGCACTCCACCAGCAGCGCGGCGTGGACTGCCTGTATGCCTTTCCGACCCGAGACAACAATGCCTACACGGCGCGCGGATTTAAAACGCTTTGGCAGCGGTGCGTCATTCTCGCAATTGAAAAGAAGGTGTTGGTCGAAAGCGACAGATTCACATTCCACGACCTGCGCGCTTACTACGCGACGATGTACAAACAGGTACACGGGCTGTTGCCCGATTTGCACACCAATCCGGCCACCACCGCTAAGGTGTACGACCGCAACAAGGAGGTGCGCCGCACATCGCTATGACTCCCCACAGCGTCGAAAGCATCATGGCCGGCGCGGCCGAGTCACCGTTCTGGTCCCAGGTCGATATGTCCAGCGGCCCTGAAGCCTGCTGGCCGTGGAAAGGCCCAGTAGATTCGGGCGGCTACGGCTATGTGGGCCGGGAGCGCGCACCGGACAGCCTGGGAGCGCTTCAATCGCGAATCACTGAAACCTGGCGAGGTGGTGATGCACACGTGCGACAACCCGCCGTGCTGCCACCCCTGGCCACGTAATTGCAGCTCGCCAGCGCGACAACAATGCGGACCGTGCTACGAAGGATCGCGGCGCAAAAGGTGGGGGAAATGGACGGGCCGTTCTGACGGAAAAGGGGGTCCTAGAAATATTCAACTCAATTGGCTCGTATGCGGCAATTGGAGAGAAATTCAATGTCAGCAAATGGAGCGTTCGCGACATTAAGAGCGGAAAGAACTGGGCTTGGCTGACATCCTCATATTCCCACGGTGGGAATAAAGAGACAGGGCAGTAGCGCAGTCGCTATCTTTGCGATAGCAGCACAGCGAGGCTGTGAAAGGGAAATTTTGGGGTGGCTGATGGGACTCGAACCCACGACGACCAGAATCACAATCTGGGACTCTACCAGCTGAGCTACAGCCACCGCAGAGCCTTTGATTGTAGCGTTAAAAAACACGCTTTTGGCGACCTCGATCCATCAAGAGGCCTGAAAGTCACATTTTTTCAACCTGCCACCAGCGGTCCCGGCGCGGTGGCGCCGTCCCGAGCCTTGATCGAACCGTCCGCCCTTTCGCAAGTTCCGATCAACAGCCCGCTGGCAATGGCATGTTCGCGCAGCGCATCGAAGATCTCGTCGCGACCGGGCGCCTCGGAAAACTCTGGTGCACTGTCCAGTGCAAATAGTTGGAACGCGTAGCGATGCACCCCGTGACCGGGAGGCGGGTCGGGCGGCAGCCAGGAAGCCTGCAATGCGGAATTGCGCCCGACATGCAAGCCAAGGCCCTCGTTGCCCTGGCTCGGAATCGCCCCCTCGGCCAGCGAATCGCTCTTCGCGATCAAGCCCACCACGATGGCGTGCACCAGCGGGTTCGGCGTCGGCGAGTCGGCGTCTTCAACAATCAGCAGCAACGACACCGTGCCGCCAGGCAATCCAGCCCACTGCAGCGGCGGCGAAAGGCCCTCGCCATCGGCGGTGTAGCGCGAGGGCATCGGCGCATGGTCTGCAAAAGCCACGCTGGTGAGTGCGATCGAAGCCATGCCCTGGCGCATGCCGAGGGTGTTGAAAACGATGTGATCCAGACCGGCACGCACGCCCTGCAGTGCATGGCCGATGACTTCAGGCAGTTTTTCGAGCATGCGCCGGTATACCCCTGCGTTGCACGCCATCCTGTAGGACGCCATGCGCCCTCTTCGTCACGATGCCGGGCAAAAATTCCCGGTCACATCTTCGATCTGCTTCAGTGACGCTTGTGTCTATATAGCTCCGCTATCATGGCCGCGGCCCGCGCAGACGGGCTTGGCACTTCGCCACTTCCACTTCTTCACCAAAGGAATTTCTTCATGAGCATCGTCTGGACTATTCTGATCGGTTTCGTCGTGGGTCTGGTGGCGCGCGCCGTCAAGCCGGGCGACGACTCCGCAGGCTTTATCGTGACCACCGTGATCGGCATTGCAGGTTCGCTGATCGTGACCTACATCGGCCAAGCACTGGGCTGGTACACCGCCGGCCAGGGCGCTGGTTTCATCGCATCCGTGCTGGGCGCGATCGTGCTGCTGATCCTCTACGGCCTCATCAAACGCAAGAGCTGATGCGCCCCATGTGGTCGCCCGCCACGCACGGGCGGCCACGGTTTGATTTGCCATGCATGACCTGAAGCGCCGTGCCATGAGGCAGAGAAGCTGATGCCCCGCAAACCGCGCGCCAGGCATCATGTCTATGTGGTCGAACTCGACGACCGCGTCTGGAACAACGGCCGCTTCAGGCGCGCCAATCCCGACTACCAGCTTGGCAAGCCCTTCGTCTACGTCGGCATGACTGGGTTGGACCCCGATATCCGTTTCGACAAGCACAAGGCCGGCATCCAGGCCAACAGCTTCGTACAGGAATTCGGCTTGCGGCTGCTGCCCGCTCTCTACGATCGATATAACCCCATGCCCTACGAGGATGCGCGCTCGATGGAAGTCGAGCTCGGCATCATGCTGCGCAAGGCCGGCTACGGCGTCTGGCAGGCCTGAGCCGCGACGCGCCGCTCAGGAGTAGGTGATCCAGTCTTCATACGCCGGACCGTCCAGGTGCGGCAGCGTGTTGTAGGTCACCAGCATGTGCCGCTTGGGCGTGAAAGCGAACTCCGTCACCGACGTGTTGCGGATGCGCAGGTTCAGTTCGATCGTCGTCTCGGCGCTCGTTCCCAACACGTGGCCGACCGCCGTGCTGATCGGGCCGCCACTCGACACCACCAGCACCTTCGCGCCGTGATGCCGATCGCGCACGTGGTCGAGCGCGGTCGTCACGCCCGCCAGAAAGTCGACATAACTCGGCATCTCGACCGGCTGGGTCTTGCCCTGCATCCAGGCACCCAGCCCTTCGCGCAGCAGGCGAAAGTGATGGCGATACAGCTCGGGCGAATCGGGTTTCTCGAGCTTGCCTTGGTGGATCGTGGCAATGACGGCTTCGGCGTCGTACTCGTTGAGGCCAGGCCACGGCAGCACATCGTCGCGCTCGAGCCCCAGGCCCTTGGCGATGCCCTCCCAGGTCTGGCGATGGCGCTTCAGGGTGCCGGTGATGACGGCGTCGAATTTCATGCCGCGCTCGCGCCAGTATTCGCCAAGGCGAACAGACTGCCGGTGTCCGAGTTCGCTCAGGTTGTCATAGTCGGCAGCACCAAAACTGGCCTGCCCGTGGCGCACGAGGTAGAGGGTTCCCATGCCCTGGATTCTGGCAAGAAGCGTGGGCACCGCTTGTCCCTCGTGCGACCAACCCGATCCACGCCGCGCCGCGCATAAAAAAGCCCGAGCCATCGGCTCGGGCTGTGACTCGCGAAGAGCTTTCTATCAGCGGCCTGGTGCGGCCGGCAGCGTGTCCGCTGGCTTGGGCACCAGGATCTCTGCCTTGAAACGATCCTTCAGCATGGTGTAGTAAGCGGCATCCTCGGCCGCAGCCACGGACTGGCCGACCTGCATGTTCTCTTGTTGCGCGACTTCAGGCGTCGGCGGCGTGCGCGGAACGACCTTGAGCACACGCACCACGGCATAACCCTGCGCGCCCAGATCCACGCCCACGACCGCGGGCAGCTTGGCGGCGTCGGCACGCAGCGCGGCGTCGATCACCGGCAGCGGCTGGGACTGCGCTTCGCGACGCGAGACCGTGATCGGCGCACCGAAGGTCGCGCCATCGGCCTTGGCAGTCCATGCCGCGAGCTTGGCTTCACCCTCGGTCTTGGCCAGCACCGCTGCGCGCTCGTTGACGAGCTGCGCGCGAATCTTGTCCTTGACCTCGGCCAGTGGCACCGGATGCGCTGGCGTGTACTGGGTCACGCGGCCCGATGCGAGCTGGCTGGAGCCGACTTCGATGGCTTCGGTGTTCTGCTTGCGATCGAGCGAGTCGGAGGCGAACAGCGCACTCAAGAAGTTGCGGCTGGCCAGCGGGCCCGTGGCGCCAGGCGCAGGCGTGCGCGCCACGTTGCTGGCCGTCTGGATCGTGAGCTTCAGCTTGTCAGCCGCAGGCTTGAGACTGTCAGGCGACTGATACACCGCATCGGTGAAGATTTCGGCGGCCTTCGCGAATTCCTGCGTGGCCTGTTGGCCGCGGACTTCGTTCTCGATGGTGGCGCGCACCTGTTCGAAGGGCGGCACCACCGCCGGCTTGATGTCGATCAGATGAATGATGTGATAGCCGAACTCGGTTTCGACGATGCCGCTGATCTCGCCCTTCTTGAGCGCGAACATCGCGTCTTCGAAAGGCTTGACCATCGCGCCGCGGGTGACGAAGTCAAGATCACCGCCCTTCTCCGCCGAACCCGGGTCCTGCGAATTCTTGCGTGCCACATCGGCAAAAGTGTTCGGCGCCTTCTTCACTTCGGCCAGCAGTTCCTCCGCCTTGGCCTTGGCCTTTGCGCGGTCGCCGGCGGACATGCTCGTCGGCGCGGTGATCAGGATGTGGCTCGCGCGCCGCTCTTCCTTGGTGCCGAAGCGCGAAGTGTTCTGCTCGTAGTAGGACTTGAGATCGGCCTCGCTCACGACGATGTTCTTCTTGGCCGCTTCCAGGTCGAGCACGAGGTACTCGATGCTGGCCTGCTCCGGAGCCTGGAACTGCGCCACGTGGTCCTTGTAGTAAGTCTCGATGTCCGCATCGCTCACCGTGACCTTCGACGCAAAGCTGTCGGGGCTGAAGCGGGCCACCTGGATCTGGCGGCTGTCGTAGAAGGCGTTGATCGTGGTCGCAGCCAGCGCCGGCGGCGTGAAGGTCGTGCCCGAAATGCCCAGCAGCACCTGCTGCGTTGCCATGTCCGAACGCACCGCAGCTTCGTACTGCTGGGGCGTGCGGCCCGTCACGCGCTGGAAGGTCTCGGTGTCGAAACTGCCATCCGGCTTGCGAAACGCGGCCAGACCCGGGTCTTGCGCGAAGATGCGCGACAGGCGCTCTTCGGACACCGTCATGTTCGCCTTGGCGGCCGCAGCGGCCAGCACGCGGTCGCGCACCATGCGCTCCAGCGTGGCATAGCGCAGAGCGTCGGATTCAAGCACCGTCGGATCGACGTTCGGCGATTGCTGGCGAATGCGGTCGGTCTCGATGCGATGCTGCGCATCCCACTCGGGCTTCGTGATGTCGTGGCCTTCGATGCGGGCCACCTTCTCGTCGCGGCCGGACCCCTGGTAGCGCTCGACACCGAAGAGCACGAACGAGGGAATGATCAGCAAGAACAAGAAAATCATGACGATCTTGTTGTACTTGCGGAAGAAATCAAACATGCTTGAACACTCTTTTTCGACGGATGTCGGACGGCAATAAAAAAGGCGAACTGGTGTTCGCCTTTGCATCTGGTGGTGGTGGGTGCTGAGGGGCTCGAACCCCCGACCTACGCCTTGTAAGGGCGCCGCTCTACCAACTGAGCTAAGCACCCCACCGGAAATACTCTCCGAGTCTAACGTCTTAGTTCAGCGCGTCTTTCAGCGCCTTGCCTGGACGGAACTTCGGGATCTTGGCGGCCTTGATTTTAATCGCCTCGCCGGTGCGCGGATTCCGGCCGGTGCGGGCGGCGCGTTTACCTACTGCGAAAGTACCGAAACCGACGAGCGAAACGGAGCCGCCCTTTTTGAGCGTGGTGCGAATGGCGCCAATGGTGGACTCGAGCGCGCGGGTCGCTGCAGCTTTGGAAATATCGGCGTTTTTTGCGATGTGCTCAATCAGTTCGGTCTTGTTCACAAGGGCCCCTTGTAGAAAAAAAGTTGGTCGGCTTCCGTCAGCTGCGACCTGGCCGCAAACGGTGCGACTCAAGAGCGTGGCAGGCCTGACGCCTCGGCAGCGCGCTGCCAGCGAGGATTACAACCACTGGTCTGCAGGGTGTCAATAAGACACGAGGCCATGCAGATCAGCGGAGCGCGCGATTTTAGGGGCGTTTGACGAAGGACCTTTTCAAAGCGCCTCGGCGATCGCTTTGCCCAGGTCGCTGGTGCTTGCGTTCCCACCGATGTCCGGGGTGCGCGGTGCGCCGCTTTGGGGCGCGAGCACCTTCTCGATGGTGGAAAGGATGGCGTCATGCGCCTGTTTGTGGCCCAGGAACTCCAGCATCATCGCGCCGCACCAGATCTGCCCGATCGGGTTCGCGATGCCCTTGCCGGCGATGTCGGGGGCCGAGCCGTGCACCGGCTCGAACAGCGAAGGCGTGGTGCGCTCGGGGTTGAGGTTGGCGCTGGGCGCGATGCCGATGGTGCCGGTGCAGGCCGGGCCCAGGTCGGACAGGATGTCGCCGAACAGGTTGCTGGCCACCACCACGTCGAAGAAGTCGGGCCGCTGCACGAAGTGCGCGGTGAGGATGTCGATGTGGAACTTGTCGAGCTTCACGCCCGGGTAGTTCTTGCCCATCTCGGCCACGCGCTCGTCCCAGTAGGGCATGGTGATCGAGATGCCGTTCGACTTGGTGGCGCTGGTCAGATGCTTCTTCGGCCGCGACTGCGCCAGCTCGAAAGCGAACTTCAGCACACGGTCGACGCCCACGCGCGACATCACCGTTTCCTGCACCACGATCTCGCGCGGCGTGCCTTCATACATGCGCCCGCCGATGCTCGAGTACTCGCCTTCGGTGTTCTCGCGCACGATGTACATGTCGATCTCGCCGGGCTCGCGCGGGGTTCCGTCGCGCCGCACCACGGGCGCGATGATGCCGGGCATCAGGCGCGCGGGACGCAGGTTGATGTACTGGTCGAACTCGCGGCGAAACAACAGCAGCGAGCCCCACAGCGAGATGTGATCCGGAATTTTCTCGGGCCAGCCGACCGCGCCGAAGAAGATGGCGTCATGGCCGCCGATCTGGTCCTTCCAGTTGTCGGGCAGCATCTTGCCGTGCTTCTCGCAGTAGTCCCAGCTCGAAAAATCGAAGTGATCGAACTTCAGGTCAATACCGAATTTGCGCGAGGCAGCCTCCAGCACGCGCAGGCCCTCGGGCATGGTTTCCTTGCCGATGCCGTCGCCGGCGATGACTGCAATTCTCTGGGTGCTCATGGTGTGGCTCCTGGGTGACCTGGGTGTGTGGGAGAAGATGAAAAGAATGCGAGCGCCTCGGCGAGCAGTTCGCCCGGGGCTTCTTCGGGAACATAGTGGCCGCAGGGCAAGGCCTGGCCCGACACGTCAGCAGCGCGCTCGCGCCACAGCGCCAGCACATCGAAAGCCTTGCCGACCGCGCCGTGCTCGCCCCACAGCACGCGCAGCGGCTGCGCAAGACGTTGACCGGCGGCAATGTCGATACGGTCGTGCGCCAGATCGATGGTGGCGGAGGCACGGTAGTCCTCGCAGATCGATTCGGCCGTGCCCGCAATGGCGGCGCAGCGCTCGTACTCGGCCAGCACTTCGGTCGCGAAAGGCGCCAGGCCCGCATGCCGCCCGCCCATCACGCTGCGCACATAGCGCACCGGGTCCGAAGCAATCAGCGCCTCGGGCAACGGCGGCGGCTGGATCAAGAAGAACCAGTGCCAATAAGCCTTGGCAAATGCCTCCGACGTGTTCTCGTACATCGCGAGCGTGGGCGCGATGTCGAGCAGCAGCATCCGCTCGACGGCAGCGGGGTGGTCCGCCGCCAGCCGGTGCGCCACGCGCGCGCCACGGTCATGGGCCAGCACGCCGAAGCGCTCGAAGCCGTGGTGCCGCATCGCGGCGAGCGCATCGAGCGCCATTTCACGCTTGCTGTAGACGAGGTGATCCGCATCGGCAGCCGGCCGACCCGAATCTCCATAGCCACGCAGATCCACCGCAACCACGGTGAACCGTTCGGCCAGCGCCGGCGCCACGCGGTGCCAGATCGCATGCGTTTGCGGATGCCCATGCAACAGCAGCAAGGGCGCACCGCGACCGCCGATGCGACCGTGTATGCGCACGCCGTTGCGCTCGATGTCGAAGGTCGGAAAGGTGAGAAAGGAAGCAGTCACGCGGCGATTGTGCGTTGCACCCCTGCGATCATCAAGCAACAATCAGCCAATTCATACTTTCCAATCCGGCATGAATTCTCCGTCGATGGACCGTGGCGATCTGGCGCTGGTGCTGGCCATTCGCGACCAGGGCAGCCTTGCGGGCGCGGCCGCCACGCTCGATGTCGTGCCCTCGGTCATCACCAAGCGCCTGGGCGCACTCGAAGCGCGCCTGGGGCAGCGCCTGTTCGATCGCACCACGCGGCGGCTCAGCGTCACCGCCGAGGGCGAGGCGGTCTGCCTGCATGCCCGCACGCTGCTCGACGGCTTTGCCGCGCTCGAAAGCGAACTCGGCGAACGCCAGAACGCACTGGTCGGCACGATCCGCCTGGCGGCCACTTTCGGCTTCGGCCGACGCTGGCTCGGGCCGGCGCTCGCGGCGTTCCAGTCGCACCATCCTGCCCTGCAGATCGAACTGGTGCTGACCGAGCAGTTGCCCGATCTCGGCGCCGAAGGCTACGACGGTGCGCTGTGGCTCTGGGCGGTGCAGCAGCACCGTGCGGCCGACTGGGTCACTCGGCGCATCGCGCGCAACCAGCGCGTGCTGGCCGCCGCGCCGGACTACCTGGAGCGACGCGGCACGCCGGCCACGGTCGATGCACTGGCTTCGCACGATTGCCTCGTCGCGCGCGAGAACGGCGATGCCAGCCAGCACCAGTACGCGCTGTGGACGCTCCGCCACGCGCGCGACGGCAGCACGGCACGCGTGCGGGTCCAAGGTCCGCTGACCAGCAATTCAGGAGAGATGGTGCGCGACTGGTGCCTGGCGGGCCACGGGATCATGCTGCGCAGCCTGTGGGACATCGCCCCGCAACTGGCCAGCGGCGAACTGGTGCGCGTGCTGCCGCAGTACGCGATGCCCGACGCCGACATCCATTGGGTCGCGCCCTGGCGCCCGAGAACGCCGCGCCGCGTGCGGCTGCTGGTCGATCACCTGGCGGAGCAGTTTCGCGGCGAGCCCTGGAAGCCGGGCAAGGCCGCCTCGCGCTGAAGAGCGCGGGCCCGCTCAGCGCTCGCCGCGCACCACGAGGCTCACACCAGCGGCGGTCAGCGCAATGCCCAGCACCGTCGTGAGCGTGATCGGCTCAGCGAACAGCAGCCACGCCATGACCGCCGTGCAGGGCGGCACCAGGTACAGCAGGCTGGTGACGGCGGTAGCGGTGCCCCGCTGGATCAACATATAGAGCAGCGAACTGCCGCCCAGCGACAGCGCCAGCACCGACCAGGCCATCGCGCCGCCCGAATGCAGGTTCCACTCGATGCCTTGCGATTCCATCGCCGCGAAGGGCAAGGTGACGAGCAGCGCCGCCGCCATCTGCACCGCGCTCGCGCTGCGCACGTCGCAAGGCGCGACGAAGCGCTTCTGGTACAGCGTGCCTGCCGTGATCGAAAGAAGCGCCATCACCGCGAGCCCCATGGTCAGCACATTGACCTCGGTGCCCTGCCCCAGCTTGCGCGACACCACGAGAACCAGCCCCGCGAAGCCCAGCGCCAGCCCGATCCACTGCCGCCTCGAGATGCGCCCGCCGTTGAAAGACAGCCAGACGGCAGTGAGCACCGGCTGCACCCCGACCAGCAGCGCCACGAGCCCGGCGCCCATGCCCGCGTGCACCGCCGCCCAAACACCACCCAGATAACCGGCCTGCATCAGCATGCCGGTGACGGCCAGGTGCCCCCACTGCGCGCGCTCCTTCGGCCAGGCGACCCGCGCCAGCACGACCCACACGCCGAAGCAGGCGAGCGACAGCGCGTAACGAACAGCCAGGAACTTGAGGGGCGGCGCATAGGGCATGCCATAGCGCGCAACGATGAAACCCGTGCTCCAGATCAGCACGAAGACGCCCGGCATCGCCCGCAGCCAGCCCGTGGTGCGGGCCGAGGCGGCCACGGTCATTTGGTCCGGGCCCGGATCTCGGGAATGGCTTTCTGCAGGTAATAGACCATCGACCAGATCGTCAGCACGGCCGAGATCCAGATCAGCCACTGGCCCCAAAGCCCGGTATCGATCACCTTGAAGAGGAATCCGTCATAGAGCAGGAAGGGAATGGCGACCATCTGCACGGTCGTCTTGACCTTGCCGATCATGTGGACCGCCACGCTCTTGCTGGCGCCGATCTGCGCCATCCATTCGCGCAGTGCAGAAATGGCGATCTCTCGGCCGATGATGATCAGCGCCACGAACACGTCGGCGCGCTGCAGGTGCACCAGCACCAGCAGCGAGGCGCACACCAGGAACTTGTCGGCCACCGGATCGAGGAAGGCGCCGAAGGCAGAAGTCTGGTTGAGCTTGCGCGCCAGGTAGCCGTCGAGCCAGTCGGTGGCAGCGAAGACGATGAACATGACCGTGGCGATCAGGTTGCGCATCGGCTCGGCAATGGGCAGGTAGAACACGCCGACGATCAAAGGGATCGCGACGATGCGCGTCCAGGTCATGATGGTCGGTAAGGTCCAGAACATCGCTTGATTGTGTCACGGCAGGAGTACCCCCCAGGCTTGCTCATTTCGAGCAGCCACGGGGATTCCCCTCAGTGCAGGGCCTTGTAGATTTCTTCCGCCAGATCGGTGGCGATGCCTTCCACCGAAGCGATGTCGTC
The DNA here is from genome assembly GCF_051216615.1 of Variovorax raffinosi. Lineage (NCBI taxonomy): Bacteria > Pseudomonadati > Pseudomonadota > Betaproteobacteria > Burkholderiales > Comamonadaceae > Variovorax > Variovorax raffinosi. The sequence goes on from NZ_JBPJZR010000023.1 coordinate 14,658, forward strand.
CACGCTCGCCGCCGCCACGCCGCGAATTCCGCCGAAGCGCTGAAGCAGCCGCGCGCGGCGCTTCGGCCCGATGCCCGGAATGTCTTCGAGCTGGCTGCCGCCCACACGCACCTTGGCGCGCTTGGCGCGCATGCCGGTGATGGCGAAGCGGTGCGCCTCGTCGCGGATCTGCGCGACCAGCATCAGCGCGGCCGAGTCCTTGCCCAGGTAGACCTTCTCGCGGCCGTCGGCAAACACCAGTTCTTCGAGTCCGACCTTGCGGCCCTCGCCCTTTTCGACGCCGACGATCAGCGACAGCGACAGGCCCAGTTCGCTGAACACCTCGCGTGCCATCGACACCTGCCCCTTGCCGCCGTCCACCAGCACCAGGTCGGGCATGCGCGCGGCCTTGGTCTTGGGTGGCGCGTCGCTGCCGATGCCTTCGGCGTCGCCTGCGGGCGGCGCATCGGTCTCGGTGGCCATGACCTCGGCCAGCTTGCCGTAGCGGCGCAGCAGCACCTGGCGCATGGCCGCGTAGTCGTCGCCGGGCGTGATGCCCTCGATGTTGTAGCGGCGGTATTCGCGGTTCTGCATCGCGTGGTGTTCGAACACCACGCACGAAGCCTGCGTCGCCTCGCCCGCAGTGTGCGAAATGTCGAAGCACTCCACGCGAAAGTTGTCGAGGTCATCGGGTGCCAGTTCGAGCGCATCGGCCAGTGCACGGGTGCGCGCCTGCTGCGAGCCTTCTTCGGCCAGCAAGCGGGCCAGTTGCAGGGCCGCATTCGTCTCTGCCATTTCGAGCCAGTGGCGGCGCTGCTCGTGCGGCTGGAACACGGCCGTCACGCGCGAACCGGCCTGCAGGGAAATCGCCTCGATCAGCTCGCGGCTCACCAGATGGCTCAGCACCAGCGTGGACGGCACCGGCACGTCGATGTAGTGCTGGGCGATAAAGGCTTCTAGCACCTGCACCTCGATCGGGTCGGCCACGGCGGGACTGGCGCCCTCTTCCTCCTCGTCGTCCAGCTCGCCATGATGGATCTGCGCCGCGTCGTCCACATGCACGGGAAAGTACGGGCGGTCGCCCAGGTGCCGCCCGCCGCGCACCATCGCCAGGTTCACGCACGCCTTGCCGCCCTGCACCTTGACCGCGAGGATGTCGACGTCCTTGTCCGAGGCAATCTCGATCGACTGCTGGTGCAGCACGCGCGAGATGGCCGACATCTGGTTGCGCAGCTCGGCCGCCTGCTCGAACTCGAGTTTTTCGGCGTGCGTGGTCATGCGCTGTTCCAGCTTCGACAGCACGAGCTGCGTGTCGCCCATCAGGAAGGCTTCGGCGCTGGCCACGTCCTGCGCATACGCCTCGGGCTCGATGTAGCCGACGCACGGCCCGCTGCAGCGCTTGATCTGATAGAGCAGGCAGGGCCGCGTGCGATTGGCATACACCGTGTCTTCGCAGGTGCGCAGGCGAAACACTTTCTGCAGCAGCAGGATCGATTCCTTGACCGCCCACGCGCTCGGGTACGGACCGAAGTAGCGGTGCTTCTTGTCGACCGCGCCACGGTAGTAAGCCAGGCGCGGAAATGCGTGCGAGGCGATCTTCAGGTAGGGGTAGCTCTTGTCGTCGCGAAACAGGATGTTGTAGCGCGGCTTGAGCGTCTTGATCAGGTTGTTTTCAAGCAGCAGCGCCTCGGCCTCGGAGCGCACCACGGTGGTTTCCATGCGCACGATCTTCGAGATCATGTGGCCGATGCGGGTGCCTCCGTGGCTCTTCTGGAAATAGTTGGCCACCCGCTTCTTGAGGTTGCGCGCCTTGCCCACGTAGAGCACCGCGCCGGCTGCGTCGAAATAGCGGTAGACGCCCGGCAGTTGCGGCAGGGCCGCGACTTCGCTGAGCAGTTGATCGGAATGCACGTCTGACATGGCGGCTATTGTGGCGCGCGGCGCGAGCCGCGGCCGCGACACCAGCGCAAACCCCGACGGCGCATGGAACGAAATGTGCTGAAGATGGCAGCGGGCGCGAGGAGCGCCCGTTGTCTTTCAAACACAGCTATTCGGGAAAACTCTCCATGAAGAAAAACTCCGCACGCGTGTGGTGGGCGCTGACGCCCCTTGCGCTCTCGTTGACCGTGGCCGGCTGCGGCGGCGGCGCCAACACCAGCGCGCAGGACACCGCGGCGCTGCTCGCGACCGTCGCCGCAATCAACGCGGCCAATCAGCCCCCGCCGCCCGTCGCCGACAACGGTTGCCAGATCCCCTCCGCCAGCGCGTCGGTGGTCGTCGGCTCCGGCGATCCGGGCGATCCGGCAGCGCCGGAACCGGCCTCGGGCTACGTGCCGGGCCACAAGCTGGTCTACGCCAAGAACTACATGGTGGTGGCCAACCACCCGCTGGCCACGCGCGCCGGCTGCGATGTGCTCAAGGCCGGTGGCAGCGCGGTCGATGCAGCGGTGGCGGTGCAAGCGGTGCTCGGCCTGGTCGAGCCCCAGTCGAGTGGACTGGGCGGTGGCGCCTTCATGCTCCATTACGACGCCGCGACCAGGAAGGTGCAGGCTTACGACGGCCGCGAGACCGCGCCCGCCGCAGCCACCGAGAACTACCTGCTCTACGTGGACGATGTCAGCGACAAGACGGCCCCGAAGCCGACGTCGATGCTGCGAGCCAGCGGCCGCTCCATCGGCACGCCGGGCGCGGTGCGCATGCTCGACCTGGCCTACCAGGACCACGGCAAGCTGCCCTGGAAAGACCTGTTCGGCTACGGCATCACGCTGGCCTCCGACGGCTTCCTGATCGGCGGTCGCATGGCAGCAGCCATTGCCACCTCCAAGACCGACCTGATGCGCGACGCCGAAGCCACGGCCTATTTCTTCAACGCCGACGGCACGCCCAAGGCGCTGGGCACCCGGCTCAAGAACCCGGCCTATGCCAAGACGCTGAACACCATCGCCACCCAGGGCGCCAACGCGTTCTACACAGGCGACATCGCCAAGGCCATGGTCGACAAGATCGGCGTCAGCACGGCAGTCGACGGCTCGGCCATCACCCCCGGCAAGACCACGCTGGCCGACATCGCCAACTACAAGGCCAAGCGCCGTGATCCGGTGTGCGGCACCTACCGCGACTACTACGTGTGCAGCATGTCGCCACCGTCCTCGGGCGGCATCGCGGTGGTGGCGACCCTGGGCATCCTGGAGACCTTCAACCTGGGCCTGTACAAGCCGACCGCCATCGACCTCGAAGGCGGCAAGCCGACCGTGATGGGCGTGCACCTGGTGAGCGAAGCCGAACGCCTGGCCTACGCCGACCGCGACAAGTACGTGGCCGACACCGACTTCATTCCCCTGCCCGGCGGAAGCCCCGACTCGCTGATCAACAAGCCCTACCTGCAAGGCCGCGCCAGCCTGATCAGCCTGACGAAGAGCATGGGCCTGGCCAAGGCCGGCGACCGCGGCGACGTGCCGCTGGGCATCGACAAGACCGAAGAGCACGGCACCACGCACGTCACCATCGTCGACAAGCAGGGCAACGTGGTCGTGCTGACCACCACGGTGGAAAGCACGCTGGGTTCGTTCCACATGACGCAAGGCTTCGTGCTGAACAACCAGTTGACCGACTTTGCGGCCAACCCCATCGACACCTCCGTGACCCCTAACGTCAAGTTCGCCAACCGCGTCGCCCCAGGCAAGCGCCCGCGCAGCACGATGGCGCCGACGCTGGTGTTCAAGAAGAATGCCGATGGCAGCATGGGCGAGTTCGTGATGGGCACCGGCTCACCGGGCGGCGGCACGATCATCCAGTACGTGGTGAAGACATTGGTTGGCGCGCTCGACTGGGGACTCGATGCGCAACAAGCCACGTCACTGGTCGACTTCGGTGCCACCAACACCGCACCACCCAAGCCCACCGGCGCCACCTACAGCCTCACCAACGTGGGCGGCGAGCATCCCAACGTCAACATCACCAACGACGGCAAGAACGACCCGCTGATCGAGGGGCTCCGCGCCATGGGCCACACAGTGAACTTCGGCGCTCAGTCCAGCGGCGTGAGCACCGTCATCCGCACCAACGTCGGCGGCAAGCCGGTGTTGACCGGCGGCGCAGACCCGCGCCGTGAAGGCATCGTGCTGGGCGACACCTTCACGCCTTGAGATCCGCAGGGCCGGCGCCGGCCCTGCTTTTCTCCTTCAGTGCTGCGCGAGCACGTCGGCGGCCGGGCTGACAAAAGCCCGGATCCGCCGGCTCACGTCCTCGCCCTCTTCGTGCAGCACCCAGTGCCCCGCGCCTTCAATGCGCTGCAGCTCGCCCTGGTCGCACAGCTCGATGCTGGGCCGGGCCATCGCCAGGCCGAGCGCCTGGTCCTGCACGCCCCAGAGCAGCAATGTGGGCATCGGTATGCGCCCGTCGGCACGAATGCGCGGGCGATCACGCATCAGTGCGCGATACCAGTTGAGCATCGCGGTCAGCGCGCCCGGCTGGGCCCAGGCCTCGCGGTACAGCGCCAGTTCCGCATCGGGAAAGGCACCGGGCCGGCTGCTCTGCGTCAGCACCTTGCCGAGCCCGCGAAAGCCGTTGCGGCTCAACAGCCGTTCGGGCAGGCGCGGGATGCGGAAGAAATGCATGTACCAACTGCGCAGGCGCTGCCGCCCGGTGGCCATGTGCACGAGCATCACGGCCGGCTGCGGCGCGTTGACGATCACGAGGCGGCTCACCAGAGCCGGCTCGCGCGCGGCCACGCGCCAGGCCACGACGCCGCCCCAGTCGTGGCCCATCAGCGTCACCGCTTCGCGGCCGGTGCTGCGGATCAGGGCGCAGATATCGTCCACCAGCGTTTCGAGTCCGTAGGCTTCGATGCCCGCGGGCTTGTCGCTTTCCCCATAGCCGCGCTGGTCGGGCACCCAGACGCGGTAGCCGGCAGCGGCCAGCGCGTCGATCTGGCTGACCCAGGCGCGCCAGAACTCCGGAAAGCCATGCAGCAACAAGGCCACCGGCCCATCGACCGGGCCGGCCTGCACCACATGAAGACGGATGCCGTTGACCTGGACGAAATGATGCTCGTAGGCTTCGCCCATGAGCGCGCTTACTTCACCAGCTCCGACACCAGCCGGTAGAGAAACTCGCGGCCGTCGTACAGGCGCTGGATCTCGATGCGCTCGTCCAGGCCATGGGCACGCGCATCCGCCGGCTCCAGGAACATGCCGGTCACGCCGTACATCGGAATGCCTGCGTTGCGCATGAAGCGGCTGTCGGTCGCGCCGGTGCTCATCGCGGGCACCACGGGCACGCCGGGCCACATCTGCTGCGTGAGCGACTCCACCGTCTTCACGAGGTCGCCGTTCAGTGGCGACGCCGGGCTGCGCAGCGGCCGGCCGACATTGCGCACCACGATCTTGTCGTTGCCGACCGCCTGGGTCAGCAGGCGCTCGACCTCGTCCGGGTCGTCATGCGGCAGGATGCGGCAGTTGACCGTGGCCTTGGCCGATTGCGGCAGTGCGTTCTCGGCATGGCCGGCCTGCACCATCGTCGCCACGCAGGTGGTGCGGAACTGTGCGTTGTAGGCCGGGTTGGCCGACATGCGCTCGATCACCGAGGGGTCGGGGTTGCCGGTGCCGATGGCGCGCATGTCGTCGGCCAGTTGGCCGGTGGCAAAAGGCGCGCTGCGTGCGAAGTAGGTCTTGGTGACATCGGCCAGCTTGACCGGGAAGGCGTAGTTGCCCAGGCGCTCCAGCCCGGCCGACAGCGCATAGATCGGGTTGTTCTTGGTCGGCACCGAGCTGTGGCCGCCCACGTCGCGCGCTTCGAGCATGTAGGTCGTGTACATCTTCTCGGCCACCTGCATGCGGTGCAGGTTCGGCTTGCCGCCGCGCAGCTCGCCACCGCCACCCTCGTTGATGCCGAACTCGGCCTGCAGCAGCTCGGGCTTGTTGCTGATGAGCCAGAAGGCACCGTTGCTGAGCGCATCGCCGCGCTCTTCGTCGGCGGTCAGCGCCAGGATGATGTCGCGCTTGGGCTTGAAGCCTTCCTGCTTCAGTTGCCCCACCACCGAGACCAGTGCCGAGGCCATCGCCTTGTCGTCGATGGAGCCGCGCGCCGTGAAGTAGCCGCCGGTTTCCTGCAGCTTGAAGGGGTCGGTCTTCCAGTCTTCGCGCCGGGCCTCGACCACGTCGATGTGGGCCAGCAACAGCAGCGGCTTCTTGCTGCCGTCGCCCTTGAAGCGCAGCACCAGGTTGCCCTTCTTGGGGAAGGGCTCGAAGATCTGGATATCGCCGGGCGCAAAGCCCGACTCGATCAGGCGTTTTTCCATGGCGCGCGCGGCCACGGTGTTGTCGCCCACCGAATGGGTGGTGTTGATCTCGACCAGTTCCTTGTAGATGTCGTGAAAGCGCTGCTGCTGCGGTGTCAGCGAGGGAGGTGATGTTTGCTGGGCCAACGCACCGGTCATGCCGGCCATGCCGCCAAGGGCCAGCGACAGGGCGAGCACGGTTCTCGCGGAACGAAAGGAAAACGGCGAACGGGGGCGGGTCTGCATCCTCATGGGCTCTCTCTCCGGTGGTTGTTGTGCCGTCCAGCATAGCAAGCGCACCGGTCTACAGGGTGCCGAAGACGGGCACACTCGCGGCCATGCAATGGGACATCTTCTGCAAGGTCATCGACAACCACGGCGACCTCGGCGTCTGCTGGCGGCTGGCTTGCCAACTGGCCACAAGCGGCGAGCGCGTGCGCCTGTGGATCGACGACGCGACCGCATTGAACTGGATGGCGCCCTCGGGCTGCGATGGCGTGCGCGTGATCGACTGGCTCGACGGCGCCGCAGTGCAAGCCGCTGCCGCTGAGCCGGCGCCCGATGTGCTGATCGAGGCCTTCGGCTGCGAGCCGGCGCCGGAACTGATCGCGAGGTTCGCCGAAGCCCCGGTTCCCCAAGCGCCACAGCGGGCCTGGATCAATCTTGAATACCTTTCGGCCGAGCCTTACGTCGAGCGACTGCACCGGCTGCCATCGCCGGTGTTCAAGGGGCCGGGCGCCGGATTGACCAAGCGGTTTTTCTATCCCGGCTTCACGCCCGCCACCGGCGGCCTTCTGCGGGAACCCGACCTGATCGAGCGGCAAGCGCGCTTCGACCGTGCGCAGTGGCTTCAGGCGCAGCAGATTCCATGGCAGGACGGCGAACGCCTTGTCTCGCTCTTTTGCTACGAGCCTTTCGCGCTGGCGGCGCTGCTCGAACAACTCGCAGCCGGCCCGACACCGACGCGGCTGCTGGTGACGGCAGGCCGGGCTGCGCGGGCCGTCGAAGCCTGCGTTTCAAGTCGAAAAGGCCTGACACCAACGTCCAGTAGCCACAGCGCGCTATCAATTTCATACCTGCCCTACCTCACCCAACCGGATTACGACCACCTGCTCTGGGCCTGCGACCTGAATTTCGTGCGCGGCGAAGACTCGCTGGTGCGCGCCCACTGGGCCGGCGCGCCGCTGGTCTGGCAGATCTATCCGCAGGACGACGACGCGCACCACACCAAGCTCGACGCCTGGCTCGACTGGCTCGGCGCCCCGCCCTCGCTGCGGCTTTTTCACCACGCCTGGAACGGCTTCGGCAACAGCCCCCTGCCCCTGCTCGAAACACAAGGCCCGTGGCGCGAAACCGCCCTTGCCGCCCGCGAGCGGCTGCGTGCGCAAGACGATCTGCTCACGCAACTGCGGCATCTGGTCGCCGGAAAAAGCTAAAATAGCGGGCTTTGCGGATTTCGCCCGGGTCTTCACGACCCGAGATGCTCTCCGCCAAACCTGCAAAACCGCCGCGGGACATGTACAGCGGGGCCAGAAACGCCGGCACAAACGTTCAGAACGTTGCCGATGGCCCCGTGCACCGAGCGGCCAACATCCAGAGAACCTGTTATGAAAATCGCTCAAGAAATCCGCGCCGGCAACGTCATCATGCACGGCAAGGACCCGATGGTCGTCCTGAAGACCGAATACAGCCGCGGCGGCCGCAACTCCGCCACCGTGCGCATGAAGCTCAAGAGCCTGATCGCCAACTTCAACACCGAAGTGGTGTTCAAGGCCGACGACAAGATCGACCAGATCGTGCTCGACAAGAAGGAGTGCACCTACTCCTATTTCGCCGACCCGATGTACGTCTGCATGGACACCGAGTACAACCAGTACGAAGTCGAAGCCGAAAACATGGGCGACGCCCTGAACTACCTCGAAGACGGCATGGCCGTCGAAGTGGTGTTCTACGACGGCAAGGCCATCTCGGTCGAACTGCCGACCAGCGTCGAACGCGAAATCACCTGGACCGAGCCGGCCGTCAAGGGCGACACCTCGGGCAAGGTCATGAAGCCCGCCAAGATCGCCACCGGCTTCGAAGTGCCCGTGCCGCTGTTCGTTGCACAAGGCGACAAGATCGAAATCGACACGCGCACCGGCGAATACCGCAAGCGCGTCTGAGCCTTCACCGGCTTGCCGGTTGACCGCTCGACCACCACCCCGAAAGAGGCTCCGCAAGGAGCCTTTTTTGTTTGCCGGTCGCGTCGTTGGCGACGCTGCACAATCCAACAAGTCCTTCTGTCTGGTTTTCTCATGAACAACACGCACGACCTTCACGACAAACGCCTGGCCGACGCCTGGGCCACGCTCCAGTCCCACGCGGATCACGGCCTGCCGCTCGATCCCGATCCGTCACGCATCGCCTTCGCCGACCCCGAGTTTTTGCTGCGCCGCGAAACCCGCGGCATCCGCATGCAGCTCGAGCTGATGAAGCCCGACCTCGAGCAGCGCGAGCACGGCATCGAGAACACGGTGGTGGTCTTCGGCAGCGCCCGCTTTCGCAGCGAGGAAGACGCCGCCGAGCTGATCGTGCAGGCCGAAGCCAAAGGTGATGCAGTGGCGGCCGAGCGCTGGCGCCGCCTTGCGCGCAGCTCGCACTACTACGAGAAGGCGCGCGCCTTCGGCAAGCTGGTCGCGCAGTACAGCAGCGGCAAGGATCCGCAAGACAAGCTCTTCATCTGCACCGGCGGCGGCCCCGGCATCATGCAGGCCGCCAACCGCGGCGCGCATGAAGGCGGCGGCATCTCGGTCGGCCTGGCGATCGCGCTGCCGATGGAAGAAGAAGCCAACCCGTATGTCACGCCCGCGCTGAGCTTCAAGTTCCACTACTTCGCGATTCGCAAGATGCATTTCATGATGCGTGCGAAGGCGCTGGTGGCGTTCCCGGGCGGCTTCGGCACGCTCGACGAACTGTTCGAGGTGATCACGCTGGTGCAGACGAAGAAGTCCAAGCCGGTGCCGATCGTGCTGTTCGGCTCGGACTACTGGAAGCGAATGATCGACTTCGATTTCCTGGTCGAGGAAGGCGTGATCTCGCCCGGCGACGTGAAGCTGTTCGAGTACGTCGACGCGCCCGAAGACGCCTGGAGCGCAATCAAGCGCTTCTACAAGCTCTGAGCCCGATCAGTCAGTCGTCGCTGTCGTCCACGTCGGGGCGCAGCGCCTGCTCGAAGAAGCGCGTGAGCGCGCGGGCACGGCGGCGGCGGTCGGCCACCGGGTCCGCGGCCGGGCCCATGGCCACCGCATCGTCGGCCACGCCGTGCAGCGCGTTGAAGAGGATCACGGCCGTCAGGGTCGCGTCTTCCACTTCCCAGATGCCCGCGGCGTCGCCCTGCTTGAGCAGTCCGACGAGCTGCGTGATGACCGCGTTGTCGTTGCGCATGCGCCGGTCTTCGGGCCGGTATTCATGGAAGACCACGTCGTGCAAGGCGACGTTGTCCAGGTAGGTTTCCAGCCCTGTCTCCACCCAGGCCTTCAGGCGCGCGCGGTATTTGTCGGCGCGGTGCTTGTCCATCGCGTCCTGCAGGCGGGTGCAGAAGGTGTCGACAAAGCGCTGCTGCAGCGCGCCGAGCATCGCCTCTTTCGAGGGGAAGTACAGATAGAAGGTGCCCTTGGCCACCTGCGCACCGGCGGCGATGTCGTCGATGCTGGTGGTGGCGATGCCCTTCGAGATGAAGAGCCGCTCGGCGGCATCCATCAGCGCGGCTGCGCGTGTCTCGGGGGCCTTGGTGCGGCGGCGCGGCGCGGCCTCGCCATCGGGAAGGGAAATCGGGATGGTGACTGTGCCGCTCTTCGCCATGGGCAACCTCAGGCTACTGCTGCTGCAGCAGCCGCCGTGCGAGCGGCACCGATGGCCGAACGCACAGATGCCAGATCGAACGGCAGGCCGCGCGGGACCATCACGCGTTCGCTGAGCCACGCCAGCGCATCGTCGGCATCGGCAAAGGTGCTGGCGGGCACGCCGAAGAGTTTTTCGACATTCATCTTGCGGATTTTCTCGTACTGGTCGGCGGGCACCACGCTCGCCATGCCCATCATATGGCGGCGAATGTCGGCGCCCCGCTCCTGCAGCCACTGTTTGGCGCTATGGGCGCTGCCTTCGGGGTGGACCAGCGCATCGGCATCGGCGAACACGCGCAGGGACGCAAAAGGTTCGCCGCGGTCGAGCCAGCGGTTCCAGTCCTCGGTGAAGGCCTGCATGCTTTCGAGCGTCTGCAATCCGGCCGAGACGCTGATGACGAGGGGCCACTGACTGAGTTCGTGATGGATCATGGAAAGCTCCTTGGTAAAAATCGAACGAAGCCGAGCGCTGAGGCGCATCGGTACAAATGCAGCGGGCATGGGAAGACGGACTCAGGCGCGAACGGGCAAGGCCGCGGCGCGCGGCCTGACGCTCAGGAGCAGCCCCGCTGCCAGCAAGCCCGCCAACCCGGCGCAGGCCATCGCAACATGGAAGCCGCCGGCGAGCGCGCCGGTCACAAGCTCGTGTGCCGTGCCCGCGTCGAGCGAAGCCAGCACGCCCAGGTCGTGCCGCGAGATGGCCGCCACGGCCGCGCGTTGCGCATCGCGCAGCCCGGCATGCTCCAGCGCATCGGCGAGCAGCGAAGTGGCGCGCGTGCTCATCAGCGTGCCGAGCAGTGCAATGCCGATCAGCATGCCGGCCTGGCGCAGCGCATTCATGGTGGCCGAGGCCATGCCCGAGCGCTGCGCGGGCACGGAGGCCATCACGGCCGTGCTCGTGGCCGGCACCGCAAGGCCCGCGCCCGCACCGAGAAACACGAACAGGATCGCGAGCGGTGCGTAGGGCGTGTCTGCCGAGAACAGGGCCAGCAGCAGCATCGAGGTGCCGATGAGCCCGTAGCCCGCCACCATCAGCGTGTGCACCTCGTAGCGCCGCGCGAGGCGACCGAACTGCGAGGCCACGATGCCGGTTGCAACGAACTGCGGCACCAGGCGCCAGCCGGTGTCGCTGGCCGACCAGCCCTGCACCTGCTGCAGGAACAGCGAGAAGAAGAACAGGCTCGCGTACGTCGAGAACCCGAGCACGAACGACGCGAAGTTGGTCACCGAGAAGCGGGCATCGCGGAACAGCGCGAGCGGCAGCAGGGGCCGCTCGACGCGCGCTTCCACCATCAGGAACAGCGCGAGTCCGATGACGGCGGCGACCAGCGCGCTTGCAGCGGGTGTCGAGCCCCAGCCGTACTCGCCCGCCGCGATCAGGCCGTAGGTCAATGCGCCGAGCCACAGCACGCTGAGCACCTGCCCCACCGGATCGAGCGCCGCATGTTCGGGGTGCGAGGTTTCCCGGATGCCCCAGAGCCCGAGCCCCACGGTCAGCAGGCCGATCGGCAGGTTGATGAGGAAGATGCTCTGCCAGCCCGCGTGGTCCACCAGCAGCCCGCCCAGCATCGGCCCCAGGATCAGCGACAACGCGGTGAACGACGACCAGCCGCCGATCACCCGCGCCCGGCTCGCGGGCTCCGGAAACGCATGCGCCAGCAGCGACAGCGCGCCCGGAATCATCAAGGCGCCGGCCGCGCCCTGCACTGCCCGCCCGACCAGCAAGGTGAACAGGCTGCCGGCCATCGCGCACATCGCGGAGCCGATGGTGAACACCACCACGCCCGTCAGCCAGGCGCGCTTGCGGCCATAGCGGTCACCGAGCGGCCCGGCCGAGAGCATGAAAGCCGAGAGGCACAGCGCGTAGATGTCGATCACCCACTGCAGCCCGGCCAGGTCGGTGGACAGCGCGCGCTGCAGCGTGGGCAGCGCGACGTTGACGATGCTCACGTCGAGCGTGGCGATGAAGCTGCCGAGATACACCGCCGCCACGAGCGCGAGGCGACGGCGCGGGTCGGCCGCCGCCTGAATGTGGGAGTCCATGGACGCCTTCAAGTCATTGAGGAAGGCGCCAATACTGACTTCGAGTCAGTTAATTGTCAATCAAATGAGAATTGATCTTATTTGCCGCATGGATTTCACGCGCTCGTCATGTCAGACCTTCAAACCCCAGGTAGCGCGCGCGCCCAAGGCGAGTACACCGCCCACCACCCAGAACACGCCGGCTATGCCGATCAGCGCGCCGAGCGAGCCGAACAGCATCGGCATCGCGACGCTCGATGCGTTGATGGTCATGAGCCGCAGGCCCAGCGCCTCGCCGTGCCGCGTGTGCGGCGTGATCTGGTGGAGCATGCTCATCACCATCGGCTGCACCGCGCCCAGCGCGAAGCCGAGCATCACCGAGCACAGGCCCATGGTCCAGGCCGAATCGAGCAGCGGATAGATCGCGAACATCAGCGCGGTGACGATCGTTGAACTCAGGATCACGCTGCGCTCCGATGCACGCGATGCGATCAAGGGCAGCACCACGCGAATGACCGCCGCCGCGACGGCGAAGGCGCCGAGGATCGAGCCGATCACCGACGCGCTGATGCCCCGCTCGTGCCCCAGCACAGGCAGCACGAAGGCATGCACGTCCCAGCTCGACGACTGCAGCCAGTTCACGAACAGCAGGCGCCGGAACATGGGCTCGCGCAGCAGGTCCCAGGCACGCGTCTGCACAGCCCCCACGACGGGCGGAGCGCGCGGCGGCTCATCGGCACCGCGCGCCAGCATCCAGCAAACGAGCGGCAGCGCTGCCATCACCACGAAGCAGATGCGAAAGGCCAGCATGTCCGCCGGTGCGCGGCCGGCGTGGTCGATCAGCATGCCGGCCAGGAAGGGGCCGACGAAGTTGGCCGCGGCCGGCGCGATGGCGAGCCAACTGAACACGCGCTTGAGCTGCGTCGCGTCATGGGCGGACCGGCCCACATGCCGCTGCAAAGCGATCACGGTCGCGCCAGTGGCGCCCCCGGTCAGCAGCGCCGAGAGGCACATCACCGGAAACACGGGGAACACCGCCACCAGTCCCGCGCCAACGACTGCCGCAATCACCGACAGCCACAGCGGCCGCTTGAATCCATGCCGATCGGCGAAGCGCCCCGCGGGCAACGCCAGGAACACCTGGGTCAGCGCGAACAGCGAGATCAGCACACCGACCGCCGCTGCGCTGTAGCCTTGTTGCAGCGCCAGCAGCGGCGTTGCGAGTCGCATGCCCGCCATGGTGGCATGCAGGCAAACCTGGGCGCCGATGACGCGCAGCAGTTCGGAACCTTTCACGGGATGTCGTCGCCCTCGCTGTCGGCTGTTGGAGGCAGCAGCACCTGCGCCTGTGCTTCGGGCAATGCCTCGACCTTGCGCAGCGCCAGGCGCATCTGCTTGGCGCGCGTGTCGGCCTTGTCGAGCGTGTCGGAGGCCTTGGCCACCTGCTCCTTGATGCGCGCAACCCATTCGCCATAGCGCTCGAACTCGGTCTTGACCGCGCCCAGCACCTTCCACACCTCGGAGGCCTGCTGCTCCAGCGCCAACGTGCGAAAGCCCATGTGCAGGCTGTTGAGCATGGCGAGCAAGGTGGTCGGGCCGGCCAGCGTCACGCGGTGCTGGCGCTGGATGGCGTCCATCAGGCCGGGGCGGCGCAGCACCTCGGCGTAGAGACTTTCGACGGGCAGGAACAGGATCGCGAAGTCGGTGGTGTGCGGCGCCGCGAGGTAGTTGTCGGCGATGGACTTGGCTTCGGTGCGAATGCGTGCCTCGAGCGCCTTGGCCGCCAGTTCGGCGCCGGCGGCATCGGCGCGCTCGTGGGCGTCGATCAGGCGCTCGTAGTCGTCGCGCGGGAACTTGGCGTCGATGGGCAGCCACACGGGTGCCCCTTCTTCGCCGCGCCCCGGAAAGCGGATCGCGAAGTCGACACGCTGGCCGCTGCGCGGCTTGGTCTCGATCTGCTTGGCGTACTGGTCGGGCGTGAGCACCTGTTCGAGCAAGGCTTCGAGCTGCACTTCGCCGAACACGCCGCGCGTCTTCACGTTGGTCAGCACGCGCTGCAGGCTGCCGACACCGACTGCCAGCGTCTGCATCTCGCCCAGGCCCTTGTGCACCTGTTCGAGCCGGTCGGCCACCTGCTTGAAGCTCTCGCCAAGGCGCGTCTCCAGCGTGCTCTGCAGCTTCTCGTCGACGGTCTTGCGCATCTCGTCGAGCTTGGCGGCATTGGTCTGCTGCAACTGCGCGAGCTGGGTTTCCATGGTCGCGCGCACTTCGGACAGGCGCCGCGCGTTCGACTCGCTCAGGCCCTGCAGTTGGGTGTTGAGCGTGTCTGCCAGCGTTTTCTGTAGCGAGGCCAATTGCAGCGCGAAGGCATCAAGCTGCGCATTCTGGGTGCGCGTGGCCTCGGCGCCCTGCTGCACCAGCGACTGCTGGAAGGTGGCGAAGGCCTGCGCGGTTTCTTGCCGCGCGCCGCGCGAGTTGTCCCCGATTTCGCGGCGCAGCTCGCGCTCGGTGCGCTCGTTGGCCGAGCCCATGGCGGCCAGCACACGCAGCATGTCGCTGTGGTCGGGCTGGGGCTGTCGGCGTGCGAGCAGCCAGATCACCAGCACCAGCTGCACGGCTGCGAGTGCAGCCAGCAAGAGAAGAATCAGGGAGGAGTCCAAGGTCGCAGTGTCGGTGCCTGTTTTACTTGTGGGCTGGCGGCACGGGCGTGACGGGCGTCAGCGGGCCCTTGCCGCTGAACCAGGCGATCAGGTTGTCGGCCGCAAGGTCGGCCATGGCGCGGCGCGTGGGCACGGTGGCGCTGGCGATGTGCGGCGTCAGCACCACGTTCGGCACGGTCAGCAGGTCGGGGTGCACCTTGGGCTCGCCCTCGAACACGTCCAGGCCCGCCGCGGCGATGCGCTTCTCGCGCAATGCCACAGCCAATGCCGCGTCGTCGACGATGCCGCCGCGCGCGATGTTGATCAGCGTGGCGGTCGGCTTCATCAGCGCGATTTCGGCCGCGCCGATGGTGTGGTGCGAAGCCGGCGAGTACGGCACGACAAGCACCACATGGTCGGCGGTCTTGAGCAGCTCCTCCTTGCTCACGTAGGCGGCCTTGCATTCGGCCTCCAGCGTCGCATCGAGCCGCGAACGGTTGTGATAGACCACCTTCATGCCGAAGCCATGCGCACCACGCTTGGCAATGCCCTGCCCGATTCGGCCCATGCCGATGATGCCGAGCGTCGAGCCGTGGATGTCGGAGCCCGCGAACATGTCAAAGCTCCACTTCTGCCACTTGCCCGCGCGCAGGAAGTGTTCGCTCTCGGTGATGCGGCGCGCCGTGGCCATGAGCAGCGCAAAGCCGAAGTCGGCCGTGGTCTCGGTCAGCACATCAGGCGCATTGGTGCCGAGCACGCCGTGCGCGGCCATGGCATCGACGTCGAAGTTGTTGTAGCCCACCGCCATGTTGGCGCAGATCTTCAGGTCGGGGCAGGCGTCGAGTAGCGCGGCATCGATGCGCTCGCTGCCGGTGGTGAAGGCGCCCTGCTTGCCCTGCAGCTTTGCGATCAGTTGTTCCTTGCTCCAGCTTTCATCGGCCTGGTTCGACTCGATCTCGAAATGCTGCGAGAGACGCTCGATGGTCTCGGGAAAGATCGCGCGTGCGATCAGGATCTTGGGCTTGCTCATGATGTTGTCTCTGCGCTCAACGGAAAAAGATGAAGGTGGAAATGACGAACAGCGGAACCAGGATGGCCACGGACCACACCATGTAGCCGAAGAAGCTGGGCATGCGAACGCCGCGGCTCTCTGCAATGGCCTTGACCATGAGGTTGGGCGCGTTGCCGATGTAGGTGTTCGCGCCCATGAACACGGCGCCCGCCGAGATGGCGGCCAGCGTGCTGGCGTAGGTGGTCATCAGCGCGACCGGGTCGCCGCCCGCCGTGTTGAAGAACACCAGGTAGGTCGGCGCGTTGTCCAGGAACGAACTGAGCACGCCCGTGACCCAGAAGTACATCACCGGGTCGGGCTGGCCGTCGGCGCGCGTCACAGCCGAGACGATGGCACCGAACGGGCCCTGCGTGCCGGCCTTGAGCATCGCGATCACCGGGATGATGGTCAGGAAGATGCCCGCGAACAGCTTGGCCACTTCGGCCATCGGGCCCCACTCGAACTGGTTGTCGGCGTGCACCTTGGGCGAGGTGAGCTTGAAGGAAATGACCGCGATCAGCGCCAGCCCCACGTCGCGCACCAGCCCGGGCAGGCCGACCTCGGTGCCGAACACGTTGAACTGCACCGGCGATTTCCAGAAACCGCTGAGCAGCACCAGCGCCACCACGGCGCCCAGCAGCCAGAAGTTGGCGGCGCCGTCGAAGCCAAGGCGCCGGGTATCGGGCGTCGGATCGACCGGCAACACGCCGTCCTTCAGATAGAAGTGGCGGTCGATGACATAGAACAGCGCGAGCAGCACCGCGAGGATGAAGAGCGTTTCAAACAGGATGTTCTGCGCGGTCCAGAAGAAGCCCACGCCCTTCAGGAAGCCCAGGAACAGCGGCGGGTCGCCCAGCGGCGTGAGCGCACCGCCCGCGTTCGAGACGATGAAGATGAAGAAGACGACGACATGCACCTTGCGCAGGCGGTTGTCGTTGGCGCGAATCAGCGGGCGGATCAGCAGCATCGAGGCACCCGTGGTGCCCATGAAGCTCGCGAGCACCGCGCCGATCGCCAGGATCGCCGTGTTGAGGCCGGGCGCGCCACGCAGGTTGCCGCGGATATGGATACCGCCCGCAACCGTGAACAGCGCCGTCAGAAGGATGATGAACGGGATGTACTCGGCCAGCAGCGCATGCACGAGCTGCACGCCCGCCAGCCCCACACCATAGGTCGCCGCGAAGGGCACCAGGAAGGCCAGTGCCCAGGCCGCCGATATCTTGCCGTAGTGGTGATGCCAGAACGCCGGCGTGAGCAGCGGCATCAGCGCGATCGACAGCAGGATGCCGGCGAAGGGCACGCCCCACAGCGGCGAGAGTCGGGCACCGTCGAAGTCGGCCGCGGAGGCCAGGGCGGGAAAGAGCATGGGCAGCACCGCGGCTGCCGTCAGTCGAAAGGTCTTGTTCATGGGTGCCGTACCGTACCAGACCGAGGTCAGGCGGCCGGCTGTTCGATCTCGAACACCTGGCGCAGGTAGGCCAGGTATTTTTCGTCGTCGCACATGTTCTTGGACGGCGTGTCCGACAGCTTGGCCACCGGCTGGTCGTTGCAGTGGATCATCTTGATGACGATCTGCAGCGGCTCGTATCCCAGGTCGTTGGTGAGGTTGGTGCCGATGCCGAACGCCAGCTGGCAACGGCCACGGAACTGCTGGTACAGCTCGATGGTGCGCGGCACCGTCAGGCCGTCGCTGAAGATCAGCGTCTTGGTGAGCGGATCGACCCGGTTGGCGATGTAGTGCGCCAGCATGCGTTCGCCCCACTGGAAGGGGTCGCCGCTGTCGTGACGGGCTCCGTCGAAGAGCTTGCAGAAATACAGGTCGAAGTCGCGCAGGAAGGCGCTCATGCCGTACACGTCGGACAGCGCGATGCCCAGGTCGCCGCGGTATTCGCGCGCCCAGCTCTCGAAGCCGAAGATCTGACTGTCGCGCAACCGCGGGCCGAGCGCCTGGCAGGCCTGCAGATATTCGTGGGCCATGGTGCCCAGTGGGATCAGGCCCAGCTTCATGGCGTACAGCACGTTGCTGGTGCCCGCAAGCTGCGGCAGACGCGCGCCGGGCGAGGACTGCGCCGGCGGCGAGGTCACGGCACCCAGCCGGGCGTTCAGGGTGCGCAGGACCTCTTCGTGCCAGTCCTTGGAGAAGCGGCGACGCGTGCCGTAGTCGGCGATCTTCAGGTCGGACAGGCCGGCATCCTGCAACTGCGCGATCTTGGTTTCGAGCCGGCGGCGGCCCTCCTCGAAATCGGGCTTCTTCTGCGTGTTGCGGAAGTAGACCTCGTTGACGATGGCCAGCACCGGGATCTCGAACAGGATGGTGTGCAGCCACGGACCCTTGATGCGGATCTCGAGCTCGCCCGAGGGCTGGGGAATGATGTTGATGTACTTCTCGTTGAGCCTGAAGAGCCCGAGGAAGTCGACGAAGTCGCTCTTGATGAAGCGCATCGACCGCAGGTAGGCCAGCTCGGCATCGCGGAACTGCAGCGAGCACAGGCTGCGCACCTCGTCGCGGATCTGGCCCGCGAACTGCGCCAGGTCGACGCCGGGGTTGCGGCACTTGAAGCGGTACTCGACCCGGGCGCCCGGGAAGTGATGCAGAACGACCTGCATCATCGTGAACTTGTAGAGGTCGGTGTCGAGCAGGCTGTGAATGATCATGGTGCTGTACGCGATGCAGTGCGATGCGGTGTCTCAAACTTTCGGCGTCGCATCGATTATCACGGGACGCGTCGGCCTCTGCCTACGGGGCCTGCCCAGCACGTCCTACCGTGAGGGTGAATCTGGCTTGCGACATTGATTTCACGGCGGCAGATACAGCCGCCGAATCAACCGCTCAAAGGAGATTCGCATGAACAAGGACACCATTGAAGGCAACTGGAAGCAGCTCAAGGGCAAGGTCAAGGAGCAATGGGGCAAGCTGACGGACGACGACTTCGACGTCATCGCCGGCAAGCGCGACCAGTTGCTCGGCCGCATCCAGGAACGCCACGGCATCAGCCGCGACGAAGCCGAAAAGCAGGTCAAGGACTGGGAAGGCCGCGACGGCCGCACGCCCGACGCACTCTGGTTCGAAAAGTCCTGATCCAGGTCGGTCGCCTCGACCGCCTCGTACCCCCAATTTCAATCACCTCGAAGGAAAAACTCCAATGAAGAAACATCTGCTCATGCTCGCCCTCGCCTCCACCTGCTTCGTCGCCACGCAAGCCAGCGCGATGACCAAGGACGAATACAAGGTGGCCAAGGAAAAGATCGAGGCCGACTACAAGGTCGCGAAGGCGCAGTGCGACACGCTGAAGGACAACGCCAAGGACGTCTGCCAGAAGGACGCCAAGGGCAAGGAAGACGTCGCCAAGGCAGAGCTGGAGCAGCAATACCAGTCGAGCGACAGCCATGCCCGCAAGGTGGCTGAAGAAAAGGTGAAGGCCAACTACGAAGTCGCGAAGGAAAAGTGCGACGACCAGAGCGGCGCTGCCAAGGACGCTTGCGTGAAGCAGGCCAAGGCTGATGAAGCACAAGGCAAGGCCGACATCAAGGCAATGAAGAAGTAATCGCCTCGGCTTGGCCCGATGACAAAAGACAGCGGCGCCCTCGGGCGCCGCTTTTACTGGGTCAGACCTTCAAAGAGTCGATGACTTGCTGCAAGGCCTCGGGCAACTGCACCGGCCGATGCGTGACGCGGTCCACATAGACGTGCACGAAGTGGCCCTGCGCGGCTGCGGTCTCGGCCCCTTCAGCGAAGAGCGCGATTTCATAGCGCACGCTCGACCGCCCGGCCTGGGCCACGCGAATGCCCGCTTCCACCGTCTGCGGGAAGGCGATCGGCGCGAAGTAGTTGCACTGCGTCTCGACCACGAAGCCGATGGTCTGTCCCTCGTGAATGTCGAGCGCGCCGCGCTCGATGAGCAGGGCATTCACCGCCGTGTCGAACCAGCTGTAGTAGACGACGTTGTTGACATGGCCGTACATGTCGTTGTCGGCCCAGCGCGTCGGGATGCTTCGGAACGCGCGGTAGCTGTTTCGGTGGTGCGGCGTGGGTTTGGTGGCGGTGCTCATCGCGCGGCATTTTGCCAGCGGTGCCAGTACTCGAAGGCCACCTTGAAGGTGCCGACCTGTACCTGCACGGTCTCGGCGATGTCGCTGGCGTAGCCACCGGCCATGGCAAAGGCGAGCGGCAGGCGGCGCTGCCAGGCCCAGTCGAACACGCGGCGGTCGCGCGCCTCCAGGCCATCGAAGCTCAGCTTGAGGCGGCCGAGCCGGTCGCGCTCGAAGGGGTCAGCGCCTGCGAGGTAGATCACGAGGCCGGGGGAAAAGCGGCGGTCCAGCTCGTCGAGGGCGTGTTCGAGTGCGGCGAGGTAGTCGGCATCGCCGCAGCCGTCGGGCAACTCGACGTCGAGGTCGCTCGCCTCCTTGCGGAAGGGAAAGTTCTTCTGGCCGTGCATCGACAGCGTGAACACGCTGGGGTCGTCGCGAAAGATGCTGGCCGTGCCGTTGCCCTGGTGCACGTCGAGGTCGATCACGGCAACCTTGAGCGGCTCACCCGTGTGGCCGCGCTCCGCCTGCATCAGGCGCGCGGCCACCGCGGCGTCGTTGAAGACACAGAATCCGCTGCCCTTGTCGGCGTAGGCATGGTGGGTGCCGCCCGCCATGTTGGCGGACACGCCGCCGGAGAAGGCCGCGCGGCAGGCCGCGATGGTGGCGCCGGTGGAGCGGCGCGAGCGCTCGACCATCGCCTCACTCCAAGGGAAGCCGATCTCGCGCATCGCCTGCGGGCTGACGCTGCCGTCGCTGATGGAAGCGATCCACTGGGGCGTGTGCACCAGTGCGAGTTCGCCGTCGGTGGCTCGCGGCGCCTGATCGATGTCGATGGCCGGCAACTGTTCAAGCAGGCGATCGCGCAGCAAGGCATAGCGCGACATGGGGAAGCGGTGACCGGGCGGCAGGGGCAGCACGAACTGGCCGGAATAGAAGGCACGCATGCCCGCATTCTGCGATGCGGGTCCGATTTAGAAAGCGGCCTCTAGATTGCTGCAGAGCAACAAAAACCCCTTGCTCGCCAAACTCAGCTGCCTATACTTGAGGCCATGCTGCACCGCAACATGAACGACGAGGCAGCGCAACGTGAACCGACCACTCAATCATCCCTTCTGGAGATCTCACATGGCCCTGACCGCTGACCAAATCCTCGCCGCTCAAAAAGCAAACCTCGAAACCCTGTTCGGCCTGACCACCAAGGCTTTCGAAGGCGTCGAGAAGCTCGTCGAACTGAACGTGACCGCTTCCAAGGCCGCCCTGGCTGAAGCCGCTGGCACCGCCCAGGCTGCCCTGAGCGTCAAGGACGCGCAAGAACTGCTGACGCTGCAAGCCAGCCTGTTCCAGCCCCTGGCCGAAAAGACCGCTGCCTACAGCCGTCACCTGTACGACATCGCCCAAGGCACCGGCGCCGAGTTCTCCAAGGCTTTCGAAGCCAAGGCCTCTGAAGCCCAGCAAGCCTTCGTCGGCCTCGTCGACAGCGCTTCCAAGAACGCACCCGCCGGTTCGGAAACCGCCGTTGCCGTCCTGAAGAGCGCCGTGGCTGCCGCCAACAACGCTTTCGAATCGGTTCAAAAGGCCGTCAAGCAAGCATCGGACGTCGCCGAAGCCAACTTCAATGCCGTGTCGACGCAAGCCGTTGCCGCCGCAAAGACCGCGACCGCTTCGCGCAAGCGCTAAGCTGCCGACCACCACCAGTTGTCTCCTTGGGTCCTCACGGATCCAATTCAGGGCCTCATCTTCGGATGAGGCCTTTTTTTTGCTCACTTGTTGCTCACCCCCAGGCTGCGCGCACTTCGTGTCGCTTCTCCAACCCCCTACCGGGGGCAACACCAGAGGCCCGGCAAAGCCGGTTCCTCGGTGTTCCTGGCCTTTGCCTCGCGTCTTCGATAATGCGGGGCTCATCTAGGAGACTTTCAATGCAGATCGACGGCAAGGTTTTTATCGTGACCGGTGGCGCTTCGGGCCTCGGCGAAGGCGCGGCGCGCATGCTGGCCGCGAACGGCGGCAAGGTGGTGATCGCCGACATGCAGGCTGAAAAGGGCGAAGCCGTTGCCCGCGACATCGGCGGCGTGTTCGTCAAGTGCGACGTGAGTCAGGAGGCCGATGGCCAGGCGGCAGTCGCCGCCGCGCAGAAGCTCGGCAAGCTCGCGGGCCTGATCAACTGCGCCGGCATCGCCCCGGCCGAGAAGACCGTGGGCAAGAACGGCCCGCACGCACTGGCCGTGTTCAGCAAGACCGTCACGGTCAACCTGATCGGCAGCTTCAACATGATCCGCCTCGCCGCCGACGCGATGAGCAAGAACGAGCCCGAAGCCACCGGCGAACGCGGCGTGCTGATCTCGACCGCCTCGGTCGCGGCCTACGACGGCCAGATCGGCCAGGCCGCCTACAGCGCCTCGAAGGGCGGCGTGGTCGGCATGACGCTGCCCATCGCCCGCGACCTCGCGCGCAATGGCATCCGCAACATGACCATCGCCCCCGGCATCTTCGGCACGCCCATGCTTTTCGGCATGCCACAGGAAGTGCAGGACGCGCTGGCCGCCAGCGTGCCCTTCCCTTCGCGCCTGGGCACGCCCGAGGATTACGCCAAGCTCGCCAAGCACATCATCGAGAACGACATGCTCAACGGCGAAGTCATCCGTCTCGACGGAGCGATCCGGCTGCCTCCCCGCTGACAGCGGGTTGCTGCGGCGGCTTGGTGCTGCCGGTGCGGTCCAGGCGCTCGTACTGCGCGATCACCTGGGCCCCGAGCAGCACGAGCGTGGCGGCGATCTCCAGGCTCAGCAGCACCACGATGGCCGTGGTGAGCGAGCCGTAGACCACGTTGACCTGCGACAGCGTCGAGAAATACCAGATCAGCACGCGCCGCGTGGCCTCCCACAGCAGCGCGGCCGTGATGCCGCCCAGCAATGCGTGGCGCAGTGACATCCGGCCCGCCGGCATCACGAGGTAGAGCGAGGTCAGCATGAAGATCTCGCCACCCAGCCCCAGCAGGTAGAGCAACAGACCCGAAATGCCCGACAGCGACCAGCTTCGGCCCAGCAGGTCGACACTCTCCCGCCCCACCAGTTGCAGCGCGCCCGACACCAGCGTGACCAGCAGCAGCCCCACGCACAGGCACAGGATGTAGATGTAGGGCATGGCCACCGACACCAGGAAGTGGCGTTTGTGATCCGCCTTGCGGTGATGAAAGATCACCGCCATCGCACTTTCGAGCACGCTGAAGGCCAGCGAGCTGAAAAAGATCATCGTCACCAGCAGCACCGGCCCCAGCACGTCGCGATGGTCCAGAAAGCTCGACAACTCGGCCACGATGGCCTTCGATTGTCCCGGCAGCAGCCATTCGAGATACCGGCCGATGGTGCGCAGCAGCTCGGCCTGCTCGATGACGTGCGACAGCGCGATCACGCTCACGATCAGCAGCGGCACGATCGACAGCAGCGCGTAGTACGCCACCGCTCCCGCGAGCAGCAGCCCCTGGTTGGCGCGAAATTCCTTGAGCGCATCCCAGGCAAATCGGAGCGGGTGGCGCAGCATCGGCGCGGCGTGTTGCAGGGGTTTGGGCGTCTTCATTCGTGAATTCCGGTCACGGCCAGTATGCCGTCGGGCCATGGGCGTTCCGCCGCTTGCGTATGATTTGCCGCTCTTCGCCTACATGACCATCCCCGCTTCATTCATCCAGGAACTCATCGCGCGCGCCGATGTGGTCGAAATCGTCGGCCGCTATGTGCCGCTCAAGAAGGCCGGCGCCAACTTCATGGGCCTGTGCCCGTTCCACGGCGAGAAATCGCCTTCCTTCTCCGTCAGCCCGACGAAGCAGTTCTATCACTGCTTCGGCTGCGGGGTGCATGGCAACGCCATCGGCTTTCTGATGGAGCACGCGGGCATGGGCTTCGTCGAGGCGGTGCACGACCTCGCCGGCCAGTACGGCCTGCAGGTGCCCGAGGACGACGCCTCGCCCGCCGAACGCGCCCGCGCCGCCAGCCAGCGCCAGAAGCAGGCCACGCTGAGCGACGTGCTCGAAAAGGCCGGCGACGCCTACCGCAAGCATCTGCGGCAGGCGCCCGGCGCCATCGAATACCTGAAGGGCCGCGGCGTCTCGGGCGAAGTGGCCAAGCAGTTCGGCATCGGCTATGCGCCGGCCGGCTGGCGCGCGCTGGCCAGCGTGTTCCCCGACTACGACGATCCGCTGCTCGCCGAAAGCGGGCTGGTGATCGTCAACAACGAGGAAGGCCAGCTCAGCGAGAGCGAAGCCAAGCGCTACGACCGCTTCCGCGACCGTGTGATGTTCCCGATCCGCAACGTCAAGGGCGAATGCATCGGCTTCGGCGGGCGCGTGCTCGGCGACGAGAAGCCCAAGTACCTGAATTCGCCCGAAACGCCCGTGTTCAGCAAGGGCCGGGAGCTTTACGGCTTGTACGAAGCCCGTTCCGCTTTCCGCGACCGTGGCTATGCGCTGGTGACCGAGGGCTACATGGACGTGGTCGCCCTCGCCCAGCTCGGCTTTCCGAACGCGGTGGCCACGCTCGGCACGGCCTGCACGACGGAGCATGTGCAAAAGCTCTTCCGCTTCACTGAATCGGTGGTGTTCAGCTTCGACGGCGACGCCGCCGGCCGTCGCGCTGCCCGCAAGGCGCTCGATGGCGCCCTGCCCTATGCGACCGACGTGCGCAGCATCAAGTTCCTGTTCCTGCCCGCCGAGCACGACCCCGACAGCTTCATCCGCGAACACGGCGCCGAGGCCTTCGCGCGTTTCGTGACCGAGGCCACGCCGCTGTCGCGCTTCATGCTCGAAGCCGCCCGCGAAGGCTGCGACCTGACCACCGCTGAAGGCCGCGCGCACATGACCAGCAACGTGCGCCCGCTCTGGGGCGCCATGCCCGACGGCGCGCTCAAGCGCCAGTTGCTGAGCGAGATCGCGACCATGGTGCAGCTCGATGCGCCGGCGCTGTCGGAACTCTGGGCCTCCACGCCCGGCCCGCGCAAGGTGGCGGCACCCGCACAACAGCAGCCGCGCCACAGCGAACCCAGCCAGGGCGGTGGCGACGACTACTACCCGGACATGCCTCCGCCGCAGGAGTACGAGCCCCCGAGCTACGAAAGCAACAGCGCGCCGCGCAAGTTCGTCAAAGGCAAGGGCAAGCGCTGGGGCGGAAAGTTCGAAGAACCCATCGAACCGCTGCGCGGCCGTGGCAAGCCGCCGAGCCGGCCCGACGTGGCGGTGCGACTGCTGCTGTCGAACATGGCGCAATGGGATGCGCTCTCGCACGAACTCCATCTGATGCTGTGCGACCTGCCCGGCTCGCACGGCGCGCTGTTCACCTGGCTCGACAGCCAGTTGCACGAGCATGGCATCCAGCCCTGGGCGGCGCTGCGCGAAGGCATGCGCGGGCTGGATTTCGAGGCGCTGGCCGAGCGGCTGATGAACATCTCCGAAGCCGGCCCCGTTCCCGAAGGCGAGGAAGAGCAGCATCTGGCCGATGCCGCCAAGGAGCTCACCAGCGTGCTCGATTTCATGCTGGACGACCGCCTCAAGGCCCAGCAGAGCGAGGCCATCGCCGCCGTTGGTAAAGACCCCAAGGCCCTGGAGCGCTACAAGGCGCTCGAGGCGCGGCGGCTCGAATTGCGTAACCGCTTGCGTCCGTCCGGTACAGAAACTGCTTGAAATTTCCGCAACACGCTATAATGTAGGGCTTTGCAACTGGCGAAATCCAGGCAAGAGCGACAGCAGCACCTCCGGGCCGACCCCTAGCGCAACGCACTCCAACGGTAAATTCCGGCGGAAAGGGTCAATAACCGCAAGGACTGCATACCAAATGTTCGCCCGACATCTTGCCTGTTGAGGAATTACTTCCTCTTTCCCAATTGTTTTGTCCGTGCCTGTGCACGGGCTGTGGTGGCGTTGTCCAAAGGATGACGCGCCTGTGATCCCGCTTGTCTTTTCTTGCCGTAACGAGGTCGTATGCCCAGTTCAAAGAAGCCTGCCATTTCACTTGCCAAAAGCGTCGCCACCAAGCCCGCAACAGAAAAACCGTTGAAAGCCGGCGTGAAGCCAGCAACTAAGACGGGTGCCGCCGCGTCCAAAGCGGCAGCCGCAACGAAAGTGAAAACCGTGCCCACGAAATCGACCTCTCTCGACGATCCCAAAAAAGCTGCCGCCAAGACGGTTGCTGCCGCCCCCGCCGCCAAGAAAGTCGGCCGCCCGCCCAAGGCCGCCGGCGCAGCCGCGCCCGCCACCGGCGCCAAGCGCGGCCGCAAGCCCAAGGCCGGCAATGACGCTCCCGAGAGCGACGTCGATCTGTCGGACATCGAAGAAGACCTGGCCGGCGACGAGCCGGCGGCTGCAACGACCACCGAAGAGAAGGTCAAGCCGCTGCGCATGAAGATCAGCAAGGCGAAGGAACGCGCCTTGATGAAGGAGTTCGGCCTCGACGAGACCGTGCTCTCCGAAGAAGACCTGGCCAAGCGCCGCTCGCGCCTGAAGACCCTGATCACGCTGGGCAAGACCCGCGGCTACCTCACGCACGGCGAAATCTCCGACCACTTGCCCGACAAGCTGGTCGACGCCGAGACCATGGAAGTCGTGGTCACCATGCTCAACGACATGGGCGTGGCGGTGTACGAGCAGACGCCCGACGCCGAAACCCTGTTGCTGAACAACACCGCGCCCACCGCCACCACGGTGGAAGAAGCCGAGGAAGAAGCCGAAGCAGCCCTGTCCACGGTGGACAGCGAATTCGGCCGCACCACCGACCCCGTGCGCATGTACATGCGCGAAATGGGCACGGTCGAGCTGCTGACCCGCGAAGGCGAAATTGAAATCGCCAAGCGCATCGAAGGCGGCCTGATGGCCATGATGGAAGCCATTTCGGCCTCCCCCGCCACCATCGCCGCGATCCTCGAGATGGCCGCAACGATTCGTGAGGGCAAGGTCGTCATCTCGACCATCGTCGACGGCTTCTCGAACCCCAACGAGGCCGACGACTACGTGGCCGAAGAAGACTTCGACGAATTCGACGAAGAAGACGACGACGACGGCAAGGGCGGCTCCAAGGCCCTGACCAAGAAGCTCGAAGAACTCAAGCGCGAAGCGCTCGAGCGTTTCGACCGCATCGCCGGCATGTTCGAGAAGGTCCACAAGATCTACGACAAGGAAGGCTACGGCACGCCCGCGTACACCAAGACCCAGGAGTCCCTGTCCGAAGAGCTGATGACCATCCGCTTCACGGCCAAGACCATCGAGAAGCTGTGCGACCTGGTGCGCACGCAGGTCGACGACGTTCGCAAGAAAGAGCGCGAACTGCGCCGCATCATCGTGGACAAGTGCGGCTTCCCGCAGGACGAGTTCATCCGCGACTTCAGCGGCTACGACAAGAACGGCAACCGCATCGCGTCGAACCTGCTGAACCTGAAGTGGGTCGAAAAGCAGGCCGCCGCCGGCAAGCCCTGGAGCGCCGTGCTCGCGCGCAACATTCCGCCAGTGCAGGAACTGCAGCAGCGCCTCACCGACATCCAGTCGCGCGTGGTGGTGCCGCTGACCCAGCTCAAGGACATCAACAAGCGCATGAACGAAGGCGAATCGTCTTCGCGTGACGCCAAGAAGGAAATGATCGAGGCCAACCTGCGCCTCGTGATCTCCATCGCAAAGAAGTACACCAACCGCGGCCTGCAGTTCCTGGACCTGATCCAGGAAGGCAACATCGGCCTGATGAAGGCGGTCGACAAGTTCGAATACCGTCGCGGCTACAAGTTCTCGACCTACGCCACGTGGTGGATCCGCCAGGCCATCACGCGCTCGATCGCCGACCAG
Organism: Variovorax raffinosi; assembly: GCF_051216615.1. Lineage (NCBI taxonomy): Bacteria > Pseudomonadati > Pseudomonadota > Betaproteobacteria > Burkholderiales > Comamonadaceae > Variovorax > Variovorax raffinosi. The sequence goes on from NZ_JBPJZR010000023.1 coordinate 42,346, forward strand.
GCGCGCACCATCCGCATCCCGGTGCACATGATCGAAACCATCAACAAGATGAACCGCATTTCGCGCCAGCATCTGCAGGAGTTCGGCTTCGAGCCCGACGCCGGCATCCTGGCCGCGAAGATGGAGATTCCTGAAGACAAGATCCGCAAGATCATGAAGATCGCGAAAGAGCCGATCTCCATGGAAACGCCGATCGGCGACGACGACGATTCGCACCTGGGCGACTTCATCGAGGACAGCAGCAACACGGCGCCTATCGAAGCCGCGATGCAGGCTGGCCTGCGTGACGTGGTCAAGGACATCCTGGACTCGCTCACCCCGCGCGAAGCCAAGGTGCTGCGCATGCGCTTCGGCATCGAAATGTCGACCGACCACACGCTGGAAGAAGTCGGCAAGCAGTTCGACGTGACCCGCGAACGCATCCGCCAGATCGAAGCAAAGGCGCTGCGCAAGCTCAAGCATCCGTCGCGTTCGGACAAACTGCGCAGCTTTATTGATACGCTCTAAGCCGGTCTCCCGGTATTTCTCTGACGAGGAGGCGCCCGCAAGGGCGCTTTCTTTTTGGGCCTCGAAGATAAAAACAATGGAGCGCAAGACCTCATGAATCCCGATGCAGACAAGCTCTGGCAAGCCCCGCGCTGGGCGCTTGCCGTGTTGCTCGCGGTGCTGGGCATGCTCGGGCCCTTTTCCATCGACACCTACATCCCGGCGTTCTCGGGCATCGCGCGCTCCATCGGCGCGACGCCGGCCGAGATGCAGCAGACGCTGTCGGCCTACCTGTTCGGCTTCGCGTTCATGAACCTGTTCCACGGCGCGCTGTCGGACAGCTTCGGCCGCCGGCCGGTGGTGCTGTGGGGGCTGGCGGTGTTCACGCTGGCCTCGCTGGGCTGTGCGCTGTCGCAGAACATCACGCAACTGGTGCTGTTCCGTGGCCTGCAGGGCCTGTCGACCGGCGCCGGCATCGTGGTCTCGCGCGCAGTGATCCGCGACATGTTCCCGCCGGCCGAAGCGCAACGCGTGATGAGCCAGGTCACGATCTATTTCGGCGTTGCACCGGCCATCGCGCCCATCGTGGGCGGCTTCCTGTTCGTGCATGCGGGCTGGCATGCGATTTTCTGGTTCCTGGTGGCGGTGGGCGTGGTGCTGTTCGTTGCCAACTACAAGCTGCTGCCGGAGACGCTGCACAAGGACCATCGCCAGCCGTTCCAGGTGGGCCACCTGATGCGCGGCTACCGCGAGCTGTGCTCCGACCCGCGCTTCCTGCTGCTGGCCTTCGCCAGCGGCGTGCCCTTCAACGGCATGTTTCTCTACGTGCTGGCCGCACCGGCCTTCCTGGGCGACCACCTCGCGCTGCAACCCCAACAGTTCTTCTGGTTCTTCCTGCTGACCATCGGCGGCATCATGCTCGGCGCGCGCGCCAGCGGGCGCATGGCCGGCAAGGTGGCGCCCAAGCGGCAGATACGCGACGGCTTTCTCATCATGCTGGTGACCTCGGTGGTCAACGTGGTGGCCAACACCTTCTTCCACGCGCACGTGGCGTGGGCGCTGTGGCCGCTCGCGGTGTTCGCCTTCGGCTGGGCGCTGATGGTGCCGGTGGTCACGCTGCTGGTGCTCGACCTGCACCCCGAGCGGCGCGGCATGGCCTCGTCGCTGCAGGCCGTGATCGGCTCCACCGCCAACGGCGTGGTGGCCGGCGCGATCGCGCCGCTGGTGATGCATTCGACGCTCGCGCTCGCGCTGACTTCCATGGGCATGCTCGTCATCGGCCTGGTCGCCTGGGTCTGGCTGCACGGTCGCTGGCCCGACATCGGGCGCCGGGTGGCCACAGAAGGCTGAAGCGGCGGAAGGCACGGGTTCGATGCGCCGCCTCGGTTCCTCATTCCTGAACTACGCGCGTGCCTGGCTGCCGGGCCGCACGACCGTCGATGCCCGCGAGCGCCTGCGCGCCGTGGGCGGCGCGGCACTCGGCCTGCTGGTCACCGCGCTGCTGTGCCGCTGGATCGCCGGTGCGATGGGTCACAACGCCGTCTGGCTGATCGCACCGCTGGGCGCCAGCGCCGTGCTGGTGTTCGCGGTGCCCGCCAGCCCGCTGGCCCAGCCCTGGTCGGTCATCGGTGGCAACACGCTGTCGGCGCTGGTCGGCATTGCCTGCGCAAATTGGATACCTGACCCGGCCTGGGCCGCCGCCGTTGCGGTCGGCGGCGCCATCGGCCTGATGTTCGCGGCGCGCTGCCTGCATCCGCCCGGCGGCGCGGCGGCGCTGCTCGCGGTGCTGACGCACACGACGCATTTCTCGTCGGCGCTGTTCCCCTTCCTCACGAACTCGGTGTTGCTGGTGCTCGTGGGCGTGGCCTACAACTCACTCACCGGCCGGCGCTATCCGCATGTGCAGGTGGCGCGCCCGCCAGCCGCCGACGCCCGCTTCAGCCAGGCCGACATCGACGCGGTGCTGAGCCGCTACAACCAGGTGCTGGACATCAGCCGCGACGACCTCGAATCGCTGATCCGGGAGACCGAACTCGAGTCGTACAAGCGGCGCCTGGGCACGCTGAGCTGCGCGGACATCATGTCGCCCACGCCGATCTCCGTGGAGTTCGGCACGCCGCTGCAGGAGGCGTGGGCGCTCATGCACGAACGCCGCATCAAGGCCCTGCCCGTCACCGACCGCACGCGCCGCGTGGTCGGCATCGTCACGCAGGCCGACTTCTTCCGGCAGCTCGACCTGCAGCACCACGAAGGCATCGCCGGCAAGCTGCGCGACCTGATCCGCGCCACCCGCACGGTGATGTCGAACAAGCCCGAAGTGGTCGGCCAGATCATGACGCGCCAGGTGCGCGTGGCCAGCGCCGACCGGCCGGTGGTCGACCTGGTGCCGCTGTTCTCCGAGGGTGGGCATCACCATATTCCGATCATCGACAGCGAGAAGCGCCTCGCCGGGATGATCACGCAGTCGGATTTCGTGCGGGCGCTCTACCGCGCCGTTGGGCCGGCGTAGGCATTCAGGCCCTTCGTGCATTTCCCCACCCCTTCCGGGGAAGGGGTGAGGGGCACGACAACCTGCACGACGACACAGCGCCTTATCGAAGGCCGCTTGCCCCCATCCCCGCCTTCCCCCGGAAGGGGAAGGAGCAAAGCGCTTCATTCCAGAACGACGTTCGCCTTCTTCACCAGCGCCGCATACCGCGCCGCCTCGCTGCGGAAATACGCCGCCGCCTGCTCGGGCGACGTGGGCTTGATGATGTTGCCCTGCCTGTCCATCGCCTCGCGCACGTCGGCACTGGTGAAGGCCGCGACCACCGCGTCGTGGACGCGCTGCACGTCGGCTGCCTGCATCTTCGGCGGCCCGATCACCGCGAACCAGCCTTCGACCGCATAGTTCGGCAGCCCCTGCTCCGCGATGGTCGGGATGTCCGGCACGGCCGGCGAGCGCACCGCACCGCACAGGCCGATGGCGCGCAGCGCCCCGCTCTTGATGTGCTGCTGCACCGCCGGCAGCGCGATCACCCCCATCTCGACCTGCCCGCCGATCATGTCGGTCATCATCGGCCCGGTGCCCTTGTACGGAATGTGCCGCGCCTTCACACCGGCCTCGTCCATGAACATCTCGTCGGCCAGGTGCAGGATGGTGCCGTTGCCCGACGAGGCGTAGTTGTAGGCACCCGGCTTCGCGCGCAGCAGCGCGATCAGCTCCTGCACGTTCTTCGCGGGCAGCTTCGGGTTGGCCACCAGCACCAGCGGCGTCGCGCCCACCACGCTGATCGGCGTGATGTCGTTGATGGCGTCGAAGGGCATCTTCTTGAACACGCTCGGGTTGATGACATGGTTGTTCGACACCATGCCCAGCGTGAGCCCGTCCGGTGCCGCCTTGACGACGACAGAAGCGCCGGTGATGCCGCCCGCGCCGGGCAGGTTCTCGATGACCACCGGCTGGCCGAAGGATTTGCCGAGTGCGACGGATGCGGCGCGCACGATGGTGTCGACACCCGAGCCTGCGCTGATCGGCAGGATGAATCGGATGGGTTTGTCGGAGCCCTGCGCAAGCGCGGGACATGCCGCCAGCGCGGCGGCTACTGCGCCGAAACCCAGGGCGGCACGGCGGTTCATCATGGGAAGAATCCGGGTCATGGTGTTGTCTCTCTTTATGGTTTTGAAGAATCTCTGCGCTCAGCCCACGGCCGCATCGACGTGCAGCGCGTCCACCTGCGCGTCGCCATAGCCAAGCTCGGCCAGCAGCTCGCGGGTGTGCTCGCCCAGCGTCGGCGGATTCAGGCGCACGCCAAGGCGCTGCCCGTCGAGCGTGATCGGGAACAGGGTCGTCTGCGCCATCTGGCCGGCGCGCTCGCCGTCCGGCAGGCGGATGTCCGCCAGCCCGCCGGTGGCCTTCAGGTGCGGATCGTCGTACAGGTCCTCGGGCCGGGTGATCGGCGCAAAGGGCAAGCCGTGCGCCTCGAAGATGGCGGACAGCTCTGCCGCCGAGCGGTCGGCCAGCCGCAGCCGCAGGTCCGCCAGCAGCGTGGGCCGCAGGCGCACCCGGTCGTTGTTGGTGCTCAGGGCTGCATCGGTCTTCAGATCATTGAAGCCCAGCGCGTCGCAGAACACCTTCCACTGCGCGTCGCTCACCGCAGCCAGGAAAATCTGCTCGCCGTCTTTCACGGTGAACACGTCGTACAGCGCCCAGGCCGAGATGCGCTCGGGCATCGGCGCCGCCGCCTGCCCGGTGATGGCGTACTGCATCATGTGCTGGCCGACCAGGAACACGTTGTTCTCGAACAGCGCCGATTGCACCTCCTGCCCCCTGCCCGTCTCGGCGCGCTGCATCAGCGCGGCAATGGCGCCGATGGCGCCGAACATGCCGCCCATGATGTCGTTCACGCTGGTGCCCGCGCGCAGCGGATCGCCCGGGCGGCCGGTCATGTAGGCCAAGCCCCCCATCATCTGCACCACCTCGTCGAGCGCGGTGCGATGCTCATACGGGCCGGGCAGGAAGCCCGTGTGGTTCACGTACACCAGGCGCGGGTTGAGCTTGCCGAGCGCGGCATAGCCCAGGCCGTACTTGTCCATGGTGCCGGGCCGGAAGTTCTGCGCCACCACGTCGGCGGTGGCGCACAGGCGAAGCGCCGCTTCGAGCCCCTGCGGGTTGCGCAGGTCGAGTGCAATGCTCTTCTTGTTGCGGTTGAACATCGGAAAGAAACCCGCGCCCGCGCCCAGCAGGTGCCGCGTGCGGTCGCCCTCGATCGGCTCGACCTTGATGACTTCCGCCCCCAGGTCCGCCAGCACCATGCCGCAGGTCGGGCCCATGACCATGTGGGTGAACTCGACCACGCGGATGCCGGTGAGCGGCAGGCGTCTTTCTTCGGTCGGCGCCGCGCTCATGCCGACACTCCGGCCGTGGGCACGAAGGTCTTCGGGAAGCCCGCTCGCCACACGGTGCCCTGCAGGGTTTCGCCGTCCAGCCAACCGGCCACGCGCTGGCGCAACTCGAGCAGCCGGGGCAAGTCGACGCCGGTCGCGACGCCCATGCTTTCGAGCATGAAGACCAGGTCTTCCGTGTCGACATTGCCGCTGGCACCGGGCGCATGCGGGCAGCCGCCGATGCCGGCCAGGCAGGCATCGAAGCGCGTGATGCCGACCTCCAGCGCGGCATAGACATTGGCGAGCCCCAGCCCGCGCGTGTCGTGGAAATGGCCGCACCAGAGCCGGTCGCCCGCGATGCGCAACGCGCGCTCGAACAGGCTGCGAACCATCGCGGGATCGGCATAGCCGACGGTGTCGGCAAGGCTGACACGATCGGCGCCCGCATCGAGCAGCGCCTGCATCAGCCGCAACGCCTCGTCGAACGCGACATGGCCCTGGATCGTGCAGCCGAAGGCGGTGCCGACGCCGCCTTCGATCAACGTCTTCGAGCCCGCCGCATCGCGCGCGGCCCGGATGCGGCCGACCTCGGCCACCACCTCGTCGGGCGTCTTGCGCAGGTTGGCAAGGCTGTGCGCGTGGCTAGCCGACAGCGGCACGACCATCAGGTCGGCCTCGCCCTCGATGGCCCGCAATGCGCCCTTCAGGTTGGGCACCAGCACCGACGCGAAAAGCCCCGGCAGCGTCTTCGCATACGCCAGCAATTCGGCCGTGTCCGCCAGTTGAGGCAGCAGGTGGGCGGGCACGAAGGAGCCGACTTCGATCTCGCGCTGCCCCGCCGCATGCGCGGCGCGAATCCATTCGCGCTTGTGCGCCGTGGGCAGCACGCGCGCAATGCTCTGGAGGCCATCGCGCAGCCCCACTTCACGAACAACCGCGCGCGGCGGCAAGAAGGCATGCGTGGCAGGCGCCCCAAAAGCTTCGATCAAAAGACTGTCTCCGTGGGTGATTTGCCGCCGATATTAGGATTTCCCATCAGATTCAGAAGGTAGATTTTGGAAGCCGATCAGTTCCAAAATGGAACACCACATCCACCCACCGGACGCGCATGAGAGACCTCGACCTGATCACCCTTCGCCTGTTCGTCTCCGTCTGCGAAACGCGCAGCATCGCGCGCGCCGGCGAGCAGGCCAGCATCGTCGGCTCGGCGATCAGCAAGCGTCTGGCGCTGCTCGAAGAAACGGTCGGCACGCCCCTGCTGCTGCGCAGGCGCCGCGGCGTGGTGCCGACGCCGGCCGGCGAAACACTGCTGGAGCACGCCCGCGCCATGCTCGGCAGCGCCAACCGCATCGAGCGCGACATGGCGGCCTATGCCGGCGGCGCGCGCGGGCATGTGCGCATCCTGGCCTCGGCCTCGGTGATGGCCGAGTCGCTGGCCGAAGACGTTGCCGACTTCCTGCAGGACCCGGCGCACCGCAACATCCGCGTCGACATGGAAGAGCGCGTGAGCCCGGAGATCGTGCGCGGCATCCGCGAAGGCAGCGCGTCGATCGGCCTGTGCTGGGACGCCGCCGACCTCGACGGGCTGGAGTCGCGCGGCTACCGCACCGACCACCTGGCCATCGTCGCGCACCCCTCGCACCCGGTGGCGCAACACGGCCACGTGCGCTTCGAGCAGGTGCTCGACCATGAATTCGTCGGCATGCCCGCGCTGAGCGCCGTGCAACTGATGCTGGCGCGCGAGGCGGCGGTGGCAGGCAAGCCGATGGTGCACCGCGTGCTGGTGTCCAACTTCGACGCGGCACTGCGCGTGGTGCGGGCCGGGCTGGCGATCAGCGTGGTGCCGGCGGAAGTGGCGCGGCCCTTCACCGACGCCTACGGCCTGCGGCTGATGCCGCTCACCGATGCCTGGGCGCGGCGCCGGTTCGCGATCTGCTTTCGCGATGAAGCAACGCTTTCGCCCTCGGCGCGGTTGCTGGTCGCGCACCTCGAACGTCGCGCGACCGATGCACCTTTGGCTCCCTGATTCGTCCGAAAAGAGAAACTATCCGTTGCGATGAAGCGGGTTTTTATTTCGTTTCCCGCAACCTAACATTCGGGACTCATCGACGCTGTCACGCATTCCACCTTCCAACGAAAGACCATCATGTTGTTCCGCAGAGCCCTTCTTTCCGCCGCTGCCCTCGCCGCCACGCTGAGCCTCGCCCCGCTGGCCGCCCAGGCCGCCGAGCCGCTCAAGCTCGACGTGTACAACCCCGGCGCCAAGTCGATGTTCCCGGTGTCGTCCGAGCTGGTCACCGGCCAGACCGACGCCGTGCTGATCGACGCGCAGTTCCAGCGCAACGACGCCGAGGCGCTGGTGCAGAAGATCAAGGCCAGCGGCAAGAAGCTGACCACGGTCTACATCAGCCACAGCGACCCCGACTACTACTTCGGCCTCGACGTGATCCAGGCCGCCTTCCCCGACGCGAAGATCGTCGCCACGCCGCAGACCGTGGCCGCCATTCAAGCCTCGAAGGACGGCAAGCTCGCGCACTGGGGCCCGATCCTCAAGGACAACGCACCCAAGGCGTTGGTCGTGCCAGAGCCGCTGGCCGGCGACAGCCTGACGCTGGAAGGCCGCAAGATCCAGATCGTCGGGCTCGACGGCCCCACGCCCGAACGCAGCTTCGCGTGGATTCCCTCGCTCAAGGCGGTGGTCGGCGGCATTCCGGTGTCGGCCAACATCCATGTGTGGGTGGCCGACACGCAAACGCCCCAATCGCGCCGCGACTGGATCAAGACGCTGAACCGCATCGAAACCCTGCACCCCAAGACCGTGGTGCCCGGCCACTACCTGCCGAACGCCAACGGCTCGGCGCCGTACACCGTCGCTTCGGTGAAGTTCACGCGCGACTACCTGAAGGCCTTCGAGGTGGAAGCGAACAAGGCCAAGGACTCGGCCGCGCTCATCGCCGCGATGAAGAAGCGCTACCCGAAGCTGGAAGACGCCTCGTCGCTCGAGTTGGGCGCCAAGGTCATCAAGGGAGAAATGAAATGGCCGCAGTGAACGACGCCGCGAACGCCGTCACGCTGCACTACATCTTCGATCCGCTGTGCGGCTGGTGCTATGCCGCCGCGCCGCTGGTCGAAGCGGCGCGCGGCGTGCCGGGCCTGAAGGTCGAGTTCCACGGCGGCGGCATGATGACCGGCGCCAACCGGCGCCCGATCACGCCGCAATGGCGCGACTACGTGATGCCGCACGACCGGCGCATCGCCGAACTCACCGGCCAGCCGTTCGGCGAAGGCTACTTCGAAGGGCTGCTGCGCGACACGGGCGCGGTGATGGACTCCGAACCGCCGACCACTGCGGTCCTCGCAGCCGAGGAGCTGCGCGCGGGTGGCGGGCTGGACATGGCGCATCGCCTGCAGCACGCGCACTATGTCGAAGGCCGCCGCATCGCCGATGCGGATGTGATCGCGGCGCTGGCCGTCGAACTCGGCTTCGATGCCGATGCTTTCGCTGCTTCGTTCAAACAGCTTTCGGGCGAAGCGACCGCGAAGCACATCGCCGAGAGCCGCCAGTTGCTGCAACGCGCGGGCGGCCAAGGCTTTCCGACTTTCGTGCTGACGCAGGCCGATGGCAATGCGGGGCGCGTCGACATCGGCCCCTGGCTGGGCCGCGCGGAGGAGTGGGAAGCGAAGCTGGCCGAGTTCGTCGGGCCATCGCAGGCGCCGCCCACGGCAAGCGCCGATGCGACGCCGCCGATGTGCGGCCCTGACGGCTGCGCGATCTGAAGGCTTCGTCCTAGCGCGCCACGCCCAGCAGCCGATCAAGCACCTCGGGCTGCGTGCGCAGCACCGCCGCCTTGTCGGTGTGCACGATGGTCCCGTGGTCGAGCACCACCGCTTCGTCGGAGATCGCAAGAATCGCCTGCGGGTGCTGCTCCACGATGATCGCGGCCAGCCCTTCGTCCTGCGTGATGCGACGGATGGCGCGCAGCAACTCTTCCACGATGATCGGCGCCAGCCCTTCGAGCGGTTCGTCGAGCAACAGCAACTTGGGGTTCAGCACCAGCGCGCGACCCACGGCCAGCATCTGCTGCTCGCCGCCCGAGAGCTGCGTGCCCAGGTTGGTCTTGCGTTCGGCCAGGCGCGGGAACATCTCGTAGACGCGCTGCGGATTCCATTTGCCGGGCCGCTCCACCGCCGTCAGGTTTTCGTGCACCGTGAGCGACTTGAAGATGTTGCGCTCCTGCGGCACCCAGCCGATGCCGGCCGTGGCGCGCTGGTGCGGTGCCAGCTTGTGCAAGGCCAGCCCGCCGAGCGTGATGCTTCCGCCATGCTGGCGCGTCGCGCCCGCCAGCGTGTTGATCAGCGTGGTCTTGCCCGTGCCGTTGCGGCCCAGCAGCGCCAGCGTCTGGCCCTCGCCGAGCGTGAAGGCCACGTCGTGCAGCACCACGGCCTCGCCGTAGCCGGCACTCAGGTTTTCTATGCGCAGCAGTTCAGACATGGGCGCTTTCTCCGTGGCCCAGATAGACCTCTTTGACCTTCGGATCGTTGGCGATGGTTTCGGGGTCGCCCTCGGTCAGCAACGTGCCGTTGACCAGCACCGTCATGCGCGTGGCGAAACTGAATACCAGGTCCATGTCGTGTTCGATCAACAGCACCGACACATCGGCCGGCAACGCGGCCACGGTCTGCAGCAGCTCTTCGCGCTCGCCGGCGGGCACGCCCGCAACGGGTTCGTCGAGCAGCAGCACGCGGGGCTCGCAGGCCAATGCAATGGCGATCTCCAGCAAGCGGCGCTTGCCATAGGCCAGATGCTTGACCTGCTGCTTCGCCACATCGCTCAGATGGAACTGTTCGAGCAGTTGCGTCGCACGCTCGGCCACTGCCGTGCTGGCGCCGAGCGGCCGCCACCACTGCGCACCGATGCCCTGGTGTTGCGACACCACGAGCGCCAGCGTTTCGAGCGGCGTCATCGAGTCGAACAACTGGTTGATCTGGAAGGTGCGCACCAGCCCGCGCGCCACACGCTTGTGCGGCGCGAGGTTCGTGATGTCTTCGCCGAGCAGCGTGATGCGACCTTCGCTCGGCGTGAGCACGCCCGTCAGCTGGTTGATGAGCGTGGTCTTGCCTGCGCCATTGGGGCCGATCAGCGCATGGCGTGCGCCGCGCTTGAGGTCCATCGTCACGTTGTTGGTGGCCGTGATGCCGCCGAAGCGCATCACCAGTCCGTGGGTCGAGAGCACGGTATCGCTCATGCCGCACCGCCCTTCTTCTTGCCGCCGCCGAACCACGTCCACGGCTTGAACAGCCGTTCGCGCCCCACGAGCACCAGCAGCACCAGGATCAGGCCGATCCAGAACATCCAGTACTGCGGCGTCACGGCCGACAGCCAGGTCTGCAGCAGCTTGAACACGATGGCACCGGCCACGCCGCCATAGAGCCAGCCCACGCCACCGATGACCAGCATCAGCAGCACGTCGGCCGAGCGGTCGAAGGCCAGCACGTCGAGCGAGGCAAAACCGGTGGTCTGCGCCAGCAACGCGCCAGCGGCACCGGCCACACCGGCGGCGATGGTGTAGACCGTCGCAAGCCGCGACACCACCGGGATGCCGATGGCCATGGCGCGCAGCCGGTTGTCGCGAATCGCCTTGAGCGTCGCGCCGAACGGCGAATGCACCAGCCGGCGCATCAGCAGGAACAGCACCAGCATCACGGCCAGCGAATACCAGGCGGCCGTGCGGCCGTACAGGTCGAAGTCGAACAGGCCGAGCACCGGCCCCATCACCACGCCCTGCAGACCATCGGCCCCACCGGTGAGCCAGTCGAGCTTGTTGGCCAGTTCGAGCAGCAGCAGCGCGGTGCCGAGTGTGACCATCAGCCGCGTGAGGTCGCTGCCGCGCAGGATCGTCACGCTCGCCACGAGGCCCAGCACAGCCGAGAGCACGGTCGCCACCACGAGGCCGACGGTCGGGTCGGGCATGACGAGCTTGGCGAACAACGCCGCCGCGTAGGCGCCGAAACCGAAGAAGGCGGCATGGCCCAGCGACACGATGCCGGTGTAGCCGAGGATCAGGTCGAGCGACATCGCGAACAGCGCGACGATGGCGATTTCATTGACCAGCAGCGAATGCGAAGGCATGACGAGCGGCAGCGCAAAGGCCGCGGCCCACACCACGAATTCGATCGGGCGCCAGCGCGCCTTGCGCAGCAGCGCCGACTGGAAATCCACAGAAGAGGAAGAAGAGGGCGCGCTCATTCAACGCCCCCCTTTGCGCGTGAACAGGCCTTGCGGCCGCCACATCAAGATCAGGATCATCAGCAGGTAGACGGTGAACGCCCCCATCTTCGGAATGAAGTACTTGCCGGCCACGTCGGCAATGCCGAGCAGCAGCGCGGCCGCGAGGGGCCCGGTGATCGACGAGGTGCCGCCGACCGAGACCACGATCAGAAAATAGATCATGTACTTGAGCGGGAAGGTCGGATCGAGCCCGAGAATTTCCGCGCCCAGCGCACCGCCCAGCCCCGCGAGGCCGGAGCCCACGGCGAAGGTCAGCAGGAACACGATGTTGACGTTGATGCCCAGCCCCGCTGCCACGCGCGGGTCATCGACCGCGGCGCGCAGCCGGCTGCCGAAGCGCGTCTTCGAGAGGATGAGCTGCAGCACCACCGTGAGCACCGCGCACACGCCGATGATGAACAGGCGGTAGTGCCCCATGCCCAGCATGAAAGCGCCATCGCCGATTTCGGTACGCCCGCGCAGCCATTCGGGCAGTTGCACGTTCTGCTGCGACGAGCCGACGAAGTAGTCGATGGCGGCCACCGCCATGAAGGCCAGGCCGATGGAAAAGAGCACCTGGTCCAGGTGCGACTTGCCGTACATCGGCCGGTAGAGCGTGCGTTCGAGCAGCGCCCCGGCCAACCCGACGACGATGAAAGCGAGCGGCAGGCAGGCCAGGAACGGCAGGCCCAGTTTCTGCATCGCGAACACCGTGAGATACCCGCCGGCCATGGCGAAGGCGCCGTGCGCGAGGTTGATGAAGTTCATCAACCCGAGCGTCACGGCGAGCCCCACGGCGAGCACGAAGAGCAGCATGCCGTAGGCGATGCCGTCGAAAAGGATGGTCAACATATCAGTGGTTTTTCACGCTGCTGCATGGCTCGTTCTGGGTGCTTTTGCTCGGCTTGTTTTGCGCTGCTGTTGGGAGCGGGTTCATTCGGGGCGGGTGCGAATGACACCAGGTGCTCCCCTCCGCGAATGTCCCCCGGGGCGCTGCGCGCCCCTCCTCCTTTATTTCGCTGCGGGGAGCACCCGGCGTCATTCGCACATGGACACGCTGCTGATGCACTGCTGATCAACGACTGCTCTGTCCAGCGCTCGCGCCGATACGGGGCTCTTTTTCGCGAAATAAAGGAGGAGCGAAGCGGGGGACATTCGCGAAAAAGAGCACCGTGTCGGCGCGAGCGTCGCCCTGAACAGCAGCAGCGCCCAAAAACAAAGAGAGCCGTCTTACTTCGTCTTGCCAGGATCCTTCACGCTCTTGATCACATCGAACTCGACGTTGTAGAGCTGCCCGTCCTTCTTCTCGACCTTGCGCAGATACACGTCCTGCACGATGTCGCGCGTCTGCGCATCGATCAGCACCTGGCCGCGCGGGCTCTCGAAGACCTGGCCCTTCATGGCTGCCAGCAACGCATCGCCGCCGCCCTGGCCCTTGGTGGTCTTGAGCGCTTCGTAGATCACGCGCATGCCGTCATAGCCGCCCACGGCCATGAAGTTGGGGCGCATCTTCGGGTTGGCCTTCTCGAAGGCTTCGACGAACTTCTTGTTCATCGCCGACGGGTGCGCAGCCGAGTAGTGGTGCGAGGTGACCACGCCCAGCGCGCCGTCGCCCATGTCGTTGAGTTGATCGTCATCCGTCACGTCGCCGGTGGCAATCAGCTTGATGCCGGCCTTGTCCATGCCGCGTTCCAGAAACTGCTTCATCACGGCCGCGCCCGCGCCCGAGGGCACGAAGACGAACAGCGCGTCGGGCTTGGCGTCGCGCACCTTCTGCAGGAACGGCGCGAAGTCGGGGTTGCGCAGCGGCACGCGCAGCTTCTCGATCACCTTGCCGCCGTTCAGGATGAAACGCTCGCTGAAGAACTTCTCGGCGTCGTTGCCGGGGCCGTAGTCGGCCACCAGCGTCACCACCGTCTTCACGCCGTTCTTGGGTGCCCAGTCGCCCATGGCCACCGACACCTGCGGCAGCGTGAAGCTCGAACGGATGATGTAGGGCGATGCCTCGGTGATGCTCGACGTGGCGGCGGCCATCACGACTTCAGGCGTCTTCGATTGGGTGGCGATGGGCGCCACGGCCAGTGCCAGGGGCGTCAGGCCGAAACCGGCGAGCACGTTGACCTTGTCGTTCACCACCAGCTCTTGCGCCAGGCGCTTGGTCACGTCGGGCAGGCCGGTGTCGTCCTTGACGATCAGCTCGACCTTCTTGCCGGCAACGGTGTCGCCGTTCTGGGCCATGTACAGGCGCGCGGCGGCTTCGATCTGGCGGCCGGTGGAGGCCGACTGCCCCGTCATCGGCAGGATCAGGCCGATCTTGAACTTGTTGTCCTGGGCATGGGCCAGGGACAGGGAAAGCGCAAGCGCCGAGAGGGCTGCGGTCTGAATGAGATGGCGCCTTTGCATGGAAATCTCCTTATTGGGGCGGGAAACGAAACCGGGGCTATTTTCAACACTTTGCAACATTCGGCGGAGCAGGCAATCACCTACCCCACCCCTGCCGCGAGGCTTTGTTGCGCGATCAACAAATGAACTGCGCGATCATCGCGCAAGGCTGTCTTCGACTTGAAAGAATCAGCTGTCGGCGCGGTACGCGGAGTCCAGCGTGAGCGTACCCACCGCGCGTGACACACAGGCGCAGATGCGCGTGGTCGCCTCTTTTTCGTGCGCGCTGAGGAACACGTCGCGGTGATCGATCTCGCCGTCGACCGCGATCACGTCCATGGCGCACAGGCCGCATTCGCCGCGCTTGCAGTCCCACAGCGTCTGCACGCCGGCCGCGTCGAGCGCCTCGAGCAGCGTGCAGTCGGCCGGCACGGTGATGGCCAGGTCGTGACGGGGAATGCGCACCTGGAAGGATTGGGTCGCCAGACGGCCGCTGCTGCCGAAGGTCTCGAAGCGCAGGTCTTCGATGGGGCGGCCCGCTGCGTGCCATGCGCGCTTGACGGCTTCGAGCATCGGCACCGGGCCGCAGGTGTAGAGCTGGCCGCCGGGCGGCAGCGCGGCGATGGCGGCGGCGAAGTCGATCGGGGCCGAGCCTTCGTGCGCCGCGACGCCCTCGCCCAGCGCTTCGCGCAGGTGGTCGAGGTAGCCGAACTCGCCCGCGTGGCGCGCGCCGTAGAGCATCTTCACCGGCACGCCGGTGCGTTGCGCATGGGCGCCGAGCCGCTGCGCCATCAGCACCAACGGCGTGATGCCGATGCCGCCCGCCACCAGCAGGTAGCCGGGCGCCGACAGGTCGAGCGCGAAGTGGTTCTGCGGCGCGCTCACCTGCAGGCGGTCGCCCACGGCCAGCCGCCACATCGCGAGCGAGCCGCCACGGCCATCGTCGAGCCGCTTGACGGCGATGCGCCAGCACTGGCCGTCGCCCTCGCCGACTAGCGAATACGAGCGGGTCTGCACGCGGCCCTGCGCCGTCATCACCTGCACCTGCAGGTGGGCGCCGGGCTCATAGGCAGCGGCAAAGCCCGCGTCGGGCCGCAGCTCGAACTCGCGCACGGTGGGCGTGACGTCGCGCAGCGCAACAACCTGCGCCTGCATCCATTGAAGATCGCTTTTCATCGGGGGAACACCAACAAGCAAACAGGGAAAGGAAGACGGTCGATCAGCCGCGGCGGCGGATCAGTTGCACGCCGGGCAGCGGGCGTTGCTCGGCAGTGGGCGTGCCGTGCAGCGCCTCGCGCAGGTTGCGCCGCGCGATGCGGCTGTGCTCGCGCATCAGCGCTTCGGCACGCGAGCCTTCGCCGGACTCGATGGCATCGAGCACCTGCACGTGCTGGTCTTGCGCGATCACGAGCATGTCGCGCGCGGCGGGCGAGTTGGCCTGCACGATCACGAAGCCCGAGGGCGAGGCGAACGGCAGGTTGACCACGCGCTCCAGTTGCTGCGCGATCACGGGGCTGCCCGCCATTTCGCAGAGCAGCGCGTGGAAGCGCTCGTTGTGCGTCACGTAGCGCGAGAAGGCCGCGTCGTCGAGCGCGGGCTCGCGCAGCAGTTCGTCGATGCGCGTGAGGCAGGCGCGCGCTTCGCGCAGCACCACGGGCGCCGCACCGCGTTCGGCCGCGAGCCGCGCGACAAGGCCTTCGAGCGTGCCGCGCAGCTCGATGGCGTCGGCCACATCGCGCTCGGAAAAGGTACGCACGGCATAGCCGCCGTTGGGCAGCGCTTCGAGCAGGCCTTCCTGTTCGAGCCGCATCAGCGCGGTGCGCACGGGAGTGCGCGACACGCCGAGCTGCTCGGAGATCGCCACCTCGGCAATGCGCGCGCCACCGGGCAGGTCGCCCGCGAGGATCATTTCGCGCAGCCGCAGTTGGGCCTTCACGGCCTGCGAGCTGCCGCTGTCGCCGGGCTCGGCGGCGGGGGAAACGGCGGCGACCTTCATGCTGTCTGCGCCTGTGTTGGCGCCTGTGTTTGCGCCTCGATGGGGCGAATCGGAATCGCAGCGCGCGCGGGCCTTTCCTTCTCGACCATGCGGTCGATCAGCCGGCGCGCCCACATCGAACCGGCGTCGATGTTGAGGTTGTAGAACTGGTGGTCGGGGTGGTCGTCCATGGCTTTCTGCTGTGCTTCGAGCACCAGTTCATCTTCGCGGAAGATGCCCGAGACGCCTTCGCGCAGCTCGTGCGTGAGGCGCTGTTCGCCGATGCAGTAGTTGCGCGCGAAGGCCCAGAAGTAGAGGCAGGTCTTGTCGGTCTCGGGCGTGATGGTGTTGAGCACATAGCCGTTGACGCCCTTGCTGCGGTCGCCCGCGTCGCCGTTCTTCGGCACAGCGCCGCTGCCCGCCTCGGCCACGCCCACGTCGATGTTCACAGTGCACGGGCCCTCGAAGCGAATGATCTGCCAGCGATCGACCTTGCCGGTGTAGCCGCGCGCATGGCGGATCTGTCCGCCCCAGAACGGCGGTGCGTCGATGCCTTCCATCCAGCGCGTGACAGTGGCCGAGCGGTCGCCGTGCGTGGCAACGAACGGCGCCTCGGCCACTTCGCGGTTGCCGATCGACGAGCCGTGCACGAAGGTCTCGTGCGTGAGGTCCATGAGGTTGTCGACCACGAGCCGGTAGTCGCAGTGGACGCGAATCATCTTGCCGTCGCCGGCCCAGGCGGGGTCGTCATTCCAGTGCATGTCGGGCACCAGCGCCGGATCGGCCTTGGCCGGGTCGCCAGGCCAGATCCAGACGAAGCGGTGCTTTTCGACCGCCGGAAAACTGCGCACGCAGGCCGAGGGGTTGAGCGTTTCCTGGCTCGGCATGTGGGTGCAGCGGCCCTGGCTGTTGTAGACGAGGCCGTGGTAGCCGCAGACCAGCTCGTCGCCTTCGAGGCGGCCGAGCGACAGCGGCATGAGGCGGTGCCAGCAGGCGTCTTCGAGCACGGCGACCTGCCCGTCGGTGCGGCGGAACAGCACCACCTTCTGGTTGCAGATCGTGCGTGGCAGCAGCGCGTGGCGCACTTCGACGTCGTAGGCGGCGGCGTACCAGGCGTTCAATGGAAAGGCGGTCGTGGGCGTTTTCATGAATACTCAATGTATACAGAAAATAGAAAAACTCCAGCTCAAATCGCAATTTCGAGGGTAAACACCCAGATCACTGTATACAAACAAGGCCGCTCCGAAGGCTTTACGATTTGCCGTTCGTTTCCCAGTCACGACGGAGTTCATCCATGTCCCAGCACGCCGCCCTGCCCGCCCGCTACGACCACGTGGGCAGTTTCCTGCGCCCCAAATACCTGCTCGAAGCCCGCGAGCAGAAGGCCAAGGGCGAGATCACGCCCGAGCAACTGCGCCTGGTCGAAGACAAGGCCATCACCGAGATCGTCAGGTTCCAGGAAGACATTGGCCTCAAGAGCATCACCGACGGCGAGTTCCGCCGCACCTACTTCCACATCGACTTTCTCGATCAGCTCGGCGGCGTGAAGACCGACATTCCGGTCACCATCCGCAAGCCCGACGGCACCGAGGAGCTGGCACCGCCCGCGATGCGCGTGATCGACAAGGTGCGCCACATCAAGGACATCCAGCTCGCCGACTTCCAGTACCTCAAGAGCCAGGTCTCGGCCGGCCGCACGCCGAAGGTGACCATTCCCTCGCCGACCATGCTGCACTTCCGTGGCGGCCGCGCCGGCATCAGCAAGGACGCGTATCCCGAACTCGACCCGGTGTTCTACGACGACGTGGCCAAGGCCTACGGCGACGAACTGCGCTCGCTGGCCGCTGCCGGCTGCACCTATGTGCAGATGGACGACACCAACCTCGCCTACCTGTGCGACGAGCACATGCGCGAAGCCGCCCGCAAGCGCGGCGACGACCCGAACGAACTGCCGCACCGCTACGCCGCCTTCATCAACAAGGTGGTCGCGCAAAAGCCGCCGGGCATGCTGCTGGCCATGCACCTGTGCCGTGGCAACTTCAAGAGCACGCACGCGGCGGCCGGCAACTACGAGCCCGTGGCCGAGGCGCTGCTGAAGGAGATGGACCTCGACGCCTACTTCATGGAATACGACGACGCCCGCTCGGGCGACTTCAAGCCGCTGCGCTTCCTGCCCAAGGGCAAGACCGTGGTGCTCGGCCTCGTGACCACCAAGTTCGGCCAGATGGAAGACAAGGACGAACTCAAGCGCCGCATCGAAGACGCCGCCAAGTACGTGCCGCTCGAACAGCTCGCGCTGTCGCCGCAGTGCGGCTTCTCCAGCACCGTGCACGGCAACAACATCGCGGTGGAAGCGCAGCGCAACAAGCTGCGCCTGGTGGTCGAGACGGCGCAGGAGGTCTGGGGCTCGACCTGAGGCGCCGTTTCTGGTGAAGTCGGGGGCATGACGACTCACATCTATTCCGGCCCCCTCAGCATGTTCGGCGCCAAGGTCGAGATCGCGGCACGCGAAAAAGGCGTGCCCTTCGAACTGGTCATGGTGCCCTTCATCGAAGGCGACGCCTACGAGCCCAAGCACCCCGAGGTGCTTCGGGTCAATCCCGTCAAGCAGCAGGTGCCCGTGCTGGTCGACGGCGAGGTCTCGCTGTTCGACTCGACCCAGATCTTCGAGTACCTCGAAGACCGCCATCCCAGCCCTGCGCTGTGGCCCGAAGGCATTGCCGAGCGGGCACGCGCACGGCAACTGGAGCAGAAGTCCGACGAGGTCTTCTTTCCGAACGTCATCAAGCTCTTCGGCCTGCAGGAGGCCATGCAGAGCCCTCCCGCGATCGCGGCCTGCGCCGGCTGCGCGCGCTTCTACGAAGAGATGGAAAGCCTGCTGGCCACGCGCGAGTACCTCGCGGGCCCGTATTCCTTCGCGGACATCGCCTTCTACATGGCCCACGTGTTCGCCGACCGCAAGGGCGCGGGCATGACCGATGCCACGCCGCGCCTCGTGGCGTGGCGAGACCGCGTGGGCGACCGGCCGGCGGTGCGCGCGGTGGTCGATCCGATGATGCGGTTCCTGGCCTCGCAAGGACGCGGCGTACCGGCCTTCCTGCAACGCTGACAGGGCATCAGCGCGGCGGTGAGGCATCATGGGCCCCATGCCGAATACAAGGTTCGACTGGCTGCCCTCTCCGTCGCAGCACTTCCTCATCGTCACTTTTGCGCTGCTGGTCTATGTGCTGACCACGCGCGCGCGTCGCGAGCAGCGCGCCCCCACCACGGCCATCGCCTGGGTCATGGGGCTGGTGCTGCTGCCCTATTTCATCCTGCCGATGTACCTGCTGTTCGGCCAGCGCAAGCTGCGCCCGGCGGGCTCGCCACGGCCGCCGCGCTCGGTGCCGCCGGGGCACTGGGCGGCCGACCTGATCGAGAGCTTCGGCCTTGCGCCGCCGGGGCGCTGCTCGATCCGCATGCATGCCGACGGCGAGGCCGCGCGCGAGGCGCTGTGGCAGGTGATCGACGGCGCGCGCGAGCGCATCGACGTGTGCACCTTCATCATCGGCAACGACGAACTCGGCCACGCCGTGATCGCGCGGCTGGCGCTGCGGGCGCGCGAAGGCATCAAGGTGCGCGTGCTGCTCGACGGCTTCGGCGCGCTGTCGCTGCCGCGCCATCACTTCGACCTGCTGCGCGCGGCGGGCGGCGAGGTGGCGGTGTTCCGCCCCTTCTTCAGCCTGCGCCGCATCGGCCCGCGCAACCTGCGCAACCACCGCAAGTTCACCATCGCGGACGACGCCTGGCTCTGGTCGGGCGGGCGCAACCTTGCGGGCGAATACTTCACCGGCAACACCAAGCACCCCGAGGCCTGGCGCGACCTGTCCTTCGACCTGCACGGCAGCGTGGCCGCCGCGGCATCGCGCCAGTTCGACCACGACTGGACCTCGGTGCGTCCGCGCAAGGCCCGCGCGATCACGGCCGAAGACGTGCCCGAAGGCCCTGGCACCGCCATGGCCCAGTTCCTGCCGAGCGGACCCGACCAGACCGAGGACACCGCGCACGCCCTCTTGATCGACGCCTGCTTTCGCGCCGAGCACCGCCTGCTGGCGATCACGCCCTACTTCGTGCCCGGCGACGGCCTGCGCGATGCGCTGCGGCTGGCCGCGCGCCGCGGCGTGCAGGTGACCATCGCGATGCCCGCGCAATCGAACCACCGCCTGGCCGACTTCGTGCGCGCACGCGCCATGCGCGACCTCGCGCGCGCCGGCGTGAGCTTTCGCATGCTGCCCTTCATGGCGCATGCCAAGGCCGTGGTGGTCGATGACGAACTGGCGATGTGCGGCTCGATCAACCTCGACCTGCGCAGCCTGCTGCTCAATCACGAGGCGAACGTGGTGTTCTACGGGCAGGCCGACATCGAATGGCTGGCCGAGTGGATCGAGACCACCGCCTCGGCCGGCGAGCCCTACCGCGCGCGGCGTCCGGGCCTGGTGCGCGACGTGGCCGAGGGGCTGCTGCTCACCGTCGCGTTCCAGCTTTAGGCCCTAAACCCTAGCCGGCCACCAGAGGGCATCCGATGCCCTTTGCCGTGACAAACTGCCCAAATAATAGGCAGGCACTACGGCGGGGCAAGGCCCCTTCCTACGGGGCCAAAAATTAAAATTGAGGCCTTGCTGGTTATCGCAACGTCGCATTCGGGAATGAGCGGTCCGCTCTTCAGCCGATAGACCTGCAACCAGCCCCCCGCACTTCGGAAGCATCGGCGCCCTTCAGGGCGTTTCGCCCTCGGCGAATTCGATGCGATGCAAAAGCGTGACCAGCAAAGGTGGTCCCGGGCGGGGTTGGCGTGCTTCCTGCAATCCGCGTTCACCGGGTCGCCTGAAGCGATTCCCCTTTGATTTTTGCCGAGTCCCCTTGAGGGGAAGAACCGATGCGATCCGTTTATTCGCTGCTGGCGCGTGTGCGCCGGCTGGGCGCAGCCATGCCGCTTTTTGCCTTGGCCTGCGCGATGTTGTTGTTGTTTTCGCTGTCCGCCCCCGCCCGAGCCGCCATGGACGAAGTCGGCCGTGCAACACCCAGTGTTCACCGCCTGAAGTTCTTCGTCGATCCGCAACTGGTGGCCGACATCGGCGCACCCGAAGCGGGACGCCGGCTCGCGCAGTACGTGGCCGACATCAACACGGTGTTCACCCGCGAGACCGTGCGCAGCTTCGTCTTCGACCCCGCGAAAGACCTGCGCGTCGTCGCGCCGGCGTCGGCGCCGCAGTGCGGCTTCAACGGCGTGGCCGAGCGCGAGATCGTGCTGTGCGTGTCGAAGTCGCAGCAAGGCTACAGCCACGGCGGCCTGACCACGAGCACGACCTTCCCGCCCAAGGGCGTGACCTGGAACCTCAACTGGACCGCCATCCACGATCCGCTGCGCCTGTCGCGCGCGATCACTCCGGCCGCGCCCGAGTCCACCGAGAAGGACTACCTCGGCCGCCAGCTCAAGACCCTGCTGCATGAACTCGAACACGTCTTCGGCGCGGGCTCCGGCGAGTACTACAACGCCACCGCGGTGACCGACACGACCGGCATCGCGCCGACAACCGACCTGGAACTGGCGAACCCGACCGACCGCTACTGGTGGCCGCGCCAGCACTGGCGGCTCGACCCGCTGCTGGGTACCGTGTTCGAGCAACGGTTCGACCCGGCCGCCAATCGTGTTGCCACGCTGGAGATGATCCGTTTTACCGAAGGCACCAAGGCCAACATCAACACCGACTGGAGCGACTGGCCCCGGCTCGGCACCTCGAAGTACATGGCCGGGACCACCGCCACGCAGGTGCGCGTGACCGATGGCGCGACCGGCGCCGCACTGGCCGGCGCGCAGGTCTCGGTCTGGCGCGAAGCCGGCGCGCGCAAGCCGCTGGAGTTGCTTGTGCAAGGCGCGACGGACGCCAACGGCCGTTTCACCTTCGACTGGCACTGCGGCTTCAGTTGCTTCGCCGTCGGCAAGACGAATCTCCTGGTGAAGGCGCAATCACCCGACCGCGCGCCGGGCGCGACCTGGTTCACGATCTTCGACGCCTTCGAGCAGAAGGCCGTGCAGGGCCAGGCCGCCTTCACCATCGACCTGCCGCTGGGCGTTCCCGACGCCTACAAGCCGACCGTGTCGCTGGCCGCGCCGGCCATGGCCACAGTGGGCCAGCCCACGACCATTGCGCCGGTGGCGGTGGACAACGTCGGCGTCTTCGGCGTCAAGGTGGTCGGCGCCGACAGCCTGCCGATCTGCACCTTTACCGCGCCGCCGTACACCTGCACGTGGACGCCGACGACAGCGGGCACGCAGACGATCCGCGTGATCGCGCTCGATGCGGCGGGCAATTCTTCAGTCGCTTCCGCCAACGTGATCGTCAATCCGCCGGCCGACACCGTGGCACCTGTCGTGACGCTCGCCGTGCCGCCAGTCGCCGCGGTGAACATGGCGATGCGGCTCTCGGCCACGGCGTCCGACAACGTCGGTGTCGCCGAACTCAAATTCATCGTCGACGGGCGAACCGTCTGCACGCTGAAGGCAACGCCTTACGTGTGCGCATGGACACCTGACAAGGCCGGCGCCGCGAACATCGAAGTGCGCGCCACCGATGCGGCAGGGAACATCGCAGCAACTTCGATCAATGTCCGCATCGATGCGGGCCTGCGGCCCGAGGACATGTAGCGCGGCTTGTTCAGGGGACGCGTGCGAATGACGCCATGTGCTCCCCTCCGCGAATGTCCCCCGCTTCGCTCCTCCTTTATTTCGCTGCGGGGAGCACATGGCGCCATTCGCACAAGGCACGCTGCTGGTGATCGCCGATCAACAAGTGCTCCGAGCGCTCGCGTCGATACGGGGCTCTTTTTCGCGAACTCAACAACCACCGGCTAAAGCCGGTGGGTTGCGCCTTGCGGACTGAAAG
The DNA here is from genome assembly GCF_051216615.1 of Variovorax raffinosi. Lineage (NCBI taxonomy): Bacteria > Pseudomonadati > Pseudomonadota > Betaproteobacteria > Burkholderiales > Comamonadaceae > Variovorax > Variovorax raffinosi. Next base: position 65,246 of record NZ_JBPJZR010000023.1, read on the forward strand.
TCCGGATACGCGTCGACTCAACGACGCGTCATTCGGGCTC
>NZ_JBPJZR010000024.1:0-36868 GCF_051216615.1 Variovorax raffinosi
CGCGGGCCGCAAGGACCCACGGGGCGAAGGCTTCGAGTTGCGCACGGACGGCCATGGGGTGCTGAGAGCGCAAGACGGCATGCTCATCACCACAGAGGCGCGGCCCGAAGCGGCTCGTCACGCCAAGGACATGGGCGAGACGACGAGTCGGCTGAAGGCGGCTCACGGACAGCATCAGGGGCTGGCTGAAGCCGCGGCCACCGCCAAGGCTCAGTCCAGTGGCGAGGACCAGGCCACCGTCGCCAAGGCACTCCAGGCGCAACACGACGCCATCAAAGGCCGCGGCGGCAATGTGGCTCAAGGGCAATTCCCCGAACTCAACGAACCGCACCTGGTGTTGGCGAGCGCTGCTGGCATCGCCGCCAGCACTTCAGGCAGCTTGCATCTGCAAGCCGGCGAGCACATCGCGATCTCCAGCGAGGGACACACCAGTTTCAGCGCCGCGAAGCGCCTGCTGGTCAGTGCCAAGGACGGCATCCGCCTGTTCGCGCTCAAGAACGGCATGAAGTGGATCGCGGGCAACGGCAAGGTGCAGATCGAGGCACACAAGGACCGGATCAACGTCACGGCCAAGCGGGCCGTTCGCATTACCAGCACGACCAGCGAAATCCGCATCACCGCGCCGATCAAGGTGGTGGTCAACGGCGGGGGCAGCTTCACCGAGTGGAGCGGCACGGGCATCCTGCATGGCACGCCGGGCGGGTGGGTCGAGCATGCGGCGAGTCATGTCAAGACGGGGCCGGCGAAGCTGCCGCTGAGTCCCCAAACGTTCAAGGGCTGTGGCCCTGCAAGCCAAGCTGCCGTCGGCAGCCAGTCCGGCGGGATCGACCTATGAACACGGGCGCTGCGAGAAGTGCACCTCAGCCCGTGCCGAGCGACCCGCATGCCGAACTGCTAGCGCAGATCAAGACTCGACATCCCACGCATCGCTCTGTCTGGATCTTGTTCGAACCCGCCATGAGTCCGATGGGTGAAGACGAAACCAGCGCCGCGTGGCTCGATCTGGCCGAGCGCATGCCCGTGCAGGTTGCCATCCCCGGCTATGACCTTGGGGTCGAACGCTGCCCTTTGTGGCTACAGGCCGATCTGACAACACCCAAGGGGCAGCAGTTGCTCCGCACCAGCGTGGAAACGGCGCTCGACGAACTGCATCCTGATGCACTCAGGCACAACAACGGTCGCCGCGTATGTGCCTGGGTCTGTTCTCCGCCAAACGCGAAGTCCACCCCCGATGCTCTTCGGGCCCAGGCCTTGCACATGGCGGGCTTGTTGGTACAGACCCGTCCCAATCTGCCCACGCACCACCCATACCTCAATGGGCGGCCGGTGCATGTCAGGTTGCACGACCCAGCGGTGCTGTGGGCGCTGTGGCCCCTGTTCAATTCAATGCAGCAAAGCCAATGGTTGGCCCGCGTTGGAGGCTGGTGGATGCTCAAGCCCAATGGCCAAATGCACGCGCTTCAAGCCCCACAGGCCGATGCGTCGATGCGCCCCCCTGAAGCAGCGCTGCATGCCCTCGACATGCGCTATACGCCCGACCAATGGACGTCCGTGCCGCATATCCAACCGCTGAATCATGCGTTGCGCAAGTGGCAGCAACTCTCGCTGCAAGACAACTCGGGCGCCGAGTTGGCCGATCTCGATGTGGACAACGCCCGTGATGGCGCCTGCGCCGCTATCCGCACCACAGACAACGCCGGCTGGCGCGACCTGATCGATCTGCAGGCCGTTGCGTATTACGCCATGGCATATCACCCCCGCTTTGACACATCCACGTTGATGCGCAACCACCTCGCGCAGCGAATGGCTGCGGCCCGCAAAGACGGCACAGCATTTGATCTGGCGGGTTGGCTCCATGCGTTGAGTGCGTCCGATTGGCAACGGGTGGCGGCCCAACTGAACCACGCTGAACCGCCTGCCACTGCGGCCTGAAGCCTCGCCTCATGACACCCCGTCCCGAGCAACTCACAAACCCATCCGGAATCCGCCCATGAGCAGCAGCCCATGCAAACACTGCCAATCCTCCGGCCTTGCCATCCTGCCCGTGCGCTATGCGCCGGCGCCTTGGCGTACTGCTGTCATCCCTACCCTGCCCGAATGGGCCGAAGACCCCGCGGACCCCATTGGGTTTTCGGACCCCAGCGTCGACTTCGTGCCGGCTCTGTGGGAGTACATCCGCCGGTACATGGAGCAAGGTGCTGCACCGCTTGTGCAGGGTGAATTCCCTCCCGTATCGAACACTGGCGCGTATGTGCCCTGGAGCAACTTCGGCGCGGTCGTTCCATTTCTTGACCAACCAGGGCGCCGTTGGAAAGAACAACCGTGGAAGACTCTTCTCAAGTACATCAGCATGCCTGTCACCGTGCCGCTGTATGTGCTGTGGTTGTTCTTCAACCGACTGACCGTCTGGACAGCACAGAAAGTCGAGTGGCCCGAAGAAATCAAGCAAGCCATCGGCCGATTGATCAACGAGCTTGACCTTCGCGAAGATACCTATCGCAGGCTGCGCCCCGGCCCACCACCGGAGGTTTGATACAGACGGAGCAGAACAATTTCAACCGTCTTGTGCACCGACAGCAGACCTTTGAGCAGGCCTGAGCGATCGACCAGTTCAGCAAAGGCCAATGCAGAGAACAGTTTCTGCGCAGCGGCCCAAGCTTGAACAGCCCCTACCTCACCTTCCGGCAACCAACCGGCAGCAGCTTCGCCGGCAAATCCTCCCCCCGCACGCAATGCCAGACGATGCCGTTGTCGGCAGCCGATGGCTCCATGCGCAGCACACCGCTCATCCCTCTGGGCAGCTTGGGCAGCGTGGCCTCGACAACCATCGTCTCCGGGTCGAGCGTCAGCACCGAGCCACCAGGCAGGGTCTCCGGCGCATTCGCAGCAGCAAGCGTCTCCGGAATCTCTTCCTTCTCCGTGTAGTAGTTGGCCAGCGCCTCGCGCACCGGCGCGCCTTCCGCCCAGGCCTGCGCGACTGTCGCGCGCGCGGTGTAGTCCTGGTACGCCGGAATCGCCGCTGCCGCCGCCACGCCGATGACGGCCACGACGATCAGCACGCCCAAGGCGCCTCCACCGGTGCGGCCCGCATAGGGCACGAAGATCGCGAGCAGGTAAGCCAGCGGGTTGCGGCTCGGCAGCACCGCCGCCGGATCGATCGCACGCGCCACGCGCTTGGTGAGCCAGGGGTAGCCGCCGATCAGTTCATGGAACGACGCCCAGAAGCCGCTGTTGCCGGCCGACTGGTTGGCATAACCCTGCAGGTCGACGTTGCGCCACTGCTGGGCACCGGCGGCCAGCGCCACGAGTGCGCGCGGCGCGGAGTCGGGCTCTTCGCAGCAGGCCGCGCCGTGCAGGTCGCAGGTGTATTCCTTGGCGCGCGCATAGGCGGCACCGAGCAGTGGCAGCCACAGCACCGGGGCGCGCCAGATGTGGCCCGTGAGGTGGCCGCGCCGGATGTGGCCCAGCTCGTGGCCGATGTAGAAGTTGATGCCGTCGGGCTGCGTCTCCATCGCATCGACCACGTCGGACAGCAGCACCACGAAGTTGCGGCCGAAAAAACGGGTGGCGAAGGCGTTGAACATGCCGTCGCCGTGCAGCAGGTAGGCCTCGGGCTGCTTCTCGATGCCGAGGTAGCCGCAGCAGGCCGTGAAGCGTGCGTGCAGTTCGGGCAACTGGGTGGGCGAGAGCTTGACGGCCGTGCCCTTGATCCAGGCGATGACGGCCGACTGCGCAAACACGTAGCCGATGAAGCCCAGCAGCACGTAGATGAGCGCAATGCCCAGCGTGCCGACGATCAGCAGCAGCCAGACCAGCAGGCCGAGCACGAGCGTAAGAGTGCCGAGCCAGCGCTCGCGCGAATAAACCCATGGATCCATTGGAATTTCCTCCTCGATGCAGCCATGCCGGCCGCGATGTTGTGATTGTTTTTCGCGCCTCCCCGGCGCGATCTGCCGGGAGGCATCATGCCCCAGAGTGGGGCCAATTTCGATGTCCGCCTAAGGGCTATTCGGTATAGGTCAGGCCCTGGTCAGCCTATAAGATCGCGGCCTTTTTACCCCCTCTCGGAGACATCATGAAGAAACTGCTCGCCCTCGCGGCGATTGCCACCGCCGCTGCCGGTGTTCACGCCCAGGATTTCCCCGGGAACAAGACCGTCACGCTGGTGGTGCCTTTCGCGGCCGGCGGCCCGACCGACCGCGTGGCGCGCGACCTTGCCGAAGCCATGCAGAAGACGCTCGGCACCACGATCGTGGTGGACAACACGGCGGGCGCGGGCAGTTCCATCGGCACGGCGAAGGTGGCACGTGCCAACCCGGACGGCTACACGCTGCTGCTCAACCACATCGGCATGTCCACCATGCCTGCGCTGTACCGCAAGCTGCCGTTCAACGTCGAGACCGACTTCGAGTACCTGGGCATGGTCAATGAAGTGCCGATGACGCTGATCGGCAAGCCCGGCCTGCCCGCCAACAACTACAAGGAACTGACGACCTGGATCGCCGCCAACAAGGGCAAGATCAATCTGGGCAACGCCGGCCTGGGCGCTGCGTCGCACCTGTGCGGCCTGCTGTTCCAGAGCGCGATCAAGGTCGAGATGACGCCGGTTCCCTACAAGGGCACGGCTCCGGCCATCGCCGACCTGCTGGGCGGCCAGATCGACCTGCTGTGCGACCAGACCACCAACACCACGTCGCAGATCGAGGCCAAGAAGGTCAAGGCCTATGCCGTGACCACTGCCAAGCGCCTGACCACGCCCGCGCTGAAAGACCTGCCGACGCTGGACGAGTCGGGCCTGAAGGGTTTCGAAGTGGCGATCTGGCACGGCGTGTACGCGCCCAAGGGCACGCCGGCACCGGTGCTGAAGAAGCTCAACGAAGCCATCACCGCGGCCATGAAGGACCCGGGCTTCATCAAGCGTGAAGAAGCGCTGGGCGCGGTGATCACCACCGACAAGCGCACCGAGCCGGCCGAGCACAAGAAGTTCGTCGTGGCCGAGATCGCCAAGTGGGGCCCGATCATCAAGGCCGCCGGCGTGTACGCCGACTGATCGACGAACAACCGCCGCTGCCTTCACACGCAAGCAGCCGCAAGGCCGCCTGAGCCCCCGGGGCCAGGCGGCTTTTTCGTTATGCTGGCCGGGATTTTTCTTCCACCCTCCAGCCCTTTCCCATGCGTTTTCGCGGCGCGGCCCTTTCGGTTCTTGCGGTCTTCCTGGCCTTGCCGGCGCAGGAAGGCAAGGCCCAACCGCAAACGCTGCTGTGGGTATGGGACCGGCCCCAGCTTTTCTCCGCGCTGCCCGAAGCCACCGGCGTGGCCTACCTGCACGCCACGGTGCAACTGAGCGGCGAGCGCAGCCGCACGACCTGGCGCCAGTGGCCGTTGCGCATTGCGCCGGGCGCCACGGTGGTGCCGGTGGTCCACGTCACGCTGGACAACCTCGCGCCCTCGCCCGTCGACGATGCGCAGCAGGCGGCCATTGCCGCCGCCATCGAGCATGCCGCGAAGCAGGGCAACCGCTCGGGCTGGGTGCAGCTCGATTTCGAGGCGCGGCGCAGCCAGCGCGAGGCCTACGTCGCGCTGCTCAAGCGCCTGCAGCCGCTGCGCGAAGGTGGCGTGCGGCTCTCGGCCACCGCGCTGGCCTCGTGGTGCATGAGCGATCCGTGGCTGCCCGCCGGCCTGCTCGACGAGATCGTGCCGATGTACTTCCGCATGGGCGCGGAAGCCGGGCGCATCCGCCAGCGGCTCGATGCGACGGGCGCGGCCACGGTGCCGGCCTGCCGCGATGCGGCGGGACTGATGTTCGGCGAGAACTGGCCCGCGCTCGGCGGCCTGAAGCGGCGCTATGTGTTCCACGCGGGCGCATGGAAGAACGAAGACTTCGCACGCATCGACAGCAGCAACAACAACATCGACATCAACAGGCACCCATGACTTCTTCAAGCTCGAGGCGCACGATGCGCGCCGGCGCCAGGCTGCTGGCGACGACGGCAGCCGCACTGCTCGGCGCCACCGTGGCGCACGCCAGCGGCGGCTACGAACCCGAGGACCTGTTCTTCGCCAGCAACCGGCCCGACCAGCCGGTGCGCGAGTTCGTCGAGAGGCCCGCGGGCTACTACACCAGCTACCTCGTGCCCTACCAGGTGCTCTGGTACTGGCGCCTGCACGGCCAGTCGTTTTCTGCCGATGCCGTGCGCGCCTTCACCGACCTGCTGGAAAAGCTGCCGCGTGAAGACAACAGCATGGAAGAGATGGACGACGCCTGGACCGAATGGCGAAAGGCGCACGACGAGGCCAACGCGAAGCTCGACCCCCAGTCGCCCCGCGACAAATCCGCCCTGCCGCCGCCATCGCAGCAGCCGCCGAAGTGGAATGCCGACAGCCTGCAGGCCACCCCGAACTGCTTCTATGGCGATGCCTTCCGCAACGCCACGAAGACGCTGGCCCAGCGCATGACGCGCGTGGCCGGCGACAAGGCCGCGGCTCCCTACGTGCTGCACTGGCTGAAGGCGCAAGACGCGGTGTTCGACACCTGCAACCAGCAGTCCGGCACCGTCCCCGAACTGCCGCAGCACGCGCCCGCCTGGCTGCAGGCCGACCAGGCCTACCAGTTGGCCGCGCAAAGCTTCTATGCCGGCGACCTCGACGAGGCCGACACCGCGTTCACCGCCATCGCGCAGGACAAGGCCAGCGCCTGGCGCGACCTCGCGGCCTACATGCGGCTGCGCGTGCTGGCGCGGCAGAACCCGGGCGATGCGCCTTCGGACAGCAAGAACGACAAGGACAGCCCCGAGACCCTCAAGCGGCAGGCCGAGCTCACGAAGCAGGTCGATGCCATCGCGCTGCCGCTGCTGAAGAACCCGCGCCTGCGGGCGCTGCATCCGTCGGTCCATCGGCTGGCCGAAGCGCTGCGCATCCGCTACCTGCTGCCCGCCACGCGCATGCAGCGGTTGGCGGACGGCCTGAAGACCATGGGCCCGCCCGATGCGGCCGCCGCGAAGCTGCTGCTGCTGAACCACGAGTTCCGAGCCTGCGGGTTCTTCTACGACTGCTCATACCTCGGCCCCGCGCAGACCTCCGACCTCGTGCAATGGCTCAGCACCGTGCGCGGCTTCAACGGTCCGGGCAGCAGCGCCGAGCCGGACGGCAAGTGGCGCGAAACCCTGAGCTGGAGCCGCTACCAGCGCACGCACGACCTCGCATGGCTGATGGCCGCCGCGAGCCTGGTGCCGGTGGCCGCCGCGAGCCTGGTGTCGGTGGCCGCCGCGAGCGACGACAAGCGCGAGGCCGAGCTGCAGGCCGCGCTGGCGGCCGTGCCCGAAAACCATCCCGCGCGCTTCGCGGCCACGCAGTTGCGCGCGCAGCGCCTGTTCGCGCAGGGCCGCTACAAGGAAGTGCGCGAGCTTGTGGCCGACGCGGGCGATTCGCCGCTGATCGCGCGCAGCCTCTCGGGCCGGAACCTCGTGAAGGCCCTGCTGCTGCCCTCGGCCGCGTCGGAAGACGAATGGCGCCGCCTCGCGATCCGCCCCGTGGTCGCGCGCCGCGACCCCGAGGCGACGGAAGCCAAGCCGAACGCGGTGCCGCTGGCCAGCTCCCTCGACGACGACGTGATCCGCTTCCTCAACACACGCGCGCCGCTGCCGATGTGGCTGCGTCTTGCCGCCGACCCCACCCTGGCGCCCGCCCTGCGCGACAGCCTGCTCGAAACCGCGTGGACCCGTGCGGTGCTGGCCGAGGACTACGCCATGGCCCGCCGCGCGGCGCAGATGCGCATGGCATTGCCGTCGCAGGCGGCGACTGCGGCCAAGGCACCGGACCCGATCGCCGGCATCCGCCGCTCGGTGAACCTGGCGGACACCGACACCGCTGGCTGGCGCCACCTGCTGCTGGAGCGCATGGCAAGCACCACCGAAGTCTTGTTGGCGCCGCACTGGTCCGGCGGCGAGGGCATCCGGACCACGCCCCTCACGCCGGGAATCACGCCGGCGTACGACCGCGGCATGGCCATCGGCAGCTACGGCAAGTGGTGCCGCCCGCTCGGCGTGCCGCTCTCCGGCCCGCAGGCCGCCACCGCCGCCGACTTCGAGATGCCCGCGTTCCTGCCGCAGGAAGAGCGCGCGCAGCAAGAGGCACTGGTGCGCAAGCTGCGCACCATTCCGCAGGACTCGATCTACTTCACGCAGGAAAGCCTGGCGCTGATGCAGCGCAACCGCGCCGACCCGCTGGTGCCGCAGGCGCTGTCGGTCGCGGTGAAGATGGCGCGCTACACCTGCCCGGACAAGGCCGTGGGCGACTGGTCGCGCAAAGGCCTGCAGACCCTGCACGCGAACTACCCGAACTCGACCTGGGCCGCCAGCACCCAGTACTGGTACAGCGGCCGGTAGGGAGCGCGCGAAGAGCGGCCCTCACTTCGGCCGTATGGCGTCCGCCGTCCCCTGGATGAAGGCCTTGATGCTCTCGATCTCCTCGCCCGAGAGCTTGCCGGTGAAGTCCGGCATGCCGCGCGCCATCGCCGGGCCCTTGAGCACGAACTTGTCGAGGTTCTCGATGTACGCCGCGTCCATGTAGCCTAGGTTCGGAATGTTGCCGCCGCGGTCCACGCCCGGCACGCCGTGGCAGAACACGCAGTTGCTCACGTAGAGCATCGTGCCAGCCTGGACCTTGGCGGGGTCGTACTTCACGCCCTGCACCAGCTTGTCCATGCGGTACTGCACGAAGTCCGGCATCTTGGCCGTGCCGCCCACCGCGAAGGTGTAGACCGTGCCCGGCCCCTGCTTCTCGGTGGCGCGCTGCGCAAGACCGTAGACACCACCCCAGCCCACGGCCACCGACACGTACTGCTTGCCGTCGACCATGTAGGTCGAGGGCGCGGCCACCACGCCGGTGCCGGTGGGCGTTTCCCACAGCTTCTCGCCGTTCTTCGCGTTGTAGGCCAGCAGGCGGCCATCGGCCGTGCCCTGGAACACGAGGTTGCCGGCGGTGGTGAGCGTGCCGCCGTTCCAGGGCGACACATAGTCCACGCCCCAGGCTTCCTTCTGCGTCACCGGGTCCCAGGCCACGAGGCGGCCGAAGGGCTTGCTCTTGGGCGGCTCGACGTTGGCGAACTTGGCCAGGTTCCAGCCCAGGCCCGCATGCGGGCGGCCCGGCACGTCTTCGTTGAACTTCCAGTCCTTGTCGTCCATCAGGTTGATCGGCACGTGCTGCGAAGGCAGGTAGGCCAGGCCGGTCTGCGGGTTGAACGACATCGGGTGCCAGTTGTGCGCGCCGAAGGGACCGGGGATGGCGTCGTTGGGCTTGGTGCCGTCGCGCGCGGAGGCAATGCCGATCGGCCGGCCGTTCTTGTCGTAGCCCGTGGCCCAGTTCACTTCGGTGAAGTTCTTGGCCGAGATGAACTTGCCGTTGGTGCGGTCGATGACGAAGAAGAAGCCGTTCTTCGGCGCATGCAGCAGCACCTTGCGCGGCTTGCCGCCCACCTTCATGTCGGCCAGGATCATCGACTGCGTGGAGGTGTAGTCCCAGTTGTCGCCGGGCGTCTCCTGGTAGTGCCACTTGTACTTGCCGGTGTCGGGGTCGAGCGCCACCACCGAGCCCAGGTAGAGGTTGTCGCCGCCCTTGGGGCTGCGCGCCTTGTGCGACCACGGCGAGCCGTTGCCGGTGCCCACGTACATCAGGTTGAGTTCGGGGTCGAAGGCGAAGCTGTCCCATGCGGTGCCGCCGCCGCCGGCCTCCCAGTACTTAGCCGAAGGGTCCCAGGTCTTGGCCGCGCGCGCCATCGACTCGTCCTCGAAGGGCTTGCTCGGATCACCGGGCACCACGAACCAGCGCCACTTCTGGTCGCCGGTGTTGGCGTCGTAGGCGGTGACGAAGCCGCGCACGCCGTACTCGGCGCCGCCGTTGCCGATGATGACCTTGCCCTTGAACACGCGCGGCGCGCCGGTGATGGTGTAGCTGCCCTTCTGGCCTTCGAGCGTGTTCTTCTCCCAGACCGTCTTGCCGGTGGCCGCATCGAGCGCGATGAGGCGGCCATCGTAGGCCGCCACATAGACCTTGCCTTCGTAGATGGCCACGCCGCGGTTCACCACGTCGCAGCAGCCCTTGTAGCCTTTGGACTTATCGACCTGCGGATCGAAGGTCCACAGCTTCTGGCCGGTGCGCGTGTCGATGGCATACACCACGCTCCACGAGGCGGTGACGTACATGGTGCCGTCGACCACCAGCGGCGTGGCCTCCACGCCGCGCGTCGATTCGAGGTTGTACGACCAGACCAGCCCCAGGTCTTTCACGTTGCCCGCGTTCACCTGGTCGAGCCTGCTGAAGCGCGACTCCGAATAGTCCAGGCCCACGCTGGGCCAGTCGGGCGTTTTCTTCTGCGCCGCGTTGGCGCGGATGAAGTTGCTGTCGACCCGTTTCGTGGCTGCCGCGGCGCGGTCTTGCGGTGCCGTCGAATTCTGGGCCGTGGCCGTCGATGCGTTCAGGCACAGCAATGCGCCGGTGAGCATGAACAGCCCGGAGTGTGTTTTTTTCATCGTGGGTCTCCTTGTGGTGCAAGGATCGCGCGCACGGCCCTCGCGCTCACCCCCGGGATTTCCCCAGTCCGGCGCTGTTCCATTGCGGAACACATTCGCTGCTGGTCCCGAATCCAGCGAGGCAGCGAACCCCATGTCCCCAGACAAGTTCGAGCGGCTCGGCACGGCGGATGCGCCGCGCCAGCTTTTTGCCAGCACGCCGGCGCAGCGCGTGGCGCTTGCGCGCCGGCAGTTCTTCGAGGAAGGCGTGCGCCCCTCGGGGCTGATCGGCGAAGCGGTGCTGCAGTCGTGGATGCGCTGCAGCCGCACGCACAGCGACCGCCAGCGCATCGTGCCCTTCGACGCGGTCACGCCGAGCCGGCTGCACACCACGCTCGCGCGCAACCGCGAGCTGCTCGACGCGGCGCGGCCCGAACTCGGGCAGATGGAACACATGCTCGCAGGCACCGACTGCCGCGTGATCCTGACCGACCCCGACGGCGTGGTGGTGCACGTGAGCAACCAGCCGAGCGACACGCACCAGCCGGTGCTGCGCAAGACCGCGCGCGTGGGCGTGAACATCTCCGAGCGCATCGTCGGCACCACCGCGCCCGGCATCGTGGCCACCACCGGGCAGGCCTGCACGGTCGACGGCGCGGAGCATTACTTCGACGTGCTGAGCCACATGCAATGCGCGGCTGCGCCGATCCGCGACGTGACGGGCCGGCTGGCCGGCGTGCTCGACCTCACGGTGGAGTCGCGGCCCTTCGGCTTCGATGCGGCGTCGATGGTGGCGATCCATGCGACGACCATCGAGAACCGGCTGCTGCAGGCGCAGTCGCGCGACCATCTGATCCTGCGCTTCCAGTCGAGCCCGACACTGCTCGGCACGCCGCTCGAAGCGCTGGCCGGCATCGCGCCCGACGGCACCATCGCGTGGCTCAACAACGCGGGTGCGCGGCTGCTGGGGCGCCTGCCCGACGCGGCGGACGAGCGCGATGTCGAGTGCCTGCTGGGCCACGACCTGGCGAGCCTGCTGCGGCTCGGCCGGCGCGAAGCGGCGCAACCGCTGCGGCTGGCAAGCGGGCTCGGCGTGTGGGTGCAGGCGCATCTGAAGGGACCGGACGGCGTGGACTTCCGGCATTCGGTGGCAATGCCCACCAGCGTTGCCCATGCTGGCGGCGCATCCATGGCCATCGAGCGGCATGTGCAGGCCGACACCATCGACGACACCGATGCGGATGCGGCGGCCGACGACAGCGATGCCGATGCGGAAGCCGCACCGCACGCGGAGACGCTGCGCGAACACAGCCGCAAGCTGATCGAAGACACGCTCGCGGCACACGGCGGCAATGTGTCGCAGGCGGCGCGGCAGTTGCGCGTGTCGCGCGGCACGCTGTATCGCCGCATGCGCGGCTGGGGCGACGCCGCCTGCGACTAGCGCCCGTTCACACCGGCACCGCGTCCGCCTGCTGCTCGCGCGCGTACTGGCTCGGCGGCCGTCCGACATGGCGGGTGAAGGCGACGCTGAACGTGCTCGCTGAGCTGTAGCCCACGCGCTCGGCGATTTCGGCAACGCCGCCTTCCTTGCGTCGAAGCAGGTCCTTCGCGAGCGCCATGCGCCAGGCGAGCAGATACGCCATCGGCGCCATGCCGACCTCGCGGCTGAAGCGATCGAAGAACGACGAGCGCGAGAGCGCGGCCTCCTTCGCCAGCTCCACGACCGTCCATGCGCGTGTCGGCTGCTCGTGCATCGCGCGGATCGCGGCCGCAAGGCGCACGTCGGCAAGCCCGCGCGCCAGGCCCGGCGACGCCGCCGTGCCCGCCGTCGATCTCAAGGCTTCGATGAGCAGCACCTCCAACAGACGCGCAAGCACGACCTCGCGCGCGGGCCGCTCCGCGCGCGACTCCTCGCCCACCAGCTGCACCAGCGTTGCGAGCCGCTGCTCGCCGCGAACGTGCACGAGCTGCGGCAGCAGCGACACCAGCAGGGCCGCATCCGGCGAGCCGAAGCTGCAGTGGCCCGCCAGGATGCGCAGGTCCGTCGGGCCCTGCTGCGCGCCAACCCTGAACAGCCCCTGCCCAAGCGCGACCGGCAGCGAATCGGCCACGCCAACCGGCGACACGAGGCTGGACATGGCGACGCCGAAGGCCGCGGGGATGAGCACGAAGTCGCCGGCCTGCAGCACGACCGGCTCGTGCCCATCGAGCGCCAGGCGGCAGCCGCCCTCCAGCACGGCGCAGTAGAAGGGCTGCCCGGCGTCCGAGCGACGGATCTGCCACGGACCCGCGCCGACGACGTGCTTGGAGAACCGGGCAGCCGGCTGCAGCAACGCGACCACCTCGGCAAACGGATCGACCATGGCCGGACTCTCGAACATGAGTTATGGACTCCGGATGGTAGCAAGTACGGCCCCGGCCACCTATCGTGAAGGCATTGCCATCCACACGAAGGAAACCTCATGAAAACCGTATTGATCACCGGCTGCTCCTCCGGCTTCGGCCTCGAAACCGCGCGCCACTTTCTCGCGCAGGGCTGGCAGGTGGTCGCCACCATGCGCACGCCGCGCGAAGATGTGCTGCCGCCGTCCGAGCGCCTGCGCATTCTGCAGCTCGACGTGACGGATGCGCAGAGCATCCGCAACGCCGTCGAGGCTGCGGGGCCGATCGACGTGCTCGTCAACAACGCCGGCTTCGGCGCGCCCTCGCCGCTCGAACTCACTTCCATGGAGACGGTGCGCGCGCTGTTCGAAACCAACACCTTCGGCACGATCGCGGTCACGCAGGCGGTGCTGCCGCAAATGCGCGCGCGCAAGTCTGGCGTCGTCGTGAACGTGACGTCGAGCGCCACGTACAAGCCGCTGCCGCTGGTCGGCATCTACCGCTCGGCCAAGGCGGCGGTGAATGCGTTGACCGAATCGCTGGCGGTCGAAGTCGAGCCGTTCGGCGTGCGCGTGCGCATCGTGCTGCCCGGGTCCTCGGGCGAGACCAGCTTTCGCGACACCGCGCGGACCCACCTGCACGGCATCGAGGACGAGGCCTATGGCGATTTCATGAAGCAGACCATCGCCCGCATGCTCGCGTCCACGGGCCCGGAGACGCACGCGAAGGACGTGGCCGAGGCCGTGTGGCGCGCGGCGACCGATCCGTCGGCTCCGATGTACATCCCGGCCGGTGCGGATGCCGTGCAGTGGGCCGCCAAAGCCGGCTGATCCGTTCGATCGTCTTCAACAAGGCCGTGGGCCGAAGGTTCAAGCCCTGGCGAGAACCTGTTCGGCGCGCGCGCGGCGCGTCCTCGCGTCGGGTTGCAGGGGCCTGAGATATTCGTGCAGGGCGAGCGCGGCCGCACCCACCGCCGGCGCCAGTGCGTCGTAGCGCGCGGTGCGCAGGTCGGGCGCCGGCATGCCGGCCCCATCGGCGTGGCGCTTCACACCTTCGAACGCAGCCTGTGCAAAGCCGCGATGTTCCGCGCAGGCCTTGCCACCGAGCACGATGGCGCGCGGATTGAAGGTGACCCACAGGTTCTGCAACAGCACGCCGAAGAAGGCGGCGGCACGTTGCACGTCGGCGCCCTCGCGTTCGAGCACGCGCGAGCCGAAGAAGGCTTCGGCGCAACCGCGCCGGCCGCATGAGCACAAGGGGCCGTCGAGCTGGAGGATGGTGTGGCCGATCTCGCCGGCCATGCCTTGCGCGCCGGTAAAAAGGCGGTCGTTCAGCACCACGCCCGCGCCCACGCCCACATCGCAGTTGACGAAGATCAGCGGGTCTTCGCCCTCGCCCGCAGCGAACTCGTACTCGCCGAGCACGGCGGCATCGGCGTCGTTCTGAAGTTGCACGGTCACGCCCGGCAGGCCGACCGCGGCAAAGGCTTTTTCGAGTGCCGGCAGCAGGTTCACGTTGCGCCAGCCGAGGTTGGGCGCGAAGCGGACCACGCCGGTGCAATCGTCCACCGCGCCGGGCACGCACACGCCGATGCTCGACAGGCGCAGGCCCAGCGTCTGCAGGTGTACGTGCGCCGCCGCCGCCATGCGCGCGACCTGCGCGCACACGCCGGCCGGAGAGCCATCGGTCAGCGCATGGGTGTCCGAGTACAGCACCTCGCCCTGCAGCGAGACGCACACGAGGCGCACGGTCTCGACGGCGATCTCCACGCCCATCAATGCGCGCACGCCGACGTTGATTTCCAGCGGCGTCGAAGGCCGACCCAGGCCATCGGCCACGGCGGCACCCGATTCGCTCAGCCAGCCTTCGTCGATCAGCTCGCGCACCAGCAGGCTCACGGTCGACTTGGTAAGGCCGCTCTCGGTCGCCAGGCGTGCGCGAGACAGGCCCGGCTGCGCGCGCAGCAGCCGCAGCAGCACGCTGCGGTTCATGCGCTTGAGCAGTTGCTGGTCGCCGATGGTCTTCACGTCAGGCGGCCACGGCGGTATCGGCGTGGTGGGCTTGCTCTTTTCCTTCGGGCCGCTTGCCCGCGATGATCATGCCGAGCACTTCGTCTTCGGTCACGTCGGCGGTGCGGTAGGTGCCCACCAGCTTGCCGTTCTTCATGACCGCGAGGCGGTCGCTCAGCGAGAACACGTCGGGCATGTCGTGCGTGATGAGGAAGATGCCCACGCCGTCGGCCTTGAGCTGCCGCACGAGGCCGCCGACCATCGCGGTTTCTTCGGGGCCGAGCGCGGCGCAGGGCTCGTCCATGATGAGGATGCGCGCGTTGAAGTACAGCGCCCGCGAGATCGCCACCACCTGCCGCTGCCCACCCGAGAGGCGCCGCACCGGCACGCGGATGTTGGTGAAGTTCTTGTTGAGGCGATGGAACACTTTTCGCGCCTGCACTTCCATGAAGTGGTCGTCGAGCGTGTTCCAGCGGGTCATCTTCTCGCGGCCGAGGAAGAGGTTGGACACGGAGTCGAGGTTGTCGGCCAGTGCAAGCGTCTGGTAGATGGTTTCGATGCCTTGTGCCTGCGCTTCGGAAGGCGTGCGGATGTTGACTTTTTCGCCCGCGATGAGCGTGTCGCCCGAGTCGATGGGATAGGCGCCCGCGAGCATCTTCATGAGCGTGGACTTGCCCGCGCCGTTGTGGCCGAGCAGTGCCACCACTTCGCCGGGGTAGAGGTTCACGCTCACGCCGTCCACGGCTTTGACGCCGCCGAAGGACTTGCGGATCTCTTTCAGTTCTACCAAGGGTTTTGATGTGTCGGTCATTTCAGTGCTCCGCTTTGTTCCGGCGTTCTTGTTCTTGGGCTGCTGTTGGGGGCGGGTTCGGGTGCATTCGGGGCGAGTGCGAATGACACCAGGAGCTCCCCTCCGCGAATGTCCCCCGCTTCGCTCCTCCTTTATTTCGCTGCGGGGAGCACCTGGTGCCATTCGCACCGGGGCACGCTGCTGGTGTGCAGCCGATCAACGACTGCTCTGTCCAGCGCTCGCGCCGATACGGGGCTCTTTTTCGCGAAATAAAGGAGGAGCGAAGCGGGGGACATTCGCGAAAAAGAGCACCGTGTCGGCGTGAGTGCCGCCCTGAAGAACAGCAGCGCTTCATCTCAGCTCTCCCCGAACTTGCGCCGATACAGCACGTCGAACACCACCGCCACGATCAGCACCTGCCCGATGATGACCATGCGCTTGCCGATCGGCACATCGAGCAGCAGCATGCCGCTGTCGAGCGACTGCATGATCAGCGCGCCCAGCACCGAGCCGAAGATCGAGCCGCTGCCGCCCGCTAGCGCCGTGCCGCCGATGACAGCCGCCGCAATCACGTACAGCTCCATGCCCGTGCCCAGCGAGTTGGTGCCCGCGTTGAGCCGCGCGATCGACACGATGGCCGCGATGGTGACCAGCACCGCCAGCAAGGCGAACAGCATCAGCGTCACGCGCTTGACCGGAATGCCCACCAGCGCCGCCGCATCCGGATTGCCGCCCATCGCGAACACATAACGGCCGAAACGCGTGCGGTGCACGATGAACGACAGCACGATGGCCACCGCAGCCCAGATCAGCACCGGGATCGGAATGCCCTGCGGCTCGGTCTTGGAAGAGATCTGGTAGTTGTTCATGACCGCCGCGAAGGCGAACACCACGGCCACCGGCACGGCCGTGATCAGCACATCGAGCCACAGCGCCTCGGTCGGCATGTCGTAGCGCTGGCGCGCGCGGCGCTTTTGCACCATGCGCCCGAACAGCACCAGCGCCACCAACGCCGCGAGCACCCAGCTCGCCGTGGTGCCGATGCCGCCGTCGTAGCCGCCGCCCAGGCGCTGGAAGAATTCGTCATTCACCGGCTGCGTCTTGCCATCGGCCACCAGGAAGGCCGCGCCGCGGAACGACATCAGCCCGCCCAGCGTGACCACGAACGAAGGCACGCCTAGCACCGCCGTGAGCCAGCCCTGGTAGATCGACACCAGCAGCGCCACCGCGAGCCCCGCAAGGCAGGCCGTGGGCCACGACCAGCCCGAGGTGTATTGCAGGTACGCGATGAGTACGCCGACAAAACCCATCACCGAGCCGACCGACAGGTCGATGTGGCGCGCCACGATGATCAGCACCATCACGGTCGAGACGATGCCGACCACGGCCGTCTGCTGCGCGACGTTGTAGAGATTCTCGGGCGACAGGAACACGCCGCCGGACATGACGCTGAAGACCACGCCCATCGCCACCAGCAGCAGGCACATCAGGATCAGCCGCAGGTCGATGCCCGTGCGGCGCCACCAGCCTGGAGTTTCATTGCTCATTTGTAGGACCCCCTGGAAACATGAGCGCGACCGGGCCCGGGCCAGCCCCGCAAGGGGTGGCCGGACACGGCATGGCGCGAATTGACTGACGACGACGGCGGCTTGGCGCCCGTCTTGCTTACTTGCAGGCCGCGGGCGCGGTGGCACCCGTGGCGCCCTTGCACAGCTCGTCCTTCTTGATCCAGCCGGCCTTGACGATCACGTCGAGGTTGTCGCGCGTGATCGGCACCGGCGTCAGCAGGCGCGAGGACAGCGAGATCTTCTTGGCGCCGCCGGCCCACGGCGCGGCCTTGTCGACCGGCTTGCCGGCCGCGAGTGCAACGGCGGCGATGGCGGCTTCGCGGCCGAGTTCGCGCGAGTCCTTCCAGATGGTGGCGGTCTGCGTGCCGAGCGCGATGCGGTTGAGCGCGGCGAAGTCGGCGTCCTGCCCCGACACCGGAATGCCGCGGATGCCCTTGGCCGTGAGCGCCGCCACCGCGCCGCCGGCCGTGCCGTCGTTGGCCGCGACCACCGCATCGACCTTGTTGCCGGCCTTGGTGAGGATCTGCTCCATGTTCTTCTGCGCGACCTCGGGCTTCCAGCCTTCGGTGTATTCGTCGCCGACGATCTTGATGTCGCCCTTCTTGATCGCGTCCGCCAGCACCTCTTGCTGGCCGGCGCGCAGGAAGTCGGCGTTCGGGTCGCTCGGCGAGCCCTTGATGATCACGTAGTTGCCCTTGGGCTTGACCTTGAAGACCTCGCGCGCCTCCATGCGGCCGACCTCGACGTTGTCGAAGGTGATGTAGAAAACACCGGGCGCCTCGATCAGCCGGTCGTAGGCGACCACAGGCACCTTCTGGCGCGTGGCCTTGGTGACGGCGGGCAGGATCGCGTCCTTGTCCATGGCGAGCACGATGAGCGCCTTCGCGCCCTTGGCCATCAGGCCTTCGATGTCGCCCAGCTGCTTCTCGGGCGAGCCGCCCGCATCGGCACTGATGTACTTGGCGCCGAGCTTTTCCAGCTCGGCCTTGATCGCGGCTTCGTCGGTCTTCCAGCGCTCTTCCTGAAAGTTGGACCAGCTCACGCCGACCACGGTCTGCGCCAACGCGCCCACGGCCGTGAGACCGAAAGCCATGGCGGCCAGGGTGTGTTTCAGTTGCATCGATGTCTCTCCAGAGTTGGTTCGCCCGACAAGAAAGCCGAGTAAGAAATTAGTTAGTTTGAAGGGCGAACTAACTATCCCATCGCTGCCACGGGCTTGGCATCCGGGAATTCCCGGAGCGTTTTTCGCAAGTGCGTTCCGCCCGCGCGCGGCTGGCGAAGGGCTGTTTTCGCGGGCGGGCGCTCAGCCGATGTGCCAGGCCTGCGTCCACACGGCGATGCCGTCGAGCAGTTCGTCCAGCGCGTCCTCGTCGGTGCGCCCGGAGCGCTTGAGCACGTGGAACGAGTGGTCTGCGCCATCGATCTCCAGCACGGTGGCGATGGGGCCCAGCGCCTGTGTGACCGCATCGAACTGCGCCGGCTCGGCCAGCGTGTCGCGCGGACCGTGCGCGAAGAGCATCGGCACATCGACGTCCTGCAGATGCGCCGCCCGCGTGGCCGAGGCCGATGGCGCGCCCGAGGGATGCAGCGGAAAGCCGAGAAAGACGAGCCCCTGCACACCGGGCAGCGGTTGCAGCGCATGGGCTTGCGAGCTCATGCGCCCGCCGAAGGATTTGCCGCTGGCAAAGAGGCGCAGTCCGCCGAAGTGCGCCGACGCACAACCCACCGCCGCGCGCACCGTGGCATGCGCCAGGGCCGGCGCATCCGTGCGCTTGCTGCCGCGCTCCATGTAGGGAAACTGGTAGCGCAGCGTGGCGATGCGGCGCTGCGCGAGGCCTTCGGCCACCGCATGCATGAACGGATGCGTCATGCCCGCACCGGCGCCGTGTGCCAGCACATAGCAGGCGTCGGGCGAGGGCGGCGACACGGCGAGGGCCGACACGACGGTGTCGGGCGCCACGGAAATGGAAAGGGGATGGGTGGTGATCACGGCCCCAGTTTGCCCAAGACTCATGGCCCGCGAGCGGCGGACGGCCGCTTGCTCAATCGATCAGTTGCGTCTTGATCGCGTAGTAGGTCAGGTCGCTGTTGGTGGACAGGTTCATCTTCTCCATCAGCCGCGTGCGGTAGGTGCTGATGGTCTTCACCGACAGCGACAGCGCCTCGCCGATGCTGCCCACCGATTCGCCCTTGGCGAGCTTCAGGAACACCTGGAACTCACGCTCCGACAGGTGCTTGTGCGGCGGCGCGCTGTCCTTGCGTTCCAGTTGGCCCGCGAGCAGTTCGGCGACCGAGGCCGAGATGTAGCGGCGCCCCAGCGCGACCGTGCGGATGGCCTTGGCGATTTCTTCCGGCTCGCATTCCTTGTTGAGATAACCCGAGGCGCCCTGGCGGATCAGGTTGACCGCGTAGTGCTCTTCCGGATAGCCGCTGAGGATCAGCACACCGAGGTCCGGCGCCTTGGCACGCACCATCGCGAGCGCGTCGATGCCGCTTTGCCCGGGCATGGACAGGTCCATCACCAGCACATCCATGTCGACGGTGCGCACAAGGTCGATGGCTTCGCGGCCGGTGCTGGCTTCGCCGACCACGCGGAAATCGACGAAGGTGGAGAAGAAGGCCTTGAGGCCCGTGCGGACGACGGCGTGGTCGTCAACGATGCCGATTTTGATCATGGATGTGTGCCTCCGGGCAGGTTCATGGACGCAAGAAGCGAGGGGAGGTCAGGACGATGCCACACGCTTTCGCCGATCGGGCGGTGCAAGAGCGGGTCGGGCTGTTGTCCTGCAAGGGAACGCTGGTGCGTCTTTCGGCGGTGTAGGCGCCGCGCGCGTTCTTCCGGGGCTGCCGTCACCGGGATGCGGCATGCTGCGGCTCGTTTCACCCTCGGAGAAAAGCACAGATGAAGCACTCGAACCCACCCGCCCTGCACCCACCGACCGGCTACAGCCACGTGGTCGAGGTCGTCGCGCGCCGCACGCTCTACGTGTCGGGCCAGATCGCGTTGGACCTTGAAGGCCGCTTGGTCGGGCCGGACGACCTGCTCTTGCAGACCAACCAGGTGTTTGAAAACCTGCGCACCGCACTGGCCGCCAGCGAAGCCGGGCTGCGCGATGTGGTGAAGCTCACGGTGTTCCTGACCGATGCCTCGCAGCTCGCCGCGTTT
The DNA here is from genome assembly GCF_051216615.1 of Variovorax raffinosi. NCBI lineage: Bacteria > Pseudomonadati > Pseudomonadota > Betaproteobacteria > Burkholderiales > Comamonadaceae > Variovorax > Variovorax raffinosi. Next base: position 20,421 of record NZ_JBPJZR010000024.1, read on the forward strand.
CGCGAAGCAAGAGACCGGTTTTTCCAGTCGCCGCTGCCGGCATGCAGCCTCGTGGAAGTGTCGCGGCTCGCGCGGCCGGACCTGCTGATCGAAGTCGAAGCGGTGGCCGTCATCGAGTGATCTGGCGAGCGCTGAAACGCGCTCGATCACGCCCGGACTTCCGCGCTTCTTCTTTATTAATTCTTCTTAATTAATATAGTAGTAGTAGATAAGGGTAAACCCCTCCTGTGGACAGTGCGCTTTTTCCCTTGGCTGACAACGACTTGTCGTGCCTGTGTCACTGTGTGCACCTGTGCTTTCGAGCTGTCTCGAAAAGAAGAACAACTTCAGGCCGGTCGATCCAACTGTGGATAACCGTGACTTTGTGCCAAAACTGTCCCCAGAGTTTTCCCTGCGGTGCGGCGCACGACGCAGCAGCCCCGCCGGGGTAAGCCCGCTGCATCCATTCCATCTCGTTTGATACGATTTTTGTCAAAGCGCTGATCCCAAGGGCGTTGGAGACAAGATGGACTCAAGCATTCCAGGCCGCGCCGGCGAGGCGCTGTACCGCGTCATGGTGCGCATCCGCGCTTTCGAGAACGCTGCAGAAACGGCGAGCCAGGGCGGCGTCAGCGCCTACGGCCAGCAGGCCGCCGGCGCCGCCAAGGTGCGCGGGCCGCTGCACCTCTCGACCGGGCAGGAGGCGGTGCCGGCCGGCGTCTGCGCGCACCTGCGCACGAGCGACTACCTCACCTCCACCCATCGCGGCCACGGCCACACGCTGGCCAAGGGCGCCGACCTCGCGCGGATGATGTGCGAGCTGTTCGGCAAGGCCACGGGCTTCAACGGCGGCAAGGGCGGCTCGATGCACATCGCCGATTTTTCGGTCGGCATGCTGGGCGCCAACGGCGTCGTCGCGGCGGGGCTGCCGATTGCGGTGGGCGCGGCGCATGCGCAGAAGCTGCTGAAGAAAAGCGATGACATCACCGTCTGCTTCTTCGGCGACGGCGCCATCAACCGCGGACCCTTTCTCGAAGCGCTGAACTGGGCGCGCGTGTACGAGTTGCCGGTGCTCTTCGTCTGCGAAGACAACCGCTGGAGCGCGACCACCGCGAGCGGCCCGATGACGGCCGGCGACGGCGCCTCGGCGCGTGCCGCGTCGATGGACATCGCGGCCACGCAGGTCGACGGCAACGACGTGTTCGCGGTCCACGAAACCGCCGCGCGGCTGGTGGCCGAAGTGCGCGCCGGCGGCGGGCCTCGCCTGCTGCATGCGCTGACCTACCGGGTGAAGGGCCATGTGTCGGTCGACCTTGCGGCCTACCGCGACCCGGCCGAACTGGCTGCCGCGCTGGAGACGGACCCGATCGCGCGAGCGCGCGGGCATCTGCTGTCGACGGGCATCGCCGCCGCGACGCTCGATGCCATCGAGAACGCGGCGCGCGACGAAGTCGACACCGCGCTGGCCGTGGCCGATGCCGCGCCCTGGCCCGATGCCAGCGCCGCCTTCACCGACGTGCAGACCATCGGAGCAGGCCAATGGCACTGAAGAAAGAACTGAGTTATTCCGAGGCTGCGGTGCTTGCGATCCAGCGCGAGATGGAAGCCGATGCGCGCGTGGTCGTGCTCGGCGAAGACGTGGGCCGCGGAGGCATCTTCGGCCAGTACAAGGGACTGCAACAGACCTTCGGCGCCGCGCGCGTGATCGACACGCCGATCAGCGAGGCCGCGATCATGGGCGCCGGCGTGGGCATGGCGCTCGCGGGGTTGCGGCCGGTGGTCGAGATGCGCGTGGTCGACTTCGCGCTGTGCGGCATGGACGAGCTGGTGAACCAGGCCGCCAAGAACCGCTTCATGTTCGGCGGCCAGGGCCGCGTGCCGCTGGTGGCGCGCATGCCCGGCGGCATCTGGGACGCCTCGGCGGCGCAGCATTCGCAGTCGCTCGAAGCCTGGTTCGCGCACCTGCCGGGCGTGGTGGTGGTGAGCCCGTCGACGCCGCAGGACAACTACGGCCTGCTGCGCGCCGCGCTGCAGTGCGGCGACCCGGTCGTCTACATCGAGCACAAGACGCTATGGGGCCTGCGCGGCGAAGTCGACGAAGACATCGCCGTGCCGCTGGGCCGGGCCGCGCGGGTGCGCGAAGGCAATGCGCTCACGCTGGTGAGCTGGAGCCGGCAGATGCAGGTGTGCGCCGCCGTATGCGATGCGCTTGCGGCCGAAGGCATCGCTATCGATTTGATCGACCTGCGCACGCTGTGGCCGTGGGACCGCGAGACGGTGCTGTCGTCCTGCGCGCGCACCGGTCGGCTGCTGGTCGTGCACGAGGCGGTGCAGGCCGCGGGCTTCGGCGCCGAGATCGCGGCCAGCGCGGCGGAAGCCACGGGCTGTCGCGTGGCACGGCTGGGCGCGCCGCGCATTCCGGTCGGCTATGCGCCGGTGCTGGAGGCGCAGTCGCGCATCGGCACCGAGGCTGTCGTGGCTGCAGCGAAGAAGCTGGTCGGCTGACGACGGTGCCGCACCGTGGACCCGCTGTTCTTCAAGCTGGTGCGGGTGGTCAATCTCACGGCGCGGCCGTTCCATGAGCGCGTGGGCCGCGAGCACCAGCTCACGCTGAATGAGTGGCGCGCGATGGCGGTGCTCGGCGCGCAGCCGGGGCTCAATGCCACGCAGGTCGCCGACCAGACGGGGCTCGACAAGATGGCGGTGAGCCGCGCGCTCGCCGGCCTGAAACGCCACAAGCGCGTGCAGCGCCATGACGACCCGACCGACCAGCGCCGCAGCCGGCTCTACCTCACGGCCGCCGGCAAGGCGTTGCATGCAACCGTGGGCGCGCTCGGCCGGCAACGCGAGGCCGAGCTGTTCGCGGGCGTCGATGCCGATGAACTGGCCCGCATGAGCGCCACGCTCGACACGCTGATCCGGGCGGTGGAGCGCGTGTCCGACGGCGCCGCGCCGGACCGTGGCGATCAGACCGTGTAGCCGCCGTCCACGCTCAGGCTGGCGCCGGTGACGAAGCCGCCGTCGGGGCCCACGAGGTAGGCGACCATGCCGGCGATTTCTTCGGCGCGGCCATGGCGCGGCAGCACCATCACGTCGTGCATGGAGGCGGCACGCGGACCGGTGGCGGGGTTCATCGCGGTATCGACCGGGCCGGGCTGCACATTGTTCACGGTGATGCTGCGCGCGCCCAGGTCGCGCGCCAGGCCGCGCGTGAGGCCGACGATGGCGGCCTTGCTCATCGCGTAGACGCTGGCGCCGGCATCCAGCACCCGCTCGGCATTGATGCTGCCGATGTTGACGATGCGGCCGCCGTCGCCCATGTGGCGCGCGGCGACCTGGGTGGCCACGAACACGGCGCGCACGTTGACGTCGATGGTGCGGTCGAAGTCTTCGAGCGAGAAGGTGTCCAGATCGCCGCCGAGATAGACGCCGGCGTTGTTCACCAGGATGTCGAGCCGCTCGAAGCTGCGCGCGGCCTGTGCAATGGCGGCCGACAGCGCGGCGGCATCGCCGGCATCGGCGCGGATGGCCAGCGCCCGGCCGCCGGCGGCCTGGATTTCGGCGGCCAGCTTGTCGGCTTCGGCCTGTGCGCTGACGTAGCTGAAGGCCACGGCGGCGCCGTCGCGCGCCAGCCGGCGCACGATGGCCGCGCCGATGCCGCGCGAACCGCCGCTGACGAAGGCGACCTTGCCGGCCAGGACGGGAGAAGAAGAAGAGGAAGTGGAAGAAGCGTTGGAAGCCATGATTTTTCCGATCGGTGTGTGGAGGAATGACTTCAGTGTCGGGATTCCATTCCTTTGCCGGTAGCCATCAATTGGCGCAATCAAATTCAACCAATGGTTGAAGATGAGGAAGAAAATGCGGCCATGGAACCGCTCAATCACCTCGAATCCTTTGTGCAAAGCGCGGAGGGCGGCAGCTTCTCGGCGGCCGCGCGGCGCCTGGGCCTCACGCCGGCGGCGGTCAGCAAGAACGTGGCGCGGCTGGAGGCACGGCTCGGCGTGCGGCTGTTCCAGCGCAGCACGCGCCGCCTGACGCTGACCGAGGGCGGCGAGCGTTTCCTCGCACAGATCGGCGGCCCGCTCGCCACGCTGCAGGCGGCGGTGGCCGGCATCGACAAGGACGACGGCCAGCCCGCCGGCACGCTGAAGGTGAGCATGGGCCAGGCCTTCGGCCGCGAGCATGTGCTGCCGATGATGGGCGACTTCCTCGCGCGCTATCCGGCCATCCTGCCGGACTGGCATTTCGATAATCAGCAGGTGGACCTGGTGGGCGAAGGTTTCGACGCGGCCATCGGCGGCGGCATCGAGCTGCCGGCCGGACTGGTGGCGCGCGAGCTGGCGCGCATCCACGTGGTGGCGGTGGCCTCGCCGGCTTACCTGCGGGGGCGCGCGCCGCCCGCGCAACCTGCCGACCTGGCCGGGCTCGACACGCTGCTGCGGCGCTCCTCGCCCACCGGCCGGCTGCGCAGCTGGACCTTGCGGCATGCGGCGAGCGGCGAAGAAGCCACGGTCGATCTGCCGCGGCCGCGCGCGATCTTCAACGACCCCGAAGCCATCGCGCATGCGGCGCTGATGGGGCTGGGCGCGGCGATGCTGCCGATGCCTTTTGTCGAGCGCGGCCTGCGCAGCGGCGAGCTGGTGCGGCTGCTGCCCGAATGGCACCAGGACACGGGCGCCGTCTGGCTCTACTACCCGAGCAAGAAGCTGCTGCCTCCGAAGACGCGCGTGTTCATCGACTTCGTGCTGGAACGCTTTCGCAACGAGCGCTTCGCGCAGCGAATGCAGGTCGCATAGGCAACCGCTGCACGGGGTTTTTACCCGCGACGCGCATGGCGCTCCCATGTACAACCGCGCGCATGACTTCCTCTTCTCTCTCTTTCTTCAAATTGAATCGCCGCAGCGCGCTTGCAACCTCGGTCGCCACGGCCCTCACCCTGATGGCCGCTCCTTCGTGGGCCCAGCACGCCTGGCCGACCAAGCCGGTGCGCATCGTCGTGCCCTTCGCGGCTGGCGGCACCACCGACATCCTGGCGCGCGCGGTCGCGCCCGAACTCTCGAAGGCCTTCGGCCAGCAGTTCATCGTGGACAACCGGCCGGGCGCGGGCGGCAACCTGGGCGCCGAGATCGTGGCGCGCGCGCCGAACGACGGCTACACGCTGCTGATGGGCACGGTGGGCACGCACGGCATCAACCGCGCGCTGTACCCCAAGCTGCCTTTCGATCCGATCAAGGACTTCGCGCCCATCACGCTGGTGGCGGCGGTGCCGAACGTGATGGAGATGAACGCCGAGAAAGCCAAGGCGCTGAACATCCGCAACGTGCAGGACTTCATCAAGTACGCCAAGGCCAACCCGGGCAAGCTCAACATGGCGTCCAGCGGCAGCGGCACCTCGATCCACCTGGCGGGCGAGTTGTTCAAGAGCATGACGGGCACCTTCATGGCGCACATCCCGTACAAGGGCTCGGGCCCGGCGCTGCTGGACATGGTGGGCGGCAACGCCGACGTCATGTATGACAACCTGCCCTCGTCGATGGCGCAGATCAAGGCGGGCAAGCTGACCGCGCTGGCCGTGACCAGTGCGCAGCGTTCGCCGGCGCTGCCCGATGTTCCGACGGTGGAAGAAGTGGGCGGCCCGTCGCTCAAGGGCTACGAGGCCAGCTCGTGGTTCGGCCTGCTGGCGCCGGCCGGCACCTCGCCCGAAATCGTGAACCGGATTCAGCAGGAAGTGGCCAAGTCGCTCGGCACGCCGGCCATCAAGGAAAAGATGCTCGCCCAGGGCGCGATCCCGAGCGGCAATTCACCGGCCGACTTCACGAAGCTGATTGCCAGCGAGCACGTGAAGTGGGCGAAGGTCGTTAAAGACTCCGGTGCAAAGGTCGACTGACAGGAAGCTTGAGGCGTGGCCTCAGGTCTTCCAGGTCACGTCCTTCTTTTCGGCCAGCGAATCCTTGAGCATGTGAAGCAGGGGGGCTGCACGCTGGTGCAGTCCTACATGCTGCTTCTCGGCGTCGGCCGCATGGCCTTCGACCGCGTAGTCGTCGTGGTTGTGGGTGTTGCTACCTTCGCGCGCCAATGCGGCTTCGAGGGCGGCAATGGCGCCGGGAATCTGCTCGACCGTGATGATGCCCTGGGGCGCCACTGACTTGCCGACGATGTCGAGCAGCTGCCGCGCATGCACTTCGAGCATCACGAAATCAGCGGAAGCCCGGGACTGGAAGCGATAGAGCATGGTGTTTTTCACTCACTTGTAGATGTAGTCACGGGCAAAAGGGTACACCGATTGCGCGCCACGCAAAACGCCATGTTCGACCTTGCCGTCGGGTTTGATCGACAGCATCTGGTGCAGCGAGATCCAGCCCTGCTCGAAGCTCATGGCCGAACCCGCAAGGTACAGGCGGTAGGCGCGCAGCACGCGCTCCGCGTTCTCGGCCTGCCGGCCGCCGCTGCGCTGCAGCACCGACAGCGCCGTGTCCAGTTGCGCTTCGAGTGCGTCCGACCAGGCCCAGAGCGTGCGCGCGTAGTGCGGGCGCAGGCTCTCGGTGTCGACCATCTCCAGGCCCGCCGCCGCAGTCTCGCGCAGCACGTGCGTCACGTGCAGCAGTTCGCCGCCCGGGAAGATGTACTTCTCGATGAAGTCGCCCATGCCCGCTCCTAGTTGGCGGTAGTTGAGTTCGCCCGAGGTGATGCCGTGGTTCATGACCAGGCCACCGGGCTTGAGCAGCGAATGGATCTTGCGGAAGTAGGTCGGCATGTTGGCCGCGCCCACATGCTCGAACATGCCGACCGACGAGATCTTGTCGAAAGGCTGCTCGACCGACAGCTCGCGGTAGTCGCGCAGCTCGACGCGCACGCGGCCCTGCAGGCCTTTCTCTTCGATCAGGCGCTGCACATAGGCATGCTGGTTCTTCGACAGCGTGATGCCGGTCGCATCGACACCGTAATGCTCGGCCGCCCACAGCAGCAGCGCGCCCCAGCCTGAGCCGATGTCCAGGTAGCGCTCGCCCGGCTGCAGCATGAGCTTGCGGCAGATGTGGTCGAGCTTGGCTTCCTGCGCCTGCGCCAGCGTGAGGTCGGGCGTACGGAAGTACGCACATGAATAGACCCGTCGCGGATCGAGCCACAGCGCATAGAAGTCGTCGGAGACGTCGTAGTGGAACTCGATCTGCGCCGCGTCCTTGCGCAGCGAATGCGAGCCGTGCGACTTGGCCATGTGCTGCAGGCGGCTCCACCAACCGGTGTCTGTTTCGGCCGGGTTGCCGGGCAGCATGCCGACGGTGGCATCGATCAGGTCGCGCATCGCGCCCTCGATCTGCACCTTGCCCTCGACATACGCCTCGCCGATGGCGCCGACCTGGCGGGCAGCCAGCTTGGCCAGCACCGCCCACTCCTTGAAGGCCAGCGTGACGCGGGCCCCCGCCTGGGCAACGCGCCGGCCATCCGGCAGCTCCAGCGCGATGGGGACAGGCAGCGAAGCCAGCTGCGACTCGATCTTGGGTATCAAGTTTTGCATGGGGCCCATGGTATTGATTTTTGCCAGGCTTTGCATCCTCGCTTGCAGCCGGGGGCGGCCGGACGGCTGTGGAATCAATCAGGATTGACAGCAGATTGTTTATGTCTAAACTATTGAACCATGAACAGCCTAAGCCACGTCCGCCCCGCTCCAGCCTCGGACCTCCAACGCATCCTGTGCATCGGCGGCGGGCCGGCCGGGCTCTACTTCGCCCTGTTGATGAAGGCGCGCAACCCGGCGCTGCAGATCACGGTGGTGGAACGCAACCGCCCCTTCGATACTTTCGGCTGGGGCGTGGTGCTGAGCGACCAGACGCTCGGCAACCTCAAGGCGGCCGATGCCGACACCGCGGCGCTTATCGGCAACGAGTTCCATCACTGGGACGACATCCAGGTGTTCTTCAAGGGCCGCCAGGTGCGCTCGGGCGGCCACGGCTTCTGCGGCATCGGCCGCAAGCGGCTGCTGAACATCCTGCAGGAGCGTTGCCTTGCGCTGGGCGTCGACCTCGTGTTCGAGACCGACGCCACCGACGACCAGGCGATTGCCGCGCAGTACAACGCCGACCTCGTGATTGCCAGCGATGGCCTGAACAGCCGCATCCGCCAGCGCTACGCCGATGTGTTCAAGCCCGACGTCGACCTGCGCAACTGCCGCTTCGTGTGGCTGGGCACGCACCAGACCTTCGACGCCTTCACCTTCGCCTTCGAGCAGACCGAGCACGGCTGGTTTCAGGCGCATGCCTACCAGTTCGACGACAAGACATCGACCTTCATCGTCGAGACGCCCGAGGCCGTGTGGAAGGCCCACGGCCTCGACCAGATGGAGCAGCCCGAGGCCATCGCCTTCTGCGAGAAGCTGTTCGCCAAATACCTGGGCGGCCATTCACTGATCAGCAACGCCACGCACCTGCGCGGCTCGGCCAACTGGATCCGCTTTCCGCGCGTGGTGTGCGAGCGCTGGACGCACCGCATCGACGTCAACGGCCGCTCGGTGCCCGTGGTGCTGATGGGCGATGCGGCGCACACGGCGCACTTCTCGATCGGCTCGGGCACCAAGCTCGCGCTGGAAGACGCGATCGACCTGGCGAACGAGTTCGAGCAGGGCGGCACGCTCGACCATGTGCTCGAAGGCTACGAGGCACGCCGCAGCGTCGAAGTGCTGAAGATCCAGAACGCCGCACGCAATTCCACCGAGTGGTTCGAGAACGTGCCGCGCTACACGGGCATGGAGATCGAGCAGTTCGCCTACTCGCTGCTCACGCGCTCGCAGCGCATCAGTCACGAGAACCTGCGCGTGCGCGACACGCAATGGCTCGGCGGCTACGAGCAATGGCTCGCCGGCGGCAAGGCGATCGCGCCGATGCTGATGCCGTACAAGGTGCGCGGGCTCACGCTGAAGAACCGCATCCTGGTGTCGCCGATGGCCACCTACAGCGCGGTCGATGGCGTGCCGCAAGACTTCCTGCTGGTGCACCTGGGCGCACGCGCGCTCGGCGGCGCCGCGATGGTGTTCGTCGAAATGACGAGCCCGACGCCCGAAGGCCGCATCACGCCGGCCTGCACCGGCCTGTACAACGACACGCAGCAGGCCGCCTTCAAGCGCATCGTCGATTTCGTGCACGCGCAGTCGAGCGCGAAGATCGCAATGCAGCTCGGCCACAGCGGGCCCAAGGGCTCCACGCGCGTGGGCTGGGAAGGCACCGACGAACCGCTGGAAGACGGCAACTGGCCGGTGCTCGGCGCCAGCGCGCTGCCTTACGGCGAACAGAACCAGTTGCCCGCCGCAATCACCCGCGCCGAGATGGACACGCTGCGCGACCAGTTTGTCGACTCCACGCGTCGCGCCGTTGAATGCGGTTTCGACTGGGTCGAGCTGCACTGCGCGCACGGCTACTTGCTGTCGGCCTTCATCAGCCCGCTGACGAACCAGCGCACCGACGAATACGGCGGCGACATCGAAGCGCGCTGCCGCTATCCGCTCGAAGTGTTCCGCGCCATGCGCGCCGTGTGGCCGCAGGACAAGCCGATGAGCGTGCGCATCTCCGCTCACGACTGGGCGCCCGGCGGCAACACCGATGCGGACGCAGTCATCGTCGCGCGCCTCTTCAAAGAAGCCGGCGCCGATTTCATCGACGTGTCATCCGGCCAGACGACGCGCGCCGCCAAGCCGATCTATGGCCGCATGTACCAGACGCCGTTCTCGGACCGCATCCGCAACGAAGTCGGCATCTCGACCATCGCCGTGGGCGCGATCACCGACGCGGACCAGGCCAACAGCATCATCGCGGCCGGCCGTGCCGACCTGTGCGCCATCGCGCGTCCGCACCTGGCAGACCCCGCATGGACGCTGCACGAAGCCGCCAAGCTGCAAAGCCGCGACGTCGATTGGCCCAAGCAGTACCTGAGCGGCCGCGACCAGCTGTACCGCGAGATCGCCAAGCAGCAGCAGATTGCCGCAGCCAACGCTGCGCTGGCTGTTGCACCAAACCCCGAGGAGACACACTGACATGGACCTCGAAGCGCGCGCGCACAGCGAACACCCCGAAGCCTTGCGGCTCTGGCTGCGATTGCTCACCTGCACCCAGCTCATCGAGAAGCAGGTGCGAAACGAACTGCGCTCGCAGTTCACGACCACGCTGCCGCGCTTCGACCTGATGTCGCAACTCGAACGCTCGCCCGACGGGCTGAAGATGAACGAGCTGTCGCGCCGGATGATGGTGACGGGCGGCAACGTCACCGGCATCACCGACCAGCTCGTGACCGAAGGGCTGGTCGAGCGCATCAACGTCGAAGGCGACCGCCGCGCCTGGCGCGTGCGCCTCACCCCGCGTGGCCGCAAGCTCTTCAACGAGATGGCGCAGCAGCACGAAGACTGGATCGTCGGGGCCTTCTCGGGCCTCAACAGCAAAGAGATCGCGCAGCTTCACAAGCTGCTCGGCAAGGTCAAGCAACACTCACACAACCAATTGATGGCGGAGACCGAATGAAGCACTACATCGGCGCAAGCAATCCCATGCGCGCGCAATTCGAGGCAAAGGCCGACTACAAGGCCAAGCACTTCGCATGGCACTACGAAGCGGGCGTCGGCACCGTCACGCTGAACCGGCCCGAGCGCAAGAACCCGCTGACCTTCGATTCGTATGCCGAGCTGCGCGACCTGTTCCGCGCGCTGACCTACGCCACCGACGTGAAGGTGATCGTGGTCACCGGCGCGGGCGGCAACTTCTGCTCGGGCGGCGACGTGCACGAGATCATCGGCCCGCTCACCGGCATGCGCATGCCCGAGCTGCTCGAATTCACGCGCATGACGGGCGACCTGGTGAAGGCGATTCGCGCATGCCCGCAGCCGATCGTCGGCGCCATCGACGGCGTGTGCGCCGGTGCCGGCGCGATGATCGCGCTGGCCTGCGACCTGCGCTACGGTTCGCCTTCGACGCGCACGGCGTTTCTCTTTACCCGCGTGGGCCTTGCCGGCGCGGACATGGGTGCGTGCGCGCTGCTGCCGCGCGTGATCGGCCAGGGCCGCGCGTCGGAGCTGCTGTTCACCGGCCGCGCGATGACTGCGCAGGAAGGCCACGCCTGGGGCTTCTTCAATGCGCTGCACGAAAGCGATGCATTGCTCGAGGCTGCCACCAAGATGGCGCGCGAATTGGCCGACGGCCCGAGCTTCGCGCACGGCATGACCAAGACCATGCTGGCGCAGGAATGGTCGATGACCATCGACCAGGCGATCGAAGCCGAAGCCCAGGCGCAGGCGATCTGCATGCAGACCGAAGACTTCAAGCGTGCGTACGAAGCCTTCGCGGCCAAGCGCAAGCCGGTGTTCGGCGGGGACTGAAGCCATGATGACCAAGATCCCCGCGCCGCCTTCGACAGCGCACCTTGCGCTGCCGTTCTTCGATGAAGCGCATCGCGCGCTCGCGCAAGACTTGCTACCCTGGTGCGCAGCACAGGAGATCGACGAGCGCGACGACCGTGCGGCCTGCCGCGAATGGGTCCGCCGCCTGGGCGACGGTGGCTGGCTGCGCTATGCCGTGCCCGGCAGCGCAGGCGGCGCGCTGGAACGCCTCGACTCACGCGCGCTCGTGCTGCTGCGCGAAACGCTGGGCTACCACTCGCCACTGGCCGACTTCGCCTTCGCGATGCAGGGGCTGGGCAGCGGTGCGATCACGCTCGACGGCACGCCGGCGCAGCAGTCGCAGTACCTCACAGCCGTGGGCAAGGGCGAGAAGATCGCGGCCTTCGCGCTCAGCGAACCCGATGCAGGCTCGGACGTGGCGGCAATGGCGATGCGCGCTGAACCCACGGCCGACGGCTGGCTGTTGAACGGCCAGAAGACCTGGATCAGCAATGGCGGTATCGCCAACTTCTATTGCGTGTTCGCCAAGACCGATCCGACCGGCGGCACGCGCGGCATCACCGTGTTCATCGTCGATGCGACGACACCCGGGCTCGACACCTCGGAGCACATCGATGTGATGGCACCGCACCCGCTGGCCACGCTGCGCTTCGACAACTGCGTCGTGCCGCGCACGGCACAACTGGGCGAACTCAACGGCGGCTTCAAGCTGGCGATGCGCACGCTTGACATCTTCCGTGCATCGGTTGCAGCCGCGGCGCTCGGCATGGGGCGTCGTGCACTGGCCGAAGCGATTGCGCATGCGAAGGGCCGCCGCATGTTCGGGCAGACGCTCGCCGACTTCCAGCTCACGCAAGCCAAGCTCGGCGAGATGGCCGCGCTGATCGACAGCGCCGCGTTGCTCACCTACCGCGCCGCATGGATGCGCGACGACGCCGAACGGCGCGGCGCGCCCGCGGTGGGCGACGTGTCGGCCGCCGCGGCCATGGCCAAGATGTGCGCCACCGAGAACGCAAGCCGCGTGATCGACATGGCGCTGCAGATGCACGGCGGCCTGGGCGTGAAGGTTGGCACGAAGATTGAGAGCCTCTACCGCGACATCCGCTCGCTGCGCATCTACGAAGGCGCGACGGAGGTTCAACAACTGATCATTGGCAAATCCGTTCTGCGGGGATAAATACTGTGTCTGCCCAAGTCGACCGCTTCGTTCACGACCGCCTGCCGCCTGCTCAGCAGCTGCCGGTCTTTCGTTATGACCTGCCCGAGCTTCAACTGCCCGATCAGTTGAACCTGGTGGAGGAGCTGCTCGACAAGGCAGCCGCGAAGGGTTTTGGCGACAAGCCGATGCTGCGATCGCCGCAAGGCACGCTCACTTATGCGCAGGCCGCCGTCGAGGTCAACCGCATCGCACAGGTACTGACCGAAGACCTCGGTCTCGTGCCCGGCAACCGCGTGCTGCTGCGTGGCGGCAACTCGGTCGCGATGGCGCTGGCATGGCTTGCGGTGGTCAAGGCCGGCCTGATCGCGGTGGCGACGATGCCGTTGCTGCGTGCCAAGGAACTGGGCGAGATCATCGAAAAGTCGCAACCCGTGGCCGCGCTGTGCGACGGGCGGCTGCTCGACGAACTGGTGGTTGCGCAGCAGGCGCATCCGGTGCTCGCGACGGTGATCGCATTCAACAAGCCCGATGCACCGGGTTCGCTGTCCGCGCGTGCAGCGGGCAAGAGCGGCGTGTTCACTGCATGCCCGACGGCGGCCGACGACATCGCGCTGCTCGCCTTCACTTCGGGCACCACCGGCAAGCCGAAAGCACCGGTCACCACGCACCGCGACGTGCTCGCGATGTGCGAGACCTGGCCGCGCCATGTGTTGAAGGCGCGCAGCGACGACATCGTGGTGGGCTCGCCGCCGCTGGCCTTCACCTTCGGGCTCGGCGGCCTGTTGATCTTTCCGATGTGGGCGGGTGCCTCGGTCTACTTTGCCGACGCGCCATTCACACCTGAAGGGCTGGTGAAGCTCATCAACCAGGTCGGCGCGACCATCTGCTACACCGCGCCGACCTTCTATCGGCAGATGGCGCCTTTCGTGCGCCAACACGGCATGCCGGGCCTGCGCATCAGCGTGAGCGCGGGCGAGGCTCTGCCGGACGCGACGCGCCAACTGTGGAAGGACACCACCGGCATCGAAATGCTCGATGGCATCGGCGGCACCGAGGTGTTCCACATCTACATTTCCGCCGCCGGCGACCAGGTGCGCAAGGGCGCGGTCGGCAAGGCGGTGCCTGGTTTCACCGCGAAAGTGGTGGACGACGAAGGCAACGAAGTGCCGCACGGCACCGTCGGCAAGCTTGCATTGCAAGGGCCGGTCGGTTGCCGCTACCTGGACGATCCGCGCCAGAGCGACTACGTGAAGAACGGCTGGAACTACCCCGGCGATTCCTTCGTGCAGGACGACGACGGCTACTTCTTCTACCAGGCACGCGCCGACGACATGATCATCACCGCCGGCTACAACGTCGGCGGCCCCGAGGTCGAAGACGCGCTGCTCAAGCACCCGGCCGTGGCCGAGTGCGGCGTGATCGGCAAGCCCGATGCCGACCGGGGCATGATCGTCAAGGCCTTCTGCGTGCTCAAGCCGGGCAACGAAGGCGACGCCGCGCTGGTGAAAGCGCTGCAGGACCACGTGAAGGCGACGATCGCGCCATTCAAATATCCGCGGGAGATCGAGTTCGTGACCGTGCTGCCACGCACGGAGACCGGCAAGCTCCAGCGCTTCAAACTGAGACAACTGAACACCACACCATGATCCACAAACTTCTTCAGCCCGAGGGCTGGTTGCCTCCCAAGGGCTACGCGAACGGCGTTGCCGCACGCGGCACGACGCTGTTCGTCGGCGGCCAGATCGGCTGGAACGCACAGCAGCAGTTCGAGTCGGACGATTTCATCGACCAATGCGGCCAGGCGCTGCGCAACATCGCCGAGGTGCTGCGCGCGGGTGGCGCGGGTCCCGAGCACATGGTGCGCATGACCTGGTATGTGACCGACCGCGACGAATACAGCCGCCGTCTTGCCGAACTCGGCCCGGTGTACCGCGATGCGGTGGGGCGCAACTTTCCGGCCATGACCTGCGTGCAGGTGGCGGCGCTGGTCGAGCACCGCGCGAAGGTCGAGATCGAAGTGACGGCGGTCATTCCGGACTGATCGCGTTATTCCGCGCCCGCGCCGCGCCACGTCGTCAATCGATGGCGTGCGCGTAGCGCTTGCGGTACTCCGCCGGCGTGATGCCGACCTGGCGCTGGAATGCGCGACGCAAGGTGTCGACATCGGCGAATCCGCATTGGGATGCCACCTGCTTGGGTGCGGCATCTCCCGCTTCCAGCAGGCGGCGCGCAGTGGCCACGCGTGTTTCTTCCACCCACACCGCGGGCGTGACGCCCACTTCCTGGCTGAACAGGCGTGCGAAGTGACGGCCGCTGAGGCCCATCCGGCTTGCAAGGCTGGCCACGCTGTGGTCCATCGACGGATTCGCCGCGATCCAGCGTTGCACTTCCTGCAACGCGGACCGGCCTATAGGCGCGGCTTCGCCCTTGCGGCTGAATTGCATCTGGCCACCGGGGCGCTTGAAGAACATCACGAGCTGCGCAGCGACTTTCACGGCGACTTCGCGGCCGAGATCTTCCTCGACGAGCGCCAGCGACAGGTCAAGGCCCGCGGTCACGCCGGCGGCTGTGCGCAGCCGGCCGTCGCGCACGTGAATGGCGTCAACGTCGACGGTGACTGATGGGAAGTCGCGGGCCAGTTGATCGGCCACGGCCCAATGCGTGGTCACGCGGCGGCCGTTCAAGAGCCCGGCCTGCGCAAGGATGAAAGCACCGCTGCAGACGGAGCCGAATCGGCGCACCTTGGGCGTGAGCTTGCGCAGCCAGGCGTTCACGTCGGCGTTGGAGGCGGCGCTCGCGGCGTGGGGCGTGCCGGCAACGAGCAGGGTGTGAATCGGGCCTTCGATCTCCTCGCCAACGACCGCATCGGGCATCAGGCGCACGCCGGAGGAACTGCGAATCGGGCCCGGTCGGCTTGCAATGACAAGCAGCCGGTAGGCCTCCGTTCGCGCCTGCACATTGGCTTCGGCGAACACGTCGAGCGGACCCGACACGTCCAGCAGTTGAGCGCCCGGCATGGCCAGGATCGCGATGGTCTTGGTGGTTGCTCTCATGGCGTCTGCGTCTCTTTCAGCAATGCAATGGCTTGATTCGCCGCTTCACGGCTATTGAAGCCACTGTAGCCCACTCCTAAAGTTGTTCTCACACTCACAGGAGAAATCCACATGACTTTGACGACAACGATCGAAGGGGTGCGCATCCCCGACAGCAAGCTCGCGCACGAGATCACGGAACTGGTTCGGGACACGGCGCCGCCGCTGCTGTTTCATCACTCGAGCCGCGTCTACTACTTCGGAGCACTGGCTGGAAAGCATCGCGGCCTGAGCTTCGACCCCGAGCTGCTGTATGCGGGCGCGATGTTCCACGACATGGGGCTGCTGAAGGCGCACAGCAGCGCGCACGAACGCTTCGAGGTCGACGGCGCGAATGTGGCGCGCGATTTTCTGCGCGGCCACGGGATCTCCCAGCAGGATGTCGACTTGGTCTGGACGTCCATCGCGCTGCACACCACGCCGGGAATCCCGCAGCACATGCACCCGGTGGTGGCCTTGGTCACGGCCGGCGTCGAGATGGACGTACTGGGCCTGACTTATCCGCAGTACAGCGAGGCGGAACGCACGCAGGTCGTGCATGCGCATCCACGCAGCGAGCACTTCAAGGAAGACATCATCCAGGCCTTCTACGACGGCATCAAACACAAGCCGGAAAGCACCTTCGGCAACGTCAAGGCGGATGTGATCGCGGACAAGGAGCCGCACTTCCACCGGGGCAATTTCTGCAGCGTGATCCGTTGCTCGGCCTGGCACGGCTGAGAAATTCGAAAACTCAACAACCACCGGCTAAAGCCGGTGGGTTGCGCCTTGCGGACTGAAAGTCCGGATACGCGTCGACTCAACGACGCGTCATTCGGGCTCCATCTTGAAATCATCGTTCGGGTTC
>NZ_JBPJZR010000025.1:0-36064 GCF_051216615.1 Variovorax raffinosi
TGTACCGGCGCCGACGCACCTCTTGACCGTTTGCCATCATGTCCATCTATTCCTTCGTGGACAGGATCGTTACCGCCAGCGCCCGGGTGTTCAAGATGGGATGGCCAGCCCCTTACAGACAATCGGCGCTAACCGCGTGCGTGTACCCACGCACCTTTTCAAGCTTGTCTATGACGAGAGCACGGGCAAGGCCTGGGCGCATTGGCAATCGAATTCTGAAGAGGCCCGCGCCGGACGGCCCATGAGCTACGGGGAGCTGACGCAGCGGGTCGGCATGGAGCTGTTGCCTGGACACGAGCTGCAGTGAGTTGGTTGCGGGGGTACGCAGCGAAGACTGCTAGAACCGAGCGTTCAGCCATCAAGCAAAATCCGGCCAAAAGCATCGGTGGTCGGGCTGGTTGATTGATCCGAAGGATTCTCCTCTTCGCTTCAGACTGAGTCCGCCGCCCCTCCTTGGCTCTGCTTAGTCAGGCGAACGCACTCAGCGCGGTGGTCCGGCGACGCTACATTGGTCAATGCCACAACACCCCGGTTGCAGTTCGTGAATCCAGGGCCCGGCCTAGATCCCCATGGCCTTCACGGTTGCGGCGATGCGACGCCCATGATCGAGCTCGTGCCTGATAGCCACCTCCCTCTGCTTCTGAGAACACTTGGGCTTTGGGCGCGCATAGCCCTTCGGCAAGTCGAGCCACCGCTCGCACTCCCGGTACTCGCCCTTCAATCCATTCTTGATCGGGCACCCCAATAGCCGGATGGTCGCCCTGATGCGCTTGCCGAGCTTGATGAAGATCTGGACGGCTTGAATCCTGACCACGAGACGTGCTCTCGTGTCGCCGCCCGGTTGCCGGTTCGGACCGCGAATCTAGCGGCATGAGCTCGCCAACGCCTGCTGACGCTGCGGCCGCGGGCGTATGCATATGGTTTCGGCAGGACCAGTGCATGAGATTGGCATTCATGCTGCGCTACTGTGCCGCCGCAATAGCCGACGTGCCTAGCGCCTCGCATTCGGCGAGAACTGATTCAGCTCTGCACGCCATGCCCTTAAGGAAATTTTTGGACGGTCATTGAGCATCCACGAGAAGTTGGATGGACAGCGTCCTTGCCATCGCACAACTCCAACCATTAATGCGACTTCGCTGGCCACCGGCACAAGGCTACGGTAGCCGCAGCGACTTCCGGAGCAAGCCGTTCTACGAGTGTTTAGACATCGCAGCCGAAAAATTAAATCGATCAGGCCTCATTCGGGAATGAACTATTTTCTTACTCGTACCACTCATGCTAATTCACGGCTAATAAAAGTCACAAATCTGTCATCAAAAAAATCTGTACTTTGTGAGAAATTGATGCAGGATCGATTTTCATCAGAACAGCGCACTCATTTAAAAATCGCCACTACAGCTCTGGCATGCTGCGTAAAAGCCAAAGATCGCAAACAGGGAGACCGGCACCCCCTTAATTCAAAACGTTGCTCTCCTCGATGCAGTCTCAAAGATTTTTAATGAAGGTCGAGCAAGATCGTGAATATGAGAAAAGTATGCGCGCAACTTGCAGCCAGGCCAGGCAACTTGCCTTAGGAAATTTCGCCTGAGTAAGAACTCACAACGGAGGGATGAGCGATGGAGAAAATTGAACGCGAGTTAATGGCATCGATATGTTTCGCACCGCCAAATTTGGGGCGCGAAAGTTTATCCCTGCTGAAATTGTGCTCGCAAATAAACAAAACCCCTCGTTTGTTTGATGGATGCCACCCCGGCTTACCGTCAATTGCTGCAACGAGCGCCTCAAATCGCACCGTTGAATTGCACAAATCTTTCTGATTCCATCAGGCACATCGCAGAAATCATCCCTTGGATGATCTCAATCCCCGCTAAGTCAGACTAGATCCTGTCAGCACCTCTTTTCGCGGGTGGCTCATGCCCGGGCCACACCCAGAGCGGATCGAGCAATCTAAGTGAAATAGAAAACCTTGTGAAGATCTTTCGTTCGAGTATTACCTCCCCGCATTGGGGGAAAGCACTGTTGTTGCTCTTTGGGGCATTCGCTATATCCCATCTAATTTATTTCCTTCTTGGAAATGGAATGTGCGCGGGCTGGGGAACCGGCTTGATTCATGGCACGCCGGCTGATGGTGCTGGAGCTCTCCCGCACATTATTGATTTTGAAAATTACTCACAGCTTAGACCACTGCGACCGTGGCTTTCCTGGCCAAACTTAGTGCTGTTTTGTTTTTTATTCTTTGTCCTTGCGTGGGCATTGGCAACACTGCTGAGAATTCCATTTATAAAAGATAAGCGCGCTTCACTTCGCATTTTGGCTCTGCTAGGAATTTCAGCGTCTTTAATATTTTTCGCATCATCCCTAGAAAGCTACACAAGTTGCAACTTACGCAATACGCATTTGAATATTCAGGAAGTGTTTAAGCGACTCCAAGAGCAGTCTCATGGTGGTGAGCTTGGAAATGCGAGCATCACAGTCGGTGGCAGGCTTGTCGACGCTCTCGAAGTGGCAAAAGATTCAAATGGATATCTTATCGAATTGAAAGGCCACGGGGGAGAGCCTACGTGCAGCGCTTACATCGTCGCCGATGCAATTACAAAAAAAGGCAGCGATGACGTGAGCGAAAAACTCTACCCAGCCTGGACAACAGCCAAAGAAATTGGCGATCCAAAAACGCAGGGGCTGAAGAAAATCATTATGCAGAACGATTTCTTGAGCGGGAGGCTCACTCCGTCCTTCTTAAATATAAAAGAAATCAAGGAGACAGGTAATTTTGAAGCCGCCCACCCCCCGCAGGAATTCAGGAAGTACTACTCAATAGTCGCGTGCACAAAATGGCCACATGGCTGGATAAATGAAATTGAGTAGTCGAATTTAATTCAACCTCAACTGCTGCCGTGCAAATACTCGGCAAAGGACGGAATATCATGTCAAACTCTACGCCAGATCTTTTTGTTAGAACATACGATGACCGCAATGGAAATTACCAAACATTTCCTGGGTACTTGGCAAGATATTCTGACGGAACTCCGATTATTGACCTGACATCAGCAATGGGGTTCAATGTTAATTACTTGGGTGCCGCCCCCAGCTATTATTCGACCTCTTTTTCATGGTCCAACCCGATTTTAATAAACAATGCGTTGGTGCTACCCAGTTCAGACTATCTATCGCAAGTCGCCGCAGCTGGCTCCAGATATGGCTCATACATGAATTCCATGGCGGAGAGCAACGCCGCTGGAGATGTCGATGGCGCGAGCGGAAGCGCTTTGTTGGCAGCTCGTGAGTTGGCGGCATTCGCTCCGCATTTTGGAAGCTTTGACTCCCAATATCAGGATATCTCATTCACATCTGGCGGGCATTTCATTCCTGCTTTCACCGATGCGGGAAATGATGGCGTCGGGGTATTTTTTGGTGCTGCGCACCAAGAAAATCCATCAATAACGCTTCAAAACGCACTTGAGCTGTTTGGAAGTGCAAATGCGATGCTTGGAGGAAAAGACACGTCAGCACCATTTGGAAACTCCGTTCATGGTTTCTTTGCCATTTCGCAAGGCTATGATATTGGTCTTGCGATGCAAAGAAATCCCGACGGGACTTTCACAATACCCAATCCGGCCAATAATGCGAGTGGAATATTCGGCTCCACTAATGGCTTAGTCCCGTTGGTGGCGGTTGTCGTGCCGCCGATGCCCAACGTTGCAGCGGTATCTATTGGCTCTTCCTTATTTGGGGAAGGGTCTTTGCCATTCAGTTCGGCCCCCGAA
Source organism: Variovorax raffinosi (assembly GCF_051216615.1). Classification (NCBI taxonomy): domain Bacteria; kingdom Pseudomonadati; phylum Pseudomonadota; class Betaproteobacteria; order Burkholderiales; family Comamonadaceae; genus Variovorax; species Variovorax raffinosi. The sequence goes on from NZ_JBPJZR010000025.1 coordinate 3,765, forward strand.
GCTTTCGGGTCAAATACCCAACATGATTGGTTAAATTTCAATCCGACGTTCCCAGACTCATCTTATTTGCAGCCTGGTTTCGGCTACACGCAACCTGACGTCGGCTGGGCGTTTCCGAACTTTGGCTCTACGCCAGTCATTGATCCAGGATACGCGCCATTTAATCCGACTCTGTTAGAGCCCGGATTCAACTTCCAACCTGGCTTGGCGTTTCCGCTTCCAAATTACGACTTACCTCTGCCCGAATTTACCCCTCCCACAATCCCCAACGTGCCCTTTCCGGAGCCTTGCTTTGGGGGGTTATTTCCCGATGTGGGCGATTTCGATTTGAATGAGCCATTTTTCGGCCCGGTCGTTCTCAACCTCGACGGCAAGGGCTTGAACCTCGACACGCTGTCGTCATCCACACAGTTTGTGGATACGAATAGCAGCGGCTACGAACATCGCACAGCCTGGGCTGCAGCCGGCAACGGCGTGCTGGCGCTGGATCTCTATGGCGACGGCCAGATTCACCAGAAGAACCAATATGCCTTCACTGAATGGGACCCGACCTCGACCTCCGACCTTCAGGCGCTGAAAGATGTGTTCGACACGAACCACAATGGCAGGATCGACGCGGGTGATGCCAGTTGGTCGCAGTTCAAGGTCATGGTCAATGGCCAGATGGTGTCGCTGGATTCGCTCGGCATCACCTCGATCGATTTGACGCCGACAGGAAGCGGGCAGACCTTTGGCGATGGTTCTGCCTTCACGGGCACGACGAGCTATACAAAGTCCGACGGCACCAAAGGTCAGGTAGGCGACGCCGTCCTGGCGACGGACGGCAATGGCTATCTCATTCATCAAACGCAGACCACCAACGCCGGTGGCTCGGTCACCACGGATATTGTTGGTTCGAATGCCGACGGCTCCAAGGCCTTCGAAAATGTGTCGACGCTCAGCGCCAATGGTCTCACCAAGACCATCAACTATGACGACAACGGTGACGGCATATTCGATCGCTCGCAATCGATCATCACCGGCACCAACGCAGACGGCTCATTCGCACAGACCATCAGCAACCTTAACGCCGACGGCTCTCTGAAGAGCCGCACTGCGACCACCACCAGCGCCGACACCTCAACAGTCTCGACGCAGGTTGACCAGAACGGCGATGGCGTCTGGGATCAATCGCAGGTATTCGTTCGCAACGCCAATGGCTCGACCTCCACGACCACGAAGAATCTGACGGTCAATGGCGCTGTCATCAATCAGACCCAGGTGACGACAAGCGCCGATGGGTTGATCAAGACCACCAAGGTCGACAGCACCGGCTCAGGCACATTCGACCAGATCAAGACGAGTGTGACGGCAGTCAATGCCGACGGCAGCCGCGTGGAGACAGTCACGGACACCAGCAGCAATGGCACCGTGCTCGACAGGACGGTCACCAACACAAGCGCCGATGCCCGATCGAAGACGGTATCGCTCGACCACACAGGCGCTGGCAACTTTGACCTCGTCACCACCTCCTCGATCACCGTCAATACCGACAAATCAGTGACAACCGTCGTTCAGGACAGGAATGCCGACGGCTCGCTGCGGGACGCAAGCACCACGACGCTGAGCGCCGATGGACGGTCCAAGACAGTGTCGACCGATCTGAATGGCGACGGCAGTATCGATCAGCTCTCTTCCGACGTGACGGTAATCGGCAGCGACGGCAGCCGCATTGAGACGATCACCAGCAAGAGCGGCAACGGCACATTGCTGAGCCAGACAGTGACCACCACCAGCGCCGACAAGAAGACGATCACCACGACCGTCGACGCCAATGGTGACGGTGCAGTCGGACAGACGAAAACCATCCTGGTCAATGCCGATGGTTCGACCACAACGACGGTGTCGACCCTGGCTCCGAATGGTTCATTGGTTAAGCGCACGTTGACCACCGCATCGGCTAGCGGGCTCTCGACAACCAGCAAGACGGACAGCAACGGCGACGGTACTTATGACCTCGTGACAACGGACACCATCGTCACCAACGCCGATGGCTCACGCACCGAAACGGTGACCGACACGAGCGCCAATGGCACGTTGATCGACAAGTCGATCACCACGACCAGCGCCAATGGACTGACTCAAAGCAAAGGCCTGGATCTCAACGGCGATGGAACCATTGACCAGACCACGACCGATGCCATCGTCCTCAATGCCGATGGCAGCCGCACGGAAACAGTCTCAATGGTGAGCGGAACTGGCGCGTTGTTGTCGAAGGTGATATCGACCACGAGTGCCGACCGCAAGACAACGACTCAGACGACTGATAGCAATGGCGACGGGCATATCGACGAAACGCAGGTCGGCGTACTGGCCTCAGATGGCTCGACCACCCGCACGGTGACGGATACAAGCGCCAATGGCTCGCTGCAAACCAGATCGGTAAGCACCACCAACGCAAACGGCCTGAGCACAACGACGCAAAGTGATGCTACCGGCGACGGCGTCTTCGATGGTCGGGCCACAGATGTCACGGTCTTGAATACTGATGGCTCGAAGACGGAAACACGCTCGCACCTCAGTGGCAATGGCACCTTATTGAGCAAGACCATCGTAAGCACCAGCGGCAATGGTCTGGCAATCACGACCCAGAAAGACGCCAACGGGGATGGTGTTTTCGATGGCAGAACCACCGATGTCGTGACGTTGAATGCCGATGGCTCAAGGACCGAGACGGTTTCCGATTTCAACGGTGACGGCACCAAGCTGATCGATCGGACGATCACGCTCACGGCTGCCAACGGGCTTTCCAAGACCGTGTCCAAGGATGTAAATGGTGACGGCACCATTGATAGCATCAGTAGCGATGTGACGAAACTGAGCGCAGATGGTTCCAAGACAGAGACTCGTTCGGATTACAGCGCGAACGGTACGCTGCTCGACCAAACCATCACGACAACAAGCGCTGACGGGAAGCGCATTGTCAAACAGTCCTCCGACTTTGGTGCGAATGGATTCCAAAGCACTGACACGATCACTGTCGGTGCAGACGGTCGTCGAACTGAAGTGTCGTCTACCTACACGCCGGACGGCTCGGTGCTGCGGTCATCCACGACCGCTGTCACCAGCGCCGACGGCCTGACGACGACGACCCAGACTGACCTGAACGGTGACGGCACCGTTGACCAGTCCACCAGTTCGGCGAAAAACCTGAACGCTGATGGTTCAAAGACAGCGACCTTTACTGAGTTCAACTCCAACGGCTCGCTCAAGGACAAGGTGGTCACGACCACCAGTGCGAACGGTCTCTCGGTGACCACTCAGATGGACGCAACGGGGACAGGCACTTTCAGCCGCACAACCACCGATATCAGGACCATCAATGCGGATGGCTCGACGACTGAAGTGGTGTCCGAGCTGAATGCGAATGGCTCCTTGCACAACAGAACTACGACCACGATCAGTGCCGACAAAAAGACGACTGTCGTCGGCATCGATATCAATGGGGACGGTGTACTGGACCAGATGACCACCGTCACAGTCAATCCGGATGGCAGCAAGGTGACGGTCGACGCCGACTTGCAGGCCGATGGCATCACGGGAAAAGACCAAAGAATCACGACGACCAGTGCGAACGGCCTGACGAAGAGTACCGTGTGGGGCAACAACTCTTCAGATGCGACGCGTCAGAGCGAGATCTACCGCTTGTACGAAGCAATACTGGGTCGGATTCCCTATTCACAAGATATTCAGAAAGGCATCCTCGCGCTTGCGGCCGGCACGACAACCGCGGCAATTGCCTCTGGCCTGATCAACTCAGACGAGTTCCGGCAAAAGTATGGCTCGCCGAGTGATGCCCAGTTTGTGACGCTGCTCTATCAAAACGCCTTGGGGCGATCACCGGACGCTGGTGGCCTTGCAAGCTGGTCAGGTAGCCTGCAAGGGGGAGGATTGGACGCGCGCGCATCCGTGGCGGCCGGTATTGCGGATTCCGAGGAAGGGCGTCGGCACACGGCGTTCCCCGAAATGAATTGGGCCCAAGCCTACGCCGCTACGACCGGCGCGAATTCACATGAAGATTTCGACCGCGTTGTGATCGATGCAAACGGTGCGGCCACTGAGAACCTAATCATTGAGAACCTATCCCTGCCCTATGCTCAGGATGCGCCTGCCGTAGTCATCACGAGCGCGGATGGTTTAACAGTCACCAAGCTGTTTAGCCGAGACAGTGCCACGCGTTCGACGACTGCTATCACTGCCCAATCCACCCATACCGTGACGAACCCGGACGGCACGAAGGTCACGACGACTTCGAGTCTCTCTGGAAATGTGACTCTGGCGCAGCAGATCATCACATCCGTCAGCGCTGATGGCCTGACGAAAAAGACCGAGACGCTCACGAACATCGGCGGTCTTGGCGCCGCCCATGATGCGGCCATTGGAGAAATCGTCCATTTCTATCACGTGCTCCTGGACAGATTTCCCAGCTCGAGCGAAATACAACGCTTTCTGGGAACTGCAGGAACCCTTCAATCCTACGGCGATATCGCCCAAGCCTTACTCACTTCAGCCGAGTTCCAGCAAACGCACAGAACACTGAGCGATCAAGCGTTCTTGGACATGTTCGCCGCACATATCCCTTCATGGCAAGAGCCGGACCTGCAAGACATCAACATGACGGATCGTGCCTCGGTCGCAGCGGAGGTCCTGTACTCCATGTCAGACGACCTGAGCTTGAGGAATACCGAACTGACATGGGCCTTGACCAATCTGGACGTTACTCTTGCAACCCACGCGGTGGCCGACGACATCACTGTGCTCAACGCCGATGGCTCGACGACGCGCAGCGTCACGGATACGGTATCGGGTACTTTGATCGCCAAGTCCGTGACAACGACCTCGGCTGACGGCCTGACGGTCATCACGCAGCGCGATACCAACGGATCGGGTAGCTTTGACCAGACGCAAACCACGAGCAAGCAGGTCCTCTCGGATGGCTCGAGTGTCGTGACGGTCAGCAAGCTCAATGCAGCAGGCAGCTTGCTCGAGAAGACCATCACTGCGACCAGCACCGACGGTCGCGTTGTTACGGTCACACGGGATGCCAACGGTGATGGCGTTGTCGATCAAACCGAAACGATCGTCAAAGCAGTCGATGGCAGCTCGAGCGACGCGAGCGTCGACTTCAACGCAAGCGGAGCCCAGATGGACCGGGTCACCTCGACCACTGGCTTTGACGGGCGGACCACGACAACAAGTTTCGATTACAACGCCGATGGCATCAACGACGAGACGCGCACTGTCAGTCGGACGTTCAACGCAAATGGGTCGACAAGTGTCACAACGCAGGATTTCAGGGCCAGCCAGATCGGAGCCAATGGCACCCTTGTCGCGATCTCCCCAACACTGCAGAGAAGTTCCACGACCACGGTAAGCGCCGACGGTAGAAACACGATCACCACCACAGACGTCAACGGCGACAGTGCCATCGACCAAACCGTGACCAGCACGACGGCAATCGACGGTTCCACCACGACGACGGTGACCAACAACGACTTGGCGAGAGCAGCGGTACTGGCAGCCGGTACGGTTGCGTGGATTTCATCCCTCACCACGGTCAACAGCACAGTACCGGCCTCCAGCGTCACGACGGTCAGTGCCGACGGTTTGACCAGAAACATCAAAGCGGACTACCTCGGAAACGGCAGCTATCAACACCAGGAGAACTGGAGCAAGCAGATCGACAATTCCTGGATCGGCACGATCACCGATCGGAATGCAAGCGGCATCGTTACCGCCAAGGGCACTGAAACCATCAGCGCAGATGGGCGTACCACCACCCTGAAGGAAGACAGCCACAACACCGGCCTGATCGACCACACCGATGTCTCGATAGCGAGCATCAACGGTTCGGTCACTGAGACGGTCACGGATCTGAACGCTGATGGCTCGCTGAAGTCAAGTTCCGTCACGACGATCGATCCAACCGGCAGCCACCGGCACACTGTTCGAAATGATGGGTCGTACACCGACGTCTTCAGCAATGGCGGAGTCGGCCTGGATGGCGCGCCGCCAGCCCAAGGGCAAACCAATTCACTGCGTGACTATGACAGCCAGGGGCACCTGAAACTGGCACGAGACGATTTTTCGGACGGCACGTCGATCGAAGAGCTGTTCGACACCACCAATACGAACACATGGGCGACAAGCAAGACTTGGCTGAATGCCCAAGGACAGCAGGTGCGGCAAGCGGTCCACAATCACGACGGCTCGAATGTCACCGCTTCCCTTATGCACTCGAAAAAGTATCAGTATGACGGTTCGGTGGATTACGGAGCTGTATGGCGACAGGACGACTATGACGCCCAAAATCGTCACGTGTCACAGCGAGATACGTTCATCGATGGAAGCCATACAGAACAGGTGTTTGATGCGGACAATACAAAAACCTGGTCCCATGTTTTCACGTCGTTCAACGCGCAAGGACAGCAGACGTGGCAGCAGATTCTGAATGACGACGGCTCCTACGCCGATGTCTATCCCGCAGGGCAAGCTCCGACGCTGCAAGTTGCCTCTGACGGTACGCTTCTCTATATCTTCCAGCTAGACAAGCCGACAACGACGGGGCCAGGCAGTCTGGGCGTGGTGTCGACAGCGCAATTCATCGACCCCCAAGGCCGCCTGACGGGAAGTCGGGACAACTACGCCGACGGCTCATACCGACAAGTGAGCTTGGACGTGACCAATGCGCAGACTTGGTCAACGCTGACCGCCTGGTTCAATGCCAACCAGCAACTGACGCGCGAGGAGATCAGCAATCGCGACGGCACGCGTGTCGACATCTTCCCCACAGGCCAATATGCGGCTACCGGCACGGGGAATTCGTCCGCGATCAAAACGCAAGTGAAGTACGACGCGCAGGGCCGGCAAATGGGGGCCATCGACTACTTTGCGGACGGTACGCATTCGGAGACCCAGTGGGACACGGCGGGCACCCAGCACTGGTCATCTGTCATCACCTGGTTCGATGCTCAAGGTCAACAGACCCGCCAGCAGGTCCAGAACGACGACGGCACGCACTCCGACGTCACCTACACACTCAATTCCCAGAGCCAGCAGACACATGAGACCATCTCGAATCAGGATGGCTCGCACAGCGAAATTATTTCGCAGGGCGGAGTGGTGGACATCGGCACTTCCACACCTGCGATCGCCGTCTGGATCCAGCAGAACTTCAATGCGCAAGGTACCCTGATTTCGGAGCGCGACAATCTCGTGGATGGCACGCATGTCGACGTCTTGCACGGTGTGTCGTACATGGGCCTGCCGGCGATCGTTTATCAGTACTACAGCCAGCTTGGTCTGCCGACCAAATATTTGGTCGGCTATCCGGGCACAAAGCGACCTGAGGAACAATATTCAGGTGTATTCAACGGGCTTGCGCCCGTGGAGACTCCTGTCGTTCTTGACCTCGCCAACAAGGGTGCACGCGAGATGCTGTCGCCGCTGTCATCGTCGAGCCCGACTTTCGACATGGCTGGCGACGGCCAGCAACACCATACGGCTTGGGCGTCCGCCGGCGAGGGGGTTCTTGCCATCGATGCCGATGGAACCGGCAAGCTCGACCAGCAAAAGGACATCGTGTTCACCGAATGGGAGTCAGGTGCCACCAGCGACATGCAGGCGCTGAGAGATGTGTTCGACACCAACCATGACGGCAAGCTGGATGCGGGCGATGCACGCTGGAAGGATTTCCGGGTTCTGGTCGACGGCAAGATCGAGACGCTTGACCAGTTGGGCATCGTCTCCATCGGCTTGACCCCCCAGGGCGAAACCGTTCACCTCTCCGATGGCTCATCGGTCAATGGGACCAGCCTGTTCACTCGCACCGATGGATCGACAGGCTTGGCCGGCGATGCCGCGTTTCGCTACGACCCTGCGGCGGCTTCAGGCGTATCCGAATGGGCAATTCCGGGTGAGGCTCCGGCCGCGGCGGATCTGTCCGGGAAGTCGACCGACGCTGGCTCCAGCGCAAGCGGCGTGCAAATCCAGGCAGCCACCCAGCTGAACCAGTTGATCGGTGCCATGGCCAGCTTTGCGCCGCCAGCGAGCGCGCAGACGGCACTGACCGCAGCCAACGATCCGCAGCTGCAGACGGCACCGTTGCTGGCGGCCGCGCATTGAGCAGCCAAGTGTCGAGAACGGCGTGATCAATTTGATGTAAACGCCCGCCCCGAGTGCCTCGGCACCCGGGGCTCTCTTCGATCAGAAAAAAAGCATCCGCACACCCGCGACGGATGACGACTCCAGGGACGATATGGACACCGGACTTCTCGCGCTCGTGATGATGGCGGGCTACCACGGCGTGGCCGTTGATGAGGCGCAGCTTCGCCACGAGTTCGGTCAAGAGTTGTTCACCGCACAGACCATCCTCTTGGCCGCCAAGAAGCTGGGCTTGGCCGCCAAGCTCGTGCGTCAGCCACCCAATCGACTGAATCGCGCGCCGCTGCCCGCTGTCGCCACGGATCGTGAAGGACGGTTCCTGATCGTCGGCAAGTACGACGCCGGTGCCCCGGTGGAGGGACAACCACCGAGTGCCTCGGCGCGCATCCTGATCCAGCGAGCAGGCGAAGCACCGCAAGTGCTGTCTCTGGATAGCTTCCTGGCACAGTGGTCCGGCGACCTGATCTTCTTCACATCCAAGGCCACCTACGCCGGCGACATCGCCAAGTTCGATTTCAGTTGGTTCATCCCCGCCGTCATCAAATACCGCAAGCTCCTGGGTGAGGTCGTGCTGATCTCGCTCGTGCTGCAGCTCATCGGTCTGGTCACACCGATGTTCTTCCAGGTCGTCATGGACAAGGTGCTGGTCAACCACGCCATGAAGACCCTCAATGTCATCGCCATCGGCTTGCTGTGCGCGACGCTGTTCGAAGCTCTGCTCACCGGCATCCGCACCTACGTCTTCGCGCACACCAGCAGCAAGATCGACGTGGAGCTGGGCGCTCGGCTGTTTCGGCACCTGCTGTCTCTTCCCATCGCCTACTTCCAAGCCAGGCGCGTGGGGGACTCGGTCGCGCGCATCCGTGAACTCGAGAACATCCGCTCTTTCCTGACGGGCAACGCGATCACGCTGGTCATGGACCTGCTGTTCTCCTTCGTTTTTCTGGGGGTCATGCTCTGGTACAGCGTCTGGCTCACACTGGTCGTACTGGCGTCGATTCCGTTGTACGCCGTCCTTTCGGCCGTCTTCACCCCGATCCTGCGAGCACGTCTGAACGAGAAGTTCAACCGCAGCGCCGAGAACCAGTCGTTCCTCGTCGAAACCATCACCGGCATCGACACGGTCAAGGCCATGGCTGTGGAGCCGCGCTGGACCCAGAAGTGGGACAAGCAGCTTGCCTCCTATGTTTCCGCGGGCCTGTCTGCCACCAACGTCGCCATGGTGGCCGGGGGCGGCGTGACGCTGGTGAGCAAACTGGTCACCGCCGCGATCATGTGGATCGGTGCCACGCTGGTGGTCGACAACAAGATGACCGTGGGCCAGTTGGTCGCGTTCAATATGCTGGCCGGCCAGGTGGCCTCGCCGATCATCCGGCTGGCGCAACTCTGGAACGATTTCCAGCAGGTGGGCATCTCGATGCAGCGCCTGGGCGACATCCTCAATGCACGCACCGAGGTTGCAGGCCAGAAGACCCGCATTCCCAGAATCTCCGGCGAAGTCGAGTTCGACCAGGTGTCGTTTCGCTATCGCCCCGATGCGCCCGATGTGCTGCGCGCAGTGAATCTCAAGGTGCAGCCTGGCGAAGTGATCGGCATCGTCGGGCGTTCCGGCTCAGGCAAAAGCACGTTGACCAAGCTCGTTCAGCGCCTGTATGTGCCCGATCGGGGACGGGTGCTCGTCGACGGACAGGATCTCGCACTGATCGACACCGCCTCGCTGCGACAGCAGATCGGCGTGGTGCTGCAGGAGAACATGCTGTTCAACCGCAGCATCCGCGACAACATCGCGCTGTCGAACCCGGCCTTGCCCATCGAGGCCATCATGGCGGCCGCCAAACTGGCTGGCGCCCATGAGTTCATCAGCGAACTGCCCGAAGGCTACGACACGATGGTGGGCGAGCACGGCACGGGCCTGTCAGGCGGGCAACGCCAACGGGTTGCCATTGCGCGCGCGTTGATCTCCAATCCGCGCGTCCTGATTTTTGACGAGGCGACCAGTGCGCTGGACTACGAGTCCGAGAAGATCATCCAGGACAACATGCGCCTGATCTGCAAGGGGCGTACCGTCCTGATCATCGCCCACAGGCTCTCGGCCGTGCGCGAGGCGAATCGGATCATCGTGATGGAGCGCGGACAGATCGCCGAGCAAGGCACGCATTCCGAATTGCTGGGCATCGGTGATGGCATCTACCGGCACCTCTACAACCTGCAGTCGGGCGGCATCGAGGCGGCCTCCGGCGAGCGTGCGCTGATGACGTCGTTGGCAGCCGTTCAGCCGGCCGGAGCAGCAGCACAATGAGCCTTCGTCAACGTGCGCAGGCCTACGGCGGCCTGCTGGCCCACTATCGCGCCGTGTTCGCAGTCCACTGGGCGCGGCGCCACGACGGCAGCCAGGGCATCTTCAACGAAGATGAGGCTGCGTTTCTGCCAGCGGCGCTCTCGCTACAGGAACGCCCTGTCTCGTCCACCGCGCGCTGGACGGGGCGCGTCTTGATGACCCTGGTCGTCGCCGTGCTCGCGTGGTCGATCCTGGGAAAAATCGACATCGTCGTGAATGCGACGGGCAAGGTGATCCCCAGCGGGCGAACCAAGAGCATTGCATCAGTCGATGTCGCGAGCGTGCATGCGCTGCATGTGGTCGAAGGTCAATTCGTCAAAGCCGGCGAGCCGCTGCTGGAACTGGACACCAGCGCGTCCGATGCCGAGCGCGACAAGGCATCCGGTGATGCGGCAGTGGCCGCCTTGCAAGCTGCACGCTCCAAGGCGTTGATCAAGGGTGTCGATGCGTTGAGTGTGCCGCGACTGCCCCCTCTTGAGGAGGTTCCACCCGAGCAGTGGCGCGCTGAACAGAGCCACCTCGAGGGGCAATACAGGGACTTCCGCGGCAAGCTGGATCGCATCGATGGAGACATCCACCGGTACGGTGAGGCATTGGTACTGGCCGCCCAGCAGGCGCGCGATTACAAGGAGCTGGTGCAGAGCCACGATGTGTCCACGCACGCCTACCTCGACAAGGAGCGTGCGCGCGTCGAGCTGCAAGGGCAGCTCGCAGATGCACGCAACCAGCGCACGGCGTTGATCGCCCAGACCAAGAAAGATGCCCTCGACGCATTGACGGAAGGCGGTCGCGTCGAGAACGGTGCGCGGCAGGATGCCACACGTGCCGCGTCGCACAGTCGCTTGCTCAAACTCACCGCCCCCGTCGACGGAACCGTGCAGCAGCTCACGGTGCATACGGTCGGCGGCGTGGTGCCTGCTGCGCAGCCATTGATGCTGATCGTGCCGCAGCAAGACTCGGTAGAGGTCGAGGCAGTCCTTGAGAACAAGGACATCGGCTTCGTGCACGAAGGCCAGGAGGCGCAAGTCAAGGTCGATGCGTTCGACTACACCAAGTACGGCACCCTTCCGGGCAAAGTGACCCATGTCTCGCACGACGCCATCGAAGACGAGAAGCAGCAGGACCAAAAGAAGAGATTGACCTACGCGGTCAAGGTGCTGCTTGACACCTCGACGCTTCAGGTGGATGGCAAGCCCGCGACGCTGAGCCCTGGAATGTCGGTGAACGTCGAAGTGAAGACCGGCACGCGCCGAGTCATTGAGTATGTGCTCAGCCCGCTGCTGCAGGAGGCCCATGAGAGCTTGCGTGAACGCTGAGGTGAGCTGCGCCAGCAGCGGCAGGCGAAGCGGTCTTCCACGAGTTCCCCGAGCCTGCGCAGTGGTGCTCTGGGCGCTCTGTTTGGGGGGAATGGTCAACGCCAATGCGTTTGATCTGGACGGTGTCCTGCGCGCCGATGTCCTGCGTGATCCTTTGCAGGCCACGCCGTCTGTGTTGCAAGACGGTGCGGTGCTTCCTGGTGACACCGTATCGTTCTCCTGTGCCGTGTCCCCGGAGATTCCGGCACAGCTATCGCTGGAGGCTGCGATCGATCTGGCGATGTGCAGCAACCCCCAGGTGCGCGCGGCTTGGGCCGCGATCAAGGTGCAATCGGGTACGGTCGGCGAAGCGAAGGCGGCCTATCTGCCGACCTTGACGGGTTCGGTGAGCCGGCTGGACGACAAGACCTGGTTTCCGGGCAGCAAGAACGCCGCGACGCGCACGGCAGGCAATACCGTCTACGCCGCGCTCACCTGGCGCCTGTTGGATTTTGGGGGGCGTGCGGCGAATCTGAGCGCGGCGAAGAGCTTGTTGGAGGCCGCTGCAGCCACCCACGACGCGACGTTGCAGAAGACCCTCACCGCTGTGATTCAAGCCTATTTCGATGTGCAGACTGCGCAGGCGGCATTGGCGGCCAAACAGGAAGCGGTGTCGATTGCCACCGGCACCTTGCAGACGGCCCGTCGGCGGGAGGCTCGGGGCGCAGGATCGAACGGGGACACACTGCAGGCCGAGACTACCCTGGCACGCGCAGCTCTTGAAATGAGCCGCGCCGAAGGCGATCTGAACAAGGCGAAGGCTGTCATGGTCTACGCGATAGGTGCACCGCCTGGTGCGATGGTGAGCCTGGTTCCGCTTGGGCCACCGAAGACCGAGGAACTGGCGTCGTCTCTCGCAGACTGGTTGGCACTGGCACAACAACGCCATCCAGCGATCGAGGCTGCGCGAGCCCAGATCGATGCGGCCCAGGCGCGTGCCGATGTCGCGCGTTCGGAAGGGCTGCCATCGCTCGACCTTTCGGCTTCGTTCTACCAGAACGGGCGCCCTGGCCAAGGCCTGAGCACGGTGCAGACGCGCGAGCGATTGGTGGGCGTGACGCTAAACCTGCCGATTTTTGAAGGCTTCGCACGCACCTACAAGATTCGAGGCGCTGATGCGCTGGTTGAGCAGCGTGCCGCCGAGTTGCTGGACGTGGAGCATCGCGTGGCCATGGAGGTGGTTCAGGCGTACTCAGATGCCGCAGCCGCGCTCAGAAACCTGGAAGCCTCGGACCGCTTGCTGCGAACTGCGCTGTCTTCTTTGGCAAGCGCGCAACGCAAGTATGAGAAGGGGGCTGCCGATGTCTTGGAGATTCTAAGTACTCAGAAGGCGTTGGCCGATGCGCAGCAGGAGCGCGTTCGTTGTGTTTCGGAATGGCGCTCAGCAAGTCTGCGGGTGATCTCCGCGGCAGGGCAACTCGGGGTGACTAGGGTGAGGGACTCGAACGCAAACTAGCCGTCATGTGCTCTCGAACAGCTATGCGAAGGAGCGACGCCACAGCAAAAGTGGAATGACGCGCTTCGAACCTGCACGCGCCATAACCACTCGAGCGATTCGCATACAACGGCCGTAGATTTGGGGCCATTCGCATTTATCGACGTTGCTTACAGAGGCTCTCCGCCACGGCCGGGCGAAATCTCGCGGGCCCACCATGGCGTTCTGTTTCTCGATGAATTTCCGGAGTTCGCTCGCGCCGCGTTGGAAGCACTGCGCGAGCCGCTGGAGACCGGCACGATCACCATTGCCCGCGCCGCACGCCGCGCGGAATTTCCCGCGCGCTTCCAACTGATCGCGGCCATGAACCCTTGTCCCTGCGGCTATCTCGGTGCGGCATCGAAGGCCTGCCGCTGCACGCCCGATCAGATGTAGGGAGTCAAAGTTAGTGAGTTCTGATCAAAGTTAGTGAGACGGTCGGATCACAGTTGGTGAGTTTTGCCACGCCGGACCAGCGCCTCAGGGCCCAGATCTCACGGTCGCGGACTACCGCGCGGTCGACTGCCACAGTGTTGTTGACACCACAGGCAAGGCACGCTTTCCGCATCAGCAAGAACACCAACTTGGATCTAGCAGCCCAACCGTAGAATGCCGACAAGACGTTTCGAGAGCGAGTGCAATACGGACGTGCTGCCCATTGGGTTCTGCGGTGCAGAGGCAACAGAGACTCGCCAGGCAAGCAGCAATGCATGCCAAGAGAAGGCCCTGCGGGGCCTTTTTCTTTGTGGCTATCGGATTGCCAGAGCGGATTAAAGTCGTGCCCCAGAATCAAACAAATTAGGTATAGCCATGGCTCAAAAAAGTTACGCTCAAATCCAGCGTCAAATCGAGACGCTGCAACGCCAGGCAGACGAGCTTCGAGCACAAGAAGTGGAAGGAGTCGTTGCTCGCATCAAGGAGGCGATCGCGCATTACGGCCTGACTGCAGAGCAACTCGGCTATGGCGCGACGCTGCGAGTCACGAGGACCAAGGCCCAGAAGGTCAGCGGTGCAAATGCCCCGGCGTACTCAGATGGTCTTGGCAACACGTGGGGCGGTCGCGGGCCTCGACCGCAGTGGCTGAGGACAGCGATTGCTGAAGGAAAATCGCTGCAAGACTTCGCCTCTTCGAGGAGCTCGGTGCCGGCAAAGGCAAGAAAGGCGTCGAAGAACGCGAAAGCCATGCCCGCAAAAAAGCGCAGTGCCACTACGTATCGAGATGAAGCTGGAAACACTTGGTCCGGTTTCGGTCCCCGGCCGCGATGGTTGAGGGAGGCGCTCGAGGCTGGACAGACGCTGGAGCAACTGGCTGCAACGGGAACATGACCTCCTGCCAGAATGGGACGCTTGAGCGAGGTAGTCGCAGCCCTGCGCATCAAGTGCGTATCACTCGGAGATGAGTCTCTGGAGTTGGCTTTCGCCAACGGCACCCGCTACGTTAAGCCCTATCGCCGCCATATAGGACTCGAGAAGGCGACGGGTGTTGATCTCCATGGAATCCAGACCCGGTGGGGATGCGGACAAAAACTTGGACTACCAGGTGGTAGTTCATTTGTTAGCCTTTTGCGGACAGTCGCTTCGGGCTGGTTGGAGTTGGAACGGTGACACTACCGCTGGGAGGAGGTTTGGACCGTGCGCTAGCACACAGACCGAGCGCCCGAGTCACGCCATGATCTGGTTGACGGCCATCCAGCGCTGGTAGGGGTAGCTTCGGCGCTCGCCCATCAAGAGCGGAGCCTCGATGCTGGCGGGCCGTCACTGTCCGACAAGTGTCGATGAAGAAGCCACCTCAAAGGCTGCCCTCGGACGGAAGGTTCAGCCCACTGGAAGTGACTGGTGCAGCCCGCAACCTCTTACCCCCTATCCCGACAAATGCCTACAGCCACAAGGTGTCGTTGTAGCTGAATGGACTGGCAGTCAATATCGCTGCGCCACCAGGAATCCTTCTATGTCCAGCCACCAAGACAAGAAGCCGGCCCAACAGCCGCAGAAACAACAGGACCAATCTCAGCCGGAGAAGCAAAAGCAGCAGGGCCAGCCGCTCCACAAGTCGGAGCCTCATCAAGCCGACCCCAAGCAGCACGGCAAATCCTGAACTCCTGACGTTTCAGTGCCCGCCTCAAGCGGGCATTTTTACGCCTGTTCCGCGCGCAGTGGTCACGTACCACCGCCCGCGTGTTGGGCTACCGTGGGGCGCCACCTGCGCTTCTTCAGAACCTGCTCTTGATGAAAAAGAGCACTCATTACGTGCGGAACCGCACAGACCAGTTTCACCAGCTTTCCTAACGTGCCAGCGCACTCTCGGGAGGAAAAGCAGTGCCAAAGCAAGTCATCCACAACGCGACCATCACTCTGAAGCTGCCGCTCAACATGAGTGCTGAAGCAGAAGCGGCAGCGTTGCAAGCCGCCGGCATTCCCATCGACGCAATCGGCAACGCAGCGTCCGGATTTCTGTTCATTCGGAACACAAAGGATTGGAAAAATCCGACCAAGATCTTTCGCTGGTTTGCCACCAACATAGGACAAGCCGCCCCATAACCAAGGCGCTTGCCGCTCTTTTCTCCTCCTCCCGGCGCCGGAGGCAGTCCGCGCTCGGCTTTGGCCGCAGCGTGCAACGTACGTTCGCCACCGCACAGACAATTCCACCTCGACCAGCTAACGATGGACCTGCGCCTGCCAAACAAGGAAGGCGACATTCATTGAGTGAATCAGGCGAAAGCCGTCGAGGTCTTGGAATATGCGCAACTTTCTCATCAACAACCGAGAAGAGCTGATTTCACGGTGCAAATCGAAGGTCGCACAAAGGCCTCGCCGCGCCGCCACGGAGCATCAGTTGGCAAACGGCATCCCGCTGTTCCTCGAACAACTGATAAGAACCCTTGCGGCGGAAGAAGACGATAAGCCTGCCGACAGCATCCGAATCTCAGGGCCTTCAGGCGGTGATTCACTGCTCCTTTCAGAAATGGGGGTGAGCGCCACAGCTCACGGCAAGGAGCTGCTGAAGCTGGGTTACACCGTAGACCAAGTTGTCCACGACTATGGCGATCTTTGCCAAGCGATCACAGACATGGCCTTTGAGCGCGACGCACCGTTCGCCGTCACGGAATTCCGGACGTTGAATCGGTGCCTGGACAACGCCATCGCGGACGCTGTCACCGAGTTCAGTTCCCAGCGAGACACGCAAATTGCCCGTCAGCAAAGCCTTGACGCAACCGAGCGTCTGGGGTTCCTGGTTCACGAACTGCGCAATTCCTTGGGTACGGCAACGCTGGCGATCCACGCCCTTGAACTCGGCAACATGACGGTGGGCGGCGCCACCGGGGCCGTATTGAAGCGCAGTCTGTCAGCGATGGGCACCCTGATCAGTCGGGCCCTAACCGAGGTGCGCAGCGGCGCGCCGGAACAGCGGCAGACCTTCTCCATCGCCGCATTCATTAAGGAAGCCGAAACCTCGGCCCAGCTCGTAGCAATCGCCGCAGGCTGCGCCTTCGAGGTGCAGTCTGTCGCTCCCCTTCTGGCCATCCGGGGAAATCGCGAACTGCTGCTTGCTGCATTGGCAAACCTCCTGCAGAACGCGTTCAAGTTCACGCACCCCTATACCGAAGTCGGCCTGAAGGCCTATGAGCTTGGCGATCACGTGCTGATCGAAGTCGAAGACCACTGCGGAGGGCTACCGCCGGGCAGCGCCGCCAAGATGTTTGCGCCCTTCAATCAGCACAGCCATGACAAGACGGGTCTTGGCTTAGGCCTTTCCATCGCGCGCCAAAGCGTTGAGGCCGATTTGGGCACTTTGACTGTTCGAGACGCGCCAGGCACCGGTTGCGTTTTCACCATTTGCCTGCCGCGCCACTCGCTCCAATGACCAGGCTCCGTCGTTCTGTGCTCCCAAAGGACTCCTATGGACATTCAATTGCTGATGCGGATCGAACGCATGACACCGCCTCGGTGGCTCACGTTATCGGCGGATGTTGCGGCGGCGAAGCGGTTGGTTGCAAGCGGCATGATCGAAGTGACTCTCGAAACGCAAGGCGGCCCGAGAGCATTCGCGACAGAGGCGGTATTTGTGCACACAATCACCCGCGAGGGCGCTTTGGCCATCTCCCGCGAAAAATCCTGCTCGTGGAAGAAAACGGTGCTCCCGACCCCGTGATTCGCACTGAACGTCGGGGTGCCATCGGGTGTGAAACGACTGGCGCATTCATGAAAATCTTGACTTGTGCGATAGCGCAGAAAAAATGTTGCCGGTGCCTATACTGAGAAAGACTCTGCACCTGAAACCCGGATTCCGATTCATCTCCAGAGCCACCTGGAGAGCGCGATGTCCGTTGCGATCAACCCGAGGAAAAACCACCTGTTGGCGTCCCTGCCCGATGCCGAATGGCAACGCTGGCTGCCACAACTCGAAGCGGTGGAAATGCCGCTGGGCCAGGTGCTGTACGAGTCGGGCATCACGTTGGCCCACGTTTACTTTCCGACCAGCGCCATCGTTTCGCTGCTGTACGTGATGGAAAACGGTGCATCGGCCGAGATTGCCGTGGTTGGCAACGAGGGCATCGTCGGTATCTCGTTGTTCATGGGCGGCGAATCCACGCCCAGCCGCGCGGTCGTGCAAAGTGCGGGGCAAGGATTTCGACTGAGGGCGCAGGCCATCAAGGATGAATTCACACGTCCTCCTATCCTTCACCTGTTGCTGCGCTACACCCAGGCGCTGATCACGCAGATGGCGCAGACGGCTGTCTGCAACCGACACCATTCCCTGGATCAACAGCTTTGCCGCTGGCTGCTGCTGAGCCTGGACCGACGGGAAGGAAACGAACTCCTGATGACGCAGGAGTTGATCGCCAACATGCTCGGCGTGCGCCGCGAAGGCGTGACCGAAAGCGCGCTCAAGCTTCAGGACGCCGGGTTGATTCGCTACGCGCGTGGCCGCATTTCAGTGCTGAATCGACAAGGCTTGGAGCAACGCACCTGCGAATGCTACGCGGTGGTCAAGAAGGAATACGACCGGCTTTTGCCTGAGGCGATGGCGGCATAGAGGATCTTGATGACGTTGATCAGGCGCCTGCTCACGCCAACTCGCTGTGTGCGCTATCGAACAGAGACTTTTCAGCGCAGGTTGCAGACTCGTAGCACCGATCGGTGCAGCATCTGGCCACGCACGACCTTCGGTTCGCCCCCTTCCGAAGGAAGGGGTAGCCAACGCACCGGAGAGCGAATTGACCGCCGTCGAAAATCAACTGATCGAACTACTCCCCGCAAGGGACCGTCGGCGCTTCCTCGCCATCTGCGAACCTGCTGATTTGGTGTTGACCGAGGTGCTCTGCACGCCCGGAGAGTCCACGCGCCACGCCTATTTCCCGACTGAAGGCTTCATTTCACTTCTGACCGTGACCGGCGGCAGCCCCGAGCTCGAAGTCGGAATGGTAGGGTGCGAGGGCATGCTGGGAGCGCAGATGGTGCTGGGGGTGGCCACGACGCCCTTGCGAGCGGTTGTGCAAGGCACAGGGACGGCATGGCGCGTTGAAGCCAGAGCCTTCCGAAAGGAGCTCGAACGCAGCGCGGCCTTGCAGCGCGTGCTGAACCGCTACCTCTATGTGCTGATGGCCCAATTGACAACCTCGGCCGCATGTCTTCGTTTCCACCAGATCGGTCCACGGCTGGCCCGGTGGCTGCTGATGAGCCAGGACCGTGCCCAATCCGATAGTTTTCGCGTGACGCATGAATTCCTGGCCTACATGCTCGGCGTGCGACGCGTGGGTATCACCCTGGCTGCCAACGCCCTGCAGCGCAGTGGGCTGATTGCGTATCAGCGCGGCGACCTCCGGGTACTCGACCGTCGCGGCCTGGAAGCCGCCGCGTGCGGCTGCTACACGGCCGATCGGAAGGCCTACACCGACGCGCTGCGTTGACACCGGTCACCAGACGACCAGGCACGTTGAAAGTTCGACGCCATGCCCGACTCTCCAGCCAGTGTTCACCGCGTTGAAAAGTCCTGGCTCAGGAAGCTGGGCCCGGGGCTCATCACGGGCGCGGCTGACGACGATCCAAGCGGTATTGCCACCTACTCCCAGGCGGGCGCGCAGTTCGGCTTCGGCACGCTGTGGACGGTACTGCTGACATACCCCCTGATGGTTGGCATCCAGATGGTGAGCGCAAGGATCGGGCGGGTGAGTGGCCATGGACTGGCCACCAACATCCGCCGTCACTACCCGGCGTGGCTCCTGTATGCAGTGGTCGGCCTCTTGTTGATCGCCAACACGACCAATATCGCCGCCGATATTTCCGCGATGGGCGAGGCGCTGAAGCTGATCGTTGGCGGCCCGGCGCAACTGTATGCCGTCGCCTTCGGGGTCGGCTCGCTGCTGCTGCAGGTCTTCATTCCTTACCGCCGCTATGTTCGCATTCTCAAATGGCTCACTCTGGGGCTGCTGGCGTACGTGGCCACGGCATTCGTCGTGCACATCCCCTGGCGGCAGGTCATCGTCAGCACGCTGGTGCCCGGCCAGTCCTGGAGTGCGGGGTACATCACCACCGTGGTGGCCATATTCGGCACCACCATCAGTCCCTATCTGTTCTTCTGGCAGGCCTCCCAAGAGGTCGAGGAGCAGCTTGCAGACCCGCTGGCCGAACCACTGATCAAAGCGCCCGAGCAGGCGCAGCCGCATCTTCGACGCATCAGGATCGATACCTGCATCGGCATGGGGTTCTCGAACCTGGTGGCGTTCTTCATCATCCTGACCACGGCCGTCACGCTCCATCTGCACGGCGTCACCGAGATCGAAACCTCGGCGCAGGCGGCCCGGGCGCTGCGCCCCATTGCGGGCGAGTTTGCGTTCATGCTGTTCAGCGCCGGCATCATCGGCACCGGATTGCTCGCGATCCCGGTCCTGGCCGGGGCGTCCGCCTATGCCATGGCGGGCGCATTCAAATGGAAGAACAGCCTGGAGCGCGCGCCCATGAGGGCCAAGCGTTTCTACGGAATCATCGCCATCTCGACACTGCTCGGGGTGGCTCTGGGCTTCACTGCGATCGACCCCATCAAGGCGCTGTACTGGAGCGCCGTCATCAACGGCGTCATCTCGGTGCCAATCATGGTCGTGATCATGCTGATGGCTGTGCGGCGCGAAGTCATGGGGCGGTTCACCATCTCGAAAAAACTAGCGCTCCTGGGCTGGTTGGCCACGGCCATGATGGGGATTGCCGTGGTGGCGATGCTGGTTACGTTACTACGGCCTCATTGACATATGTTCGATATCGAACAGACCGGAATGTGCCGCCTTGGTAGCTTGGTGCAGAGCAAAAACCAAGGAGCTACTCATGAGCATTGGCACCATTCTTTTGATCATCCTGATTCTGGTTCTGATCGGGGCATTTCCGTCATGGCCGCACAGTCGCAGCTGGGGTTATGGTCCGAGCGGAATTCTCGGCGTCGTCCTGCTGGTTGTGATCGTCCTGCTGCTGACGGGACGCATTTAGCACTGCGGCCACAGCACCATCTTTCGCGGTATTGATGCTGAGTCTCGATAAACGCGCCGCGCAAAGCTACGGGCTCGCGCTCTTGAATCCGGAACAGTCAATTGCCGAAAAGCGCTGCGACGAAGGCCTGGTATCGCTGGCCGGCAATGCTGGCTCGTCGCGGGCGCCCGCTCAGCACAAACGATCACTCGGCTCTGCAACGGGCCAGCAGTGAAGCCAATTACCTACAGGCACCCGGAACGGGCGCGCATAGCTTGACGCATGCACCGCTTCGCGGTGCAACAAAGGAACCGATCATGAAAAAAGTACTGATTGCCGTTGCGGCTTGCGCTTTATCCGCAGTTGCGATGAGCCAGCCCATTGAGCAGCGCCGTCAAGAGCGCGAAATGGATCACGACGCCATGATGCAACGTGCCATCGAACAGCGCGACAGGGGCGGCAGCGAGATGGAGCGCCGTCAAGCGGAGCGAAACGCAATGGCAGAGCACCACCGTGGGCACAGGGTCTGGGTACCAGCCCACCGCGGCGAAAATGGTCGTCGCATGCCCGGTCACTATGAGCGGGGCTGATCCGAGAACCCTGGGGACGATTTTTCTTGCGTCAGTGGACGGCGCCGCTGGTGGATGGTGAAGAAGCAAACGGTCCCCATGCCGCCGACGACTACCAGAGGTGCTTTCCGTCGATCACGATGATCGAGGCGAGCGCCGCATCGAAATCGTCGAACAACCGGGCATTGACGCCGATACGCCGGCTGATGCCGTCCCATTTGCCATCGGCCTCGAAGGCGGGGCTGTCGCTGAAGGTGGCGCACCCGCAGTCAGGGCAGAAGTGATGCGCCACCTGTTTCGTTTGCCAGCGATAGACCGCATCGGTCGCTGGCGTGGTCACATGGAACTGGGCTGGTTCGCAGTACGCCAGCAAGGCGCCTCGCTTCGCGCAGAGCGAGCAGGTGCAGCGAGTGAGTTGCGTCGGGATTTCGGCGTCGATGCGAAACCCTGTCTTGCCGCAGTGGCAGCTACCGATGATCGCCATGGGTCGTTCTCCTTGCGCGCTCAGGACGCGTTCGCGTAGTCGAGCTTCGGGTACCAATCGGAACCGCGCCCTGCGGGGGTCAGGTCGAGAATGTTCCACAGGGGTGTCGGATCAGGCGCGCCCCGCGCGTCCTGCCCCGGATCGGCGGTACCGCCGAGTTCGGAACCCCAGAAGTGCCGCACCTGGCCATTGCGTTTGACCCACACGTCCAAGGCGGGCCACTCGCTGCCGTCGGGTGCCAAGCCGCGGTAGTCGCGCGCGAAGTCATCGCCGACCGATGCGTAGAACTTCAGGTTTTGCCAGCCGCGTTCACGCGCGAAGGCCAGTTGCCGCACTACCGGCGACCGACCGATCACCGCAATGGCAACGCGCTGCGAGATATCGCCGGAGGGAGTGTCGATGGAGCCCAGGAACGAGGTGCACATCGGGCACGGCCGCTCTCGCTCAGGGCCATACATCCAGAAGTAGGTGACCAACGTGTCGTGAACGCCAAACAGGTCCGTCAATCCAATCGTCTTGCCGGTGTCGTCGTTGAACTGGTAGTTTCGCGGCTCCCCGCCTAGCGGCAGCGCGCGACGCTGCGCGGCAACGCGCTCGATATGACGCCTGAGTTCAATCTCCTCGGCAAGAAGAGCGACACGTGCTTCGCGGTATTCGGCGCTGTCGTTTGGATACGGCTTGCTCGCCGCAACGCTCAACTCGGTGGCAGATTTCTGCGTGGTCATCGAAAACTCCTTGCGTCGTGATCCAAGTGGCATGAATCTGGTCGAATGGTCTTCCCTGTGCGTTGGGCCGGGACCAGTGATGCGCCCACGCCGGCGTAGGACGTCGACTTCTGCGGTCAGCCCCTCGCGAACTGCACGCGAAGCTCGAGCTGAAGCGCTGCGTATTCGCGATTGCCAAGAGCACCGCAGTCAGCGCGCGGCCTTCAGGTGCCTCACAGCGGGCTTGCCTTTCATGCTCTCCACGTGGAACCGGACCTTTTCGCCAAGCTTGATCGGGCCGAAAATTTCCTAGCCGGACGCGCAGGTACACCGACGCACAGGACTGACAGCAAACGTTGGGCAACCAGGCAGCGCATCCGGGTCTGTTGGACAACGAACAGACCGGAATGCGCTGCCTTGATAACTTCATATCGCGCAAGACACCGTGAATTGATTCCTTGGCATTGGCAAATCGTCGATGCGCGGATTGGTGCCTTTCGAGTTCCAACGCGGTCAGGCGTTGCTTACCCTCGACTCGGAGCAAGGAGATGAACATGACGAATGATGCGGAGGCGATCGCCCGTGCGGTCTATGAAGCGTATGTCAAGAAGGACTGCGCTGCGATCGAGGCGCTGATCGCCGACGATTTTCACTTCACCAGCCCACTCGACAACCGGATTGACCGGACGACCTATTTCGCTCGCTGCTGGCCCAACAGCGAAACCACCGAAGGGTTCGAGTTCGTGCATTTCACACCCGTCGGCGAGCGTGTGTTTGTCACTTATGAGGCGCGAAGCGCTGGCGACCGGCATTTTCGCAACACCGAGATTCTTACGCTACGAGGATCCCGGATCGTCGAGATCGAGGTCTACTTCGGGTGGGACCTGCCACATAAGGCGCCGGCCGGCGGCTTCCTCGACAAGGCTTGACTAGCATGAGGCCGCGTGCCACTGCGTTCCTTGCAGCGGCCGCCACGTTCACGAGCGGGCGACCTGCCGATCCCCCTGCAAGAACGCTAGCGAATCGAGCAGGCGTCCAGAAATGAAAGCCTCGGAAGCCTCGGGAAAATCTTGCTCGCATCACCGTAGCCCAGGTTGCAGAGAAAGTTGACCTGCACGTCGCCGTCCGGAAAGAACAGTCGATTGACCGCCGCCTCGTCGAAGTCGGACATGGGCCCGCAGTCGAGCCCGAGTGCGCGTGCCGCGATCATCAAATGGGCTGCCTGCAGGCATCCGTTGCGAAATGCGGTGGTCCCGGCCAGCGCGGCATCGGCAGCGAATCCGTCAAAGATCGCCGGCCGGTGCGGAAACAACTGGGCCGCGCGACGAAAGAAGCGGGTGTCGTGCGCCAGCACTGCGGTCACGGGGGCCGACATCGCCCTTTCGACATTGCCGGGGCTCAAGGCGGGCAGCAGCTTCGCCTTGGCCTCCTGCGAGGCCAGGAAGACGACTTCGTGCTCCAGGTCTGGACGCGCGACGGCCGTTCGGTAGCTGAGCGCGAGGGCATCCGATGACCGGTGTCGTCGTTCCCTCGTACAGCGGGAGCGCGTATCGGCGCGGCGCTCGAAGCCATCTTGCAGCCAACAGCGAATCCGGCGCTGCGCGGTACTGTCATCGAACTCGCTCACGACGCGCTCGATACCCGCGATCCTGCAGATATCCTCGCCGTGCACGCCGCCGAGGGGTTCATAGCGCTCGAGCGGCCACCTACAGCGCCTGCCACGCATGTCCTACTGCAGGGCCCTCTGTCGCAGGGCACGCTCCTTCAAGGCGAACGAACCGAAGGAGCGATTGCATGAGCAAACCCACGCGTAAACACCCACCGAGTGAACCGGAAGATGCCGTGAAAGCTACAGGTGGCGGCGAGACCAAGGTCGAACAAGGCGGCGAGTCCGTACCCCGCCTGCCACATGAGCGCGACCAGTCGTCCGACAGCCAGGAAACCAAGGATGGCCGTCCGCCCGAGGTAGGACGCCAAGCTCTAAAGGACGTGGAGCGCGGTCTGGTCGACACCGACCGCGGCTTGGAGGCCGACCGGGCCTACAGCGATAAAGTCTGACACTGACGCCAGTCAACTGCTTGTTATGTCGGTGAGGTCGAATCAATCCGAGGAGAGGGCGCGTCGACTTAGCGGATCAACACCGAAAACTGCCTCCATCTGCCGTGCCCGCTTGACCTCGTCCCCATGCAGGTAGGTCGAGGTCGTCTGAATCGAGGCATGCCGCAAATTGTCGCGCACGGCAGTCAACTCGGCACCGCGCGCCAAGGCGTGCGTGGCATGGGTATGACGCATCCAATGCGGACTGGCGCGCCGTAGCTTTTCCGCCGTCACCGGGCTCTCCGTTTCGATGACATCGGCAACTTTCATGAAGAAGCGCCGCAGAATGCTCCACAGCCGCGCAGGCGTAATGCTAGCCGTGCTGTCGGGTTCAATGCTGCCGATCAAGCGGGTTCGCGAGTCCCATCGCGCCGGAGTGACTGGTAGTCGGCGTTGCATCAGATATCGGTCCAATGCGCCTCTTGCCAAGGGCGGCAGCGCCACTCTCGCGACTTTGTTGCCCTTGCCAACAAGATGCAGCCAATGGTCACCATGGCTGTCGACCTCGATCTGCCCCAGCGTAGCGTTCACCAGCTCGCTGATGCGCAAGCCTGTGGCGTACGCGAAATCGAGCACAAACCTCACTCGCTGTGCAGCCGTCGTTTCCCACTGGTGGCCCCATTCCAGCCCTTCGGCCACCGCTCGGATCGAAACCCATTCCCTCTCGCTGAAGACGCGCGCAGCGACCTGTAGTCCCGAATGCGAAACGCCACGCACCTTGATACCTGCGAACGGGTTGGCTAATGTATAGCGCTGCTGGATGAGCCAACGAAACATCGCCCCCGCCACTGACAGTGCATAAGCCGTAGACCGCGGCGACAGACCTCCGCTGAAAGGCCGCCAGTCGCTTGCCGTCCGAGGCCGTGCTGGTCCGACCCAGCGCCCGCGAGGCGCGGGGTTTCTTAAGAAAGCACGGTACATGATGGCATCCTCGGTCGTGAGCGACGACGCGGCCTTGCCACGCTCGACAACGGCCCAAAGAATCAATCGCTCGGCCTCCTTGCGATAAGCCCGTTGGGTCGCAACAGACTCGTGGAGCGCGAGCCAGGCCTGCACGGCCTCATAGTCGTTGTTTGCGCTCAGGGCGCAGGTGGCTGTAGGCGCTCGAAACTTCCCGCGTGAGCCATCGACATTGCTGGGCACACAGAGCATTTCCCATGGGACCACGTCAGGGTGTAGACCAAGCGGCACCAGTGCTCTTGCGCGCTCGGTAAGTTCAGCGTGGGCCGCGAAGAAATTCTCGATCTGCCTGGCGCTTGTGGCCCCCAAATCGGGAATAGCAATCCACCAGCGACGCCGGCGCGGAATCCGCACTGTCAGATCGGCCAAGGTCTTGATGCCACGTGCCTTCAATGCGCGGGCCGCACGCGCCGGAAGCCACCGCTGGACGTCGTCTGTCACCAGCGGCTCGCACATCGGCAGGCACCGCAATACTTCGATTGCTTCGACAACTGCGCGGCCGCGCTGCTCGCGCTCTGCGGCTGGATGCTCTATCAGGCCGGCCAGATCTTCTCGATGCCGGGCCCTTGCGAAGCGGGCCAATTGACGCCGGATGTCACTGATCATGGTCCGTGAAGACTGCCCTTCTTCCTTGAGCTGAACAAGGTAATGCGCCACCGCGGCGCGGGCGCTCAGACCGGCGTACCAAGCGCGCAGGGCTGCGAGTGCGCCCGCACCTGGGAATCCGTCACTCAGCAGTTCTTGCCCCATTTTCACAGCCGGCACATTTTTCATGCTGCCACTTTATCGATGAAATGCTACTATTGTGATAATAAGAATTATCTTAATAGCACGATTTTTCATGAATGAATTTGAGGCCGTACGGCCGGCCTTCACCCCAGCGCGGCGTCCATGGGCCTCTGCGGTGGGGTGTCGATGTCGATTTTCATTGGGGTTGGAATTTTTTCACTCGGAATGGAATTGCAATTCCTGAGAAATCAATGACTTAGGCTGTTGATTTTCATGGAATCCTGACCCAGCCAAGTGGATCACTTCCGGATGGAAATCAACAGGTTGCCTTCAACGGGATGCGGGGGGTTCCCTACCGCAGCTCGACATCAGCGAAGACGTGAAATGGAAGAACCGCATCTGCCAGGTGAAGACTGCGCGCCCGAAGATCCGGCTCGCTCGTAGCTGGACAACGCCAGCGAGATGTGCCTCACGGACTGCTCAATACAGCCGTTTACGACGAAAAAATCCGCAGCCAAAAAGACAACGGCCGCCCGTTTGAAGGGGCGGCCGTCGCATGCGAGGCTCTCTTGGCGCTTGTGGCTTCTGCGCTATTCCACTCCAGGTGGAACCCGTTGCCGGGCGGCGCCATCCCCATTTTTCTCGCCGAGCGAAGATGACCTTGGGTCCGCATTAATAGTCATCTTGACGGCTATGTCAACTAGCGCTTGGCATAGCAGACCGTGCCCGTCTCACGGGTAAATTGAGCGTGCAGGTGCTATGCCACCTCGATGCGGCGCCCTTAGCGCCTCGAATCGAATAGCGTGCTTGCAACGAGGCATTAAAACTCCGGTCGTCGCTCATAGGACATTTTTTGGTGTGCGATCGCGCTCCATTGACAGCCCGCCACGAACGACGACCATCTGCGCACCCCTCCGCCTTTGTGGCGTCACTAAGTTGACTTCTGCTTAGGAAAAAAACTGCCCCAGGACGGTTTTTTCATGCTTGGATGATTCGTGGGGGCTGCCGCGAGCAAGACTCAATCGCCCGCACCAAAGGCTTGAACCTCTCCATCAGAAGTACGGTGGGTAAAAGACGGCAAACGAGCAGATTGCGTTGCCGCCCAATTTTGGCGGCGGACCTGCCGCCCAGTGAGCGTGGCCCCAAAGTACTGGAAGAAGGGGCCCTAGCCTCCGTCTATTACCCACCCGATGCTGCTCACTTCGCTTCGCCGTCCGTCGAATACACACCCGAGGAGCCGGTTAGCCTTTCGGTCAGTCTGAGACCGCCGCATGGCACATTCGAAATCTGACTACAGACCCGCTTCGGCGGATAGCTGCGCAACCGACACCCCAATGCCTTTGGCAATACAGAGTACGGCCATGATGCTCGGGTTTTGTGTGCCTCGTTCGACGCTGCTCATGTAAGAGCGATCCACCTGGCTTCGATGGGCCAGTTCCTCCTGCGAGATGCCGCGAGCCTTGCGCATGGATCTGATCGCCGCTCCAAGCGCAACAAGCGCGGGATCGCGCGCATATTTTGGAGATGGGGCCGGCATGGACAAAATGGTCCAGCCATGCGTACTATTGCACCACGGACGATCTTCCACATACGGACTTTCTCATGCTGCAGGTAGACCAGCGGTTCGAAATTGCGGTGCCCCCATTTCCTGGTTTTGAAGAGCCGCATGTGCACGCGTTCCCGTGGGTCGAGCACTGCCTGAACGGGCCCCTTTGGTATGCGGAGGTTTTGCCTCCGCCGGCGGAGGACGGCAGCCAGTTCTGGAGCCGGTTTCTCGTGACGCGAATTGACAATCTGGTCGAGATCCTGCGCGGGCGACACTGGCAGGAGTCCCGTCTGTACGCGTTGCTTCCAGCCTACATGACCGGAGAGAGCGAACCGGCGTTCACTCGATGTACATCCTTGTGGCGATGCCGCGCCCTCAAGGGCCAGCAGCAAGCATCTTGGTTGTTCGAGACTGAGCAGGGCACCTATCTGGAGCCTGCCGCCGGGCTGGAGCTCGTTGACGTTGTGCGGGTGCGTCAGCACTGGCGGGACACGCGCGCCGAGGAAATCCGCCTTCATCGCGGGCTGTGAGGGCAACAGGGATCCCTTGCCTGCCCGCGCTGCGGGGTGCCGCGTTCGTGATGAACATCGTTGGCAGTCGCTTCAGTTTCTAGACAACTTGAGCCCTTCGCACACTGCATTTTTTTCGAGCAACGCAATGCATGATTACCGATGCAACGACAACTCAAGCTTCAACCAAAATAACAATTTAATAGACAACCAAAAAAAATCCAACCAACAAACCAGATTCACCGATGAATTCTTAGGTGACCTCGATGGCTTGGAGGTTCATCTATTTTTTGATTGACTTTTCAGGAGTGAAGCTTACGATGCGGTCGAAATTCTGAATCCAACGGCAACAATCAGAATCCAATAGTCTCTATGGCACCTAATATTCATGAATTTCTTTGGACCCACTATGGGCCGATCATGGACGCCAAAGCCATTTGCGAGGTATTGCACTACCCGACCATGACCGCATTAAAAACGGCGCGCCAACGAGGCATCCTGCCTTTTTCACCTATCACGATCGAGCATAGGCGCGGTGTTTTCGCGATGACCAATGAAATTGCGGAGGTGCTCGAGCGGATCGAGCGGGAAAGAACACTGGCTGCGGCCCCAGAAAAGCGTGCCACAGAAGACAGCACCACCTGAACAAATCAATTCGGAGGCACCATCATGAAATAAAAAACGCCATCTAACCGCGAAGGGCTAGACGGCGTTAGTCCGTCGCTTTACTGACGGGCCTTGGACGGGCACTTTCAGTATCGCATTCGGCAAACCATCAAGTCAAGCCTGGAGCCAATTCGGTGGACGCTTTCGAGCGTCCCGCCGTAGTCTTCTTTTGCTGTTTGATTTATGGAGGTCGTATGACGACATCTCTCCAGGGTCGATTTGCCCAATTGGTGGGGCAAGATCCGTCCTCTCACCCGCGATGCGTGATCACGCGAGGCGGCAGTCGGGTACGGGGCATATTTCCGTCCACCCGCTTCAACATCCCTATGCATTGGGAATCAGGCCTCCAGTGGGACCTCGTGTACCGGCTTGAGGCTTCTTGGCTGGTGGCGGACGCCTGCACCCGGCCCACGACGATGAATGTGCCGCTGGAAGACGGCACGCACTTTGGCCACACCCCGCACGCTGTTGCGATGAAGCACGACGGTCAACTCGTCTGCATTGAATGCATCGCGTCAAAACACGTGACGCAAGCGCAACTCCAAGGGCGCCATACCGCCATCCGGTGGCATCTGGCGGAAATTGGCGTGCTGTTTTTTGTTGTCACTGAGGCACAGCTAGACCGTCCCTTCGCGCGACGCAATGCCCGAATGCTCACGCAGGCGTTGCGCACCGCCCGCTCAAGCGAGCGCGACACCCAAGACTACATGCAACTGGTCAAGAGCAAGCCAGCGATTTTGGCTGATCTTGATGCACTGCTGGGACCCACTTCGTCCCTGCGCATGCTCGCGCTAGGCCATGTCTATGCCGACATGCACCAGCCTTTGGCTGCCGATACGCCATTGACCTATACCCTCGAGGAGCGCTTCGATGCAGCTGACTTCATTCACGCCCAATAAGCAGTTCAGGATGTTCCAAAAGGTCGTCACGATCCGCTCGATCATCGACGCCGATCGAGTGATGCTGGCCGACGAAGAGGGCAACGAGCGTCTTTGGGAAGTTGCAACCCTCTACATTCACTACAGATCGGGCAACCTGACGGGAATAAAGAGCGCGAGGCGCCAGACGCAGGAGCGCAAGGTCGCCGTGGCAATCCGCCTGGCCGCCGATGTCAGCGAAGCGGCCAAGCTACAGGGCTACGCGCGAGAGCAGTACCTGGCGGCCATCGAGCGCGAGGGGCTCAGCCTGCGCCGGCGCAGCGAGCCGCTGCGCGCGGTGCTCGAGGCGGTGCGCCAGACGCTCGGCCAAGCGCGCGCGCCTTCCATTCCTACCCTGAATCGCTGGCGAGTCCAGGTCAGATCGCAAGGCGGGGATCCTGCCGCGTTCATGCCGTACTTCGAACGCCGCGGTGCGCCCGGAAAACAGCGCATGTCGCCCGAAGTGACGCAAGCGCTCAACACCGTGCTAGACAACTTCTACCTGACGACCGAGCGCTGCTCGATCAACTCCGCGTACCAGGTTTTCGAAGGAGAGCTTCTTGAGAAGAACCAGTGGCGTCCCAAGGAAAAGCTCCTGAAAATCCCTTCGTACTCGACCTTTGTGCGGTGCCTGCACCGGCGTCCCGGTTTCGAGGTCACTTCTGCGCGGGAAGGCGCCGCTCATGCGCTCTCCGTTTTTCGCTCAACAGCCAGGAACACCGAGCTGTATGGGCTTAACGAATGTTGGGAGATCGACCATACAACGCTCGACTTGTACGTCGTGGACGAGGCGACGGGCTTGGTATTGGGTCGCCCTCGGCTTACCGTGATCATCGAACACTTCAGCCGTTCGATCATGGGGTTCGATGTGGGATTCGGCGGCAACTCATCGCAAGCTGTGCTGGATTGCCTTAGGCACGCCATTCTTCCAAAGGCCTACCTGCGAGAAAAGTACCCGGAGGTGCAAGGTGACTGGCCCTGCCACGGCGTTCCCATGGTCCTGAAGTGCGACAACGGCCCGGAATTTCATTCTCATTCGCTCAAGCAGGCGTGCCTCGAACTCGGCATCGATCTGCAGTATTGCCCGGTCAAGGAGCCTTGGTACAAGGGCCGCATCGAGCGGTTCTTCCGAACCTTGAACGAGTCGGCGCTTACGGGCCTGCCAGGCGCCACCGGCTCGCACTTTTACAAGCGTCCAAAGGATAGCGACCCGGCTAAGGCCGCGGTGATCGACCTCCACGAACTGCAAAAACGCCTCCACATCTGGATCGTCGACTTCTACATGACCCGCAATCACAGGGGGCTGGCATGAGTCCGCACGAGCTGTGGCGCAGTGCGTCGGCCGCAACCTCCATCCGGTTTCCCACGGACCCGAGCGAGTTGGATGTCGTTTGTTCGGATGCTGTCACCTGCAACCTGACAACCAAGGGCATCGAGCTGGACAACTGCATGTTCAACAGCGACCATCTACAAGCCATCCTGCGTCAAACGCCGAGAGAGCCTAACTCAAAGGCCGTGAGCATGTCAGTTCAAGTTCGTCTGAACCGATCGCTCATGGCGTTCATCTGGGTGATGGATCCGCGCTCCAAGGAGCGCCTTCAGGTGCCCAACACGGATCGGGTCAAGGCGACATTGAGCGCCTTCCAGGTCAAGCTGGCCTGCGCGCTGCAGCGCAAGGCAGGCGACCATGGCCAGAAGATCACGATCTCCCAAGCGATCAAAAGAGCACGCGACTCTGCACGTGCCCTCGAAAATGCCAAGACGCAGAGCGCCAGGCGCAACGTGCTCAAACTGATGGGCCTGCCCGACGAAGAGTCGAGCGCAACAACCGATGCGTCGTCATCGGCGTCAGCCCGCCGTAAATCCTCAAGCAAGCGCTCAACCGGCACCAACAAGAGATCGACCATAGGCGCACTGCCCGGCCCCCTCGAACGACCGCCAACGCGCTCGCACGGCGAAGAGGACATCCCTTCCTTCACTACGGTAGTGCGCGCACCCCAAACCTTGGTTGGGCACGAACCATGATCTGTATCGAGACTGCCGCGTTCCAAGAAGCTATGGAACGTTTAGCCGACTGCCATGCCGACAGCGGCGTCGACGACGACCCTCAAAGCATGCGGTTGCTGGGGGTATCGGGTGTGGGGAAATCATTCCTTTTCAAGGAATATTGTCTTCGTCTGTTAGCGCCAGTGCAATCGTGATCAGCGGTGCCAATCGAACATTGACCAGGGGCTGGAGCTGGTTCCGCTAGGAGCCAACTGTGAATAACTATAGGTTGGATGCCTCGGTGGGTCC
>NZ_JBPJZR010000026.1:0-17002 GCF_051216615.1 Variovorax raffinosi
GAAGGGCTTCAGGCGCATCTTCTCTCGCTTCGAGAAGCTCGACGCGATGTTCCTCGGCTTCCTCAGCTTCGTGCTGGTCGCCGACGGTCTTCGCGGTTTGTGTTAACAGGCCCTAGTGTCGTGAGTTAGAAGTTCGCAAGCAAAATCTCTCGACGCTTGCAAGGATGTCTTCGGCAGACTTGATCCAGTGGAAAGGCTTGGGGTTGGCGTTGTTGAGCAGGAGGTATTGCTTGATCGCTTGCTCGAGTTGGCGCGTCGAGCGATGGGTGCCGCGGCGGATGTACTTCTCGGTGAGGGTGGCGAACCAGCGCTCGACCTGATTGAGCCAGGATGCCGAGGTGGGAGTGAAGTGCACATGGAATCGTGGATGGCGCGCGAACCAGTTTCTGATCGTGGGCGTCTTGTGGGTGCCGTAGTTGTCCATCACCAGATGCACGTCCAGTGCGCTGGGCACGTTGGCCTCCACGGTTCGCAGGAACTGCAGGAACTCGCTGCTGCGGTGGCGGCGGTGGACTTCGCCGATCACCTCCCCGGTGGCGATGTCCAGCGCCGCGAACAAGGTCGTAGTGCCATGGCGCATGTAGTCGTGCGTTCTGCGCTCAGGAATTCCGGGGGCCATCGGCAGTACGGGCTGGGTGCGGTCCAACGCCTGGATCTGGCTCTTCTCGTCCACGCACAGCACCATGGCTTTGAGCGGCGGGTCCAGGTACAGGCCCACGATGTCGCGCACCTTCTCCACGAACAGCGGGTCGCTGGAGAGCTTGAACGTCTCTTGGCGATGTGGCTGCAAACCGAAGGCGCGCCAGATGCGCGTGACGGCCGTTTGCGACAAGTCCATCTCGCGCGCCATGGTGCGCGTGCTCCAGTGCGTGGCCCCTTCGGGAATCGACTCCAGCGTGCGGGCAATCACCGCATCGACACGCGCGTCGTCGATGCTGCGCGGTGCGCCCGGTCGGGGCGCATCGAGCAGGCCGTCCAAGCGCAGTTCGACAAAGCGCGCCCTCCACTTGGACACCGTCTGGGGCGTGACGCGCTGGCGAACGGCGACCGCCTTGTTGTCCTGCCCATCGGTGCAGCCCAGCACGATGCGCGCTCGCAATGCAAGAGCCTGTGCTGTCTTGCGCCGCAGGGTCAAAGCCGTGAGTTGTTCGCGCTCCACATCACTGAGCACCAGTTCGCTCTTGGGTCTGCCTCTCATCGCCACCTCGTCGTGTTCGAACAGTACACGACTGACCGTAGCGGGAAAAATTAGTTCAACGAACTTCTAACTCACGACACTAGTCACGAACCCGCGATCCCGTAGAGCCTGCCCCCAGGTCCGCCAACTGAACCCCGGATGCGAAGGACGGAGCATAAAAATCATGCGAACAGGTCGGCCGGCAAGAGGGACGATGAAGACTTGAGCGGAATGGCGTCCGACTGGAACCAGGTCTCCATCTGGTAAGGACGACCCCTGCTCGTTCAAGACTCACGCGCGGTGCGCGCATCAGCTGCCAAACCAATGCCTGTCATCGGAACGCGGCTGGTACACGGGGCTGCGCTTGGCCTTGAACGCGGCCAGCGCTTCCTTCGCATCCGGGTGGCCGCTCATGCGCACCGTGGCGCCCTGTTCGAACTCGTAGCCAGACTGCAGGTCCATCCACTCGATGCGGTCGAGCACGCGCTTGCTCACGCGCACTGCCGTCGGACTGAACGACGCGATGCGGCTTGCATAGCGCATGGCTTCTTCTGTCAGCTTGTCGTCTTCGCAGACGATGATGCATCCGCCGGCAGCGGCAAATGCCGCAGCCGACAGCGGCTGGCCAGTGAAGTACATGCGCCGCACCAGCGGCTGCGGCGCGATTCTTGTGAGGTGGCGGGCCCCACCCATCACGCCCACCGTCAGCTCGGGCAGGCCGAACTGGCTGCTCCTGGCTGCGACCACGAAGTCACACGCCGCCGCGATGGCGAGGCCCGTGCCCAGGGCAACGCCGTGCACCGCGCCGATCACCGGCACCTGGCAATTGGCGATGGCGCCAAAGGCTTCCCGCACGCGCCACATGCGCTCGACCGCGTTCTCCGGCGTCATGGTGGCAAACTCGTCGAGGTCGTTGCCAGCGCAAAAGTGCTTTCCCTGGCCGCCGAGCACGATGGCCCGCACGTCGTCGCCCAGCTGATCGACATTGCCAAACAGTTGCCTGATCTCGATGTACATGTCACGGTGCACCGCATTTGCCGGCGCGCGCGCCAGCGACACGGCAACAACACCGTCGCCGCGGTTTTCTACGCTCAGATGCTTGAAGTCAGTCATGGCTTGTTCCTGCAATTTGCTTGATGGGGTGAAGGTTTCAAATCCGGGGCTGTTGGGTGGCGTCCTGCGCGTCGGCGCCCGCGCGTGCGCGCAACACATGCTTCAGCACTTTGCCGGTCGCCGTGTGAGGCAGCTCGTCCAGCACGACCAGCCGCTCGGGAATTTTCTGGCGCGCCACCTTTTCGGCGTCCATGAATGCGATGACGCCCGCCAGATCCAGCGCGGTGCCGGGGCGCAGCACCGCGTAGGCGCAAGGCGTCTCGCCCATGCGCGCGTGCGGCATGGCCACCACGGCAACTTCCAGCACCGAGGGGTGGCGGTGCAACACGTCCTCGATCTCCTTGGGACTGATGTTTTCGCCGCCGCGGATGATCAGGTCTTTCTTGCGGCCGCTGACGGTGATGTAGCCGTGCGCATCCACAAAGCCGAGGTCGCCGGTGTGAAAGAACCCGTCGGCATCGAAAGCCTCTTCGGTGTAAGCCGGGTTGGTGTAGCCGAGCATGACTTCAGGCCCGCGGGTCACGATCTCGCCCTCCGCGCCCATCGCCACCGGCCCACCGGTCACCGCATCGACAATGCGCACCTCGTGGTTGACAATGGCGCCGTCGGTGGTGGCGCCCAGCTCCGGCCTGTCCCCTGGCTTGACGCCCAGCGACACGGTGGGCGCCTCGCTGCTACCGTACACCCTGAACGTGAGGCAGTTGGGCAGTGCCAGCCGCGCGCGCCGCACCACTTCGGGCGGCACCGGCGCACCCCCGCTGCCGTAGAGCCGCAGCGACGGAATGCATGCACCGCGCCGCTCCACCTCCGCAACCAGCTCGATGAGAAAAGGTGTCGCCCCAATGCTGAAGCTGGCTTTGTTGGTGGCAATCAGGTCCACCGCTTCGCCGGCATCCCAGCGCTCCATCAACGTGGCCTTGATGCCAGCTGCAAACACCAGCTCCAGCGCGTAGAGATAACCGGTGATGTGGGTCACCGGCGAAGGCATCAGCACCACGTCGTCCGGCGTGATGGCCCAGAACCGCATGACGGCGTCGATCTCCGAGCGAATGGTGTTGTGGCTGTGCAGCACGCCTTTCGGGTCGCCGGTGGTGCCTGATGTGTAGAGCAGGAGCTTCACCGCGTCTGGATCGACAGGCACGAACTCCCCGGGTGGATCTTGAGGCCGGCCCTCGCCATCGCCCTGCGACAACCAGCCGTCATACGTGGCATCGACCATGCGGCCGGGCCGCAGAACCACCACCTGCTGCAAATCGGGAAGGTCGGCCCGCAGCCGCTGCACCATCGCCACGTAGTCGGTCTTGCGAAACACGTCCGGCACAAACAGCAACCGGGTTCGCGAGCTGCGCAGGATAAAGCCGACTTCGGCGTCGCGGTAGATCGGAACGATCGGGTTGCACACGAATCCGCCCAGCGAGCAGGCCAGGTTAATCACCAGCGTCTCGTGCCAGTTGGGTAGCTGAAAGCTGACCACGTCGCCGGGCACAAGCCCCGCCCGCCGCATGGTGCGGGCGAGCCGCGTTGCCTGGTCCAGCAGCTGCGCGAAAGTGAGTTGGACCTTGCCGTCGACCACCGCAATCTTGCCAGGCATGCCGGCCGCACGATCGGCCGCGCAGCGCGCCAGGGTCATGCCCGTCCATTGGCCGCTCGCGCGGTACCGTGCTGCCATGTCGTCGTCCAGCCGTGTGGACCAGCGACTGACATCCTTGCGCATGCGCATGTCCTTTTTTATTGCAGGCCGCCGCGGACCAGCTTCATGTAGGTGGCAATCACTTTTTCGGGGATCATGCGCACCGTTGCATGGTTCTTCACGTAGCGCAGGTACAGGTAGCTGCGCGCAGCCATGAACATGTAGGCCAGGGTTTCCAGCTCGTCCTTGCGGAACTGCCGGATGTCACCGGTGGCCAGGCCGCGCTTCAGCGCGTCCACGTAGTGGGCGGCCAGCAGCTTGAAATGCCTGGCGTGTGCTTGGGGCGCGGCAGCTTCCGCTTCGTTGAGGACGCGAAAGAAGCCCGGATTTGCCTTCAGATATTCGAAAAAGGCCCTGAAGCCCCGCTCTTCCATCTCGAATACGTCGCTTGCGCCGGTTACCCGCTCGCGGATGAACACCAGCATGTCCGCGCCCACGTGTGGCAGCAGTTCGTCCAGCAACGACTGGCGCGAACTGAAGTACAGGTAGAAGGTGCCCTGTGCAATGCCCGCGGCTTCGGTGATGCGCGTGATCGACGCGTCGGCGTAGCCGACCTCGCCCACCACCTTGGCGGCAGCCGCAAAAATGGCCTCGCGCGCCTCCGGTGTTCGCTCCTCGCGCGACAGCCGCCGGCGCGGCCGCTCTGTGCCCTTGGCTGCCCTGGGAGTGCGGGGTTTCCGTTCCACGTCGGTTGCAATGATGTTCTCGGCAGGCATGTGGTTCAGCCCCGGGCGCTCGACCATTTGAAGATGTTGTTGCGTTGCACGGCAGACGAGCCGCCGATGATCGGCAACAGCAGCGCGTCCCGCACATAACGCTCAGCGTCGAAGTCTTTGACGTAGCCGTATGCGCCGAAGATCGTCTGACACTCCAGCGCGACAGACTTGGACACCTCGGTCGCAAACAGCTTCGCCATCGACGTTTCGACATTGCAAGGCTGGTGCTCGTTGGCAAGCCACGCTGCGTGGTAAAGCACCAGCCGCGCCGCATGCAGCTGGGTCTTCATGTCCGCCAGCTTGTGCTGGATGGACTGGTACTGCGCGATCGGCTTGCCGAATTGCTGGCGCTCGAAGGCATAGGCCCAGGCGTCGTCCAGCGCAGCACGCGCAATGCCGATTCCGATGGCAGCCACCTCCAGCTTTTCCACGTCGAGGCCGGAGCCGACGATCATCGACCAGCCGTTGTTCCAGCCCGCCTCGCCGCCGATGACGTTGGCGAACGGCACCTCCACATTGTCGAAGGTGACGTCGGTGGTGGCGGCTCCTTTCATTCCCATGCCCTCGATCGGCGTGATGGAAACGCCCGCTGTGCCGGGCGGCACCATCACCAGCGACAGGTTCTTGTGGCGGGCTTGCTCGGGCCCGGTGCGCACCAGCGCGTAGATGTAGTCGGAGATCGCGGCGCCAGAGCAAAAGCGCTTGGCACCGTTGATGCGTACCGTGTCGCCGTCGCGTTCGGCGCGGGTCTTCACGCTGGCCAGGTCTGCCCCGGCGTCGGGCTCGGTCCAGCCGTAGGCGAACAGCAGCGAGCCGTCGACCACACGTGGCAACAGTTTTTTGCGCTGCTCTTCGGTGGCGCATTCCACCAGGTTCATGCCGGCGTAGCAGGCGCCCATGATGTAAGGCACGGACACCGCCAGGCTGCGTCGCGAGAGCTCTTCGATGACGACCATGGTCGCCAGGATGTCGCGGCCGGCACCGCCGTGTTCTTCGGGCACCGTGAGGCCCAGCACACCCAGCGCTGCCAGCTTGTCGAAGACGTCGCGGGGAAAGTGATTCTCCTTGTCCCAGCGCGCAGCGGCTGCGCGAGGCATTTCTTTCTCGACAAAGCGCACCAGCGTGTCGCGCAGTTGTCCAACGTGTTCGGGCTCGGTGAAATTCATGGACGACCTTTAAGACTGGAAATTTCGGCTGCACAACCGTCATTGCGTGGTGCAGCGCGCTGTGTGTATCGCATTGCCGGGGCCTAACTAGAGGCGGCCGTGGCCGCATCGCCGTGGCCGCCAAGATAGGCCTCGAGAATGTCGCCATCGTTCAGCACCTCGGCCCACTCACCGGCCGTAATGGCGCGCACCACCTTGCCCAGCGAAATGACGTAGGCCCGGTCGGCAATCTGCGCGGCAAATGCCACGTTTTGCTCGACCAGCAGAATCCCGATGCCCAGCGCCCGCAATTTCTTGAGCACCTCGGCAATGTGGAGCAGCACTTTGGGCGCGAGGCCGGTAGACGGCTCGTCCAGGATCAGCAGGTCGGGCTGCAGCAGGAGCGCACGCGCAATCGCCACCATCTGTTGCTCGCCGCCGCTCAACAGCGACACCGGTGCTTCGATGCGCATCTTGATGAACGGAAACAACTCGATCACACTGTCAATGGTGAAGGGCGTGCGGCTCTGGCGCCGGCGGCCCGTTGCAAGGGCAAGTTCCAGGTTGTTGCGGACGCTGAGCTCGCCGAACAGGTTGCGCGTTTCCAGCACCGTGCCCACGCCGCTCGACACGCGCTGGTGGGGCGGCATGCGGTCCACCCGTTCGCCGCCGATCGAAATGGCGCCGGCTGTCACCGGCAGCAATCCGCTGATGGCGCGCACCAGCGTGCTCTTGCCGGCACCGTTGGCACCGATGATGGCCACGCTTTCGTTGCGCGCCACGCGCAGCGACAGGTCGTGCAGCACCGGAATCCGGCCGTAGCCGGCCGCGATGTTTTCTACGCTCAGCATGTCGTTCATCGGCTCAAACCCCCAGGTACGCTTCGCGCACGCGCGGGTCGGCGGCAATGTCGCCGAACGAGCCGGACGAGATGATCTCGCCGAAGCAAAGCACATGCACCACCGAGCCGATGCGCACCAGGTCCATGTCGTGCGAGACGAGCAGGATGCTGGTGCCGGCCTGCAAAATCTTGCGCAGGCCGGCGCGCAGGGCTTCCACCTCCTGCA
This sequence comes from Variovorax raffinosi, assembly GCF_051216615.1. NCBI lineage: Bacteria > Pseudomonadati > Pseudomonadota > Betaproteobacteria > Burkholderiales > Comamonadaceae > Variovorax > Variovorax raffinosi. The sequence continues at coordinate 6,909 of NZ_JBPJZR010000026.1, forward strand.
CGTTCAGCCCCGATGACGGCTCGTCCAGGCACAGCAGCCGCGGCCGGGTGACGCATGCGCGCGCCAGCTCCACCAGGCGTTGCTGCCCCGCGGGCAGCAGACCGGCGGGTTCGTCTGCAATGTCGGCGAGCCCCATCGCCTGGCAGGTTTCGCGCGCGGCCGCCCGCATGGCAGCAACATCGCGCCTGGCCGATGGCGCATTGAACAGGCTGGCGACGAAGCTGCTGCGCTGGGTTGCGCAGGCCGCGGCCATCAGGTTCTCCAGCACCGTCATGTGTGCAAAAACCTGCGGCGTCTGGAAGGTGCGCACCAGGCCGGCACGGCTGCGCCGCGTCACGTTCCAAGCGGTGATGTCGCCGCCACCGTAGGCAATGCTGCCCCCGCTCGGCTGCAAGAAGCCGGAGATGATGTTGAACAGCGTGCTCTTGCCAGCGCCATTGGGGCCTACCAGGCACGTGATGGCGCCCGCGTGAATGTCGAAGCTCACATTGCGCAGCACCTGCAAGCCGGCAAACGCGTGGGTGATCGACCGCAGTTGCAGCAGCGGCTGGACGGGCGTGTTCATGGTGCCACCTTTGCGCTAGCTGCCGGCTTGGCCTTGCGGCGGCGGGTGAGATTCAGCACCACGCCGCCAAAGCCCTGCGGCAAGAAGAACACCGTTGCCAGCAGCAACAGTGCAAACAGCAGGGCGTGAATATCGCCGAAGCGGCCCAGCAGGTCAGGCAGCAAGGTGATGAAAAGGGCGCCTGCAATGGTGCCGGCAATGGTTTGGGCACCGCCCAGCACCGCGATCAGCAGAAAGTGGATGCCCTTGGCCACGTTGAAGCTGTCCACGCTGACAAACGACACGTAGTGCGCCAGCATGCTGCCGGCCAGCGACCCCAGCACCGCGCTCAGCATGAAGGCCTGGATTTTGAGCCGGTGTACCGGTAGCCCCAGCGCCAGCGCCGCATCGGGCGCGTCGCGCATGGCGCGCATGGCATAGCCGTAGCGTGAGCGCAGCAGCGCATAGTGCGCGGCAAACACCAATGCCAGCACGGCCCAGATGAAATAGTAAAAGCGCTGCGGCGTGGCCAGCTGCCAGCCAAACAGCGACAGCTTGGGAATGCCTCCGGTGCCCAGCGTGCCGCCGGTCAGCCAGTCCCATTCGACAAACAGCGTCTGGCCGATGAGCGCCAGCGCCAGCGTGGCCAGCGCCAAAAAGTAGCCCGACAACCGCAACACCGGCGCGCCCAGCAGCCCCGCCAGTGTTGCGCTCACCAGCATCGCAACCGCCATGGCCGCGCCAGCCGGCCAGCCCAGCACGGTGCAGCAATAGGCCGTGCCGTAGCCGCCAATGCCGTAGAACACGCTTTGCGCCAGGGACAAGATGCCGCACTGGCCCAGCAAGAAGGCCACGCCGAGCCCGGCGATTGAATAGATGGCGGCAAAGACGAACATGTCGACCACGCTGCGGCTGGCAAGTGCCGGCAGCACCGCCCAGCCCACCAGCAGCGCAATGCCGAGCGCCCAGCGCCGTGCGTTGTCCTTATCCGCCACGACGACCTCCCCGGCCCAAGATACCGTTGGGCATCACGATCATGATGACGATCAGCAACACCATGGAAATCACGTCCTTGTAGCCAGAAGAAATGCTGACCACGGCCAGCGCCTCGATCAGCCCCAGCACCACTCCACCGATCACCGCGCCGAACGGGTTGACCAGCCCGCCCAGGATGGCGGCGCCAAAACCCTTGAGCGTGAGCAGCAGGCCCATCTCGTAGTGCACCGTGATCAGCGGCGCAACCAGCACGCCCGCCAGGCCGCCCACCGTGCCGCCCAGAAGGAAAGTCAGAGAGCGCATCCACGGCACGTTGATGCCGATGGTCGACGCGCCGTCGGGGTCGATGGAGGCAGCCATCATCGCCAGGCCGAGAGTGGTGCGGCTATAGAAGAAGCGCAGCACCAGCACCACGGCCAGGCTGATGCCCACCAGCCAGGCCGCATGGATGCGCACCGCCGCGCCGAATAGCTCGAACGACTGCTCGCCCCCGATGCCAGGCAGTGCGTGGGTATCGCGGCCAAAGAAATACAGCACGCCGGCAGACACGGTGAAAGCAATGCCGAGCGTCAGGAGAAGAAAGGTGCCGTCATCGGCCCCGCGCTTGCGCGCACCGCGCACCAGCGTGAACTCGATCATCAGGCCGAACAGCGCGCTGAGCACCACGCCCACCACGAAGGACACCAGCAGCCCCTGCCCGAGCGCGGAGATCATCAAGTAGGCACCCACGCCCGCCAGCAAGGCGAATTCGCCCTGCATGGCGTTGACGATGCGGCTGCCGCGAAACACCACCGAGATGCCCAGGCCGATGAGCGCGTATACCATGCCGTTGGTCAACCCGACGACGACCGATTGCCAGTAAAGGGGAAGTTGGTCCATGCTGTTCAGTGCGTCGCGGGTGCGGGCGGGCCGGTCAGGCCTTCAAGTCGACCAGGTGGCGCTTGACGAATTCGCCATGCGCCTGCGAGGCCACGTCGAGGTGGCTGCGGTTGTTGTACAGGCTCATGTGGTTCACCTCGGCCAGCACCACCACCTTTTTGTCGTTGGCCGGAATCGAGTTGAACATCTCGAGTTCCAGGTCCCACTGCGTGATGTTGTCGCCGGCCGCAATCACCACCAGCGTGGGCGTATTGAGGATGCGCTTCGCGTACGGGAAGACGTTGTACTGCAACAGGTTTTCCAGCGACTCCACCGTGTTTTCGTGGCGGTGGCGCGGCGCCTCGGTGGCCTTGATTTTGTTGAAGATCTCATTGACGTGAGGGAAGGGCCACACCGACAGTTCCTCGTTCGGGTTGAGCGACGACATGGCCATCAGCGCGCCCGGCTCGCCGCGACCGCGCCGAATGCGGTCGTCCAGTACCAGCTTCTGAAGCTGGGCGAAACGGCGCTCCCCATGGCAGCGGCGCATGGTCTCCCAGCCTTCGACCACCGGCACGGTGGAGATGACGCATTTGACGCGCGGGTCGGTGGCGCCGACGATGATCGCGTGGCCGCCCGCGTACGAGATGCCCCACACGCCGATGCGCTCGGCATCCAGCTCAGGCTGATCGGCCGCAAAGGTGATGCCGTTTTTCAGGTCGTCGATCTGGCCCCAGGGGTCGATGTGCTGTGGCTGCGGGCTGTCGCTCTCGCCCATGTTGCGGTAGTCGATCATGAGGCAGGCCACGCCCACGTCGAGCATGGCTTGCGCGTAATGCGGCAGCACGATCTCTTTGACATAGCACCATCCGCCGCCCATCACCACCACTGGGAAAGGGCCCTCGCCCTTGTCCGGAGTGGCCAGCACGCCACGCACCTTGATGCCCTGGCTGTTGTATTCGACCGCGCGTTTCATGTGTTTCTCCTGAAATGGTTTGTGATGCACGTGGGCATCAGTTGGACGCCGTGAACGGCAACCGGGTGAACTGGCCCTTGACCAGCTGGGAATAAACGTAGCTGCCCAGCGCAATGCCGGTCATGTCGGGCGCGCTGAAGTCATAGCGGGCCATCACGCCCTCATAGGGCGCGCGCATGGCCGCAGCCACGGCTTCGCGCGATGCGGTGGGGCCGGCTTTCTCGACCGCGCGGGCAATCATGTGCATGGCGTCCCAGCCGGATGCCTCGAAATTCTTGGGCATGGCGTTGTTGTTTTCCTTCTTGTAGAGCGCTACAAACTGGTTCTGCCTCGCGACCGGGTCTTCGGCGACCACGAACTCGGGGAACACGATGGCGTCGCCAAACTCGCCCATGGCACGCACGTAGTCGTATGAGGCCGACCCCAGGCCTGCCACGATGGTCTGCGAAATCTTCATCTGGCGCGCGTTGCGGAAGGGCACCGCCGACGTGGAGATGACGAACACGATCTCAGGGTTGGAGGCGCGCACCTTTGCCGCCTGCGCCGATACGTCAGTGGCGCCAACTTCAAACCGCTCTACCGCCACGAAGTCGACGCCGTAGCCAGCTTTTTCGACCTGCAGCGCAGCCATGACCGCCTGGCCGTAGCCAGTGTCGTGCAGCACGCCGATCTTTTTTGCCTTGGCGCCCTTGGTGGCGTATTCCAGCATGGCGCGTGCGTTGAGGCTTTGCGGCGGCACCGCGTGAAACAGCGACTTGTAGTCCAGCTCGATCTTGGGTCCCAGGCCGGTAAAGCAGATCTGCGCCATCTTCTCGGCATTGGTGATGGCGGCCATGGAGCCGGTGCTTGCCGTGAGCGAGCCGCCGATGAGGGCGATGACCTTTTCCTCGAAGATCAGGCGCTCGGCCTTGCTTTTGGCCAGGTCGGGCTTGGAGCCGTCGTCCTCCAGGATGACCTTGACCTGGCGGCCGCGCACGCCGCCTGCCTGGTTGATGGCCTTTTCGGCCAACAGCACACCGCTGCGCTCTGGCACGCCCAGCCCTGCGCCGGGACCGGTGAGCGACAGTACCGCACCGATCTTGATCGGCTCGCCTGCCTGGGCCATGGACGGCCCGTAGGCCACCGCCGCACTGGCGGCAAGCAGCTGCAAGAGATTGCGCCGCGTCGGCACCACCAGGTGCAGGTTTGTTTCGTCATTGTTCATGTTGTCTCCACTCTTGCGTGTTTAGTCACTATCAAGGGGTGTCGTCAGGCCAGCAGTTGCCCCAACCGCCAGGTGATCTTATGACGCATAATTCAATGAATCAATAGTCATTGAACGTTGATTCATCAGTGTTAACCCTTACAAACATGGCCTGCGTCGATGCAACGCCGAGGAGACAAACATGGCTGAAATTGCCCCCATACCGCCCGCAAACATGCAGCTGCAAGGCAAGGTGGCGCTGGTGACCGGCGGCGCCAGCGGCATCGGTCACGCTTGTTGCGAGGCGCTTCGCAGCGCAGGCGCCACCGTAGTTGCAGCCGACCTCCGGTTCGGGCAACAGCCTGAAGGCGGCGACACACAAGCCGCAGCCCAGATGCCGGGCAATCGAATGCCGTGCGATGTGTCGTCAGAGGCGTCGGTGGCCGCGCTGTTTGCACGCGTGCTGGCACTGCACGGCCGCATCGACTTGCTCATCAACAGCGCCGGCATCATCGAGCGTGTCTGCCGCACGGTGGACCAGAGCGTGGAAGACTGGGAGCGCGTGGTTTCGGTCAATGCCAAGGGCACGTTTTTGTGCTGCCGCGAAGCGGGCCGAGCCATGGTGGCGCAGCGCAGCGGCGCCATCGTGAACATCGGCTCCGTGGCCGGCCTGGTGGGGATTCCAGGCTCCAACGCCTACGGCCCCAGCAAGGCCGCGGTGGCGCACATGACGCGCTGCCTCGCCTGCGAGTGGGCCAAGCTGGGCATCCGCGTCAATTGCATCGCCCCCGGCTACATCGACGCGCCCATGGCCCAGGCCCTGTTCGACGCCGCGCCCGCCGCACGTGAAGGTGCGCTCAAGCGTGTGCCAGCAGGCCGCTTCGGCCAACCCTCGGAAATTGCCGACGTGGCGCTGTTTTTATGCTCGCCGGCAGCGGCGTATGTGACGGGGGCGGTGATACCGGTAGACGGCGGGTGGTCGGCTTTTGGCGGCGCGTCGGGCTGAGGCCCACCGCCGTCATCCCCGCGAACGCGCACTGCTGTCCGGAATAAATTTCATTGGAACAGCCCCGGCTGAACTGGCTGCACTTATCCTGGTCCTGTCGTCGTCTTCGCCATTGGGATTCTTCGATTTGGGGCCTTGCGAACAGCCCGCCGCGTAGCTCGGCCTGTGCCATCCACAGCGACGGCTTCTTGCCATGCGCCGCGTTGTAGATCAAGACCAGCAGATAGGCGATCAGCCCTACCAGCAGCTGGATGCGCACCGCGTTGTCGCTTCCTGCCGAGGAACTGTTTGACCGACAGATGCTGCTTGATCCACTTGAAGAACAGCTCGACCTGCCAGCGGTCCTTGTACAGCTAGGCGATCTCTGTGGCGGCAGCGGTGAGGTCATTGGTCACCAGCACCAGAGGCTCGTCGTCCGGGCGGCTCACCTCGATGCGCCGCACCTGCCCTGTATAGAGATTGCGGTGGCCGCCGCGGCTGCTGCGGTGGGCAAAGCGGGCCACCGTGTCGCCCAGGATCTGGGCGTCTTCGCCGGGCAGCGGCAGCTCGCACTCGGTGCGCAGCGCCGCGTTGGTCTTTAAACGGGTGACGAAGCGCGCGCCCTTTGCGTCGATCTGGCTCCACCAGCCGTAGTCGCAGTAACCCTTATCGAAGACATAGGTCGCGCCTGGCTCGATCGGCAGTTTGCGACCCTCTCCCACGTCATTCACGTTGGCCGGCGTGATGCTCTGGTGCACCGGCAGCGCCGCCTCTGGCGCGATCAGCAGGTGCAGCTTGAGCCCGGGCGTGCGGGTCGCGGTTCCTGTTGTCCATTCATGGCGGCGCCCGCGCAGCGCGATGCTCGTGGAGTCGAGCAGGAACAGCATGCGCTCGCGCTCGGCGCGCACTTTACGCCCGGCCACCTGCATGAGGGCCTGGGCGGTATCGGCAAAGACCTGCGGGTTGCGCTTGCTGTTGGCGTCGGCCAGTGTCGAGCGGCGCAGCTGCCCAGTGCCAAGGTGGTAGTGGTGCTGCAGGTGCTGGTTGAAGCCCTCTTGCAGCACCCTGAGGCTGGAGGCGCCACTGAGCTGGCCGTACAGCATGGCCATCAGGTGGTCCCAGCTGTCGAAGCCTTTGTTGTGGCGGTCGATTTGGTGCGTTTGCACCGAGCGATCTCTGGCCGCTCACCCAGTGGGTCAACGCGGTCACACAGTTCGCGGATGATCTGGTACTGCTGCTTCGGCTCAAATTGCACAAGATTGTTCAGCAACATGGTCCGCTTGTTCGGTGCGTCGTTGGGATAGCTCGCGTAGGGGACATTCAACCCAAAGTCGTACGCGTAGGCTACCGTAAGTTCGACGGCCTGCCCGCCCGACAATCCGCCGCCGCCAAGGTCGACACTCGTGGTCAGCAAGTTAGCGGGATGCTGAAGGAACGCCATCGTAAAAGTGCTTGCCATGGGATTGATCGTAGCTCGGCTTGCCCGGCCTACGATCACTTGTCGCGGTTAGGGAAAGTCTGAACAAGTCCACCGATCATGCCGTGAGACGTTGAATCTGCAAAGGAGTGCGGGATGAGCCAAATCAGCTTTGCGGAGGCGGAGTACGCGGGCAAGAGGAAGAAGACCAGGCGCGAGGTGTTTCTCGAGGAGATGGAGCTGGTTGTGCCGTGGAAACCGCTGCTGAGGGTGATCGAGCCTTTCTACCCTGTGGCCGGCCGCGGCCGCAGGCCGTATCCGCTGGAGACGATGTTGCGCGTGCACCTCATGCAGAACTGGTTTGCCCTCAGCGATCCGGCGATGGAGGAGGCACTCTATGAGATCGCCTCGCTGCGCACCTTCGCCGGACTGAAACTGAGCGAGCCAATCCCCGACGAGACGACGATCCTGAACTTCCGGCACATGCTGGAGGAGTACGACCTGGCCGAGGACATCTTGAAGCAGGTCAACGCACTCCTGGCGCGCAAGGGCTTGCTGCTCAAGCGAGGCAGCATCGTGGACGCCACGATCATCGCTGCGCCCAGTTCGACGAAGAACGCCGACGGCGAGCGGGACCCTGAGATGCACCAGACGCAGAAGGGAAACCAATGGCACTTCGGCATGAAGGCGCACATCGGCGTCGATGCCGACAGCAGCCTGGTTCACACCGTGACGACCACGGCTGCCAACGAAGCCGACGTACTGCAGGTGGCCGACTTGCTGCACGGCAAGGAGGAAGCTGTCTGGGCTGACTCCGGCTACCGGGGAGCGCCCAGTCGGGTGGACCGCGAAGACCTGCAGTGGAACATCGCCGCGCGGCCCAGTGACATCGCCAAGATGCCCGAAGGCAGAGCCAAGACGCGAGTGAAAAAGGAAGAACACCGCAAGGCCAGCGTGCGCGCCAAAGTGGAGCACCCGTTTCGAGTGATCAAACGCCAGTTCGGCCTCTTGAAGGTGCGCTTCCGTGGTCTGCAGAAGAACACGGGCCATCTGCTGACGCTGTTCGCGCTGTCGAATCTGTGGATGGCGCGCAAGCAGTTGATGGCGATGACGGGAGCAGTCCGTCCGAAAGCAGCGTGAGGGCGCAGAAACGCGCCAAAAACCCACTTACGAAGGCGATTGCGTCATGAATTCATCGAACCTTCTCGACATACACGCGCCTCGCGGACTCGCGTTTGCCAGTTGTTCAGATGGTATGGGCGCCTCCCTCCTACCGCTGGTGCTGCTTGCACTGCGCCGCGGGTAGTGCCAGATTTGCGATCCCATCGTCAAAATCGGAAATGGAGAGCATCATGGAACGTACCGTCATTGCCGTCGACATTGCCAAGAAGGTGTTTCAGCTGCACTGGGTCGAGATGGATTCCGGTTGCATCGAGCGCTTGCAGTTGAAGCGCGCAAGGATGCTGGAGTGGTTTGCCAATCACGCTGCTGCGCTCGTCGTCATGGAAGCATGCGGCGGCGCACACGACTGGGGCCGAGCCCTGATGGGATTGGGTCACGAGGTGCGTCTCATCTCACCCAGGAAAGTGCGTCCGTTCGTGCAGCGGAACAAGACAGATGCCGCGGATGCGCAAGCGATCTGGACTGCGTGTCAGCAGCCCGGCATGCGCTTCGTTCCCGTCAAGACCGAGGCCCAGCAGATCGTGCTGTCGCTGCACCGGCTGCGCGCGCAACTCATGAAGACCCGCATCATGCAGACGAACGAACTTCGGGGGCTGCTCTACGAGTTTGGCATCGTGCTGCCGGAAGGCCACGCGGCACTGCTCAAGGCATTGCCTGACGCCATGTGCGACGCGAAGACCCGGCTGCCAGCGATGCTCATGGATAGCCTGGACGAGCAGCTCGGGCGAGTCCAGCAACTGCAGGCCGACATCGGCTTGATCGAGCGACGGCTCTCGCAGCAGATGCGGGAAATACCAGCCTGCAGGGCCGTCGCCGAAATCCCCGGCATTGGTCTTCTCACAGCCACGGCCGTCGTCGCCAGCATGGGCACGCCGACAGCGTTCAAAGACGCCCGGGAGTTTGCTGCATGGATCGGATTGGTCCCTCGCCAGACCGGTACCGGCGGACGGGTGCGGCAGCTCGGCATCAGCAAGCGCGGCGATGCTTACCTGCGAACGTTGCTGATGCACGGTGCTCGAGCCGTCGTGATCAGATCCAAGGATGGCCCGACATGGCCGTGGTTGACCGCTTTGTTGGAGCGCCGACCTTACAGCGTGGCTGTCGCCGCGGTGGCGAACAAGCTGGCGCGAACGATCTGGGCGGTGCTGGCAAGCGGTCAGGCCTGGCGCCCCGAGGCGTGGCAGGCCGCGCGCTGACGACTAAAAGAACGAAGACCCGGACCAAGCAGTTTGAAGGAGAGCAAGCGACCATGCGTGTGATGGACAGACAGGTCGGACCGGGACGGGACACTCCGATAAGGAACAAGAGCGTCAAGCTCGTTGATCAGATGGGAACCTCGTCAGCGAAAACCATCAGGGCCAGCAGGCATATCAGCCTGCACGACAGGCCGGATATAAGACTGCAGCCCTGCCTCCTGAATCGTCACACACACGAGTTCTTGCAATCCGGGAGGCGCCCATATAAAACCTTCCTTAGCTGTAGGCCTCGAGGTGTAGTACACCTGTAATACGAGCGTGCGCCTACGGTCGGCCACTCGGCGCAAGTCGTGGTCGGCCGCCTCCGCGCTGCTACGGCCGTGGCGCAGGCCGACGTGGGGTTCGCGATGGTGGGCGCGGCCATGGGCGGTCTCGCTTGCGTTCAAACGGCTAGGAACCGCGACAAAGGGCTAAGGTGCGGAGATCGAGGGTGTAGGCTTTTGGGTGTAGTACACCTTTAATAGGGCGGGCGCCTATGGCCCGCCACTCGCCGCAAGTCGTCGTCGGCCGCATTCGCGAGCGCCGGCTGGCGCAGGCCAACGTGGGCTCCTGATGGTTGTGCGGCACGGAAGCCGGATAGTCGTAAGCGGATGGGCGCTCCATCTTGACGGTCCCGATCAGCGGTTGCCCCTGCTGCAGAGTCAGGTGAGCGGTTGCCAGCGATGTGGCAGGAGATCGTCAATTCGGCTGTTCAGGT
>NZ_JBPJZR010000027.1:0-14255 GCF_051216615.1 Variovorax raffinosi
TTCCCCGGCTTCAGGATCTTCCCGGCCTCGGAATCGCTGCTCGAGAAGGCCTTGCCTCTGGGGGCCGCCGGCTGCATTTCCGCGACGGCCAATGTTCAGCCGCGAACCATCGTGAATACTAGCGAGCATGAAACGCCGCCTTCCAAACCGGCCGTTCCCGCGTCTCAGGTAGCCCACGAGCTTCTCGGTCGATACGCCACACAGTGGCTCGACTTACCCCGAAATGAGCGGCCACACTGGTCATGGTGCAGCCAGCGGCAACCATCATCGCCGCCAAGTTTTCATCCTCGGCACACAACGCGCGCTCCCTGCCAAAGACTGAACCCCGCCGCATGGCAGCAACCTGCCCAGCCATTGAGCGCTCACGGATCAGGCTACGTTCGAACTGGGCAAACGCCGCGATCATCTGCAACGTGAGTTCACCGAACGAGTGAGACGTATCGATAGGTTCGGTCAAGGATCTAAAACTGCAACCACGTTGCTTTAGTACGTCCATCACTCGAAGCACTTCCCGCATCGAACGTGCAATGCGGTCCAGCTTCCACACGACCAGGGTATCCCCGTCATTCAGCGAAGCCAGCAGCCGCTGAAGCTCAGGCCGAGGGCCTACGCCAGACCCCTTTTCCACAAAGACGCTGCGAACGCCGTTGCGCTTGAGTGCATCCACCTGGAGCGTAGTTTCCTGATCTCCCGTTGAAACCCGCGCGTACCCTACAAGCATTGAAATCCCCTCAAACACACTGCCAAAAGATGTACGTATTTGGCTGGTTGCTCAAGCAAATCGACAGGCCGACACGCACCAGCCCAACCAGCCTTCAGGTGACTTGACCGGCTGCGAAGAACTGCCGGGAACAGGGTGAACGAGCGACCTACCCCCGCAAGCGGGTCCCCGGAATACCGCTTAGCAAGAAGGTGCCCGACTGCCCGCTCTGCGCTACGGTGCGCGTCGCAGGCTAGCGCACCTTCGCTGGTGCGGGCTCCCTTGCCACGACAGTCTGCGCAGTCGCCCGGTTCGCCATGTACGTGAGCACGTCCCTGTCGTTGTCAGCCCAGGAGAGACGCGCGAGGCGTTCGCGATGCACCTCGCCGTCATCGCGCAGATGCTCCAGCGGCGCACCAAAGCCCACGGCCACGCGCGTCATGTCCTCACAGAACAAAGGCTCCTTCTCGAAAGGCGCGCCCTTGTCATCGAAGCACTGGCATCTGTCGCGGATACGGCCGCACCCCGCGAACACTGGCGGCTTGTCGGCCTGCTGTCCGCTTGGCTGAGCGGCAAGGGCGCTGGCAGGCACCACGGCGGCCGTTTGCACCGATGGTGCGGCTACCCCCTTGGTTTCGGTGTTGGTGACCTCCACGGGCTTCGGGTGAAAGCGTTCCTGCATGCGCCCGTAGACCGTTGGCCCGAGGACGCCGAGCATGACCAGGGCGAACAGGATGCCGAAGATCACCGTAGGCACCGACCGCTTTTGCTTCGTGTGCAGCGAGCTGGACCGGTAGACCTTCTCCGCGCCCTTGGAACGCCGCCACGGCTTCTTCGAAAACGAGTTCTTGTAGAGCAGCGTGCGGCTTACACCGTCCCACTCGTAGATCGTCGCGAAGCGCGAGTTGCCGAGCTTGCGAACGTGGAAATGCTGCCCAGCCAGCCGCACGATAGCCGCGTTGATCAGCATTGGATGCTGAGTGAGCAGGTGCATGTCGATGCCGTAGTGGCGATGCGTCTCCAGCTCGGTGATGCACTTGGGCTGTTCCTTGTTCGCGCCGGTGAGCGGCCACGGCTTTTGCACCTCATCGAAAACAATCAGATCGCCGGGCTTGACCCACTCGTGCCAGCGCAGCAGATCATCCGCATCGATCTTCTCGTGTTCGAGCAACAGGCCGTTGATGTTCGTCCACAGCTTGCGCTTGACGGGCACCTTGTTGCCGTCCGCGTCGATCGCTTCTTCCATCCAGCCCTTCGCGGCCAGCGGCATCAGCACCTTCTCAATCACCCCCGACGTTTTGCCGGAGCCGGGGAGTCCAGTCCATACGGTAAGCATCAGCCGTTGCTCTTTCCCATGATTGATGTTGCGTTCTGGATCGACCACAGCAAGAGCTTCGTCGTGCATGCGCCGAAGATGATGCCAATGGCTTTGCCGATGCCCATGTAGAGCGCGAAATTCAGCGTGTCGCCGCTGAGTGCGCCCATCTGCGCGACGATCTGCGCCTTCAACTGGCCGACCACCGATTCCATGCCCACGATGGTGATGATGCTGAAACCGAGGGTTGCGAGAATCTTCGCAATCAGCGGCTGCATCATCGACAGGAGCCATACGCCCAGCTTCATGTCCGCACCTCCTTACCCGGCATCACGATGAGGAAGGCCGCAAAGATCGCCAGGAGGATCACCAGCGCCCGAGCCGGTGCTGCGAAGCCGCACAGCGTGCCCCAGTCAACCAGCTTGTAGCTGTGCCCCGTGGTGCCGCTGGACCACTGCTTATCGCTTGGACAACTGCCGCCGCCAAACACCGATTCTTCAGCGTAGGTGATGGTCTTCGTCTCGCGCGGTATTTCGCCGGTAGGCGTGTCCAGATCGGCACACCCCGCAGAGTTCGGGCGCTTCTCGCACTCGCTGTCCTTGTCGGCCTCCTCGGCTGTCGGCGTCTTCGTCGTGCTGGACACACTACGCACACTGTTGTCGCTGTTGTAAGTCGTCGTGTTCGTCACGTTGGTCGTGTTCGTGATCGTGTTGCCCGATGTCTGAAAGTTGTAAATGTTGCGCTCAACGGTGCGCGACCCATCGGGGTTGGTGGTGCTCTTCTCTGGCCCTTGAATCTGGGAAGGACCGGTAACGGTTGGAATCGAAAGCGGCATCTCTGCGCCCTTCTCCAAAGCCTCACCCCACACCCGCCCGTCGGGCTGCACGTTCTTCATGTACGGCGCAATGTCGTCCATAGATGAGGGAAGCCATCCGATCTGCGTTACGTTCGTGGCCTGCAAGGCTGCGGTGACCTGCGAGACAGAGCCGGACCCTGTCGTCCGCTTGACCATCCGGATGCAGAAGGGCGACGAGAACGACTGACTTTCAACGGTGTTTGGGCCGACCGAATCGAAAGCTGTTTTATCCAAATAAGCCTGCACGATGGACGACGAGCGGCACGCCTCAGCACCGCTTTCCCAGAAGCCGAGATCACGCAACGAGCCGCTTGTCAGATTCCACTTTGTTTGCGTCTGGCTGCGCTGTAGCTCGCCGGTCTCGGGATTGATGCGCCCGCCGGAGCGGGTAATCCAGTCGTACAGGTAGGGCATGGCAATCGGAAGCGCGAGGCATGCAGCAGTCGCAAGCCCGCCCGTCGCGAAGGTGCAGCCTATCGCGGCAGCAGCGCCAAGCGCAGGGACCACCCACCCGGAGGTGGTGGACTGGGTGTTTCCTTGAAACGGGTACTTGCTGCTGGGGCCATGAAACACGACCTCGCCGTTGATCTGAGTCGACACAGTGGGCCCGGTTGCACCAGGAGGCACGCCGTAATTGCCGGCTTGTGTCCAGCCGCCCTTTTCGGGTGAAACGGGGATCGTGCTGCCCCCGCTATTGGTCACTGGCCCTATCGCCGTGCTGCGCCCGTTGCTCTGCACCTGCACGCGGCTGATGTTGCCCTTATTGACCGCACCAGCATTCAGCCAAACGCAACCCAGAGCAAGAGCAACGAGCCAAGCGCGAGCATCATTTCGATGGAAGAAGGCATATGCGGCCTTAGTGATCATGAGGGGTTGCCTCGAAGAATTTCAGGAACTGCCGCGCGCAGAAAATGACGATGGCGGCTCCGAGAAACAAGCCAGCCACCAGGGCGATATCGGCAAGGTTCTCGGTGGAAGGTGGAGCGGGCGCAAGCTCGACCGTGATCGAGCAAGCAGCGCCGCACTCGATGGTTTGTGATGCCATTGCCCGCTCCGGACAGGCTTACAGCCAGCCCATCTTTTGGCCGAGCTTCTTCACAGCGTAAATCGCGATGCCAGCGGCGATGACGAGGCCGATGGCGGTGACCACGTCAGCCTGATACGTGGTGATGGCTGCTTCCGCGCCTGCGGGCAGTGCAGCCATGGCCGAGGTGCCAGCAGCCAGGACGGCGGTAGCGACTGCGGTACGGAGTGCGTTGATACGGAACATTTTGGAAAGTCCTTTTCGTTGTGCCGGTCGTCAATGAAGGTACGCAGCGGGACCGGCGTCCGCTGTGTTGGTGAAATCTGGAGCCCATGAGAACGGGCCGCTTGCGTCGATCTGGCGGGGTGTGGTCCGCACGCGGATAAAGCGAGAAAAACCGCCGCCTGTTGGTGCGAATTCAGATTCGAGAAATTGGCCGGTCTCAGCATTGATGTAGCCGCCTCCCTCCGCAGGTCGAAAGCGGTCGGTGATCGCAGCATTGCCCTGCACATACGCAGGCCACAGAACCCAGCGCTTGATAGCAGCGCCAGGAGCATCCAAGCCGCCCACGGCGTAAAGACGTGATCCACGGGGAAAACCTCCAACGTTCTTACTGTTCGCCTTCTTGGCGTAGCTCATGAGATAGGCCACTGGCGAGTAGCCCTTTTCGGTGTTGGTGAAGCCATGAGGCCACCAACCGCGTTTGTCGGCAGGGGGCATGCTCACCCCTGCCGGAAGGAAAAAAATCGCGTGGTAATGGATGACGCCCCGGCCAATGCCATCCGCACGGCGCTTGCCGTCCTGAATCTCTGCAACCCAGAGGTACTTAAGCCGTTGACCAGGGCAGCGATGCGCGAACCACTTGCGCACAGCGCGGATGTAATCGGAGACGTGGCGCGGTTGCCAGTCGGCATTGGTGCCGCGATACGTGAGGGTCACCATCACGTTGTTCCCGCTGTCACCTTCACCAAGATTCAACAGGCACTTCGCGCCGACGCCAACGCCCTTACGCATGCGGGTCACGCGGGCCTGTGGCCGATCAATCTCGATGGAATGCTCCGCCATGACGAAGGCCGTGGGGAGGTTCCGAGACACCCCAAAACCACTTGTTGATACTGAGACAAGCCCGCGCGCTGCGCGCGCTTCTGCGGTCTGAAAATCGCGAGCGGTTTGACGCTGCGAGAACGCGCGCAGCGCTTCCATGGAGGATGCGCGTGCGGCGTTGACTTCGTGCTGACGTGCGCCGAGGTAGCTCATGCACAAGCCCTCGCGACTTCGACCAGCCAGGCAGCGAATGCCGGCGGCGTGCGTTCACGCTCGGGCCGACCCATGCGCTCGATGGTCGTGAACGTTGGAGCGTTCTCGACGTAGGGAATCTCGGGCACTGGCCCGACGATGTAAAGCGAGGTCGCCTTCGGTGCGCGATGGCCCCACCAGCTTTGCAAAACCGGCACCAGCACACCGCCGTAGGAGTCACGCATACCGAAGCCAAGGCATCCGGTTTCGCGCCAGAGCTTCGACGTGCTGGGGTGTTCCAGCACACCGCCGTTTTCGCGAACCTTCGCCATCGCCCACAGTGCCAGGTCACGCTCGCCTTCACGAGGCTTTGCCCACTGCGCGAAGTTGCCCCACGAGCGGCACGGCGGATGAAACACGCCAGGGCAACCGCCTTGCCACGTCAGCGCGTTGCGCTCGAAGTCGTAGCAGTCCACTCCGAGTTCGGCGTAGTGATTGGTCTTGCGGACGAACAGCGCGGCAACGGCGGTCATACCGTGGCGCCGATCAAGGCCGATGCCTGCACGCGGAGGCTTTCGACCAGGTTGCGCTCGTAGAACGAAAGCGAACGCTGTGCGCCACCGTCGAGACCTTCGAGCCAGTAGCGAAGGCGCAGGAAGTTGCGGGCGTAGGCGCTCACAGCGACTCTCCCGAGACGGGCACGCCGTTCGCCGTGTAGCTCAGATCGATTGCGATCTGGCCCGCGTCGGCGGTCACTTCGATGGACAGACCATCGAGACCATCAGCTTCGGCATCGCGCATCAGCCCGAGGACAGCGCCCTCGAGTTGCGCGAGCCGAGCGGCCTGCATCGCATCACGCGATTGCATGGTGCACCCCTCAAGCCTTGGGGAGCGGAGCCAGACGCGGAGCCACCGCGAGGTTCCCGCTCCGGTCCACGTACAGGCTTGCGGGGTGCAGCTGGTATTCCCCGGCTGCGTACACGAGCGGTTGGCCCTGCTCGTTCTTGTCGAGGATGATTTCGGTTTTCTCGGGGAACGGGCTTGGCTTGCCGTCCTTGCCGATGGTGTGCAGATAGACCGTCTGGAAGTCCATGTTGTAGGCCTTGCCCGAGGTCTTGCCGATGCCCGATTGGTTGCGGGTGAGGACGGCCGGAATGCTGACTTTGATCATGTGGTGGCTCCTATCCGTGCGACGTTGCACGCGGAGGCCCTGCGCGCAGGGCTACCGTGTGGAACGTCAGACGGGGACAGGAGTGGGCTCGGCCAGTTTCCTTAGATACTTCGCGACGTACGCAAACACGCGCCGATGCGGCGAAGAAAGGGCCTCATGAGCAAGACCACCCACCTGATTCCACAAGCCACCAGCCGCACTGATGACAGCGAAGTCCTCGCCGCGATTGAGAAGGCGTTCGCCAAGAGCCGTGGCTCCACCAGCAATGTCTGGACTTTGGGCGTTCGCAACGTCGATGGCATCGTGTACCGCGAGGTGCTGGTCAACAGCTTGGATCAGCTTCCCGCCGTCTCCAACGCTTTGGCAAAGCTTGGATTCGCGGAGGAAATGGACGAAGAAGGCGGAATGATCGACGGCTACGACGCGACGTTCCGAAAGGGCAAGTGACATCAGGTGGCTCCCAAATCATTGCAAGTTGCAATCAATCGGATGCTACACACATCATGACAACTTGCAACTCTTTTTTGATTGCAACCTGCCACAATTTCGCGCATGAACCCAACCGCCGCCCTCTTGGCCGCCGCACTCGACCGCCACACCCAAGCCGAACTCGCCCGCCGAGCAAACATCGACCCATCAACCATTGCGAGCGCGAAGATTCGAAAGCACACCCCGCCTGAACTCGCGGGTTTTCTGGCGGAGACCCTCGACCTTGATGTGGACAAATGGATTGCCGTTGCAGGCTTAGAGCAAGGCAAGCCCAGCCCGATCAAAACGCGCCTGCTCCAGAGGCTACAGGGCGAAGTGTTGGCCGCTCTAAAGTCAATACTAGCGAGCATGAAACGCCGCCTTCCAAACCGGCCGTTCCCGCGTCTCAGGTAGCCCACGAGCTTCTCGGTCGATACGCCACACAGTGGCTCGACTTACCCCGAAATGAGCGGCCACACTGGTCATGGTGCAGCCAGCGGCAACCATCATCGCCGCCAAGTTTTCATCCTCGGCACACAACGCGCGCTCCCTGCCAAAGACTGAACCCCGCCGCATGGCAGCAACCTGCCCAGCCATTGAGCGCTCACGGATCAGGCTACGTTCGAACTGGGCAAACGCCGCGATCATCTGCAACGTGAGTTCACCGAACGAGTGAGACGTATCGATAGGTTCGGTCAAGGATCTAAAACTGCAACCACGTTGCTTTAGTACGTCCATCACTCGAAGCACTTCCCGCATCGAACGTGCAATGCGGTCCAGCTTCCACACGACCAGGGTATCCCCGTCATTCAGCGAAGCCAGCAGCCGCTGAAGCTCAGGCCGAGGGCCTACGCCAGACCCCTTTTCCACAAAGACGCTGCGAACGCCGTTGCGCTTGAGTGCATCCACCTGGAGCGTAGTTTCCTGATCTCCCGTTGAAACCCGCGCGTACCCTACAAGCATTGAAATCCCCTCAAACACACTGCCAAAAGATGTACGTATTTGGCTGGTTGCTCAAGCAAATCGACAGGCCGACACGCACCAGCCCAACCAGCCTTCAGGTGACTTGACCGGCTGCGAAGAACTGCCGGGAACAGGGTGAACGAGCGACCTACCCCCGCAAGCGGGTCCCCGGAATACCGCTTAGCAAGAAGGTGCCCGACTGCCCGCTCTGCGCTACGGTGCGCGTCGCAGGCTAGCGCACCTTCGCTGGTGCGGGCTCCCTTGCCACGACAGTCTGCGCAGTCGCCCGGTTCGCCATGTACGTGAGCACGTCCCTGTCGTTGTCAGCCCAGGAGAGACGCGCGAGGCGTTCGCGATGCACCTCGCCGTCATCGCGCAGATGCTCCAGCGGCGCACCAAAGCCCACGGCCACGCGCGTCATGTCCTCACAGAACAAAGGCTCCTTCTCGAAAGGCGCGCCCTTGTCATCGAAGCACTGGCATCTGTCGCGGATACGGCCGCACCCCGCGAACACTGGCGGCTTGTCGGCCTGCTGTCCGCTTGGCTGAGCGGCAAGGGCGCTGGCAGGCACCACGGCGGCCGTTTGCACCGATGGTGCGGCTACCCCCTTGGTTTCGGTGTTGGTGACCTCCACGGGCTTCGGGTGAAAGCGTTCCTGCATGCGCCCGTAGACCGTTGGCCCGAGGACGCCGAGCATGACCAGGGCGAACAGGATGCCGAAGATCACCGTAGGCACCGACCGCTTTTGCTTCGTGTGCAGCGAGCTGGACCGGTAGACCTTCTCCGCGCCCTTGGAACGCCGCCACGGCTTCTTCGAAAACGAGTTCTTGTAGAGCAGCGTGCGGCTTACACCGTCCCACTCGTAGATCGTCGCGAAGCGCGAGTTGCCGAGCTTGCGAACGTGGAAATGCTGCCCAGCCAGCCGCACGATAGCCGCGTTGATCAGCATTGGATGCTGAGTGAGCAGGTGCATGTCGATGCCGTAGTGGCGATGCGTCTCCAGCTCGGTGATGCACTTGGGCTGTTCCTTGTTCGCGCCGGTGAGCGGCCACGGCTTTTGCACCTCATCGAAAACAATCAGATCGCCGGGCTTGACCCACTCGTGCCAGCGCAGCAGATCATCCGCATCGATCTTCTCGTGTTCGAGCAACAGGCCGTTGATGTTCGTCCACAGCTTGCGCTTGACGGGCACCTTGTTGCCGTCCGCGTCGATCGCTTCTTCCATCCAGCCCTTCGCGGCCAGCGGCATCAGCACCTTCTCAATCACCCCCGACGTTTTGCCGGAGCCGGGGAGTCCAGTCCATACGGTAAGCATCAGCCGTTGCTCTTTCCCATGATTGATGTTGCGTTCTGGATCGACCACAGCAAGAGCTTCGTCGTGCATGCGCCGAAGATGATGCCAATGGCTTTGCCGATGCCCATGTAGAGCGCGAAATTCAGCGTGTCGCCGCTGAGTGCGCCCATCTGCGCGACGATCTGCGCCTTCAACTGGCCGACCACCGATTCCATGCCCACGATGGTGATGATGCTGAAACCGAGGGTTGCGAGAATCTTCGCAATCAGCGGCTGCATCATCGACAGGAGCCATACGCCCAGCTTCATGTCCGCACCTCCTTACCCGGCATCACGATGAGGAAGGCCGCAAAGATCGCCAGGAGGATCACCAGCGCCCGAGCCGGTGCTGCGAAGCCGCACAGCGTGCCCCAGTCAACCAGCTTGTAGCTGTGCCCCGTGGTGCCGCTGGACCACTGCTTATCGCTTGGACAACTGCCGCCGCCAAACACCGATTCTTCAGCGTAGGTGATGGTCTTCGTCTCGCGCGGTATTTCGCCGGTAGGCGTGTCCAGATCGGCACACCCCGCAGAGTTCGGGCGCTTCTCGCACTCGCTGTCCTTGTCGGCCTCCTCGGCTGTCGGCGTCTTCGTCGTGCTGGACACACTACGCACACTGTTGTCGCTGTTGTAAGTCGTCGTGTTCGTCACGTTGGTCGTGTTCGTGATCGTGTTGCCCGATGTCTGAAAGTTGTAAATGTTGCGCTCAACGGTGCGCGACCCATCGGGGTTGGTGGTGCTCTTCTCTGGCCCTTGAATCTGGGAAGGACCGGTAACGGTTGGAATCGAAAGCGGCATCTCTGCGCCCTTCTCCAAAGCCTCACCCCACACCCGCCCGTCGGGCTGCACGTTCTTCATGTACGGCGCAATGTCGTCCATAGATGAGGGAAGCCATCCGATCTGCGTTACGTTCGTGGCCTGCAAGGCTGCGGTGACCTGCGAGACAGAGCCGGACCCTGTCGTCCGCTTGACCATCCGGATGCAGAAGGGCGACGAGAACGACTGACTTTCAACGGTGTTTGGGCCGACCGAATCGAAAGCTGTTTTATCCAAATAAGCCTGCACGATGGACGACGAGCGGCACGCCTCAGCACCGCTTTCCCAGAAGCCGAGATCACGCAACGAGCCGCTTGTCAGATTCCACTTTGTTTGCGTCTGGCTGCGCTGTAGCTCGCCGGTCTCGGGATTGATGCGCCCGCCGGAGCGGGTAATCCAGTCGTACAGGTAGGGCATGGCAATCGGAAGCGCGAGGCATGCAGCAGTCGCAAGCCCGCCCGTCGCGAAGGTGCAGCCTATCGCGGCAGCAGCGCCAAGCGCAGGGACCACCCACCCGGAGGTGGTGGACTGGGTGTTTCCTTGAAACGGGTACTTGCTGCTGGGGCCATGAAACACGACCTCGCCGTTGATCTGAGTCGACACAGTGGGCCCGGTTGCACCAGGAGGCACGCCGTAATTGCCGGCTTGTGTCCAGCCGCCCTTTTCGGGTGAAACGGGGATCGTGCTGCCCCCGCTATTGGTCACTGGCCCTATCGCCGTGCTGCGCCCGTTGCTCTGCACCTGCACGCGGCTGATGTTGCCCTTATTGACCGCACCAGCATTCAGCCAAACGCAACCCAGAGCAAGAGCAACGAGCCAAGCGCGAGCATCATTTCGATGGAAGAAGGCATATGCGGCCTTAGTGATCATGAGGGGTTGCCTCGAAGAATTTCAGGAACTGCCGCGCGCAGAAAATGACGATGGCGGCTCCGAGAAACAAGCCAGCCACCAGGGCGATATCGGCAAGGTTCTCGGTGGAAGGTGGAGCGGGCGCAAGCTCGACCGTGATCGAGCAAGCAGCGCCGCACTCGATGGTTTGTGATGCCATTGCCCGCTCCGGACAGGCTTACAGCCAGCCCATCTTTTGGCCGAGCTTCTTCACAGCGTAAATCGCGATGCCAGCGGCGATGACGAGGCCGATGGCGGTGACCACGTCAGCCTGATACGTGGTGATGGCTGCTTCCGCGCCTGCGGGCAGTGCAGCCATGGCCGAGGTGCCAGCAGCCAGGACGGCGGTAGCGACTGCGGTACGGAGTGCGTTGATACGGAACATTTTGGAAAGTCCTTTTCGTTGTGCCGGTCGTCAATGAAGGTACGCAGCGGGACCGGCGTCCGCTGTGTTGGTGAAATCTGGAGCCCATGAGAACGGGCCGCTTGCGTCGATCTGGCGGGGTGTGGTCCGCACGCGGATAAAGCGAGAAAAACCGCCGCCTGTTGGTGCGAATTCAGATTCGAGAAATTGGCCGGTCTCAGCATTGATGTAGCCGCCTCCCTCCGCAGGTCGAAAGCGGTCGGTGATCGCAGCATTGCCCTGCACATACGCAGGCCACAGAACCCAGCGCTTGATAGCAGCGCCAGGAGCATCCAAGCCGCCCACGGCGTAAAGACGTGATCCACGGGGAAAACCTCCAACGTTCTTACTGTTCGCCTTCTTGGCGTAGCTCATGAGATAGGCCACTGGCGAGTAGCCCTTTTCGGTGTTGGTGAAGCCATGAGGCCACCAACCGCGTTTGTCGGCAGGGGGCATGCTCACCCCTGCCGGAAGGAAAAAAATCGCGTGGTAATGGATGACGCCCCGGCCAATGCCATCCGCACGGCGCTTGCCGTCCTGAATCTCTGCAACCCAGAGGTACTTAAGCCGTTGACCAGGGCAGCGATGCGCGAACCACTTGCGCACAGCGCGGATGTAATCGGAGACGTGGCGCGGTTGCCAGTCGGCATTGGTGCCGCGATACGTGAGGGTCACCATCACGTTGTTCCCGCTGTCACCTTCACCAAGATTCAACAGGCACTTCGCGCCGACGCCAACGCCCTTACGCATGCGGGTCACGCGGGCCTGTGGCCGATCAATCTCGATGGAATGCTCCGCCATGACGAAGGCCGTGGGGAGGTTCCGAGACACCCCAAAACCACTTGTTGATACTGAGACAAGCCCGCGCGCTGCGCGCGCTTCTGCGGTCTGAAAATCGCGAGCGGTTTGACGCTGCGAGAACGCGCGCAGCGCTTCCATGGAGGATGCGCGTGCGGCGTTGACTTCGTGCTGACGTGCGCCGAGGTAGCTCATGCACAAGCCCTCGCGACTTCGACCAGCCAGGCAGCGAATGCCGGCGGCGTGCGTTCACGCTCGGGCCGACCCATGCGCTCGATGGTCGTGAACGTTGGAGCGTTCTCGACGTAGGGAATCTCGGGCACTGGCCCGACGATGTAAAGCGAGGTCGCCTTCGGTGCGCGATGGCCCCACCAGCTTTGCAAAACCGGCACCAGCACACCGCCGTAGGAGTCACGCATACCGAAGCCAAGGCATCCGGTTTCGCGCCAGAGCTTCGACGTGCTGGGGTGTTCCAGCACACCGCCGTTTTCGCGAACCTTCGCCATCGCCCACAGTGCCAGGTCACGCTCGCCTTCACGAGGCTTTGCCCACTGCGCGAAGTTGCCCCACGAGCGGCACGGCGGATGAAACACGCCAGGGCAACCGCCTTGCCACGTCAGCGCGTTGCGCTCGAAGTCGTAGCAGTCCACTCCGAGTTCGGCGTAGTGATTGGTCTTGCGGACGAACAGCGCGGCAACGGCGGTCATACCGTGGCGCCGATCAAGGCCGATGCCTGCACGCGGAGGCTTTCGACCAGGTTGCGCTCGTAGAACGAAAGCGAACGCTGTGCGCCACCGTCGAGACCTTCGAGCCAGTAGCGAAGGCGCAGGAAGTTGCGGGCGTAGGCGCTCACAGCGACTCTCCCGAGACGGGCACGCCGTTCGCCGTGTAGCTCAGATCGATTGCGATCTGGCCCGCGTCGGCGGTCACTTCGATGGACAGACCATCGAGACCATCAGCTTCGGCATCGCGCATCAGCCCGAGGACAGCGCCCTCGAGTTGCGCGAGCCGAGCGGCCTGCATCGCATCACGCGATTGCATGGTGCACCCCTCAAGCCTTGGGGAGCGGAGCCAGACGCGGAGCCACCGCGAGGTTCCCGCTCCGGTCCACGTACAGGCTTGCGGGGTGCAGCTGGTATTCCCCGGCTGCGTACACGAGCGGTTGGCCCTGCTCGTTCTTGTCGAGGATGATTTCGGTTTTCTCGGGGAACGGGCTTGGCTTGCCGTCCTTGCCGATGGTGTGCAGATAGACCGTCTGGAAGTCCATGTTGTAGGCCTTGCCCGAGGTCTTGCCGATGCCCGATTGGTTGCGGGTGAGGACGGCCGGAATGCTGACTTTGATCATGTGGTGGCTCCTATCCGTGCGACGTTGCACGCGGAGGCCCTGCGCGCAGGGCTACCGTGTGGAACGTCAGACGGGGACAGGAGTGGGCTCGGCCAGTTTCCTTAGATACTTCGCGACGTACGCAAACACGCGCCGATGCGGCGAAGAAAGGGCCTCATGAGCAAGACCACCCACCTGATTCCACAAGCCACCAGCCGCACTGATGACAGCGAAGTCCTCGCCGCGATTGAGAAGGCGTTCGCCAAGAGCCGTGGCTCCACCAGCAATGTCTGGACTTTGGGCGTTCGCAACGTCGATGGCATCGTGTACCGCGAGGTGCTGGTCAACAGCTTGGATCAGCTTCCCGCCGTCTCCAACGCTTTGGCAAAGCTTGGATTCGCGGAGGAAATGGACGAAGAAGGCGGAATGATCGACGGCTACGACGCGACGTTCCGAAAGGGCAAGTGACATCAGGTGGCTCCCAAATCATTGCAAGTTGCAATCAATCGGATGCTACACACATCATGACAACTTGCAACTCTTTTTTGATTGCAACCTGCCACAATTTCGCGCATGAACCCAACCGCCGCCCTCTTGGCCGCCGCACTCGACCGCCACACCCAAGCCGAACTCGCCCGCCGAGCAAACATCGACCCATCAACCATTGCGAGCGCGAAGATTCGAAAGCACACCCCGCCTGAACTCGCGGGTTTTCTGGCGGAGACCCTCGACCTTGATGTGGACAAATGGATTGCCGTTGCAGGCTTAGAGCAAGGCAAGCCCAGCCCGATCAAAACGCGCCTGCTCCAGAGGCTACAGGGCGAAGTGTTGGCCGCTCTAAAGTCAACATACTCCAGCTCGGTCTTCTCCATGGTCGTCATCGACTCGGCGGCAAGCCGGGCGCACAGCGCTTCCAGTTCGCAATCTGCATGAAGGATCTCCGACAGTTCCTTGACGCCGAT
>NZ_JBPJZR010000028.1:0-10326 GCF_051216615.1 Variovorax raffinosi
CTGACGCAATACACGCACACCGCGCCATCACAACCCTGACTCACATCTGCTTTTTCCGAAACACCAAGGACTCATTTCCGTGACTACCATCTACGACAACCCGCATAAATTCAAACGCATCAACGTTGCGCCAGTAAACAGCACCATCGGTGCAGAGATCACCGGTGTAGATCTGTCCAAGCCGGTGGACGAAGAAACCTTTGCCGAAATCCGTCAGGCCTTCGCCGACTATCTGGTGATCTATTTTCCCGACCAGCCGATCAGCCATGAGCAGCACCTCGCGTTCAGTCAGCGCTTGGGCAGCCTGATGAACATTCCGCAGTTGCATTCGGTTGAGGGTAACCCGCTGATCCACATCATCAAGCGCGATGCCGACGATATGGGCCGCGTGATCGGCGAGTCCTGGCATGCCGACAGCACCTACTTCGACGAGCCGCCTGCGGCCGTGATCATGCGTGCAGTCACCGTTCCCGAATTCGGGGGTGACACCGGCTTTCTTAGCATGTATGCGGCTTATGAAACCTTGTCGCCCAAACTGCGCTCGGTGTTGGACACGTTGTCAGTCGTACACAGTGCTACCCGCATCTACGGCTCGGCGTACCACGCGCAGAATCGCAAATTCAGCGCCAGCAGCGCCAAGACAGACCTAGACATCGCCGCCGGCGACCGCGAAACCGTTCACCCCCTGGTTTGCACACATCCTGTGTCGGGTCGGCGATTCCTTTTTGTCAACTCCGTCTACGTGCAACGCTTCGAAGGCATGACAGAGGCGGAGAGCCGTCCTTTGCTGCAATTTCTTTACGACCATAGTGCACGCTTCGAAAACACTTGTCGCATCCGCTGGAAGAAAGACCAGTTGCTCATCTGGGACAACCGTGCCTGCATGCACAAGGCGATCCCCGACTACGTCGGTCGCGCACGCTACATGACCCGCACGACGCTGGCTGGCCCACGTCCCGCCTAGTTCCCTCCCCTATACATTCAACCAACCAAGGAGACTTCCCATGACCGCCCTTTCACTGCAACGACGCATCCTGCTTGGCCTGGCCCTCGCCGGCGCTCTGGTAGCTGGCAACACCAACGCGCAGGCCAAGCCGCTCGTGATCGTGAACGCTGGCTTTGTGCCTGTCACCGATGTGGCTGCGCTGTACCTTGGCGAGGAAGTCGGTATCTTCAAAAAGCACGGCCTTTCCCTCAAGGCCAGCGTCGCATCCACCGGCGCCGTGCCTGCCGTCATGAGCAGCGAGTTTCACTTCGGCTTCAGCGCGCTGGTGAACTTGTTGCAGGCCCGTGACAAGGGCCTCCCAATCAAAATCATTGCGCCGGGTTCTGGCTCCACCGGCATCGCAGGTGCCGATGTTTCCATGATCCATGCCAGCCCCAAGAGCGGCATCAAGTCTGCGAAGGACTTAGAAGGTAAGACGGTGAGCGTGAACGCGCTGAACGGCCTGCTGCAATTGTTGGGCAAAACCGCGGTCAAGGCCGACGGCGGCGACCCAAACAATGTGAGATTCATCGAACTGGGCTTTGCCGAAGCGCTGGCCGCGCTGCAGGCCGGGCGCACCGACGCGATGATCGCCGCGGAGCCGTTCGGCACCGCTGCCATGAACTCAGGCTTCCCGCCCATAGCTTCACCGTTCCAAACGATGGCGAAGAACGGCATGCTGACGTCGGCATATTTCACGAGCGATATGCAACTGAAGACCAACCCCGAATTGTTCAAACAATTGCAGGCAGCCATCACGGAATCGCTTGACTATGCGCAG
Source organism: Variovorax raffinosi (assembly GCF_051216615.1). Taxonomy (NCBI): domain Bacteria; kingdom Pseudomonadati; phylum Pseudomonadota; class Betaproteobacteria; order Burkholderiales; family Comamonadaceae; genus Variovorax; species Variovorax raffinosi. Next base: position 1,767 of record NZ_JBPJZR010000028.1, read on the forward strand.
AAGAATCCGGAGCAAGTCCGCACACAACTGCCTAAGTTCACCAAACTCGGCCCTGACGTTGCCGCTAAATTGATCCTCCCGCGTTTCATGACCAACGTCCCGCGAGAATCTGTCGAGCTATTCTCGAAAGCCGGCCTAGAGTTTGGCATGCTCACCAAGCCGGCTGTGTATGACGAACTGGTCTGGAACGGGAAGTAAACTCATGTCAGCTGGCCATGGGACGCTTGGACCAACTACTCAAGGGGCCGGAGCGGCGCGCGCCCTCAAAGTCGCGCGCCCGGATGGCGCGGCATTGGCTCGCATGGCGACCGGCTTTGCCGGCGTCGTTGTACTCGCTCTTCTGTGGGAAGTCGCACCGCGATACGGCTTGATCGACAGCAGTTTCTTTCCACCGCTGTCGGCTGTGCTGATCAAGCTTCGCGAGATAGGAAGCACACCCGAGTTCTGGGCATTCCTGGCGGCCACGGTACGCACTTGGGTGCTGGGACTGATCATAGCCACAGCGGCGGGTGTCGTTGTGGGCCTGTTCGTCGGCCTCGTGCCTGGCGCGCGTCGCTACACGCACTCGACGATCGAGTTCCTGCGCCCGATTCCTTCCGTTGCATTGATTCCCGGCGTGATCCTGATTTTCGGCTCGCGCTACCAATCAGGCGTGGTGCTGATCACCTACGCGGCTTTCTGGCAGGTGCTGCTGCAGATGCTATACGGCCTGAACGACATTGACGCTGTGGCACGCGACACCGCGCGTTCCTTCCGATTCACTCGAACCGGCTTCGTACGGCACGTCGCATGGCCGACGTTGCTGCCTTTCCTGTTCACGGGTGTGCGTCTGGCAGCAGCCATGGCGCTCGTACTTGCGGTGACTGCGGAAATGGTCATCGGTAGCCAAGGGCTGGGCCGCGGCATCGTCGTCGCCCAGATGTCGAACGCAACGGCAGATGCTTATGCATATGTACTGGTTGCCGGGCTCATGGGAATGGCAATCAACGTACTCGCCCGCGTGCTGGAAATTCGCATCCTGCGCTGGCATCCGAGCGTGCGCCGCCTTGGAGAAAAGAAATGATCAACATTGCATTCCGCAAACTGCTGGTTGAGCTGGCGTTGCCGCTGGTGCTGTTTGCGCTGGTCTATGCGTTGAGCGCGAACTCGACCAATTTTTACTTCCCGTCGCTCGGTGCGGTGCTCAAGCAGTTCAACCTGCTGTGGCTCGGGCCCCGCTTCTTCACTGATGTGCTGCCCAGCCTCGAACGCCTCCTGGCGGGCTACCTGCTCGCCAGCGTCGGCGGCGTTGCACTCGGAATTCCTATCGGCACCTGGGCCCCACTGCGCCGTGCAGTAGAACCGGTGCTCGAATTTTTCCGGGCAGTCCCTCCTGTAGCGATGATTCCATTGCTGATCGTAAGCATGGGATTCGGGGACGCAATGAAGATCACGGTAATCGTGGCCGGTGCGATCTGGCCGATCCTCCTCAACACGGTAGAGGGTGTGAAGGCTGCCGACAATGTTCTCGATGACACCTGTCGCACCTACCGCATCCGTGGCCTGGGCCGACTGCGCCATTTCGTTTTGCCGAGCGCGTCGCCGCAGATCATCGTCGGCATGCGATTGGGCTTGTCGATCGGCATCGTGCTGATGGTGATCAGTGAGATGTTTGCGGCCCTGGACGGACTGGGCTCAGCCATCATCTATTTCCAGCGTAGCTATGAGATACCGCAGATGTGGAGCGGCGTACTGATGCTCGGCCTGTTTGGCTTCGCGTTGTCGGTTGTGTTTCGGCAGTTTGAGCGCCGAACACTGCGTTGGTACTACGGCATGCGCGACCTCGAGAAAAACAACTGACATGACAACCACAACGATACCCCCCACCACAGACACCGCCGTCGTCTCGGTCCGTAAACTCAACAAGGTCTATGAGTCGAAGGAGCGCCGCGTTGAGGCCATCGGCGACCTGAGCTTTGACGTACGCCCGGGCGACTTCACCTGCATCGTTGGCCCTTCAGGCGCCGGCAAGACCACGCTGCTCAAATGCTTGGCCGGCTTGCTCGCACCCACGCGCGGCTCCGTCAGCGTTAACGGCCACCAAGTCGATTCGCCGCCAGAGGAAATGGCTGTGGTGTTTCAAGAATACGGGCGTAGCCTGTTCCCGTGGAAGACAGTGCGTGAGAACGTCGAGTTGCCGCTGCGTGAGCGCAAGGTGCCCAAGACCGAACGCGACACGGCGGTGCAGGCGGCTCTCGAAGCCGTTGCGCTGGGTCACGTTGGCGATTCCTACCCCTGGCAACTTTCGGGTGGTATGCAGCAGCGCGTGGCTATCGCGCGAGCCGTGGCCTATAAGCCCAAAGTAATGGTACTAGACGAGCCTTTCGCGGCGGTGGATGCGCAGACCCGCGCCGATCTCGAGGATCTGATGCTGCAGCTTTGGTCAGAGTTCGGGCTGACTCTGATCTTCGTGACGCACGACATTGATGAGGCCGTGTATCTGGGTCAGCGCGTGCTGGTACTTTCAACTTCGCCGACACGTGTACTGGACGACATCGCTATCGACATCCCCGGCCCGCGCAGCCAGTCCGAAACCCGTGTCGAGCCACGCTTCGCAGAATTGCGTACACGCGTCTACGCTGGTATTCAGCGCGCGAAGACCGGCCGCTGAAGCTTATTACAAAGCCTTCACGTCATTCCGCGTTCATGTGGGGCACCTGCCGCTCCACACGCCGCAGGAGCGTCCACAATTGCTCGACCTCTGCAGCGGTGAAACCGTCGATCAGCCGCTTGTTGCGTCTTCGCGCGGAATCGCGCAGCTTGCGGTAGATCTCGGTGCCCTCGGGCGTGAGTCGCACGATGGCGGCGCGGCCCCGCCGCTTGGTCTGCTCAACCGAAACGAAGCCTCGCTCCTCCAGCACTCGCACGCTCTTGCTCGCGGCCGCATAGTCCAAGTCGGCCATCTCGGCAACCTCGCGCACGATGAATTCAGCACCTCCGCCCACGGCCATCATGGCACGCCATTCGGACATACCGAGGTTGAAACGCGAGCGATAGTGATTGGAGGCCCCATTGGCCAAACGGTTGGCTACCCCCATGATGTAAGCGGAAAGGAAGCGGTTCACCGACGCGTGCGAGCCGTCCACCGGAGCGGGCTTCGATGCTGCGCGAACCGGCGGAACAGCCACCGCAATCATTGCGGTGGTTTTTCTAGCCTTGGGCGCAGTACTCAACGGAACTTTCTCGGTCATGCGTCGAGCATGCCATAAAAACCACCGATGCGACCGCTCATTGAGATGTCAATATTGCCAGGACATCTCGATGTTCAGGGCAGCTCCGGAGTTGATGCGTTCAATGCCCCGCTTGTTGGCGCCGATCCAATCAACCGATATTGTGCGCACGAAGTTTGACCACTTTGCGCAGCCGCTTGCACCGCTTGGCGTGGCCGTAGCGGCCGGTTCTGCGCCGCAGGGTGCTGCCCTCGCGTGCGAAGGTCTTTTTCAAGGCGATGCCCGCCCGTTTGGCCGCAGCCACCACCTGACGGGCAATCTCCAGCAGGAGCGAGTCCACCGGGTGAGCAATCGCCTTTTCCTGAACGGTGGCGTCCACGATCACGCGCTCGAACTCGGCTGGCTTGATCGCCTTGCTGTGCACCGCAGTGTCGATGGTGGCCTTCAGGAGTTCTTCGACGTCGGCCTCGCCCAAGGCCGAGCGGAAGCGCCCGATCTGGGTGGTGTCTCAGGGCAAGCGCGGCTCGTAGAAGGTCATCCCGCTGAAGGGCTGCCAGACCATGTTCTCGGGCCACGCTTTGCTAATTCTTGATGGCTGAGTTGTAAGTGCGCTTGACGTACAGCAGGCTGGCCATCATAAGGATGGGAAGGCGCAGGCAGCCTGCTGCGGCAACGCCGGCGCCGGCCAGTCGCAGCGAAGGGCCGAAGAGATCGTCGTATCGAAGACTCGGCCGGTGCGCGCCTGGCGCATAAGTACGGGGTCAATGCCACCTCGATCTGGGCCCGGGGAAAACGGTTTGCAAGCACTGCCAGCGGGTGGCGAAGGTCGATCATCTCGACCGGGCGCGGGCGGAAAGGTCGGCTGTTTCGGTGGCCTGGAGCAGCGCACATCTCTCAGCAATCGGCTGCCGGTTCAACGATTCTCGAGGGCTTAGGTGCACCGTTAAAGAGCCACGCAGCCAGTGTTCAAGCGGGATGCGGTGATTTGCAGGGGCGACTATTTATCTTGACCGCTTCGCCATGTTCCATGAAACCCGTACGGCACACGCTTAGGCAGTTCCACCCGCGCGACTGGGCCTCTCGAAATGTTCACCGCATCGAATATCAAGAGGTCGCTGCGCTCGCGCTGAGGATCGAATGCAATTGTCAAAATCCAGCCATCTCCTTCGGGCGATGACGCATTCCTGGCGACGAACACCGGTTCAAGCATGCCTAAGTCACCATCGGGAGTGCAAGTACGAACCTCTTTTGTCTCAACATCGACATGCACTAACGTGTCAAATGAAGATCCCGCACGATACTCGCCCAAGCGCGCAACGTAAAAGGCACTTCGATAAGGTAAGCCCGCAAATCTCTCGTCAACCCGCGGGAACTCACCTTCTATCTCACACAACAGCTCTTCGGTATAGCCCTCGCCTGGCTGATCGAGTTCAAAGGTCCAGCGCACGAGCCGCGCCATCCCGTCTTTAATCCAACCCGGAGTGTTTCTACCCGTCACGTCCGGAAAGAGTGGCATCTTGTCGAACTTCATCACATCGGCCACCAATAAATGTCGCCCATCGCGGGACACGTCAAAAGCATTCATCGGATGAAAGACGAAGCATGCTGGACCAGTGAACCATCGCATCGACGCCACACCCGCATCGCGCCGCATTATCCCAATGCGGGTGGGCAGACTCGGATCCCAAGCAACGAGTGGTCCACCCTCTGCCACGCGCTGCACATCTATAGTTGCCGGAAACACGGGAAACAGCACATGCTCCCTCGTGGCAAGGAAGTCGTGAAGCGCACTGCAATAGGGTGCCTGAAACCGTTCCTGACGAACAATGCCGCCGTGTCGATCGATGACGAAGTACACAATGTCTCGTGTCCCCGGCCCAGCTGCTTGGTAGCCAAACGCCAGCATCTCCCCCGTCTCCGGGTCGATCTTCGGATGAGCCGTCATTGGCCCCGTATATTTCCCGTCGAAACTTGTTGTTCCAAGCGTCGCCAACGAATCACCGTCAAGCAAGATCGGTCGGTTTGTTTCTCCCAATGCATAAAGTCGGTCGCCGTGCCACACGGCGTTGGTCCCGGCCCATTCCATCGGCAACTTGAGCGGCTTGACCTCGGACGGCTCATTCGAGCCCTTCAAAAGTTCTTTGGCTAGCGCTGCGTTGAATACCTCCTCGTACGAGGTTGCGACCAAGCGACGGCTCTCGGCTTCCTGTGCTTTGAATTGCTGGGTTCTAACCCAGCGGTTCGTATATGAGACGCGCCCTTCTTGGATATTCACGGCATGCACCATGCCCTCACCCAAAAACCAGTGGTGCTTATCGGCGATTGGAGGGAACATCGGGTTTGGCCCATTGCGATACAGCGTGCCAGACAAACCATTAGGTATGACCCCTTCAATTACCTTGAGATTTGAAACCTCAACTTCTTCATGGACTGGGGCATAGTTACCGACAAACGCCGGGTGTGTGACATCATTCATGTGGTACCTTTTAATGACTATGTGCCTGCGCTGGGGGCATCATTGAAAGCGAAATTCAATTCAGTCTGTCTGGATCTGCGCTTTCAGTATGTATCCACGCCAACGTTCGTTGTCGCTTTTCACCGCAGCTGCAAACGCACCAGGCAACTCTTCAGGAATGGGTTCCAATGCCATGGCTTGCACGGTATCTTTCCAGAGAGCGCTGCTTGTGATCTTTCCAATTCCCTGCTGCAGTTTTGCAAGGGCCTTTGGATCGAGATTCCCCGGGCCGAAGAGGCCCAGCCAACTGCCTTGTTCGAAACCTTTCAGCCCGGCTTCGGCGAGTGTCGGAACGTCAGGGAACTGGGCAAAGCGCTGCGGAGCCGCTGCCCCGAGAAGGACCAATCGACCATCTCGGGCGTAGTTCATAGCCGTCATCGGCGAATCGAACATGATGTCAACACGTCCACCAAGAAGATCCTGAAGCGCCGCCGCGCTTCCCTTATAAGGCACGTGAACCAGATCGATTCCCGCTACTTGATTCAACACTTCGCCAAAAATGTGCGACCCCGATCCGATACCGGCGGACGCGTATGTGAGCTTGCGGGGATTGGATTTCGCATAATTCAAGAACGAACTCAGGCTTTGTGCTTGTAAGCCCGGCCGAGCAAGCAATGCGAACGATCCTCTTGCCGCCCGCGCAATGGGTGTGAGCCCTTTGAGGGCATCGAACGGAAAGCTCTTCATGACATGCGGCGTCTGAGTGATCAAGCCGTCAACGGTATATAAGAGCGTGTAGCCATCTGCCGGTGCTCGCGATACTTCCGCCGCACCAATTGCACCGCCCGCTCCAGGTCGGTTGTCGACGATAACCACGCCGCCTAATGTTGAACTTAGTTCCTTGGCAAGTATGCGTGCCTGCACGTCAGTCGGCCCGCCTGGTGAATAGGGGACGACTATCCTTATCGTTTTGGTCGAAAGGGGAAATTCTTGTGCATATGCACTCTGAAAAAATGGCGTAGCGCAGCTCAAGAAGGCGAGGAGGCAATTTCTGATTTTCATAAGGATTCCAGCTTTTCTCTCAATTATTTCGAACATGAAATCACAACCTCACGTTCACGATGCGATGCTGCAAGAACTCACCCAATCCCTCAATGCCCAGCTCTGTGCCAAAGCCCGATTGCTTTAACCCCCTGAAAGGCACGTCGTAGCGCATGGCCATGTGATGGTTGACCCAAACGGTACCGGCTTGAATTCGACCTGCAGTTTTAGCGCCGACCGCTGGATCTGATGTCCACACAGTGGCGCCGAGTGCGTATGGACCGTCGTTGATTCGTGCGATTGCTTCGTCTACATCCCTATAACGAAGGACGGGTAAGACAGGGCCGAATTGCTCCTCTGCTATCAAAGGAGAACTGTCGTTCAGGTCGGCAACGATTGTCGGCGGAATAAAATAGCCAGGTCTATCGATCGGCATGCCGCCGGCGAGGACACGGCCGCTCGTCGAAGCCTCTTTGATCAGGGCACTGACTCGTTCAAATTGGGCCAAGTTCTGTACTGGACCCATTTCGGATGCCGGGTCCATTCCGTCGCCAACTATAGTGTCATTAGCCAGTCGAACGAGTTCGACATTGAAGGCATCGTGGAGACGGTCCGGGACATAAACGCGCTTTATCGCCACACAGACCTGGCCCGCATTCACCATAGCGCCTGCATATACTTTGGCGGCTACTTCTTTCACGTCGGCATCTTCCAGCACCAGGGCCGCATCATTCCCACCCAGCTCCAAAGTAATCCGCTTGAGCGAGCCGGCCGCAGCCTCCATAACGCGGCGGCCCGTCGCCGTGGAACCCGTAAAGCTCACTTTTGCAATGCCAGGGTGATTTGTCATACAAGCCCCCAAGTCGTTTCTGTCCGCAATGACGTTCACGACCCCAGCAGGAAAAATCGTATGGCAGAGCTCGCCCAGAAACAGGGTTGTCAGAGGCGTAGTCGGCGCTGGCTTTATGACGACGCAGTTGCCTGCCACCAATGCTGGCGCCAACTTGTTGACGAGCAGGGCCAATGGGAAGTTCCACGGCGTAATGATGGCGACGACACCGAGCGGAAATACCTGGTCAAGGATTCGCGAGGAAGAACTGGATTCCCGCACTATTTCGTTGATTTCCAAACTTGCAAGATCACGAATGCGCTTCGCGCTGACGTCGACCTCTGCCTTCGCATAGCGCAGTGGCTTTCCTTGCTCCGCCGTCAATAGCTCTGCAAATTCTTGCGTTCGTTCGCACAGCGCATCCGCGAGCAACCCGAGTAGTTTTTGGCGATGAAGCCACCCACTTCCATCCCACGCTCTGAAAGCTCTTGAAGCGGCAGCTACAGCCATATCGAGCTGCTTGCCGTCAGCGACCGGCGACTCCGCTACTACCTCCTCCGTCGACGGATTGATTACTCTCATAGTTGATGCGCCGTGAATCAGCAACCCATCAATCAATAGCTTGAAATCTTTCATTTTTGAATTTTCATGTTCTTTAATTTAATTTCATCGACTGAGACAGCATTGACTAAATCCGCTAACTCTACCAAATCGGTTTCGACAGCTATCAAGCAAGAGGTCTTGCTAGCGCGACGATACAGCCGAAGTCGCCAAATATTTAACGGTAAATATTTCAATTCTTGGGAAGCCGCATAAGAAGATGGCCTTTAGACTTCACCTAATAGACGCAGACGCCTACGATGCCACCTAGAAGGGATGGTGCAGATGTGAAGGCATCCAATCGAGAGACTCTTTCAGGTGGGCGTGGGCACAGCAGGACAGTGAATTAATTCGCAGCCGTAACCTCTACCTTCTCGTCACCTTAAAAACAGTCCGTCATTCACCTTTTTTTGCCCATACGTCTAT
>NZ_JBPJZR010000029.1:0-8493 GCF_051216615.1 Variovorax raffinosi
CATGGTGATCACCTTGAATCCCTGCTGAAATTCTCAGCAGGTCAGTGGAACACCCTGGTCAATATTGGATCGGCACTTTGCGGTTTAGCTGGTCAAGATTGCGTCGGCACTAACACCTTCACGCTCTTCGCGATCAACGTGGGCAAGCATGGGGCGTGCGATTCGCGCGCGGCCCGGCTGATGCGTGATGGTCGGCGCAAGGCGGCATGCAAGGCGCTCGCGCGCGGGCCAGATGGTCGGCCGGTATGGAGCTATTCCGGCGGCGTGTTCGTGCAGGGGCTGCAGAACCGCCGGCAGTACGAGAAGAACTGGTGTCTGACACTGGCGGAGCTAGGTTGATGCTGCCCGACTTCCGCGCCCTGATGCTCTGGGCCCTTGGTCTGGGGCTCGCTGGTGCACTGCTCATTGCAGGCATCGAGCGCGACCGCAGCGCCGCTGCTCGCACCGAAGCCGCGACCGCGCGAAAGGATCTCGCCGCCTACCGCGCCATGGCCGCCGAGTCCGCCCGCTTTGCCGAATGCGCGCAGCGCACGCAAGAACAGACCTGGCGCAGTCGCGTCGAAGGAGTGATTGAAGATGGTCAACAAAAAAATGCCGTGTACCGCGTTGCTGTTGATCGTGCTGGCGCTGCTGAACGCAAGCTGCGCGACGAGGTTGCTGCCTATCGCGCCGCCATCCGTGCAGCCGGCGCAGCGGCCGCCGCTGCCGAAGGAAGGGCGTCAGCCACAGCCCCCCTCGATTTGCTTGTCGACCTGTTCGGACGGGCTAACACGAGAGCGAGAGAGCTGGCGAGCATTGCTGATGAACGCGGCGCCGCCGGCAGCATCTGTGAGCGGTATTTCGACGCAATGACGGCGAACTAGGCCTTTTCGCCGGTCGATGGTCGGGGCCGCATGTATCTTGTGCTGCTGCAGGGCTAATGTGGCCTCAAAGTATGAGGAAAGTGAAGGTCCAGAGATGCGGCGGGACGTTGTTGGTGCAGATACTTTGGAAACCTAGCGTGTAGGTTCCAGCGGATTGGAAGTACAGACGAATGAGACCGGGAGGGTCGATCCCGAGCGCGCTACCTGGCGGCTGAGGTGTGGCCAGGCTGAAATCGCATTCGCTCGTCACCTCTGGCGAACCGTCGGCACTACTGTGAAATCGTTTCAGGCTGATAGTGAAGTTCGTTGCGGCAGGTCTATTCAGCGGCCCCCCTGAGACGGCATTGGTGTATTGCGCAAATTCGGTGACTGCAAAGGTGGCGGGAGGCGAGTCGCCTGCTTGGACGGTGACGTTGGTCTGAACGCCTGCATCCGGCACCGGTGGATCGGAGGGCTCTACGTCGAGATCGGGCCGCGTGGAGGTAAAGGTCGCGGTTGTATTGTTGTTGCTCAACGTCATCGCGAGGCTTGCGCTTCCCGAAGGTGGCATTGCCCAGTTCAAGGTTTGGCTCGAAGCGGTCACGTCAACACCATCACTGCGCAGCACCTTTGCGGTGATGACTACAGTCCGATCGGCTGCGACCTTGGCTGAAGTGGCTGAGAGGATCGTTTGGTAGGTGTAGTTAGGCAGGGCGGTCGCCGAGATTTGCCCACTCATGGTGCTGCCGTTGGGGGCCGTTGTTTGAGCAGTGACAGTAGCGGAAGCAGGCGTTGTCGAAGAAGTATTGTTTGCCAGCAGGCTTGCAGTCGCCCCACTGGGCGTGATGCCAACCACGGTGGTATCGCTGTTGCTCCAACTCCAGCCGCTGGCTGCGGCGGTCACGTCGGTCCCGTCGCTTGCCAACACAGTCGCGCTGACCGTCATCGGTTGGCCGTACTGCAGGTTGACGGTCGGATTGGCCAGCACGAGCTTGTAGGTGAGCGGTGCAGCAACGACCGTCACCGTCGCCTGCTGCGTTAGTGCCGTGCCATCCGGGGCGGTGGCCTTCGCCGTGATCTGAACCGAGCCGGTCGCGACTCCAGTCACGGCGCCTGTGGATGCTGCACCGTCCTGGTTTGCGACGGTGGCCAGCGTCGGATCGCTGCTCGTGAAGACCGTCGGTGGGTTGGCAACGCTGCGGCCCTGGCTGTCGACCATCGAGACAACGAGCTGTAGCGTCTTACCGACCGTGACCTCGCCCGCGGTTGGTGTCAACGTCGCCTGATAGGTGACCGGAGCCGGAGGTGGCGCGATCGGAAAGATCGGGACGCTCGCGCCATCTTCACCGCCGCCACACGCCGCCAGGATCGAGAGAAGCATCGAGGCAGCCACGCGACGAGCGAGCACTTGGATTCTTGCCGACGGGCTTTGGCCGGCGGCGCAGGAAACGAACGACATAAGTAGATCCTCCAACGGCGCGCGATGTTAGAGAGGCCTGTCGCGGAGCGCATTGGACTAAAGTCCAATGCCGGGCCGATTTTGGGTGAGGGGAAACCCCGTACTGACAACTGGAAAATTCGCCGACGGTGCTCATGCCGCCGGCGGTATCTGCGAGCGCTACGCCGAAGCCATCGCACCCTGAGCAATAAGGTCACTCACCCTTCTGAGTGGGCTTCGCGAAGTCTTGGCTGCACGAGGTCGAGAGCTTCTTGACCGAGGCCGACTCATTGTTGAAGGGCGAGACTACGAAGTGCAGCTTCTGCTCGGCACGGTGAGCAACGACCGCGCGCTGCTGACGTCAGCGCAGACGGACTACAGCCTTCCAGTCAGCAAGTTGCCCACGCCGGACTAATCACCATCCCCACGGCCACCGTGACCATCCTCAGCCTTCGGGCTGGGAGATTTTCTGCGCTTGGAGACGGCTCAGTGCCCGAAGATGCCCCATCTCTTGCGCTTCCGAATGGCATTTGCGGCGACTATTTTTCTTTCGCGCACTGGATACCGCGCTTCAAGGCGTGTGGCGAGTTCGAGAAATGCTTGTGCTCCGTTGATGCCGCGAGCCTCCTCCCAACCTTTGACCCGGTCGACGATGTCGTAGAGGCTGCGCAGTACTGAGACGGCTGCGACGTAGCCAGTGCGGTCTTGGGTCTTCGACTGCGCGAAATGCTGGTCGATCTGACGATGGGCAAAGGCGATCAGATCCGAGTCGTCCTCGAACACGCGATACCTGTCGTTCTGAGAGGTGTACTTGTTGGTCTTCTCGATCCAGGTCGCAGCGTCTTTGTGCGTGAGATGGTGGATGCAGATTTCATCTTCTGCGGAGGGGAAAGCGCAGTCCTCGACACGGTAGTTCCATTCGTTATGGACCGTGCTGCGGAAGATGACAGCGTCTCGTCGGAACAGCCTGGGCTTGCGATCCGGCCAGTAGTAGGCATCCTCATCATGGGTGCCCAGGATGTAGTGACGGATCGGAAAGATGTAGACGCCAGCGCGCGGCGCCTCGAGTTCTTGCTGGATGTACTGGCCGGCCTCGAAGCTGAAACACTCGTCATCGTCCATGCACACGATCCAATCGTGCTTACACGCGTCTACGGCGGACTGCCGCGAGTCCTCTCCCAATGGGCGCCAAGGCTCAACGATGACGCGGTCGGCAATTTTCATGGCCAACTCGGCCGTCCCGTCGGTCGACGACTTGTCCACCACAATCAACTCGTCGAGAAACCATAGCGATCGCAATGTCGCTTCGATCACGTCTGCGCGGTTGTACGAGATAGCGACGCCGCTGATTTTCTGTCTCTCACTCATGGGTGCCTTGAGGTATGGGTGCCAATTCTGGCAGGCAACTAGCTGTGTCCAGACGACTCCCGCTAGCGCGATTCGCGACCACGCCATGCCTTCGGTGATCATGGTCAAGCCAGCGTCGAGCGTCTGTGGACCATCTGGCTCGGAGGCAGGCGCCACGGAGCCATGATTGATAGCTGGCCGAAGTAGGGCTACTGCTTGGCGTCGTGCGGAACGATAGAGGGCGGCTTAATGAATAACTGCTTAGGGCAGCGTGCAGGTCCAGGCACTCGTGGGAGTGTTCGCAACAATATAGTTTTTGGCGGTGACCACCGGCTGAACCCACAGATCGTTGCGCTTCGTGTAGACGTAGTTGACGATCTGCGTGTAAGCGGCCAAGCTGACTGCGTTGCCGTCACCAGTGTCTCCAAGCGAGTGAAACGCCAGCACAGTCCACGTCCCCTTCGCGATGCCGTTGTCGATGGCTGCTTTCGCTGTGTTGAAGGCCGTCGCATCATCCCCGGCGATTGAAAGTCTGGAAACGAAAAAGCGTCGCTGAGCTATGACATCCGGATCGTTCTCAGCAGTACCGACGACGGTGGCGCCTGACATGGTGGCGGATAAGAGCGCTGCGTATTCACAGGCTCCAACTTGCCTGTGCTGAGGTACTGATCTGAGGACCAACGATTTAGTTTCCTTCTGGATATGCATACGTATGATCGACCGATGTATTGGAGTAGATGTTCGTGAGCAGCCACTGCTCATTGGTGCCGACATCTGTAGCCACATCCACCCACGTCTTGCCTGCCAGGGTCGCACTTCCCCAATGAGAGTACGAGTGATTGCCAACCTCGTGCCCCCTCTGAAAAACACTCTGCCATGAGGAAGCGTTAGAGACGACGACGGGGAGGCCCCCGGGCGTAAGGTAAAACGTGCCGCGAAAACCGTAAGATTCCAAGGTTGTCGCTTGGGTCAACTGCGAGGGCCAGCCATCGTCATGTGAGAGGCTTATCGCGCCGTTGGGCCAAGTCAGCGCGTTGACCGAACTCAAAAGAGAAAAGAAGACAGTCGCGCCCACGAGAAGGCGCCGGCGAGCATTCGACATTCCTCACTCCAGTAATAGTTGGGCGCAAAGTATTGCATGTAGCAACAGGGCGCCAAAGCATTTGTTGGAAGGGTGCGCGACCAAGGAAAGGACCTCGTTGTGGTCTGCGTCCCAGCTTGTCGCTCTTCTAGAAATTGTTCGACCACGCTGACGCGCATCGCTAACGAGCGGGGCGCCACTGGCACGATCTGCGAGTGGTACGCTGACACCACTTGGTCCCGGCGGGTGCAAGGTAGCACGAGCTCTCGCTGGATCACCCGCTTTGGCTTTGGCAGGGCTGGGGGGCTTTTGGGTGCTCGGCTATGAAAATATGGCGGCGACTATGCTCAAGTAGCCAATCACTAAGGCCACAAGCACCCCGAAGATCACGGCGGCTCTGGCTATGCTTGGTTGCTCTGCAGGCTGCACAGCACGAGCCCTGGCGTGATTCGGATCGAACAACTGCATCACTGTGTCGCTCACCGTTTCGATGTCGTTGACGTAATAGTTCTCCGCTATATCAGCGCGGCTTGCTGCGTCTTCTGATTCGAATTCAGTTGGGGATTCAACCAAATCATGAGGGAGATAGATAGGAATTTCAGCGACCGCTGACTGATCTGCGATATACCTCCCAAGATCGGTGATCTGGAGTGTTCTCTTATTGCAATGGACGACCCCCGGCGCGGATGAAAACCATCCGACCTTATGCTGCACCGTGCCGTGATGACAGAAGTAGACGGTTGCTTGCTGGGCAAGAAGAATGGTCTGGGCAATGCTGATGCCGACAGCGTTCAAGACAGATTCAGGGCGGGAAGTTTGCGCAATGATCATGCCGGCTACTTCAGCGGCGATCGCGGAACATTCCTCGACCAACTTGCGCTGCGCTGGCTTGTCATAGGTGATGTTCTCAATGAAGTCCTCTGGCACGGAATGCCCATCGAGGATGATCAGACCGTCTGGATTGCGGGAGAGGTAGTCGCGTCCGATCTTGGCAACGACGTGTGCTTGGTTGGTTGGAACTCGGGTCCTTGTACGAATGCTGAGCCACAGGATCGTCGAACTGTGTGCCGCGACTCGGAGCCGCAGGGCGATCTCCTGCTCCGATTGCGCGCGGGAATTGAACGCGGCCAGGAGTCGATGAACCAGCCTGCCAGGGATGAAGGTCGATCCAACGGGCAGCCGCAACTTGGGTGCCACATTGATCTGTGCAAGGAAGACATCTGGGACGTGCCGCATCGAAAGACGTGCGAGTTCCGGGAATATCTGCGTGATCGGCCCGAGCGGCTCATGCGTGTTGATGATCTGGACGGCACCCTTGAGATTGCAATGCTTGATAATTGCCTGCAGGGATGGCAACTGGTTCCAAGCGTGATGCGCGAAGTTGGAGTCGCCGGAAAGCAGGTCAATCCCGGGTTCAGGCTGTGCTTCGATGGGGTGAAGACGAAGTTGCTCCGCCAGCCGCTCGAGATGCTCATGTCTAACCGCCCAATGGTCATCGACTATTTTTAGGAATAGTCGCTGTGCTGGCAGGATCAGCGCGCACAGAGGAAAGCCGCGCGCCAGGTGGCCGATGCCGACAATGAACCCCTCGAAGAACACGAAGGTCGTTTTGTCTTCACCGAGCACCACGGAATGCTTAGCCGCGTGCAGGTGCCCGTTCAAGGGGGACGCAATTTTGAAGGATCCACTCTGGATGGCGTCGAAAAGGTATCGCCGAAGAGTGCGAGGGACATAAAAATCAGAAGCAAGCTGAATGCTTTTGATGCTCTCGTGCAGGTGTGGAAGCGAATAGTGCTGAGCCAGGCCGGCGAGATGGTTCCTCGTGAGGTCGCTCTCGGTTGCGAATGGGAGGTTCAGGTGCTGCATAGGACTTCTGCCAAGTCATCTTACCTTGGCCTACGCGATCCTCATTCCCTTGGCCAAGCTGGCTGGCGTGGAGCTTTCAGGGTTCTTACAAGGTTGGCCAAACAGTTCCCAACCTGCTGCATCCGGTGATGGTTGGCGAACTGCAGTCTCCGTACCTACAAGACTGGCCGGCAGACGAGAAAGCGCTTGCGGGTGCAGCGCGGCTGGAGCTCCACGGGAACTCCGGGTATCGCGGTTGCGGCGAAGTAGTCGATCAAGCTAAGGGACTGGGCCAGGTGCGCGGCTTCGTCTTCAACTTCGGGGATGTCCCGGCTGGTGCAGAAACTGTCTAGTTTCAGATTGACCGACTGGACCTTTGGTGAGCACAAGTGTGAGCAGATAAACGACTGCTTTCGAGAACAGCGAACTTCGGCTCAGGGCGGCGGATTCAACCGGTCGATGCAACACACTAAGAACTGCGTAGGCAGAAGGAGTGTTGCAGATGAAGTACCGGACACGGACCTACTACACGGACAGCCAGAAGGCATTGATGTGGGAGCGCTGGAAGGCCGGCTGGACTCTTCATCAGATCGCTCACCTGTTTGATCGATCACACGGATCCGTACGAGGCATTCTGGCTCAGACGGGTGGTATCCGCCCGCCCGAGCGACATCGCTCGAGGCTGGCGCTGACACTTGCTGAGCGAGAGGAAATCTCTCGTGCCCTGGTGATCGGCCACTCGATCCGTGCGATCGCAGCGCGAATCGAGCGAGCGCCCTCTACGGTCAGTCGCCAGATCGAGCGCAATGGTGGGCGAGTTGGCTATCGGGCGAACCAGGCCGACAGCGCGGCTTGGGATCGGGCGCATCGTCCGAAGCGCTGCAAACTGGCTGAGAGCCACGCCCTGGCGCGTGTGGTGACCGACAAGCTGCGCCTGCTGTGGTCGCCGGAGCAAATTGCTGGATGGCTCAAGCATACTTATCCGTGCGACGAGACCTTCCACGTGTCACACGAGACCATCTACCGCAGTCTTTTCATCCAAGCGCGTGGCGCCTTGAAGAAGGAGCTGCTGGAGCACCTCAGACGTACTCGCGGCATGCGTCGCTCTCGTCATCACACGCAGAAGACGGCGATCCATGGGCAGATCGTCGATGCGGTTTCGATCAGCGAGCGACCCGCTTCTGTTGAGGGTCGGGCGGTGCCTGGCCATTGGGAAGGAGACTTGGTTTTTGGAAGTGCCAACAGCCAGATCGCAACGCTGGTTGAGCGTCAAACGCGATATGTGATGTTGGTGAAGCTGGAAGGCAAAGACACGCAAACGGTTGTGAACGCGCTCATCAAGAATGCTCGCAAATTGCCGCAGGAGCTCTACAAGTCACTGACCTGGGACAGAGGCACGGAGATGCACGGGCACAAGCAATTCACGATAGCCACCGATATCCAGGTCTACTTCTGTGATCCGCGCAGCCCCTGGCAGCGCGGAAGCAACGAGAACACGAACGGACTGCTCAGGCAGTACATGCCCAAGGGCGTCGATATCTCGGGCTACTCACAGGCTCAGCTCAACGCGATCGCGCGACAATTGAATGAGAGGCTGCGTAAGACGCTCGGCTCCCAGACGCCCGCTGAGATGTTCAGCGAATCTGTTGCATCGACCGGTTGAATCCGCCGCCCCATACCAGCCGAGGGCGGTGGGGTGGCAGATGAGCCTCTTTTGACGCTTGACGACGTCAAGCAGAGGCAAAGAGCCCGGCGAGGATCATGGTTATTGCGGCGATCGCGAGATGCTGACTCGGTAGATCACGCGTGCTGGGTCAACACAGGGTAAGCGGATGGGCGCTCCATCTTGACGGTCCCGATCAGCGGTTGCCCCTGCTGCAGAGTCAGGTGAGCGGTTGCCAGCGATGTGGCAGGAGATCGTCAATTCGGCTGTTCAGGTG
>NZ_JBPJZR010000002.1:0-1112725 GCF_051216615.1 Variovorax raffinosi
CTCTGAGCGCTCACGTCGATACGGGGCTCTTTTTCGCGAAATAAAGGAGGAGCGAAGCGGGGGACATTCGCGAAAAAGAGCACCGTGTCGGCGGGAGTGCCGCCCTGAACAGCAGCAACCGAACAGACACCGACAGGCGACAAGCCCCTCAGGAACTCAGCCGCTTCAACAAACCCGCCGTAGAGGCATCAAGCCCCGTGATGTCGCCGGAAGCCAGGCGCGGTTCGATATCGCGCGCCAACACCTTGCCCAGTTCCACACCCCATTGGTCGAAGCTGTTGATGCCCCACAGCGCGCCGCTGGTGAACACCCGGTGCTCGTACAGCGCCAGGAAGGCACCGAGCGTTTCAGGCGTGAGCTTCTCGAACACGAAGAAAGTGCTCGGCCGGTTGCCCGGAAAGTTCTTGTGGCCGCCCGCATCGAGCTTGCCCACCATCAACGCCTGTGCCTGCGCGAGCGCATTCGCCAACAGCTTGGGGTGATGGCCTTCGAGGTCGTGCGCCGCATCGCGCACCGCCACGAACTCAAGCGGAATCACGTCCGTGCCCTGATGCAGCATCTGGAAGTAGGCGTGCTGGCCGTTGGTGCCCGGCTCGCCCCAGAGCACCGGCGACGTGCCGAAGGCCACGGGCTTGCCACTGGCATCGACCTGCTTGCCGTTGCTTTCCATCTCCAACTGCTGCAGGTAAGCCGGCAGGCGCTTCAACGCGCTGTGATACGGCGCGATGCTGCGGCTGGTGAACTTGTGGAAGTTGCGATACCAGACGTCGAGCAGACCCAGGCGCACCGGCAGGTTCTGCGCCAGCGGTGCGGTGCGGAAGTGCTCGTCCATCGCATGCGCGCCCGCGAGCAGCCGGCGGAAACCATCCGCACCGATGGCCAGCGCAATCGGCAGGCCGATGGCCGACCACAGCGAATAACGACCACCCACCCAGTCCCAGAAACCGAAGGTGGTGTCGATGCCGAACTTGTTCGCGGCCTCTACGTTGGTGGTGAGCGCCGCGAAGTGGCCCGCGATGTCGGTGCCGCCCGACTGCTCGTACCAGCGCTTGGCCGAGAGCGCGTTGGTCATCGTCTCGGCGGTGGTGAAGGTCTTCGAGGCAATGAGGAAGAGCGTGTGTTCGGGTGCCAGCCCCTGAAGCACGCCGGACAGCTCGTGGCCGTCGACGTTCGAGACGAAATGAAAGCGCTTGCCCGGCGCCGCGAACTCGGCCAGCGCAAGCACCGCCATCTGCGGGCCGAGGTCGGAGCCGCCGATGCCGATGTTGACCACGTCGGTGATCGTGTGGTCGGCGCGCACCTTCTCGGCGTAGGCCAGCATGGCGTCGAGCGTGGTGTGCACTTCGCGCAGCTCGTTCACCGTCTTCGGACCGGTCGGCGCATTCGCCGGTGCGCGCAGCAGCGTGTGCAGCACGGCGCGGTCTTCGGTGTTGTTGATGTGCTCGCCCGCGAACATGGCGTCGCGGTGCGCTTCGAGGCCACATTCGCGCGCCAGCGTCAGCAGCAGCTCTTCGATGCGCGTGTCGATCAGGTTCTTCGACAGGTCGGCAAACACGTACGGCGCCTCCTGGCTGAAGCGGTCGTAGCGCCCTGCGTCGTCGACAAAGGCGTGGCGCACATCGAACTGGCGGCCCGCCGTCTCGAAGTAAGCCTGCAGTTGCGCCCAGGCCGGCGCACGGTCGCAGCGAAGGGTCATGGCCATGTTGTTTACTTGCCGCTTTCCAGCATGAGCTTTTCGAGCTTCACCGCGTCGGCCGCGAAGGCGCGGATGCCTTCGGCGAGCTTCTCGGTGGCCATCGCGTCTTCGTTAAGCGCGAAGCGGAAGCCGGCCTCGTCGTAGCTCACCTTCTTCGCGTCGCCGCTGGCGGCGGCCTTGGCATCGAGCGCGTGTTCGAGCGGCTCGTTGCTCGCGGCCAACTCGGCCAGCAGCTCGGGGCTGATGGTCAGCAGGTCGCAACCGGCCAGTGCCTGGATCTGCCCGACGTTGCGGAAGCTCGCGCCCATCACTTCGGTCTTGATGCCGTGCTGCTTGTAGTAGTTGAAGATTTCGCGCACCGACTTCACGCCGGGGTCATTGGCACCGGCGCTGGCGGCCTCGTCCCACTTGGCACCGGCCGACTTCTTGTACCAGTCGTAGATGCGGCCCACGAAGGGCGAGATCAGCTGCACGCCCGCATCGCCGCAGGCCACGGCCTGTGCGAACGAGAACAGCAGCGTGAGGTTGGTGCGGATGCCCTTTTGCTGCAGCGCGCGTGCAGCCTCGATGCCTTCCCAGGTGGAGGCGACCTTGATGAGCAGGCGCTTTTCGGTGTCGATGCCTTCGGCCTTGTAGAGCGCCACGATGCGCTCGCCGCGCGCCACGGTGGCGGCGGTGTCGAAGGACAGGCGGGCATCGACTTCGGTCGACACGCGGCCCGGAATGATCGAGAGGATTTCGGTGCCGAAGCGCACCAGCAGGCGGTCGATGACCTCGTCGAGCGGCTTGCCGGCATGCTTTTTCACGGTCTCGTCGAGCAGGGGCCGGTATTCGGGCTTCTGCACGGCCTTGAGGATCAGCGACGGATTGGTGGTCGCGTCTTGCGGCTTGGAAGCGCTGAGTTGCTTGAAGTCACCGGTGTCGGCAACCACGGTGGTCCACTGGCGGAGGGCATCGAGTTGGTTCATGAAATCATTATCCTGTGCGGGTTGTGACAAGTCCTGCACGCAGTTGCGCGTCGGCCGATGTTTTCATGCGCACCGTAGCACGGGTTTTCACGCGATGGCATCGGCCTGTTGCCCGTGTGGTTGTCCGGCCGCCCTGCCCTACACGGGCTGTGGTCCGCGGCTGACGGGGTTTGGCAAGAGGCGGGGGCACCCTGCACCTTAAGCCGAATGTTTGACCCCCTCAGGAGTGCACCCATGTCCCTTCGCCAACGCCCCGCAGCGCCCGCTGCAGCCGCCGTCAGGCCTTTCGACGACCGCCGCACCAGCGCCGCGATCGGTGCCATGTCCACCGCTTTCGTCGTGGGCGGCGTGGCCGCCTGGCTCGCACTGGGCGCGGCGCGCACCGCCCGCGCCCAGTTGGCCGGCCCGGCCGATGGCGCACCGCTGATGCGCGCGCCGCTGCAGGTGGTGGCGCCGGTCGATCTGCAGCGCTACGCGGGCATGTGGCATGAGCAGGCCCGCCTGCCGAACCGCTTCCAGAAACAATGCGCCGGCCCCGTGACGGCCGAGTACGCAACGCAGCCCGATGGCACGGTGCAGGTGCTCAACCGCTGCGTGCGGGCCGACGGCAATTTCGATGAAGCCATCGGCACCGCGCGCGTGGTGCCCGTGGCGGGCCAGCCCGGCGCGGGCCGCCTCGAAGTGCGCTTTGCGCCGTCCTGGCTCGGTTGGCTGCCGATGGTGTGGGGCGACTACTGGATCCTGAAGCTGGACCGCGAATACCAGGTGTCGCTGGTCGGCACGCCCGACCGCGAGTACCTGTGGGTGCTGTCGCGTGCGCCGCGCCTGGACGACGCGGTGCTGCAAGTCGAGCTGGATTACGCTCGCAGCCTGGGGTTCGACACCGACAAGGTGGTGCTGACCGGCAGGTAACGCTGCAGTTGCGACGCCAGCGTGGCCGGCGTGGTGCAGTGGATGGCCTGCCAGCCGAAGGCACGTGCCGCCTCGACGTTGGCGGCCGAATCGTCGATGAACACGGTCTGCGCCGGATCGAGCGCGTAGCGCATCGCCAGCACCTCGTAGATTTCACGATCCGGTTTGATGAACTTCACGTCGCCCGAGAACACGCCGCCGTCGAAGCGCCGCATGAACGCATGCCGGCGCTCGATGGCGCGGGCATAGGGCGAGGGCATGTTCGAGAGGTAGTACAGCCGCAGCGGCTGGCCGGCCTCGCGGTGGGCAATCAGCTCTTCGAGCATGGCCACCGTCACGTCGATGGGCTCCAGCCGCTCGCCCAGCGTGTCGAGCATCGCGTGCAGCGCCTCGGCCGGCAGCGCCAGCCGGGCCGACATGCGGGCGATGGAGTCACCCAGCGCGCGGGTGCCGCAATCGAAGCTGGTCCAGTCGTCGTG
Organism: Variovorax raffinosi; assembly: GCF_051216615.1. Taxonomy (NCBI): domain Bacteria; kingdom Pseudomonadati; phylum Pseudomonadota; class Betaproteobacteria; order Burkholderiales; family Comamonadaceae; genus Variovorax; species Variovorax raffinosi. The sequence goes on from NZ_JBPJZR010000002.1 coordinate 4,056, forward strand.
ATGGAAAAGCGCACGTCCCAAGGCCGCGGCGGCGGCCTCGGTGGGCGCATGCGGGGAGAGATGGGCCTGTACCAGCCGTGTGGGCTCCCATGCGAACAGCACGGCGCCAAGATCGAAAACCACGTTCATGGCGCCATTGTTTCATGCGCCGGGCACCACGCTCACGCCATGGGCTCCGAGCGACAGCGTGGTCTGCGCGCCCGCGGCCAGCGGCTGCGACAGATCGGTCGACACCACGAAGACCGGCCCCAGCGTGGTGTCGAAGCCGTATTCGTAGAAGCTGCCGAGGTAGGCGGCCTTGCGCAAGGTGGCCGGCAAGCCCCCTGCGGTGCCGATCTGCCAGGCCTCGGGCCGCACCGCGACCTTCACCGATCCGGGCGCGACCGCATGGCGCGGCTGCAGGCGCAGCGGGCCCAGGGCCACGCTGCCGTCCGCTTCGGCGACGGCGGGGAACACCATGGCCTCACCCATGAAGCCGGCGACGAATTCGCTCTCGGGCCGGCCGTAGAGCTGCTCGGGCGTGCCGCGCTGGGCGATCACGCCGTGGTCCATCACGATGATCTGGTCGCTCACGGCGAGCGCTTCGCTCTGGTCGTGCGTGACATAGGCGACGGTGAGCTTCAGCCGCTGCTGCAGCGCGCGGATTTCCTCGCGCATCTCGCGCCGCAGGCGGGCGTCAAGGTTGGACAGCGGCTCGTCGAACAGCAGCACCGCCGGTTCGAGCACCAGCGCGCGCGCCAGGGCCACGCGCTGCTGCTGGCCGCCCGACAGCTCGCTGGGCAGGCGCTCGTCGAAGCCGACCAGGCCCACGCCCTTGAGCGCATCGCGCGCACGCGAGGTGGCCTCGTCCTTCTTCACGCCGCTCATGCGCAGGCCGTAGCCCACGTTCTCGATCACGTTCATGTGAGGGAACAGCGCGTAACTCTGGAACATCATGCTGACGTTGCGCTCGGCCGGCCCGAGCGTGGTGACGTCGCGACCGCCCATGAAAATCGAGCCCGAGGTCGGCGATTCGAGCCCCGCGATCATGCGCAGCGTGGTCGTCTTGCCACAGCCCGAAGGGCCGAGGATGGTGGTGAGCGTGCCCACGGGCACCTCGAAGCTGATGCCCTTGACGGCCATCGGCCCGTTCTTGTCGGTGCCGTAGCGCTTGGTGACGTTGCGGAATTCGATGCCGTTCATACAGAGAGGCTTTCCATTTTGTGATGCCCTTGATGGGTTGGCGTAGCACCACGCCGCCCCAGCTTGCGCTCCCCGACCACGAACTGCACCAGCGCGATCGCCAGCGACATCAGGATCATGAGCACCGTGCAGTACGCCAGCGCAATGCCGTAGTCGCCATTGCCGACGCGGCCGATGATGTACGTCGTGGCAAGCTCGTTCTCGGCGGTGACCAGGAAGATCACCGCGCTCACCGTCGTCATGGCGCGCACGAAGCTGTAGACCAGCGCGGCCACCAGCGCCGGCTTGAGCAGCGGCAGCACCACCTTGAAGAGCGTCTGCGAGGTCGAGGCGCGCAGCATCAGCGAGGCTTCGTCGAGCGAGCGATCGAGCTGCTTGAAGGCGGCAGTACCGGCCCGCACGCCCACCGGCAGGTTACGGAACATGAAGCACAGCACGATGATGAGCCCGGTGCCCGTCAACTCCAGCGGCGGCACGTTGAAGGCCAGGATGTAGCTCACGCCGAGCACCGTGCCCGGAATGGCGAAGGCCAGCAGCGCGCCGAACTCGAAGGCGCCCTGCCCCTTGAACTCGTTGCGCGCCAGCAGCCATGCGATCAACAAGCCCAGTGCCGCGGTGATCGGCGCCGAAATGCCCGCCAGCTTGAGCGTGGTGATCAGCGAGTTCCAGGCCGTGCCGGCCCACACCAGCCCGAACTGCCCCCACTCCAACGCGAACGCGCTCTTGAAGTGGTTCAGCGTGAAGGTGTAGTCGCGCCCCCAGGTCTGCACGAAGCCGCCCGCGAAGGCGAACAGGTAGACCACCACGGTGAACGCGATCCACGGCAGCGCGATGCAGTAGATGGTGCGGCGCACGCCGTCGGGCAGCGCCATCGCGATGCCGGCGTCGCCCTTGCCGCTGACGGTGGTGTAGTTCTGCTTGCCGAGCAGGCCGCGTTGCAGCGCGAACACGCCGAGCGCGAAGATCGTGAGCACCCAGGCCAGCGAAGCGGCACGGCCCTGGTCGTACTGCGCGCCGACGATGGCAAAGAAGATGTCGGTCGACAGCACCGAGAACTGGCCGCCCACCACCACCGGATTGCCGAAGTCGGCAATGCTCTCGATGAAGCCCACCAGGAAGGCGTTGGCCAGCCCCGGCTTGAGCAGCGGCAGCGTGATCGTGAAGAAGGTGCGACGCCGGTCGGCGCGCAGCATCTGCGCGGCTTCTTCCAGGCTGGGCGCGATGCCCTGCACCACGCCGCGCATGATCATGAAGGCGATGGGCGTGAAGGCGAACAGCTGCGCCACCAGCACGCCCGGCATGCCGTAGAACCAGCGCGTGGGCTCGATGCCGAACACGTTCTCCAGCACCTGGTTGACGATGCCGGCACGGCCGAACAGCAGGATCAGGCCCAGGCCCACCACAAAGGGCGGCGTGATGATCGGCAACAGCGCCAGCACCCGCAACGCGCCCTGCCCGCGCTTGCTGCCGCGCTCGGCCATCAGCGCCATCAGCGTGCCGAGGAAAGTGGTGCCGGCCGCCGTGAGCAGTGCCAGCACCAGCGTGTTCCAGGCCACGCCGCATCGCACGCCGCCCGACAGGCAACCCACGCCCCAGATGCGCTCGGTGAACACGCGCGCAACGAAGGCGCTGATCGACCATTGCCCGTCTTCATTGAAGAAGGCACCGGACAGCGCCTTGCTCACCGGATAGGCAATGAACAGTGCCATCAGCACGCCGCAGCCGACGACCGCGGCCGCCACGAACAGGTCGCCCTTGAACAGGCCGAGCCGCGCGATGCCGAAGGCCGCCAGCAGCACGAGCGCAGTGAGCGCCACGAAGCCACCCGCGCCAATGCCGAACTGGTTGATGGCCAGTTCGCCGAACTGCGTGTTGAGCGCCGCGAAGCTCCAGCCCTTCGCGCCGATGGTGAAGCCCGCGACCGCCAGGCCGATGGCGCCGATCGCACCGCCCGCCAGCAGCCAGCGCCCCTGCGCCCGGCCCGCCGGCAACCACGCGCCGACGGCGCACATCAGCAGGCCCGCAAGCCCGATGAGGAGCCAGGTGCGGCCCTGCGTGAGGGCTTGCATCAGGCCATTGGCGCCTTCGCCACTGCCGAAGACCTGCGGAACGGCTTCGTACCAGGTCGCGTCCTGGATCGCATACCAAGGCAGCAGCAGGTACGCCGCAACGCCCAGCGCGACCCACGCCCAGATCCAGCGCTGCGAGCGCCGGGCCGCGGCCAGGGACGCCGGATTGACGGGCGCCCCTTCGATGGAACGCGCTTCCACTTAACGCGGCAGCGAGTTGACGTCTTTTTCCCAGCGCGCGATCAGGCGGCGGCGCTCGGCGCTGGCACCGTACTTCGCGTAGTCGTAGTTGATGAACTTGATCTTCTTGAAGTCGGGAATGCGCGGGTCGAGCTTGGCGTTCACGTTGCTCGGCAACTGGAACTGCTTGTTGGCGGCGCCCAGTTCCTGCGCGGCCGGGGTCAGTGCCCATTCGTAGAACTTCTTGGCGGCGTCGAGGTTGCGCGCGCCCTTGATGATGCTCATGGAGCCGATCTCGGCGCCGGTGCCGTCGCTCGGCGTGATGGTCTCGACCGGGAAGCCCTGCATCTTCTCGCCCGGGCCGTCATGCACGAAGCTGATGGAGATGGCGGTTTCGCCGCGCGCCACCGCCTTGATCGGGCCAGTGCCCGAGCGGGTGTACTGGCCCACGTTCTTGTGCAGTGCCTTGAGGTAGTCGAAGGCCTTGTCCTCGCCCATCATCTGAACGAGCGTGGCGATCATCGTGTAGGCCGTGCCGCTCGATGCGGGGTTGGCCACCTGGATGTCGCCCTTGTATTCGGGCTTGAGCAGGTCGGCCCAGGTCTTGGGCACGGGCAGCTTCTTCTTGGCCAGCAGCTCGGGGTTGTAGCCGAAGCCCAGCGGGCCCGAGTAGATGCCGACCGTCTTGTAGCCCGACTGCTTGGCCTGCTGCTGCGCCCAGGGGTGCAGTTGCGACAGCGTGGGCGACTTGTATTCGAGCGTCAGGCCCTGTTCGGCCGCCTGCAGGTGCGGGTCGCCCGTGCCGCCGAACCAGACGTCGGTCTTGGGGTTGTCCTTCTCGGCGATGAGCTGGGCCAGCGCCTCGCCCGAGCCCTTGAGCGCCATGTTGATGCGCACGCCGGTCGTGCGGGCATACACGGTCGAGATCACGTTGCACCACTCGGCCTGCACCGAGCAGATCACGTTGACGGTCTGGGCCGATGCGGCGGCCGACAGGCCCAGCAGCGCGGCTGCGGTAAAAATCTTGCTCTTCATTGGGTATCTCCGCCTCAGCAATAAAAAAAGGCCTTGCGGCCACAGGCGAGCGTAGCTTTAGTACAGGTCCGCCGAATCGGTACAAGTACCATCGCGACTGGCACACTGCCTGCTCGGCACTCAGACAAAGGAAAGTCTTCTCATGAGCTTCGATCTCGTTCTGTTCGGCGGTACTGGCGATCTCGCGTGGCGCAAGCTCATGCCCGCGCTGTTCCAGGCATTCCGGCACGGCAGCCTCCCGCAAGACGGCCGCATCATCGGGGTGGCGCGGGACGATCACTCGGACGACCAGTACCGCGAACTCATCCAGTCGCGCTTCAGTGCGGTCGAAGGCGCCAAGCGGCCGTCGCCCGAGGAGTTCAAGAAGTTCGCGTCGATGCTGCATTACCTGCGCATGGACCTGTCCAAGCCCGACGACTACACGCGCCTGTCCGAGCTGCTCAAGCAGCGCGATGCCAAGACGGTCGTGATGTACGTGGCGACGGCGCCGGCGCTCTTCACCCAGGTGGTCGAGCAGATCGCCGCGGCCGGCCTGAACGGGCCGAGCACCCGCATCGTGCTGGAGAAGCCGCTGGGCCACGACCTGGCATCCAACCGCGCCATCAACGCGGCAGTGAGCAAGGTGCTCGAAGAAAAGCAGGTCTTTCGCATCGACCACTACCTGGGCAAGCCCTCGGTGCAGAACCTGTTTGCGATGCGCTTCGGCAATGCGCTGTTCGAGCCCATCTGGCGCCGCGAGCACATCGCCAACATCCAGATCACCATCGCGGAAGACCTGGGCGTGGAAAAGCGCGGCGCCTTCTACGACCAGACCGGCGCACTGCGCGACATGGTGCAGAACCACGCGCTGCAACTGCTGTGCGCCGTGGCCATGGAGCCGCCGATCAACGCGCATGCGGATGCGATACGCGATGAAAAGCTGAAGGTGCTGCGCGCGCTGAAGCCCTGGACGGCGGAGAGCCTGAGCCTGCACGCGGTGCGCGGCCAGTACACCGCCGGCACGGCCTACGGCGAGCGCGTGCCGGGCTATCGGGACGAGGCGGGCGTTCCGCCCGACAGCCGCACCGAGACCTTCGTGGCGCTGCGCACCGAGATCGCCAACTGGCGCTGGGCCGGCGTGCCCTTCTACATCCGCACCGGCAAGCGGCTGGCCTCGCGCGATGCGCGCATCGAGGTCAACTTCAGGCCGACGCCGCACGCGATCTACCGCGCGCCCGCCGGCAACGTGAACAAGCTGGTGATCAATCTGCAGCCCAAGGACGGCCTGGAGCTGCACATGCTCGCGCAGGCACAGGACAACCGCCAGCGCACCAACGGCAACCAGAGCGCGGCCGCGCAACTGGCGCCGGTGCAGCTCGACCTGGACTTCGACAAGCGCTTCGGCGCCGAACGCGTGGGCGCCTACGAGCGCCTGCTGCTGGACGTGATCGACGGCCGGCTCAACCTGTTCGTGCGCAGCGACGAGCAGGAAGAGGCATGGCGCTGGGTCGAGCCGCTGATCGACAGCTGGGAATCGGATGGCGGCCCGCGTCCCTATGCGGCTGGTACTTGGGGGCCGAGCGCATCGAGCGCGATGATCGCCCGCGACGGTTTCTCCTGGGGCGAAGAGCAGTAAGCCGCAGCGGCGTGCGCTTCATTCAGCCGAACTGGGTGCAGCGCATGCTGAGCGTGCCCGACTGAAATCCTTCGTAGACGGTTTTCGCGCGCTCGCTCGCCCCGGCAGCGCCGAGGGCATAGAGAAACGGGAAGTAGTGATCGGGCGTGGCCACCGCGGTGGACGCGCCTTCCAGCTTTTCATAGCCGATCAAGGCGCGGTCGTCACGGCCCGCCAGCGCGGCCTTCACCGCATCGTCGAAGGACTGCGCCCATGGGCGGCTGGCCTTCAACCCATCGACGGTGCCGCGATCCGTCGCCCGCAGGTTGTGCACCACGTTACCGCTGCCCATCACGAGCACGCCTTGGTCGCGCAACGCCGCCAGATCGCGGCCCACGGCGTAGTGGAAGGCTGCAGGCTTGTCGTAGTCGATGCTGAGCTGGAACACGGGAACATCGGCCTTCGGATAGAGGTGCTTGAGCACCGACCACGTGCCGTGGTCCAGGCCCCATTGGTCGGTGCCGATCACCGGCGACTGCTTGACCGTGCCGATGGTTTCGCGTGCGAGTGCGGGGTGGCCCGGAGCCGGGTACTCGACATCGAAGAGCGCCTGCGGGAAGCCGCCGAAATCGTGGATCGTCTTCGGCCGTTCCTGCACGCCGACGCCGGTGGCGCCCCGGCTCAGCCAGTGGGCCGACACGCTGAGGATGGCCGTCGGCCGGGGAAGCTCCTTTCCCCAGGCCGACAGGCGGCGCGTGAACGCGTTGTCGGTGATCGCATTCAAGGGCGTGCCGTGGCCGATGAAGACCACCGGCATGCGCCGCGAAGGCGCACCAGCCGCCTGCACGCTGCAGGCCAATGAGGCCAGCACGGCAGTCGCGCCAAGGGCGGTGCCCATCAGGAAGCCGCGGCGGCCCAGTTCGGAAGTTGCGAGAGTCGTCGTCATTGGCATGGCGGGACTCTGCAACAGTTTTGGACGCAAGGCGGTGCCTTTGCGCACACTTTCAATCGGCTGGGGCCGGCTTGCTCACTTCCTCGCGAGCACGGGCGCTTCGCGCAGCGGACTGCCCTTGACCACCAGTTGCACCACCACCGCCACGACGATGTTGAGCACCAGCGCCGTCAGCCCGGTGTAGAGCGTGTAGCTGCCATCGCCGATCACGAAGGTGTGGACCGGCTTGATGCCGTCCGAGAAGGCCAGCCAACTGCCGCCGACCAGCCCCACGGCCCATCCGGCAAGCAGCGCCGGTGCACGGAACCAGCCGAAGAACAGTCCGAACACCACCGAGGGGAAGGTCTGCAGGATCCACAGGCCGCCCAGCAACTGCAGGTCGAGCGCGAACTGCGTGGGCAGGAACAGGATGAACACCAGCGCCCCCAGCTTGACTACCAGCGACACGATCTTGGCGACCTTGGCCTCGCCCGCCGGCGTGACGTCGGGCTGCACATAGGCCTTCCAGAAATTGCGCGTGAACAGGTTGGCCGCGCCAATCGACATCACCGCCGCCGGCACCAGCGCGCCGATGGCGATGGCCGCGAACGCGAAGCCCGCGAACCACGACGGGAACAGCGCATTGAAGAGCGCCGGCACCACGTCGTTGTTGCTCTTCACCGTGAGATGGGCCGCATAGGCCATGTAGCCCAGCAGCGCGATCAGCCCCAGCAGCACCGTGTAGGCCGGCAGGAAGACGGCATTCTTTCGGATGGTGTTGGCGCTCTTGGCCGCGAAAATGCCGGTGAGCGTGTGCGGATACATGAAGGCCGCCAGCGCCGAGCCCAGCGCCAGGCTCGCATACGGCAGATACTGCGCCGGCTTGAGCGTGAGGCCGGTCGCCCCGCCCTTGGCCGCGAAGGCATCGCCGGCCGCCTGGAACACATGGCCGTAGCCGCCGAGCTTCATCGGCACCAGCACCACCGCCACCAGCACCACGATGTAGATCATCAGGTCCTTGACGAAGGCGATCAGCGCCGGCGCGCGCAGGCCGGCCGAGTAGGTGTAGAGCGCCAGGATCACGAAGGCCGCCGCCAGCGGCAGCTCGCCCGTCAGGCCCAGCGCCTTGATGACGACCTCCATGCCCACGAGTTGCAGCGCGATGTAGGGCATGGTCGCGACCACGCCGGTGACCGCAATGGCCAGCTCCAGCGCGCGCGAACCGTAGCGGCCGTAGACCACGTCGGCGGCCGTCACGTGCCCGGCGCGATGCGCCGCATGCCACAGCTTGGGCATGATGACGAAGACGATCGGGTACACGAGGATGGTGTACGGCAGCGCGAAGAAGCCGTAGGCGCCCACGGCGTAGACCAGCGCGGGCACGGCGATCACCGTGTAGGCGGTGTAGAAGTCGCCGCCCACCAGGAACCAGGTGATCCAGGTGCCGAAGTTGCGCCCGCCCAGGCCCCATTCGTCGAGATGGGCGCCCTTGCTCTTGGCGCCGCCGCTTTGCCAGCGCGAGGCCCAGAAGCCCATCACGGTGACCAGCACGAAGAAGAAGACGAAGACCGCCAGCGCGGTCCAGTTGATCTGGCCGGCCATCATTCGTCTCCCTCGTCATACTGGCTGCGGTAGACGATCCAGATCAGCAGGGCCGTGATCGGAACCCACAGCAGCTGATACCAGTAGAAGAAGGGAAATCCGAACAGTGCCGGCAACGGGCTGTTGTAGAACGGCAGCCACAACAACCCCACGAAGGGCAACAAGAGCAGGGCCCACATGTGCTGTTCTCCTTGGTGTGATTTTTACGAAAGCACCAAGGAGTTATAGACCTAAAGCCGAACACGCGGCGGCGACCCGGACAAAGGGGCCCCGCTAAATACGCCCCTCTTCGGCTGCATGGCAAGCGACCTGCACGCCCTTGATGCTCAGCAGCTTCGGCCGCTCCGAAGAGCAGCGCGCGTTGGCATGCGGGCAGCGCGGATGGAAGGCACAGCCTGTGGGCGGGTTCAGCGGATTCGGCACTTCGCCCTGCACCGGCGTGCGCTGGCGTCCCGTGTGCTTCATCTGCGGGATCGCGTCGAGCAGCATGCGGGTGTACGGGTGCTGCGGCTCGGCGAAGAGCTTGTGCTTGTCGGCCACTTCAACCAGCCGGCCCAGGTACATCACGCCGACCTGGTCTGCCACATGCCGCACCACCGCGAGGTTGTGCGAGATGAAGAGGTAGGTCAGGCCCTGCTCGCGCTGCAGATCCTTCATGATGTTGAGCACCTGCGCCTGCACGCTCACGTCGAGCGCGGAAGTGGGCTCGTCGCACACCAGGAACTCGGGTTGCGTGGCGAGCGCGCGCGCGATCGAGATGCGCTGGCGCTGGCCGCCCGAGAACTGGTGCGGGTACTTGCTCATGTCCAGCGGCGACAGGCCGACCGACTTGAGCAGCTCGCCCACGCGCTCGCGCAGCGCGGCCTTGTCGGTCAGGATGTCGTGCTCGCGCAGCGGCTCGCCGATGATGTCTTCCACGATCCAGCGCGGGTTCAGACTCGCATAGGGGTCCTGGAAGATCATCTGGATGCGGCGGCGCAGCTTGCGGCCTTCGGGGGTCTTGAACGCGGCGTGCGCGTCTTGCCCGTCGAACTGCAACCCGCCGCGCGTCGGCGCGTAGAGGCCGACCAGCAGGCGCGCCACGGTGCTCTTGCCGCAGCCCGATTCGCCCACCAGTGCCAGCGTCTTGCCGCGCTCGATGGAAAAGCTCACGCCGTCGACGGCATGCAGCAGCACGCGCGGCTTGCGCTCCAGCACGCGGTTGAGCCAGGGCGGCGAAACGTCGAAGGTACGGGCCAGGTCGTGGGCCACCACGAGCGGCTCGCCGGCGCCAACGTCCTTGCGGGGTTCGATCACGGCGCTCATCGCGTCACCTCAGCGAGCGGTTCGGCCGCTTCGGGCGTGGCGCGTTCACCGGCCACCAACGCATCGTGATGCCGGGCCGCCATTTCGGCCTGTCCCGCATGCGGATCGGCGGCATCGTGCAGCCAGCAGGCGGCGCGCGTGGCGCCGGCGTTCATCAGCTCGGGCCGCTCGGTCAGGCAGCGGGCAAAGGTGCGCGGGCAGCGCGGGTTGTAGGCACAGCCAGTCGGAATGGCGTTGAGCCGCGGCATGGCACCGTCGATCTGGTTGAGCCGCTCGCGGTCGCTCGTCATGTCGGGAATCGAGGCCATCAGGCCCGAGGTGTAGGGGTGCGCGGGCTGGTGGATCACTTCGTGCACCGGGCCGATCTCGGCGATCCGGCCGGCATACATCACGGCCACGCGGTCGCAGGTCTCGGCGATCACGCCCATGTCGTGCGTGATCAGCATCACCGCCGCGCCGCGCTCCTTGCAGATGCGCTTGAGCAGCTGAATGATCTGCGCCTGGATCGACACGTCGAGCGCGGTGGTCGGCTCGTCGGCCACGATCAGCTTGGGCTCGGCCGCAAGCGCCAGCGCGATCACCACGCGCTGCCGCATGCCGCCCGAGAACTGGTGCGGAAAGTGGTCGATGCGCTGGGCGGCGGCCGGAATGCCGGTGTCTTCCAGCAGGCCGATGGCGCGGCGGCGCGCTTCGGCCTCGCTCACTGGCAGGTGGGTGCGGATGGTCTCCATCAATTGCCGGCCCACGGTGTAGAGCGGGTTCAGCGAGGTCAGCGGATCTTGAAAGATCGCGCCGATCTTGCGGCCGCGAATCGGCCGCATCGCATCGAAGCCGAGGTTGTCGATGCGCTGGCCTTCGAGCAAAACCTGCCCGCCGGCCACGCGGCCCGGCGGTTCGAGCAGGCCGATGATGGCCGCACCGGTGAGCGATTTGCCCGCGCCCGATTCGCCCACCACGCCGAGGATTTCCCCGGGCGCGATGTCGAAGGAAATCTGGTCGATCGCGCGCAGCGTGCCGCGGCGATGGGGAAATTCGACGACGAGGTCTTTGACCTGGAGCAGCGTCATGGTGGCGTTCTCCTTCTTGTCTTCAGCGCAGGCGCGGGTTGAGTGCGTCGCGCAGCCAGTCGCCCAGCAGGTTCACGCTCAGGGCGATCAGCACCAGCATCAGGCCCGGAAACACCGTGATCCACCATTCGCCCGAGAACAGGTACTGGTTGCCGATGCTGATGAGCGTGCCCAGCGAGGGCGAGGTCGGCGGCACGCCGACACCGAGGAACGACAGCGTGGCCTCGGTGATGATCGCGGTCGCGACCTGGATCGTGGCCAGCACCATCACCGGCCCCATCACGTTGGGCAGCACGTGGCGCAGCATGATGCGCAGCGGCGCGACGCCGGTGACGCGCGCGGCCTGCACGTATTCCTTGTTGCGCTCCACCAGCGTGGAGCCGCGCACCGTGCGGGCGTACTGCACCCAGCCGGTCAGTGAAATGGAAATGATCAGCACGCCGAAGGCCAGTGACTCGTGCGCATTGGGAAAGAGCGCACGGCCGACGCCGGCAATGAGCAGCGCGACCAGAATGGGCGGGAACGACAGCATGACGTCGCACACGCGCATGAGGAAGGAATCGAGCCAGCCGCCGAGGAAGCCGGCCAGCAGGCCGAACACGACGCCGACGACGACCGACAGCACCACCGACACCAGGCCGACGATCAGCGAAATGCGTGCGCCATAAATGACGGCCGAGAGAATGTCCCGGCCCTGGTCATCGGTGCCGAGCAGGTACTTGGACGAGCCTTCGGCGCTCCATGCGGGCGGCAGGCGCGCGTCGCTCAACTCGAGCGTGGCAAGGTCGAAGGGGTTGTGCGGCGACACCCAGCCGGCGAACACCGAACAGAAGACGCACACCAGCGCGATGAGCGCGGCGGCCATCGCGACCGGCGAGGTGCGAAAGCTGTAGCCGACATCGCTGTCGAGCCAACGGGCAAGGGTTTTTTTCATCGCCGGGCCGCCCCAAGATGAAAAGCGGCCCCCTCGGGGGGCAGCGGACCTTGCGCAGCAAGGGGAGCGTGGGGGTTATTTTTCATCGTGAGGCAAAAAGGAATGGGCCCGCAAGAAGCGGGCCCATGGTCGGGCCGCTCAGGCGGCGGCCCACGGTCGACTTACTTGATGCTCATCCACTTGAAGTACATGAAGTTGTCGGCCAGTTGCACCAGCTCGACCTTCTTGCTCACGCCCCAGGCCAGCGACTGCTGATGCAGCGGCAGGTGGCCGATGTCGTCGGCGTGCATCTTGAAGGCTTCCTTGATCATCTCGTTGCGCTTGCCCTTGTCGGACTCGGACTGGATCTTCTTGGTCAGCTCGTCGAGCTTGGGATTGCAGTACGCACCCAGGTTGAACTGGCCGGTGCCCTTGTCGTCGGGGCAGGAGGTCAGCGAGCTCAGCGCGTTGTGCGAGTCATACGTGGTCGGGGTCCAGCCCAGCATGTAGAAGCTGGTATCGCGTCGCAGCACCTTCGGGAAGTAGGTGCCCTTGGTCTCGGCCACGAGGTTGATCTTCACGCCGATCTTCGCGAGGTTGGACGCGACGCTCTGGCAGATCTGGCCGTCGTTGACGTAGCGGTCGTTCGGGCAGTTCAGCGACACCTCGAAGCCGTTCGGGTAGCCGGCTTCGGTCAGCAGCTTCTTGGCGGCTTCGACGTCATAGGGCAGGCGCTTGTCCTGCTCGGCGGTCCAGCCGTTGATGCCGGGGCCGACCAGCAGGCCGGTGGGACGCGAGGCGCCGCGCATCACGGTCTTCTGGATGCCGACGATGTCGATGGCCTGGTAGAAGGCCTGGCGAACGCGCTTGTCCTTGAACGGGTTCTTGCCCTTGATGTTCGAGTACTGCAGCTCGTCGCGCTTCTGGTCCATGCCCAGGAAGATGGTGCGCATCTCGGGGCCGGTGATGACGCGGGCGTTGGGCGCGGCGTTGATGCGGGCGATGTCCTGCACGGGCACCGGCTCCATCACGTCGACTTCGCCGGAGACCAGCGCGGCCACGCGGGTGGCGGGGTTGGCGATGGGCGTGAAGATGATCTCTTGCGCGTTGCCGTCGATCTTGCCCCAGTAGGTGCCGTTGCGCGTGAACACGGTTCGCACGTTGGGCTGGCGCTCGCGCACGCGGAACGGGCCGGTGCCGTTGGCCTTGAAGGAGGCGGTGTTCTCGATGCCCTTGCGTCGGTCGACGGGCTTGGTGGCTTGGTTTTCCTCGCACCACTTCTTGCTCATGATCATCGTCAGCGAGATCACGTCCGGCAGGATGGGGAACGGGCCGTTGGTCTCGATCTCGACGGCGAGGTCGCCGACCTTGCGCACGGCCTTGATGTCGCTGAGCGTGGCGCGCATGTCGGAGCCATCGCCCTGGGCGCGCGCGAAGCTGAACACCACGTCGTCGGCGGTGAACGGCGTGCCGTCGTGGAAGGTCACGCCCTTGCGCAGCTCGAAGCGCCAGACGTTCGGCGAGGTCTGCTTCCAGCTGGTGGCGAGCAGCGGTGCAAGGCTCAGGTCCTTGTTGCGCCCCACGAGGGTTTCATAGACGTTGGCGGTGACGCTCAACTGCAGCGATTCGTTGAGCGAATGCGGGTCGAGCGACAGTGCGTCGCCCTGGTTCGCGATCCGGATGGTCTGCGCATTCGCGACCAGGCTGGCGGCGCTCAGCGCGCACAGGGCTGCGGCCGCGGCCACTTTCTTCTTGAAACTCATGGGAACACTCCTCGGGTTGAAATCGAACACATCACGACGCCGCGGTGGCGGCGGCTTTCCCTGGCTGCGCGCCGCGGGTAGCGGCAAGCGGCATGCCCTGCTCGATCAGGCCCGCATGCAACGCGGCGCCCAGCGGCAGGATCTCGTCATTGAAGTCGTAGCGGCTGTTGTGCAGGAAGGCGCCTTCGCGCACGTCCTGGCCGATGCGCAGGTAGGCACCCGCCTTTTTCTGCAGCATGAAGGAGAAGTCTTCGGCGCCCATGCTGGGCTCCATGCTGCGGTCGACATTCTTCGCGCCGACCAGCGACTCGGCCACGTCGGCCGCGAACATGGCCTCGGGCGAAGTGTTGATGGTGGCCGGGTAGATGCGCTCGTACTTGATGGTGGCGGTGGCACCGAAGCCGGTGGCCACGGCCGTGCACAGCTCTGTCAGGCGCTGCTCGACCTGCGCCTGCACGCGCGCGCTGAAGGTGCGCACGGTGCCGACCAGCGTGGCTTCTCCGGGCACGACGCTCATGGCGCCGAGATCGCCCGCCTGCATCGCGCAGATGCTGACGACGGCGGCGTCGATCGGGCGCACGTTGCGCGAGACGATGCTCTGCACCGCGGTGATGATGTGCGCCGCGACGATCACCGGGTCGACGGTGAGGTAGGCATGCGCGCCATGGCCGCCCTTGCCCTTGATGCTGATGGTGATGCGGTCGGCCGCGGCCATCATCGCGCCGCGGTTGATGCCGACGGTGCCGGCCGGCATGGCGGGCCAGTTGTGCATCGCGTAGACGGACTGCACGGGGAAGCGGTCGAACAGGCCGTCTTCGATCATCACGCGGGCGCCGGCAAAGCCTTCTTCGCCGGGCTGGAAGATCAACACGGCGGTGCCGTCGAAGTCACGGGTTTCGGCAAGGTAGCGGGCGGCGCCGACCAGCATCGCGGTGTGGCCGTCGTGGCCGCAGCCGTGCATGAGGCCTTCGCTGGCGGAGCGCCAGCCGAAGTCGTTGTCCTCGCGCATGGGGAGCGCGTCCATGTCGGCGCGCAGGCCGATCATGCGGCCGCTGGCAGTGGACTTGCCGCGGATGACGCCGACCACGCCGGTCTTGCCGATACCTTCGTGGATCTCGTCCACGCCGCAGGCACGCAGCGCCTCGCGCACACGACCCGAGGTGTAGACCTCTTCGAAGCCCAGTTCGGGATGGGCATGCAGGTCGCGGCGAAAGGCCGTGATCTCGGGGTAGAAGCTCGCGATGTGCGCGAACGCCCTGCCGGAGGCTTTCAGGCGCGGTGCGGTAGCGGTCGCTGCTATCGTCATTTCAATGCCCTCCTGCCTTGCCCACGCGCAGACGCGGATCGACCACGAAGTACAGCAGGTCGACCACGAGGTTGATCACCACGAAGATCAAGGCAATGAGGCACAGGTAGGCGGCCATCACCGGGATGTCGGCGAAGGTCACGGCCTGGATGAACAGCAGGCCCATGCCGGGCCACTGGAACACCGACTCGGTGATGATGGCAAAGGCGATCAGGCCGCCGAGCTGCAGGCCGGTGATGGTCATCACGGGCACCAGCGTGTTCTTGAGCGCGTGGCCGAAATGGATGGCCCGGTTCGAGAGGCCGCGTGCGCGCGCGAACTTGATGTAGTCGGTGCGCAGCACCTCGAGCATCTCGGCACGCACCAATCGCATGATGAGCGTGAGCTGGAAGATCGCCAGCGTCACCGCCGGCAGCACGATGTGGTGCCAGCCGTCGGCGCTGAAGAGGCCGCTGGTCCACCAGCCGAACTTCACGGTATCGCCTCGGCCGAAGCTCGGGAACCAGCCCAGCGTCACGGCGAAGACGAGGATCAGCAGGATGCCGATGAGGAAGGTGGGCAGCGACACGCCGAGCAGCGACACGGTCATGAACACCTGGCTCATGAAGCTGCCGCGGCGCAATGCGGTGTACACGCCCATCGGAATGCCGATGAACAGCGCCAGCGCAGCTGCCACGAGCGCGAGTTCGAGCGTGGCCGGGAAGCGCTCGCCGATCAAGCGCGAAACCTTCGCGCCCTGGCGCAGGCTCAGGCCGAACTCGCCCTGTGCCGCATTGACGAGGAAATGCCAGAACTGCACGAAGAAGGGCTGGTCGAGCCCCAAGGCAGAGCGCAGTTCACGGATCTGATCGGGCTTGGCGTCTTGTCCCAACAGGAACACAACGGGGTCACCGACATATTGGAACAAGAGGAAGGCGATGAACGCGACCGCGACCATCACGATCACGGCCTGGATCAGGCGGCGCAGTACAAAGGCAGTCATTCAGAAACAAAAGTGATCGGGCATGCTAGCAGTGCAAGGTGCGTGCCCGCACGGTGGTTCCCCGGGGGTGCGCTGCATGTTTTTCCGAGTTTCAGAACGAAAAAAAGCCACTCGACTTTCGTCGAGTGGCTTTCGAGCTTTTCGATTCGAAGCTGGCTT
This sequence comes from Variovorax raffinosi, assembly GCF_051216615.1. Classification (NCBI taxonomy): domain Bacteria; kingdom Pseudomonadati; phylum Pseudomonadota; class Betaproteobacteria; order Burkholderiales; family Comamonadaceae; genus Variovorax; species Variovorax raffinosi. Next base: position 20,144 of record NZ_JBPJZR010000002.1, read on the forward strand.
ACGCCAGCGTCAAATTAGAAAGCGTGACGGATACCGAAGTCGTAGCCGGTTGCGCTCTTCGGAGCGTAGCCGCCACCCGTCAGGTAACCAGGCGAGCCGCCGGTCACTGCGTTCATCGCGCCCGTACCGTCGTTGTAGGCGGTCTTCAGGTTGATGCGCGACAGCGTAGCGTACAGAGCAGTGCGCTTCGACAGGTTGTGCACGTAGCCGATAGCGAACTGGTTCGCACGAGCGTTGTTGTTGCCCGTGTTGAAGAAGTTGAACGTCTGCGGAGCGCCGTTCTTGAACTTCACCGACGAGTACGAAGCGCGGATCAGGCCAGCGCCGACCGGCACCGTCACACCCAGCAGGTAACCGTTGTACTTGTCGTTCGTCGTGGTGCTCGTCAGGAACGGCAGGCCACCGATGTTCACAGGCGTACCCAGTTCGTTCTTGTCCTTGGTTTGCGACAGTTCACCGAACAGCTTGACGGGACCGAAGTCGTAAGAAGCACCCAGGTTGAAGGTGTTGATCTTGCGATCTTGCGTGCCAGCAAGTGCTGCCGAGTCGGCAGCCGTGCTTTGACCGTACGAAGCGGCGACGTCCAGCGGGCCGTTGGCGTAGCCGAAACGGCCACCAACGTAACGACCCTTCGACGACGGGCTGCTGAAGCCGGTGTCGCTCGACTTGGTGTTCTCATGCAGCGCGTACATGAACTGACCGTAGAAACCACCCAGGTTCGGCGGCAGGAAGTAGCCGATCGAGTTGCTCGAACGAACATAGTTGTCGCTGGCAGCAACCGAAGAGCCGGGGCCCACGGAGCTGGCCAGACGGCCGCCGATGTTCGAGATCAGGTTGGTGCCAACGCCGTTGGTGCCGAACGGATCGAACACGGTGTCGTTCCAGAACGTCGGGGTGTAGTCGCGGCCGAGGCGGACTTCACCGAACGGACCCGACAGGCTCACCGTCGAACGACGGTTGAAAGCCAGGCCGCCGTTACGGTCGGTCGTGGAGCCAGGGGTACCCTGCAGACCACCGAGGCCGGTGTCGTTGTTCAGACCGGCTTCGAGCCAGAAGCTAGCAGCCAGGCCACCACCGAGGTCTTCCGTACCACGGAAGCCCAGACGGCTCGAGTTGTAACCCGAGTTGGCCAGCGCGGTTTGGCTTTGCTTACGACCAGCGGGAACAGCGAAAGGCTGGATCGCGAACGGGGTCGACGGCTGCCAGGTGCTCTTGGTCGAGTAGTTACTGATCGACGCGTCGACCACACCGAACAGCGTGACGGACGACTGGGCCGAGGCAACACCGGCAACAGCCAGGGCAGCCAGAGCAACTAGAGATTTTTTCATTGCAAGTTTCTCCAAGGTTAAACATAGGGCTCCGGTGCGAAGGGCTCACCGTGACTGGCACTTAGTGCTCCCACCGGACCCCGGGCCAACCTCCTTTTGGGAAGTTGATGCTATTGCACCAGAGCCGCTGCGGCAGGGCAAAACAATTCGCCCGAAATCTTGGATGGCCTGCGCGTTTCGTTGCAGTCCTGCAACAAAGGACTTAGCCCGTCGAGCGCACCACAATATGAAATCAAACGACGATTCCGCGCGGCATTTGCCATGTGCGTTCAAATAGCTGCATGACGCCCCTGCTCGACCCCGTTCTGACCGCAGCAGATGCGGCATTGCGCACGCTTTTTGCTCGTCCCCATGCAACCCGGCCCATCCCCCCGCCTTCGCAAGCGGCCGGAGAGATGAGCGAAAGCGAACGCCGGGACGCCGGTGCGCTGATGCGCGTGAATCATGTGGGTGAAGTCTGTGCGCAGGCGCTTTACACGGCCCAGGCGGCCGTCGCACGCGATCCGGCACTTCGCGCCCAGCTCATGGAGGCCTCGCATGAAGAGACCGATCACCTCGCATGGACACGCCAGCGCCTCGACGAACTCGGCGCGCGGCCTTCGATCCTGAATCCGCTCTGGTATGCGGGGGCTTTCGGTCTCGGCCTCGTCGCGGGGCGCCTCGGGGATCCGCTGAGCCTTGGGTTCGTCGCGGAAACCGAACGCCAGGTGGAAGCTCACCTCGACAGTCACCTGGATCGTCTTCCTCCTGCTGACAGTGCTTCCAGGGCCGTGGTCGAGCAGATGAAGCTCGATGAAGCACGTCACGCCGCACAGGCCGTCGACGCTGGCGCGGCAGAACTTCCAGCACCGGCCAAGGCCCTGATGCGCGTGGCCTCCCGCGTGATGACCATGCTGGCACACCGCATCTAGGGCAGGCTCAGGTTTCGATCAGTTCGAAACTGGTGGTGATCTCGGCGGTCTTCGCAAGCATGATGCTTGCCGAGCAATAGGTTTCGTGGCTCAGTGCAATCGCGCGCTCCACGGCAAGCGTCGGAATGCCCTTCCCCGCCACGGTGAAGTGCATGTGGATTTTCGTGAAGACCTTCGGGTCTTTTTCCGCACGCTCGCTGGTCAGCTTGACGCTGCAGCGCTCGACACGATGGCGCCCGCGCTTCAGGATGAGCACGACGTCATAGGCCGTGCACCCTCCCGTACCCGCCAACACGGCCTCCATCGGCCGGGCCGCGAGGTTCTGTCCGCCGTTTTCGGGTTTCGCGGCATCGGGGGCGCCATCCATCATCAAAACGTGGCCACTGCCCGTTTCGGCGACAAAGCCCATGGCCGATCGGGTGCCTGCGTCGCCAGTCCAACTTACTGTGCATTCCATGGTTTTTGAAGGTTCCAGTCGGGGATGTCGGGCAAAAATGCACGTCAGCATCCATTTATGTGTGGGAAAAGCATCACTCGCTTGTTGCAACGCAACAAACAGTCGATATACTTTATTTCATTGCGCGCCAAGCTGTGCGCACCCAGTTGTCTCCTCCACCCTTCCAATTGGTGGATTTAGCCCCGAGCTGCAAAGCTCGGGGCTTTTTTCTTTCCGGTGAGCCTCGGGCGCCGAAGCCACTCTAGTGCGCGTCCGAAAAGGGCAACTGCTCTGGCTGCCCTGGCTGTTGCCGGTGTTGCCTCGGCCCAGTCGTCCGTCACGCTGTTCGGTGTGGTCGACGCGTCGATCAGTGGCTATTCGAACAGTTCGCGTGACACGCGCAACGGTCTCATCAATCTAGGCAGCGCCAAAACCAGCAGCCGTCAACTGGCCAGCGGGAGCTACAACGCCAGCCGTTTGGGCTTCCGTGGCACGGAAGACCTCGGTGGTGGCCTGGCCGCCAGCTTCTGGCTCGAAGCGCCGATCAGCAATGACGACGGCCAACAAGGTGTTGCGACGTTCAATCGTCGTTCGACGGTGAGCCTGTCGGGTCCGTTCGGCGAAGTCCGCCTTGGCCGTGACTACACCCCGACGTTCTGGAACGACACCGTGTTCGATCCGTTCGGCACCAACGGCCTTGGCCTGACGACCGGCGGCCCGGCTTTCATCGCCAACAGCACCTTCACCCCGAAGACCTCGACCGGCTACGACTTCGGCATCCGTCACGCGTTCTGATCCGTAAGTCTTGATTCCCATGCTGGCTCGCGCCAGTTCGAATCGGCAAAGCCTCAAGCTGCCCAGCTCACGCTGGGCAGCTTTTTGTGTTTCCTCAACTCATCCGGCCACGCCTGCTTTGCAGCAGCCCCACATTCATTTCTCCGCTCAGCACCGATGCGTAGAAACGCTCGACCATGTTGACGCTCGTTCGCGCATTGCGTGCCAAGGTCAGCATGTCGATCCCCTGTCCATACAGAAGTCGCAACGTGATTGCGGTATGGCGCAGGCAATACAACGTCCTCGATTGACCCAGCGGCCCTTTTTCGAGCCCCGTCTTTTCGAGCACCCAGTGAAAGAAGAAGTTGAGCACCGCGAGCGCGTGCTCGCGGTTCTTCAACTGCGGCAGGAAGATGTAGTCTTCCGCCCCGCCGAAACCATGCTCGCGGCGATGAGCGAGCAAGCATCCGTAAACACGCACGGCCGGACGCAAGCTCACGATGGGCTGGCTGTGCCGCTTGGTCTCCGGCAGGTTCATCCGCAGGTAGACATGCTTGCCGCGCACGACCTCGATGTGCTTGTGCTTCATGAGCTTGATGTCGCTCGGACGAACGAAGGTGTTCACCATCCAGCGGATCAACCAGGGCAACTCGTCGGGCATGACGAGCAACTCGCGCGCAATCCAGAAACGCTCGCCAGCCGAAAGTCGGTCGAGCACCGGATGCGAATGTCCGCGCAGGTTGCGCGCAGCAGCAATCAACGCCCTGTACTCCGCAACGCTGAAGCTGCCGCGCGGCTGGCTGCGCACCTTGATCTTCGGAAATGCGGGTGCGTCGCGCAGCACGCCGGTGTGCACACCGTGCATCACGACCTTGCGCAACAACACCAGGTACTGGGCGATCGTCGTGCTTGTGAAACCTTGCGCGCCAAGGTGGTCAATCAAGCGTTGCGCATCGGCCGTCGCGAACTCTTGCGCGGGCAAATCACCGAGCAGGGGAACGATGTGTGCACGCAATCTGTTGCCCATCACTTGCCATGTGGGCCGTCCAATTTCGTTTCGCTGAACGCGTGCGGCCTCGGCTTTCATCAGTCCCTGGGAAAGGTCACTGACAGAAACTGATAACAAATTTTGCTCGACGTTTACTGGTTTGGCGGGCGCATGAATCGCGGAATAGTTGCGCGTAAAAAAACCCGAATCATTTGCTGCTGGGACGCGGGAGAAGAGGTTTATGACATTTGTGTCCATGTACTCTTCCGCAAGCAATCCCGATGCCTCTTATCATCGTCAGTTAGCAAATGAAAACTCCCTTGAAAAAAATCGTGCGCGATGCGCCTGTTCATTCGGCGCTGACGCCCGCTGACTATCTCAGAAAAATTCTCAACGCCCGGGTTTACGACGTTGCTGTCGAGTCCGCGCTGGAGAAAGCGCGCGCGCTCAGCGAGAGGCTCGGCAACACCGTTCTGCTCAAGCGCGAAGACCAGCAACCTGTCTTCAGCTTCAAGCTGCGCGGTGCGTACAACAAGATGGCGCACCTGAATGCGGAGCAATTGGCCAGAGGTGTGATTTGCGCGTCGGCCGGCAATCACGCGCAAGGCGTCGCATTGGGTGCACGCAAACTCGGCACGCGTGCGGTCATCGTCATGCCGGTGACCACGCCCAAATTGAAAATCGATGCGGTGCGCGGCTTCGGCGGTGAAATCGTCTTGCACGGCGACAGTTATTCAGACGCCTATTTGCACGCGCTCGAATTGCAGGTCCAGCAAAACCTGACCTTCGTTCATCCATTCGACGACCCCGATGTGATTGCAGGCCAAGGCACCATCGCCATGGAAATCCTGCGGCAACACCAGGGCCCGCTCGATGCCGTGTTTGTGGCAATCGGCGGCGGCGGCCTGATCTCCGGCGTGGCCAACTACATCAAGGCCGTGCGCCCCGAGATCAAGGTGATCGGCGTGCAGATGAACGACTCCGACGCCATGATGCAATCGGTCGCAGCGCACCAGCGTGTGAGCCTGCCCGACGTGGGCCTGTTCTCGGACGGCACCGCCGTCAAGCTCGTCGGCGAAGAAACCTTCCGCATCGCCAGCAACCTGGTGGACGACTACATCGCCGTCGACACCGATGCCGTGTGCGCCGCCATCAAGGACGTCTTCGTCGACACGCGCAGCATCGTCGAGCCAGCAGGTGCGCTGGCAGTGGCGGCGATCAAGGAATACGTCGCGCAGCACGGCCGCCAGGGCGAGACCTATGCGGCGATCCTGTGCGGCGCCAACATGAACTTCGACCGGCTGCGTTTCGTGGCCGAGCGGGCCGAAGTCGGCGAGGAGCGCGAAGCACTGTTCGCAGTCACGATCCCCGAAGAGCGCGGCAGCTTCCGCCGCTTCTGCGAACTGGTCAGCGAGATGCCGGCGAGCACCGCCGAAGCCTCTGGCGGCGGCGGTGCACCGCGCAACGTGACCGAGTTCAACTACCGCATCAGCGATGCTGCCAAAGCGCACGTGTTCGTCGGCCTTACGACGTCGGCACGCGGTGAATCGGCCACCATCGCGAAGACCTTCATCGACCACGGCTTCGACGCGCTCGACCTCACGCACGACGAACTCGCCAAGGAGCATCTGCGGCATCTGGTGGGTGGCCGCACGGGCCTGGCACACGACGAACGACTGCTGCGCTTCGTGTTCCCCGAGCGTCCCGGTGCGCTGCTCAAGTTCCTGAGCCTGATGCGGCCGAACTGGAACATCAGCCTGTTCCACTACCGCAACCAGGGCGCCGACTACGGCCGCATTCTGGTCGGGTTGCAAGTGCCGGCCGGGGAATCCGCCGCCTTCGATGCCTTCCTCGAAACGCTGGGCTATCCCTACGTCGAGGAAACGACCAACCCGGCGTACCGCCTGTTCCTGCAGGCCTGACTGACGCACGACGGAAAAAGAAAAGCCGGCGCAAGGCCGGCTTCGGTCGTTCGGTCGTTCGGTCGCGCACTCGCGCGACAAACAAACAGCGCTATTGAGCAGCCGCCTGCGGCGGCACCGTCATTGCAGGCTGCAGCGAGGAGGTCCCGCCGGTTTGCGGCGGTGCTGCCATGGCCGGCATCGTCGACGGCAGGAGCCCTGCCGGTGCAGGCAGCGGCGCGGGCACGACAGCCATCGGGGCCGGCGGCACGCTGCTGACGCTGATCGGCGCGCGCACCGGCAACTGCAGCGTGAACGCAGCCGGTCCGTCGAGCTGGGCACCAAGCGTTGCGGCGCGAACACCCACCGACTGCAACACGTAGTTGTCACCGACCCGCGAGCCGACGCGGAACGGCCGCGGCGGCTTGCCGTCGATGGAGATCAGCGCGGCCCCTTGCTTCGAGGGATCCGCCACCACGCCCGACAACGCGAAGCGGCTGGCCGCTTCGGGAGCCACGGGCGCCGTGTGCGACGAAGGAAGCACGCCGAGCAGCCGCGCGACCGCGTCGGAATCGGCGGACACCGAAGGTCGAGGCATGGTCGCGGCAGCAGCGACAGCATCGGCCGGCGAAGCCAGGCGCAGCACCCAGAACACCGCGGCGCCAGCGGCCAGCGCCCAAAGGCCGGTCGTTGCAAGTGGGGCATGCCAGCGGGCTGCGGAGTAAGGACTTGTCATGGCCGCGGATTATCATGCAGCGCGCTTTCCGAACCATGTCACCCAACCTATGACCAAATTCCTTCGTGCCGCTTCCCGCACCGCCCAACGGGGCTTCACGCTGATCGAACTGATGGTGGTGCTGGTCATCATCGGCGTGCTGGCGGCATTGATCGTGCCGAACGTGATCGAGCGTGCCGACGACGCCCGCGTGACGGCCGCCCGCACCGACATCAACAACCTGATGCAGGCGCTCAAGCTCTACCGACTGGACAACCAGCGCTACCCAACCGCCGAGCAGGGCCTGCAGGCGCTGCTCACGCGCCCGACCAGCGGGCCGGCCGCACCCAACTGGAAGCCTTACGTCGAGAAGCTGCCCAACGACCCCTGGGGCCATCCGTACCAGTACATGAACCCGGGCATCAAGGGCGAAATCGACGTGCTCTCGTTCGGCGCCGATGGCGTGAGTGGCGGCGAAGGCAAGAATGCCGACATCGGCAGCTGGCAATAGCGGCACGGGCGCCCGGCGCCACACAAGGCAACAACAGCCACGCACCGCTCGCGGCTTCACCCTGCTGGAGCTGATCGTCGTGATCGCGATCATCGCGATCGCCACCGCCAGCGTGAGTTTTGCGATGCGCGACACCAACGCGGCCAAGCTCGACCGCGAGGCCGACCGGCTCGCCGCCCTGCTCGAATCGGCCCGTGCGCAATCGCGGGCCAGCGGTGTCGCGGTGCGGTGGCGCCCGGTCGAAGGCAGTTTCGTGTTCGATGGCCTGCCGGCCGATGCACTGCCCCGCGGCTGGGTCGCCGAGGGCATCACGGCCCAGGCCTCGCTCGCCAATGGCGTACTGGTTCCCGCCCTGCAGCTAGGCCCCGACCCGATCATCGCGGCGCAGCAGGTCATGCTGTATTCCGCCGGGCCGCCTGCGCGTTCGCTGCGCATCGCCACCGATGGCCTGCGCCCCTTCACCGTCTCCACCGTGCCATGAGCCGCAGGCCTGCTTCTTCTTCACGCGTCGGCGGCTTCACGCTGATCGAAGTGCTTGTCGCGCTCGGCATCGTCGCGCTGGCGCTGGCCGCCGGCTCGCAGGCGACGATGTCGCTGACGCGCAATGCGCAGCGGCAGTCCGACCTGGTGCTGGCCGACCTGTGCGCCGAGAACGAACTCGCCAAGGCCCGCCTGTCGCGGCAGATGCCGGCCGTGGGCGACTCGGGCTCGATCTGCGTGCAGGCGGGCGCATCGTTCAACGTGACGACCTCGACGGTGTCCACGCTCAACCCGAATTTCCGCCGCGTCGACGTGCAGGTGCGCGACGAGGGCAATGCGCCGATCCTGCGCATCTCGACCGTGATCGGGCGCTTCTGATGACGCCACGCACCCATCACCCGAAAGCCCCGCGCGGCTTCACGCTGATCGAACTGCTGGTGGCCATCTCCGTCATGGCGCTGCTTTCGCTCGTGAGCTGGCGCGGCCTGGACAGCATGTCGCGCGCCACCACGCAGAACCAGCAGCGCGCCGACGCCGTCCTCACGCTGCAGGCCACGCTCGCCCAATGGGGCGCCGACCTCGACGCCACGACCGCCCTGGCGCAGACCCGCCCGATCGACTGGGACGGCCGCGTGCTGCGCCTCACGCGCCGCAACAGCGACGCGACCGCGCCGTCGGTGCTGGTGGTCGCATGGACGCTGCGCGGCGGCCCCGACGGCATGCGCTGGCGGCGCTGGCAATCGCCCTCCTTCACCACGCGCGGCGAATGGCAGCAGGCCTGGAACCTCGCCGCCAGTTGGGCGCAGGACGGCGGCGCGCAACCCGGCGGCTACGGCGACGTCGCCTTGATGGCCGCGGACAGTTGGCAGCTCTACTTCTTCCGCGACAACACCTGGGCGCCAGCCGGCCAGTTGCCCAATGCCACGCCGCCGCCGACCAATCCGCCCACGCCGGGCAACCCAGCCAACCCCACCGGCCCGATCGTCAACATGCCCGACGGCGTGCGCCTGGTGCTGAGCCTGCCGCCGGGCGACGGCCTGTCGGGCGTGCTGACCCGCGACTGGGTCCGCCCGACGGTCGGAGCGCCGAAATCATGACGACGCAGCGCACCGCCAGGCCGATGAACCGCGCGCGCCGCCAGGCCGGCGCCGCGCTGCTCGCCGCGATGCTGACCGTGATGCTGGTCGCCACCTTCTCCGCCGCGGCACTGTGGCAGCAATGGCGCGCCTCGGAAGTCGAAGGCGCCGAGCGCGCGCGCGTGCAGGCGGCCTGGGTGCTGATCGGCGCGCTCGACTGGTCGCGGCTGATCCTCGGCGAAGACGGCCGCGCCGGCGGCCCCGATCACCTGGGCGAGCCCTGGGCCGTGCCGCTGGAGGAAGCGCGCCTCACCAGCTTCCTGGCGGCCGACAAGAACGTGTCGAGCGACAGCCTCGACGGCCTGCCCGACGCCTTCCTGTCGGGCCGCATCGTCGATGCGCAGTCCAAGCTCAACGTGCTGTCGCTGGTCGACGGCGGCAAGCCGGTGCCGGCGAGCCTCGCCACCTTCACCCGGCTGTTCAACCTGCTGGGCCTGCCGGTGTCGGAACTCAACCTGATGGCCAACCGCCTCGCAAGCACGCTGTCGAACGGCACCACGTCCGATGGCAGCGCCGATCCCGACGCCGGTGCTGCGCCGCTGATGCCGCAGGAGGTCTCGCAACTGGTGTGGCTCGGCCTCTCGCCCTCGACCGCCTCGGCGCTCGAGCCCTACGTGACGATCCTGCCGGTGCGCACCACGCTCAACATCAACACCGCCAGTGCCGAGGCGATCAGCGCCAGCATGGAATCGCTCAGCATCGCCAACGCGCGCCAGTTGGTGGACCGGCGCACGCGCTCCTTCTTCAAGGACCTCGCCGCCGCCAACGCCGCCTTGCCCAACGGCAGCACGCCCTTCAACGCGACGCAGCACGGCGTGGGCACGCAGTTCTTCGAGGTGTACGGCAAGCTGCGGCTTAACCGCACCTGGGTCGAGGAGCACTCGCTCCTGCAGCGCAACGGTGTCACTGTGACGACGATCTGGCGCACGCGCGGCGCCGGCGCAACAAACACTCCGGTCAAACCCTGATCTCGATGACATTTCTATAACAAAAAAGCCTTCTAACGGCCGTCACACCTACGCGCTACGCTATCGAAATTGGAGCGTTTGCCTGTAAGACGCCCACCTACAATCACCGGCTTTTCCAAGATCGACATGACTCCCCTGCTGCTCATTGCCCCCCTCCCTCCGGCCGACGCCGCGGGTGAGTACGACTGGGCCCAGGCAGGCGACGACGGCATTGCGTTGCGCAACCAAGGCCGCGCGCTGCTGGCGCTCTTGCCCTCGAGCACAGAAGTCACGCTCGGCATTCCTTCCGCTGTGCTGTCGTGGCATCGCATCACGCTGCCCAAGGGCAGCATGGGCAGCGCGTCCAAGTTGCGCGCCGTGCTCGACGGCCTGCTCGAAGAGCATCTGCTCGACGAGCCCGAGGCCCTGCACTTCGCGCTCGAACCCGACGCCAAGGCGGGTGGCCCGGTGTGGGTCGCGGCCTGCAACCGCATCTGGCTGCGCAGCATCGTGCAGGGGCTCGAAGCGGCCGGTCGGCGCGTGGTGCGCATCGTCCCCGAGTTCGCGCCGCAGCCGGTCGACGGCCCGCCGCTGCTGCAGATCACCGGTGAGCCCGAGGCACCGCAGCTCACGGTCTGCGATGCCGACGGCGTCGTCTCGCTGCCGCTGGCCGGCGCCGGGCTGGCCCTGTCGGGCGGCCTGCCGCTGGACACCGCCGTCATCACCACCGAACCCGCCGTGGCCGAAGCGGCCGAGCACCTGCTCGAGCGCCGCGTGCCCATCGTGCAGACGCCGCAGCGCTGGCTGCAGGCCGCGCGCACGCCCTGGGAGCTGGCGCAGTTCGACCTTGCCGTGACGGGCCGCGCGCGCGCCGGCAAGAAGTTCGCGTCGGTGTTCCAGACCCTGCGCTATGCGCCCGAATGGCGCGCCGCGCGCTGGGGCGTCGTGGTGCTGCTGCTGACCCAGTTGATCGGCCTCAACGCCTGGGCCTGGAAGGAGCGCAACTCGCTCGAAACCAAGCGCAAGGCCGCCGAGGTCATCCTGACCCAGACCTTCCCCTCGGTGAAGATCGTGGTCGACGCGCCGCTGCAGATGGCGCGCGAAGTCTCGGCGCTGCAGCAGGCCGTGGGCGACGTGGCCGGCAGCGACTTCGAACCCATGGTCGGCGCGCTCGCCACGAACCTTCCGCCCGGCAAGGTGCCGAGTGCCGTCGACTACAGCGCCGGCCAGTTGCGCCTGCGCGGCCTCGGGCTGCAACCCTCCGAGGTCTCCCAGCTCACCGGCGCGATGGCGCCGCGCGGCTACAACGTGCGCACCGAAGGCGATCTGCTGCTGGTACAGGCCGAGGCCACCCGATGAATTTCAGCGAACAGCTCAAGGCCCGCTGGGCCACCCTTGAAGCGCGCGAGCGCCGCATGGTCGCCGCCGCCATCGCACTCGTGGCAGTGGCCCTGCTCTGGTGGATTGCGCTGGCTCCCGCGTTGCGCACGCTGTCCGCGGCCCCGGCCGAGCATGCAAAGCTCGATGCCCAGTTGCAGCAAATGGCCACCTTGCAGAACCGCGCGAAGGCGCTGCAGTCGCAGCCCCGGCTGAACCGCGACGACGCGATGCGCGCGCTCGAAATCTCGGTGCGCGAGGGCCTCGGCACGAACAATGCCCAGCTCATGAACGCCGGCGGCGACAGCGCCACCGTCACGCTGCGCGCGGCGCCCGCCCACACGGTCGCCCAGTGGCTGGCGCAGGCACGCGGCAACGCCCATGCCGTGCCGCGCGAAGCCCACCTGACCCGCGCGCCCGCCGCCCCGCCGGCGGCAGGCGGCAAGGACGCGTCGTCGCAAACCCCGCAGGTCCGCTGGGAAGGCACGCTCGTCATGGCGCTCCCCGCAGCGCGATGAGCCACGGCAACCCGGCATGGTGACGCGCCCTCTTCCTCTTCCCGAAACCAGGCCGCGCCGCGGCTGGCGCTGGGCGCTGCTCGGCATTGCGATCGGCGCGGTGCTGGCGGTGGTGCTGTTCGCGCCGGCACGCTGGCTCTCGGGCGCCCTGTCGAACTGGAGCCAGGGCCGGCTGGTGCTGGCCAACCCGCGCGGCACCGTCTGGAACGGCACCGCCGCCGTGGTGTTCGCCAGCGGCGTCGGTGGCGCCGAAGCCATCTCGCTACCGGGCCTGCTGCACTGGCGCATGCGGCCGAACTGGAGTGGCCTGTCCGCCAGCCTCGACCTGCCCTGCTGCGCGGCCACGCCGCTCGAACTCAAGGCCAGCCTGCGCGCCGGCGGCATGCAGCTCGAATGGCAGGACGCCCGCTCGCGCTGGCCCGCGACCATGCTCACCGGCCTGGGCGCGCCCTGGAACACGCTCAAGCTCGACGGTGCGCTCGACCTCTCCACCAAGGCCTTCGCAATGCAGTGGGACGGCCCCACGCTGCGCATCGCGGGGCAGGCGACGCTCGACGCCACCGATGTTTCTTCCAGCCTGTCGACCCTGCGGCCGATGGGCAGCTACCGGCTCACGCTCGAAGGCGGCAACCGCCCCACGCTGCTGCTCAGCACGCGCGAGGGCAGCCTCGAGCTGAACGGCAGCGGCAGCTGGAACGGCACCACGTTCCGCTTCAATGGCGAGGCCAGTGCCGCGCCCGGCCGCGAAGACGCGCTTTCCAATTTGTTGAACATCATCGGACGACGCGACAACGCGCGTTCGATCATCACCCTGGGTTGATCCGATCATGATGAAGCCACTGTCTTCGCCCGGCGCCCGCCTCGGCATCGTCGCACTCGCGGCGCGCATGCTGATCGCGGCGTCCCTCCTGCAGGCCGTCGCGCCTGCCTTCGCGCAGGCCGGCGACGCACCGCGGCGCGGCGAACCGATCACGCTGAACTTCGCCAACGCCGACATCGAGGCCGTGGCACGCACCATGGCGGTGGTGACCGGGCGCGACGTGGTGGTCGATCCGCGGGTCAAGGGCACGATGAACCTGGTCACCGACCGCGCCATCGCGCCGGCCGCCGCGTTCAACCAGTTCGCCTCGGCCCTGCGCCTGCAGGGCTTCACGGTGGTGGAGGCCGACGGCCTCTACAAGGTGGTGCCCGAGGCCGATGCCAAGCTGCAGAGCAGCACGGTCAACACCTCCATCGGCGCGACCGCATCGAGCGGCAGCAACCAGATCGTCACGCAGATCTTCAGGCTGAACTACGAGTCGCCGAACAACCTGCTGCCGGTGCTGCGCCCGCTGATCCCGCCGAACAACACCATCAACGTGAACCCGGGCAACAACTCGCTCGTGATCACCGACTACGCCGACAACATGCGCCGGCTGGCCCGCATCATCGCGTCGCTCGACGTGCCCAATGCGTCGGACATCGAGGTCATCCAGCTCAAGCACTCCGTTGCCACCGACCTGCTGCCGCTGGTGCAGCGGCTGGTCGACGGCAGCGGCTCGGGCGCACCGGGCGCCGCTGCCGCGCCGGGCGCGGCCGATGCGTCGTTCCGCACCACGCTGCTGGCCGATCCGCGCAGCAACTCGCTGATCTTGCGCGCAGCCAATCCGGCGCGCGTGCAGCTCATTCGCACGCTGGTCGAAAAGCTCGACCGCGTGGCCACGGACAGCAGCAACGGCGCGGCCGGCAACATCTATGTGGTCTACCTGAAGAACGCCGACGCGGTGCGGCTGGCGGCCACGCTGCGCGCGGCAATGGCGGCGAACCAGCAGACGGGCACGCAAGGTGCGGCAGGTGGTGGCGGCGGCAGCCCGGTGCCACAGCAAAGCAGCGCGCCACAGGCCATGCAGGCCAGCATGAGCGGAAGCAGCGGCGGAGGCTCGGCCGCCGCCAATGCACCGCTGAACAACAACAACCAGCCCTCGACCGGCGGCCAGATCCAGGCCGACCCGACGACCAACTCGCTGATCATCACGGCGCCCGAGCCGCAGTACCGCCAGATGCGCGCGGTGATCGACAAGCTCGACGGCCGGCGCGCGCAGGTCATGATCGAAGCGCTGATCGTCGAGGTCAACGCCACCAAGGCCGCGAACTTCGGCGTGCAGTGGCAAAGCGCGCTGGGCAACAACGCCGTCATCGGCACCAACTCCAGCCTCAACAAGTCCAACATCCTGGCCCTGACCGCGGCGCTGGCCACCAAGAACGTCGCCGGCGTGGCGGGCGGGATTTCTTCCGGCCTGAACATCGGCATCGCCGGCAAGATCGGTGGCCAATACGTCCTGGGCGCAATCGCCAACTTCTTCAGCAGCGACGGTGACGCCAACATTCTCTCGACGCCCAACCTGCTGACGCTGGACAACGAAGAAGCAAAAATCGTCATCGGCCAGAACGTGCCCTTCCCGACCGGCTCGTACGCCAGCACCTCGGGCTCGGTGGGCGTGAACCCGTTCACCACCGTCGAGCGCAAGGACGTCGGCCTCACCCTGCGCGTGCGTCCGACCATCAACGAGAACGGCACCGTGAAGATGACGATCTTCCAGGAGACCTCGACCGTCGATCCCGCCTCGCTGAACGCCGCCAACGGCCCCACCACCAACAAGCGCTCGATCGAATCCACCGTGCTGGTGGAAGACGGCGGCCTCGTCATGCTGGGCGGCCTGCTCTCGGACACCTACAACAACAACATCGAGAAAGTGCCGCTGGCCGGCGACATCCCGGTGCTGGGCAACCTGTTCAAGAACGAGAACCGCACGCGCGTCAAGAACAACCTCATGATGTTCCTGCGTCCGGCCGTGATGCGCGACGGCACCGCGACCGAGGCCTTCGCCTACGACCGCTACGACGAGATCCGCGGCCTGCAGCAGCAGGTGCAGCCGAACACCGACAACGTCATGCTGCGCAACGTCGACGCCGCCGCCGTGCTGCCGGAAGCCCCGCTGGCGCGCTCGCCCAACCGCGGCAGCGGCAGCACCCGCATGGAAGGCACGCAGCTCATTCCACCGCCGCAGCCCGCGGTGGACAACCGCAAGCTGGCCCCGAGCCCGCTGCGCGGCGCGCTGCCGCCCACGGCCGACCCGGTGACCTCGCGCGAACTGCCCTGATCGCCCCGATCGTTCTATCCTTCGTTCCAACGCCATCCACGCACACGCCCCGCTGACCCTGCCCATGCGCTATCCCCTGCCCTATGCCTTCGCTCGCAGCCAGCAGTTGCTGCTCGAGGAAGCCGACAACGGCCGCTACACGCTGTGGATGTCGGCCCAACCCGCGCGCAGCGCGGTCGGCGAGGTGTCGCGCAAGTACGGCGTGCAGGCCTTCGAGGTGCTGGCCGACGGCGTGCTGGCGCAGCGCATCAGCGCGGCCTATGCGCAAGGTGAATCGAGCGCCGCCGCGGTGGTGAGCGAAGTGCAGAACGACGCCGACCTCTCGCGCATGATGCAGGAGCTGCCGGCGGTCGAAGACCTGCTGGCCAGCGCGGGCGACGCGCCCATCATCCGCATGCTGAACGCCCTGCTCACGCAGGCCGCGCGCGACGGCGCCAGCGACATCCACATCGAGCCCTACGAACGCACATCGTCCGTGCGCTTTCGCATCGACGGCACGCTGCGCGAAGTGGTGCAGCCCAACCGCGCGCTGCACGCCGCGCTGATCTCGCGCCTGAAGATCATGGCCGACCTCGACATCTCCGAGAAGCGGCTGCCGCAGGACGGGCGCATCAGCTTGCGCATCGGCACACGAGCGGTCGACGTGCGCGTCTCCACGTTGCCGAGCGCGCATGGCGAACGCGCCGTGCTGCGTCTTCTGGACAAGAGCGAATCGAAGCTCACACTCGAATCGGTGGGCATGCAGGGCGACACGCTGCAGCGCTTCGAAAAACTCATCACGCAGCCGCACGGCATCATCCTCGTGACCGGCCCGACCGGCTCGGGCAAGACCACCACGCTGTATGCCGCGCTGGCCCGGCTCGATGCGAGCCGCAGCAACATCATGACGGTGGAAGACCCGATCGAGTACGAGCTGCCGGGCGTGGGCCAGACGCAGATCAACGCGAAGATCGAGCTGACTTTCGCCAAGGCCCTGCGCGCCATCCTGCGGCAAGACCCGGACGTGATCATGATCGGCGAAATCCGCGACTTCGAGACCGCGCAGATCGCCATCCAGGCGTCGCTCACGGGCCACCTCGTGCTGGCCACGCTGCACACCAACGATTCGGTGAGCGCCGTCACGCGGCTGACCGACATGGGCGTCGAGCCCTTCCTGCTGAGCTCGTCGCTGCTGGGCGTGCTCGCGCAGCGCCTCGTGCGCAAGGTCTGCACGAGTTGCGGCGGCCCGGGCTGCGATGTCTGCGGTCAGACCGGCTACCAGGGCCGCACCGGCATCTTCGAGCTGCTGGTGGCCGACGAAACCGTGCAGGGCCTGATCCACAGCAAGGCGGCCGAGAGCGAACTGCTGCAGGCCGGCGCGCGCGGCGGCCTGCGCCTGATGCGCGAAGACGGCGAGCGGCTGGTGCAGGCCGGCATCACCTCGCGCGCCGAACTGTTGCGCGTCACGCGCGACTGACGCTGCGGCCTTCTTCCCATGCCCGCCTATTCCTTCGAAGCCATCGATGCCAGCGGCCAGTCGCGCGAAGGCGTGCTGGAGGCCGACACCGCGCGCAGCGCCCGCAGCCTGTTGCGCGCACAGGCGCTGATTCCGCTGTCGGTCACGCCGGTCGGCAGCGACCACATCAACGGCACCGGCCAGCGCAGCGGCCTCGGCCGATGGCTCGGCGGCGGCAAGCGCGTCTTCAATTCCACCGGCCTTGCGGTGTGGACGCGGCAGCTCGCGGGCCTCGTGTCCTCGGGCCTGCCGCTCGAACGCGCGCTGACCGCGCTCACCGACGAAGCCGAGTCCGAGCCGCAACGCAACCTCGTCGCCTCGCTGCGCGCCGAGGTCAATGCGGGCTCGCCTTTTGCGCGTGCGCTGTCTGCCCACTCGCGCGAGTTCTCGCCCATCTACACGGCCGTGATCGGCGCCGGCGAGCAGAGCGGCAACCTCGGACTGGTGCTCGACCGCCTCGCCGACGACCTCGAAGAACGCCAGGCACTGCAGCAGAAGCTGATCGGCGCGGCGCTGTACCCGGCCATCGTCACGCTGGTGGCCATCGTCATCGTGATCTTCCTCGTGAGCTACGTGGTGCCGCAGGTGGCGCAGGTGTTCGCGGGCACCAAGCGCTCGCTGCCCTTCCTCACCACGGTGATGCTGGCGCTGAGCGCGGGCGTGCGCAGCTACGGCTGGTGGATGCTGTGCGGGGTCGTGCTCGCCGCCATCGGTGTGCGCGTGGCGCTGGCGCAGGAAGCCTTCCGCCTCAAGTTCGATGCCGCCTGGCTCAAGCTGCCGCTGGTCGGCAAGCTCGCGCGCGGCTACAACGCGGCGCGTTTCGCGAGCACGCTCGCCATGCTGGCCACGGCCGGCGTGCCGATCCTGCGGGCGCTGCAGGCCGCCTCCGAAACGCTGGGCAACCGCGCGATGCGCGCCGATGCGCTCGATGCGCTGGTGCTGGTGCGCGAAGGCGCGCCGCTGGCCTCGGCACTGGCGCAGAAGAAACGCTTTCCGGGCCTGGTCTCGATGTTCGCGCGACTGGGCGAGCAGACCGGCACGCTGCCGCTGATGCTGCAGCGCGCCGCCAATCAACTGGGCGCCGAAGTGCAACGCCGCGCGATGCACCTGGCCACCATCCTCGAACCGCTGTTGATCGTGGCAATGGGCGGCGTGGTCATGCTGATCGTGCTGGCCGTGATGCTGCCGATCATCCAGCTCAACCAGTTCGTCAAGTGACAACGGCCAGGAAGCAGAACGCATGCCGGTAACGCTCGAAGACAAGCTCGTGGTCGCGATCTCCTCGCGGGCGCTGTTCAACCTCGAAGAAGAAAACCGCATCTTCGAGGCCGGCGACAACGAGGGCTACATGAAGCTGCAGCTCGATCGCATCGACGTGCCGGCCGCCCCCGGCATCGCCTCGTCGCTGATCCGCAAGCTGCTGCGCTTCAACGAAGATGGCGTGCAGCGCGTCGAGGTGGTGATCCTCTCGCGCAACGACCCGGTCTCGGGCATGCGCATCTTCAAATCGAGCGCGGCGGCCGACATCAAGCTGCAGCGCGGCGTGTTCACGCAGGGCCGCCCGCCCTTCGGCTACCTGCGCCCGCTGCGCGCGCACCTGTTCCTGTCGGTCAACGAACAGGACGTGCGCGAGGCGCTCGGCGCGGGCTTTCCGGCCGCGCGGGTGCTGGTCGAATCGGTGAAGGCCAGCGATGCGTGGCCGAACGAAGTGCGCATTGCCTTCGACGGCGACGCCGTGCTGTTCTCCGACGAGGCCGAGCGCGTGTTCCAGGCCGAAGGCCTCGACGCCTTCCAGGCGCATGAGCTGAGCAAGGCCGACCTGCCGCTGCCCGAAGGCCCGTTCAAGCCGCTGCTGACCGCGCTGCACCGCCTGCAGACGGCCGGCAATGCGCAGATGCGCATTCGCACCGCGCTCGTCACCGCGCGCAGCGCGCCGGCGCATGAACGCGCGATCCGCACGCTGATGAAGTGGAACATCCGCGTCGACGAGGCGATGTTCCTCGGCGGCCTGCCCAAGGGCGAGTTCCTGCGCGAGTTCGAGCCCGATTTCTTCTTCGACGACCAGACCGGCCATGTCGATGCGGCTTCGCTGCATGTGCCTGCCGGCCATGTGTCCAGCGGCATCAGCAACGAGCCCTGAACGCGGCGCTAAGCAGCGCCATGCCTTCGTTTCGCCTGTCCTGGCCCGTCGTTGGGCATGGTGCTGTCACGCCTGCGGAATAGAACCCGGAATGCGCTGCGCGCCCTGAACGCCAACGGCAACGTCCATCTGCGCATGCGCAACGACGGCAAGAACGCATGCACCATCACCGCCAAGGCCTACCG
Source organism: Variovorax raffinosi (assembly GCF_051216615.1). Lineage (NCBI taxonomy): Bacteria > Pseudomonadati > Pseudomonadota > Betaproteobacteria > Burkholderiales > Comamonadaceae > Variovorax > Variovorax raffinosi. The sequence goes on from NZ_JBPJZR010000002.1 coordinate 39,126, forward strand.
CACCGACGGCCCGTGGACCGCGACGGTGAACGACGGCGTGACCGCAGACCATCGCTGGGACCTGGCAAGCAGCGGCCAGTGCTACGACTTCGCCCTCACCTGCGACGCCGACCCCGCCTACTACCGGCGCTTCGCGGGCCGCGTGGAGACCGGCAAGCACACGGTGAGCGATCCGGCGATGGGCTTGCCGGACCTTTGAGCGCGGGCAAGAATGCCGGCATGCTGATCCTTCGACATGCCGACGTTCTGGTCACCATGGACGCCGCGCGGCGCGAAATCGCCGATGGCGCCGTGGTGTGCGACGGGCCCGCCGTGGCCTGGGTGGGGCCTACTGCCGAGTTGCCCACCGTGTACCTCGATGCACTGCGCAACGGCGGCGCGGAAGCCATCGACATGCACGGCCACGTCGTGATGCCGGGCCTGGTCAACACGCACCACCACATGTACCAGAGCCTCACGCGCGCCGTGCCCGAGGCGCAGGACGCGGAGCTCTTCGGCTGGCTCACCCACCTGTACCTGCTGTGGGCGCGCCTCACGCCCGAGATGATCCGCGTGTCGACGCAGACCGCGATGGCCGAGCTGATGCTCTCGGGCTGCACCACCACCAGCGACCACCTCTACCTTTTTCCCAACGGCTCGAAGCTCGACGATTCGATCGAGGCGGCCGATGCGATGGGCATGCGCTTTCATGCCGCGCGCGGCAGCATGAGCGTGGGTCGCAGCGCCGGTGGCCTGCCGCCTGATGAAGTGGTGGAGACGGAAGAAGCCATCCTGCGCGACAGCGAACGGCTCATTGGCCGCTGGCACGACGCCTCGCGCCATTCGATGCGCCGCATCGTGCTCGCGCCCTGCTCGCCGTTCTCGGTCTCGCGCGACCTGATGCGGCTGTCGGCCGAACTCGCACGCGAGCGCGGCGTGTCGCTGCACACGCACCTGGCCGAGAACGACAACGACGTCGCCTACTCGCGCGAGAAGTTCGGCATGACCCCGGCCGAGTACGCCGAAGACCTGGGCTGGGTCGGCCGCGACGTGTGGCACGCGCACTGCGTGAAGCTCGACGAAGCGGGCATCGCGCTGTTCGGCCGCACCGGCACCGGCGTGGCGCACTGCCCCTGCTCCAACATGCGGCTCGCCTCGGGCATTGCGCCCATCGGCGCGATGCGCCGCGCGGGCGTGCCCGTGGGGCTGGGCGTGGACGGCAGCGCTTCGAACGACGGCGCCCACATGCTGGGCGAAGCGCGGCAGGCCATGCTGCTGCAGCGCGTGGGCTACGGCCCGGCCGCGATGACGGCACGCGAAGCGCTGGAGATCGCCACGCTCGGCGGCGCGCGTGTGCTGGGGCGCGACGACATCGGGGCGCTGGCGCCGGGCATGTCGGCGGATGTCGTGGCCTTCGATATGCGCGGGGTGGCGCATGCGGGTGCGGGGCATGACCTGGTGGCGGCGCTGGTGTTCTGCACGCCTGGTTCCGTGGCACTGAGCGTGATCAACGGGCGCGTGGTGGTCCGCCACGGCGACTTCACGGGACTGGAGCTGACGCCACTGCTGGCAAGGCACCGGGCATTGGCCCGCTCGCTCTACGAAGGCGCGCAGCACCCGCACGTGACCGGGCGCTGAGCACATCCACGACGGTCAATTCAGCCGGACCATCGGGCACGACAAGGACAGTCGCTCGGGCAGCGCAGAGTTTCGCCACTCTGGCTGGTCCTGCTTCCGATACGCCTCCAGCGACTGGTAGCCGCGCACATCCCAGCCGTACGTGCTGACCTGTTCCGCTTCGAATACCTCGTAGCGACACTGTCTGCTGCGCGTCGTGATGCGCACGGCAATCCGCTTGTGGTCGACGGTCAGGTCTTTCGCCAGAAGCTCATAACGGCTCGGCTTGCAAATGCTGTAGGTCGAGATCCATTCGACCGTCCTGGCACGCAGGTAGAGCCCGCCGGAACAGGCGCGCCCCGTTCCACTGAAAGCGCCAGTGAAGGGGGCATCGGCGGCGATGACGGTGCCAGTAAAGACCCACAGGGCCAATCCCATCGCCTTGGTTGCTTGCATGTGCGCTCCATTCTTTTGCGCATGGCGCCCACACAGTTTCGCCGTTTGGCGATGCGTACCTTCGCGCTAGGCACCAACCCTCATTGCCAACGCCAGAGCCCCTCCGCAGAATCCGCCCACTGAATAGAACGGTCGTTCGATTTAGTGGGCCGAACCCATCTCCCCCTTCCTCGGCTCCCCCCACATCCAAAACAACAGGGCCCCTTTCGATGAAGCGCAGAGACATCCTCAAATGGTCCGCCTCGGCGGGCGGCCTGGGCCTGCTGGCCGGCAAACCTTCGACCGCTTCGGCGGCCCTGCCGGTGCTCAAGCCCACGCTGCCGCAGAAGATCGATCCGATCAGCGCCACGCTGCGGCGGCTCGAACTGGTGGGGCGGCAGGCCACCTACCTCTGGACCGAATCGCACATCAACCTTGCCGGCGTGCCGATGGGTGCGGTGGTGCCGCTGAGCGAGCTGCCGGCGGTCGAGCACCAGTTGAAGACGGTGGCGAAGGCGGTCGAGGCGGTGATCAATTTCGCGGCCTCGTTCGCCACCAGCACGCTGGCGTCGAACAACCTGCAGACGCTCGACAACCTGCGCACGCGCATCGCCGGGCTGCAGGCCAGCTTCGACCAACTGGCCTCGCAGAACGCCGGGCTGCTCACGCTGCCGGCCGCGGTGCTGACGCTGCTGGCAACACTCACCAGCAGCGTGGGCGATGTCAGTACGCAGCTCAAGCAGATCCACCAGGACCTGTTGTCGCAAGGCCCGCTGGGCGCGCTCAACGGGCCGAAGACGCTCGCGCAGTACGACGCGCTGTTCGTGACCATCGACAAGCCCGCGATCTCGCAGATCCTGCATGACAACGACCTGTTCGCGTACGTGCGCGTGGGCGGGCCCAACCCGATGCTGCTGCAGCGCGCCACCTCGCTGCCGACGAAGTTTCCGCTGGTCGATGCGCAGTACCGGCAGGTCATGGGCAACGACGACAGCCTCGCGGATGCAGCCGCATCGGGCCGGCTCTACCTGCTCGACTACGTGGGCCTGGGCGACATGGCGCCGACCGGCCCGGTGACCAAGCCGCTCACGGGCACGAGCTATGTCTATGCGCCGGTCGCGCTGTTCGCACGGCCGAAGAACGGGCGCTCACTGGTGCCGGTGGCGATCCAGTGCGGGCAAGACCCGGCGCTGCATCCGATCTTCCTGCGCGTGGACGACACCACCAACGCCGAGGCCTACTGGGGTTGGCAGTCGGCCAAGACGACGGTGCAGGTGGCGGACTTCAACTACCACGAGATGTTCGTGCACCTGGGCCGCACGCACCTGATGTCCGAGGCCTTCACGATGGCCACGCAGCGGCAGTTTGCGACGGCACATCCGCTGAGCCGGCTGCTTTCGCCGCACCTCGAAGGCGCGATGTTCATCAACGAGTTCGCGACGCTGATCATCATGGCGCCGCTGACCACGGGCGACGTGATCCTGACCGCGCCCATCGAAACGCTGCAGCAGCAGTGCGGCCGCGACCGGCTGGCCTACGACTTCTACGACAGCATGCTGCCCAACGACCTGCGCACGCGCGGCGTGGACGATGCCACCGCGCTGCCCGACTACCCCTACCGCGACGACGCGCTGCTGGTGTGGAACGCCATCGCGCAGTGGGTCGGCGACTACGTGGCGACCTACTACATCGGCGACGGCGACGTCACCGGCGACTACGAACTCAAGGCCTGGGCGACCGAGCTGGCGACCACCGGAAAGATCAAGGGCTTTCGCGCGATCACCACGCGCGCGCAACTGGTCGATGTGCTGACCGCGATCATCTTCAACACCAGCGCGCAGCATGCGGCGGTGAACTTCCCGCAGTACTCGGTGATGACCTATGCGCCCTTCAGCGCGGGCGCGGGCGGCACGCCGGCCCCCACGGGCAACGCGGGCCAGAGCGAGGCGAGCTGGTCGCAGATGCTGCCGTCGCGGCTGGCGGCGCAAGAGCAGATCTTGCTGTTCCACATCCTCGGCGGCGTGTACTACCGGCCGCTGGGCGAATACAAGGACAACGCCTTCCCGCACCTGCCGGTGCTGCTCGACCCGGCCATCGCGGGGCCGGGCGGGCCGTTGGAGCGTTTTCGCAATGCACTGGGCGGCATCGAGAACACCATCCGCCAGCGCAACACCACGCGCTCGCGGCCTTACGAGCATTTGCTGCCGAGCCGGATTCCGTCGAGCACCAACATCTGACGGACCACCAACGGCAGCCCGACGACCCGGTGCGGCGGCTCAGCGCCGCATCGTGTCGAGCTGCGTGACAGGCGCGCTGTTGTTGCCCCACGAGCCGCGGATGTAGGTGAGCACCGAGGCCACCTCTTCCGCATCGAGCGTCTGCCCGAACGGCGGCATGCCATAGGGGCGCGGATTGCCCGGCGTCGAGGGCAGGAAGCCGCCATGGGCGATCACCTGGATCAGGTTGGTGGGCCGTGCCATGTTCACCGCGCGGTTGCCCGCGAGCGGCGGGTACGCACCCACGGCGCCCTGCCCCTGGTCGCCATGGCAGTAGGCACAGCGCTGGTCGTAGATCTTCGCGCCGCGCGCCATGATGCCGGCATCGCGGCGGATGGGCGCCTTGGTGCTCGCGGACGCGTCGGGCTTCGGCGCGTCGGGCAGGTCCTTCAGGTAGCTCGCCATCGCCGTCAGGTCCGAATCGCTCAGGTACTGCGTGCTGCGGAACACCACGTCGGCCATCGGCCCCATGACCGAGCCGCGCGGCGCAACACCGCTCTTGAGCAGCGACACCACATCGGCCACCGGCCAATCAGCAAGGCCCGCTTCATGCGGATCGGTGAGTGACGGGGCATACCAGTTCTCGACCGCGATCAGGCCGCCCGAGAGGCCGAGCTTGGTGTCAGTGGCGCCCAGCGAATTGCGGCTGCCATGGCAGGCGATGCAATGCCCGAGCCCATCAACGAGGTAGGCACCGCGATTCCACTCGGCCGGCTTGCCCGCGTTGGCGACGAAGGCCTCGGGCTTGAACGACAGCGCGCGCCACACGGCCAGCGCGGCCTGCGTGTCGTACGGAAAGCGCAGCCGGTGCTCGCGGTTCTGTTCCGCTGCGGGCTCCAGGCTGCGCAGGTAGGCGTAGATCGCATCCGAATCCTCGCGCGTCACCTTGGTGAAGTTCGGATACGGGAAGGCCGGGTACAGCAGGCGCCCGTCCTTGCTGCGGCCGTTGTGCATCGCGCGCCAGAAATGCGCGCTGCTCCAGCCGCCGATGCCGGTCTGCGCATCGGGCGTCAGGTTGCTCGAATAGATGGTGCCGAAGGGCGTCTCGATGGGCAGGCCGCCCGCATAGGGACGGCCGCCGCGCGTGGTGTGGCAGCCCGCGCAGTTGCCCGCCAGCGCGAGGTAGCGGCCGCGCTCGACCAACTGGGGCGTGGCGTTGAAGCTTTCAGCCTGCTCGGGCAGGGCATCCTCGCCGCGCAGGTTCATCATCACCAGGGCGCCGGCGACCAGCGCCGCCAGCACGACCAGCACCAGCGCCACCCATCCGGTGCGTCGCAAAAGGCTCATGGGGGCTTTCGTCACTTCGTGGTTCCGCCGCAGGCAATCGGCATCGGCGCCGGCAGCGACGCCACGGCCTTCGCGTTGGCCGGCATCGGCTGCGTCGCCAGCCAGCTTGCGACGGCATTCACGTCAGAAGTCCACATGCGGCGGCCGACTTCGGCCATGCAGTCAGGCGCAATCGCATGCCGTTCGTTGGTAAGCCAGGCACCAAGCTGCGACGCGAGGTACAGGCGCGGCAGGCCCAGCAGGCCGGGCGTGGCAGGCTGCACACCCGTCAATGCCGCGCCGTGGCACTGCACGCAGGCCGGCAGCCGGCGCTCCGCATCGCCTTGCAGCGCGAGCACACGGCCGCGCTCGAGCACCTCGGGCTTGGCGTCACTGAGCGGCGAGATCGGCGGATAAGGCAGGTCGAGCCCGGCGAAGTACTCGGCCATCTCGCGCAGGTAGTCGTCCGAGAGGTGCTGCACCATGTAGGTCATGTCGCTGTTGAAGCGACGGCCGTCCCGAAAGCTCACGAGTTGGTTGAACAGGTAGCCGGCCGGCTTGCCCGCCAGGCGCGGGAAGTAGCCGGCATTGGTGGTCGCGCCCTCGCGGCCGTGGCAGGCGATGCAGGCGGCCACGCGCTGTTCGATGGTGTCGGGCACCGTTGCAGGCGTCGCGGCGCTTGCGACGCTCACGATGCCGGACACGAGAAGCAGCAGCGCTGTCGCGGCGAATCGAAGGCGGCGCCTCATGTGCCGGCTGCGTAGTGCGCCAGGCCCAGCAGGCCCGCGATCAACAGCAGCACCACGACGAACGCCACACCGATCAGCGGCAGGATGCCGACCTGCGCGGTCCGCTTGTCGGCATCGGCGCGACGGCCACCCAGCCCGATGAAACTCCAGAGGACGGCGCGCACCGCGCGCATGAGATTCGACATGGGGTCGAGTGTCGCCCAGCCGCGCCAGAAAAAACAGATGCAGATCCGCATCGATTCACCGGAGCAGATAAAGTCCCCGCGAATGACAACGACCCTGCGATGAAGCGTTACGAAGCCCTGGCCGCCGACATCGAGGCCTCGATCCGCAACGGCACCCTGAAGACCGGCGACCGCCTGCCCTCGGTGCGGCACACCGGCCAGAGCCGTGGCGTGAGCGCGTCCACCGTGTTCCAGGCGTACTACCTGCTCGAAGCGCGCGGGCTGGTGCGCGCACGCGACCGCTCGGGCTACTACGTGGCGGGCGACGGCCTGCGCGACGCGCCGCCTGAATCGACCCTCACCTCCCGCCCCGCCGAGGGCCCGATGTCGCTCGACGTGAGCGACCAGGTGTTCGACATCCTCGAAGCCGGCATGTCGCGCAAGGTCGTGCCCTTCGGCTCGGCCTTTCCGAGCCCGCTGCTGTTTCCGCTCGCGCGGCTCGGGCAGTTCATGGCCGCCAGCGCCAAGTCGCTCGACCCGTGGAGCACGGTGGACGACCTCACGCCCGGCAGCGCGGCGCTGCGGCGCCAGATCGCGCTGCGCTACCTGGCCGACGGCATGCCGGTGGCGGCCGATGAAATCGTCATCACCAACGGCGCGCTGGAGGCGCTCAACCTGTGCCTGTCGGCGGTCACGCGGCCGGGCGACGCGGTGATCGTCGAGTCGCCCACCTTCTATGCCGCGTTGCAGGCGCTGGAGCGCATGGGCCTGCAGGCCATCGAGGTGCCGACGCACCCGGGCGAAGGCATCGACCTCGCCGCGCTGGAGCTGGCCATCGCAGCCCACAAGCCGCGCGCCTGCTGGCTCATGACCACCTTCCAGAACCCGCTCGGCAGCCTGATGCCCGACGCGAAGAAGAAGGCGCTGGTCGAACTGCTGGCGCGGCATGAACTGCCGCTGATCGAAGACGACGTGTACGCCGAGCTTTACTTCGGCGACCGGCGACCGCCGCCGGCGAAGGCCTTCGACACGCAGGGCCTGGTGCTGCATTGCGCCTCTTTCTCGAAATGCCTGGCACCGGGCTACCGCATCGGCTGGACATCGGCCGGTCGCTTCGCACGCAAGGTGGCACGGCAGAAGCTCACGACCACGCTCAGCACCTCGGCACCGGCGCAGCTCGCGCTCGCGAGCTATCTGGAAAAGGGCGGGCTCGACAAGCACCTGCGCAAGCTGCGCCAGACCCTGGCGATGCAGCAGGCCACTTTCGCGCAGGCGGTGGGGCATTACTTTCCGCCGGGCACGCGCGCGACACGGCCGCTGGGCGGGTACTTCCTGTGGGTAGAGCTTCCAGCGCATGTGAACGCGCTGGACATTCACCGCAAGGCGCTGGAGCTGGGCATCAGCGTCGCGCCCGGCCCGATCTTCTCGGCCACGCGCGCCTTCACCAACTGCCTGCGGCTGAACTACGGCCACGCATGGGACACACAGAGCGAACAGGCGATGCAGACCCTCGGCCGGCTGATTGCGGAAGCCGCCTGAAAAGGCCGGTGCGCTTTTTCTTCTTCAGGCCATAGCGAGCGCGCGGCCCCGGCGCAACCTGAACAGCAGGAAGGCCGCGATGCTCACGTTCACCAGGTTCCAGCCGATGCCGTTCAAAAAGGCCGCGTGGTAGCTGCCGGTCAGGTCGAACACCTTGCCCGACATCCAGCCGCCCAGCGCCATGCCGAACAGCGTGAACATCAACACCGTGCCCACGCGCGCGCCCGCTTCCGCCGGCGGGAAATGCTCGCGCACGATGATCGCGTACGACGGCACGATGCCGCCCTGGAACAGCCCGAACAGCGCCGAGATCACATACAGCGGCACCAGTCCGTCGAAGGGCAGGAACAGCAGCAGCGCCACGCACTGCAGCACGCCGCCCAGCATCAGGGTGCGCAGGCCGCCGATGCGGTCGCAGATCACGCCCGACACCAGCCGGCTCACGATGCCGAAGCCCAGCATGAGCGACAGCATCATCGCGCCCTGCGCCGGCCCGTAGCCGAGGTCGCCGCAATAGGCCACGATGTGCACCTGCGGCATCGCCATCGCCACGCAGCAGGCCACGCCCGCCACGCACAGCAGGCCTTGCGCCGTGCCCATGCTCAGGCCGAAGGGGCGCGTCAGGTCGCGCGGCAAAGCGGTGCTCGATGCGTTGGCCTTCACCGGCGCCTGGGCCAGTGCCGGCGGCCGCGCCCTGAAGCAAAGTGCCAGCAGCGCCATCGTGACGCCGCAGAAGATGCCCATGCCGATGTAGGTCTGGCGCCAGCCCACCGTTTCGACGAAGTGCTGCGCAATCGGCGGCCATATCGCACCCGCCAGGTAGTTGCCGCTCGCGCACACCGCCACCGCGATGCCGCGCCGCTTGACGAACCACAGCGAGGTGTCGGCCACCAGCGGCGCGAAGGCCACCGAACTGCCGAGCAGCCCGACCAGCAGCGCCTGCGCGATGGTGAACGACACGATGCCGCCCGACATGCCGGTGGCGATGTACCCCGCGCCCAGGAACACCGAGCCGAACAGCAGCGGCCACATCACGCCGACGCGGTCGGCCAGCCTGCCCATCAGCACGCCGCCGAAACCGAAGCCCAGCATCAGCAGCGTGTAGGGCAGCGAAGCATCGGCGCGCGCGATGCCGAACTCGGCCTGCACCGCGGTGCAGCATCACCGACACCACATACATGCCGCTGCTGCCGACCGTCATGATCAGCAGCGTGAGCGCCAGGCGAACCATGGCATAGCGCGAATCCGCCTGGTGGGCGGTTGTCTCGTCGTGTGTTGTCACTGTTTTTCTCCGCGCCTGGAATGGCCGGCGCATGTCGTGTGGCATTCTCGCGGAAGACCGCCGCCGGCCTGCTGCCGGCCTTCTTTGCTTCCTTCCCGCACGCCACATCACCGAAGAAGAACCGCCATGACCATCCAGCGCACCGGCCATCGCTACCGCGACGTCGAAACGGGCAAGACCCTCGACGTGTGGTTTCCCAGGCACGCCACCTTCAACCACCGGCGCTGCCTTGCCGAGAAGGTGGGACTGATCGCGGGCGACACGATCGAAGTGCGCATCGAATCGCTCGATGCGCCGCCGGCATCGACCGAGGATGCCTACCTGCGCCTGCACCTTTTGTCCGAACTGGCGGTGCGGCCGAACGAGATCAACCTTGAAGGCTTGTTCGGTTTGCTGCAGAACGTGGCATGGACTTCGGCGGGCCCGGTGCTGCCGTCGAAGGTCGATGAACTGCGGCACCTGGTCGCGCCCGGATACCACCACCTCACGGTGCCGTCGATCGACAAGTTCCCACGCATGAGCGACTACGTCGTGCCGACCGGCGTGCGCATTGCCGACGCCGACCGCGTGAGGCTGGGCGCGCATCTCTCGCCGGGCACCACCGTCATGCACGAGGGCTTCGTGAACTTCAATGCGGGCACGCTGGGCGAGTCGATGGTCGAGGGGCGCATCACACCGGGCGTGACCGTCGGCAAGAACTCCGACATCGGCGCGGGCGCGTCCATCATGGGCACGCTCTCCGGCGGCGGCAAGACGAAGAACGCCATCGGCGAGCGCAGCCTGCTGGGTGCCAATGCGGGCATCGGCATTTCGCTGGGCGACGAATGCATCGTCGAGGCGGGCCTGTACGTGACGGCGGGCACCAAGGTCAAGCTGCCGGATGGCAGCGTGGTGTCTGCCAGGGCGCTGTCGGGCAAGTCCGGTCTTCTCTATCGGCGCAACAGCCAGAGCGGTGCTGTCGAGGTGCTGGAGACCGATGCAAAGCGATGGGGCGGGTTGAACACGACGCTGCACAGCAACGACTGATGCGTGTGAGCGAGCGAACGGAACGCATGAACGTCGTCTACAGAAAGGCCATCCCCGAAGACACGCCTGGGTGCATCGACCTGCGTGGCAAGACCAGAGAGAACGCCTTCTCGGTCGAAGAACTCGAAGCCATCGGCATCACGCTGGAGAGCTGGCAGGCCGCCGTCGCCGACGGCTCCCTGCCCGGCTACGTGGCGCTGATCGATGGCGAACTGGCCGGCTATTGCTTCGGCGACCGTGAGACTGGCGAGATCGCTGTGCTTGCGCTGCTGCCGACCTGCGAAGGCAAAGGCATCGGCAAGGAACTGCTGCGCCTGATGGTCGAGGAGTTCAAGGCGCTGGGCTTCAAGCGGCTCTTTCTCGGCTGCTCGTCCGACCCGAAGGTCCGCTCGCATGGCTTCTACAGGCACCTGGGCTGGCAGCCCACGGGCGAGATCGATGCGGCGGGTGACGAGGTGCTGGCGTACCTCGTTCCCTGACCCGAGGTAAACAGGCTAGGCGCGCCTCCTGGGTGGCGGTGACGGCGGGTGCACGTCGTGCACCACCTGCCCCGCCGTGAGCGTGTTGATCGTCTCGCCTGCGATGTCCATGAGGATGCGGCTGCGCTCCGCGGTCAGCGACACGGTGAGGTGCTGCACCGGCCGTGCGTCCAGGTCGTGCAGCAGCCGCACCATCTTCAGCAGCGGCGCGCCGGTCTCCACATGCAGCAGCCGCGCGCGCGCCGGATCGGCCACCTCGGCCGTGATCTCCTGCACCACCCGGCCGAACTTCACGCCCTGCGCCAGCAGGATCTCGTAGAGCGCGTGCTTGCGCAATGCGCTGGCCGACACGCGCTTGCCCAGCAGCGCCGGCACCCAGGCGTCGGTGAGCATGACCGGCACGCCGTCGATGCTGCGCAGGCGCAGCGCATGCACCGCCTTCTCGCCGGGTTCGAGCTGCAGCAGCGCGGCCACGTCGGGCGGCGCCTCGGCATGCGCGACCTCCAGCACCTCGACATCGGTTTCGAGCGCCGCCTTGCGCAGCCCGTCGATCAGGCCGAGGCTGGGCCTTGCGCGCACCTGCGGCAGGTCGGCGCGCACGAAGGTGCCCAGTCCATGCCGGCGCTCCACGAGGCCGAGCGAGGCCAGGTCGGCCAGCGCGCGGCGCACCGTGATGCGCGACACGCCGAAGCGCTCGCACAGCGCTTCTTCCTTCGGCAACGCGCCGGAGGCATAGACGCCACGGGTGATTTCGTCGCGCAGCACGACGAACAACTGCCGGTGCAGCGAGGTGCCGGGACCGCGTTCGAGCGAGGGAGCGGATGTGGGAGGACGTGCCATGGAAGAAGGAAAAACGAAGGTCGAGCATAGCAAGACGCCCAACCGCGTCCCGTGGGCGACTTGCGGATTTCGATCAGTTGTACTTAGAATATAAACACATAAACTCAAGTACCGCTGAACAAGGCCCACCATGAACCCTTCCCTCACGCTTCGCCAACTGCTCGACGCGCCCGGCATGGTGATCGCCCCCGGCGCCTACGACGCCATCGGCGCGCGGCTGATCGAACAGGCCGGCTTTGCCGCTGCCTACATGACGGGCGCCGGCACCTCGGCCGCGCGCGGCTTTCCCGACTTCGGCCTGCTCACGATGAGCGAGATGGTCGACAACGCCGCCGTGATGGCGCGCTCGGTCGCCATTCCACTCATCGCCGATGCCGACACCGGCTACGGCAACGAGCTGAACGTGACACGTACCGTGCGCGAATACGAAGCGCGCGGCGTGGCCGCCATCCATATCGAGGATCAGGTCTCGCCCAAGCGCTGCGGCCACCTCGACGGCAAGGAGGTGGTGTCGCGCGAGCAGTTCGTCTCGAAGATCCGCGCGGCGGTGGAAGCACGCCGCAGCAAAGAGTTCGTGGTGATCGCCCGCACCGACGCGCGCGCCATGCTGGGCCTGGACGAAGCCATCGACCGCGCCAATGCCGCGCTGCAGGCCGGTGCCGACATGGCTTTCGTCGAAGCCACGCAGACGCCCGAGGAAGTGGCCGCCGTGCCGAAGCGCGTGCACGGCCCTTGCCTGCTCAATGTGGTGCCCGGTGGCCGCACGCCGGTGTTCGACCTGCGCGAGGCCGAAGCCATGGGCTACAAGCTCGCGATCCTGCCGGGGCTGATGCTCAAGGCCGCCATCGAGGCGGGCGACGCGGCACTGGCCGAACTCAAGGCGACCTTCAAGGCTCCGGCGGTGAACGCCAGCGTGGCGCAGACCTTCCGCCGCTTCGGTGCCGACGAGTGGGATGCCCTGCGCACGCGTTTCAACGCGGGTGCCACCATGGAAAGCCGCTGACATGGCCCGCACCCTGTTCGACAAGCTCTGGGACGCGCATGTCGTGCGCGAGCTGGGCGACGGCTGGGCCCTGCTGCACATCGACCGCCACCTGCTGCACGACCTCTCGGGCCCACCCGCAATGGCCGAGGTGGCCGCGCGCGGACTGCCGCTGCACAACCCGGAGCTGGACTTCGCGACGCCGGACCACGCCGCGTCGAGCCAGCCCGGCCGCACGGCCGGCACCTTCCCGCTCGGCGGCCGGCTGCACGGCGCACTGCGCGACCTCAGCGCGAAATCGGGCGTGCGCTTCTACGACCTCGGCCAGCCGGGCCAGGGCATCGTGCATGTGATGGGGCCCGAACTGGGCATCGTGCTGCCGGGCCTGACGGTGATCTGCGGCGACAGCCACACCTGCACCAATGGCGGCCTCGGCGCGCTGGCCTTCGGCGTGGGCTCTTCGGAAAGCACGCACGCCCTGGCCACGCAAACGCTGCGCCAGCAGAAGCCACGGCGCATGCGCATCCGCTGCGACGGCGTGCTCGGCGCGGGCGTCACCGCGAAAGACTTGGCGCTGCACATCATCGGCGCGCTCGGCGCGGCGGCCGGCGTGGGCTATGCGATCGAGTTTGCGGGCGAAGCGGTGCGCGCGCTCGATGTCGAGGCGCGGCTCACGCTGTGCAACCTCACGGTGGAGCTGGGCGCGCGCTTCGGCCTGATCGCGCCCGACCGGCGCACTATCGACTGGGTGCGTGGACGCAGCTTCGCGCCCACGGACGCGGCCTTCGATGCGGCAGCCTTGTATTGGCTCTCGCTGGCTTCCGACGACCATGCCACGTTCGATCACGAAGAGGTGATCGACGCCAGCGCCATCGCGCCCACCATCACCTGGGGCACCAGCCCCGAGGACGCCATCGCCATCGACGGCACCGTGCCCGATCCATCGGCGGCTGCCGATGCCGCCAGCCGCAGCGCCATCGAAGCCGCGCTCGACTACATGGGCCTCGCGCCGCGCACCGCCATCGCCGGCACGCCGGTCGACTGGGTCTTCATCGGCTCGTGCGCCAACTCGCGCCTGCCCGACCTGCGCGCCGCCGCCGAAGTGGCGCGCGGGCGCCATGTGGCGCAAGGCGTCACTGCATGGGTGGTGCCCGGCTCCGAGAACGTCAAGCGCGCCGCCGAAGCCGAAGGGCTGCGCGAGGTGTTCGAGGCGGCCGGCTTCCAGTGGCGCGAACCCGGCTGCAGCATGTGCGTGGCGGCCAATGGCGAGCAGGTGCCGCCCAAGGCGCGCTGCGTGTCGACTTCCAACCGCAACTTCGTCGGGCGGCAAGGCCCGGGCGCGCGCACGCACCTCGCGAGCCCGGCGATGGCCGCCGCCGCGGCGGTGACCGGCCGCATCACCGATGTGAGGACGCTGAAATGACCATGACCCCCTTCACCGCCGTCACCGGCCCCGCCGTGCCGCTGATGCGCGCCAACGTCGACACCGACGTCATCATCCGCATCGAGCGCCTTACCTCGTTCCAGCGCGACCAGCTCGGCCCCTTCGCCTTCGAGGCGCTGCGCCTGCGCGCCGATGGCAGCGAAGACCCGGCCTGCGTGTTGAACCAGCCCGCCTTCCGCCAGGCACCCGTGCTGTTGGCTGCCGAGAACTTCGGCTGCGGCTCGTCGCGCGAAGGCGCGGTGTGGGCATTGATGGGCCTGGGCGTTCGCTGCGTGATCGCGCCGAGCTTCGGCGACATCTTCTTCAACAACTGCTTCCAGAACGGCGTGCTGCCGCTGCGCCTGCCCATCGCGCAGGTCGAGGCACTGGCGGCGCAATGCGCGGGCGGTGCGGCGGTGACGGTTGATCTGCAGGCGCGGACGGTCACGGCACCGGACGGCAGCGTGTCGCCGTTCGAGATCGATCCGCTGCGCCGCGAGGCACTGCTGCACGGCCTCGACGACATCGGCCTCACGCTGAAGGACGACGCGCTGATCCGCGAATGGCAACAGGCCGACCGCGTGCGTCGGCCCTGGGCATGGCCCGTCGCTGCGGGAGTCGAGGCTTGAGCACCAACACCACCTCGCTGCAACGGCACCCCTGGGTGCTGCGCTGGGCCGGGCTGCTCACGCGCGGACGCCATGCCGGCGATGCGAGCCTGGCCTGCAGCGACGCGGTGCTCGCCCGGCTGCCCGCGACGATCGAACTGCGAAGCGCGGACTTCGCGCATGGCAAGGCGATGGCGCAGCGGCAGGCGGGCGAAGGCGTCGGAGACAACCGCTCGCCCGCGCTGGCGTGGCAAGGGCTGCCGCCTCAGGCCACGCATTGGCTGCTGCTGTGCGAAGACCCCGATGTGCCGATGGTCCATGCCATCACGCATGCGCTCGCATGGGGCCCTTCGTCATTGAACGCGCTGCAGCAAGGGGCGCTGAACAGCGACCAAGCCCCAGCGGGCGTGACGCTGGCGATGAACGGCCTCGGGCGCAGGGGCTACGACGGCCCGCGACCCTTGCCCGGCCACGGCCCGCACCGCTACGTGTTCCAGCTCTACGCGCTCGACGCCATGCCGCCGCCTGATCTTTCACGCGAAGGCGGCCTGCTGCCCTGGCTGCATGCCCACGCCCTGGCGCGTGGGCGCCTGGATGGCCTTTACCAGCGTGACTGGCGCGGCCGGACGGTCGTGCCTTCGCCCCCCTGAGGCACGGCACCGCCCCTCATTCATTCATTCAAAAAAACGGAGACAAGATGTTCGACAACCCCTTCAGGCCCAAGAGGCCTCCACCAGCGTTCGCCCTGCTCCCCGCAGCGGTGTTGTTCGCGCTCGCACCGCCAGCCTTCGCCCAGGCGAGCTGGCACCCCGACCGCCCCGTGACGCTCATCGTTCCCTACTCGGCCGGCGGCGGCACCGACGCTACAGCCCGTGCCGTCTCCAAGCAGCTTGGCGTGATCTGGAAACAGCCCGTGGTGGTCGAGAACATGCCCGGCGCCGACGGCCTGATCGGCACGCGCCGCGTGATGGAGGCCAAGCCCGACGGCTACACATTGCTGCTGCAGGTGCCATCCATTGTGGTCACCAAGTACACGCCGGGCCTGAAGGGCGTCGACCCGCTCGCGCGGCTGGAGCCGGTGACGGCGGTGTCGCAGTCGCCCGCCGCCGTGGTCGTCAGCGCGAAGCTGCCGGTCAAGACCTTCGGCGAGTTCATCCAGTACTGCAAGACCGCCGCGCAGCCCTGCTCGCTCGGCACCGGCGAATCGACGGCGCGCATCTCCGCGAAGCAGCTTGCCGCCGAGGCGGGGCTGCCGAACCTGATCGTCGTCAACTACCGCGGCACGGGCGCGATCGTGACCGACATGATCGCCAACAACGTGAACATGGCGTTCACCGGCATCACGGCTGCGCTGCCGCACTACAAGTCGGGCACGCTGAAGATCCTCGCCACGCAAGGCGCGAAGCGCGCGGCCGCATTGCCCGAGGTACCGACCACCGCCGAGGCCGGCTATCCGCAGTTCCGGTCGGTCACCTGGTTCGGCCTGTTCGCGCCCATGGGCACGCCGCCGGCCGTGACGCAAGGCATCGTCGCCGCGCTGCAAGAGGCGGTGAAAGACGCCGACGTACAGAAGACCATCGCCTCGGCCGGCGCCGAGCCGGTGGTGAACACACCCTCCGCCTTCGCGGCGCAGGTTCGCGAAGAGAGCGAGCGCATGGCCGCGCTCGTCAAGCTCTACCCGCTCGAATAGCTCATCCACCCACGTTTACTGCCTCAAGGCGCGGCGCATCGGCCCCGCCCGCCGGCATTCCATTTCCAAGGAGCAAGACCATGGCTTCCATCCAGGAGACCGAACAGGTCGCCGTGCGCTGCGTGCTGATGCGCGGCGGCACCAGCAAGGCGCTTTTCTTCCACGAGCACGACGTGCCACCCGCGGGCCCCGCGCGCGACCGCCTGCTCAAGCGTGCGATGGGCACGCCCGACGTGCTGCAGATCGACGGCATGGGCGGCTCGCGGCTCGTGACCTCGAAGGTCGCGATCATCCAGCGCTCCGCGCGGGACGATGCCGACGTCGACTACACCTTCGCGCAGGTCGACGTGGACCGCGACATCGTCGGCCACGACGCCAACTGCGGCAACATCTCCTCGGCCGTCGCGCCCTTTGCCATCGACGAAGGGCTGGTGGAAGCCGTCGAGCCGGTGACCACCGTGCGCATCTACAACACCAACACCGACAAGCTGCTGGTCTCGAAGGTGCAGGTGAAGAACGGCAAGGCCCGCGTGCACGGCGACTGCGCCATTCCCGGCGTGCCCGGCACGGGCGCGGAGATCCTCATGGACTACGCGGGCACCGTGGGCACCAAGACCGGCCGCCTGCTGCCCACGGGCAACGCGGTGGACACGGTGACGCTGGAAGACGGCCGCCGCATCGAGGTGTCGCTGTGCGACACCGCCAACCCCTGCGTGTTCATCGCGGCGTCAGCCCTCGGCATGAGCGGCAGCGAGCTGCCCGATGCCATCAGCGCCGACCGCGCGCTCATCGAGACGCTGGGCGAGATCCAGTCGAAGCTGGGCCAGCGCATCGGCCTCTACGCCGACTGGCGCGACGTGCACCTGCCGGGCCTGCCGCTGGCGGTGATCGTCGCGCCGCCGGCGGACTACGCCGACGTGAACGGCGACACGCAGGAGGCCGCATCGATGGACCTGCGCGCGCGGCTCGTGTTCCTCGGCAAGTGCCACGACAGCATGGCCGGCACCGGCTCGATGTGCACGGCCGCCGCCTCGCGCGTGCCGGGCTCGACGGTGCACCAGGCGGTCGGTGCGGAACGCGCGGCCACCGGCACGCTGCGCATCGGCCATCCGCTGGGCGTGATGGAAGTGAAGGTGGTGGCCGAAGCGGCGGCCGACCCGGCGGACATCCGCTTCTCGGCGCTCGGCCTCACGCGCACGGCGCGCCGGTTGATGGCGGGCGAGGTCTATGTGCCGGTGGAGGAGCACGTATGAAGAAGGCAACCCTCTCGCGGCGCGCGCTCGGCGCGTTCTGCATTGCCGCAGCAACCACTGCGGCATTGGCCCAAAGCCCGCTGCCGGCCAAGCCGCTGCGCATCGTGGTCGGCTACCCGGCGGGGCAGACGGTGGACATCATCGCGCGCAACTACGCCGCCGCGCTCACCAAAGAACTCGGCCAGCCCGTCTACGTCGACAACCGCGCGGGCGCCAACGGCAGCCTCGGCGCGCAGGAAGTGAAGAAGAGCGCGCCCGACGGCAGCACGCTGCTGCTCGGCACGCTGGGCCAGATGGCCATCAACCCCACGCTCTACAAGAAGCTGCCCTACGACACGCTGAAAGACTTCGCGCCGGTGTCGATGGTGAGCATGGGCCCGCTGCTGCTGGTGGCCAATCCGTCGTTCCCGCCGAACAACGTGAAGGAGCTGATCGCCTATGCGAAGACGCGGCCCGGCAAGATCGACTTCGGCTCGGGCGGCAACGGCATCACCGCGCACCTGGCGATGGAACTGTTCCAGGCGCAGGCCGGCATTCAGCTCAACCACATCCCCTACAAGGGCTCGCCCGCCGCGCTGAACGACCTGATGGGCGGCCAGGTGTCGCTGATGTTCGATGCCGTACCGGCGGCGTTGCCGCACGTGAAGTCGGGCAAGCTGAAGGCACTGGCCATCTCGGGGCTCAAGCGCAACCCGCAGTTGCCTTCGCTGGCCACGGTGGATGAGCAGGGCCTCAAGGGTTTCGAGGTCAATTCGTGGGTCGGCTTTCTCGCGCCGGCGGGCACGCCGCAGGCCACGGTCGATGCGCTGAACGCGGCCATCCACCGCGCCGCCGCCAGCCCCGAGCTGGTGGAAGCCACGCGCGCCATCGGCTCCGAAGTGCAGGTCGACACGCCCGCGCACTTCGCGGCCTTCCTGCAGACCGAAGTGAAGAAATGGGGCAAGGCCGTGACCGACGGCCGTGTCCAGATCGATTGACCCGAGGAACATCACCATGACCCTGGACACCCCCGTGGCCGAAGCGGCCGCCCCCACCTCTTCCACCGCCGCGCTGGCTGCGCTCGCAGCCCGCACCGCGTCGACTGCGTTCCCCGATGCGCTGATCGGGCTGATGGAGGAATGCGTGCTCGACCTGGCGGGCCACACGGCTTTTTCCGCGCAGTTCGCTGAAAGCAGCCCGGCCTTCCGCGAGGGCACCCGCATGCTCGATCCCGCAGGACAGGGCTTCAGCGTGATCGGTGAGCGCGGCAGCTACTCGCAGCCCCAGGCCGCGCTGCTCAATGGTGCGTTCTCGCACACGATGGACTTCGACGACACCAATGTCTTCGGCGTGCTGCATCCCGGCTCGCCAGTGATCTCGGCGGCGCTGGCCACGGCCGAGGCCGGCGCCGCCAGCGGACGCGCGCTACTCGAAGCCATCGCCGTCGGCTACGAAGTGGCTTGCCGCATCGGCGGCGCGCTGGGCCCGACCGCCTACGACCGGGGCTTTCACATCACATCGGTGGCCGGCATCTTCGGCGCGATTGCCGCGGCCGGCAGGCTGCGCGGCCTGGACGCGGCCACCATCGAGAGCGCATTCGGCATCGCTGGCAGCCTGGCCGCGGGCTCGATGCAGTACCTGGACAGCGGCGCCTGGAACAAGCGCCTGCACCCGGGCTTCGCCGCGCACGGGGCATTGATGGCGCTGGGCTTCGCGCAGGCCGGCGTGTTCGCGGCGCGCGAGCCCATCGAGGGCCGCTTCGGCCTGCTCAACGGCTACAGCGCGAAACCGCGCCCCGAGGCACTCGGCCAGGACCTGGGCGACAACTGGGTCGCGCTGCAAACGGGCATCAAGCCTTACCCCTCGTGCCGCATGACGCACGGCGCGGTCGATGCCGCGCTGGCGCTGCGTGAGCGCTGCACGCACGAGGAGCGGCTGGCCGCACGGCTGCACATCGAGATTCCGGCCAAGGCCTTCGACATCGTGGGCGAACCGCTCCCGGCGAAGATCGCGCCGCGCAACATCGTCGACGGACAGTTCAGCGTCTACTTTCAGGTCGCCTGCGCCTGGCTCGACGGCAAGCTCGACTGGCAGAGCTATGAACGTCTGGGCCAACCCGACGTGGAGGCGCTGGCACGGCGCATGACGGTGCAGGCGGGCAGCGATTTCCAGGGGCCCGGCGCGCGGCTGCAGGTCGAGGGCCGGGACGACCTGCGCATCGAGATCAAGGTGCCCTCGGGCGAGCCGTCGACGCCGCTGGGCCGGCCGCGCTTGCGGCAGAAGTACCTGTCCCTGGCCACGCCGGTGTACGGGGCTGCGCAGGCCGACGCGCTCGCCACGCGGCTGCTGGCATTGCGCCGCGAGCCTTCGGCCGCCGCGCTGATCCGCGCGCTGCGCGCTGGCGACTGAACGCCGAGCGCCGGCTCTTCAACACCCGAGAAAAACCCCCATGCGCCTGACCCCCTGGTTCAACCCGCTGCTGCTGTGCGTTGCGACATGCATCGCACCCCCCCATGCAGCGGCGCAAAGCTACCCCACGAAACCGGTGAAGATCGTGGTGCCTTTCAGCCCCGCGAGCAGTTCGGACAACACGGCCCGCAGCGTCACCGAGCGGCTCACGGCGCGCTTCAAGCAGCCCTTCATCGTCGACAACCGCGTCGGCGCCGGCGGCACGATCGGCGTAGCGGCCGTGGCGCGGTCGCCGGCCGACGGCTACACGCTGCTGCTCACCACATCGTCGCCACTGGTGATCAATCCGCTGATCGACAGGACGGTGAGCTACGACGTCGAGAAAGACCTGATACCGGTTGCGATGCTCTCCAGCGGCGGCCTGCTGCTGGTGTCGAGCCCGAAGGTTCCCGCAAAGAACCTCAAGGAACTCATCGCGCTCATCCGCAAGAGCCCCGGCACGTACAGCTACGCCTCGAACGGAAACGGCAGCTACTCCCACATGGCGATGGAGCTGTTCAAGCAGATGGCCGAGCTCGACATGGTCCATGTGCCCTACAAAGGACCGGCCCAGGCCGAGACCGACGTGATGGCCGGGCAGGTGACCCTGATGTTCGACGCCGTGGCCACCGGCAGCGAGCAGATCAAGGCCAACCGGCTGCGCGCCTACGGCATCAGTTCGCTGAAGCCGGATGCGATCGCGCCGCAATTCAAGCCGCTGGCGGGGCAGGATATCCCCGAACTCAAGGGGTTCGACGTGGTCGGCTGGAGCGGCGTGCTCGCCCCCAGGGGAACGCCCGCCCCGGTGGTCGAGGCACTGGCGGCTGCCTTGCGCGAGACGGTGGCCGACCCGGTGTTCCGCGACCTCATGGCGCGGCGCAACGCATCGCTCGTTGCGCCCGAAGAGACGGGCGGCATGGCCCGGCAGATCCGCAGCGACCGCGACAAGTGGGAAGCGCTGGTCAAGTCCGCCCAGATCCGGCTGGAACCCTGAACCCGATGACGAGCAACGAAATGAACACCATGAACGACGCCACCGATCCCGCAGGCCCCACCGGCCGCCTCGCCCATTGGCTCGCCGGCTTCCGGCTCGACGACGCGCCCGCCTCGGCGCGCGAGCGCGCCAAGGCGCTCACGCTCGACGGCATTGCCTGCGCCATCGTCGGCGCGCAGTTGCCCTGGTCGCGCACCGCCGCGCAGATCGTGCAGAAGTTCGAGGGCCGCGGCGACCGCACCATCGTCGGCTGGGGCACGCGCACCAGCGCGCCGGGCGCGGCGCTGCTCAACGGCACCTTCATCCAGGGCTTCGAGCTGGACGACTACCACCCGCTGGGCCCACTGCACAGCGCATCGATCGTGCTGCCCGCGTTGTGGGCCGCGTCGGAAGGCGATGCGAAGGTGAGCGGCCGGCAGTTCCTCGAAGCCGCACTGGCCGGTTATGAAGTCGGCCCGCGCGTGGGCATGGCCCTGCACGGCGCGCAGATGCTGTCGCGCGGCTGGCACTCGGGCTCGGTGTTCGGCACGCACGCGGCGGCCGCATCGGTCGGCAAGCTGCTGGGTCTCGACCCGGCGCGCTTCGAAGACGCATTGGGCCTGGCGGGCACACAGTCGGCCGGCCTCATGGCCGCGCAGTACGAGGCGATGTGCAAGCGCATGCACCACGGCTTCTCGGCGCGCAACGGGCTCTATGCGGCGGTGCTGGCCGAAGGTGGCTACACCGGCATCAAGCGCGTGTTCGAGCGCGAATACGGCGGCTTTCTCTCGACCTTCGGCGAAGGCCACGACCCTGACGCATCGAAGATCACCGAGGCGCTGGGCGAGCGCTGGGAGGTGGAGCGCATCGTCATCAAGCCGTATGCCGCGATGGGCGGCATCCACTCGCCGCTCGACGCGCTCTTCGATGCCGGTGCGCAGCGCAAGCTGGTGCCGCAAGAGATCGCACGCATCGAGGTCGAGGTGAGCCATGCGGTCTATCACCACGGCTGGTGGGTGCCCGAGCGGCCGCTGACGCCCATCGGCGCGCAGATGAACATCGGCTATGCACTGGCCGTGGCGGTGCTCGACGGCGAGGCGATGGTGAAGCAGTTCGCGCCCGCGCGCATCGACGCCGACGATGTGTGGGCGCTGATTCCGCGCATCGAGGTGCGGCACCAGCCCGAGTTCGACGCGGGTGGACCGCTCAAGCGTGGCCGTGTGCGGCTGGTGGTGACTTTCACCGATGGCCAGCGCATCCAGGTCGAGCGCAATTCATCGCGCGCCATCGAGTCGCCGCAGAGCAGCGACGAGGTCGCGGCCAAGTACCGCACGCTGACCGATGGGCTGATCGACGGCGCACGGCAGAAAGCCATCGAAGACATGGTGCGTTCCATCGAAGACCTGCCCGACGTGCGCGAACTGCTCGCGCTGCTGGCACCGCCCGTGGCTGCCGCCTTCGACTGATGCACTGAAAAGACGGAGACAAGACACCATGACGCACACACCCGCGCACCCCGACCGCCGCGCGTTCTCGCTGGGCCTGCTGACACTCGCGGGCGCCGCTGCCCTGCCCGCCCATGCGCAAGACCCGTGGCCCGCCGGCAAGCCGATCCGCCTGGTGCTGCCGTTTTCCGCCGGCGGCCCCGGCGACAGCAACGTGCGCGCCATGGCGCAGGCGCAGGGCAAGCGGTTGAACCAGACCATCATCGTGGACAACCGGCCGGGCGCGGGCGGCATCATCGGCAGCGAGTACGTGGCCAAGAGCGCGCCTGATGGCTACACGTGGCTGTCGGCCGGCAACGGCGCCATTGCCAACGCGCTGCTGCGCCCGAAGATGCCCTATGCCGAAACCGACCTCGTGCCGGTCGTGGGCACCAGCACCGCGCCCTCCGTGCTGGTCACCAATGCGAGCGTGCCGGCGAAGAACCTGAAAGAGTTGCAGGCCTGGGCACGCGCCAAGGGCCGGCTGAACTTCGGCACCGCGGGCAGCGGCAGCACGGGGCACTTCGTGGCGGAGATGGTGGAGTCGGCGCTCGGTGTGCCGGTGACGCTGGTGCACTACAAGAGCGGCTCGCAGACGGTGAACGCCATCGTCGGTGGCGAAGTCGACCTGGCCTCGGAGGCGCCCATCGGTGTCTCGGCCTTTGTGCAATCCGGCCGGCTGCGCGCGCTGGCCCTGGCGGCGCGCGAGCGCACGGGGCCGATGAAGCAGGTGCCGACCACGGTGGAGCAGGGCTTCCCGACGATCCTCATGCAGCACTGGGGCGGCATCTTCGCGCCGAAGGGCACGCCGGGCGCGGTTCTGGACCGCATCGCCGATGTCACGCTGCAGGCCTTCAGGGAAGACGCCGACCTGATCGCGCAGACCGAGCGCGGCGGCGCGCAGCCGATGTTGCTGGGACGGGCCGCGTTCGAGAAATTCCTTGCCGAGGAGCGCACGCGCATGGCGCAGATCGTCACCGCGTCGCACATGACGCTGGAGTAAGTAGCCGCGGTCCGGCCGGATGCCGCCGCTTCTCTGGTGACGGGTCAGGCGGCGGCAGGCCGCTCGCCGCGCTGCAACCGACGCTCGATGTCTTCCAGCACCTGCGGCAGATCGGCCACGCTGTCGATCACGTAGTGCGCGCCGGCGGCTTCGAGTTCGGCGGTGGCACGCGCACGGCGCTCCTGCTGCTGGTCGGCGTCGAGCGCCTGCCACTCGGCCAGCGTGAGGCCGTTGGCATTGCCGCTGACCGACAGGCCCACGGCCCAGGTGCCGGCGTTCAGGCCTTCCTGCAGGCCCACGCCGGTGTCGTCGACCTTCACCACCGTGTAGGGCGGCCACACGCCGAGGTCGGCGAAGCAGCGGTACATCATGAGCGGCGACGGACGGCCTTCGGCGAGGTCGCCGCCGCACACGAGGTTGTCGGGCGCATAGCCACCGGCCGCGGCGATGGGCACGACCACTTCCATGATCGGGCGGTTGTAGCCGGTGGTCGAGCCGATCTTCAGGCCGCGCTGGCGGGCCGCGTTCACCGCATCGATCGCGCCGGGAATGAAGTCGGCGTGGTCGCGCGCGCTGGCCGCGTTCATGGGCGTGAACACTTCGTAGAGCGTGTCGACGTCGGCGTCGTTGAAGGCGTGGCCGTGCTTGGCCTCCCACTGCGCGGCGATGCGCGGCAGCGTGCCGAGCGCCTTGATGTGGTCCCACTTGGCCATGCCCATCGGGCCGCGTGCCTCGGCGATGGTGATGTCCACGCCGAACTGCTCGAACAGCTTCACGAAGGCGCCCATGGGTGCGCAGGAACCGAAGTCGAGGATGGTGCCGGCCCAGTCGAAGACGACGGCCTGGAGCTGCGAATGGTTGTGGGCGTTCATGGCTGGAAAGATGAAAGGGATCTGTCGGAGGACAAGGGCAAGCGCGATGCGCGCATCACCAGGCGTTGAAGACGTCGTGCGCAATGCCGAAGCCTGTGCTCGCGCCGCTGCCGCTGGTGACCAGCACCACGCGCGTGGCGTCGTCGGGCGCGTCGATCACGCAAGGCGTGGTCTTCGACGACGGATAGACGCCGGTCCAGCGTTCGGTGATCTGCGCGGTTTCGAGGTTGAGCGTGCGGCGCAAGTGCCGCAGGATGAGCTGGTCGACCTCTTCCATCGCGAAGGGCTCGGGCGCATCACCGTAGTGGTGCGAATCGCCCACCACCAGCGAGCCGTCGGCGCTCTGCACCACGATCAGGTGAATGCCGTGTGCGAGCGATGCGGCTTCTTCCTGCTGCAGGCGTTCGCGCAGCGCGGCGGCTTCGGGCAGCGTGCTGTAGCCCTCGTAGCGCACGAGGCTCAGGTCCGTCATCACCGAGCCCGGCAGATGGAAACCCGCTTCAGGCTTCACGCGCAGCATCTGCAGGCGGCACAGCGTGAGCTTGTGTTCGGCGATGCGGTCGGCAAACAGGCCGTGCAGGTCGGTGTTGGTGCAGACCACCACGCGCTCGCCGCGAAGAATGCCGCGCGAGGTGCGCACGCGCGGCGTTTCCACCTCGTGCACGGTTTCGCCGAAACGGAACACCACGCCATGCACCTCGGCCAGCCACTGGGTGAGCAGGCCGATGGCGGTGCGCGATTCGACGCGCAGCTCGTGCGGGCTGAACAGCACCGAGCGCGCATCGGCCAGGCTCAATGCCGGCGCCTTGGCCTGCGCGTCGGTGGCTTCGAGCAGCTCGCAGGCCTCGCCCATCGGCGTTAGCATGAAGGCTTCGAGCACCGCATGCGCCTCTGGGCGATACGCCGCGAGCCACAGGTTGCGATGCACGATGTCGATGCCGGCCTGCGCTGCCACGGCCTGCCAGACCTCGCGTGAATGCATCGCCCGGCGCCATGTGTCGCCGGGCGCCTGGCCGCTGACGGTGATGAAGCCGAAGTTGCGGATCGACGCGCCGATGCAGGCCGCATCGCGCTCGACCACGCAGACCTTCAGGCCGCGCTGCGCCGCGGTGTAGGCATGGGCCAGGCCGACGATGCCGGCGCCGACCACGATCAGGTCGAAGTAGTTGTCTTGGTGATGGGTGTCGGGCATCAGCGGTTTCTCCAGGCTTGGGTGCGCTTGAGCGTCCAGTGCCCGGCCAGCGCGAACAGGCCGCGGCCGATGGCGGCGGTGAGCATGATCAGCGAGGCCATGGCGGCGGCGGGCGCCACGTCACCGGCGTCGTCCATGTTGAGCACGGCGATGGCCGCCAGCGAGGTCTGCGGCGAATAAAGGAACACGACGGCCGACACGGTCGTCATCGCGTTGACGAAGAAATAGCCGCCCACATTGAGCACGGTCGGCAGCGCCACCGGCAGGTGCACGCGCCACAGCGTGCGCCAGAAGGGCACGCCCATCGACTCCGACACCAGTTCGTATTCGCGGTCGAGCTGGCGCAGCGCGGTGAGCGACGTGAGGTGCGCCACCGAGAAGAAGTGCGCGACCGTGCAGACCACGAGGATGGTCATGCTGCCGTAGATGGCGCGCAGCGGGTTCGACGGCGAGATGAAGAAGAAGATGTAGCCCACGCCCAGCACCAGCCCCGGCACCGCGAGCGGCAGGTTGGCCAGCAGGTTGAGCAGTTCGCGCAGCAGGCCGAAGTGGCGCGGCTTTTCGACCAGGTAAGCCGAGACGAAGGTGATGAGCGCGCCCGCCACGGCCGCGCACACGGCCAGCCGCAGCGAGTTGAAGTAGCTGCCCCAGCCGCCGCCGTCCATGTTGCTGAAGTCGTAGTTCTTGAACGACGGTGCGAGCTGGTAGGGCCAGTAGGTGGCGAGCGATGCGAACACGGCCATGCCGATCATCACGAGGATGGCGCAGGCGGTGAGCGCGCAGAACACGAGCAGCGCGCGGTCGCGCACCTTCACCGGTTCGGGCTGGTAGGGCGTGGCGCGCGCCGACAGCGCCGCTGCCTGCTTGTTGCGCACGCGCCGCTCGATGAGGAAGGACAGCACCGCCGGAATGAGCAGCACGAGGCCGACCACCGCGCCCATCTGGAAGTTCTGCTGCCCGACCACCTGCTTGTAGATGTCGGTCGCGAGCACGCCGGTCTGGCCGCCGACCACCTTCGGCACGCCGAAGTCGGTGATGACCAGCACGAACACCACCATCGCGGCCACGATGAGGCCGTAGCGCGAAGATGGCAGCGTGACGGTTCGGAAGATGCGCCAGCGCGAGGCGCCGAGCGTCTGCGCGGCTTCGTAGAGGCGGCCGTCGGAGGTGGCCATGGCGGTGGTGAGGATCAGCAGCGCATGCGGCAGTGTCCAGAACACCGAGCCGAGCACGATGCCCAGCGGGCCGTAGATCGACACGTCACCCAGCAGCCCCTTGAACAGGCCCTGGTTGCCGAAGAGGTACACGAGGCTGATGGCCGGCAGCAGCGAAGGCGCGAGCAGCGGCACCAGCGCCACCGCGCGCAGCAGGCCCTTGGCCGGCATGCACGAGAGCGTGAGCCCGTAGGCGTACACATACGCGATGGCGGTGCAGATGACCGCGCTGATTGCCGCGAGCCCCAGGCTGTTGAAGGCCGACTGGACCAAGGCGGGGCTGTCGAGGTAGCGCGAGAAATTCGCAAGGCCGACGAAAGCGCCGGCGCGATCGAAGAAGCTCTGGCCGACCAATGCGCCGACAGGCAGCGCAACGATCACTACCAACAGCAGCACGACCAGCAACACGGCGGCGCCGGTCAGCCAGCGGTCGCGGTCGAAGGCGCTGCTGCGGGTCAGCATCACCGGTGCAGTGGCGGTGATGTCGGGGGAACTGCTCATATTTTTTTAGCGCGCTGTTGCGCTGTGCTGCGTGCGATGGGTGCTGTTTGGGATCTGCTGTTCGGAGCGGGTGCATTCGGGGCGCGTGCGAATGACACCAGGTACTCCCCTCCGCGAATGTCCCCCGCTTCGCTCCTCCTTTATTTCGCTGCGGGGAGCACCTGGCGTCATTCGCACAGGACACGCCGTGCGTTTGCGGCCGATCAACGACCGCTCCGAATAACGCTCACGCTGGCGGTGTGCTCTGCGCAGCGAAATAAAGGAGGAGGGGCGCGCAGCGCCCCGGGGGACATTCGCGGAGCAGAGCACACCGTCAGCGTGAGCGCGCCCTGAACGACGCACTTCAAATACGACGCGACAAACAGAAAGCCAAGCGCCCATCTCAATGCGCCAGCACAGACAACGCATTCAACGGCAACTGGATATGAACCATGCTGCTGGGCACCAACGGCTCACCGCCACCACCCCGCGCATCGGCAGGCAACTCGGCTTCGATCTCGATGCCCAACGGCTCGCAAGCAAGTCGCGCCGAGGTGCGGTTGCCGAAGAACTCGGTGTCGAGCAAGCGGGCCGCAAAACTGTTGGCACCAAGCTCGGTGCCGAAACGCTTCACCACCACATGCTCCGGCCGAATGCCCACGGTGGCCTGCGAACCGACGCTCAGGTTGCCCGGCGAGCAGAACAGCTCGCTGTCACGCACGCGCACCTTTCCATCGGCCAGCACGGTGGCGGGCAGCATGTTCATGCGGCCGACGAAGCCGGCCACGAAGCGCGTGCGCGGCTGGCGGTACAGCTCGTCGGGCGTGCCGGCCTGCTCGATGCGGCCGTTGTGCATCAGCACCACGCGGTCGGCCATCGAGAGGGCTTCTTCCTGGTCGTGCGTGACCATGATGGTGACGATGCCCAGGCGCTTCTGCAGTGCGCGGATCTCGCTGCGCAGGCTGGCGCGCACTTGTGCGTCGAGGGCCGAGAGCGGTTCGTCGAGCAGCAACATTCGCGGATTGGGCGCGAGCGCGCGGGCCAATGCGATGCGCTGCTGCTGCCCGCCCGACAACTGCACGGGGTACTTGTCGGCATGCGCTGCAAGCCCGACCAGGTCGAGCATCTCGCGCGAACGCTTGGCCATCTCGCGCGCCAGTGCGCCCGTGGGATGAAGGCCGTAGGCGATGTTCTGCGCCGCCGTCAGGTTGGGAAACAGCGCATACGACTGGAACACCACGCCGAAGCCGCGCGCCGCGGGCGGCAGGCCCGCGATGTCCTGGCCGCCGAGCAGGATCTGGCCGCTGTCGGCGCGCTCGATGCCGCAGACGATGCGCAGCAGCGTGGTCTTGCCGCAGCCCGAGGGGCCGAGCAGGCAGACGAACTCGCCGGGTTCGATGTCGAGGTCGATGCCGTCGAGCACGCGTGTGGCGCCAAAGGACTTGCCGATGCCGCGAAGGGAAAGAAAACTGCTGCTGCTCGTCATGGCCGGATACCGCTTTGCCTGGAGATCAGAGTGGCTTCTTTTCCGACTTCGATTCGTAGCGCTTGGACCACTCCGTCAGGATGCGATCGCGGTTGGCGGCAGCCCAGTTGAAGTCGTTCTTGGCGAGCAGCTTCTCGACGTCGCCCGGCACGAACTCCAGCTTTTCCTGGATGCCCGGCAGCGCGAGCACGGCGAAGTTCTTCGCGTACAGCTCGTTGGCCTGCTTGGTGACGGCCCAGTCGGCGAGCGCCTTGGCGGCGTCCTGCTTCTTGCTGGTCTTGATGATGCCGGTGGCCTCCATGTCCCAGCCGAGACCTTCCTTCGGCAGCACGATGTCGATGGGCGCGCCGTCGCGCTTGGTCTTGTTGGCGCGGTATTCGAAGGACATGCCGAGCGCGAATTCGCCGGCGCCGGCCTGGCGGCAGGGCTTGCTGCCCGACTGGCTGTAGATGCCGATGTTCTGGTGCAGGGCGTCCATGTACTTCCACGCCTTTTCTTCACCCATCATCTGGATCCAGCCCGACACCATCAGGTAGCCGGTGCCCGATGCCGCAGGGTTGGGCATGGTGATCTGGCCCTTGTAGACCGGGTTGGTCAGGTCGGCCCAGCTGGTGGGCTTGGGCAGGTTCTTCTTGGTGGCTTCGGCGGTGTTGAAGCAGATGGCCGACGACCACACGTCCATGCCGACCCACTTGGGCGGGTTGGCCGGATCGCGCATGGTGGGCTTGATGGCGTCCAGGCCCTTGGGCGCGTAGGGCTGGAGCATGCCTTCCTTGTCGAGCAGCATCAGCGAGGTGGCGGCTAGGCCCCACACCACGTCGGCCTGCGGGTTGGCCTTTTCGGCCAGCAGCTTGGCGGTGACGATGCCGGTCGAGTCGCGCACGAACTTCAGCTCGATGTTCGGGTTTTCCTTTTCGAAGGCGGCCTTGTAGGCCTGCACCTGGTCGGCTTCGAGCGCGGTGTAGACCAGCAGTTCGGTGCGGCCCTGGGCCGATGCGGCAAAGGCCAGCGAGAACAGGACGGCCGGCACGAAGGCGCGGCGGAGTTGACGATGCAGCATGGTGGAGGTTCCCCAGGTGGAAAGAAGAAGAAAGAAGAGCGCAATGCAGGACACACGACAGGCAAGCAAAAGTACGCAAGCCCTGCGTGATGACGAATGCGGCGATGCTGGCAGCGGCATGTGACAGGGATTTGTCAGACGCCTCAAAAAACCCCAAACACCCAAAATTGCGCCTGGTCGCCGGCGAGCGTGCGGCGGTTTTGTCATCCGGGTGTCACTGCCTCCCGGCAGACTGCGGGGCGCTGTCACCTGCGGCTTTGCTTCGCCCGCTCCGTTTCACTCTCATGACACTCGACCTCGCCGAGATCGCCCGCCTGTTCGCGGAACGGGGCGGGGTTGCGTACGCGGGCGAGCCGGTGTCGCAAACGGAGCACGCGCTGCAATGCGCCTGGCTCGCGGAGCAGGCCGGCGCCAGCGACGCGCTGGTCACGGCCGCGCTGCTGCACGACCTGGGGCACCTGCTGATCGCCGAGCACCAGACGCTGTCGCACTCGCCCACCGAGCTGGGCATCGACGACCGCCACCAGTACATCGCCCTGCCCTTGCTGCGCGGCGCATTCGACGTCGAGGTGCGCGAGCCGATCCGGCTGCATGTGGACGCCAAGCGCTATCTGTGCGCGACGCGGCCGGACTATTTCTCGAAGCTCTCGCCTGATTCGGTACGCAGCCTCGCGCTGCAGGGCGGCGTGATGGACGAGGAAGCCGCGGCGCGCTTTGCCGGTCTCCGCTGGGCCGGCGATGCGGTGCGGCTGCGCCTGTGGGACGAGGAAGCGAAGGTCGAAGGGCTCAAGACGCCGACGCTGGCGCACTTCCTCGCGACCGCCGCGCGGATCATGCTGCGCTGAGCGGGCGTACTGGCGCCCCGGGCAGTTCTGGCATTTCAGGTGCATCGGGCACCTCTGGCGGAATTTCAGTTCCGTTTAAGAAACATTTGTCTACGATGGGTTCCTCACGATGACCGGCGCACCCGCGCCTGCGAGGAAACCCGAATGTCTCTATCCGTCACGGCGCGCGCCAGCTCGTTCATCCAGGTCCTGCGCCGCGTCTTCACGCTCGCGGCGCCCTACTTCCGGTCCGAGGAGAAATGGCGGGCACGTGCCATGCTGCTGGGGATCATTGCCCTGAACCTTTTCTACGTCTACGTGGCGGTGCTCGGCAACCAGTGGTACGGCCGCTTCTACGACGCACTGCAGACCAAGGACGTGGTCGCCTTCTGGCGCGAGGTGCGGGTGTTCGGCTGGATCGCCTTCTTCAACATCGCGGTGCAGGTGCTCAAGTTCTATGTGACGCAGTTGCTGCAACTGCGCTGGCGCACCTGGATGACGCGCAGCTACCTGTCGCGCTGGATGGCGGACCGCACCTTCTATCACCTGGAACTGGCGCGCTACGCCGGCAAGGACGGCACCGCGCCGGACAATCCCGACCAGCGTATCCAGGAAGACATGCAGATGTTCACGAGCGCCACGATGTCGCTCTCGATGGGCCTGCTGAATGCCGTGGTCACGCTGCTGAGCTTCATCGGCCTGCTCTGGACGCTGTCGGGCAACTTCTCGTTCACAGCCAGCGGCACCACCTACCAGATCGTCGGCGCGATGGTCTGGCTGGCGCTGGGGTACTCGATCGTCGGCACCGTGGTCACGCATTTCATCGGCCGTCCGCTGATCGGGCTGAACTTCAGGCAGCAGCGCTTCGAGGCCGACTTCCGCCATCACCTGGTGCGCGTGCGCGAATACAGCGAAGCCATTGCACTGGACCACGGCGAGAAGGTCGAGAGCGGCCAGCTCAATCTGCGCTTCGGCGACGTGCTGCGCAACTACCTGTTGCTGATCAAGCAGCAGAAGAACCTGGTGACCTTCACCTCGTTCTTCGGCCAGGCGGCGGTGATCTTTCCGTTCATCGTCGGGGCGCAGCAGTATTTCGGCGGCTCGATCCAGCTCGGCCACCTGATGCAGATCGTCTCGGCCTTCGGCAAGGTGCAGGAATCGCTGAGCTGGTTCGTCGACAACTACGACAGCGTGGCCGTGTGGCGCGCCACCACCGACCGCCTGACCAGCTTCGACGACGCCATGAAGGCCCACGCGACGCGCGACAACGAACTGCAGCGCGCCCCGGCCGCCGTCCTGCACACCGACGACCTCGGGGTGGCCCTGCCCAACGGCACGCCGCTGCTTGCCGGTGCCGCCCTGTCCGTGGTGCCCGGCGACAGCGTGCTGCTGCAGGGCCCATCGGGCAGCGGCAAATCGACGCTGTTCCGCTCCTTCGCAGGCATCTGGCCGTTCTCGCGCGGGCATGTGCAAGTGCCCGGCGACGCGATGTTCATGCCGCAGCGACCCTATGTGCCCGATGGCAAGCTGCGCGATGCGCTGACGTACCCGAATCCCGCCTCGAACTACAGCGACGACCAGTTGCGCCAGGCCCTCGCCGATGCCCTGCTGCCGGACCTTGCCAGCCGCCTCGACGACAGCGACGCCTGGAGCCAGAAGCTCTCGGGCGGCGAGCAGCAGCGCCTGGCGATTGCCCGCGTGCTGCTGAGAAAGCCGGCATGGCTGTTCGCCGACGAGATCACGAGCGCGCTCGATGCCGAGGCCGAAAGCGTGCTGTACAAGCGCCTCGCCGCCACGGTGCAGGCTGCGGGCGGGGCGATGGTGTCGATTGCGCACCGCGCGGCCGTGGGCGATTTCCACAACCAGCGGTGGACGCTGGTGCCGCGAACCGGTGGCACGGCCGGTGACGGCGGTGCGCGCTACCGCTTGAACACGGCCGCTCAGCCCGCTGCTGCGGCGTAGCGCTCCCAGCCCTTCTTGCGCAGGTCGCAGGCGGGGCACTCGCCGCAGCCGTAGCCCCATGCCTGGCGATGTTCGCGGTCGCCGAGGTAGCAGGTGTGGGTTTCTTCCACGATCAAATCGACCAGCGGCTCACCGCCCAGGCGATGGGCCATCTGCCAGGTCTCGGCCTTGTCGATCCACATGAGCGGCGTCTCGATCACGAGGCGGCGCTCCAGCCCGAGCGACAGCGCGAGCTGCATCGCCTTCATGGTGTCGTCGCGGCAGTCGGGGTAGCCCGAGAAGTCGGTCTCGCAGACGCCGGTGACGATCACCTGCAGCCCGCGCCGGTAAGCCAGCGCGCCGGCCAGCGTCAAGAACAGCAGGTTGCGTCCCGGCACGAAGGTGTTGGGCAGGCCGTCGGCCTGCATGGCGAAGGCGACTTCTTCGGTCAGCGAAGAGCCGCCGAGCTGCGCCAGCGCCGCGAGCGTGAGCACATGGTCTTCACCCAGGCGCGGTGCCCAGTCGGGAAAGCGCTCGCGCATCTGCGCGAGGATGGTGCCGCGCACGTCGAGTTCGACCCGGTGGCGCTGCCCATAGTCGAAGCCCAGGGTTTCGACGCGCTGGTACTTCGAGAGCGCGTCGGCCAGGCAGGTGGTCGAGTCCTGGCCGCCGGAAAAAAGAACGAGGGCGGTGGTGTGCAGGGGCATGTGCGTCAACGGCCGGGCCGTTGTAGTCCAAATGCGCGATTTTCGCAGGCCGCGCCGCGGGCACGGATACGATCCCGCGAATGAGCACTAAACACCTGGTTGCATGGGCCGTTACCTTCGTGGTGCTGCTGGTGATCGACATGATCTGGCTGGGCCTCGTCGCCAAGGGCATGTACCAGCAGGGCATGGGCGAGCTGATGTCGCCGCAACCCCGGCTGGCCTTCGCGGCGGTGTTCTACCTGCTGTACCCGGTCGGACTGGTGATCTTCGCGATCCAGCCCGGCGTCGAGGCGCAGAGCGTGATGCGGGCGGCGGTGCTGGGCGGCCTGTTCGGCATGTTCTGCTACGGAACCTACGACCTGACGAACCTGGCGGTGATCCGCAACTGGCCGCTGGGGCTGTCGTTCATCGACATCGCCTGGGGCGCGCTGGTGAGCGGCGTGGCGGCTGCGGCGGGCGCGGTGGCGTGGCGCTGGTTCGCTTCGCGCTGAGTCGCTGCCAAGGGTGAATCAGGGCCCGCGGCCTCTTTGAAACAACCGTCCCGGCCTGAGTCATGAATTTGACATGAGGCAAAATCCCGCGCAAACAAAGCGGGAGACACACGGAATGGGCGAGCGCGGTACAGCGATCAGCTTCGAGGACTTTCAAGGCACACGCAACTTCGCCGCACTCGATGGCCTGCGGGCCGTTGCTGTCTTTCTCGTTTTCACGGCCCACATGGGCGGCATCGCCGCAAGCAAGTTCTCCGGCTGGCTGGGCGTTCATGCCTTCTTCGTGCTGTCGGGCTTCCTGATCACCACCTTGCTGTTGCGCGAGCGCGATGACACCGGCCGCGTGTCGCTGAAGGCGTTCTACATCCGGCGCACCACGCGGCTTGTGCCGCTCTACCTCCTCATCTACCTCGTGGTGCTGGCGCAGAGCTACTTCGCCCAGGGTGCGAGCTGGGAGCAGATGAAGGCTGCCACGCCCTACTACCTGACGCTGCGCAACGAACTGGCACCGTACGCACCGCTGGTCGTCACCTGGACGCTGAGCGTGGAGTGGAAGTACTACCTGGTCTGGCCCGCGCTGATCACGGTGTTCGGCCTGACGATGCGCTCGCGCCTCGCGACCGTCGGGCTCTGCATGGCGGCGCTGGCAGCCCTGGGCCTGAGCGGTGCGCAGCCCGACTGGCTCAGCCCGCAGAACTACATCGGCATGATGATCGGCTCGGCGCTGGCCATCCTCATGCACACGCCGAAGACCTTCGGCTGGGTGCGCAGCCTCATGACGTACCGCGCGCCGCTGGTGATTCTTCCACTCCTGTTCATCGTGCACAGGCGTTTTCCGCTGGTGACGAGCTACATCGGGGACCTGGGCGCGATCACGCTGTACGGCCTGCTGGTCGGCCTGCTGCTCCCGTCCCTCATCGCCAGCCGCACGTTCATGGGCAAGGCGCTGGGAGCGAAGTGGCTGGTCTTCATCGGACACCGCTCGTATGCGATGTACCTGATCCAGTACATCGCAGCCCATGCGGTGCTCGATGTGCTGAGCGCGATCGGTGTGGTCATCGTCAATGGGCCCGCACTGCTGCTTCTTTCTTTCATCGTGTCGCTGGCAATCTCGGACCAGCTCTATCGCTGGTTCGAGAAACCGATTACCGACTGGGGCCACCGCTGGGCCAAAGCGACCAAGCAGGCGGCCTTGTCGCGGACTGCCGCAGCGGGCGCCAGCAACCCGGCCACGCGCAGCCTTTCCTAAGCGCGGCGCATGACGAGCCGAAGACGGCTCGCGCATTTATTTCAGGAAACCCGCGGAACTTTCATTCCGCTTTCGTTTCGTCACGGCCGGGTCATTTGACGTCTTTAGATTGCATCTCCAGAAATGGTGCGCGGTGCGCGCACCTCTCGAATAACCACCCGAGGGATTTGCATGACCCAACGCTTCGTCGCCCCAGCACTGCTGGGCTTTTCGCTGCTGCTGACCGCCTGCGGCGGTAGCAGCCATGGCCCGTCGCTGCTGCCGCTCATTCCGCCGCCCACCACGCCGCCGGTGGCACAGAAGAACATCATCTTCTTCCTGGGCGACGGCATGGGCATCACCACGATGACCGCCGCGCGCATCTACAAGGTCGGCGAAGACGGCGACCTCACGATGGACACGCTGCCCGAGACGGCCTTCGTCCACACCTACTCGAACGATGCGCAGGTGACCGACAGTGCGCCCTCGATGTCGGCCTACATGACCGGCGTCAAGATGAACAACGAAGTCATCTCGATGAGCCCCGAGACCAAGGCCACCGACGCTTCGGGCAAGGCCTACCACGTCAACTTCGACAGCACCTGCCCGTCGGGCAACGGCCAGGCGGTGGAAACGCTGCTGGAGCAGAGCAAGGCCAAGGGCTATGCCACTGGCGTGGTGACCACCACGCGCATCACGCACGCCACGCCGGCGGCCACGTACTCGCACGTGTGCCATCGCGATGCCGAGAACACCATCGCTGCAGCACTGGTGCCGGGCGGCGCAGGCTACAACGCGAAGCTGGGTGACGGCGTCGACGTGTTCTTCGGCGGTGGTACGGATTACTTCCTGCCCAAGGAAAAGAGCGGCAAGCGCAACGACGGCCGCGACCTGACCGCCGAACTGAAGACGGCCAAGTACAGCTACGCCACCAGCAAGAGCGAATTCGACAAGCTGCCTGTCGACGGCAGCACCAAGATCGCCGGCCTCTTCACCAAGAGCCACATGGCCTACGACCTGGACCGCGACGCCACCAAGGAGCCGAGCCTGGCCGAGATGACCGGCAAGGCCATCGACGCGCTGAGCGCGCGCAAGAAGGGCTTCTTCCTGATGGTGGAAGGCGGCCGCATCGACCATGCGCTGCACGCCACCAACGCGCGCCGCGCCCTGCAGGACACGGGCGCCTTCGACGACGCCATCAAGCTCGCGCTCGACAAGATGCAGGCCATCGACCCGGGCCTGAAGAACACGCTGGTGGTGGTCACGGCCGACCACGACCACACGCTGCAGCTCAACGGCTATGCCGCGCGCACGGGCAAGACGGAGCCGGGCAAGCCGGGCGTGCTCGGCCTGGTGAAGGACTACGTGGACAACAGCAAGACCAGCAAGGACGTCGACGGCAACCCGTACACCATCATCGGTTTCGGCAATGGTCCGGTTCGTCTTGCTACGCGCGGCGCCATTGACAGCACCGCGCTGGAAAGCAAGGACTACAGGCAGGAAGCCGTGGTTCCCATGGACGCCAGCAGCGACTCCGAAACCCACGGCGGTGCCGACGTGTTCCTCGGCGCGCAAGGCCTGGGCGCCGACAACTTCTCCGGCGTCATCACCAACACCGACGTGTTCGGCCTGATCAAGAAGGCGGTCGGCCTGTGAGCGGCCACCAGCGCCCATCGACGAACACCAACATGAACACGACCATGAACCGCATCACCAGTAAAACCCGCCTGGCCGCCGCCCTCGTCTGCGCCGCCGCCGGCACCCTGGCTGGCAGCGCGCACGCCGCCGGCGAAGCCAAGAACGTCATCTTCTTCCTCGGCGACGGCATGGGTCCCGTCACCGTGACCGCCGCGCGCATCTACAAGGGCGAAAAGCAACTGGCCGCCAAGCCCGGCTCGCTGGTGAGCCCCGAGCGCGCCAACCTCGTCATGCAGTCGCTGCCTTACGCGGCCCGCGTGAAGACCTATTCGCTCGACGGCCAGACCACCGACAGCGCACCCTCGATGGCCGCCTACATGACCGGCGTGAAGATGCGCAACGAGGTGATCTCGATGTCGAGCGACACCGCCGCCGTGGACAGCACCGGCAAGCAGTACATCAACGGCAACAGCGACGACACGACCTGTCCGCCCACCAACGGCAAGGCCGTCGATACGCTGCTCGAACTCGCCAAGGCCAAGGGCCGCTCGGTGGGTGCCGTGTCGACCACGCGCGTCGGCCACGCCACGCCGGCGACGACCTATGCGCACATCTGCAACCGCAACGGCTACAACGCTATTGCCGAGCAGAGCGTGCCGGGCCATGCCAACTACAACCCGAAGCTGCTCGACGGCGTCGACGTGCTGATGGGTGGCGGCCAGCGCAACTACCTGCCGAAGCCTGGCAACCCGAGCAGCAAGCGCACGGACGGCGTGGACCTCGTGGCAGCGATGCAAGCCAAGGGCTACGCCTATGTCGACACCGGCACCAAGCTCAAGGCCATCGACCCGGCCGCGACGAACAAGCTGCTGGGCCTCTTCTCGCAAAGCGAGATGGCGTATGAGCTGGACCGCGTCAAGCAGAGCCTCGACCAGCCCAGCCTGTCGGACATGACCGAGAAGGCCCTGGGCGTGCTGAGCAAGAACGACAAGGGCTTCTTCCTGATGGTGGAAGGCGGCCGCATCGACCACGCACTGCACGGCACCAACGCCAAGCGCGCGCTGGAAGACACGCTGGCCTTCGACACGGCCATCCAGACCGCACTCGACTACATGAACAAGAAGGACCCGGGCCTGAAGAACACGCTGGTGGTGGTCACGGCCGACCATGACCACGCGATCGCCTTCAACGGCTATCCGAAGATCGGCAATCCGATCCTGGGCCTGGTCAACGGCTATGCCGACGGCAAGCCCACGAAGGCGGCTGACGGCAAGCCGTACACCACGCTGGTGTTCGGCAATGGCGGACGCCCCGGTTCGATCTCCTACACCGACGCCAACGACCCTGCCGCAACCCCGGCCGACATCACCAAGAAGATTGCCGACAGCAAGGTGAACGCGGAAGACAGCAAGAAGCCTTGGACCGGCCCCCTGCGTGGCCCCGTGCGCGACGACCAGACGGCCATGGACACCACCGACGACAACTTCCTGCAGGAAGTCGGCATCAACCTGGGTCCGCCCGGCGCGGAAACCCACGGCGGCGGCGACGTGATGCTGTTCGCCGGCGGCGCGGGCTCGAAGATCTTCAAGGGCACCATGGAGAACATCAAGGTGTTCAACAAGGTCAAGGAAGCGGCTGGCCTGTGACGGCATCCATGACACTGAAGACGCTGCTGGCGGCAACGGCCCTGGTGGCCTTGCCGCTGGCAGCCAGCGCCGCGGGCGATGCCGCTGCGCCCGACCAGAACCTGCGCATCCAGCACCACATGATGTCGATCGGCAAGGACGGCGTGCAACGCGAGAGCCGTTACGCCGACCTGATGTTCCGCCGCGCCGGCTCGGTGTGGGTCGAGCGCGAGCTGCCGCCCGCGCTGCGCGAAGACCACGACCACGAAGCCCGCGAAGGCAAGGTGCACATCGGCCATGCGCATGCGGACAACACGGCGGCCCCGCTGTGGGTGCGCCGCGATGCCGCCGGCAAGGTGGAGGTGGGCATGGTGCTGCGCGAGCAGCGCAAGCTGATCGACATCGACGCGGCCAACTACGGCAACGTCGGCTACAGCGGCTCGTGGGCCAACTCCTACTGGCTGGTCGATCCGGCGAGCCTGGCGCGCATGAAGGACCTCGGCGCGGCCGGCAAGGGCGTGCAACGCTACGAGCTGCAGCAGGGCGCGGGCACGCTGCGCATCGATTGGGACACGGCCGGCCGCTACGCGCGCAAGATCGAGCAGCGCAATGCGCGCGGCACTTCGATCAACGTGATGACCGCCTCGGTCATTGCCGCGCCGAAGACGCTGCCATGGAAGACCGTCGAAGCCTACGAGCGCGGCGACTACTCCGACCTGCTGGACTGACCGACCTGGCTCAACCCAGGTTGCGCGGTGTTTCGCGCATGGCCCCGAACCCCTGAAAGGGCTTCGGGGCTTTTCATTTGATGGTCAGAGAAAGCGCTCGAGCAGCTTGCGCGAAGCGCGGTCGAGCGTCTTCACATCGGGAATGCGGAACTGCACGCCATGCGCGCTGGCGATCAGCAGCGCGCCGCCTTCGAGCCGGCGGATGTCTTCCTCGGCCTTGAGCACGAAGCTGGTGTCGCCACGGTCGGTGCGCACGGTCCAGGTGCTGGGCACGCCGAAGCTGGACACGCTGTGCAGTTGAAGCAGCGTGGGCGCGAAGTCGCGCACCGCCAGTTCCTGTTCGAGCAGCGCGCGGGTTGGCGCCGGCAGCAGCTCGACGCGGTCGATCCAGACCAGCTCGCGGCCATCGCCGCCGACCAGCGACAGGCCATCGCCGGGCGCGCTGAGCGGAAAGGCCCGCACCGGCGTCACGCCCACATGGCGCTCGCCTTGCGCGTCGGTCAGCACGAGACGGCCGAAGGCGTCGCGCTCGAGTTCAAAAGCCTGGGTGGTGATGTTGTCGCTCATGCTTCCCCCGCCGGATGGGCTGCGTGGCTGACAACCAGCGGCGCCTGCGCGCCCGCGCGCTCGTCGGCCGCGCCTTCGCTCGCATCGTCGTCGCCCTGGCGCAGTTGCGCCTGGTAAAGCCGCCAGTAAGCGCCCTGCTTGGCCATCAAGGTGTCGTGCGGCCCGACCTCGACCACTTCGCCGCGGTCCATGACCACGAGCCGGTCGGCCTTGCGCAGCGTCGACAGGCGGTGGGCAATCGCGATGGTGGTGCGGCCCTGCACGAGGTTGTCCAGAGCCTTCTGGATTTCCTTTTCGGTCTCGGTGTCCACGGCCGAGGTGGCTTCGTCGAGGATCAGGATGCGCGGATCGATCAGCAGCGCGCGCGCAATGCTGATGCGCTGGCGCTCGCCGCCCGACAGGCCCTGCCCGCGCTCGCCCACAAGCGAGTCGTAGCCGTGCGGCAAGCGCAGGATGAAGTCGTGCGCATGCGCGGCGCGCGCGGCGGCCACGACTTCCTCGCGCGTGGCATCGGGCTTGCCGTAGGCGATGTTCTGCGCGATGGTGCCGAAGAACAGAAAGGGCTCCTGCAGCACCAGCCCCACGTGGCGCCGGTAGTCGGCCACGGCAAAGCGGCGGATGTCGGTGCCGTCGACCTTGATGGCGCCGTCGGTCACGTCGTAGAAGCGGCAGATCAGGTTGACCAGCGTGCTCTTGCCCGAGCCGCTGTGGCCGACAAGGCCGATCATCTCGCCGGGCTCGATCACCAGGTCGAGGTTATGGATGACGGCGCGCGAGCCATAGCGAAAGCCCAGCCCGCTCATCTCGATGCGGCCCTGCACGCGCTCCACCTTCACCGGGTTGGCCGGCTCGGGCACGTTGCTCACATGGTCGAGGATGTCGAAGATGCGCTTGGCGCCGGCCGCCGCCTTCTGCGTGACCGAGACGATGCGGCTCATGGAATCGAGCCGCGTGTAGAAGCGGCCGATGTACGCGATGAAGGCGGTGAGCACACCCACCGTGATGCTGCCGCGCGCCACCTGCCAGATGCCGAAGGCCCAGACCACGAGCAGGCCGATTTCGGTCAGCAGCGACACGGTCGGCGTGAACAGCGACCAGGTGCGGTTGAGCTTGTCGTTGACCTGCAGGTTGTAGGCGTTGGCGATGCGAAAGCGCTCGGCTTCGCGACGTTCCTGCGCGAAGGCCTTGACCACGCGGATGCCGGGGATGGTGTCGGCCAGCACGTTGGTCACCTCGGACCAGACGCGGTCGATTTTCTCGAAGCCGGTGCGCAGGCGGTCGCGCACGACGTGGATCATCCAGGCGATGAAGGGCAGCGGCACCAGCGTGACCATGGCCAGCAGCGGATTGATGGAGAACAGGATGATCGCGGTCATCACGATCATCAGCACGTCGTTGGCGAAATCGAGCGCGTGCAGCGACAGAAAGACGTTGATGCGGTCGGTTTCCGAGCCGATGCGCGCCATCAGGTCGCCGGTGCGCTTGCCGCCGAAATAGTCGAGCGGCAGGGTCAGCAGATGCTCATACGTGGTGGTGCGCAGGTCGGCGCCGATGCGTTCGGACACCAGCGCCAGCAGATAGGTACGGGCCCAGCCCAGCCCCCAGCCCAGCAGCGCGGCACCGAGCAGGCCACCCAAGTAAAGGCCCACGCGCCCGGAATCGATCTTCTGCCCGTTCTGGAACGGAATCAGGATGTCGTCCATCAGCGGAATGGTCAGGTACGGCGGCACCAGCGTGGCGGCGGTCGAGATCAGGGTCAGTACAAACCCGGCGATCAATTGCTTGCGGTACGGCTTGGCGAAACGGCCAAGTCGTAACAAAACCCAGGTCGAGGGCGGGGACTGGCGTTCGCTGTCGGCCGCGGCCAGGTCGTCGCCGTCTGCCGCTTCGATGATTTCCGGTGTCGCCTTGGCGACACCAGCCGTGCGCTGACCGAAAAGCTTGAGCAGCCGCAGTGCCTCGACCTGGCTGGCCAGGGTGTAGCGCCAGCGGCCCAATCGGCCCGCAGGCCCCGTCAAATCAAGGGTTCCGACGCCGGAATGGTCGGAAAGACGCAGTTCGAGGGCCGCATCGGTGAGCGGCCACTCACGCCATTCGCCGCCGGGTTCCCGTGCGATCAGCCGCTGGTCAGTCAGGGCAACTAGGCCGCTGGCGAAGCGAAGTTGGTCGTCAAGGTCAACCGACAGTATTACCAGAACGTTTTCCGCGACTGCGAGCCGGTTTTTCAGAAGCTCTGAAGCCGACTCTGTTTCGCCCTCCCGGGTGCCGACTGGATCGTGATGTTGCATTGTGTTTCTCTGACTCTTGCCCGTCGCGGGCCGCATGGACCGCGTCATGGCGCCCTTTGTCGGGCGCCGATTCTGACCGATCGCCATGGGCGCGCTTGAAGGCGCCGTGGTGCTCGGTCAAAGCACATCGAACGTTTGCATGACCCGTTTCGACGACATCCGCCTGCTGCGCATCAATTATTTGCGCGGT
Organism: Variovorax raffinosi; assembly: GCF_051216615.1. NCBI lineage: Bacteria > Pseudomonadati > Pseudomonadota > Betaproteobacteria > Burkholderiales > Comamonadaceae > Variovorax > Variovorax raffinosi. The sequence goes on from NZ_JBPJZR010000002.1 coordinate 81,152, forward strand.
CCCAACCTCTGGACCTACCGTCCGGTGCTCGAAGTCTGGCTCGATCTGGGCCAACTGGAAGACTTCCCCTCCAACAAGATCGACGGTTTCACCGACCGCCTGACCGGCCTGCTGCCGGCGCTCATCGAGCACCACTGCGGCGTGGGCGAGCGCGGCGGCTTCATCCAGCGCCTGACCGAAGGCACCTGGTCGGGCCATGTGCTCGAACACGTGGTCATCGAGCTGCTGAACCTGGCCGGCATGCCGACCGGCTTCGGGCAAACCCGCAGCACCTCGGAGCACGGCGTCTACCGCATGGTGTTCCGCGCACGCGACGAGCAGGTGGCCCGGGTGGCGCTGGCCGAAGGCCACCGCCTGCTGATGGCGGCCATCAACAACGACCCGTTCAGCGCTGGCGACGTGCAGAAGGCGGTCGATGCGGTCAAGGCCAAGGTCGAGGACTGCTACCTCGGCCCGAGCACCGCCGCCATCGTGAGCGCCGCCACCGATCGCGGCATTCCGCACATGCGGCTGAACAGCGGCAACCTGGTGCAACTGGGCTACGGCGCCAACCAGCAACGCATCTGGACCGCCGAGACCGACTACACCAGCGCCATCGGCGAATCGATCGCCAGCGACAAGGAACTGACCAAGTCCCTGCTGGCCAGCTGCGGCGTGCCCGTGCCTGAAGGCCAGGTGGTCGCCAACGCTGAAGAAGCCTGGGAAGCCGCCGAAGACATCGGCCTGCCCGTGGTCGTGAAGCCGTCGGACGCCAACCACGGCCGTGGCGTGTCGCTCGAATTGACCACGCGCGAGGAAGTCATCGCCGCCTTCGCGGTCGCCGAGCCCGAAGGCAGCGACGTGATGGTCGAGCGCTTCATCCGTGGCCACGAGCACCGCCTGCTGGTGGTGGGTGGCGAAGTGGTGGCCGCCGCGCGCGGCGAGATCATCACCGTGACCGGCGACGGCAAGGGCACCGTGGCCGAGCTGATCGAAAAGCAGCTCAACAGCGACCCGCGCCGTGGCGCCGAAGAAGAATTCCCGCTCGACCTGATCGTGCTGGCCACCGACGCCAAGCTGCAGCTCGAACTCAAGCGCCAGGAACTCGACGGCGCGGCCGTGCCCGCCGCCGGCCGCGTGGTCACGATCCAGCGCAACGGCAACATGGCCAACGACTGCACCGACCAGGTTCACCCCGAAGTCGCGCATGCCGCCGTGCTGGCCGCCCGCGTGGTCGGCCTGGACATCGCCGGCATCGACCTCGTGGCCCTGGACATCAGCAAGCCGCTGGGCCCGCAGGGCGGCGCGATCGTCGAAGTCAACGCCGGCCCCGGCCTGCTGATGCACCTGAAGCCGGCCGTCGGTTCGCCGCGCCCGGTGGGCCGCGCCATCTGCGACCACCTGTTCCCCAACGACGCGCCCGGCCGCATTCCCGTGGTCGGCGTGGCGGGCTCCCGCGACACCGCCGTGCTGGCGCGCCTGATCGCCTGGCTGATCAACCTGGGCGGCCGCCACACCGGCCTGGCCTGCCGCGACGGCCTGTTCCTGGAACGCCGCCGCGTCGATGCGCGCGACAGCGCCAACTGGGACGCCGGCCATCGGCTGCTGGTCAACCGCGCCGTGCAGGCCGTGGTGATCGAGAACGGTGCCGAAACCATCCTGCGCGACGGTCTTTCCTACGACCGCTGCGAAGTCGGCGTCGTGACCGACCTCGAAGGCTCCGAAGCACTGGCCGACTACGACATCACCGAGAGCGACCAGATGGTCAAGGTGCTGCGCACGCAGGTCGACGTGGTGCTCAGCGAAGGCACCGCCGTGCTGAACGCGGACGACGCGCGCGTGGCCGGCCTCGCGCCGCTGTGCGACGGCGCCGTCATCCTGTATGCCGCCGATTCGCAGGCCCCGGCGCTCACCGCGCACCAATCCGCCGGCGGCAAGGCCGTGCTGGTGCGGCAAGACCGCGTGGTGCTGGCCAACGGCAGCAGCGAATCTTTCCTGCCGGGCCTGGGCCGCCTGACGATCTGGCGCGCGACCCATGCCGGCGTGAGCCTCGAAAGCCTGCTGGCCGCCGTGGCCGCCGCCTGGGCCATGGGCATTCCGCTGAACCTGATCGGCGCCGGTGTCGAAGCCTTCGAGGCCGACCTGCAGGCCGCACTGGCGTCGCTGCAGTTGTCGCAGACGCAGCCGCTGTCGTCGCAGCATCCCCAACATCAACTTGCATGACGCGCGCGGCCGCCTCGGCAGAGGCGGCCCCACCGTCCAACAGAATCCGCGAACCGAGCCGTAGCCCCATGAAAGTCACCCGCATCCGCGCCCTTCGCGGGCCCAATCTCTGGAGCCGCCACACCGCCGTCGAAGCGGTCGTCGCCTGCGAAGGCGATGAGAACGCCATCAGCAAGCTGGCCGGTTTCGAAGCCCGCCTGCGCGCCCGCTTCCCGACCATCGGCGAGCTGCACCCGATGGTGCTGGGCCAGCCGCTGGCGCTGGCCCATGTGCTCGAAAACGCCGCCGTGGCGCTGCAGGCCCAGGCCGGCTGCGCCGTCAACTACGGCCACACCGCACCCACGACGGAAGAAGGCGTCTACCAGGTCACCGTGCAGTACAGCGAAGAGGCCGTGGGCCGCCGCGCACTGGCGCTGGCCGAAGAACTGATCGCCGCCGCACTGGCCGACACCGCCTTCGACGCCGACGCAGCCATCGTCGAGCTGCGCGACCTGGACGAATCCGAGCGCCTGGGCCCGAGCACCGGCTCCATCGTCGATGCGGCCGTGGCACGCGGCATTCCCTACCGGCGCCTCACCAGCGGCAGCCTCGTGCAGTTCGGCTGGGGCTCCAAGCAGCGCCGCATCCAGGCCGCCGAAATCGACAGCACCAGCGGCGTGGCCGAATCGATCGCGCAAGACAAGGAACTGACCAAGCAGTTGCTCAACGCCGCCGGCGTGCCGGTGCCGCTGGGCCGCCCCGTCAGCAGCGCCGAAGACGGCTGGGCCGCCGCCCATGAAATCGGCCTGCCGGTCGTGGTCAAGCCGCAGGACGGCAACCAGGGCAAGGGCGTCACGGTCAACATCACCACGCGCGAAGCGCTGTTCTCGGCCTACGACTCGGCCGCCGTGTACGGCGAGGTGATGGTCGAGAAATTCCTGCCCGGCTTCGACTTCCGCCTGCTGGTGGTCGGCGACCGCCTCGTGGCCGCCGCCCGGCGCGATCCGCCCCAGGTGATCGGCGACGGCAGCGCCACCGTGCGCCAGCTGGTCGACACCGTCAACCTCGATCCGCGCCGCGGCGAGGGCCATGCCACCTCGCTCACCAAGATCCGCCTGGACGACATCGCCATCGGCCGGCTCGAAGCCCAGGGCCTCACGCCCGACAGCGTGCCCGAACGCGGCCAGCGCGTGGTGCTGCGCAACAACGCGAACCTCTCCACCGGAGGCACCGCCACCGACGTGACCGACACCGTGCACCCCGAAGTGGCCGCGCGCGCCGTCGATGCGGCACAAATGGTCGGCCTGCACATCTGCGGCGTCGACATGGTCTGCGAGAACGTGCTGCGCCCGCTCGAAGAGCAGCACGGCGGCGTGGTCGAAGTGAATGCCGCGCCCGGCCTGCGCATGCACATCTCGCCTTCGTTCGGCCGTGGCCGCGCCGTCGGCGAAGCGGTGATGGACACGCTGTTCGCCCACGGCGACGACGGCCGCATCCCCGTGGTCGCGGTCACCGGCACCAATGGCAAGACCACCACCGCGCGCCTCATCAATCACCTGCTCGCTTCCAGCGGCCTGCGCACCGGCATGACCAACACCGACGGCGTGTACGTCGACGGGCGCCAGACCGACAGCGGCGACTGCAGCGGCCCCAAGAGCGCGCGCAACGTGCTGATGCACCCCGACGTCGATGCGGCCGTGTTCGAAGTGGCCCGTGGCGGCGTGCTGCGCGAAGGCCTCGGCTTCGACCGCTGCCAGGTGGCCGTGGTCACCAACATCGGCAGCGGCGACCACCTGGGCCTGAACTACATCACCACCGTCGAAGACCTCGCGGTGCTCAAGCGCGTCATCGTGCGCAACGTGGCGGCCGACGGTTTCGCGGTGCTCAACGCCGCCGACCCGAATGTCGCCGCCATGGCGGCCGGCTGCCCCGGCCATGTGATGTTCTTCACCGCCGACCGCCAGCATTCGGTGATGGCCACGCACCGCGCGCAAGGCAAGCGCACCGTGTACGTCGACCAGGACACGCTGGTCGCGGCCGAAGGCTCCTGGCGCGAACGCATCGCGCTGCGCGACGTGCCGATCACGCGCAACGGCACCATCGGCTTCCAGGTCGACAACGTCATGGCCTCGGTGGCCGCCGCCTGGGCCGTGGGCCTGGACTGGGACACCATCCGCAGCGGCTTGGCCAGCTTCATGAACGACGCGGCCGGCGTGCCCGGGCGCTTCAACGTCATGGACTACCGCGGCGCCACCGTGATCGCCGACTACGGCCACAACACCGACGCCATGCGCGCGCTGGTCTCGGCCGTCGACACCATGCCGGCCAACAAGCGCTCGGTGGTCATCAGCGGCGCGGGCGACCGGCGCGACTCCGACATCCGCGACCAGACCGCCATCCTCGGCGAAGCCTTCGACGACGTGATCCTCTACCAGGATGCGGCGCAGCGCGGCCGTGCCGACGGCGAAGTCATGGCGTTGCTGCGCCAGGGCCTGCAGGGCGCGGCGCGCACCCGCCAGATCGACGAGATCCGCGGCGAGTTCGTCGCCATCGACACCGCCCTGGCCCGCCTGCAGCCGGGCGACCTCTCGCTGATCCTGGTCGATCAGGTCGAGGAAGCGCTCGCTCACCTCGCGCAGCGCATCGCAGCAGGCTGAAGAGCTCACGCCGCGCGCGTGCTGCGGGACAGGTCCCACACGGAACGGCGCGTACCGCCCGCTCTTTCTGTGCGGCTGTCCCACAGGCCCACCGGCCCCGCTGGCATCACACTGTGACTCCGGTCGCGCACTTCTCCCACGGAGGGCGCGGCCCAACCAAGGAGTCCGCATGACAACAACAGTTCGTTCCGTCCTGTCCGCCGCAGCCCTCTTCGCGGCCGGCGGCTTTTTCGTCCTCGGCGCGCCCGTTGCCAGTGCCCAGGCAACGGCTTCCAGCAACGCCCGGGTGCAGAACGAACGCGCCACCTGCGACGGCGTGCAGCAAGACCGCGCTTCCTGCCTGCGCGAAGCCCGCGCGGCACGGCAGGAAGCGGGCCGCAACGGCCTCACCACCCCCAGCGCCGGCCGCGAGGACACGAACGCGCTCGCCCGCTGCCGTGAACAGCCCGCCGGCGACCAGGCCGGTTGCGAAGCACGCGTGAGGGGCGGCGCGCACACGACCATCGACGGCAGCGTGATGGGCGGCGGCGTGATCCGCGAAACCGTCACGCCCCTGCCGGCCCAGCCCGTGCAGCCGCCACGCTGAACTGAATGAACCCGCCCGAATCGGGCCTGTCCAACACATCCAGGTTTTTACCGGTCACTTCAAGGAGCCATCCATGACAAGCAATGCGCGCTCGATGATCTTCGCCCTGCTGGCCATCAGCGGGCTGGCGGCCAGCACCATCGCCTCGGCGGCCACGCCGCGGCGCGGGGAATCCGACAGCACCTACCAGCGGGAACTCGCGGTCTGCGGCCACAACCAGCAGGACCGTGCCGCCTGCATCCGCGAGGCCGGCGCCGCGCGACAGGCCGCGGCCCGTGGCGGCCTGACCAGCGCCCCCGACTACCGCGCCAATGCGCTGGCCCGCTGTGGCCTGCAGCCGCCGGCGGACCGCTCCGCCTGCGAGGCGCGCGTGCTCGGCAGCATGGGCAACACCGACAGCCGGGTCGAAGGCAGCGTGATGGGCGGCGGCGTGATCCGCGAATCGGTCACCACAACCATGGTGCCGGCCCCCGAAGAACGGCGGATGCCCGCCCCCATGCGCTGAATCCACCCGCCTGTCAGCCGAATCAGCCGCTGAAAAAACCACTGCACCGGGGTGCCGGGCAGTGGCCAAGGGAAAACCCGGAGCGATGGCCCCGATTGTCACGAGACTGTCACAAAACCCCAGACGGTGCTAGCTATAGTTCTCGGTCCCCCGCCAACTGAGGAACTCCTCCCCATGAATGCCATCAAGGTCGCTCGCCGATTCATAGAAACGGACCCGGCCAACGAATCGGCCAAAATCCTGGCCCAGCTCGTGTTGGCGCTCGAGTCCGAACGCAGCTTCGAGCTGGTCACGCTCTACAACCTCGACTACAAGAGCTTCCAGCTCGCCATGGACATCCTGAAAGAGTGGCGCCTGGACCGCTACTACGCCAGCAAGTCCAAGCTGTTCGACCTGTCGCTGCAGGTCAGCGAACTCGAAAAGACGCCCGAAGCCTGAGCTGAGGCTTGGGCGCTCAGACGAGCATCCCGCCCGACACCTCGATGCGCTGGGCATTCACCCAGCGATTGCCCTCCCCCAGCAAGCCCGCGATCGCCCCGCCGATGTCGTCGGGCTTGCCCGCGCGCCCCAGCGCGGTGAAGCCGGCGACCATCGCGTTCACCTGCGGGTTGTCGCGCACCATGCCGCCGCTGAAGTCGGTTTCTATCGCCCCCGGCGCGATCGTGTTCACCGCGATGCCGCGCGCGCCGAGTTCCTTGGCGAGGTAGCGCGTCAGCGTCTCCACCGCGCCCTTCATCGCCGCATAGGCGGAAGCACCTTCCATGGCGAAGCGCGTCAGCCCCGTCGACAGGTTGACGATGCGTCCGCCGTCGTTGATCAACGGCAGCAGCTTCTGCGTGAGGAAGTACGTGCCCTTGAAGTGGATGTTGTAGAGCATGTCGAACTGCGCTTCGCTCGTGTCCTCGAATTTCGCGTGAAAGCCCACGCCCGCGTTGTTCACCAGGAAGTCGAAGCGCTCGCGCTGCCATGTGGCCGCGAGCACAGCCTTTACTGAATCCGCGAACGCGGCAAAGGCCTTGCTGTCGCCCACGTCGAGTTGCAGCGCAACGGCGCGGCGGCCCTTCGCCTCGATCTCGGACACCACCGCCTGCGCGCTGGCTTCGTTCGACACGTAGGTCAGGATCACGTCGACGCCGTCGGCGGCGAGCGCCAGCGCGGTGCTGCGGCCCAGGCCCCGGCTGCCGCCGGTGATAAGCGCGATGCGGGATGGGTTGGATGTGCTGGAAGCGGTCATTTCAAAGTCCTCGGTGGTTGATCGGTGGATCGATGGGTGGACTTTAAGAATTACCGTCATCCAGATAAATCTCGCAAAACGCCGCGCACTGTTATTTGGAAAGATAACAATGGAGCGCCATGAACACCGATGAACTGCGCATCTTTTCCAGGGTCGCCGAACTCGCGAGCTTCAGCCGCGCCGCGGACCAGCTCGGCCTGACCCGCGCGCGCGTGTCAGTGGCCGTGCAGCAGCTCGAAGAACGGCTCGGCACGCGGCTGCTGCAGCGCACCACGCGCAGCGTGCGCCTGACCGAAGACGGCGAACGCTTTCTCGACCGCTGCAAGGACTACCTGGCCGAAGGCGAACAGCTCGCCACCATGTTCCGCACGCACGCCAGCGGCCTCACCGGACGGCTGCGCATCGACCTGCCCAACGTGGTGGCGCGCGACCTCGTCATTCCGCGCCTGCCCGAATTTCTCGCGCGGCATCCGGCACTCGAGATCGGCATCAGCACCACCGACCGCCGCGTCGACCTCGTGCACGAAGGCTTCGACTGCGTGCTGCGCGTGGGCATGCTCGGCGACTCGGACCTGGTGGCGCGGCCGCTGGGCGCCATGCAGATGGCCAACGCCGCGAGCCCCGACTATCTGCGCGCGCACGGCACGCCCCGCACGCTGGACGACCTCGCGCAGCACCGCGTCGTGCACTTCGCGCAGGCGCTTTCGTCCAACGCCGGCTGGGAATACCTGGATACCGCCGACGGCCTCTACAAGATGCATCCGGTGCGCGCCACCATCACGGTGAACGGGACCGAGGCCTACCAGGCGGCCGCGCTGGCCGGCCTGGGCCTGATCCAGGCGCCGGTCGCGGGCCTGGCGGCGAGCTTCGCCTCGGGCGCGCTCGTGCGCGTGATGCCGGAATTCGACGCACGCCCGATGCCGGTGTCGCTGCTGTACGCCAACCGCCGCCAGCTCGCGCCGCGCGTGCTGGCCGTGATGGACTGGCTGGGGGAGATCGTCGCGCCCTACTTCGTCGAGAAGGCCGGCAAGGCTAGCGGCCCCAGCGCAGCACCATCGGGTCGAGCCGCTTCGCCGTCTCGATCAGGCCCGCGCGCGTCTCGGGGTGCATCGCCGGCAGCGGATGCCGCGGTGCCTCGCAAGCGATCACGCCGCCCTCCTTCATGAGCGACTTGCAGGCCAGCAGGCCGGCCTGCCGGTTCTCGTAGTTGATGAGCGGCAGCCACTGCTGGTAGAGCGCGAAGGCCTTGTCGCGGTCGCCCGCGCGATGCGCCTCGATGATCGGTCGGATGCCGTCGGGGTAGCCGCCACCGGTCATCGAACCGGTCGCACCCGCATCGAGATCGGGCATCAGCGTGATGGCTTCTTCACCGTCCCACGGGCCTTCGATGGCATCGCCGCCCAGGCGGATCAGCTCGCGCAGCTTCGCAGCGGCGCCGGGCGTCTCGATCTTGAAGTACGCAACGTGCTCGATCTCCTTGGCCATGCGCGCAAGGAACGGCGCCGACAGCACCGTGCCGCTGGCCGGCGCGTCCTGGATCATGATGGGAATGCCCACCGCGTCCGACAGCCGCGCGTAGAACTCGTAGATCTGCGGCTCGGGCACGCGGAAGGTTGCGCCGTGGTACGGCGGCATCACCATCAGCATCGCCGCGCCCATGTCCTGCGCGCGGCGGCTGCGTTCGGCGCAGACCTTGGTGCTGTAGTGCGTGGTCGTCACGATCACCGGCACGCGGCCCTTCACGTGTTCGAGGATGCTTCGCGTCAACACCTCGCGTTCATCATCGGACAGCACGAACTGCTCGGAGAAATTCGCGAGGATGCACAGCCCATCGGAGCCCGCGTCGATCATGAAATCGACACAACGCTTCTGGCTCTCGATGTCGAGGGCGCCCTGTTCGGTGAAGGTGGTCGGCACCACCGGGAAGATGCCGCGGTATCTGGGGGTCATGGCTTCAGTGAATCAATCATCAGTGTGAATGGCGGGGAACGGCCGCGCCGCGGCAGCCGACGAGAAAGTCGAAGTCGCAGCCTTCGTCGGCCTGCAGCACGTGGTTGACGTAGAGCTTCTGGTAGCCACCGCCGCGCGTGCTCATCGGCTGCGCATCGTTCGCGCCCAGCGATGCCAGGCGTGACGCGAGTTCTTCATCGCTGATGTCCAGGTGCAGCCGCCCCGCATCGCAATCGAGCTCGATCCAGTCGCCGTCGCGCACCGCCGCGAGCGGCCCGCCATCGGCCGCCTCGGGCGCGACATGCAGCACCACCGTGCCATAGGCCGTGCCGCTCATGCGCGCATCCGAGATGCGCACCATGTCCTTCACGCCCTGGCGCAGCAGCTTCGGCGGCAACCCCATGTTGCCCACCTCGGCCATGCCGGGGTAGCCCTTGGGGCCGCAGTTCTTCAGCACCATCACCGAGCTGGCATCGATGTCGAGGTCTTCATCGACGATGCGTTCCTTGTAGTGCTCCAGGTTCTCGAACACCACCGCACGGCCACGGTGCTTGAGCAGCGCGGGCGTTGCCGCCGAAGGCTTGAGCACCGCGCCGCGCGGCGAGAGATTGCCGCGCAGGATGCGGATGCCGCCATCGGCGATCAGCGGGTTGTCCAGCGGGCGGATCACCTCGTCGTTCAGGCTCGGCGCCTCGCGCACGTTGTCCCAGATCGAATGGCCGTTGACGGTGAGCGCACCGGGGTGCGGCAGCAGGCCGTTCTCGCCGAGGCGGCGCAGCACGGCGGGCAATCCACCGGCGTAGTAGAACTCCTCCATCAGGAAGCGGCCCGAGGGCATCAGGTCGACGATGGTCGGCGTGTGGCTGCCGATGCGCGTCCAGTCTTCCAGCTCCAGCTCGACGCCGATGCGCCCCGCAATCGCCTTCAGGTGAATCACCGCGTTGGTCGATCCGCCGATGGCCGCGTTCACGCGAATGGCATTCTCGAAAGCCTCGCGCGTGAGGATCTTCGACAGCGTGAGCCCATCTTTCGCCATCTGCACCGCGCGCATGCCCGACATCTGCGCGAGCACATAGCGCCGCGCATCGACCGCAGGAATGGCCGCGTTGTGCGGCAATGAAGTGCCCAGCGCTTCGGCCATGCAGGCCATGGTCGAGGCCGTGCCCATGGTGTTGCAGGTGCCCGCCGAACGCGACATGCCGCCTTCGGCCGAGAGGAACTGGTGCAGATTGATCTCGCCCGCCTTCAGCGATTCGTGCAGTTGCCACACGGCCGTGCCCGATCCGATGTCCTTGCCGTCGAGCTTGCCGTTGAGCATCGGCCCGCCCGTGACCACGATGGCCGGGATGTCGCAGCTCGCGGCGCCCATCAACAGTGCCGGCGTGGTCTTGTCGCAGCCCGTGAGCAGCACCACCGCATCGACCGGGTTGCCACGGATCGCTTCTTCCACGTCCATGCTCGCGAGGTTGCGCGTGAGCATCGCGGTGGGCCGCAGGTTCGACTCGCCGTTGGAGAACACCGGGAACTCCACCGGAAAGCCGCCCGCCTCCGAGATGCCGCGCTTGACGTGCTCGGCGATCTTGCGAAAGTGCGCGTTGCACGGTGTCAGCTCCGACCAGGTGTTGCAGATGCCGACGATCGGCCGACCGTCGAACTCGTGGTCTGGAATGCCCTGGTTCTTCATCCAGCTTCGGTACATGAAGCCGTTCTTGTCGGCCGAGCCGAACCATTCGGTCGAGCGCAGTTTCTTCGGAGATATGTCCGGCATGCGAGGTGTCCTGGGAAAGAAAAGAGAGAAAGTCAGCGCCGGGGTGCGCGCGAAGTGAAGAAGCGCTGCAGCAGGCAGAACACGAACAGCAGCGCGCCGACCACGATGCGCGTCCACCACGAACTGAGCGTGCCGTCGAAGGAGATCAGCGTCTGGATGATCCCGAGCATCAGCACGCCGAACAGCGTGCCCGCCACATAGCCCACGCCGCCGGTGAGCAGCGTGCCGCCGATCACCACCGCCGCAATCGCATCGAGTTCCAGCCCCACCGCATGCAGGCCGTAGCCCGAGAGCATGTAGAAGGTGAAGATCACGCCCGCCAGCGCCGAGCAGAAGCCCGACAGCGTGTACACGCCGATCAACGTGCGGCGCACTGGCAGGCCCATCAGCATGGCCGATTGCTCGCTGCCGCCGATGGCATACACCGCGCGGCCGAAGGGCGTGCAGTGCGCGATGAACACCGCCGCGAGCAACACCACGACGGCGATCACCGCGCTGATCGAGACCGAAGCCTCGCCCCAGATCGGGATGCGGATCTGCGAGACCTCCGAGTAGAACTCGTTGGTGATGCTGATCGAGTCGATGCTGATGAGGTAGCAAAGCCCGCGCGCCAGGAACATGCCCGCCAGCGTGACGATGAAGGGCTGCAGCCGGAAGCGCTCGATCAGCAGCCCCATGAATGCGCCGAAGGCCGTGCCCATGAGCAGCACCAGCGGGATCACGATGACCGGGCTCCAGCCGTGCTTCTCGACCAACGAGGCGGACACCATGGTGGTCAGCGCAATCACCGAACCCACCGACAGGTCGATGCCGCCCGAGAGGATCACGAAGGTCATGCCCACGGCCACGACGATCAGGAAGGCGTTGTCGATCAGCAGGTTGAGGAACACCTGCGCCGAGAAGAAGCCGTCGTAGAACACCGAGCCCAGCGTGGCGACCAGTACGAACAGCGAGATCGTCGCCACCAGCGGCAGGTACTTCGGGTTGAGCCCTTTCTTGCCCCCTTTCCCGCGCGCGGGAGAAGTCTGGGCTGAGGGAGCCGTGTCCATCACCGCGCTCATGCCCGTCCCCCTTCATGCGCCGGCCGTTGCACCAGCGTGCGCACCTGCGCCCTGAACTCCGGCGACTGCAGCAGCATCACCGCGAACACCACGCCCGCCTTCACCACGAGGTTGATCTCCGGTGGCACGCCCAGCGAATAGATCGCATAGGTCAGGGTCTGGATGATGAGTGCACCGATCACGCTGCCCACGAGGCTGAAGCGTCCGCCGGTCAGCGCGGTGCCGCCCAGCGTGACCGCGAGGATCGCGTCGAGCTCGATCAGTTGCCCCGCGTTGTTGCCGTCCGCGCTCTTCACGTTGGAACTGATCAAGAGGCCCGCCACGCCCGCGCACGCGCCGCAGAAGGCATAGGCGCCCACAACCAGCCGCCGCGCCTGCACACCCGCCACGCGCGCTGCCGTCGGGTTGATGCCCACCGCCTGGATGAACAACCCAAGCGCGGTGCGTGTGATGGCCAGGTACAACAACACGAACACCGCCGCCACGATGAACAGCGAGAACGGCAGCCCCAGCAGATAGCCGCTACCGAGGAAGAAGAAGGGCTTGTAGTAGATCGTGATGATCTGCCCGTCCGCGATGAGCTGCGCAATGCCGCGCCCCGCCACCATGAGGATCAGCGTCGCGATGATCGGCTGCATGCCGACCTTGGCAACCAGCAGGCCGTTCCACAGGCCGCACACGAGCGCGATGGCAATGGCCGCAACGATGGCCAGCCACATCGGAAAGCGGCTCACGTCGCTTGCGACCGAGCCGCCGATCATCCATGCCGCGAGCGCTGCGGCAATCGCGACGACCGCGCCCACCGAGATGTCGATGCCACGCGTCGCGATCACCAGCGTCATGCCCAGCGATACCAGCACCAGTGGCGCCGCGCGGTTGAGGATGTCGATCAGGCTGCCGTAGAGATGGCCCTCGCGCCATTCGAGGTGCAGGAAGCTGGCGTTGAACGCGGTGTTGACCGCGAGCAGAAGCAGCAGCGTGATGAGTGGCCACGCGAGGCGATGGCGCATGAAAGACGAAAGGCGGTTCATGTGTGCTGCCTTGCTCCTTCCCCCTTTGGGGGAAGGCTGGGATGGGGGCAAGCGGCCTCGAATGCCGCGCGACGGTGGCGGCCGACTGCCCCCACCCCTGCCCTCCCCCAGAGGGGGAGGGAGAAACACAACGCGTCGCGAGAGTTCATGCGGCGGCAATCATTTCGTACACCTCATCCTCGGACGAACCACCCGGCAGCTCGCCCACCTTCTTCCGGTCGCGCAGCACCACGATGCGGTGCGCCACGCGCACCACTTCGCTCATTTCCGACGAGATGAAGATCACCGCCATGCCCGCCTTCGCGAGCCGCAGGATCTCTTCCATGATCTCCTGCTTGGCCGCCACGTCGATACCGCGCGTGGGCTCATCGAGAATCAGCAAACGCGGCTCGGTCGCGAGCCAACGCGCGATCATGGCTTTCTGCTGGTTGCCACCCGAGAGCAAGCCGATGGGGGTTTCAACGCTCGCCGTCTTGATGCCGAGCGACTTGACGAAGCGCTCGGCCATCTCGGTCTGCTCCGCATGCGACAGAAACCGCCGCGTACCCAGGCGCGCCTGCAAGGCGAGCGCGATGTTCTCGCGCACCGACAGCTCCGACACGACGCCATCGGTCTTGCGTTCCTCGGGGCACAACGCCAGCCCCTCCCGGATCGCATCCGCCGGGTTCGAGAAGCTCACCGTGCGGCCGTCCATCTTGAGCACGCCCCGGTCGGGCGACTCCAGCCCGAACAGCAGGCGCGCGAGTTCCGTGCGCCCCGCGCCCAGCAGGCCCGCGATGCCGACGACCTCGCCGGCGCGCACGCGCAAGTCGGTCGCCTGCAATTGCCCCGCCTGCCCCAATCCCTCTGCCTGCAGCAGGGCCGGCGCGGCTTCATCGAAAGCAGGCAATGCGGCGGGACGTGCCGACTGCGCTGCGAGTTCGCGCCCCAGCATCGCTGCGATCAGCGCCTGCGGTCCCAGATCGGCAGCGCGCCATTCGCCCACCCAGTTGCCATTGCGCAGCACGGTGATGCGGTCCGACACCGCGTACATCTGGTTGAGAAAGTGCGTCACGAAGACGATGGCCAGCCCTTCGCCACGCAAACGCCGCAGCACCTCGAACAGCTTTTCCACCTCGTCATCGTCCAGGCTCGACGTCGGCTCGTCGAGGATCAGCACCTTGGCCGACACACCGAGCGCGCGCGCGATCGCCACCATCTGCTGCACCGCCACCGAGTAGCTCGACAGCAGCCGCGTCACGTCGATGTCCAGCCCGATGCGCGCCAGCAGTTCGGCGGCGCGGCGGTTCACTTCGGCCCAGTCGATGCGAAAGCCCTGCGCCATGCCGCAGCGTGGATAGCGCCCGGCAAACACGTTCTCGGCCACCGAGAGGTTCGGGCACAGGTTCACCTCCTGGTAGACCGTGCTGATGCCCAGCTTCTGCGCCTCCAGCGGCGAGCCGGGGCGAATGGTCTTGCCGTCGAGATGCATCTCGCCACCGCTCGACGGCAGCACGCCCGTCAGCACCTTGATGAGCGTCGACTTGCCCGCGCCGTTCTGCCCCATCAGCGCATGGATCTCGCCGGGGTACAGCCTCAGTTGCACGTCGTTCAGCACCGGGATGCCGCCGAACTGCTTGTGGATGCCCTTGAGCTCCAGTACGGGCGAGAGAGTGTCGTCAGCCATGCGCAGCAGCCATCACTTGTTCTTGTTGTAGACGTCGATGAACACCGCCGCCAGCAGCACCAGCCCCTTGATGACCTGCTGGTAGTCGATGCCGATGCCCAGGATCGACATGCCGTTGTTCATCACGCCCATGATGAAGGCGCCGATCACCGCGCCCATCACGCGGCCCACGCCACCCGATGCCGAGGCGCCGCCGATGAAGCAGGCCGCGATCACGTCCAGCTCGAAACCCAGGCCCGCCTTGGGCGTGGCCGTGTTGAGCCGCGCCGCGAACACAAGGCCGGCCAACGCGGCCAGCGCGCCCATGTTCACGAAGGTCAGGAAGGCCAGCCGCTGCGTCTTCACGCCCGACAGCCGCGCCGCCTTCTCGTTGCCGCCCAGCGCATAGATGCGCCGGCCGATGGTGGTGCGGTTGGTGACGAAGTCGTACACCACGATCAGCACCGCCATCACGATCAGCACATTGGGCAGGCCCTTGTAGGTCGACAGCAGGTAGCTGAAGAACAGGATGACCGCGGCAAAGAACAGGTTCTTCACGAGGAAGAAGGCGTAGGGTTCGGTCTCCATGCCGTGCGCCGCGAGCTTGGCGCGCCCGCGCAGCTTGAAGAACACCAGCGCCGCGGCGGCCAGCACACCGACGACCAGCGAGGTGGTTCGTAGTGCCTCGCCGCCCAGCGGATCGGGAATGAAGCCCGAGCTGAGCCGCTGGAACTCCACCGGAAACGGCCCCACCGATTGCCCCGCCAGCAAGGCCAGCGTGAGTCCCTTGAACACCAGCATGCCCGCCAGCGTGACGATGAACGACGGTATCTTTCGGAACGCCACGAACCAGCCCTGCGCCGCGCCGATGAGCGCACCCGCCGCGATGCTCACGATGGCCGTCGGCACGAAATGCCATTCGTACTCGACCATCAGCACCGCCGCCAGCGCGCCGATGAAGCCGCAGACCGAGCCCACCGACAGGTCGATGTGGCCCGCCACGATCACCAGCAGCATGCCCAGCGCCATGATGACCACGTAGCTGTTCTGCAGCAGCAGGTTGGTCAGGTTCAGCGGCCGCAGCAGCGTGCCGTCGGTCAGCACCTGGAACAGCACCATGATCGCGACCAGCGAGATCAGCATGCCGTATTCGCGCAGGTTGTTCTTCAGGAAGCCCGCGTGCAGCTTCGGCCCCTCCGCCACCGGCACGACGGTCTTCACGGCATTGACTTCAGGCTGCGACATGGACCGTGCTCCCTGCGCTCACGATGGCGTGCATGATGCGTTCCTGCGAAGCTTCGGCGGCGGTGAACTCGGCCACGAAGCGGCCCTCGTTCATCACGTAGATGCGGTCGCACATGCCGAGCAGTTCCGGCAGTTCCGAAGAGATCATGAGAATGCCTTTGCCCTCGCTCGCGAGCTGGTCGATGATGGTGTAGATCTCATATTTGGCGCCCACGTCGATGCCGCGCGTGGGCTCGTCAAGAATCAATAATTCGGGTTTGGTAAAAAGCCACTTGCTCAACACCACCTTCTGCTGGTTGCCTCCCGAGAGGTTGACCACCAGTTGCTCGACGCCCGAGCAGCGGATGTTGAGCGCCTTGCGGTAGTCATTGGCCACCTTGAACTCGCGGCCGTTGTCGATCACCGTACGCTCGGAAATCGCATCGAGATTCGCCAGGCTGATGTTCTTTCGGATGTCTTCCTCCAGCACCAGCCCCAGGCCCTTGCGGTCTTCCGTCACGTAGGCGATGCCGTGGTCGATGGCCTTGCGCACGGTGCTCACGTCCACTGGCTGGCCGTGCATCAGCACCGTGCCGCTGATGCGCTGGCCGTAGGAGCGGCCGAAGACGCTCATGGCCAGCTCGGTGCGGCCCGCGCCCATGAGGCCGGCAATGCCGACGATCTCGCCCTGGCGCACGTTCAGGCTCACGCCCTTGATCTGTTCGCGGTCGGCATGCAGCGCGTGGTGCACATGCCAGTCGCGCACCTCGAACACCATCTCGCCGATCTTCGGCGTGCGCTGCGGGTAGCGGTGTTCCATGTCCCGCCCGACCATGCCGCGGATGATGCGGTCTTCGCTGATCGGCTGCGTGCGGCAGTCCATGGTCTCGACCGTGGCGCCGTCGCGCAGCACGGTGACCGAGTCGGCCACCTTGGCGATCTCGTTGAGCTTGTGCGAGATGAGGATCGACGCGATGCCCTGGCGCTTGAGTTCGAGCAACAGCATCAGCAGCGCGTCGCTGTCGTTCTCGTTGAGGCTGGCGGTGGGCTCGTCGAGGATCAAGAGCTTCACCTCTTTCGCCAGCGCCTTGGCGATCTCCACCAGTTGCTGCTTGCCCACGCCCAGGTCGGTCACGAGCGTTGTGGGCAACTCCTTCAGCCCCACCTTGGCGAGCAGTTCGCGCGTCTTCGCATACGCGGCGAACCAGTCGATCACGCCGCCGCTGGCGATCTCGTTGCCCAGAAACAGGTTCTCGGCAATCGACAGCAGCGGCACCAACGCCAGCTCCTGGTGGATGATGATGATGCCGAGCTTCTCGCTGTCGGCAATGCCTTTGAAGCGCCGCACCTCGCCCTCGAAGTGGATCTCGCCGGTGTACGAGTCGCACGGGTAGACGCCGCTCAGCACCTTCATGAGCGTCGACTTGCCCGCGCCGTTCTCGCCCACCACCGCGTGGATCTCCCCGGCACGCACCGCCAGGTTGACGTTGCTCAGCGCCTTCACGCCGGGAAACGTCTTGGTGATGCCCCGCATCTCGAGGATGGTGCGTTCGCCTTCCACGCTCACTTGACCTGGCTTTCCTTGTAGTAGCCGCTGTCGATCAGCACCACTTTCCAGTTCGAGGCGTCCACGCTCACCGGCTTGAGCAGGTAGGAGGGCACGACCTTGATGCCGTTGTTGTAGGTCTTGGTGTCGTTCACCTCGGGCGTCTTGCCCGAGAGCATGGCGTCGACCATGGCCACCGTCACCTTGGCCAGCTCGCGCGTGTCCTTGAACACGGTGGAGGTCTGCTCCTTGCGCAGGATCGACTTGACCGACGGCACCTCGGCGTCCTGCCCCGACACGATGGGCATCGGCTGCGAGGCCGAGCCGTAGCCCACGCCCTTGAGCGACGAGAGGATGCCGATGGACAGGCCGTCGTAGGGCGACAGCACCGCATCCACGCGGTCCTTGGTGTAGTAGGCCGACAGCAGGTTGTCCATGCGCGCCTGCGCCACCGCGCCGTCCCAGCGCAGCGTGCCGACCTTGTCCATGCCCATCTGCTTGCTGCGCACCACCAGCTTGCCGCTCTTGATGTACGGATCGAACACCGACATCGCGCCGTTGTAGAAGAAGAAGGCGTTGTTGTCGTCGGGCGAGCCGCCGAACAGCTCGATGTTGAACGGGCCCTTGCCGCTCTTCAGGCCCAGTGCCGTTTCGATCGACTGCGCCTGCAGCACCCCGACCTGGAAGTTGTCGAAGGTGGCGTAGTAGTCGACGTTCTTCGAGCCCTTGATGAGCCGGTCGTACGCGATGACCTTCACGCCCTTGTCGGCAGCCTTTTGCAGCACATCGGACAGCGTGGTGCCGTCGATGGCCGCGATGACGAGAACCTTCGAGCCCTTGGTCACCATGTTCTCGATCTGCGCGAGCTGGTTCGGAATGTCGTCGTCGGCGTACTGCAGGTCGGTCTTGTAGCCCTTGTCCTTGAAGTACTTGACCATGTTGGCGCCGTCGGCGATCCAGCGCGCCGACGACTTGGTGGGCATCGAGATCGCGATCGGGCCCTTGTCCTGTGCGTTGGCCAACGGCGTGAAGCCAACGACGGCCAGCGCGATGCCTGCCAGCGATGCTTTGAGGAAGTTGCGTTTCATGGATGTGGGCTCTCAGTACTTGCGATTGGGGAATTCTTTGGCTGCGACTTCCATCGGGAAGATGCCTTCCACAGTCACGATGCGCTTGGGCAGCGTCTTGCCGTCCTTGATGTCCTTCACCGCCTGCATGAGCTGCGGCCCCAGCAGCGGGCTGCATTCCACCGACACGTTGAGCTTGCCGGCGATCATGGCTTCGAAGGCACCCTTCACCCCGTCGATGGAGATGATGGTGATGTCCTTCGCCGGCTTCAGACCTGCTTCTTCGATCGCCTGGATGGCGCCGATGGCCATGTCGTCGTTGTGCGCGAACAGCACGTTGATCTTCTTGCCGTCGGCCTTCAGGAAGGCTTCCATCACCTCCTTGCCCTTGGCGCGCGTGAAGTCGCCGGTCTGCGAGCGGATGATCTTGAACTTCGGGTCGGCCTTGATGATTTCCTCGAAGCCCTTCTTGCGGTCGATGGCCGGTGCCGAGCCCACGGTGCCCTGCAGCTCGACGATGTTCACGTCGCCCTTCTGGTCCTTCATCTTCTCGACCAGCCACCGGCCGGCCTTGCGGCCCTCTTCGATGAAGTCCGAGCCCATGAAGGTCACGTAGAGCGAGTCGTCCTTGGTGCTCACGGAACGGTCGGTCAGCACCACCGGGATCTTGGCGGCCTTGGCTTCGCGCAGCACCGTCTCCCAGCCCGACTCGACCACGGGCGAGAAGGCGATCACGTCGACCTTCTGCGCAATGTAGGAGCGGATGGCCTTGATCTGGTTCTCTTGCTTTTGCTGCGCGTCGGAGAACTTCAGCTCGATGCCGGCGTCCTTGGCCGACGACTTGATCGACTCGGTGTTGGCGGTGCGCCATTCGCTCTCGGCGCCCACCTGTGCGAAGCCCAGCACGAGCTTCTTCTGCGCGAAGACGGACACGGGCAGCATGCTGCCCAGGGCTGCGGCGGCGAGCGCGGTGTGGAGGGTGCGGCGATTCATGGTCATGGGATGTCTCCTTCTTGATGTCACGAGGACTTTGCTGTTGGCTGTTGGTGTGGTGAAACGAAACCCCGTCCGGTCAGGCCAGCATGTAGCCGGTCTTCACCGTCGTGTAGAACTCCGCGGCGTGGCGCCCTTGTTCGCGCGGCCCGTAGCCCGACCCCTTGCGGCCGCCGAAGGGCACGTGGAAGTCCACCCCCGCGGTCGGCAGATTGACCATCGTCATGCCGACCACGGCATGCCGCCTGAAATGCATCGCGTGCTTGAGCGAGTTGGTGCACAGGCCCGCGCACAGGCCGAAGGGCGTGTCGTTGCACAGCGCCAGCGCTTCGTCGTAGTCGTCGGCGCGCAGCACGCAGGCCAGCGGGCCGAAGATTTCCTCGCGCGCGATGCGGTGCTCGGGCTTGGCCAGAAAGAGCGCGGGGCTCATGTAGTGGCCCGTGGTGGCGCGTGCCAGCGCTTCGCCGCCCCACACATGCTCGGCGCCTTCTTCGCGCGCGACCTCGACCCAGGCGAGGTTCTGCGCCAGCCGTTCTTCATCGACCACCGGGCCGATGTCGACGCCGCGCTCCAGTGCATGGCCGATCTTCAGTGTCTTCAGGCGCTGGCGCAGCCTGGCCACGAAGGCGTCGTGCACGGCAGCCTCGACGATGAGCCGGCTCGACGCGGTGCAGCGCTGGCCGTTGGAAAAGTAGGCGCCCTGCACCGCGCAATCGACAGCGCGGTCGAGGTCGGCATCGGCCAGCACCACCAGCGCGTTCTTGCCGCCCATCTCCAGTTGCACCTTGGCGCGGCGCGTGGCGGCGGCCTGCAGGATGCGCTCGCCATTCGCGGCCGAGCCGGTGAAGCTCAGCGCATCGACCAGTGCGCTGTCGACCAGCGCCTGCCCTGCTTCGCGTCCGCTGCCCATCACGAGGTTGAACACACCGGCGGGCAAGGTCGCGCGGCTGATGATGTCCGTGAGCGCCCAGCTGCAGGCCGGTACCAGCTCGGCCGGCTTGAAGACCACGCTGTTGCCATGCGCGAGCGCCGCCGCGATCTTGGACGCCGGCACCGCGAAGGGCGTGTTCCACGGCGTGACGAGGCCCACCACGCCGACCGGCTCGCGCGTCACATCGACCTGCACGCCGGCGCGCACCGAGGCCACGTTCTCGCCACCACCGCCGCGCAAGGCCTCGCCGGCGAAGAACTTGAAGATCTGGCCCGCGCGCGCCGCCTCGGCCACGGCTTCGGGCAGCGTCTTGCCGACTTCGCGCGCCAGCAGCAGGCCCAGCTCGTCCTTGCGGGCCAGCAGTTCGGCGCCGATGCGGTCGAGCACGTCGGCGCGCCGCTGCGGCGTGCTGTGGCTCCAGTGCGGAAAGGCTTCGGTGGCGGCGCGAATCGCGGTCTCGACCTGGCGGCGGTCGGCGCGTGCGTATTCGGCGACGACCTCGGTGGTGTCCGACGGATTGGTGCTCACACCGGTGGTCGCGCTGGTTTCCCAGCGGCCGTTGATGTACTGCCGCACGTTCTGATGGATCTCGCCATGAATCACCGGGCGCCGACCTTGTCTGTTGTATGTGGGGTGCGGGCAGTCTAGGAACAGAATCGATATCGATCCAATCGTTTTTTAGACAAAATGCATATCGATCGCCGGATTCTGGAAAACCCGATCAGCCCTTGGTTTCCAAAAACAAGAGAAGAAGAGCCATGACCAACTACAACCACTGGTTCATCCGCGCCCGCCTGAAAACCCGTCAATTGCTGCTGCTCGTGGCGCTGGCCGAGGAAGGCAACATCCACCGCGCGGCGCAGGTGCTCAACATGACGCAGCCGGCTGCCTCCAAGCTGCTGAAAGACCTGGAGGACGTGCTGGAGGTGTCGCTGTTCGACCGTCTGCCGCGCGGCATGCGGCCCACCTGGTACGGCGAAACCATGATCCGCCACGCCCGCGTGGCGCTGGCCAGCCTGAACCAGGCGCACGACGAACTCACCGCGCTCAAGGCCGGCCGCTTCGGCCAGGTGAGCGTGGGCGCCATCACCGCGCCCGGCCTCACGCTGATGCCGCCCGCGGTGGCGATGGTCAAGCGCGAGCAGCCCGACCTGCGCGTGTCGCTGGAGATCGAAACCAGCCCGGTGCTGATCGAGCGGCTCGAACAGGGCAAGCTCGACATCCTGGTGGCGCGGCTGTTCGCCGAGCACGACAAGTCGCAACTGCGCTACGAGGCGCTGAGCGAAGAGCCGGTGTGCGCGCTGGTGCGCCCCGGCCATCCGCTGCTCGGCGTGAGCGGGCTCACGCTGCGCGATGTGGTGAGCGCCGGCTGGATCGTGCCGCCCGCCGGCAGCGTGCTGCGGCATCGCTTCGAGCTGATGTTCCAGGAAGAAGGGCTGGCGCCGCCGACCAACACCATCGAAAGCTCGGCCCTGCTGTTCATCACGCGCATGCTGCAACAGAGCGACATGGTCGCCGTGCTGGCGACCGACGTGGCGCGCTACTACGCATCGCACGGCATCGTGTCGCTGCTGCCGCTGGACATGCCCTGCCACATGGACGCCTTCGGCATCATCACGCGCACTGATCGGCTGCTGTCGCCGGCGGCGAAGGTGATGATGAAGGCGCTGAAGACGGCGAGCATGAGCGTCTACGGACGCAAGCTGGACATGAGCTGAACGGGCCATGCCGCTTTTTCACGCTTTTCGATAGTTTGTTGGCCACCTCTGCGTGAGGTGACCATTGTTTGCAGTGTCCGCACGGCATTGCGTCAAGACTGCGGCGACCTCTTGCTGTCACACAGGTCGCCGATGTCGAATGCCTCGCGCACACTCTCAGTTCGTTCCCCCGCGATCCCTCTTGTTCTTGGACTGCCCGCACTGGAGCCCGTGCGGTTGTCAGGGCACGAAGGGCTCGACAGCCTCTTTGCCTACGAGCTTCTTCTCAAGACCCCTGATGCGTTGAACCTCGGCGCCTCGGGTGCTGCGGACTTCGACCTCGATGGGTTCATCGGCCGGGAGATCGCTTGCTCGATCGAACTCGATGACGGCTCTGCCCGCCAGATCAACGCCCTGATCACCGATGCCGGCATGTGGGGCGAGGAAGGGCGGCATGTCCAGTACAAGCTCACGCTGCGCCCCTGGCTGCACCTGGCCACCCTGCGCACCGACTGCAGGATCTTCCAGAACAAGACAGTGGTCGAGGTCCTCGATGAACTGCTGGCCGGCTATGCCTTTCCCGTCGACAAGCGCCTGTTCGAGACCTACCCGGTGCGCGACTACCAGACCCAGTTCAACGAGAGCGACTTCCAGTTCTTCGAGCGCCTGTGCCAGGAGTGGGGCATCAGCTACCACTTCGAACACTCGGAGGGCAAGCACCGGCTGGTCCTGTGCGATGCCATGGGTGCCTATCGGCCGCAAGACAGTGCGATCTACCGTGAAGTCGAGTACCACGCGCCCGGCTGGAAGCTCGATGCCGAGTACATCCACAGCTTCGTGCCCTCCCATCGCCTGACCAGTGGCCGCTACGCGACGAAGGATTACGACTACACACGCATCGGCAATGCCGTTCAATTCATCGCCAAGAACATGAGCGCGGTGCTGCCTGCAGCAGTTTTGGCACACCTGAGGGCGCTCCCGTCCAAGCTCGAGGTTCTGCGGCCACTGGGTGCGCACAAACTCGTGCAAGCCATCAAGGATCTGAACGAGTTGCTCAATCGGTTGCGCCAGCACCTGATTGACGGGACGTGGGCCAATATCACCGTTGGCACGAGCGGCACCCGAGTGATGACTGAGGAGGCTCGATTGGCAGAGTTGGCTCGGGATATGGGAGCGAGCTTGGGGCATACGGCTGCGAGCGAAGCGCACTACGTGCACAAGGACCACTGGACAGATTTGCGGGATCCAAAATTTGATCGCGGCCCTCCGATTCCTACTTTTAGTGTCAAAGCCTCGATCGAAGCCATCACACAGAGGCCCGGCGCCGTCATGGTCCGTGTTGTCGACACCGCTGAGTTGGGAAAGCCTTGGACTATTCCGGGCCGCTTCTGGACCACACACCTCCCCTCCAACGGCACAGCGTGGCGCACCCAATGTGCAGTCAAGCACAAGTGGAGCAAAAACGGAAGTTATGTCGAGATGAAGGTCCCCACAGCACAAGAAATGCGTGACCTTGGAATTTCCGTCCCGCTCGACTGGGAAGGCATGCGAGTTTGGCGTGGGCGAATTGCAGAGCAATTGGATAACGAAGGAACTTCGGCAGAAGCCACCATGCGAATTTTCCCCGGAGGAGACATTCAGTTTTTCGTGGATTTCGATCACGCATACAACGCGCCGATTCGTGAATGGATCAGCAAGAAAATTCGTGCCACACGCACGCACTGGGTAGACGTGTGGCTGCCCAATCAAAAGCAAGCGCAGGCTCTGATGCTGGCCGAGCGCGAGCGCTCGGCCAAGATTCGGCTTGAGGGCTATGCACTGCGCGGAACTGCCATCACAGGAAAGCAAGCAAACGAGGAGCCCCAATGACAATGCTCTCACCGAAGACCATGACGCCTGAACAGGAAGCGGAGTCACGCGCCAAGGCGTTTCATCTACTTAAGAAATGGACCAGCCTGACTTTCATCAATCAGGCAGTCGGGCTGTATCGCTTGTTCTTGGATGCGTATGAAAAGCAGTTGGACACGCCGTGGCCCAACCAGAAGTGGTTGGAAGAAACATACATCCATACCTTCCTGCCTCGCCTTGTCGAGTTGGAGCAGGGCATCAATGCGCTAAGGACGGGAACTGGCAAAGAAGGTGCGTACAGAGCCATCGTTGCAGCAAGCGAGGAGTTCCCTCTTTTCGGCAGAGGTGCCGAGGAATGGGGATTGGATTTCGATCCATTTTTCATCGCCCTGGGCATCCTCAGACCTACGAGTCGAAATCCAAAGCCGGAGACCGGATTTGTCAAATCATGCTGGGAAGCCAACCTACGCATCAAGGCGCTCAAATGCACCTCGAACTTTAGCTTCATGTACCGACTGAATTTCGGGGTGCGTGCGGACGGAGGCAATCGAGTTTTCACGCACTGGACTTACGAGTCCCTGTTCCAGGAACCACCTTCACCAGGCTGGTCCAATTGGCCGCCAGGCCGCACCTTTCCAGCAGTATTGCCTCCTTGCCCGCCCAAGAATGAATCCAATGAAGGCCAGATCATCAGTGGCGAGAAAATCCTGCTGGATGGCATCTATGAACCCTGGTTCTTCATCGGTGGCGTCGGCTGCCCCAACTACTTCCTTGAGGGCCAAACGGCCCATCAGTACCAGCCTGAAGGCACGAACGAACTCGTACCCGTGCGCTGGCGCCTGCTATGGGAAGACCGCCGCTATCTCGACGGAACAGTGCCGGCAGAAGAAGCGCACTACAACATCGCAACTTCTGCAGAGCAACACCCTCCTGCGGCGCTGACAGCCTTCGCCGGTGACCCCTGCCCCCAGACTGGCAACTGGCAAGCCCCTCGCCTGAACAACCGCATCGAGCACATCGAGCGCGGCCAGCCCATGCCCGGTCCGGCGAGCACGCAGAGTGGCTCTGTCGTTTGGTATTTGCAGAAGGAATGATGAGGCGGCCTGCAGCAGGCAGGCGCGGACAGTCCCGCACGCTAATTAGTTACGTCCAACCCGCGTCCACCGTGAACTCTTGCGCCGTGCACATCTTCGCGTCATCCGACGCAAGAAACAGCACCATGCGCGCGATGTCTTCCGGCATCAGCTTGTCGGGCAGGCACTGGTTGCGCTTGAGCGCCTGCTCGCCTTCGTCGTCGAGCCACAGCTTCACTTGCCGCTCGGTCATCACCCAGCCGGGCGACACGGTGTTGATGCGGATGCGGTCCTTGCCTAGGTCCACCGCGAGCCCGCGCGTGAGCCCGTTGACCGACGACTTGGCAATCGCGTAGCAGGGGTAGCCCGAGCCCTTGGTCTGCCAGCCCGTGGAGCCCAGGTTGACCACCGAGCCGAAGCCGAGGCGCCGCATGCCCGGCACCACCGACTGGATCGCGAACAGCGCGGGCCGCTCGTTGATGGCCATGCGGTTGTCGTAGTAATCGGGCGTGACCGATTCGAGCGTGTGGCGGTCGTCGCTTGCCACGTTGTTGACCAGCACCGCGAAGTCGCCGAGTTCGGCGGCCGCATCGGCAATGGCCGCCTGCAGCGACGCGATGTCGCGCACGTCGCAGGCGCGCCACCACGGCGCCGCATGGCCGGCCTCGACGATCTGCCGTGCGAGCGCCGCGCTGGCGCCCTCGGCAATATCGACAAAGGCCACGCGCGCGCCCTGCGCCGCAAATGCGGCGACGATGGCCGCGCCGATGCCGCTGCCGCCACCGGTGACGAACACCGTGCGGCCCTGCAGGCTGGGATGGATCGAGAGCTTCGGGGGATTCACAGAACGTCTCCAGGAAGAAAGAAGGTCGGCATATGACATTGCAATATGAATATCAATTGATGCCGTATTGTTTGATTTCCATTATCAATATGCCTTGATACGATCCGCCGCGTCAAGAAGACAAGACAAGGAAAGAACAATGAACAGACAAGAGACAAGCCCCCTTCCCCCGCTTCCAGTGCCGGTTGTCGAGGGCGCGCCTGAATGCATCTGGGCCGCAGGCGCCAACCTCGGCGAGGGCACGCTCTGGTCGCAGCGCGAGCAGGCGCTGTACTGGATCGACATCCTCACGCCGCGCCTGTTCTGGTTCCGGCCCGCCGACGGCGCGCGGCGCGCCTGGCAGTTCGATGAAGAGATCACCGCGATCTCCGAGCGCGCGAATGCGCCGGGCCTCGTCCTCACGCTGCGCCGTGGTTTCGCGCTCTTCGACACCACGCAGTTGCCCGGTGCCGGCGCCAGGCCGCGCTACCTGCACCAGCCCGAATCCGAGCGCACCGGCAACCGCTTCAACGACGGCAAGTGCGACGCCCGCGGCCGCTTCTGGGCCGGCAGCATGGACTTCGATTGCAAGGCGCCCACCGGCGCGCTCTACCGCTACGACGCCGACGGCCGCTGCACGCGGCACGACGACGGCTTCGAGGTGACCAACGGGCCGACGTGGTCGGCCGACGGCCGCACCATGTACTTCAACAACACGGTGCTCAACAACCTCTACGCCTACGACTTCGACATGGACGCGGGCACCGTCTCGAACAGGCGCGTGTGGCATCGCTTTCCCAAGGGCGACGGCCTGCCCGACGGCATGACCACCGATGCGGCCGGCCGCCTGTGGATCGCGCACTGGGACGGTTCGTGCGTGACCTGCCACGACCCGGTGAGCGCGGCCGAACTCTGCCGCATTCCGCTGCCCGCGAGCAACGTCACCGACTGCGCCTTCGGTGGCGCCGACATGCGCACGCTCTACATCACCACCGCGCGCAACAGCCTCACGGCCGAACAGCAAGAGGCCGAACCGCTGGCAGGTGGGCTCTTCGCGGTGCGCATCGGCAGCCCCGGCGTGCCCGCCGCGCTGTTCGCCGGCTAGGGATGGGCTTCAGCAAAGGCTGAAGCGGTGTTCGGTCGTGCTGCTGAAGACTTCACCCGGCCGCAGCACGGTCGAAGGAAAGCCCGGCCGGTTCGGTGAATCGGGATAGTGCTGCGTTTCCAGGCACAGCCCGTCGCCCTGTCGCAGGCTCGCACCGGCCGTTCCCATCAGGCTGCCGTCGAGGAAGTTACCCGAATAGAACTGCACGCCCGGCTCGCTGGTGTGCACTTCCATCACGCGACCCGAGGCTTCGTGCTCGAGGCGCGCCGCCAGCGCCAAGCCATCGCGGGCATCGTGCCGTTCGAGCACCCAGTTGTGGTCGTAACCGTGCGCGACCAACAGTTGCTCGTGCCCTTCGCGAATGCGTGCGCCGATGTGCGTGGCTTCGCGAAAGTCGAAGGGCGTCGCCGCCACATCGGCCAGCCCGAGCGGGATCAGCGTCGCGTCCACCGGGCAGTAGCGGCTCGCGGGAAGCGTCAGCCGGTGGTCCATCACCGAGCCGCTGCCTGCAAGGTTGAAGTAATCGTGGTGGCTCAGGTTCAGCACCGTCGGCCGATCGGTCACGGCGCGGTAGTCGATGCGCCATGTGTTGGCCGTTGCACTGAGCGTGTAGCGCACTGCCAGTTGCACCTCGCCGGGGTAGCCCTCTTCGCCATCGGCGCTGGTGTAGCGCAGTTCGATGGCGATGTCGCCGCCGGCCTGTTCGGGCGCGAGCGGCTCGATCTGCCAGAAGCGCGTGCCGAAACCGTCCTTGCCGCCGTGCAACGAGTTGGGCCCGTCGTTGAGGTCCACCTGATGCGCCACCCCATCGAGCGTGAAGCGCCCCGCCGCGATCCGGTTGGCATAGCGCCCGACGATGGTGCCCAGGTGCGGATGCGGCCTCAGGTAGTCGGCCAGCGTCGGCAGGGCCAGCACGATGTTCGCGCTCTGCCCCTGCCGGTCGGGCACGCGCAACGCGGTGACGATGCCGCCGCGATTGATCGCGCTCAGGCTCAGGCCCCGGCCGTTGTCGAGGGTGTATTCGGTCACGGCTCGGCCATCGGGCATGCGGCCGTATTCGCGCGAAGTGATGCTGCTGTTGTTGTTGCTCATGGGCGGTCTTGTGACGGGAACATGGCTTCGCGCGCGCACAGCGAGGCGGTGCGCAGGCCAATGCCGTCCTTCAGGTCGTGGAACTCGGGCGGCTCGGCCGCATGCGTACGGATCTCGATGCGGTGCCCTGCCTTGGCCACCGCATCGGCAAAGCGCTGCTGCAGCGCAAAGGGCGTGTTCTGGTCGTCGCGGTTGCCGATCAGCACGATGCGCCGCGAGGCATCGCGCGCGATGCCGCTCACATGGTCGAGCGGGTCGTAGAACTGCGTGCTGCCGGTGGTGTCGGTCAGGCCGTCCTTCGAGCGGCCGAGCAGACGTGCGCGCTCCAGCAGCCCGAAGGCGCCCGAGGTCAGCACCGCGCAGGCCACCCGCGTGCGCCCCATCGTCAGCAGCGCGGCGCCCGCCGTGGCGCCGCCGCTGTGGCCGACGATCACGATGCGCTGCAGCTTGTGGCGCGCCATGAGCGCATCGAGCGCCGCGTCGAGCGCATGAAACTCCACCGGCTGGCGCCGCTTGCGGTGATCGCCCGACGAGCCGTAGGTGCCGGGCCGCGCGACAAAGATCCACGGCACGCCTGCGCGGTCGCGATTGCGTTGCGCATCGAGCGTGCGCAAGACTTCGGTGTTCTCGGGAATGCGCGTGGGCGCCTGGTCCATCACGCCGTCGCGGTCGCCGGAGAACTGCACGATGGCCATGCGCGCACCTTCGATGTCGTCGCTGGCAAAGTAGCGGATGCAGGCGGGCCCTTCGACCGGTTGCACCCACAGGTAGCCCGCGCGGTCGGGACAGTTGACGCGCACGGCGGGCTGGTTCCAGTGCAGCACGGCATCGCCGGACGCCACCAGGGGCGCGGGCACATCGGGGCCGGTGCGCTGCGCGCAAGCCGTCTGCGCCAACGCAAGCAGCATGAGCGCAAAGCGCGCATGCCGCCGAAGGTGGCCCGATGCACTCACAGCTTTTCCAGCAGGCGCGGAATCTCGCCGAAGTCGGACAACTGGCGGTCGCCCTTCACCAGCACCAGGTCGCCGTCGCGCAGGAAGTCGCCGAGGTAACCCGCCACCTGCGCCGCATCGTCGAAGTGCGGCCCGAGCAGTTCGGCCGGCACTTCTTCGCGCAGCCAGCGCATCTCGTGCCCGTGCGTCACCACATGCTGGATGCCCGATGCCATCAGCGGCGCGGCCAGGCTGCGGTGCATGGCCTCTGCATCCTGGTCGAGATTGATGATGCGGCCCAGCACGCCGATCTTGCGCGTGACCGGCCCGGTCTCCGCGCGCTGGTAGGTGCGCACGAACTCCATGGCGTTGCGCATCGACATGACTTCGGCGTTCCAGCTGTCGTCGATCAGCGTGGCCTGCACGCCGGCCTGCGTGCGCAGCGCGCGCACCTGCATCACCGATGCGGGCAGGCGCACATGCGGCATGCGCGCGCAGGCGGCCTCGCCATCGAAGCCCATGGCCAGCAATGCGGCAAAGGCCAGCGCTGAATTGCGCACGAGGCCCGCGCTCTCGATGGGGAACACGTATTCCAGCGTACGCCCCGCCACGGCAAGGCGAACGCGGCAGCCGCCACCAGGCTCGGGGCGGGTGTCGACCACGCGAACGTCGGCGTCGGGCCGGGTGCCCACCACCCAGATCGCGCCCGCCGTGCGCGCGGCCCCTTTCACGACCTGCGCAAGACAGGGAATGTGGTCGGCCACGATGGCCACGCCGCCGGGCTCCAGGCCCAGGAAGATGCGCGACTTGAATTCGGCCGTCAGCTCCAGCGTCGAAGCCTGGCGGGTCTGCGACAGGCCGATCTCGGTGACGATGGCCACGTGCGGCCGCGCCACCAGCGAGATCGGGCCGCGTTCCATCCAGAGGCCGCTCTGCGCCATTTCGAGAATGCACACGTCCGCGTCGGCCGCGAGGTTGGCCAGGATGGCCGGCACGCCGACGCGCGAGTTGTAGTTGTCGACGGTGGTGCGCACGCGCGCCGCTTCGGGCAGCAGGTCGCGCAGCATGGCGATGGTGGACGACTTGCCGACAGTGCCGGTCACGCCCACCACGAAACCCTGGTAGCGCTCGCGCGCGGCGGCGCCCAGCGCGAGCATGGCGCGGATCGGATCGTCCACCTGCAGCAGCGGAAAGGCGGGGTCGAGCCCGTCCACCGGATGCGCGACCATGGCCCCGGCCAGTGCCTGCTGCAGGCCGGGCAGTTCGAGGTGGCGGTCCCAGTTGTCCGGACGCGGCTTGCTGTAGCTCTCGTGCACGGCCAGCGTGCGGTAGTCGGAGGCGACGAAGAGCGCCGGGCCGGGCAGCATCGCCAGGTGGCTGGAGCCGCGCACCACCGAGTTGACGGACCAGCCCGGCGGCGGCTCGACCAGCCAATGGCCGCCCGTCACCTCCTGCAGTTGCGCGGCCGTCCACAGCGGTGCCGGGTTCGGGCCCGCGCCGGGGCGCAGTGCGGCGAGCACGGGCGCCGGGCGCTGCGGCAGCGGCGTCGGAAAGTCCGGCACGCGCAGGCCGCACCACACGGGCAGCAGGCGCGCAGATGGCAGGTTGGGCAGGCCGGGTACATCGCCGCGCACGCGCACTTCGAGCCGCAGCACATCGCTTTCGAGCAGGCCGGGGCGCGGTGCGCGCAGGCCGTAGCGGTCGCGGTAGATGCGGCCGGACTCCCATCGGCTGGTGGGCCACATCCAGTCGCAGGGGTCGTGGTCCATGCCTTCGCCCCAGGGCGGCATGGTGGTGCTGCGCGTCGGCACGGCGCGGAACTGCACGCGCAGGTCGGCGGCCACGGGTGCATCGACGGTCCAGAACGATTCGACCCACAGCATGCGGCGCCCGACGATCTGCCGTGGCGCGCAGCGCATGCCCAGCAGGCGCAGCGGGCCGATCTGCAGCGGCGGCATCTGCGCGTCGATGGGCACGGCGTCGACCAGCCACTCGGGGCGCGGCGCACGCACCGGACCGACGACGACGGTAGTTGGGCGCGGCGCCGCAGGCATCACCACCGGCTCCGCCTTGGACACCGGCCGCGCGGGCGGCGACAGGCGCACGGCGCAACAGCCGCCGGGCGCGGGTGTCATCTCGGTGCCGAAGGCGCGGCATTGTTCGGCGAAGCGCGCGCTCGCGGCCTGCGCCTGCTCGCCGCCGAGCTGCTTCGAGAAGCCGAAGCCGACGCCGACCGGCGTGAACATCACTTGCTCGACGCCGTGCAAACCCAGCGTCAGCGAGAACACGCCGGAGGGCGCGAAGTCGTTGCGGATGGAGTCGAACAGCAGGTCGCCCGCGTCATGCAGGATCGGCCGGCCGCGATGGATCTCGATGCCCTGCAGCACATGCGCCGAAGTGCCGAGCACCGCATCGGCCCCCGCATCGACGATGGCATGGCCGACCGCGATCTCCGCGGCGGAAGGCTCGGTTTCGAGGTTGTCGCCCCAGTGCACCGCCACCAGCACCACGTCGGCCTCGGCGCGCGCGGCTTCGATGCGCGGCGCGAGCGTGATCGTCCATGCGGCGGGATCGTCGAGCGACAGCCATGCGGCACCGGGCTGCTCTTCGCCGGCCGCGAAGCGCGGCTGCGTGGCATCGAGCGAGAACAGCGCCACGCGCACACCGCCCGCGCGACGGAAGGCCGGGCGCAACGCGGCCTCGCGCGTGCTGCCCGTGCCCGCGTGGGCGATGCCTGCGGCGTTCAACAGGCCTTGCTGTTCCAGCAGCGCCTCGGGGCCGTAGTCGCCGCTGTGGTTGTTGGCGGTGGCGACCATGCCGATGCCCGCTTCGGTCAGCACCGCGAGCATTTCGGGCCGGGCACGGTAGTAGTACGGGCCGGCCTCGCCCTTTTCCACGCCTTGCTCGCCGGTGGTGGCGACCACGCATTCGAGGTTGACGATGCGCAGGTCGGCTTCGCGCAGCGCGGCGATGTCGCCGAGCATCCTGTGCGCCCCGCCCAGCTCGTGCATGCGGTAGTGCTGGCGGCGCCCGAGGTTCACGTCGCCACCCCATGCGACCACCGTCGTTGCCGTTGCCGTCGCCTGCAATGCCGCAGGCTGGCTCGCCAGTTCGGCCAGCCGCGCTTCACGTGCCTTCAGTATCCGGTGGTAGGCGACATAGCCCGAGAGGTAGTGCTCCACGTCGTCGATGCGCACGCGAAAGCTGTGGTGCTTGATGAAGAACGAGCCCGCGATGCGATCGGGGTTGCGGAAGAACATCGCCAGCTCGGGCCAGAAGTGGCCGTTGGCGAGGTAGCGCGCGCGGTACTCCAGCGCGCGGTCGAACTTGTCGCGGTCGAGCTCGGCCAGCAGCGGGCGCAGCGCCGGGTCGGCTTCCATGCGCAGCACCATCTCGCGCGCGGCCATCATCAATTCGAGCAGCGTCGGAAAGGTGGTGATGCGCTCCAGCACGAAGTCCAGGTAGCCGGACACGTTCTGCAGGCCGAACTGGTAGTAGCGCGTCTCGGGCCGAAAGCGCGTGAGTTCGTTGACGCAGTAGCTCAGCCAGTGGTCGTGCGCGCGCCAGTGCTCGGCGGCAATGAAATGCTCGAAGGCTTTCTCGACCACCGCGAGCCAGCGCGCGTCGCGCGTGAGGCCGTACAGCCGCATCATGCCGAAGGCGGCTTCGCCGTCGTAGTAGATGACGCGGAACTTGTCCTTGACGTCGAGCGCCGGCGCATTGAGCACGTGCACGAAGCTGCCGGTCTGCGGGTCCTGCATGTGGCGGATGCCCAGTGCAAGCTGCTCCATCAGCGGCTGGTAGTGCGTGTCGCCGGTCAGCTCGGTGTACTTGACGAAGGCGAGCAGGCAGACGGCGTTGCCGCCCAGCTTGATCTCGCTGCCGATGTCCAGCAGGTAGGCCGCGCGCGTGCCGTCCGGCAGGTTGGCCGGCCGTATCAGGTTGGTCGCCAGGAAGGCCAGCGAGCGATCGATGGCGGCCTTCTGCGTGGCGTCGCGCGTCATCTCCCAGGCTTCCAGCATCGCGTAGGTGGAGCTGGCGTGCCGCAGCGTGTTGTAAGTGGGAATGGCGCGGTCGAAGCAGGGAAACCAGCCGTAGTCGAATTCGCCCGTGGGCTTGACCTGCTTGGCAAGGTAGACGCTGGCGTCGTCGATCATCGCGCGGATCAGCGCGGTGTTCCAGTCGGGCAGCGTGCGCAGGCCGGCCGCCTGCCCTTGCGCGGCGATCGGCCAGGCGCCCTTGGCGTCCACGTACACGGCGCGGGTGGTGAAGCACCAGACGGGCGCGGCGTCGTCCGCCGGAAAGTCGATCTCGCGGCCGAAGCGGCGCTTGGTGTGCAGGTGCAGGTTGCCGGTGTTGGGCTCGGAATGCTCCACGTCGCCGTTGTAGAGGATCGCGCTGCCGTGCATTTCCTGCGCGAGCAGCGCGACGTCGAACTTCGCGTCGAAGGCGATGCCCAGGTTGAAATAGTTGCGCTTGGTCTGCGCCATCTGCGCCTTGAGCGCGCCCCAGCTCAGGGCCCAGACCTGGTCGACCACCTCCGCGCGCAGGCGCTGCGTCGGGTGCTCGATGCGCTTTGCAAGCGCCGCCGCCGCACTGGCCGCCTGGCGCCACGCCGCCTCGATGTCCGCCCCCCGGCCCGACGCCACGCGGGCCCGGCTGGCGCCTTCGCCGATGGCGAGGAACACCACGCATCCGGCCTCGCCGGTGGCCGGCGGCGCGGCGGCAAGAGCGCCGTGCGGGTCCGCCAGTGCCTGCCTGGCGCGGTTCAACAGATCGGTGAGGGTGTGCGGATCTTGGTTCATGCAGCCGCGAATGATGACAGGCCCCCGCGTGGCCTGTCACCCCGGCAATCCATGAGTGCGTGCGCCTTACAGGCGCAGCAATTCCACCCGGCGGTTCTTCGCGCGGCCGTCCTCGCTGGTGTTGGGCGCGACCGGCTCCTTCGAGCCCGCCCCGCGCGACGTGAAGCGGCGCGCATCCAGCCCCGACTTCGCCAGCGCCGCGATGACCGACACGCTGCGCCGGCGCGACAGGTCGGCGTTGTGCGGCTCCTCGCCCTGCGCGTCGGTGTGGCCCACCACCTGCACGCGCAATTGCGGGTTGCTGCGCATCAGCTTGGCGATCTCGTCGAGCGTAGGCTGCGAGTCGGGCTTGATGCTGTCCTTGTCCAGGTCGAAGTGAATGCCGTAGAGGCTGACGCGGCCGTTTTCCTGCAGGCTCTTCTGCATGGCCGGGGCATCGACGAAGACAATCTTGTCGGTTTCCATCGCCTTGGTCTCGACGATGCGCACCAGCGCGAAGCTGCCGCGAAAGCTGCCTTCGGCGAACGCGATGCTGGCGTAGACCTTGCCATTGGGCGTGTCGTTCTGGGCGAGCAGGTAGCGGCCGTCGCTCTCGAAATAGGTGCTCACGTAGGTGCGCCCGTAGCCGATCAGCGGCCATTCGGGCGTGTCGATGACGGTGGCCAGTTCGGAGACGTCGGTATTGGGCTCGCTCTTTTCCGGGTCCTTTTTGTAGCAGCTGCCGTCCTTGGTGCCGCACGAGAACATGATCTGGAAGCCCTTGGCCTTCAGGCCCGCCTCGTAGTTGCGCTGCACTTCGAGCAGCGAGCGGCCTTCGGGCAGGTGGTAGTAGTAGAGCGAGACCTTGCCCGCCACCCGCAGCAGGTTGGGCTTGGGCTTCGGGTCGCCCCAGGGCTGGATCGGCTCGCGCAGCAGTCCGACCTCGTCGTAGTTCTTGACCTGGAAGGCGTCCATGGTCGAGCCTTCATAGCGCCCGACCAGCGGGTGGTCCTTGGCGGGCTCGGCCGCCGACGCAAAGGTGGCGGCCGCGAGCAGCGCTGCAGACGCCAGAAGTTGTTGCCAGCGCCGGCCGTGGTGAAACGACCGGAACGCGGAGATTGAATGAGCCATGTGGTGGTTGTCCGTTTTCCATGCGAATCGCGCCTCGGATGAGGCGCGATTCAAAGGTATCGGTGGCTCGCAGCGGGGGCAATAAGCCGTTCGGCCAGCCCATTAAGAAGAAGCGTTTAAGAACGGCGCGGACGGATGCAAACAGCCGCAATTGCCCGGCGCTTTTCGCTATTTCGGGGCGGCGTTAGCGGCGGCCGAGCGGGACCGCGCGCGAGCGATCCAGCTCCAAAGCGCGAGCATCACGGCGACCAGCGCAAAGCCGGTCCACGAGAACGCGAGGTCGCTGAGTTCGACCTGCGGGAACCACGCCTTGGCCAGGTTGTACGCAGCGACCGCATAGGAGATGAAGACGATCAGCCAACCCAAAATGCGCCGCGCCTTGCGCCCGGCCTCGGGGCCTTCGGCGCTGCGGCTGATGCGGCAGACCAGCCGGCCATCGAGCGTGTCGGTGATGACCATGCCGGCGGTAAAAGTCAGGCCCGCCGTGAGCGCGGCCCAGGCACCGCCGTCGCGGTTGCTGGCCACGTAGCCCCAGGCGGCGGCCTGCGTGGCGGTGTCGAACACGGTGGCGAACAGCACACCGATGACGATGATGGCCCACGCGCTGGACTGCGCCTGCAGGCGCTTGGGAATCAGGCTCATCTTCCAGCCCATCGGCGCATACGCTTCATTGCGGCCGAGCAGCAGCCGCAGGTTGAGGGTGCCGACCAGCAGGAGCAGCGCAGTCGGAATCCACTCGAACACCTGGATGACGACGGCCGGTGGATCGATATGCAGCGTGAGCCGGCTCACAACCACCGCAATGGCGGTGACCAGCAGGCCGTGGCCGACGGCGAACAACGTGCCGACCCAGCCCGCATGTCGGTGTTTGTGCGACAGCGCCCGCCAGGTCAGGCCGTCGATGCAGGCGATGTGGTCGGGGTCGAGGCCATGACGCAGACCGAGCACGAACATCAACAAGAGGCCAGGCAGGGGAGCGATTTCAGCGGTCATGAGGGCGGTGCGTTGTGGCGGCGGGCATCGTACTCTGCTGTGAAGTTCGGTGCTGTGTCTGTTCGGGTCAGTTGTTGGTCAGTTTTTTCGTTTGCGAGCGGTGTGTTCGGGGCGGGGTCATTCGGGGCGAGTGCGAATGACACCAGGTGCTCCCCTCCGCGAATGTCCCCCGCTTCGCTCCTCCTTTATTTCGCTGCGGGGAGCACCTGGTGCCATTCGCACATGGACGCGTCGCTGGTTTTCGCTGATCAACAAGTGCTCTGAGCGCTCACGTCGATACGGGGCTCTTTTTCGCGAAATAAAGGAGGAGCGAAGCGGGGGACATTCGCGAAAAAGAGCACCGTGTCGGCGGGAGCGTCGCCCTGAACAGCAGCGCCCCAAAAAATCAAACACAACGCATCAAGAAGCTCAGGCCCAAGCCTCCAACACCGCACTGCGCACAGCATCCACAGCCACGGCGCGCTTGCCGCCAGCCGGCGCAACCCAACAAAGCCAAGTGTGCGAACGCCACCCCTGCCAGATCGCCAGCTCACCATTGCGCTCTCCCTGCTCAGCCTGATCCAGCCGCAGCAACCCAGCGCCCATGCCGCTCGCAACCATGCTGCGGATCGCGCTTTCACCATCGGCCGTGCGACCCTGGCGGTACTCGCGACCCGCATCAGCGAACAGCTTTTCGAGATGCACACGCAGGATGCATGAAAGCGGCGTGCCCACCCACGGCAGGTTCGTGAGCTGGTCGAGCGACAGGTCGGGATGCGCCTGTGCGATTGGCACCGGCAACGTGACGACCAGATCGACCGCGCCCAACCGATGCAGCTCCAGTCCCTCGCTCTGCTCGCCGTCGCTCAGCACATAGGCGCAATCGAGTTCGCCGCGCTGCACGGCGGACAGCGTTTCGTAAGACAGCCCCTGCTTCAGTTGCAGCGTGACCTGCGGATGGCGCTCCGCCAGCTTCACCAGCACATCACCCAGCCGCAACGCCACCGGATCGACCACCGTGCCGAAGCGGACCACGCCCTGCGCCGCGCCCCGCAACTGGTCGGCCGCCGAACGCATGCGCGACGCCGAGGCCAGCGTGCGCTCGGCCTCTTCCAGCAGGCTGAGGCCGGCCTCGGTGGGCGACATGCCCTTGGGCGTGCGCTCGAACAGCTTCACGCCCAGTTCGTCTTCCAGCGCCTTGAGCTGCGCGCTGACCGCCGGCGCGCTGGTGAACACGCGCTCGGCGGCGCGGGTCAGGCTGCCTTCCTTCGCAATGGCGACAAAGGTCTTCAGTTGGTAAAGCTCCATGGGGCAAATTGTGAGCGCTCCGGCCGCTTTCGGCCCTTCGCATTTTTGGAGGCCTCTATCCAAAGAAGCGAATGGCAATCGGCGCGGTGAAACCCGATCCTTGGAGCCATCGATTCGTTCAATCATTCATCGCCAAAGGCTCCCCATGTCTCCTCGTCAACGCCTGCTCGGCATCGCCGCGCTGCTGCTCGCCACATCCGGCTGGGGCGGCATGTTCCTGGTCAGCAAGGGCGTGCTCCACCACGTCGCGCCGGTGTGGTTCACGCTCATCCGCTACAGCATGGCGGCGCTGCTGTTCGTGCTGCTCATTCTTCCGCGCGGCGCGGCGCCCTGGCGCAAGCTGCGGCTGAATGCGGGGCCGCTGGCGCTGCGCGGCTACGCGGGCTTCGGCGTCTTCAGCGTGATGCTGCTGGTCGGGCTCTCGCATTCGGTGCCCTCGCACGGCGCGGTGATCATGGCGACCACGCCGATGACCACGCAACTGCTGCGCTGGGCGCTCGACGGCGTGCGGCCCGCGCGCGCCACGCTGTTGACCACCGCACTGGCGCTGCTGGGCGTGGCCATCGTGTCAGGGCTGTTGTTCAGCGCGGGGCCGGCCGCCGAGTCCACGCTCTTCGGCGATGCGGTGGCCTTCATCGGCACGCTGGGCTGGGTCTGGTACACGCGCGGCGCGGCACGCTTTCCGGAACTCGACGTGATCGAGTACACCGCGCTCACGGTGCTGGCCTCGTGGCCGCTGCTGCTGGCCACCGCCACCGTCGCCACGCTGCTGGGCTGGTCGCATGCGCCGAGCATGGAAGGCCTTCGCCTCTCGTGGCAGGCATTGTTGTACGTGGGGCTGGTGTCTTCGGCGATTGCGGTGCTGGCGTTCAACTACGGCGTGCGCACGCTCGGTGCGGTCACGGGCACGGCTTTTCTCAACTTCGTGCCGGTGTCGGCGCTGCTGATGGGCGTGGCCATGGGCAAGCTGCCCACGGTGAACGAGATCGTCGGCATGGCGATGGTGGTCGGCGCGCTGCTGATCCATACCGCCACGAGCCGCAAGGCTTCTGCGGCGCCCGCGCCACGCATCGCGGACACGCCCCAGAATTACCGCTCCTGTGGAGCCGCATCACCATCATCATGAGCAGTCGTAGCAGCCAACTCTTCGAGCCCTTGCGGCTCGGCAAGCTTCAGATAGACAACCGCATCGTCATCGCGCCGATGTGCCAGTACTCCGCCACGGAGGGCACGCCGGGCGACTGGCATCTCATTCACCTCGGGCACCTTGCGCTGTCGGGCGCGGGACTGCTGATCATCGAGGCGACGGCAGTAGAAGCCGAAGGGCGCATCTCGCCCGGTGACCTCGGGCTGTATTCCGACGCGAACGAAGAAGGCCTGGCGCGGGTACTGAAGGCCACGCGGGCCAATTCGCCCATCGCCATCGCCATGCAGCTCGGGCACGCAGGGCGCAAGGCATCGAGCCGCGCACCGTGGGAAGGCGGCAAGCAGATCCGCCCCGAAGAACCGGGCGGCTGGAAGGCATACGCGCCCTCCGCCGTGCCGCATTCGCCCACCGAAGACGCACCCATCGCGCTCGATGCAGCAGGCCTTGCCCGCGTGCGCGATGCCTTCGTGGCGGCAGCACGGCGCGCGGCGCGGCTGGGCATCGACGGCATCGAGATCCATGCGGCGCACGGCTACCTGCTGCACCAGTTCCTGTCGCCCATCGCCAACCACCGCGACGACGAATACGGCGGCAGCCTTGAAAACCGCATGCGTTTTCCGCTCGAGGTGTTCGACGCGGTGCGCGCGGTCTTCCCGGCCGATCGCCCGGTGTGGGTGCGCGTCTCGGCCAGCGACTGGGTGCCCGGCGGCTGGGACCTCGACAGCACGGTCGCGTTGTCGCAGGCGCTCAAGGCACGCGGCTGCGCGGCCATCCATGTGTCGAGCGGCGGCGTCTCGCCACAGCAGGCCATCACGCTCGGTGCCGGCTACCAGGTGCCGTTCGCGCAACGCATCAAGGCCGAGGTCGGCCTGCCGACCATCGCCGTCGGGCTCATCACCGAGCCCCGGCATGCCGAAGCCATCATTGCCGACGGGCAGGCCGATGCGGTGTCGCTGGCACGCGCGATCCTGTATGACCCGCGCTGGCCTTGGCATGCGGCGGCCGAGCTGGGGGCGCAGGTGAAGGCACCGCACCAGTACTGGCGCTCGCAGCCGCGGGAGTTCAAGGATCTGTTCGAGAACGCGGCGTTCGGGGCGCGTTAGTCAGTCAAGCAGTCAGTCAGTTGGCCAGGTCATTGGCTGCGAGGGTCGCCCATGTACGATCCGCCGATCGCCCGCACCGAGGACATCCGGCCATGCCATCTTCACAAGACCTGCTGACCTTTTCTCTTCTTGCACTGGGGCTGGTCGTCACGCCGGGCCCCAACATGATCTACCTGGTGTCGCGCACCTTGTCGCAGGGGCGCAAGGCAGGTTTTGTTTCCTATGCCGGCGTGGTCACCGGTTCGGTCTTCTACCTCGCATGCGCGGCGCTGGGCATCACGACCTTGCTGTTCGCGATCCCTTACGCCTATGACGCCCTGCGCTTCGCGGGCGCCATCTATCTCGGGTATCTGGCCTGGCAAACGCTGAAGAAGAACGGCTCCTCCGCATTTCAGCTTCAGGACCTGCCTGCCGACAGTCCGCGTCGCCTGTAC
Source organism: Variovorax raffinosi (assembly GCF_051216615.1). NCBI lineage: Bacteria > Pseudomonadati > Pseudomonadota > Betaproteobacteria > Burkholderiales > Comamonadaceae > Variovorax > Variovorax raffinosi. The sequence continues at coordinate 120,980 of NZ_JBPJZR010000002.1, forward strand.
ACCATGGGCTTTCTGACGAACCTCCTCAACCCGAAGCAGGCGCTGTTTTTTCTCGCGGTCCTGCCGCAATTCATCGACGCGCAGCGGGGCAGCATCGTTGGCCAGTTCCTTCTGCTTGGCGCCCTGCAGATCGCCATCAGCATGGTCGGCAACACCTTGATCATGCTGGCTGCCGCCAGGGCCGCTTCATCACTTCAACGACGCAGCCGCTGGAGACTGGCCCAGCGCTGGATCATGGGAACAGTGCTGGCCGGACTTTCCGCAAAGCTCGCACTGCAATCGCGCAGTTGAGAACGGCGCGAGAACTGCGCTGACCCAAAAAAGCCCTCGCCGCACTTCTCAACGGTCGGACGCGGCGCGCACCCAGCGTTGTGTCTTGCCGAAGAGCGGGATGCCGACATAGGCATGCAGCAGCAATTCGCCGGCTGCATTGCCGGCGGTGCTCACCGTCATGTTGCAGTTGTAGGTCTTGCCGTTCTCGCGGTTGTAGATCTGACCGGCCCATTCGGTGGCCGGGCGCGCAGGGTCGGTCGCATCGACGGGCGCGAAGTCCTTCAGCAGCGTCATACCCAACGCCGGACGTCCGTCGGTGGGCTGCATGTCGCCGCCGCCGGGTGCCATCGAGCGATTGCCGAGCACCTTGACGACGGTGCCGCACAACGCGGCGCCGCAAGGCGCGACCTCGACTTCGAGGTTGCCGTTCGCGGTGATCCAGCGACCGCGCGGATCGTTCGCGGGAGAAGACTGGGCCTGTGCAGCGGCTGCAATGAACAACAGGACGGCGGCGAGCGCGCGGCCTGAACGATGGAGCGGGGGCATGGTCATGACGGGCTTCGTGTCGAGTGGATGAAGTGGCCATTCCATCGCGACCGACGCCTGCATGTGTGTCGAATCACCCCCCGATTCGTCGCGCACCGTATCTGGCGGGTTGCCAGACAAGGTGCGATACAAAAATCTTTGCAGCTCAAGCCGCCGCAGGTTTGACCGCGTCCAGCCAGAAGAGTTTCTGCCGCATCGCGAGCGGCCCGTCGCTCTGGATGCGTCGATGCAAATGCGCCAGCGCAACGCGGCATCCGTCGATGGTGAATTCGGGGCACACATAAGGCACGTGCTTCAGGTACCAGGCGAACGCGCCGACGTCATCGAAGGAAAGCACTTCGGCGCCCTCTTCGCCATGCGTGACGCTCAGGCCCGCGAGCGTGACCTGATCGACGGCGGTGTCCAGTTGCCATCGCGGCAACCCGGGCATTGGCAGATCCAGCAATGCATAGCAATCCGCATTGAAGTCCGACGCGACCTGCTGCGTGACGAAGCGCCCGCCAGTGGCAAGGATGCGATGCACATCGCTCGCAACAAAAGACTCGTGGCGATTGACGACCAGATGAAACGACGCATCCGCAAACGGCAGCCGCGCCTGCTCTTCTTCGCCTTGCGCCTGCGCCGCGTTGTCATCCGCGCCTTCAACCTCGACCACCTCCACGCCCAGCGGCGCAAGCCGCTCGCGCGCAATGCCGACATTCGGCGCCCATCCTTCAGTGGCCACAGTGCGCGCCGGCCGGTATGCAAGCCGGCTCAACCACTCGCCGCCGCCGGTGCCCATGTCCAGCATGTCGGGCGACTGGCGTGCGTGGCGCTCGACCTCGGCCTCGAAGTTCCATGGCGTGGCCGTGGTCGCGATGCGCCCGTTGCACGACAGGTCCCATCCGACGAGCGGCGTTGCATCCGCCTCCCGCAGCAGTCGGTCGAATTCAGTCACGACCCGGCACCGAGTTCGCGATAGAAGAAAGTGGTGCCGCACGGGCTGCCGTCGGGCAGCAGCGCATAGCCGGGGATCACGCCCACTTGTTGCCAGCCAACGCGGGCATAGAGCCGCGCGGCCTCTGCGCCCGATGTGTCGAGCACCAGCAGCGTCTTGCCATGCGCGCGCGCCGCTTGCTCGGCCGCCTGCATCAGCAGCGCGCCGAGGCCCTGGCGGCGTGCCCGGCGATGCACGAGCATCTTCGCCACCTCGCCGCGGTGCGGCTGGTTCTCGGGCTGGGCAAGCACGAGCTGCACCGTGCCGACGATGCCCTCGGCGTCTTCGGCCACGAACAAGATGCGCTCGCCGCTGGCCACGCCATCGGCCACGCCTTGCCAGAAGGCGCACGCGCGCTCGAAGGACAGCGGCTGCATGAAGCTCACCGAGGCGCCGCCCGCGACGCAATCGATGAGCACGTTGGCCAGCGCATGCACCTGCGCGTCGGTCACTGTGGGAAGGGCGCGAATGCGCGGGGTGTGGGTGGAGGTTTCGGTGGTCATGTTCATTTCCAGGAGGAAGCCGTCGAGCTGGTGATCACGACCGCGTAGCGCGCGGTCTTGCGGGTGGGGTTGTGGTAACTCATGGGGCGGTCGAGCGTGAGCGCGAGGCAGTCGCCGGCATCCAGCAGATGGCGGTCGTCGCCCACCGTGACTTCGATGCGGCCTTCGAGCACCCACACCTGCTGGTGCACCTTCGGCTCGCGCGCGCCGGTCTCGTAGGCCACGCGCGCCTTCGGTGGAAACTGCACCTCGACGATCTGGATCGGCGAGGCCGCGCTGCCCGGCGACACGTTCCTGCGCACGTAGCCCGAATGCGGATCGCGCCACAGCAACTGGTCGGCCAGCCGCGACACGGGGCCGGACTCGGCAACGGGCTCTTCAAACAGCGAGGCCAGGGGAACGCCCAGGCCGGTGGCGAGTTTTTCGAGCACCACGGCTGTCGGGCTGCTCTCGCCGCGCTCGATCAGCGAGATCATCGAACGGCTGACGCCGCAGTGCGTGGCCAGCGCATCGAGCGACAGCTCGCGCGCCGCGCGAAGGTCGCGCACGCGCTGGGCGATGCGGTCGTTCAGGCTGGCGGGTTCTTTGGGGTCTTCTTTCATATTGGATGAAATATCCAATATTCAGGAAACCATGTCAATCACCGAATGGCGTATGCGGCGTATGCGGCGTCAACGCGAAGGCCCGAGCAATGCGGCGCGCGCAGCCGGCGAAGGAAAGACGCACGCCACGTCGTGCGCGCAGCCCGGCACCACGACGACCTCTCGGCGCTTGTCGGGTGCGAGCAGCGCCCTGTCGTACTGCGCATAGGCCAGGCCGCGCTGCATCCGGTACGGGCCCTGCGCGGCGGCCGCGCAGGACTTGTCGAGGATGCCGTAGTAGGTGCCCTTGGCATCGCTGCTGTCGAGCGCGCCTTCCAGATAACTGATGTCGGCGCTTGCGTAGCGCTGGCGCGCCTGCGCGGCGCTGCGGCCGAGGCTGGCGGGCAAGGTGTCGGTGCCGTACTTCCAGCGGTTCAGTGCGGGGCAGGCGTAGTCGGCCTCCGCCGGAAACCTCAGCATGCAGTTGCGCAAGGTGTCCGCCCCGCTGCCGCAAGCCGTCCATGCGACAGCCACGCCATCGCGCATCGGCTGCGGCCGCACCGGATCGAAGTAGAGCCAGGTGCCGGGGTCGGCAACCACATAGCGCACCGCCACCGAACCAGCTTTCTGTTCCTGCGCGAAGCCGATGTAGTGCTGCACCATCTGCGCGCCAGCCGAGAAGCCGGCAATGGTGACGGTGCGCAGGCTGGGCCAGCGCCGGGTGAGTTCGGTCACCAGCGCGTCCATGGCTGCGAATGAGGTGATGCCGTTGCCATTGCTCGCCTGGCCGCCTTCGAGCCAGGAGCCGCATGTCCACAACAGGTCGCCGTCTTCGGCCGCTGGCACGCCCGGCGTGCTGCACTTGGCGGCCTTGCCCTGCGGCACCTGGAAGACCGGAGCCACGACCAGCGTGTCGGCCAGCGCGCCGGCGCCGCGCACCGCCTGCAAGGTCGCGTCGAAGGTCTTGTTGGCATCGCGGGAGTGGCCGTGCATGGCGACGATCACCTTGGCAGGTGCCGCGCCATCGGACGGCAGCGACGCGTAGTAATGCAGCGCTCCGCCAGAGCCCGGCGGCTGGAAGGAGTGGTAGCAAGCCGCGGACGCCGACGCGGTGCAGTCGGCGCCCTGCGCCGCAACCTGCAGGCTTGCAAGCGCCAGGCACCCGGCCGCGAGGTAAGACCATCCGTGCATACAAGGACTCCCTGCAATGTCGCCCTCGGGCGGGATGTGGATTCTCGCCCCGGCCCTTGCGAGGCCAGAAAGGAAGGCGTCTGATGACCTAGTGATTTGCTCGGCAGACATGCCATTCTTCGAACAGACATTCAGCTTGCGCAGAGAGATCATCCAACTTATCACCAGCACGGACGTCCTATGCCCGCACCCAGCCCCGCCGCCCCGCCCTCTTCTTCGTTCGCAGCGTTTGCCGATGGCCCGGCAGGGCCGCCCTCATTGCTGCGCGGGCAGATCACCGCGGCGTACCGGCGCCCCGAACCGCAAGCCCTGCCGCCTTTGCTGGCAAAGGCCCGCCTGCCAGTCGGCCTTGCGCAAGAGGCCCAGACACTGGCCCACCGGATCGCCCATCAACTGCGCGCCCGCAAGAACGCCAGCGGCCGCGCCGGTCTCGTGCAGGGCCTGCTGCAAGAGTACGCGCTGTCGTCGCAGGAAGGCGTCGCGCTGATGTGCCTGGCCGAAGCGCTGCTGCGCATTCCCGATGCCGAGACGCGCAACGCGCTCATTCGCGACAAGATCGCGCACGGCCAGTGGCAATCGCATGCGGGCCGCAGCCCCTCGGTGTTCGTCAACGCCGCAACCTGGGGCCTGCTGCTGACCGGCAAGCTGGTCGCCACGCACAGCGAAACAAGCCTGTCGAACATCCTCACGCGCCTGATCGGCAAGGGCGGCGAACCGCTGATCCGGAAGGGCGTGGACATGGCGATGCGCATGATGGGCGAGCAGTTCGTCACCGGCGAGACGATCGCTCAAGCGCTGGGCAACGCGCGCGAGCTGGAGGCGCAGGGCTTTCGCTATTCCTACGACATGCTCGGCGAAGCGGCGCTGACCACCGAAGACGCGAAGCGCTACCGCGTCGCTTATGAAGAGGCGATCCATGCGATCGGCCGGGCATCGAACGGGCGCGGCGTGTACGAAGGGCCGGGCATCTCGATCAAGCTGTCGGCGCTGCACCCGCGCTACAGCCGCGCGCAGTACGCGCGCGTCATGGCCGAGCTGTACCCGGTGCTGCGCGATCTTGCGCTGCTGGCGCAGGCCTACAACATCGGCCTGAACATCGATGCGGAAGAAGCTGACCGGCTCGAACTCTCGCTCGACCTGCTGGAGCGGCTGTGCTTCGAGCCCGCGCTCGCGGGCTGGAACGGCATCGGCTTCGTGATCCAGGCCTACCAGAAGCGCTGCCCCTTCGTGATCGACTTCGTGATCGACCTGGCACGCCGCAGCCGGCACCGGCTGATGGTGCGGCTGGTGAAGGGCGCCTACTGGGACAGCGAGATCAAGCGCGCGCAGATCGACGGACTCGACGGCTACCCGGTCTACACGCGCAAGGCCTACACCGACGTGTCGTACCTCGCCTGCGCCCGCCAGTTGCTCGATGCGCCCGAAGCGGTGTACCCGCAGTTCGCCACGCACAACGCGCACACGCTGGCCGCGATCTACACGGCGGCGGACCCATCGCGCTACACGCCGGGCCAGTACGAGTTCCAGTGCCTGCACGGCATGGGCGAGCCGCTGTATGAACAGGTGGTGGGCCCGCTCGGTCGGCCCTGCCGCATCTACGCGCCGGTGGGCACGCACGAGACGCTGCTCGCCTACCTCGTGCGGCGCCTGCTGGAGAACGGCGCCAACACATCCTTCGTCAACCGCATCGCGGACCCGACGATCTCGCTGGACGCGCTGGTGGAAGACCCGGTGGCGACGGTCGAGCACATGGCTGCGCGCGAAGGCGTGGTGGGGCAGCCCCATCCATCCATCCCGCTGCCGTCGGCGCTCTATGGCGGGCAACGCGTCAACTCGCAAGGGCTCGACCTGGCGAACGACGACAGCCTGCGCCTGCTGGGCGAGGCGCTGCAGTCCAGCGCCGATGAAACGTGGCACGCCATGCCGCTGCTCGCCGAAGCCGCGCCGGGTGCCGATGCATCACGCAGCGAGGCCGATGTGCTGAACCCCGCAGACCATCGCGATGTGGTCGGGCGCGTGCAGGAAGCGACGATGGCCGATGTCGAATCGGCCATCGCGCAGGCCCAGGGCATTGCCACGGCATGGGCTGCGACACCACCAACACAACGCGCCGCGCTGCTCGAACGCGCGGCCGACCTGCTCGAAGCACGCATGCCGCGCCTGCTCGGCCTGCTGGCCCGCGAGGCGGGAAAGACGTATGCCAATGCCATCGCCGAGGTACGCGAAGCGGTCGACTTCCTGCGCTACTACGCGGCGCAGGCACGCAACGATTTCTCTAACGACACGCACCGGGCCCTGGGCCCGATGGTCTGCATCAGCCCGTGGAATTTTCCGCTCGCGATCTTCACCGGCCAGGTGGCGGCCGCGCTCGCTGCCGGCAATCCGGTGCTGGCCAAGCCGGCCGAGCAGACGCCGCTGGTCGCGGCCGAAGCGATCCGCGTGCTGTGGGAAGCCGGCGTGCCCCATGCCGCCGTGCAACTGCTGCCAGGTCGTGGCGAGACGGTGGGCGCCGGGCTGGTCGCGGATGCGCGCGTGCAGGGCGTGATGTTCACGGGCTCGACGGAGGTGGCGCGCATCCTGCAAAAGACGCTCTCGCAGCGCCTCAGCGCGCATGGCGCGCCGGTGCCGCTCATCGCGGAGACGGGTGGGCAGAACGCGATGATCGTCGACTCGTCCGCGCTGGTCGAACAGGTGGTCACCGACGTGATGGCCTCGGCCTTCGACAGCGCGGGCCAGCGCTGCTCGGCACTGCGCGTGCTGTGCGTGCAGGAGGAAGCGGCCGACCGCCTGATCGAAATGCTCAAGGGCGCGATGGCAGAGAGCTGCATCGGCAACCCCTCGCGGCTGGCCGTGGACGTGGGTCCGGTGATCGACGCCGAAGCGCGCGACGGCATCGAGCGCCACATCGCAACGCTGCGCGATCGCGGCCGCAAGGTCTATCGACAGGGCCGCGAGCAGGGCCAGGACACGCGCCACGGCACCTTCGTGATGCCCACGCTGATCGAGCTGGACAGCATCGCGGAACTGCAGCGCGAGGTGTTCGGCCCGGTGCTGCACCTGGTGCGCTACCGCCGCCGCGACCTCGCTGCATTGGTGAGCCAGATCAACGGCACCGGCTACGGCCTCACGCTGGGCGTGCACACCCGCATCGACGAGACGATCGCGCAGATCGTGGACCACGCGAAGGCCGGGAACATCTATGTGAACCGCAACATCGTCGGCGCGGTGGTCGGCGTGCAACCCTTTGGTGGCGAAGGCCTGTCGGGCACGGGGCCGAAGGCGGGCGGGCCGCTGTACATGGTGCGCATGCTGTCGAAGCGGCCGGACGATGCACTGGTGCGCGCGATGAAGCACGGCGGCGACACGGGCCACGGCGCTGCGTTGTCGGTCTTGGGCCAATGGGCCGAAGACACCGGCCGCCCGGCGCTGGGTTTGCAGTGCAGTCATTTCGCCGCCGTGGCGCGCGCCGGCTGCTCACGCACGCTGACCGGGCCGACGGGCGAGCGCAATGTCTACACGCTGCTGCCGCGCGAAGCGGTGCTGTGCCTGGCCGATGCCGAAGCGGATCGGCTGGTGCAACTGGCGGCGGTCCTGTCGGTGGGCAGCTCGGCGATCTGGCCTGCGGATGCGGCGGCGCAGAGTCTTCTCGCTTCGCTGCCGGCCGACGTGCAGCAGCACGTGGCGATGGCGAGCGACTGGACCGCGCAGACCGTGGCCTTCGACGCGGCCCTGTATCACGGCGATGCCGATGGGCTTTCAGGCATCATGCATCGCATCGCGTCGCGACCGGGGCCCATCGTCAGCCTGCGCGCCTTCGCCCCCGGCGACACCGACATCCCGCTCGAAAGCCTCGTGGTCGAACGCGCGCTCAGCATCAACACGGCGGCGGCCGGCGGCAACGCGAGCCTCATGACCATCGGCTGAGCGCCGCGCGAATGCCTTGCGCTTGCGGCTGCTACTTGTCGAACGCCGGATCGATCGGCACGCGGTAGCCGTTCACCAGCCGGTTGGTCTCGTTGGCCATGCCGACCACGCCCATCAGCTCGGCGAACATCGCGGGCGTCATGCCGGCCTTCTCGGCGCCAGCGTGGTGGCTCGCGATGCAGTAGCCACAACTGTTCGTGACGCTCACCGCGAGGTAGACCATTTCCTTCACCACCGGATCGAGCGCGCCCGGCGCCATCACTTCCTTCAGGCTGCTCCAGGTGCGCTTGAGCGTGGCGGGGTCGTTGGCGAGGTACTTCCAGAAGTTGTTGACATCGGGCACGTTGCGCGATGTCTTGATGTCGTCGAAGACGGCCCGGACTTCGTCGGAAGCGTCGGCATATTCGATGGGCTGGGGTTTCATGGAAGGCTCCTGGGTTGAAGGCTGTGGCCGGCTGCGGTGCTGCAGGTTGCACTACGCCATGGTGTCGAAGAAGGCGAGTTTGCGGGCCCGAGGCAATGCCTTGACCCTGATTTCCGCCCGCAGTGCGGCGCTCTTGTCAGGGTAGGCGCGGGCTGCAAGCACGCGCAACGGCGGACGCGCGCGCGTGAATTTGGCGCCCAGCCCGAAGAGGTGCTGAAAGAAACGCTGCTCCACGTCGATCGCGATGCCCGTGTAGTACACGCCGCCCTCGCATTCGAGAAGGTAGAGCCAGTAAGGCGTGGGCGTGAGCGGCGGGACAGTTGGGGCAGGCGGGGTTCGGGGCACGCGGGAATTGTGCAGCGACAATCCTGCGATGGCTCAAGGCAAACGCATTTCCGCAGACATCGACAGCGGTGCCCTTCAGGCAATCAAGGACATGGGCGCGGCCGCCAAGCAGGCGCGCATCAACGCCGGTGAAGGCCAGGCCGCAGCCGCAGCCCGACTGGGCGTTCACGTCCAGACGGTCGCCCGAATCGAATCGGGCGAACCGGGCGTGGCCATCGGGCATGTGGTGGGCATGCTGGCGCTTTATGGCATCGCTACCAGGCTGAAAATTCCGGGCGACGATCAGTCCGTGGCCTGAGCTGGATCGCAGGCATTCGCGCTCGCTGACGTCTGCGAAGCCGCCACTGCTTCAACTGCAGCGCCGGCTTCCCGGATACATGGAAAGCGGCGCCGCTTTCAGCCTCACGCCTTCGACAACCGCCGCCGCGCCTTCACCGCCGAAGCCAAGCCTTCAAGCACCGGCACCGTCTGCGCAAAGCCGATGCACGCATCGGTGATCGACACACCGTGCTTCAGCGCGACGCCGGGCTTCAGGTCCTGCCGCCCTTCCTCGAGATGGCTCTCGATCATGAGGCCCGTGATGCGCCGCTCGCCGGCCGCGATCTGCGCGGCCACGTCTTGCGCGACCACGATCTGCCGCTGGTGCTGCTTGCTGCTGTTGCCATGCGAGACGTCGATCATCACCTGCGGCCGCAGGCCGTTCGCCATCAGCGCCTGGCAACTGGACTCGACATCCGCGGCCGAGTAGTTGGGCGCCTTGCCGCCGCGCAGGATCACGTGGCAATCGTCGTTGCCGCGCGTCTCGAAGATCGCCGCCATGCCCATCTTGGTCATGCCCATGAAGGCATGCGGCGCGCGGGCCGCGAGGATGGCGTCGGCCGCAACCTTCACGCTGCCGTCCGTGCCGTTCTTGAAGCCGACCGGACAGCTCAGGCCCGATGCCAACTGCCGGTGGCTCTGGCTCTCGGTGGTGCGCGCGCCGATGGCACCCCAGGCGATCAGGTCGGCGATGAACTGCGGGCTCAGCAGGTCGAGAAACTCGGTGCCGGTCGGCAGGCCCAGGGTCGTCAATTCGAGCAGCAGGCGCCGCGCGCGTTCCAGGCCTTCGTTGATCGCGAAGCTGCCGTCCAGGTGCGGGTCGTTGATGTAGCCCTTCCAGCCGACGGTGGTGCGCGGCTTTTCAAAGTAGGCGCGCATCACGATCAGCAGGTCGTCCTGCAGGGAATCGGCGACCGTCTTCAGGCGCTGTGCGTATTCGATGGCCTGGTCGTGGTCATGGATGGAGCATGGGCCGACCACGACCACCAGCCGGTCGTCGCGGCCGTGCAGCACGTCGGCAATCGCCGCGCGGCTGCCTTCGACCAGCGCCAGCGTGTTGTCGCGCACGGGCACGCGCTCCTGCAGCAGCGCGGGGGTCATGAGCGGGCGAACGGCGCCGATGCGCACGTCGTCGATCCGGGTGGTGTCGAGCGTGCTGTCGCGGGAACCGATTTCGGCGTCGTGGAGGGGGTCGTCGAGGCGGGACATGGTCGTGGCTTTGGTTTCTAAGTGAGCTTCCACTATTGTCCTCTCGAAGGCGCGGGAGGCCCCACCCCAGGCCGCCCGCCCCTGCTCACCTCACTCTGACGACGCGCGAAAGAAACGCAGATGCCGCACGCGCGGCGTGTCCATCCGCAACCCGACGACACGGCCCGCCACACGATCGACGTTGATGATGCAGTTTCCAACCAGCGCAGCAAACAGCGGATCGGCCGCAACACCGAGCAGCACGTCAGCCGATAAACCCAGAAGACGAAATTCATTGCGGCCGTGCGGACCCTGCAGGCGCAGCAACAGAACTCCCGCCTTCAGCTCGATGCTGGCGTGCGCCTCCAGATCCGGAACCCGGTAGCCGCCGGCCAGCGCGGCGGCCAGCTCGGCGGTTGCCGGAGCTTCATCGGGCAGGCGCTCGCAGCGCAGCAGATTGCCGCCTTCGTTCAGCATGATCGCGACCGGTGCGGCGTCGCCGGCAAGCGCATGCAGCGCGACAGAGATCGGATTGAGCGCCGTGTCCTCGCAGGCCAGCAACCCGTTGCCTTCACTCTCGCGCAACGGGGCGGCCTTCTTGCCGATCCACGAAAGCCCGAGCTTGCCCGCCACATCCTCGAAGCCGATGACGACCCCGGTTTCCGTCGCGTGATAGCGCTTGCCGAACAGCGACGAATACCCGTCGGCCGGTACGTGCGCAACCGGTGCACCGAGGTGCGCATCGCCCAGCAATGCATCGATGATCTGGAACCCGAGCGCCACCTGGGACACGGCCGCGCCATTGACCATGATCATGATGTCCAGCGCATGCGCGGGCACCGTGATCATCTGCGAGGTGGTGCCCAGCACGGCGCCCGAATGGTGGACCACCTCGACACCGCGATACGGATGGCGCATCAGGCCGAGCCCGTAGGGCACCACGGTGCCGCTCGACAGGGTCGGCAGTTCGAGCATCTGCGCCCAGCTTGCGGCGCTGCCGATCTTCTTGTCGGGGCTGCGCATGTGCGCCAGCCAGCGCAGCATGTCGTCGATGCTGGACACCAGCGATCCGCTGCCGCGCAACTCGCCCGGGTACATGCCGCGCCGAAGCCCGCCACCCGCGGATGCCGGCAGTGCCTGGTACTGCATCGCCATGCCCGGGCGGATGTCGAAATCGCTCGTCAGCGATTCGGTGTCGTGCATGCCCAGCGGCTCGAAGATGCGCATCTTCATGAACGCCGCAAAGTCCAGGCCGCTGACCCGCTCGATCACCCGCGCGAGCCATTGGTAGCCGCCGTTCGAATAGATCATGCGGCTGCCGGGCTCGAAGTTCAGCTCGCTCGGCACGGCCTGCATGGGCGCGCGCCAGTCTTCGACCGGCTCGACCGCCAGGCCTTGCGCAAGGTCGGAGATGGCGGCCCGGCATCCGCCCGTGTGCTGCATCAACTGGCGCAGCGTGGGGCCTGCGCTGCTCAGCACCGGCAGCTCGGGCAGGTGGGTATGGATGAGATCGTCGACGCCCAGCTTTCCCTCTTCGGCCAGCAGCAACACGGCCAGCGCCGTGAAGTGCTTGCTGGTCGAGGCGATGCGCATGCGCGTGTGCGCTGTGTTCGCCACGCCCTGCTCGATGCTGGCCAGCCCCATGCCACGGCGATAGAGGGTCTTGCCGTCGCGTGCGATGCCGATGACGAGGCCGGGCGCATCGCAGCGGTTGAAGGGTTGCAGCAAGGCGTCGACGGCGGCCAGGCCTGTCGGTGTTTCTGTCGGGGTTTGCGTGGCGGTAGAGGGCATGTTGCGGTCAGTCAGATCCGACGATTCGGACCGAGAGTGAAGAAGTCGGAACGCGATGCGAAGGGGCAGCCCCTTCGATCCGGCACTTGCTTAGACGAACGAGCCGGCGGTTTCCGGCACCTTCGCGATCCACCAGCGCGCGATCGACGCGAACGTGCCCACGGGCAACCCGCAGCCAGTTGGGCGCAACTTTTCTACTGGTGAAAACTTCGAAATTTCCGATTGCGGCAGCCGGAGGCCGATGAAAAGATGCCGCCTCTCGTGGAAGTTGTCCTCTACCCGCATGTCATGCGACGGACCGGACGCTTCTTCTTTTCGCGCATCGCAACCCACCACCGCATGAGTTCTTCGCCCCCGTTCCAGCTGGCCCGACGTGCCCAGCGCATCCAGCCGTCGATCATTCGCGAGATCCTGAATCTCGCGGCCCGCCCGAGCGTGATCTCCCTCGCCGGTGGCCTGCCTTCGCCGGATGCGTTCCCGCTGGACAAGGTCCGCGAGGCGACACAACACGTGCTGCAGCAGACGCCGCGCGAAGCATTGCAATACGCATCGACCGAGGGCTTCGCGCCCCTGCGCGAATGGGTGGCGCAAGACCTGGCCGCACAAGGCCTGCGCATCGGCGCGGGCGACGTGCTGATCACCAGCGGGTCGCAGCAGGGCCTGGACCTTGTCGGCAAGGTGCTGCTCGATCCCGGCAGCGTGGTGGCGGTCGATTCGCCCACTTACGTTGGCGCGCTGCAGGCCTTCAACCCGTACGAGGCCGACTACCTCGACATCGCCGGCGACGACGAAGGCCCGCTGCCCGAGGCGCTGGCGCAGGCCGGTGGCGCGCGCTTCCTGTACGTGGTGCCGAACTTCCAGAACCCCACCGGCCGCACCATCGGCGCGGCGCGGCGCGAGCAACTGGCCGCGCAGGCACGTCGCATGGGCCTGCCGCTGGTGGAAGACAACCCCTACGGCGACCTGTGGTTCGACGCACCCGCGCCGGCATCGCTGGCCTCGCACTGGCCCGAGGGCAGCGTGTACCTGGGCTCGTTCTCGAAGGTGCTGGCGCCGGGCCTTCGCCTGGGCTACGTGGTGGCGCCCGCCTCGCTGATGCCCAAGCTGGTCCAGGCCAAGCAGGCGGCCGACCTGCACACGCCGATCTTCAACCAGCAGATCGTCTACCAGATCGTGCGCGACGGCTTTCTGGCACAGCACGTGCCGTTGATCCGCGAGCGCTATCGCAGCCACCGCGACGCCATGCAGGCCGCGCTGCTGCGCCACATGCCGCAAGGCTGCCGCTGGCGCGTGCCGGCCGGCGGCATGTTCTTCTGGCTCGAACTGCCCGAGGGCATCGATGCCATGGCATTGCTGCCGCGTGCCGTCGAGCTGGGCGTGGCGTATGTGCCCGGCTTCGCGTTCTTCGCGGACCGCTCGCGCCACAACCTGCTGCGCCTGTCCTTCGTGACCGCGCCGCCCGCGCAGATCGACCGGGGCATCGAACTGCTGGCGCAGGCGCTGAACACGGCGCATGGCCAGCCGACCACAAGACAAGGAACCCTTTCATGATGATGAAACGCCGCCACTTCTCGATGTCGCTCGCCCTCGCGGCGGCCGCCTCGCCCCTGCCGTCGGTGTGGGCGCAGGACACCACGCCCACTCGCATCCTGGTGGGCTTTCCGCCCGGCGGCGGCGTGGACGCGGTCGCCCGCCTGCTGGCGGACAAGCTGCGGGTTTCGCTGAACACCAACGTGCTGGTGGAGAACCGGCCCGGCGCGGCCGGGCGCATCGCATTGAGCGAGCTGCGGCGCTCGCGGCCCGACGGGCGCACGCTGGCGATTGCGCCGGGCGGCGCGCTGACCATCCTGCCCTGGCTCTACCCGACCAGCCTGGGCTACGACCCGGTGAAGGACTTCACGCCGGTGTCGCGCCTGACCACGCTGGACCTGGCCGTGTCCGTCGGCTCGGCCGTGCCGCCGGGCGACGTGAAGGCGCTGTTCGCGTGGATGAAGGCCCACCCCGCGCAGGCCACGTATGCCACCTCGGGCGCAGGCTCGGTGCCGCATTTCGCCGGCCTGGTGATCGCGCAGGCGACCGGCGTTCCGCTGCTCCATGTGCCGTACCGGGGCGGTGCGCCCGCCATCCAGGACCTGATCGGCGGCCAGGTGCCGCTGATGATCGACAGCCCGGCCGAAGTGGTGGAGATGCACCGCAACGGCAAGCTGCGCGTGCTTGCCGTGACCGGCGCCCGCCGCACGCCCGCCCTGCCCGACGTGCCGACGCTGCGCGAGTCCGGGATCGACGTGGTGGTCGACAACTTCTTCGGCCTCTACGGCCCGGCCAACATGCCGCCCGCCGTCACCGAACGCATCGACAAGGCGGTGGCGCAGGCGCTCGCGTCCCCGGACGTGCGCGAGAAGCTGGTCAACCTGGCGATGGTGGCCGACCACGGCAACTCGCAGCTCCTGGCGAGCACGCAGGCCTCCCAGTACAAGCGCTGGGAAGAGCCCATCAAGCGCTCCGGCTTCAAAGCCGAATGAAGAAGAGACAAGGCACAACAACACCATGACAGACAGCACCACCAGCACACCCGCGCCCCTCAAGGTCAACCCTCCCCCACACCCGAACCCCAGCCGGCCCACCTACCGGCTGCCGCCCGGCGCCTGCGATGCGCACTGCCATGTGTTCGGGCCGGGCGCGCGTTTTCCGTATTCGCCCAAGCGCACTTATGAACCGACGGACGCACCGGCGGCTCAGCTGCGCGCGCTGCATGCGCTGCTGGGCATCGAGCGCGTGGTGCTGGTGCAGGCCAGCATCCACGGCCACGACAACAGCGCGATGCTGGACGCCATCGCGCAGTCGCCCGACACCTACCGCGGCGTTGCGATGGTCCCCGCGTCGATCGACGACGCCGGGCTGCGGGCGCTGCACGAAGGCGGCGTGCGCTCGCTGCGCTTCAACTTCGTGCGACGGCTGGGCGGCGCGCCCGACCTGGACGCCATCCGCAGCCTGGCCCATCGCGTGAAGACGCTGGGCTGGCACCTGGTGCTGCACTTCGATCCGCAGGACCTGCCGGTGTACCGCCGGTTTCTCGACGAACTGCCGCTGCCCTACGTGATCGACCACATGGGCCGCGTGCTCGCCGAAAGCGGCCCGCAGCAGGAGCCCTTCGATGCGCTGCTCGACCTCATGAAGGACGAGCGCTGCTGGGTCAAGGTGAGCGGCGCGGAGCGCACCTCGCACCTTCTGTCTTCCGGCCCCGGCCTGCCTTTTGAAGATGCCGTGCCCTTCGCGCGCCGGCTGGTCGAGGCCGCGCCCGACCGCGTGCTCTGGGGCACCGACTGGCCTCACCCCAGCGTGCGCGAGATGCCCGACGACGGCAAGCTGGTCGACCTGCTGCCGCTTTTTTCCGACGACCCCGCCGTGCTGCACAAGCTGCTGGTGGACAACCCCACGCGCCTCTACTGGCAAGACTGAACCGGCACAGGAGCCACTCGCATGAACCACACCGAAAGACTCGCGCTTCGCCAGGCGCTCGAGGCGCTCGCCGTCGACTACTGGTACGAGGTCGACTTCAACTGGGGCCAGCACGCCCACGCCTACTACACCGAGGACGCGGTGTTCACCACCAGCCAGAAGTCGCGCACCGGCCGCGCCGCCATTGCCGACTTCTACAACGCGCGGCAGGCGCGCGGCGCGCGCACCTCGCTGCATGTGGTGCAGAACTTTCGCGCGGTGCCGGTGTCGCCGGACCGCGTGGACTGCAACTACGTGATGAGCCTGTACGCCGCCGACGGCGAAGGCGTGCTGCCGTCCAGGCCCGCGATCATGATCGCCGACGTGCGCGAGACGGCCGTGCGCCAGGGCGACGGCGGCTGGCTCTATGCGCTGCGCACGCTGCGGCCGCTGTTCCGGGACGACACGCCCACCACGGGCTGAAGCGGCCGAACGAAGGAACGAAAGAAAGCCCGCATGCTGTTCATCGACCCCGAAAACACACCCGACTTCAAGCGCACGCTGTTCAATGCCATCGTGGCGCCGCGGCCCATCGGCTGGATCAGCACGATGTGCCCCGAAGGCCGGGTCAACCTCGCGCCGTTCTCGCACTTCAACCTGGTCTCGACGGCGCCGCCGGTGGTGATCTTTTCCTGCAACGCGCCGGCCGACCGGCACGAGAAGGACACCATCACCAACGTGCGCGCCACCGGCGAATTCGTCACCAACCTCGTGACCTGGGACCTGCGCGACGCCATGAACATCAGCTCGCTCGATGCGCCCTACGGCACCGACGAGTTCGAGCTTGCAGGCCTGGAGAAGGCGCCGAGCCAGAAGGTTCGGCCGCCGCGCGTGGCGCGCTCGCCCGCGAGCATGGAATGCAAGCTGCTGCGCATCGTGCAGATCGAGCCGCAGGGGCCGGGCGACACGGTCAGCAACGTGGTGTTCGGCCGCGTGGTCGGCATCCACCTCGACCCGGAATTCATCGAGCCGAACGGCCGCTTCGATGTGGCGCGCACGCTGCCGCTCACGCGGCTGGGCGGCAACCAGTACGCATCGGTCGGCCCGCTGGTGGAGCTGTCGCGGCCGAGCCCGCGACGCGACTGACAACACGCACGCTGAACAAGACAACGAAAGAAACACGATGACCAACACAACACCTGAAACCGGCGTGCGCAGCGCAGCCGTCCATGAACTCCCGCCGGGCTCGGTGGCGCGCGGACAGAACTTCTGGGTCCAATGGATCGAGGGCGCGGCGCCGGTCGAAGCCACCAGCCTCCACGAGATGCTGCTGCTGTTGCCCGACGGCGGCGCCACCGTGCACGCCGGCGCCGAAGTGCGCGAGGTGCCGGGCCGCAGCGTCTGCGTGCTGCCGGCCGGCGCCGTCACGGTGCGTCTTGCGAATGCAGGCAGCGGTGCGGGCCGCGCCGCGCTGGTCGCCTCCTCGCGCCCCGACCTCGCGCCCGGCGCGGCGCGCAACCAGGCCGACTACGCCGTGCCCGACGCGCGCGTGCGCCCGACCGGCGATGAGTACAGCCGCCGCGTGCCACCCAGCGCCATCCACGTCATGGAGGTCGACACCATCCAGCCCCCGGCCGACAAGCCCCGGCTCAAGATGTTCCAGACCGACACGCTCAGCATCAACTGGGTCGAGTACCAGGGTCCGCGCGACCGCACGCAACTGAGCCCGCACAACCACGCCGACTTCGAGCAGGGTTCGCTGGCGATGGCGGGCGACTTCGTGCACCACCTGCGCGTCAACTGGGGCGGCAACGCCGACCAGTGGCGCGACGACGAACACCTGCACGCCCCCTCGCCCTCGATGATCACGGTGCCGGTGCTGCTGGTGCACACCACCGAGGGCGTCGGCCCGGGCCGCCATCTGCTGATCGACGTGTTCTCGCCGCCCCGGCATGACTTCATCGACAAGGGCTGGGTCGCCAACGCGGGCGACTACGAACGCCGCAAGGCAAGCTGAAGCACAGGACAGGCGCAACCTACACTGCGCCCTCCATGCCTTCCTTCACCCCCATCCGCGCCGTCGAGCGCGCCATCGACGTGCTGGCCGCGCTCAACCGTTCCCCCGTCTGCACGCTCGACACGCTGCACCGCCAGACGGGCATTCCCAAGCCCACGCTGGTGCGCCTGCTCGAAACGCTGCAAGGCAAGGGTCTGGTGACGCGGGCGCCGCAGTACGGCGCATACGGCCTGACCTCGGGCGTGCGGCAACTGTCCTCGGGCTTTCATGGCGAGCCGCGCCTGGTCGAAGCCTCGATGCGGCTCATGGACGAGCTGACGCGCAAGCTCAAATGGCCGATCGCGCTGGCCGTGCCCGACTACGACGCGGTCGTGATCCGCTACAGCACCATTCCCAGCTCGCCGCTGTCGCTGCTGCATTCCAGCATCAACATGCGCCTGAGCTTCATGACGCGCGCGCTCGGGCGCGTGTACCTCGCGGCCTGCACGGCGCAGGAGTGCCGCGCGTTGCTCGACATCCTCAAGGTCTCGGGCGATCCGGAAGACGCGGTGGCCGGCCAGCCGCGCACCGTGCAGGCGATGCTGCGGCAGATCCGCCAGCAGGGCTACGCGTTGCGCGTGCCCGGCGTCAAGCCGGTGTCGAACACGCTGGCCGTGCCCATCTTCGAAGGGCGCAGGGTGGTGGCCAGCGCGGGGCTCACCTGGATCGCCTCCGCCGTCAGCGAAGAGCAGGCGGTCAAGAGATTCCTGCCGCCGATGCAGGAGATGGCCCAGCGCATCAGGGAGCGGCTCAGCGCGCTCTAGATGTCTTGGGCGGGCCGGCGAAGGCCTGCACGGCCTGCCGCAGCAGGGTCTGGTCGGAGGAAACCACGAACCAGTCTGCCCCCTCGGCCATGAACTGCTCGCGCTCGGGCGTGCCGCCCACGTGCATGCCCGCGAGCTTGCCGGCGCGCGTGGCCGCCTGCAGCGCCACGCGCGTGGCCTGCAGCACCTCGGGCGCGCGCGGATCGTCCAGCCCCATCGACAGCGCCAGGTCGGCGCGGCCCACGAACAGGCCCGCCACGCCCGGCACGTCGGCAATCGCCTGTGCTTCTTCGACGGCCTGCGCGCTTTCGATTTGGCAGATGATCTGCGCCTGATCGCCCAGCTGCAGCGCCTGCGCCATGCCCAGGCTCGCATAGCCGGCAAAGCGCGGTCCGCCCGAGTAGCCGCGCCGCCCGCCCCGGTAGCGCGCCATGGCCACCACCTCGCGCGCCTGCTCGGCGGTGTCGACATGCGGCACCAGCAGGCCGGCGGCACCGATGTCGAGGCAGGAAAGAATCACCGCCGCGTTGATCTCGGGGATGCGGATGAACACCGGGATACGCGCGGCGCGGCCGGCCATCACCATCAGGTCGAGCAAGGCGCGGTCGAAGGGCGCGTGCTCGGCATCGACCACGACGAAGTCGAGCCCGGTGGTGCCGAGCACTTCGACCGTCTGCGGCGAGCCGGTCTTGACGAAGGTGCCGAGTTGCGCGGCGGTGGTGCTGTTGCTGTTGTCCATGGCGATGCGCCTGCCTTTCTTCAGTCGAGCTTGATCTGCGCGGTCTGGATCACGCGCTGCCACTTGCGGCCGTCGGCCTCGATGCGCTTTCGCAGCAGTTCGGGCGCGCCGCTCGCGACCACGCCGCCGTACTGCTGCAGCTTGTTCTTGCCCTGCGGGGATTCGAGCAGCCGGTTGATCTCGGCATTGAGCCGCTGCACCATCGGCGCCGGCATGCCGGCCGGCCCGACCATCGCGAACCACACGGTGGCCGTCTGGTCGATGCCCTGCTCCTTCGCGGTCGGCACATCGGGCAGGCCGGGAAAGCGCGTGCTGGAGGTCACCGCCAGCCCGCGCAGCTTGCCCGCCTGGATGTTCGGGATGAAAGTGGACACCGGCGCCGAGATCGCCTGCACCACGCCGCCCAGCAGGTCGGTGAGCGCCGGCGTGTCGCCGCGATAGGGCACGTCCTGCAGCTTCACGCCGGCCGTCTGCGACAGGTCGGCCAGCGCCAGGTGGCCGATGGTGCCGTTGCCCGGCGTGGCGACCGAGAACGCGGAAGGCTTGGCCTTCGCCGCCTCGATGAACTCCTTGAGGTTGCGCACCTTCAGTTGCTCGGGGTTGCTGACGAAGACCATCGGGATCTCGCAGACCAGCGCGATCGGCGCCAGGTCCTTGTCGCCGTCGAAGGGCATCGACTTGTAGAGAAACTTGTTGTTCACCAGCGGGCCCGAGGTGACGAGGCCGATGGTGTAGCCGTCGGGCGCGGCCTTGGCCACCGCGTCGGTGCCGATGTTGCCGGCCGCGCCCGCGCGGTTGTCGACGATGACGGACGTGCCCAGCCGCTCGCCCAGGCCCTGCGCAAGATAGCGCGCCACCATGTCGGTGCTGCCGCCGGGCGGAAAGGGCACGACCATGCGGATGGGCCGGTTCGGCCATGCGCCGCTCGCAGCCCATGCGGCCGCCGGCACGAGGCCCGTGGCCATGCCCGCGCCGATGGCGCCCAGGCTCGCGCCGAGCCAATGTCTCCTGTTCATTCTTGAAGTCTCCTGAGGTTTTCTAAAGGGATGCCTTGCGGTCCGTTGCCAGGCGCTGCAGCAACTGCGGCATGCGCGCTTGCGCCTGGTCGCGCAACTGGTCGTAGAGGCTGTTGCCGTGCGCATCGATCGCCACCGTGGCGGGGCCGAGCGACGCCACGTTCAGCGTCAGCAGGCGGAACTGCGAGATGTATTCGTTCCAATGCGACGACACCACGCGCCGCAGTCCGCGCGACAGCAGCGGCGCGCCGCCGCCCAGGAAGGACAGGTAGACGCAGCCGGTGTCGCGCAGCGCCTGCACGCAAGCCGCGTCGAGTCCGCCCTTGCCGCCGACCAATCGCAGGTCGAGCCCGCGCACCAGCGACGGCATCCACGCGTTGTAGCGCGTGCTGGTGCTCGGGTTCATGTAGAGCGGCACGGGGCCGTCGGCGGTCTCGCGCACGAAGGTGCTCAGGTGGAAGAAGGCGCCGCCGCGCAGGTCGACCGGCAGTGCCTGGCCTTCGGCCACGGCCTGTGCCATGCGCTGGTGGGTCGGCAGGCCGATGCTGACGGTGATGTCGCCGTCCAGCGTCACCATGTCGCCGACCGCGAGTTCGCGCACCTTGTCGCGCGAAAGGGGAAGTTGGAGCTTGTGGAGCATCGCGGCCTACCAGTTCAGGTCTTCGACGCGGCCGTCGTTGTAGATGCGCGCGGCGGTGCGGCGGTTGATCCAGCAGTTGAAACACACCGCGACCGGCACGAAGCCATGGCTTGCAGCGTAGTCGATGTGCACCGCCATCGCGCTGGCGTCACCGCCCGTGCCCATGGGGCCGAAGCCCATGCCGTTGATGGCGTCCAGCAGGCGCTTTTCCATGGCCGCGAGGATGGGCTCGGGGTTGGTGCGACCGAAAGGGCGCAGCACCGATTCCTTGGCCAGCCGCGCCGCGTAGTCGAAGGTGCCGCCGATGCCCACGCCGACCACGATGGGCAGGCAGGGCTGCGAGCCCGCGCGCAGCACGGTGTCGAGCACGAACTTCTCGATCTGCTCCAGCGTCGGGTACACGAAAGCGTCGATGGCCTCCCACCGGCCGGTGCCCATCGCCTTGGGCGCGCAGACGATCTCCATGTAGTCGGCGTCGTCGATCACGTCGAAGCTCAGCAACGGCATGTCCTTGCCCGCGTAGCTGCGCGCATGCGTGAGCGGGTTGGTCACCATCTTGAGGATGGGCGGGTCGATGTGCTGCACCAGGTCGGCAAAGCCGCGCGTGATGGCCTCGCGCACCGGGCCGTCGAACTGCACGCGCGTGCCGATCTTGATGCTGTAGGTGGGTATGCCGACGTCGGTGCACACCAGCTCGTTGCCCTGCTGCGCGGCGTCGGCGCTCTGCAGCATGATCTTCAGCGTGTGCTTGCCGGTGGTGCCGGTCTCGGTGCTTTGCGCGCGCTGGAGCACGGCACGCGTGTCGTCGGGAATCTTCTTCAGGGAGCGCTCGTAGAGCTGCGCCGTCACTCGTTGAAGAGTGGCACTGTCGATGGCCATTTGTGTGGGGGTTCGCTTGTCTCGATGGGCCGTACGATGCGCTGTCGCAGGCAAGTGTTCAAGCGCATTCTTTGAAGTTTTCACCAGCAGAAAAGTCTGAACGTTTCGTTTGCGGCGATGCCATCGCTCCTCCAACAATGCGCTCCCCAACTTTCATGGAGGAGACAAGCAATGAGGATTTTTGCGATGGGCCTTGCGGCCGCCGGGTTTGCCGGCGCGGCGTGCGCCCAATCTTCGATCACGCTGTTCGGCGTGCTCGATGCCGGCATCAGCGGCTATTCGAACAAGTCGGCGGACGCTAAGTCGGCCACGCTGGCCAATCCGTTCTACCTGAACAAGGGCAGCCGCACCGCCAGCCAGACGGTGCTGTCGAACTCGGGCCTTGCGTCCAGCCGCCTCGGCTTTCGCGGCACCGAGGACATGGGCGGCGGACTGGCCGCGAGCTTCTGGCTCGAAGCGGCGCTCACGAACGACTCGGGGCTGGACGGCCTGCAGAGTTTTGCGCGCCGCTCGACGGTCAGCCTGTCGGGCGGCTTCGGCGAGATCCGGCTGGGCCGCGACATCAACGCGACCTTCGCCAACGACTTCGTGTTCGACCCGCTCGGCGTCAACGGCGTGGGCATCAACCTGCTCTACCGCGCCGGTACGGCGATGAGCAAGCTGGGCGTGCCGCAACCGGCGCCGGTGCCGGGCCAGGCGCCCGTGTCGGCCGTGCTGGTCAATGCCTATGCGCGCAGCAGCAACATGGTGGCGTACTTCCTGCCGGCGAACCTGGGCGGTTTCTACGGACAGGTGCAGTACGCCTTCAACGAAAAGAACCACGCCTCGCCCGGCGCGCTGACGCCGGCTGCGACCGACACGCGCTCGGGCCGCTTCACCGGCGGGCGCTTCGGCTATGAGCGGGGCCCGCTGAACGTGGCGCTGGCCGCCAGCCGCAACACGCTGGCGAGCGACTACCTCGCGGGCAGCACGCTGCGACAGGACACCATCAACCTGGGCGCCTCGTACGACCTGAGCGCGGCGAAGCTCTTCGGCGAGGTGTCGCGCATCAGGAACCGGACGATCGTCAGCGGCGTGGCTGCAGGCACCTCGTCCGACCTCGACCTCACGGGCCTGATGTTCGGCGTCACCGTGCCGGTGGGGCCGGGCCTGATCCGGGCCTCGTATGCGAAAGTGAAGTACGACTACAACCGCCCGTTCAGCACCACGCCGGACCCGAAGGCCAGGCAGCTCGCGCTGAGCTACGTGCACAACCTGTCCAAGCGCACCGCGCTGTATGCGAGCGTTGCGCGCATCGACAACAAGAACGGCGCGTCGCTGTCCGTGGGCGGCCCGAGCTATGTGTCGGGTGCTTTTTCACCCAAGCGCTCGACCGGCTACGACCTGGGACTTCGCCATGCCTTCTGAGTCCATGCGCTCCCCCTCCGGCACGCAGCCTTTGCGCATCGCGGTCATCGGCGCGGGCGCCATCGGCGGCCACTTCGCGGCGCGGCTTGCAGAGGCGGGGCACTCGGTCACCGTGCTCGACCGCGGCGCCACGCTGGATGCGATTCAAAAACACGGCCTGCGCTACGCGAGCGGCGCGGAACCGCAGCGAAGCATCGCGGTTCGGGCGGCGGCATCGCCGCTGGAGATGGAGCCGCCTGAACTCGTGGTGCTGGCGCTCAAGTCGCATGTGCTGCCGGCCGTGGTGCCCACGCTGTCGCCCCTCTTGCAGGCAGGCGCGACGGTGCTGCCCATCGGCAATGGCTTGCCGTGGTGGTACTTCCTGGTGCCCGATAAGCCGCTGTCGGGCCTGCGCCTGCGCAGGGTCGATCCCGAAGGCGCCATCGAAAGAACCATCGGCTTGCAGCAGGTGCTTGGCGGCAGCGTGATGGCCTCCTGCCATTGCCCTGAGCCGGGCTCGGTGGTGCACAGCTCCGGAGGGCGCGTATCGATCGGAGAGCCCGCCGGAGGGAGCAGCGCACGCGCGCAGCACTGGGCCGGCGTGCTGGCCGATGCGGGGCTGGGCGCGGTCGTGAGCGAGGACATCCGCAGCGAGCTGTGGCTCAAGCTGCTGGGCAATGCCTGCGCCAATCCGCTGAGCCTGCTGACCGGCGTGACGACCGACCGGATGCTGGACGATGCGCCGATGCGGCACCTCTTCGAACGCATGATGAACGAGTGCATCACGCTCGGCCGGAGCCTGGGCCTGACGATCCACACCGACGCGGCGCAGCGCATGGCGCAGACGCGCAAGCTCGGCGCGATCAAGACCTCGATGCTGCAGGACCTGGAGGCCGGGCGCAGCGTGGAACTCGATGCGATCCTTGGTGCCGCGCTCGAAAGCGCAGCGGCCCTGCAGCAGCAGGTGCCGCAGTTGGAGAGCGCCTTCGCGCTGGCCTGCATGCGTGCGCGGCAGGCCGGGCTGTATGTGCCTGGAACTGCGGCCACGTGATCCAGCGGCGGTTGCCTGGCGCACCGCGCCGGCGCCGCGGCTTCACGCGTCCAGGACCGTCCGGGCGATGAGCCCCAACTGAATCTCCGCCGCGCCACCGAAGATGGTGTACGCGCGGCTGTTGCAGTACTCCGGCACCAACGTGCCCGCGGCATTGCGCTTGTCGGCCGGATCGCTGCGCCAGCGCAGGCTGTCGGCACCCAGGGCTTCCACCCCGAGTTCGCCGATGGCCTGCTTGAGCCGGCTCGCGCGCAGCTTCAGGATCGACGACACCGGCCCGGGGTTGGCGCCCGGGGCCAGGCCGCCCATGGTGCGCAGCTCCAGCCACTCGAAGGTGTCGACGTCCGACACCACCTCGCCGAAGCGGCGCATCAGTTCGTCGCTGGCGGCGCCGGGCGCGTGCAAGGCCTGCGCCACGCGCTTCAACTGCGAGCGCAGCCGGGGGCTGAAGATGCCCGCGCCGCGCTCGAACTCGAGCAGGTACTTCGCGCATTCCCAGCCCGCGTTCTCCTCGCCGATGCGATCGGCCTGGGGCACGCGCACCGCGTCGAAGTGCACTTCGTTGACTTCGTGGTCGCCGCCGATCGTGGCGATCGGGCGCACGGTGATGCCGGGCAGCGTCATGTCGATCAGCAGGAAGCTGATGCCCTGCTGCTTCCGGCCTTCGGCGCTGGTGCGCACCAGCGCGAACATGCGGTTGGCATGGTGGGCGTAGCTGGTCCAGATCTTCGAGCCGTCGAGCACGTAGTCGCTGCCGTCCGCCCGCGCGCGCAGCGAGAGCGATGCAAGGTCGGAGCCCGCGTTCGGCTCCGAGAAGCCCTGGCACCAGTAGTCTTCGCTCGACAGGATGCGCGGCAGGTAGCGCTGCTTCTGCTCCTGCGTGCCATAGCGCAGGATCACCGGCCCCACCAGGCGCACGCCCATCGGGTGCACCAGCGGCGCGCCGGCCAGCGCGCACTCCGTCTCGAAGATGAAGCGCCGCAGCGCACTCCATCCGGTGCCGCCCCATTCCTTGGGCCACAGCGGCACCAGCCATCCCTTGGACTGCAGCGCACGCTGCCAGGGCGTGGAGACCTCGGGCTCCGGATACATCGAGGTGGTGCCGCCCTGCCCTTCGCGCAGTGCGTCGCTCAGGTGCGCGGCGAGAAAGCCGCGCACCTCGTCGCGAAAAGCCAGGTCGGCGGGTTCGAGTTCGAGATTCATGCTGCTTGTGTTTGTTCTTCTTCTGCCGCTGCCGCAGCGCGCTCGCGCAGCGTCTGGCTGTGTGCGAAATCGCCGCTCGCCGCGAGCGCGCGGCCACGGTGCAAGGCATGGGATGCCACGTCGCCGCCCTCTTGCCCGAAGGCCAGCAGCAGCCGGAAGGTGGCTGCAATGGGCAACTCCTCGCACACGCCCATCGCACCGTGCAACTGCACGGCCTCCTGCGCCACGAAGCGCGCCGCCCGCCCGACCTTGTTCTTCACCAGCGCCGCCAGGTCGGGGCCGGCATCGGGCACCAGTGCAAGCCGCATCGAAGCCAGTTCGCAGACCGCCTGCGCTTCGGCGCAATGCACCGCCATTTCGGCCAGGCGGTGCTGCACCACCTGGAACTGCGACAGGCTCTGGCCGAACTGCCTGCGCTGCTGCGTGTAGGCGGTGGTCTGTGCCAGCGCCGCCTGCATGGCGCCCGTGGCCTCCCAGCCAAGCGCGACCAGGCCTTCGGCCAGCACCCTGTGCAAGAGCGCGCCCGCATCGCCGGTGTGCGTGTGTGCGGCGTCTTCTTCGCCCACGAGCGTTGCCGCCGCGCCGTCGAACACGATGTCGGCCGCGCGACCGCCACAGAGGGTGTCGTAGGCATCCACCCGCACGCCTTCAGCGGCGGGGTCGACCAGGAACAGGTGCGTCGCGCCTTCGGCCGTCGCAGAGACGATCCAGCGCGCCGCGCCGGGGGCGGCGATGGCCTGGCGCTTTTCGCCATCGATGCGCCATCCGGCCGCTGTCCGTCGTGCCGTCGTGCGCCGCTGCGCCCATGGCAGCCGGTCACCCGGCTCCATGTGGGCCAGCGCCAGGCGCAGCTCGCCCGCCATCAGGCGAGGCAGCCATTCGGCCTGCTGTTCGGCCGTGCCCGCCAGCGCCAGCAGACGACCGGCCTGCAGCACGGCGGCATGCCAGGGCTCGACCACGAGATGCCGCCCGAAGGCCTGCATCAGCAGGCCCGCTTCGAGCGGTCCCATGCCGAGGCCTCCGGCTTCCTCCGGAAGCGGCAGCCCGAGCCAGCCCATCTGCGCAAAGGCGCGCCAGGCATCGGGCGAGCCGCCGTCGCGGTGCAGGCCCGCTTCCCGTTGCCGAAAATCGCAATTGCCTGCAAGCCAGTCCAGCGCGCTCGCCTGGATCAGGGCCTGTTCTTCAGTGAGCACGAGGTTCATGCGCGCTCCTTCGCTTTGCCGGTGGTCCGCGCCATCAGTCGGCCTTGATCTTCGCGCTGGTGATCACGCGCGCCCACTGGTCGATGTCGCGACGCAGGAAGCTCGCGAACTCGGCCGGCGTGTTGCCGATGATGTCCAGGCCCCAGCCCTTGAAGCGCTCGCGCAGTTCAGGTTCCTTGAGGATCTCGACGATCTCGCGTTGCAGCCGGTCCACCACGGGCTGGGGCGTTCCCGCAGGCGCCACCAGGCCGAGCCACGGCATGGCTTCGTAGCCGGGCAGGCCCGACTCCGCGACGGTCGGCAGTTCCGGAATCGACTGGGAGCGCCTGGCCGTGGTGACGGCCAGCGCGCGCAGCTTGCCGGACTTGATGAACGGGCCCGACGATCCGAGGGCGTCGATCATGACGTTCACCTGTCCGCCCACTACGTCGGTCAGCGCCGGTCCGCTTCCCTTGTAGGGGATGTGCACGATGTCGACCTTCGCCATGCTCTTGAAGAGTTCGCCTTCGAGATGCGTCGAAGTGCCCGTGCCGGTCGAGGCGTAGTTGAGCTTGCCGGGGTTCTGCCTGGCGTACGCGATCAGCTCGGCCACCGTCTTGAACGGCAGCTGGGGGCTCACCTCCAGCACGTGCACCACCGAGGCCACTTGCGTCACCGGAGTGAAGCTCTTGATCGGGTCGTAGTTGACCTTCTCGTAGAGCAGCGGCGCGGTGCCCAGCGACGATGCCGCCAGCAGCAGCGTGTAGCCGTCGGCCGGTGAGCGCGCCACAAGGTCCGATGCCAGCACCGTGCCCGCACCCGGCTTGTTGTCGACGATGACCGGCTGGCCCAGGCGCGGCGAGAGCTTCTCGGCCAGCGCGCGCGCCAGGATGTCGGTCACGCCGCCAGGCGGGAACGGCAGCACCATGCGGATCGGTTTCTCGGGGTAGGCCTGTGCAAGGGCGGCCACGGGCGCGACCAGCAATGCGGCGGCGGCAAGTGCCGCAGCCGGCCAGCCCTTCATCAATGACTTCTTCATCTTGTCTCCTGTGATGGCTTTCAAACGGAGGGGCGCATCAGCACCAGCGCGTCGAGCGCCGCCGCGCCTTCGCCGCGCGCGCGCACCTGCAGCGGATTGATCTCCAGCTCCTGCGCCTGTGCGGCAAGTGCCGTTGCGGCATCGGACAGGGCTGAGATGCTGGCGCAGGCCGCGTCGACGTCGGCCTTGGGGCGCCCGCGGAATCCGTCCAGCAGCGGCCAGGCCTTCAGCGCGCGCAGCATGTCGCCGACCATCGATGCATCGACCGGCAGCAGGCGGTGGCTCGCGTCGCGGTACAGCTCGGTCAGAACGCCGCCGAGGCCCACGGTGAGCGCGGGGCCGAACACCGCGTCGTGCGTGACGCCGGCGATCAGTTCGGCCACGCCGTCGCGGGCCATCGGCTGCACCAGCAAGCCGTCGATGCGCGCCGATGCGTCGTACTGCCGCGCGGCGGCGAGCACTTCGGCGCACGCCGTGCGCAGCGATGCCGCATCGGCAATGTTCAGCCGCACGCCGCCGGCCTCGGTCTTGTGCGCGATGTCGGCGCTGAGGATCTTCAGCGCGACGGGCCAGCCGAACGCTTCGGCGGCACGCACCGCGGCGTCGGCATCGGTGCAGACCTTCTCCGGCAGCGACGGCACGCCGAAGCGCGCGAGCAGTGTCTTGGTGTCGTGCTCGTTGAGCTTCGCGGGCAGCGGCGGGGCCGCATCGTGCCGCGGTGGCGCCGCGCGCAAGGCGGCCCAGCGCGCCACCGCCGGACGGCGTGCCAGCCACTGGCAGTACGGAGCCAGTGCCTGCGTGGCACGGCCAAGGTCGTCGAACACCGGCACGCCGGCATCGGCCAGGCGCGCACGGCATTGCGCAGCACCCGTGTCGATGGCGACGAACAGGCGCGGATGGCGCGCGCACACGTCCACCAGCGTGTCGGCCATGCGGTCGAGCAGGTAGCCCGGGGCATAGACGATCACCGTGTCGATCGCATCGCTTTCGGCCAGCGCGGTGAAGATGGTTCGCACGAACTCGGGCTGGTTCACCACGTTGCCGGTCACGTCGATCGGGTTCGACACCATGCCGTAGTCGGGAATGCCTTCGCGCAGCGCCTGCTGCAGCGCGGGCGGCAGCGTCGGCACGTCCAGGCCCGCGCCGATCAGCTTGTCGGCCAGGATGGCGCCGAGCGCGCCCGACATGGTGACGATGGCCACGCGGCTGCCGCCCTCGCGCCGGCGAAAGCCGCTCAGGTAGGCCAGGTCGGCCATCTGCGCGAAGTCGGTGCCGCGAATCACGTTGAGCTGCTCGAAGGCGGCCTTGTACAGCGCAAGGTCGCCGGCCAGTGCCGAGGTGTGGGAGCGCACCGCCTCCGACCCCTTTTCGGTTTCGCCGGCCTTGTAGATCACCAGCGGCTTGCCCTGCGCGGCGAGCGACAGCGCGGCATCGATGAAGCGCGGGCCGTGGCGCAGTTGCTCGACATAGCCGATCACGCAATCGGTCTGCGCGTCCTGCGCGAGGAATTCGAGGTACTGCGAAAACTCCAGCGTGGCTTCGTTGCCGGTGTTGATGAAGTGGCTCACCGGCACGCCGAGGCGGCGGATCAGCGCGAACACCGCCGAGCAGACATTGCCGCTCTGCGTGAGCACGCTCACGCGGCCGGGCTGCGTCTGCGGCGGCACGTTGCGAAACACCGAGGCGAATGCCGTGTGCGCCTGCAGGTTCAGGTTGGCGAAGCCCATGCAGTTGGGGCCGGCCACCACCATGCCGCTGCGCGAGACGAAAGCCTCCAGCGTGCGCTGCAGGGCGGCACCGCCCTCGCCCGCCTCGGCAAAGCCGGCGGCATACACGATGGCCGCCGGAATGCCCTTGGCGTGGCAGCGCTCGAGCATGGCGGTCACATCCTGTGCGCCGATGGCCAGCACCACGAGGTCGGGCACCTCGGGCAACGATTCGATGTCGGGATAGCAGGTGTAGCCGAAGACCTCCTGGTACTTCGGGTTGATCGGGAACACCTTGCCCGCATAGCCGAAGTGCCGCAGCAGGTCGAGCGGCATGCCGCCGATGCGGCCGGGCTGGTTGCTGGCGCCGACCATGGCGATGGAACGCGGCTGCAGCAACGGGGCGAGGCGGTGAGGCGATGCCGCAGCGCTCATGCGCGCGCCCCCTTGATGATGGCGTTGGCCAGGCCCGCTTCCTTGGTCCGGCGGTATTCCTCGCTCACGTGGCTCAACTGGTGCACGTCGAAGTGCGCCGACAGCGCCTGGCGCATGCCCTGCACATCGACCGAGCGGTTGAGCGATTTCTTGAGCACCTGCAACGCAAAGGGCGGTGCCTGGGCGATGCGCTGCGCCAGCGCCATCGTGTCTTCGTCCAGGCGGTCGTTGGCGCTCACGCGGTTGACCATGCCCATCGCCTTGGCCTGTGCAGCCGTCAGGCGCTCGCCGGTGAACAGCAGTTCCTTGGCCTGCCGCAGCCCCATGACCCACGGATGGATCAGCACCTCGGTCGCGGCGGCGCCCATGGTGTGCGTGACCGGATCGGAGAAGAAGGCATCTTCCGACGCCACCATCAGGTCGCACATGTTCGCCAGCATGAAGCCCGCCGCGACGCACGCGCCCTGCACCTGCGCGATGGTGGGCTTGGGAAAGTCCCAGATGCGCATGCAGTAGTTGAAGTAGCGCTGCTCCTCGTAGGCCCAGCGTTCCTCCACCGTGAACTCGGCGCGCTCGGCCTGCGCCTGCTTCAGGTCATGGCCGGCCGAGAAATGCGCGCCCTTGGCGGCCAGCACGACCACGCGGGTGGCCGCATCGGTGCGGGCGGCCTCGAAGGCGAGGTCGAGTTCGTCCAGCATTTGCTGGCTCTGCGCATTGCGCGCCTGCGGGCGGTTGAGCCATATGCGGCGCACGGCGCCGGCCTGCTCGACCAGAAGAAGGGGTTCGCTCATGAAAGGCTCCTGCATTCGGTAATGCGCCGATATTCGAGCTGATATGCTCATCCTGCGATCAACAACATGGACATATCCCATATGGTGAGCAAACCTATGGAAACCCCGGGGGCGCAGAACATGCGCCGTTCGCTCCAGGTATTGCGAGCGCTGGGCGCGCACCATGAAGCGGGGTTGGCGGTGAACGAGGTGGTGGCGCTCACCCAACTGGAGCGCTCGACGGCGCACCGGCTGCTCACCTGCCTGGTCGAGGAACAGTTCGCCGAACGCGATGCAGTCACGCGGCGCTACAGGCTCGGCCTGGAAGCGATGCGGCTGGGTTTTGCCTCGCTCAAGCGGGCACCGCTGGTGGCGACCTATCAACCCGTGCTGCAGCGGCTGGCGCGCATCTCCGAAGACACGGTGTTCCTGCTCGCGCGCCAGGGCGACTACACCGTGTGCCTTGCACGGGAAGACGGCGCCTTCCCGGTGAAGATTTTCAGCACGCGCGTGGGAGACATCAGGCCCCTGGGCATCGGCGTGGCCGGCCTGGCGATTCTTTCGTCGGCCACCGACGAGGACATCGCCCGCATCCGCGCCCAGCACGCGCCGGCGTTCGACGCGGCGGGACTCACGCCGGCCCTGATGAACAAGGCCATCGCGCGCACGCGGCGCACCGGGTTTTCTGAACTGGTCGACACGGTCACGCAGGGCGTGGGCGGCGTTGGCGCCGTCATCCCCGATGCTGCGGCCCCGTTCGCGGCCATCTCCATCGCGGCCATCAAGCCGCGCATGTCGGCCGGCAGGCGGGCTGAACTCGGGCAACTGCTGCTGGAGACGCTTTCCGGGCGCGCCACCTGACTGGGCAATGCCCGAGCCGCTTCGGGCACGAGCCTCGAACATTCACTGCGATTGTTCCTGCCCCGGTGTGCCTTCTTCCTCGCCCTTTCCCAAACCGGCGAGCACGTTCAGCACATTCAAGGTCGCGCCGTCGAGCATGGCGCGCGGCCTGTGCGCCACGCCAAGCCGCCATGTCAACGCCGGCTTCAGCGGAACGACCTGGACCCGTTCGGTGGGAACCACCGCATCGGCCTCCGCTTGCAACGGCAGCAGCGCGGCACCGTAACCGGCCTCCACCAGCCTGCGAACCGCTGTATCGACGTTGAGTTCGATGCGCGGGCGTGGCGCCAGGCCCGCCGCGGCAAACCACGCCAGCGTGAGCTGGTGCATGGAGGTGTTGGCTTCGTTGAAGATCAGCGGCTTGCGGGCCAGCCAGGCCGGCGTGGCGTGCTTCGGTGCCTTCCAGCGCTGCGGCACGAAGGCCACCATCGGCTGCTCGCGCCAGGGCGAAACCACCAGGCCGGACATCACCGGCGCGGGCATGGCCACCAGCCCGATGTCGAGCGTGCCGGCGGCCAGCCGCGCGATCGCTTCGCTGGTGACGAGGATGCTCACTTCGACATCGATCTCCGAGTGCTGGGCTTCGAGCGCTTCGAGCACCTGCGTGAGCATGTCCAGCACCACGCCCGTCGAAGCACTCAGGCGCACGCGGCCGGTACGGCCTTCATGGCGCCGCCGGGTCGCATCGACGAGGTCTTCGGTGTCCCGCAGCAATTTGCGCCCGCCCTCGACCAGCACGGCACCCGGTGCGGTGGGAAGAATGCGGCCCTTGCCGCGAATCACGAGCGGTGCGCCCAGGCGCGACTCCAGCTCGCTGATGTGCAGGCTCACGGTGGGCTGCGCCAGATGCAGCGCTTTCGCCGCGGCCGCGAATGTGCCGAGGTCGACAATGGAAATCAGCGTGCGCAGTTGGTCTAGGTTGAGGTGGCGCATCGGAAACCCTGAAGGTGGGCTCAGAAATCTCGACTTCCACACTAGCACGTATCGCAGGAAGATGAGCGTTCTCCAACCAGGAGGACCTCATGGCAACGCTCACGCTCGCTGTATTACGTCGATGGCTCCTCGATGCCCTTCGCGATGGCACCCGGTACATCGAAATCCACCGTCGCCTCCGTGTCGACGCATCGCAACTGAAGGCCATGAGCGAGCACGAATTGTGCGACCTCGGCGTCGGGCGCAGCGAGGTGCCGGGCCTGCTGCAACTGGCTGGCGCGGCGCCATCGCCTCGCCCTTGAGTCCTTCGCAATCGGCGCCGGCCTGATTTGCCGGATGGTGCTGTGCGCATGGCGGCATCACGCTGCGATGCAGGCGAACGCCGGGCCACTGGGCCGCACCCCCTTCATTCGGACGATGCCCGCGCACGGCATCCGGCGCACCATGCCCTCGACATTTCTCAAGGAGCACAAGGTGGGAAAACTCGAAGGCAGGACCGCGCTGGTCAGCGGCGCCGCTCAAGGCATGGGCGAGGCGATCGCGCGCCTCTTCGTCAAGGAAGGCGCACGGGTGGTGATCGCCGACATTGCCGTGGACGCGGCCCGGCAACTGGCGCACGCGCTGGGCGAAGCCGCGCGCGCGGTGGAACTGGACGTGCGCGACCCGCAAGCGTGGGCCGGCGCCGTGGCCACCGCCGAGCAGGCCTTCGGCCGCCTGGACATCCTGGTCAACAACGCCGGCGTGCTGGCATGGCAATCCATCGAGGCCATGACGCTGGACAGCTATCGCGCCGTGATCGACGTGAACCAGGTCGGCTGCTGGCTCGGCATGAAGGCCGCGCTGCCCGCGCTGCGGCGCGCAGGCGGCGGTGCCATCGTCAACATCGCATCGCTGGCCGGGCGCCAGGGCATGCGCGACGGCTCGGCCTATGTCGCCAGCAAGCACGCGGTGCTGGGCATGAGCAAGTGCGCGGCGCTGGAGTTCGGCCCTGACAACATCCGCGTCAATGCGGTGCTGCCCGGCGCCATCGCGACACGGATGGCCGGACTGCGTCCGAGCGTACCGGGCGAGCCCGTCGTTGCGGCCTGCGCGAAGCAACCCATTCCCAGGCGGGGCACGCCCGAGGAGGTCGCGCGACTGGTGGCGTTCCTGGCCAGCGACGAGGCCGCGTACTGCACGGGCGCCGAGGTCACGCTCGACGGTGGCATGTCACTGGCCTGAAGGCGATCGCCCCCTGCCCGCCACCCGGCTCACAGGCTGTAGAAGCCCTTGCCTTCACGGGCCAGGCGCGCGAGCAGCGGCGACGGCGTCCAGTGTTCGGCACCCAGCGTCTGCTGGTAGCCCTGTATCGCGCGGTGGATGCGCTTCAGGCCGATCTGGTCGGCATGGAACATCGGGCCGCCCCGGTAGCGGGGAAAGCCAAAGCCGTGGACCCAGACCACGTCGATGTCGAGCGCGCGCGAGGCCATGCCTTCCTCCAGGATCCGGGCGCCTTCGTTGACCATGGCGAACAGGCAGCGCTCGAGAATTTCGTCGTGGGGCACCGCGCGGCGCACCAGCCCCCGGCGCTGCGAGTGCGCCGCGATCAACGCCTCGATGTCCGCATCGGGCATGGCGCGCTGCGGGTTGTCGCGGTCGTCGTAGCTGTAGTAGCCCCGTCCGGTCTTCTGTCCGTAGCGCTGCAGCCGGCAGAGCTGGTCCAGGATGTCGCAGGCCTGCTCGCGGGGCGTGAGCCGGCCCCAGCGGGCCTTGCGCGCGGCCCAGGCCACGTCCAGGCCGGCCAGATCGCTCATGGCGTACGGGCCCATGGGGAAACCGAAGTCGAACAGCACCTTGTCGATCTGCCACGGCGTCGCGCCCTCCTCCAGCATGAAGAAGCCTTCGCGCGAACGCCTGGCCAGCATGCGGTTGCCGACGAAGCCGTCGCACATGCCGACCAGCACGGCTTGCTTGCCGAGCGTCTTTCCAAGCTGCATCACGGTGGCCAGCACGTCGGGCGCGGTCTTCGCGCCCCGCACGTTCTCCAGCAGCTTCATGACGTGGGCCGGGTTGAAGAAATGCATGCCCACCACCGACCCGGGACGGCGCGTTGCGTCGGCCAGCGCGTCGATGCTGAGGTAGGAGGTGTTGGTCGCCAGGATGGCGCCCGGCTTGCAGACCCGGTCAAGTTCGGCGAACACGGCCTGCTTGGCGGCCATGTCCTCGGCCACGGCCTCGATCACCAGGTCCACGGCGCCAAGTGCGTCCCATGACATGGTCATGGTGAGCAGGGCCAGCCGTTGGTCCATGGCCGCCTGCGTCAGCGTGCCGCGCGCCACGCCGCCCGCGTAGTTCTTGCGCACCATGCCCAGGCCGCGCGCCGTGCCTTCTTCGCTGCGGCTCAGCCACAGCACCGGCAGGCCGGCATTCAGAAAGCACTGGGTGATGCCCGCGCCCATGCTGCCGCAGCCGATGACCGCGACCGAGGCGATGCCGCGCACCGGCGTGCCTTCGGGCAGGCCGGGCACCTTGCCGACTTCGCGTTCGGCAAAGAACAGGTGCCGCAATGCGTCGGACTGCGGCGAAGCCAGCAACGCCCGCGACAGTTCGCCTTCGCGCGCCAGGCCTTCGGTCAACGCCAGTTCGCAAGCCCCGCGAATCGCCTGGATGCCGCGAGCGGGCGCGAGAAAGCCCCTGAATTTTTTGGCGACGCTGGCCTCCCAGCCGTCGAAGACCCGCGGATCGACCGGCGCGACGGGTGGCTCGCCGATGCGGCGCATCGGCCGCGTGCCCGCCACGACCTCTTCGGCAAAGGCCAGGCTGCCGGCCAGCAGGTCGCCGTCGATCACGGCATCGATGGCGCCCAGGGCCATCGCCCGGGCCGCACCGATGGGGTTGCCTTCGACGACCAGCCGCAGCGCTTCTTCCACGCCGATGAGCCGGGGCAGGCGTTGCGTTCCGCCGCAGCCGGGCAGGATGCCGAGCTTGACCTCCGGCAGGCCGACCTGGGCCGAGGCCAGCGCCACGCGGAACTGGCAGGCCAGCGCCAGCTCGAAGCCGCCGCCGAGGGCCGTGCCGTGCATGGCGGCGATGACGGGCTTGGCGGACCGTGCGATGGCACTCACCACCTCGGCCAGCTGGGGCTCCCGCATCGGCTGGCCGAACTCGCGGATGTCCGCGCCGACGATGAAGGTGCGGCCCTTGCAGACCAGCACCAGCGCATCCAGCGCGGGGTCCGAGCCCCCGCGCAAGACCGCCTCCAGCAGGCCGGCCCTGACAGCCTGCGACAAGGCGTTGACCGGCGGCGAGTGGACGGTGATCACACCGATCCGGCCGTGCGTGGACAAGGTGACAGGCAGGGTCATTTCAATTTCCGAAGAGAAGAGTTCAACCGCGCCCCGGCCTCGGTTCCACGCGCTCCAGCCGCATCGTGCGGGTCAGCCAGCGCCCCTGCACCCGCGCATAGTCTTCGTGGTAGCGGCCGCTGCCCTGCCAGTGGCGCCAGCCATCCGCAGCGGCGGCGTCGGGGAACCACAGCCGGTCTTCCATCGACCAGATGCCGCGGGCGGCGGTGGACGATTGCAGCGTGATGAAGGGCATGCCCGCGACATGCAGCGTGACGGCGCCGGCGAACAGCGTCGACACCTTGTCCACGAAGCTGTCGCGGCCGCGCCATCGGCCCTGGCCGCCGGTGTCCGTGGTGGCATCGGGCGTGAAGAGTTCGCGCAGCTCATCCCATCGCTGGCCGTCGACGCACAGGCAGTAGCAGGCCTTGAGCTGCCGGATCGCTTCCATGGCCTCCAGGGCATCGACGGACGCCATCGCGGCCGGCCGATCATGCGCGTCCATGCCCACCGCCTAGATGGAAAAACCGGAGCCACTGACCAGCGGCGCGTTGGTCCAGTGGCCTTCGGGCGTGCGATAGAAACCGCCCGCCGCGAGCGCGCCGCCATCGACGTGCAGGGTCGTGCCGGTGACCCACGACGACAACTCGCTGGCCAGGAACACGGCGGCACCGGCCACGTCGCGCGGCCGCCCGTAGCGCCCGAGCGGCACCCAGTGCTGCGGGTTCTCGCGCAGCAGGGGCGGCAGGCCCGACAGGTCCACCTGGAGCGAATCGGTGGTCTCCGGGGCGATGGCATTGACGCGGATGCCGCGCGGCGCCTGGCCCACCGCCAGGCTGCGCGTGAATCCGATGAGGCCGGCCTTGAAGGCCGAATACACCGGGCAATTCGGAATGCCGCGAAACGCCTCGATGGTGCTCAGGTTGATGATGGAACGGTCGCCCTCGGTGCGCAGCATCAGCGGCAAGGCCGCGCGCGTGACGCGAAAGACCTGCTTCAGGTTGATGTCGTAGAGCTGCTCCCACTGCGCCTCGGAGTGCCGCTCGAAGCGCCCGAAGATGCGCAGGAAATCGCCGACGTTGTTGACCAGCACATCCAGCCGGCCATAGCGTTGTTCGATGGCCGCGATGCAGGCATCGACTTGCCCGGCATCGCGCACGTCGGTGCAACTGACCAGCGCATCCACGCCCTGCGCATTGAGCGCGGCCTGCAGGCTCGCGGCGCGCCCGGGGTCCGCCTCGGCGACGGCGACGCGCGCGCCCAGTTGCGCATAGGCCAGGGCGATCGCGCGGCCGATGCCGGCGCCGCCACCGGTCACCCACGCGACCTTGCCGTGCAGGTCGATGCTCGGTGGCATGCTCGTCGGTGTCATGGGTGCCTGTACTGGGCGACGATCTCTTCGATCGCCCGGTCGATGTCGTGCCGGTCGTAGCCCAGCAGTGCCGTCTGCGCCGGATCGGGTTCGAAATACAGGGTGCCGCCCAGCCCGGCGAAGCTGGACGCCAGCGGATGGTCTTGCGCCAGTTGCGGGATCGCCGCCGTGTTGCCGACGGCGCGAAAGAAGGCCGTGAAGTAGTCGAGGAAGGACAGGTTCTGGTCACCGACCAGATAGGCGCGTCCCGGTTCGCCGCGCGCCAACGCACCTTCGATCGCCTGCGCCAGCGAGCGTGTCGACATGAAGTTGACGCCGCCCGTCGGCGCGAACACCGGGATCTTCGCGACCAGCCCCTGCGCATAGTGGGTCAGCCGCTCGAACGCGCGCGAACCGAGGCCGGGGACGGCGCCGAGCATGTAGGGCGGATTCAGGCAGACGACGCTGAAGTCCGGCGTGCAGAGCGCGCGCACGGCCTCGTCGACGCGATGGCGCGACAGGATGTAGGGGTTGCCCTCGATCAATCGCGGCGCAGCCTGCGGATAGAAGCTGCCGATGTTGACGGCGCGCCGCACGCCTGCGTCACGGGCCTGCGCAAAAAAGCGCGGCACCGCTTCCACGTTGGCGCGCTCCCAGTGCGCAGCTGCATCGTCTCCCTTGCGCAGGTGGCGCGGGTCCTGCCCGGCCGCGAACACCATCGCGTCGAAGCGCGCGAGATCGGCGCTCCTGAAACTGCCGGCCACGTAGTCGCCCTGAAGAAATTCCATGGCCACCATCGGCGTCGTCTCGGCCGGTGGGTTGCGCGAGGCGATCGTGACCTCATGCCCTGCGGCAGCCAGATGCAGGGCCGCATGCCCGCCAATCATTCCGGACCCGCCGACGACGAGAATATGCATGGGGCTCCTTGTCCGATGGATCGGGGAAGAGAGTTCCCCGCGAGGCCCATTCTTGCTTTCGCCCCCGCGCAGGTCTTCGTCTGTTCGGACTAGAAAAACATCGCGCAGACCTTAGTCCGACTGGACGATGCCCGCCCACCCCGAAGTACAGACCATCCGCACTGAAGCACCGCGCGTGCGCGGCAAGCCTCGCATTCTTTCAATAACGATGGAGCAGACAAATGAAGCCTTCGCGAGCCCCTCACCGGGCCCCTGTTTTTTCCCCTGCCCGGCGCACCCTGGTCGCCGGGCTCGTCGCCGCTGCCTGCTGCCTGCCGGCGCTGGCCCAACCCGCCGGCGAGCCCGTGCGCCTGGGCGCGCTGGTGTCGGTGACCGGCAACCCGGCCAACGGCCTGACCTCGCTGGCCGGCTACAAGATGGCGGTCAATGAAATCAACAAGTCCGGCGGCATCCTCGGGCGCCAGGTCGACCTGTTCGTCGGCGACGACGCCAACGACCCGACCCAGGCGGTCACCGCCGTCAAGCGCCTGATCTCCAAGGACAGGATCCAGGTCCTGGTCGGCCCCATGGTGAGCCAGGCGACGCTGGCCATCGCACCGGTACTGACCGAGGCCCGCATCGCCAACATCAGCGTCTCCGGTTCGTCGGCCATCACGCCCAAGGTGGCGCCCTACCACTTCAGCCTGTTCACCAGCATCGAGGCCGTCTCCGAGGCCATGACCGACTACATCGCCAACGTGCTGAAGGTGAAGTCGGCGGCGATCATCACCGACACCGGCAGCCAGGGAAAGTCCGCGCAGGACAACCTGCAGCGCATGCTCGCGGCGCGCGGCATCAAGGTGACCGGCACGCAGCAGCATGAGCCGCACATCACCGACATGACCTCGCAGATCCTGTCGCTGCGCCGGGGCAACCCCGAGGTGCTGCTGCAGGTCAGCAGCACGGGCGACGACACCGGCTCCATCCTCAAGAACCTGGACGAGGTGGGCTGGAAGGTCAAGCTGGTCAGCAACTCGGCCGCGTTGAACGTTCCGATGGTCATGCGCACCGGCGGCCCCGATGCGTTCAGCAACGGGCTGACCGCCGGCCAGCTGCTCAAGGCCTACACCTACTGCCCCGGCGATGCGGTCGGCCAGACCGAGTTCGGCAAGTTCGTCACGAAGCTCAAGGCCGCCGACAGCAAGAACTTCGCGCAGCTCAACCAGCAGGTCGTCAGCATGGCCTATGACGGGGTCTACATCGTGAAGGCCGCCATCGAGGCGACCCAGTCCTTCGACGGCCCGGTGCTGGCGGCATGGATCGAGAAGAACGCCCAGACCGTCAAGGGGCGCATCAACGGTCCGCTCTCGGCATCGCCCACCAACCACTTCCTGGTGGGCACCGACGCCATCGTGTTCGTCACCCGGCCCGACAAGAAACGCGAAGACGGCCTGCCCGAACGCAGCTGCATGTAGGAACACGAACGAGGCGGCCCGCCGTGCAGGCGCGGGCCGCCGCATCGCCGTTCACAGCATCCAGTTGCCCCCGTTGACCAGCAGCGTCTGCCCGGTCACGTAATTGCTCGCATCGCCCGCAAAGAACGAGACCACGCTGGCGATCTCCTCCGGCTCGGCGATGCGCTGCATGGGAATGCCCGCGATCACCTTGTCCATCAGGTCCTTGGGCGCCTGCTCGATGGCGCGGGTGCGCGTGGCACCGGGGCCGATCACGTTGACGTTGACCTGGAAGGGTGCCATCTCGCGCGCCAGGGCGCGCGTGAAACCGATCACGCCGGCCTTGACCGCCGCGTAGTCCCAGTTGCGCAGCACGCCGTTGACGGCCGCTTCCGAGGTCACGTTGATGATCTTGCCGCTGCGGCGCTCGCGCATCTGCGCCACCACCTGCTGCGAGCACAGCACGCAGGTCTTGAGGTTCACGGCGAACAGGAAGTCGATGGACGCCAGGTCGGCCTGCAGGAACTCGTGCGTGTTCTCACGCGCGCCCTGGCCGACGTTGTTGAACAGGATGTCCACGCGCCCGAAGCGGCGGTCGATGCCGGCGAAGGCCTCGCGCACCGCGGCCTCGCTGGTGCAGTCGATGGCGTACGTCTCGGCCTGCCGGCCGAGCGCGCGCACGTCCTCGGCGGTCTGGCGCAGCCCGGCCTCGTCGCGGTCGAGCAGCGCGATGTCCGCGCCGTCGCGTGCCAGCCGCAGCGCCGCCGCATGGCCGATGCCGTTGGCGCCGCCGGTCACGACGGCGATTTTTCCTTGCAGGGTCATGTCTTGTCTCCTTGGGGTTGTTGTGCGGGTCTGTTGCGCAGGGCGTGCATGCGCACCGACGCCATGACCTTATCGAAGCGTGCCCGCGCGCTCATCGTCCAAGCGGACGATTCACCCCGCCGGCATCGTTCCCTCGCGGCTCAGGGCGCCGTGGCATCGCGCCTGCGCGACAGCCGCTCATG
This sequence comes from Variovorax raffinosi, assembly GCF_051216615.1. Taxonomy (NCBI): domain Bacteria; kingdom Pseudomonadati; phylum Pseudomonadota; class Betaproteobacteria; order Burkholderiales; family Comamonadaceae; genus Variovorax; species Variovorax raffinosi. The sequence continues at coordinate 161,207 of NZ_JBPJZR010000002.1, forward strand.
CGCCTGCAGCGCGAACGCCACGCTCTTGCGATCGGGTTCGATCTCGGTGCTCGCCTCGACCGCCCGCAGGGTGCGCAGCGACACGGCCGCCAGGCGCTGGTACTCGGTCGTGCCTTCGGACTTCCGGATCACCTCGTCATCGGTCATTGCGCGCACCACCCGCGCGGGAATGCCGGAGACCATCGAGCGCGGCGGCACCACCATGCCCTTCTTGACGAAGCTCAGGGCCGCCACCAGGCTGGACTCGCCGATGACGGCGTTGTCCATGACGATGGCGTTCATGCCGACCAGCACATTGCGGCCGATGCGGCAGCCGTGCAGGATCGCGCCGTGGCCGATGTGGCCGTCGGCCTCGACCACCGAGGCCCGTCCGGGAAAGCCGTGCATCACGCAGGTGTCCTGGAAGTTCACCCCGTCCTCCAGCACCAGTTGTCCGAAGTCGCCGCGCAGGCAGGCGGCCGGGCCGATGTAGCACCGCGCACCGACGATCACGTCGCCGATCAGCACCGCCGTCGGATGGACATAGGCCGAGGGATGCACCACTGGCCGCACGCCATCGAATTCATACACCATCGTCATCGCCGGGCGCCCTTCATCGCGTGTGCCCGGGCGCATCGGCCTGCTGCTTCAGGTGGGCCTTCAGGTCGCGCGCGGCACAACTGAGCTTGATGGCACCGCGCTCGACCACCATGGCCCGGTCGGCCACGGACAGGGCAATGTCGATGTGCTGCTCGACGATCACGATGGCCGTGCCCGATGCCGCCCAGCGGCGCAGGAAGGCGAGGATGGGCGGCAGCAGCGACTGCGCCAGGCCCAGCGAGGGTTCGTCGCTGAGCAGCACGCGCGGCTGCGCGACGAAGGCTTGCCCCAGCGCCAGCATCTGCTGCTGCCCGCCGCTCAGGTTGCGCGCGGGCTGCTTCAGCCGATCCTTGAGGATGGGGAAGACCTCGAACACCTCTTCGATCGCCCGGTCGAAGCCGCGCTTGTCGCGGCGGATCACCGCGCCCAGGCGCAGGTTGTCCCACACCGAGATGTCGGGGAACACGCGGTGTCCGTCCAGCACCAGGCGCAGGCCGCTGCGCGCGATGGCCTCGGGGCTCATGCCGCCGATGTCCTTGCCGTCCAGCCTGATGCGGCCCTGCTCGGGCCTGATGAAGCCGCCGATGGTGCGCAGCAGCGTGGACTTGCCCGCGCCGTTCTCGCCCACCACCAGCAGGATCTCTCCCGGCTTGACCGACAGATCGATGTCGCGCAGCACCGGCACATTGCCGTAGCCCGAGCGCAGTTGTGTGGTTTCAAGCATGGGCCGGCTCGATGAACAGTTTGCGGACGAAGGGGTTTTCGGCAATGTCGCCGGCGCTGCCGTGCGCGACCACCTTGCCGGCCTCCAGCACGGTGATGGTGTCGGCAATGTCCCAGACCAGCTCCAGGTCGTGCTCGACCAGCACCACGGTCTTGCCCAGGTCATCGCGCAGGCGGCGCAGCAGTTGCTTGAACTGCTCGCGCTCCGACGGCGAGAGGCCGGCGGCCGGCTCGTCCAGCAGGATGATGTCCGCGCCCATCAGCACGACGCGCATCAGCTCCACCAGGCGGCGCTGCCCATGGGGCACCAGGTCGACATGGCCGCCGTCCATGGCCTGCGCCAGCGCCGCGATCAGTTCGGCCGGATGCGCCTGCCCGGCCCGGCTGCCCGCGACGCGCGAGGCGTCCACGCCGATCTCGACGTTCTCCCACAGCGACATCGCCGGAAAGATGCGCGGCTTCTGGAAGGTGCGCCCCAGGCCCAGCCGGGCGATGCGGTGCGCGGGCAGCGAAGTCACTTCGCGCCCCGCCATGCGCACGGAGCCGCTGTCCAGGCGCGAGAAGCCGCTCAGCATGTTCAGCAACGTGGTCTTGCCCGAGCCGTTGGCGCCGACCAGGCCGTGGATCTGGTGGCGCCCGACCCGCAGGTCGACGCCGTCCAGTGCCGCCACCGAGCCATAGCGCTTGGTGGCCGAGCGCACATCGATGGCGTCGCCCGATGCCTGCCCGCCCCCGCGGGCCTGGGCGGCGCGCACTTCGAGCAGGCAATCCAGGTTCACGTTCAACGGCGCCTGGGTCTCGCGGCGACGCCGGCGCCAGCGCTCGAAGGTGCCGACGATGCCGTCCGGCAGCAGCAGCATGACGACCAGCGCCGCGGCGCCATAGGCCAGCAGGCGGTACTGGAACAGTTCGGCCAGCAGGATGTTGGGCAGCAGGTAGAGCACCCACACGCCGACCACGGTGCCCAGGATGTGGCCGCGCCCGCCGACGATCACCGCCAGGAAGAACAGGATGGAGGTGTCGAGGTTGAAGGCCGCGGGACTGACGAAGCCGACGATGGGCGTGTAGAGCGTGCCGACGACGCCCGTGCCGAAGGCCACGAGGGTGAAGGCGATGCAGCGCATCAGGCCCGGCGACACACCCAGCGACTGTGCCGCCTCGGGGCTGCTGGCGGCCACGCGCAGCAGCCGCCCCAGCGCGGTCCGCCGCAGCAGCACATGCGAGGCCAGCGCGGCGCAGGCCACGCCGCAGACCGCCAGGGTCATCGGCGAAGCGCCGAGCACCGTGCGTTCGTGCCAGGAGGAAAAGCTCAGCGAGAGGCCGTTGATGCCGTTGGTGTAGCGGTTCGCCGCCACCAGCATTTCGGGGAACACGGTGGCCGCGCTCATCGTGACGAAGCCGAGGTAGTAGCCCTGCACGCGCAGCGACGGCAGCGCATAGAGAAAGCCCGCCACCACCGCCGCCGCCACGCCGAAGCAGGCGGCCACCCAGTAGGGCTGGCCGTACAGGCTGGCGACGACGGCCGCGCCATAGGCGGCCACGCCGAAGATCGCGCCCTGGCCGAAAGAGGTCTGGCCGGCATCGTGCATCAGCAGGTTCTGGAAGGCGGCGACGGCGATGAACAGGTTGACGAGCTGGAAGCTGTGCGTCCAGTAGTCATCGCCGAGCCAGTCGGGAACAAGCCCGCTCAGCACGATCAGGACGCAGGCGATCGCCAGTTGCCCGGTGTCCGCATCCAGCCTGGAGCGGCGGGCGGTTGCCGGGGCGGCGGGCGTGTAGACGGCAGTGGATGTCATTCGAAGGGGTTCCAGATAGACGCTCATCACACGCGGCGCGCGCTCGCCCGGCCGAACAGGCCTTCGGGTCGAATCAGCAGCATGCCCACCAGCAGCAGCAGAGACACCAGGCCCTGGTACTCGCCGCCGAACAGGTAGATGGCCAGCATCGAGACCACGCCCACCAGCGCGCCGCCCACCATGGCGCCCAGGTTGCTGCCCATGCCGCCGATGACGGAAGCGACGAAGCCGTTGAGCACGTAGCGGATGCCGGTGTCGGCCGAGATCGACATCAGCGGCGCCGCCACGAAGCCCGCGCTGCCCACCACGAGGCCGCTGATGCCGAAGGCCAGCAACTGCAACTGGCGCACCTTCAGGCCCGCGGCCCGCGCGGCCTCCAGGTCCTGCGACAGCGCGCTCACGGCCAGGCCGGCCAGCGTGCGGGTGAGGAACAGGCGCAAGGCGACGAACCAGAAAACGGCAAGCGCCATCACCGCGATGTAGGGGCCGGGCGTGCGCACGCCGAACAGCACCAGCGGCGGCACCGGGCTGCGCGCCGTCGCGGCCCAGGGGCCCTGCACCAGCAGCAGCGCGGCGCTGATCATGATGGACACGGCCATGGTCGTGATCAGCCAGGAGTTCTGCTCGACCGAATGCCGCAGGGGCACCAGCGTGATCCAGCCCTGCACCGCGACCACCAGCGCCAGCACCAGCGCCGCCGCCGGGATCAGCGCCAGCCAGAGCACCATGCTTTGCCCGGCGGGCGTCGCGGCCACGGCGACGAAGCCGCCCAGCACGAACATGTTGCCCTGCGCGAAATTGAGGATGTGCGTCGCCCCGTAGACGATGTTCATGCTCATCGCGATCAGCGCGAAGATCGCGCCGAGGCCCAGGCCGCGGACCACAACAATCGCAAATTCGTCAACCATAGTCACTGCCCTTGAATGTCGGCGGCCGGTGGCCGGCCGCCCTGGCCGCCATTAAAACTTGTACTTGCCGATGAACGACAGGCGGCTGCCGATGCCGGACTTGGGCACGTCGTTCTTGATCTTGGCCCAGGCGTACTCCAGCCCCAGCTCGGCCTGCGGCACCGGCGACCAGATCAGGTTGGCAAAGACCGACTGCACCGAACTCATGGTGGTGAGCGGCAGTTGCGGATGCGGCACCGAGGTGCGGACCCTGCCGTAGTCGATGGTCGAGCGCCACTGGTCGTTCCAGTAGTGCAGGTAGGAGACGTTGAAGCCGGTCGACTTGATGGCGTCGAGCGTATTGGGCGCGCCGGCCACGTTGGGGTACAGCACGGCGGACGGCTGCTGCTGCGTGATGTAGCGGCCGGCGCCCTTGCCCCAGACCAGGTGGTAGGCCAGCTTGTCCCGGCCGAACACGTTGAAGGTGCCCTGGTTGTTGATGGAGTAGCCGGTGGTGCCCAGGGTCTTGTCGCCCAGGGCCGCGCCCGGCGTGCCCGCGCCGCCCACATTGGTCGCCGTCAGCCGGCGGGCCACGAAGCCGAAGGACTGGCGGCCCCAGGTGTCGTCGAAGACATAGCGCGCGGTGACGTCCGGCAGCTTGTCCAGCGAATTGGCGCTGATGTTGTTGTAGCCCGCCTGGAACACCACGCTGTCCGCGCCGCTGAAGTCCTGCGAGGGCTGCTCGATCGAGGCCGAGAAGGTGGAGCGCGGATTGATCTTCCAGGTGTAGCGGATCTGCGGCACGCGGCTGAGGGCGGCCAGGCCGACCGGGCCGCCGAAGTCGTACACGTCCGGCCCCTGCATCAGGTCCGCCGAGTTGGACCAGTACTGGCCGAACATCCACGGACCGATCTCGGCCATGGCATGGCGCAGCCGGAAGGAGACCGAGTTGGTCGAGACCTTGGTGCCGCCGGTGCCGTAGAAGTCGCCTTCGATCAGTGTCCTCAGGTCGCCGTAGCGCGTGGGCGTGAGCGTGGTCACGTTCAGCCGCGATTCGCGCGCCTCGAAGCTGGTCTCGCCGCTGCGCTTGGCAGGCTGCGATCCCGAGAAGGGAATGCCGCCGAATGCGGTGGAGAACGGCGCCAGCACGGTCTGCGTGTTGCCGATGAAGCCGTTCATCTCCCGGCTCGCGGCCAGTTGCACGTAGCCGCCGATCTTCAGCGAGGTGTTGGTGCCCGGCAGCATGATGGAGCCCGGCAGCGCGCCCGCCACCACAGGTGCCGGGCCCTCCGGCTTTTCGGCGGCACTGGCGGCCTGCCTGGCTTCCATTTCTTCCTGCTTCTTTTGCAGCGCCTGCACCTGCTGCAGCATCTCGTTCATCTTCACCTTGAGGTCCGACAGTTCGTCGGCATGCGAAGGCAGGACGAACGCGGCCGAGAGGGCCAGCGCCATCGGCACTTTCCTGAATGTCTTCATGTCTCTTGTCTCCTGGGCTTTTATGAAAATCGGTGGGATCTTTCGAGATCCCCTGCGCGGGCCGCTTCTTGTCCGGTGCGTGTCCGCCGGCCGGATTCTGTGGAAAGACATTCGCCTCAACATCGTCCTTCAGGACTAGGCGGATCGAACGGAGCGACGCCTTCAGCCGCCGGCGTCCGCCTCGCGCGGATAGCGCAGCGCATAGGGATGCAGCACGAGCTGCGCACCGACCACGCCGGCGGGCAACTGGCGGGCTTTCAGCTGCGACTCGAAAGCCTGCGCGACTTCGTCCACGCCCCAGTGCTCGCTCTCCAGCGGCGGATGCAGCACGGCGGGATGCGTCATCAGCGACAGCCGATCGCCGTCGATGCGCACGACCTGTCCGTTGACGCCCCGCGCCGCATCGGACAGCAGATAGGCCACGACGGGTGCGTTGTCCTCGGGGCTCACCGCGACCTGCGGCCACGGCGTGCGCTGGCGCTGCGTGAAGTAGCTGCGGGCCACGTCGGCCATCGGCGTCTTCGCCATGGGCGACACCGCATTGACGCGCACACCGTGCGGCGCGGCATCGACCGACCAGCTGTAGGTCAGCGAGGCCACCGCGCCCTTGGACGCGCCGTACATGCCCTGCAGCGTGGTGCCAGTCTGCGAACCCGAGGTGACATTGACGATGGCGCCCCGTCCGCGCGCCACCATGTGGCGCAGCGCGTGCACGCCGCAGAAAGCCGTGCCCAGCACATTGACGGCAACCAGCGCGCGCATCGCGGCCTCTTCGTCTTCCTCCGGCCGGGACATGTAGAAGCGCGCGGCGTTGTTGACCAGCCCGTCGATGGTGCCGAAGCGTCCGATGCATTCGCCGACCAGGTCGGCGGCGCCGGCCCAGCTCGAAATGTCGGCCGCGTTCGCCACGGCCCGGCCGCCGGCGGCCTCGATGTCCCGCACCACCGCCTGCGCAGCGGCTGCATCGATGTCGTTGACCAGCACGCTCGCGCCTTCCGCGGCGGCCAGGCGCGCATAGGCCGCGCCCAGTCCCTGGCCGGCACCGGTGATGGCGACGGCCTTGCCTTGCAGCACGCCGGCGCGGTCAACCCTCGCGGTGTCCGCGCCCCTTGTGGCGGCCACGGATCACAGCACCTCGAACAAGGCGGCCGCACCCATGCCGCCGGCGATGCACATGGCCACCACCACATGGCGCACGCCGCGCCGGCGTCCTTCGATCAGGGCATGGCCCACCATGCGCGCGCCCGACATGCCGAAGGGATGGCCGATGGCAATGGCACCGCCGTTGACGTTCAGGCGGTCGTGCGCAATGCCGAGCCGCTCGGCGCAATACAGCACCTGGCAGGCAAAGGCCTCGTTGATTTCCCACAGGCCGATGTCGTCCACGCCCAGGCCGTGCCGCTGCAGCAGCTTGGGAATTGCGAACACCGGCCCGATGCCCATTTCGTCCGGACCGCATCCCGCCACCGCCATGCCCCGGTAGACGCCCAGCGGTGCCAGGCCGCGCCGCGCCGCCTCGGTGCGGCGCATCAGCAGCGTCGCCGAGGCCCCGTCCGAGAGCTGCGAGGCGTTGCCCGCCGTGATGTGCCGCCCCTCCTTCACCCAGGTGCCGTTCTTCAGCACCGGACGAAGCGCGGCCAGGCTTTCCAGCGTGGTGTCGGCGCGGTTGCCTTCGTCGCGCGCCAGGGTCACGCGCGTGCTGCCGATCGACTGGCCTTCCTTGTCCGTCAGCGCCTTGTCGACGGTGAGGGGCACGATCTCGTCGTCGAACAGGCCCGCCGCCTGCGCGGCGGCCGTGCGCTGCTGGCTGGCCAGCGAATACGCGTCCTGCGCGGCGCGTGAAATCCCGTAGCGCTCGGCCACCACTTCGGCGGTCTCGATCATCGCGATGTAGGCCTCGGGCACCACGGCGCGCACGGCCTGCGACTGTGCGCGAAAGCTGTTCTTGTGCGCGTTCTGCGTGAGCGAGATCGACTCCAGTCCGCCGGCCACGGCGATGTCCAGCTCGCCGCACATCACGCCCTTGGCGGCGGTGGCGATGCTCATGAGGCCGGAGCCGCACATGCGCTCGATGGCCATGCCCGGCACGCTCAACGGCAGGCCGCCGGTGTAGGCGCACAGGCGGCCCAGGTTGTACGACTGCGTGCCCTGTTGCGCCGCAGCGCCCATCAGCACGTCGTCGACCTCGCCCGGCTCGATGCCGGCACGCGCGACCACGGCGCGCACCACATGGCCGCCGAGCACCGGTGCCTCGGTGTCGTTGAAGGCGCCCCGGAAGGCCTTGCCGATGGCGGTCCGGGCGGTGGCAACTATCACTGCTTCATGCATGTCTTGCTTGCTCCGTCGATTCAGAAAAGGTGTGGCCGGGTCCGAGCGCCGCATCGGGATCGAACACGAACTGCGCGACGCGGGCCTTGTGCAGGGCCTCGTCGCCCCATGTCGCGTCGAGTGCCCAGACGCGCTTGGCAAAGATCTGCAGGTCCATCTCCCACGTGTAGCCCATGGCGCCATGAACCTGGATGCCGTTGCGGCAGGCCAGGCGTGCCGCATCGGCCGCCACCAGCTTGGCGTGGGACACATGCACGTCGCGCAGGTCTTCTCGTTCGGCCTGCGCATAGGCGGCGCGGTAGGTCACCGGCTTGGCGAACTCCAGCTCGACCGCCACGTTGGCGATCAGGTGCTTGACGGCCTGGAAGCTGCCCACCGGCTTGCCGAACTGCTTGCGCTGCGCGGTGTAGTCGACCGACAGGTCGATCAGGCGCTGCGTCAATCCGTTCATCTGCCCGGCCACGGCCAGCGCGCCGCGATTCAGGGTGTCGGCCCACAGGCGCTGGCCGAGTTCGGCATCCGCAATGCGGCTGGCGCGGCTGGGCGTCCACTCGATGCGAAACAGGCGGCGCGAGGCGTCGATGCTGCGGCGCGGGCTCATGCGCACATCCTCGCGGCGCACCGCATGGACCTCGTCTTCGTGCGCCAGCAGCAGCAGGTCGGCCACGTGCGCATCGGCCACCAGCGGATTGACCGGATGCCCGATCGCCACGCGGGCCTCGCCCGCCGCGATGCGCGGGAGCCAGAGCGCGCGCTCGGGCGAATCGGGCCCCAGCGCATCGATCAGCGAGGCGGCCAGCCAGGCGGTCTCGAACAATCCGTCGGAGCCGCCGTAGTAGCCGATGACCTGCGTCATCAGCGACCAGGCATCGTCGCGGCAGCCCAGCCCGCCGAAAGCTTCGGGCACGGACATGCCCAGCATGCCCTGCGCGGTCACGCTCGCCCACATCTCGGACGAGCGCCCGGTCGGCGTGTCCCACAGCTCGCGCGCCAGCTCGGGCGTGGCCTCTTTCATGAAGAAGCTGCACATGGCTTCGCCGAACTCGCGCTGGTCATCGGTGAAATGAAAGTACATCGCTGTGTCCTCAGGAGCGCGGCATGCCGAGCATGCGTTCGGCAATGATGTTTCGCTGGATTTCGTTGGCGCCCGCGTAGATCGTTCCGGCCTGCGAATGCAGGAAGCCGTTGAGCCAGTGGCCCACCACGCCGGGCTCGGGCGCCGGCGGCAGCAGTTCGGCCTCGGGGCCGAGGATGCGCATGGCGGTCTCGTACATCCGCAGGTCCAGCTCGGACCAGAAGATCTTGTTGGTGCTCGACTCGGGGCCGATGCTGCCGCCGTTGTCCAGCCGGCTGGCGGTGCGGTAGGTCGCCAGCGTGTAGGCCTCGGCATCCATCCAGGCGCGCAGCACGGCATTGCGGATCGCCGGGTCGCGGTCGGCCGACGCGCGGTGGCGCTGGTACAGCGCCACCAGCGCGCGCGCCGTTGCCTGGAAGCGCGCCGGCGAGCGCAGCATCAGCCCGCGCTCGAAGCCCGCCGTGGCCATGGCCACATGCCAGCCCGCGCCCTCTTCCGCGATGCGGTTGGCCACCGGCACCTTGACGTTGTCGAAGAACACTTCGGCAAAGCCGGCTTCGCCGTTGAGCTGGCGGATCGGCTGCACGGTCACGCCCGGTGCGTTCAGCGGCAGCAGCAAAAAGCTCAGCCCGTGGTGCCGCTGCGAATCGGGGTCGCTTCGGAACAGGCCGAACAGCCAGTCGGCCCAGACCGCGCGGGACGACCAGGTCTTCTGGCCGTTGACGACATAGAAGTCGCCTTCGCGCACGGCGCTGGCCTTGATGGCGGCCATGTCCGAACCGGCGTTGGGCTCGGACCAGCCCTGCGCCCAGATGTCGTCGCCGGCGGCCATGCGCGGCAAAAAGCGCGCCTTCTGCTCGGCGCTGCCGAAGTCCATCAGCGTGGGGCCGAGCAGGAAGATGCCGTTCTGGTTGACGCGCAGGGGCGCCTGCGCGCGCCAGTACTCCTCCTCGAAGATCAGCCACTCGATGAGGTCGCAGCCCCGCCCGCCCAGCTCGACCGGCCAGGTCACCATGCTCCAGCGGCCCGAGTTGAGCGTGCGCTCCCAGGCGCGGTGCTGCTCGAAGCCTTCGGCCGTGTCGAAGCTGGCCAGCGGTTCCTTCGGGACGTGGGCGGCCAGCCAGGCGCGGACCTCGGCGCGGAAGCGGCGCTGCTTTTCGGTGTAGTGCAGATGCATGGAACGCCTCAGGCCTTCGCGTTGACGTTTGCGTTCGCGTCGAAGTTCGCATCGCGCTTGGCGACGAAGGCCTCGCGGCCTTCCTGCGAATCCGGGCTCATGTAGGCCTCGAAGGTGAAGCCCTGCTCCCAGCGGTACTTGTCCTCGAGGTTGCCGTCCTCGATGCCGTTGAGCGACTCCTTGGCCAGGCGGACCATGGTGGTGCTCTTGGCCGCGATCTTGCGGCCGATGTCCAGCGCCGCCTGCCGCAGTTGCGCGCGCGGCACCACGCGCTCGACGGCGCCCAGGCGAAAGGCTTCCGCTGCGTCGATGGCATCGCCGGTGAAGTACATGTGGCGCACCTTCTGCACCGGGAACAGGCGCTGCAGGTGGGCACCGCCGCCCATCGCGCCGCGGTCCACCTCGGGCACGCCGAAGGTGGCGCAGTCCGAGGCGACGACGATGTCCGCCGCCCCCGAAATGCCGATGCCGCCACCCAGCACGAAGCCGTGCACCGCCACGATCACCGGCACCCGACAGCGATGGATGGCGCGAAAGGTCGCGTAGTTGCCGGCGTTGACGGAGACGATGCGCGCGGGGTGTGCCGCCAGTTCCTTGATGTCCACGCCGGCGCAGAAGCCGCGCCCTTCGGCGCGCAGCACGATCACGCGGACCTCGGGGTCATTGCCCAGGCGGTCGATGCGCGCGGCCAGCGCGTGCCAGCCCGCGCTGGGCAGGGCGTTGACCGGCGGGTGGTCGATCACCAGTTCCGCCACGCCCGCGTCGACGGTGCTTTTCAAAGAGTTTTCGATGTCGTTCGTCATGAGAGGGTCTCTTGCGTTCTTGTCAGCGCGGCGAGTGCATCCAGCCGCGCATGGGCCTGGGCGACCAGTTCGTCGATCACCTCGGCGCAGCTCTTGAGTTCGCCGATCGCGGCGGCCACCTGGCCGCTGGGCAGCACGCCTTCGTCGGGCCGCCCGTCCACGATGGAGCGCTGGATCAGCACGGGTGCGTTGGCCGCCATCAGCGTCTGCGCCACGCTCATGCCGTCCTCGCGTAGCGCGCTTGCCGCGGTGCGCAGCATGTGGCCGGTGCTCATGCCGGTGCGGGCCTTCCATTTCCAGGCGCACTGCAGCGCCACCAGCACGCGCCTGAGCCCGCTGTCGGCTTCGAGCCGCAACAGGTAGGCGTTGTCGATGTGGCGCTGCGGCATGCCGTCCACCGCGTGCGACACGCGGATGTGGGCCACGTCGTTCACCGCCAGGTAGTGCTGCTTCGTCGCCTCGGGCACCGGCGAGTCGCGGGTCATCAGGAAGCGCGTGCCCATGGCGATGCCGACCGCGCCATAGCCCAGCGCCGCCGCCAGGCCCCGTCCGTCATGAAACCCGCCGGCCGCGACCACGGGCACACGGACCGCATCGAGCACCTGCGGCAGCAGGATGGAGGTCGGCACATTGCCGGTATGGCCGCCGCCCTCGCCGCCCTGGATGGTGACGATGTCGGCGCCCAGCTCGACGGCCTTCAGCGCATGCTTGAGCGCGCCCACGGTCGGCATGCACAGCACGCCCGCGTCCTTGAAGCGGCGGATGGTCGCCTTGTCCGGCCCGCGCCCGTAGCTCACGGCGCGGATGCGTTGGCTGTACTTGACCACGAGGTCGATGACCTGGGCGGCGTTGGGTTGCCACATGTGGAAGTTCAGGCCGAAGGTCCGCTCGGTCAGTGCCATGACCTTGCGGATTTCATCCTCCAGCTTGTCGGGCTCGATGGTGGCGCCGGCCAGGAAGCCGAAGCCGCCGGCGTTGCAGGTCGCGGCGACCAGCCGCGCATCGGCCACCCAGCCCATCGCGGTCTGCACGATCGGGTAGCGGCAATCGAGCAGGTCGCACAGTTCGGTCTTGAGGGCCCGGCTCATGCCACCGCTCCGGTGCCGGCGGCCCGCGATGCCGCGCGCGGAAAGACGACGCTCATGCACGCACTCCGGGCGGGTTGTCCTTGAGAACGCCGGCGCGCAGGTCGTGCGGATCGAGTTGGCGGATCAAGGCCATCTGCTCGTCGGTCGGCGCGGGCGTGATGCCCATGCCGTTGGCACGCAGCAAGGGAAAGCCCGTGGCCGCCTGCACCTGCTCGAAGCTCACGCCGGGGTGCAGCGACCTCACCGCGATGGCATGGTCGGGGCCCGAGAAATCCATGACGCACAGGTCGGTGACGATCAAGCGCAGGTCCACCGCATCGCGGTTCATGCCGGGCAGCCAGCGCGCGGGGTTGTAGCCGACGCTGCCGACCACATCGACCTCGCCGGCGACGAAGACGCGGGTGCTGTGCACCGGCACGAACATCGAGTTGGCGTGGTTGATGCTGTTGCCCGGAAAGCCGCGCGAGCCCAGCATCTGCACCTTGGGCTTGTGGAAATCGCCCAGGCATGAAATGTTGGCCTGGCCCCAGCGATCGATCTGGGTCGGGCCGACCAGCGCATGGCGCTTGCCGCTCCAGACGCAGTCGAAGACCCGCGCATAGGTCATCGTGCCGGAGAAGCGGGGCTTCCAGTCGCCGCGCGGACCGAGCGGAATGGGCTCCTCGACCAGGTAGGCCTCGCCGTCGGTCATCAGCAGTTCCGGCGAATGGGTGAGCTTGGCCACGCCCAGCGCGATGCGCGGCAGCGTGCCGATGCCCGAGCCGAGCAGTTCGCCGTCGCCGCGCCAGGCTTCGGAGGCCGCGCCGATCATCAATTCGGCCAAGGTGAAAGAGGAAGAAGAAGAAGAAGAAATCTGGCTCATCTCGAAGTCCTGTCCTCGCATCAGAAAACCGGCATCGGCAACGCGCCGATACGTTGCACGCCACCCACGGCCGACTGGTAGGCGGCCTCGTCGCCGCGCAGGAACTGTTCGCCGTAGGTGCTCCAGCCGTCGGCCTGGCTCGCGCTGGCGGCGTACTGCTTCAGGTGGCCCAGGTCCCAGCCGTAGCGCGGCGCGCAGGAGGTGGGGTGCGCACCGAAGGGCGCGTGGATGACATGGGTGACGAGGTTGCGCTCGAAGAGGTTGGCCTTGGCGTCCTCGGGGCGGGCGATGTCCAGCCGGTCGTGGATCTCCTCGCAACTGACGATGGTCTTTCTTGCCGCCCGCGCGAACAGGTCGTCGAAGAAGGGGTCTGGTCCGTGGATGTGGGTGTTGCCCAGGCGGTCGGCGGTGTCGACGTGCAGCAGCGCCAGGTCCAGCGCGAGCGCGGGCATGGCCAGCAGCACCTCGCCGTCGGCATAGGGCGACTGGACCGTCTTGAAGGACGGGTTGTAGGTCAGGATGTCGCTGCCCAGACCCACGCGCGTCGGCAGGAAAGGCACCCGCATGCCGGCGGCGCGCAGGCCCCAGTGCAGCAGGCCTTCGTCCAGCTCGCAGACCTCCAGCGCACCCGCCTCGCGGGCCTTGCGAAAGTACGGCTCCAGCGGAATCGCATCGAGCGTCACGAAGCCGTAGACCAGCTTGCGGACCTTGCCGGCGGCGCACAGCATGCCGACCTCCGGGCCGCCATAGGCCACGACCGTCAGGTCCTTGACCGGTGACTTCAACAACTCGCGCACCACCGCCATCGGCTTGCGGCGCGGTCCCCATCCGCCGATGCCCACCGTCATGCCGTCTTGCAGATGCGAAGCGACCGCATCCAGCCCCAACTGCTTGTTCATCCTTGGCTCCTTGAATCTGTGCGTCGATTCTGTGGAGCCCCTCTTGAGGGCACATCGTCCGATGAGACTAAGCGCGTGCGCAAAGTCCTTCGGGCCTTAGTCCCATCGGACGATGCCCGCCGTGCGGGGCGAAACCAGAATCGGCGCCGTTCATTGACAGACTGACGGAGAGACCCGGTTCATGACGGAAGCGCTTCTTGCACGTGTCGATCGGCTGGAATCCATCGAGGAGATTCGATTCCTCGTGTCCAAGTATTCGTTGTCCCTGGACATGCGCGACGTGGATGCCCACGTCGGACTGTTCGCACCGGACGTTCGCGTGAGCCGCGACAAGGTGGGCCGCGCGCACCTGAAGGCCTGGGTCGACCAGACGCTGCGCCAGCAGTTCAGCGGCACCTCGCACCACCTGGGCGGACATGTGATCGAGTTCACCAGTCCCGATCGCGCGCACGGTGTCGTGTACTCGAAGAACGAGCACGAGGCCGGCGGCGACTGGGTCATCATGCAGATGCTGTACTGGGACGACTACGAACGCATCGACGGCCGCTGGCTGTTTCGCCGGCGCCTGCCTTGCTACTGGTACGCCACCGACCTCAACAAGCCGCCCATCGGCGAACGCAAGATGCGCTGGCCGGGGCGCGAGCCCTATGAAGGAAGCTGGCACGCGCTGTGGCCGAGCTGGAAAGACTTCTGGGCCCAGCCTCCGGATGCCGATATGGCCGACGTGGCACCGCCCGCGCCGCTGGAGCAATTCCTGGCGACCATGCGCCGCGGCGCAGCGGAACCGAAGATCCGCGTGCGCTAGCCAGCAGGACAAGCACCATGACGCCCGCCTCCGATCCATTGTTCGAACCTCTTCAGTTGGGCGCCATCGCGCTGTCCAACCGCATCGTCATGGCGCCCATGACGCGCAGCCGTGCGGCCGAGGGCGACGTGCCGACGGACCTGCATGTCGCGTACTACCGCCAGCGCGCCACGGCGGGCCTCATCGTCACCGAAGGCACACAGCCCAGCGCCGCCGGCAAGGGCTATTGCCGCACGCCGGGACTGCACACGCCGCAGCAGGCCACGGCCTGGCGTCGCGTGACTTCGGCGGTGCATGCCGAAGGCGGGCGCATCGTGGCCCAGCTCATGCACGTCGGCCGCATCGCCAGCCACCACAACAAGCAGGCCGAGGCCGAAACCGTGGCGCCGTCGGCGGTGCGCGCGAGCGGCAGGATCTTCACCGACGCGGTCGGCCCGGCCGGCTTCGACATGCCGCGCCCGCTGCGCCTGGACGAAATTGCCGGAGTGATCCGCGAGTACGCACAGGCGGCCGCGCTGGCACTGGAGGCAGGCTTCGACGGCGTGGAGCTGCACGGCACCAGCGGCTACCTGCCGATGCAGTTCCTGGCCACCAACACCAACCTGCGCGAGGACGCCTACGGCGGCAGCGCCCAGAACCGCCGCCGCTTCATGATCGAAGTGCTGCAGGCCATGTCCCGGGCCATCGGCGCGGACCGCGTCGGGCTGCGCATCCGCCCGGCGAGCCCCTACAACGACGTGACGGATGACGCGCCCCTTGAAACCTGCAGCGGCCTGCTGGATGCGGTCTCGCCGCTGAAGCTGGCCTACCTGCACATCATGCGTTCGCCGCTGCCCACGCTGGATGCCTTCGCGATGGCACGCCGGCATTTCGCCGGGCCGCTGATCCTCAACGACGGCTTCGATGGTGCCGACGCGCGCCAGGCCTTGCGGGCAGAGCAAGGCGAGGCGGTCTCGTTCGGGCGGCACTTCATCGGCAACCCGGACCTGGTGCGCCGCCTGCGCGAGAACGCCGCACTGGCGGACTTCGATCCGAAGACCCTCTACACGCCCGGCGCGGCTGGCTATACGGACTATCCCTTGCTGCCTTGAACCAGCGGGCAACCGGGGGCGCGCCGCGCTGAAAAAAGCCGCGAATCCTAGTCCGATTGAACGATGTTGCAGCAGGGGCGCTCGCCACAATGGAGCCATCCTGCGAGGGTCTGTTGCAGGGCTTCACGCGCCCTGCGTCCTCGCGATTGCGCGCGTTTCTCCAAGACATTCTTCCTCTTCATCATGTCCCTGCTGCCAACGATTCCCACCATCCCACGTGCCTTCGCGCAGACCGTCTCGCGCCATCCGGATCACAGCGCCATCGAAGAGCGGGGCGTGCGCACCAGCTATGCCGAACTGGACCGCATGGTGCTGGCCGCCAGCCGCGCCCTGATGGCCTGGGGCATCGCGCCCGGCGAGCGCGTGGCCATCTGGGCGCCCAATTGCCGCGAGTGGATCGTCGCCGCGCTGGGCATCCTCGGCGTGGGCGCGGTGGTGGTGCCGGTGAACACCCGCATGAAAGGCCTGGAGGTCGGCTATGTGCTGGAGAAAAGCGGTGCGCGCCTGCTGCTGTCCACGGGCGACTTCCTCGGCGTTCACTACCCCGACCTGCTGACGGGCCACCTGCCGGCGTCGCTGGAGAAGATCCTGGTCATTCACGGCGCGAGAGACAACGACACCGGCTGGCAGGACTTCATTGCCCAAGGCGAGTCGGTGAGCGAGGCCACCGCGCGGGAACGCGCCCTGTCGGTCACGCCGGAGATGGTCTCCGACGTGATCTTCACCTCGGGCACCACCGGCCATCCGAAGGGCGTCAAGTGCGGGCACGGGCAGAACCTGCGCACCATGGACGACTGGTCGCAGGTCATGGGCCTGGTGCCGCAGGACCGCTACCTGATGGTCAACCCCTTCTTCCATTCGATGGGCTACAAGTCCGGCTGGATGGTCGGCATCATGAACGGCCTGACGCTGATGCCGATTGCCGTGTTCGATGCGGGCGAGGTGCTGCGCACGGTCGCGCGCGACAAGGTCAGCGTGCTGCCCGGTCCGCCGACGATCTACTACAGCATGCTGGCCCATCCGGACTTCGCGGCCACCGACCTGTCCAGCCTGCGTGCCGCCATCACCGGCTCCACGTCCACGCCGCCCTCGCTGATCGAGTCGATGCGGCGTGACTTCGGCTTCAAGACCGTGCTGACCGGCTACGGCCTGAGCGAGTGCTGCGGCACCGCCGCGCTGAGCGCCCCCAGCGACGACGCGCAGACCGTGGCCACCACGGCGGGACGCGCCATCCGCGACGTCGAGATCAGGATCGTCGACACCGACGGCCGGACCCAGCCGCCGGGCCAGCCGGGCGAGGTGCTGATCCGCGGCTACAACGTGATGCTGGGTTACCTTGACGACGAGAGCGCCACGCAGCAGGCCATCGATGCGGATGGCTGGCTGCATTCGGGCGACATCGGCACGCTCGATGCGCACGGCTACCTGCGCATCACCGACCGGGTCAAGGACGTCTACATTGCCGGCGGCTTCAACTGCTACCCCGCCGAGATCGAGCGCCTGGCCAGCCGGCATCCGGCGGTGTCGCAGATCGCGGTGATCGGCGTGCCCGACGAACGCATGGGCGAAGTCGGCCGCGCCTTCGTCGTCAGAAAGCCCGGCGTGCCACTGGACAGCGGCGAGTTCGTCGCCTGGTGCCGCGCCCACATGGCCAACTACAAGGTGCCGCAGTTCATCGACTTCGTCGAGACGCTGCCGACCAACGCCAGCGGCAAGGTGCTCAAGCGCGAACTGCGCAAGCTGCCGGTGGCAAGCGGCCGCTGAAACGCCTTCGGCGGATTGGTGTTCCGACGCGACATGAGCCCCCGGGACCGCCCGCTTTCTCCTTCCCGAGCACCTTCATGACAACCTCTGCATTTCCCTTGGGCGCCACCCTGGTCATCGGCGGCAGCGGCGGCATCGGCCGCAGCATCTGCCGCGAATTCGCGCGCGCCGGCAGCGATGTCGCCCTGACCTATTTCTCGCGCGAGGCGGCGGCGCAACAGACCGCCGACGAGGTGCGGGCGCATGGCCGCAGCGCCAGCGTGCACCCGCTGGACACGGCCGATGGCGCGGCCATCGCGGCGCTGATCGACACGGTCGCGCAGCAGCACGGCCGCATCCACACCATCGTCTTCAGCGCTGCGGTGGTGACCGAGCAGGTCTACATCTCCCGCATCACGCACGACCAGTGGCAGCGCGCCCTGACGGAAGAGGTGTCGGGCTTCTTCAACACCGTGCAGGCGGCACTGCCGCGCTTTCGGGCCTGGGGCGGCGGCTCCTTCGTGCACATCGGCTCGGCCGGCGAAGTGGTCTGGCCGGCGCGCGACGGCCTGTCGGTCATTCCCAAGGCGGCGAACGAAGCGGTGGTGCGCGGCGTGGCGCGTGAAGAAGGGCGCTTCAACATCCGCGCAAACTCGGTGCTGGTCGGCGTCATCGATGCGGGCATGCACCTGGAGCTGCAACGGCGCGGCGTCTTCGATGCACAGTGGGAGCGCAACACCATCGATGCGGTGCCACTCAAGCGCATCGGCAAGGCCGAGGACATTGCCCATGCGGCGGTGTTCCTGGCCTCGGACCGCGCCAGCTACATCACCGGCCACCAGCTCCCGGTGGCCGGCGGCTTCGGCGTCTGAACATGCGCACGGCCGGGGCATCCATCGAACCACATCACAACGAAGAGACAGAGAGAGCGAGCACGACATGAATCCGAATCAAGAGCTTTCGGGCAAGGTGGTCCTGGTCACCGGCGGCGCACAGGGCGTGGGCCGGGGCATCAGCCAGCGCTTCATGGACGCGGGTGCCACCGTGATCGTCTGCGGCCGCAAGACGCCCGCCTCGCTGCCGCAGTCGGCGGGCCGCAGCGCACAGTTCCACACCTGCGACGTGATCGACACCGATGCCACGGCGGCGCTGGTCGCGGCCATCGTCGCGGACCACGGGCGGCTCGACGTGCTGGTGAACAACGCGGGCGGCACGCCCTTTGCCTATGCCAGCGATGGTTCGCCGCGTTTTCACCAATCCATCCTGCGGCTGAACCTGATGGCGCCGCTGACGCTGGCGATCCAGGCCAATGCCGTGATGCAGCAACAGGCCGAAGGCGGCGTCATCGAGTTCATCGGCAGCATCGCCGCCACGCGTGCGCAGCCGGGCACCGCGACCTATGCCGCGGCCAAGGCCGGCATCCTGAGCCTGACCAGTTCGCTGGCCATCGAATGGGCGCCCAAGGTGCGGGTCGTGGCGGTCAGCCCCGGGCTGGTGGAGACCGAGCAATCGGCACTGCACTACGGCGATGCCGCCGGCATTGCGGCCGTTGCGGCGACCATTCCGGCGCAGCGGCTGGCGCAACCGCAGGACATCGGCGACGCCTGCGTCTTCCTTGCCGGCCCGCGCGCCAGCTATGTCTCGGGCACCAGCCTCCTGGTGCATGGCGGCGGCGAACGGCCGGGCTTCCTGACGGTGGCCAACGTCAACCAGGGCTGAGCGAGCCCGCGTCGACTTCACGCACCGCGGGCGGTCGATGGCTGCCTGCGGTGCGTGAAGCGGCGCATGCATGAACGAGCCCTGCGGCCGTTGCATCTTTGCGCTTTTGCGCCCTTGCGTCTTTGTGCGTGCACGTCGTTCACCACCAGTCACTCCTAGTCCCGATGGACGATGCATGCACCGGTTGCGCCCGGAAGAATGGCCCGCACAAGCCATCAACCTGTACGTGACGGAGACCCAGTGACTGAAGCCTATCTTGTCGACGCCTTGCGCACCCCCACGGGCAAACGCCGTGGCGCGCTGTCCGGTGTTCACCCCGCCGACCTCGGCGCCCATGTCCTCAAGGCGCTGGTCGAGCGCAATGCAGTGCCGGCGGAAGACTACGAGGACGTGATCTTCGGCTGCGTCGATGCGGTCGGGCCCAATGCCGGCGTCATCAGCCGCACCTCGTGGCTGGCCGCCGGCCTGCCGATGCATGTGCCCGGCACCGTGATCGACCGGGCCTGCGGCTCGTCGCAGCAGGCGCTGCATTTCGCCGCGCAGGCGGTGATGAGCGGCACGCAGGACGTGATTGCCGTCGGCGGCGTGCAGAACATGAGCATGGTGCCGATTGCCTACGCCATGAGCGCGGGCCAGGCGCTCGGCTACCCCGACCCCTTCTCGGGCAGCCAGGGCTGGACGGCCCGCTTCGGCAACCAGCCGGTCAACCAGTTCTATGCGGCGCAGATCATTGCCGACAAGTGGAAGTGCTCGCGCCAGGACATGGAGGTCTACGCGCTGGAAAGCCACGCGCGCGCGCGCCGCGCCATCGCCGAAGGCCGCTTCACGCGCGAGATCGTGCCGCTCGCCGGCCTCGCCATGGACGAGACGGCGCGGGAGACCTCGCTCGAAAAGATGGCGACGCTGGAGCCGGTCGCGCCCGAGTACCCGGGCATCACCGCCGGCGTGTCGAGCCAGACCTGCGACGGCGCGGCGGCCCTGCTGGTCGTGTCCGAGCGCGCGCTGAAGCGCTACGGCCTCACGCCGCGCGCGCGCATCCACCACATGAGCGTGCTGGCCGACGACCCGATCTGGCACCTCACCGCGCCCATTCCCGCAACGGCCGCGGCGATGAAGAAGTCCGGCCTGCGGCTGGAGGACATCGACCGCGTCGAGATCAACGAAGCCTTCGCGTCGGTGGTCATGGCCTGGCACAAGGAGACCGGCTACCCGGCGGAACGCACCAACGTGAACGGCGGCGCCATCGCGCTGGGCCACCCGCTGGGCGCGACCGGCGCCAAGCTGATGACCACGCTGCTGCACGAACTCGAGCGCAGCGGCGGCCGCTACGGACTGCAGGTCATGTGCGAAGGCGGCGGGCAGGCCAACGTCACCATCATCGAACGCCTGGGTTGAGGAGCCGCCTGCCATGAAGATTTGCGAACAGCGAACCGTCGTCATCACCGGCGCCGGCGGCGGCCTGGGCCGTGCCTATGCACTGGCCTTTGCCGAAGCCGGCGCACAGGTCGTGGTCAACGACATCCGCCTCGATGCGGCACAGGAGGTCGCCGACACCATCGCGGCGGCCGGCGGCCAGGCATTGGCCAACAGCGACGACATCACCACGATGCGGGGCGCGCAGGACATCGTTGCGCAGGCCATCGCGCGTTTCGGCGACGTGCACGTTCTCGTCAACAACGCAGGCAACCTGCGCGACCGCATGTTCGTCAGCATGAGCGACGAAGACTGGGACGAGGTCATGCGCGTGCACCTGCGCGGCCACTTCTGCCTGTCCAACACGCTGGCGCGCCACTGGCGAGACCGCAAGAAGGCCGGTGCATCCGTGGACGCACGCATCATCAACACCAGCTCGGGCGCGGGCCTGCAGGGCTCGGTGGGCCAATCGAACTACAGCTGCGCCAAGGCCGGCATTGCGGCGCTGACGCTGGTGCAGGCGGCGGAGCTGCGGCGCTACGACATCAGCGTCAACGCCCTGGCACCGGCGGCCCGCACCGCCATGACCCAGAGCACGCAGGAGATGGCCGCCAGGGTGCGGGTGCCCACCGACGACAGCTTCGACTTCTGGGACCCGGCCAACGTCGCCTCGCTGGTGGTGTTCCTGGGCAGCCCGCTGTCCGCGCACATCACGGGACGCGTCTTCGAGGCTTCGGGCGGGCAGGTGTCGCTGTCCGACGGCTGGCGCGTGGGCGCGCTGCGCGACAAGGGCGCGCGTTGGGACCCGGCCGAGCTGGGGCCGGTGATCGATGCGCTGATCGCCGAGGCGGCAACGCCGCAACCGGTGTACGGCGCATGAGCGCCGCGCCGGGCCGCCCCAAGCAAGCTCGCACCGCAGTGCGAAGCACGGAGGTATACCAATGAGCGGTTATGTCGACTTCAGCCTGAGCGCGGACCAGCGGATGATCCGCGACGCGGCCGCCGACTTCCTGGCGGCGCAAAGCCCGTCGGGTGCCGTGCGCCAGGCCATGGAATCCGAACGCGGCTTCGATCCCGCGCTGTGGACGCGCATGGGCGTGGAAATGGGCTGGTGCGCCCTGCCGATCGCCGAAGACTGCGGCGGCCTGGCGCTGTCCTGGGTCGAGGTGGCGCTGCTGCTCGAACAGATGGGCCGCCGCCTGGTCTGCTCGCCGTACTTCGCCACCGTGTGCCTGGCCGCAACCGCATTGCAGCAAAGCGGCAACCCCACCGCCTGCGCGGCCTGGCTGCCGCGCATCGCGGACGGCACCCTGCGCGCCACGCTGGCCTTCGGCGAAACCGGCATCGGCTGGGACCCTGCGCGCGTGACCGCCGTCGCCCGGCGCACGGACAGCGGCTTCGTGCTGGAGGGGAGCTTTCGCCACGTGCCCGACGGTGCGCAGGCCGAGCTGCTGCTGGTCGCGGCCCTGCTCGACCAGGCACCCGCGCTGTTCGCAGTGCCGGCCGGCACGCCCGGCCTGCGCGCCACGGAACACCGGGGCATGGACCTCACGCGCCGCACCGCCGAGGTGGTGCTGCCCGAAGTCCAGTTGCCGCCCGAGGCGCTGGTCGCCGAGGGGGCCCGGGCCACCACGGCGCTGCAGCGCACCGAGGCGCTGGCGGCCATCGCGCTGGCCGCAGAGCAACTGGGCGGCGCGCAGCAGTGCCTGGACCTCACGCTGGCCTATGTCGCCGAACGCGTTCAGTTCGGCCGCACGCTCGCCTCGTTCCAGGCCGTCAAGCACCGCTGCGCCGAGATGATGGTGCGCATCGAGTCGACCCGCTCGGCCGTGACCGGCGCGGCGCGCGCGGCCTGCGAAACGGACGTGACGACCGCCGCACTGCTGCTGGAAGCGGCATGCGCCAAGTCCTTTGCTTCCGACGCGTTTTTCTTCTGCGCGCAGGAAGCCATCCAGTTGCACGGCGGCGTCGGCTTCACCTGGGAATATGACCCGCAGCTTTACTTCAAGCGCGCACAGGCCGGCACCCAGTGGCTGGGCACCCCCGACCTCCTGCGCGAACGCGCGGCCGCCGCCTTGCTGGGCGATGCCCGAAACATTTCTTGCACACCATGACCCTTGCAACGCCTGACACCGACGAGGCTTTCCGCGCCGAAGTCGCGCAATGGATGCGGACCCATCTCGTGGGCCGCTTCGAGTGCCTGCGCCATCGCGGCGGGCCCGGCGACGAAGACGCCTATCCCCAGCTGCGCAAAGCGTGGGAACAACTGCTGGCCGCCGGCCGCTGGACCTGCATCGGCTGGCCGCGCGCGCATGGCGGGCGCGAACTCTCCGTGGCGCGCCAGATCATCTTTCATGAAGAGTACGCACGCGCCGGCGGCCCCGGCCGCATGGGCCACCTCGGCGAAACCTTGCTGGGGCCGACGCTCATCGCCCATGGCAGCGCCGAGCAGCAGCGCCGCTTCCTGCCCGGCATCGTGGCCGGCACCGACTACTGGTGCCAGGGCTATTCCGAACCCGGCGCGGGGTCGGACCTGGCCAATGTGCAGACCCGCGCCCGGCTGGACGCCGACACCGGCGAGTGGGTGATCGACGGGCAGAAGGTCTGGACTTCGCTGGCGCAGGACTCGCAATGGATCTTCGTGCTGGCCCGCTGCGAGGCCGGCTCGCGCGGGCACTCGGGCCTGGCGTTCCTGCTGGTCGCACTGGACCAGCCGGGCATCGAAGTCCGCCCGATACGGCAGATCACCGGCACGTGCGAATTCAACGAAGTGTTCTTCGACGGTGCGCGCACACCGGCGGCGCACGCCGTGGGCGCACCGGGCGAGGGCTGGAAGGTGGCGATGGCCTTGCTGGGCTTCGAGCGCGGCCTGTCGTGGATCGACCAGCAGATGCACTTCGAGCACCAGCTGGCCCTGGTGTGCGACGCGGCCCGCGCCAACGGTGCCGACCAGGAACCCGCGCTGCGCGCGCGCATCGGCCACGCGGCGCTGGGCCTGAAGGTGATGCACTACAACACGCTGCGCACGATGTCCGCGCAACTGAGCGGCGAGCTCTCGCGCGAGGCCTACATCAACAAGCACTACTGGTCGCACTGGCACCGCGACCTCGGCAAGCTGGCCATGGACGTGCTCGGCCTGGAAGGCGACATCCTGCTGGACGACTTCTCGCGCACGCGCCTGCAGCAGATCTTTCTGTTCAGCCGCTCGGACACCATCGTCGCGGGCACCAGCGAGATCCAGCTCAACATCATTGCCGAACGCGCACTGGGCATGCCCAAGGAACAGCGCCCGGTGCGCTGAGGCCTTCTCCTCCCCCGGTTTCCGGTTTCAGCACTCCTCCCCGTTCATGCCCTCATCCACAGCAGGAGCCTCCGTGGTCCCCCTCTCACCTCCCCCCTACCCCACCACAGCGCACGGCCTGGCCAAAGGCAAGTCCGTGCTGGTCACCGCCGCGGCCGGCGCCGGCATCGGCTACGCGGCAGCGCGCCGCTTCGCCGAGGAAGGCTGCCGCGCGCTGATGATCTCGGACATCCATCCGCGCCGACTCGAAGAAGCCGCCGAAAAATTGCGTGCCGAAACCGGCCACGGCCACATCCACACCCGGTTGTGCGACGTGACGCAGGAAGACCAGGTGCAGGCCCTTGTCGCGGCGGCCGAAGACAAGCTCGGCGGCACCGATGTGCTGATCAACAACGCTGGCCTGGGCGGCTCCCGCCGCGTGGCCGACATGAGCGACCCCGAATGGCTGCAGGTGCTGGACGTCACGCTGACCGGCACCTTCCGCATGACCCGCGCCATGCTCGGGCCCATGCAGGCCCGCCGCGCCGGTGCCATCGTCAACAACGCCTCGGTGGTCGGCTGGCGTGCGCAGAAAGAACAGGCGCACTACGCAGCCGCCAAGGCCGGCGTGATGGCGCTCACCCGCTGCAGCGCGCTGGAGGCGGCCGAGTACGGCGTGCGCATCAACGCCATCGCGCCGAGCATCGCCATGCATGATTTCCTGCGCAAGGTGGCACCGGCGGACATGCTCCAGAGGCTGGCGCAGAACGAAGCGTTCGGCCGCCCGGCGGAGGTCTGGGAGATGGCCAACATCATGGTCTTCCTGGCCAGCGACTACGCCAGCTACCTGGTCGGCGAAGTCCTCTCCGCGAGCAGCCAGCATGCATGAAGCCCAAGGCCAGAGCCCTTCCGACGAGGCACCGCCACGCCCCGTCTTCGCCTGTGCACAGGCGCTGGCCGAAGCGGCGGGCTGCTCCTTGGGGCGCAGCGACTGGCTGCGCATCACGCAGGAGCGCATCGACCAGTTCGCCGTTGCCACCGGCGATCACCAGTGGATTCACGTCGATCCGCAGCGGGCCGCCGCCGGACCGTATGGCGCCACCATCGCGCACGGCTACCTGACCCTGTCGCTGGCGAACCTCTTCATGCCGCAGATCCTGCAGGTCGACATGCGCATGGGCCTGAACTACGGCAGCGACCGCGTGCGCTTTCCGGCGCCGGTGCGGGTCGGCTCGCGCCTGCGCGGCAGCGGGCGGATGCTCAGCGTCACGCCGCTCGGGGATGGTGGCGTGCAGTGCGTCATTCAGGTCACGGTCGAACTCGAAGGCAGCGAGCGGCCGGCCTGCGTCGTGGACAGCCTCAACCGGTACTACTTCTGAGGCCTGTCAGCCCATGACCGCGTCCGGCGTTCACAAGGAAACAGGGTGGCGCCGCCGGACCAACCCCGGCGCCGGAAATGCCCCGTGGCCGAACGGCCGCAGCCGGTTCCGAACCTTCAGAGACGGTAGATCCAGGCCCCCATGAACACCCTCCACGAACAAGCCCTGCCCCTGCCGGACGACCATTTGGGCGAAAACTTTCAACTTACATTTACAAGGCAGGCGCCTGTAAAATTTCCACCTTCGCTCGCCCTGATTCGTACCAACCGAGGCTTGAAAGTGGAAGCAAACGACAAGCCCGTGCAGGCACCGGTGGACGCGGGCACGGCCATTCCTCTTTCCCTGCCGGAGTTCAGCGAACTGGTGCGGCTGGTCTATCACGGCTCTACCGAAACCGTGCCCTGGCAGAGCCTGCTCAGCGAGGTCGGGCGCCTGCTGGACGCCAACTGGGTCACTTTGGTCCTGCGCCGGCCGGTCATCGACCGCTATGGGCTGGTGCTGGTGTGGAAGCAGGGTTTTCCGGTGCGCATCGCCACCGCCTACGACCAGTACGCCTGCGCCATCGACCCCTTCGTGAACCTGCCGCTGGACCGCGTGCTCAGCCTCGATGAAGTCATCAACGAGGCCGAGCTCAAGGCCTGCGAGTTCTACAAGCAGTTCCTGGAGCCGGAGAACATCGGCCAGATGCTGGGCTTCGACTTTCACGCCAGCGGGCATGCCTTGCCTCACACGCCGCCGCACGACGGCGGCATCCTGGACTGCCATTTCCGGATCTGCCGTCCGGACACGCAGGCGCGCTTCTCCAACACCGACCGCGAACTGCTCAAGATCCTGCTGCCGCACCTGAAGCTCGCGGTGCATCTGCATTCGCAGGGCGATGTGCTGGAGACCGAGCGCGAGCTTTACGCGGGCACCGTGGACCGCATGCAACTGGGCATGGTGATCCTGGACGAGGCCGGCAAGCTCCTGAAGATGACGACGATCGCCCAGGAGATCCTCAAGGAGAACGACGGCATCGGCATGTCGCAGGGCGCCATCAAGGCCGACTACCGCCAGGGAGACCGCGAGCTGCAGCAACTGATCACCGAGGCGCTGTCGACCGCGACCAAGTGGAAGCCCGCCGTGGCCGCGGCCCTGGCCATCACCCGGCCGTCCGGACGCGCCAAGCTCGGCGTGATCGTGCGCGCGATCCCGTTGAACGCGTGGTCCGAAGGCAAGCGCCGCCCCTCGGTCGCGGTGATGATCCGCGACCCGGAGCGCAAGTCCGAGGCCTCGCACGAGGTCATGCGCAACCTCTTCGACCTCACGCCGGCCGAGGCCGCGCTGGCCATGCAACTGGCCAACGGCCTGACGCTGGAAGAGGCGTCCGAAGAGCTCGGCATCCGCAAGAACACCGCGCGTGCGCACCTGCGCTCCATCTTCTCGAAGACCGGCGTGACCCGCCAGACCATGCTGGTGCGGTTGATTCTCAGCAGCCTGTCGATGGGGTGAATGCCGTGATGAGGGCGGGTGTTTTTAAAGTCTGAAACACCGTCGCTGGATCCGCCAAGCCGTCGATGCCTGTGCGAAACGCCGCTGAGCTTTCGGCGCCCTGCCAGTGACTACAAACCAAATGGCAGAATGCCGCCGCTCCCGTCGATGGTCACGGCCGCATTCGGCCAAGAGGGGTCCCAGGTGGATGAGGCCCGCTTCATCCAGGGCACGGCGCGATGGGAGCCAGGAACAACCCATGACTTACCGATTCGCTGGATTCTTTGTCGCACAACGTATCGAGTGTCCCGGGTCTCTTCCAGGAGGGGCCGCCTGGCGAGAGATTTCAAAACCCTTCATCGGAACGGGTGTCCGTCTACCTGAATTCCTGGGCAAATCACCAAGCGCAGAGGAGGTGTCTGCCGCAGCTGAAAAACTCGGCCTGGGCAGGAGCGATGCATGGCTCTACCTGACCTACGATTGTTGGGGAGGGCAGATCGATTTCGTCTACGGCCTGGGCTCAAAGAACAGCATCCCGTTTGGCCCTGTAGAGGAGGACTCTCGGGAGAGAGTCGTCGATACGTACTGCGCGCTTATGCAAGAACTGGGCGTATCTCGGCTGGACGCCTTGAACTTCGAACCCTTTGAACGGGGTTTTTGGGGTGAGAGCTAACGCCCCTGTCTGCCGTAGTCATTGAGTGACTGCTTTGTGCGAGCGTCCACGTCCACTTCGGGCCCGAAGCGGTCTCTCGCTTCTCTACAAACCAGTCGTTCGTTATGGCGAGATTTCCTCGATCCTGCGAAGTCAATTCCTGCACCCCATGCCTACCTCGCGCGTGAGCACCATCGCTTCCGGACCTTCGCGCCGAGCCAGCGACCAGATAGGGCCAGAAGCCGCAGATCTCTACTTCTGAATGCTCCCGATTCGGGCGCAGGGTCACTTACAGGTGGCAGGAAGAACCGCATCCACAAGCCGCTTCAGATGCGTGGCGGTGACGGGTTCCCGCAGATGCAGGACGCGCAGATATATGGCACCGACGAGGCTTTCGATGATGTCTTGCGAGTTCTTGCCAGCGGGCCATTCCCCTCGCACGCTGGCACGGTCGAACACCTCGCGCACCGAGGCGAAGCGCTTGGCCCACAGTTGCCGCACCTCTTGCGTCATCTCGCTCTCGCGCGGCAACGCCATCGTGAACTGCGTTGCAGCCCAGCCGAGCGGGCTGCTGAGCTGCCGCACGGCACCCGACAGCAGGTTGACCAGGTCCTCGCGCAGGCTTCCGCGATCCGGAATGGGGATGTCCTGCGCGAACAGCGCGAATGTGGCCTCGAGGATCAGGCCATCGCGTGACTTCCAGCGACGGTAGATCGAGGTCTCGTGCACGCCCGAGCGCGCGGCGACCGCGGCGACGGAAAAACCGTCGTAACCGTGCTCCTTCAGCTCGTCCATCGTGGCCCCGAGCACCGCGGTGTGCACACGCGCGCTGCGGCCGCCGGTGCGGCGCCGTGGCTCCGGCACGTCTTCTGGCTGTTTCTTCATGATTGCCGATGGTAGTGAAAAGAAAGGCGCCTGTTAACGCAGGTCCACTTGCTTTAACAGGGAAACCACTAATGCAAGTTTACTTGCGTTAAATATGATCCGCAGACCATCACGCAAGGAGCAGTCATGCAGATCGATTGGGATGTCGAGATCCCCATGGACGACGGGTCGGTCGTTCGCGCGGACGTCTTTCGGCCGGCAGGCGAAGGGCGTCACCCCGTGCTCATGTCCTATGGGCCGTATGCGAAAGGGCTTCCGTTCCAGGACGGTTATCCAGTCCAATGGCACTCGCTGGTCGCGGCGCACCCGGAAATCCTGAAAGGAAGCTCCGGCCGCTATGCGAACTGGGAAACGGCAGACCCCGAGCGCTGGGTGCCGCTGGGCTACATCTGCATCCGCGTGGATTCACGCGGTGCGGGCCGCTCACCCGGCGTGATCGACTCCTTCTCTCCACGCGAGGCAAAAGACTTTCACGATTGCATCGAGTGGGCGGCCGGTCAGCCCTGGAGCAACGGAAAGATCGGCCTGGCCGGCGTGTCGTACTACGCCGCCACCCAGTGGATGGTGGCAGCCACGCGGCCTGCGCATCTCGCAGCCATCTGTCCTTTCGAAGGCTTCTCGGACTACTACCGGGATGCCTGCAGGCACGGCGGCATCCTCAACACCTTCCTGAAGGTCTGGTATCCGCAACAGGTGGAAAACGTGCAGCACGGCCTGGGCTCGCGGGGCCGCATCAACCCCAACACGGGCGTGCCGATCTCCGGCCCCGCGGAACTCGGCGACGAAGAGATGCGCGCCAACCGCGTCGACATCTCGGCCTTGCACCTGCGCTCGGAACGCATCACGGACAGCTACTACGAAGGGCGCCGCGCGGACCTGGCGGCGATCGAAGTGCCAGTGCTCTCTTGCGGCAACTGGGGCGGCCACGGCCTGCACCTGCGCGGCAACGTCGAAGGCTACCTGGGCGCGGGTTCGGCGCAGAAGTGGCTCGAGCTGCATGGCCTGGAGCACTGGACCGAGTTCTATACGGACTACGGCGTTGCGCTGCAGAAGCGGTTCTTCGACCACTTCCTCAAGGGCGAAGACAACGGCTGGGACCGCGAGCCTCCGCTGAAGCTCCAGATTCGGCATGTCGACAGGTTCGTCGAGCGCGCTGAGCACGAATGGCCACTGGCCCGCACCGAGTGGACGCGGCTGTATCTGGATGCCGGTCAGCGGGCCTTGCAGCCCGTGCCCGCATCCACGGCATCGCATGCTGCGTTCGACGGGATGAAGGGCACGGTGAGCTTCAGCACCGCGCCCTTCGAGCACGACGTGGAAATGACCGGCCCGCTGGCCGCCACGCTCCATATCTCTACGACCGCACGGGACGCGGACCTGTTCCTGACCGTGCGCGCATTCGCACCCGACGGCAAGGAACATCTCATCGTGGGCGCGGTGGACCCCCGCGCACCCTTGGCGCAAGGCTGGCTGCGCGCATCGCATCGCAAGCTCGATCCGCAGGCATCCAAGCCATACCGGCCGGTGCACGCGCACGAAACCATCGAAATGCTGGAGCCGGGCAGCGTGTACGAACTGCAGGTGGAAATCTGGCCGCTGTGCTTTGTCTTCCGCAAGGGCTATCGGCTGGTGCTGACGGTGGGCAGCTCGGATTTCGAACACGACCTGCCCGGCCCACATCCGCAGATCTACGGCAAGGAAATGCGCGGCTGCTCCGTGCTGCTGCACGACCATCCCGACGATCGCACCGCCGAACGCTTCGCGGGGCAGACGACGCTGCACACGGGTGGCGAGGGGCACGCATCGTTCCTGCTGCTGCCGGTCATTCCTGCAACGCGCCAGGCGGCCAATACGGCCGGGTAGAGCCTCCGCTTGTCCGCCGCTTTGGAGGTCTGCTCTTGGCCGACTGCAGTCGCATGAGATGTCGGCGCAAAGGGCCCATTGCTGCCGTTCTCGACGCCGCGGTTTCCGCGAAAAACCGATCGCTCAGCCTGCCATCATCCGCAAACTGAAGGAGGCGTTGCCCCATGAGCCTGGTGCCTCCCTGGCGCGAAGCCGAAGGAGCCGACGTGCTTCTGCATCGATCTGTACAGCGCCGCCGCGAACGCGACTTGCCGACATTTGCGACGAAGCGCCGAACACTGTTGCTGCGTGCGTGCAACGCCCCTGTTGCCGGATCGCCATGGCGGTGTTAGCCTCCGCTCCCCTCAAAGATCAACCATCGCACTGCGGCTCAACAGCCGGCCGCACGAGAGACCCATGAAGCAGTTCCCGACCACGCAAGAAGCATCGAAGACCCGCACAGTTGCGGCGATTTCGCTGCGCGCTTTTTTCGCTGAATTGCTTTCCTAGAGCCTTGCACCTGGAGGCTCGGCCTCCTCGTTTCACAAAACCCGGTAGGCCTCAAGCCACCGGGTTTTTTGTTTTCTGCTTGCCCCATTGGAGATTTGGACATGTGCCCCGAACGAGAACTTCTTCTTTCCGCCGCACGCGCTGCCAGCGCAGTGCTGCGCGTCAACTCCGTGGAGTGGTTCGTGTAGAGCCTCCAGGCCCTCGTGCGCCTGGAGGTCCATCCTTCAGGCAAGAAAAAAGCCTGTCGGGTGGTCCACCCGGCAGGCTTTTTTTTCGCCCGCATGGCGGGCATCGCGAGTTTGGTGCGCGCGCACCGACAACCCGCCGACCGTTTCGCCTGGCCAGCAAATCGGATCGGTTTTTTTACTCTCAAACTGGAGAAAGAAATGATGAACAACAAGGTTCATGTGAATGTCGGAACCATCGGTCACGTCGACCATGGCAAGACGACGCTGACGGCTGCTCTGACCTTCGTGCAGGCCGCGCGCTTTGGCGGCGATGCGCTGTCCTATGGACAGATCGACAACGCGAAGGAAGAGCGCGAGCGCGGCATCACGATCAACACCTCGCACGTCGAGTACGAGTCGGACAGCCGTCACTACGCACACATCGACTGCCCAGGACATGCCGACTACATCAAGAACATGATCACCGGCGCCTCGCAGATGGACGGCGCGATCCTGCTGGTGGACGGCACCGAAGGCGCCGCACGGCAGACCATCGAGCATGTGCTGCTGGCGCGCCAGGTGAATGTCGGCCACATGGTGGTGTTCGTGAACAAGATGGACCTCGTCGCGGACAGTGACCGTGCGGAGATCGAGCAGCTGATCGAAATGGAAATCGGCGCGCTGCTGGCTGCGCACGGGTACCACGATGCCCGCTTCGTTTTCGGCAGCGCGCTGAAGGCCTTGGCCGCCGCCGAACGCGGCGACCTCGAAGGGCCTGACGTGCAATGCATCGTCGAGCTCGTGAACGCGCTGGACTCGCGCATTCCTGATCCGGTGCGCGACTACGACGCGCCGTTCATGATGCCCGTCGAAGGCGTTCACACCATCACGGGCCGCGGCACCGTGATCAGCGGCCGTGTCGAGCGCGGTGTGATCCGTGTCGGCGACAGCCTGGAGATCATCGGGCTCAGCTCGGCCGGTGACGGGCAGGTGATCGTCACCGGCGTGCAGTCCTTTCACAAGGACGTCGCCGAGGCGCGTGCCGGCATGAACGTCGGCCTGCTGCTGCGCGGGGTCAAGCGCGACGATGTCGTGCGAGGCCAGGTTGTGGTGAAGCCCGGTGCGCTGAAGCCGTACCGGACGGGGCGTGCGCAGATCTTCGTGCTCAGCAAGGACGAAGGCGGTCGCCATACCCCGTTCGGCTCCGGCTACCAGCCGCAGTTCTTCTTCGGCACGACCGACGTGACGGGTGTCATTCGCGTCGACACCGAGACCGGTGTGGTCGAGCCGGGCGCACAGGCGCAGATCAGCTTCGAGCTGAACAAGCCTGTGGCCATCGAGAACGGCATGCGGTTCGCCATGCGCGAAGGCGGCAAGACCGTCGGCGCAGGCATCGTGACCGAGGTGCTCGGCTGAAAGGCTGATGCGCCACTTGCCCCTGTCGTCTGCTTGTCGGGCGGCAGGGGCTTTTTTTATCCGAACACAATCCCGCGGAAGGTTGGACCCACTGAAGAGTGGGCGACGTCAGGGATCAGGGGCGCAGTGGTGGATTGCGACCGTTCAGCCACCTCGGCCTTGAACGACGGACCCGGAATTACGCAGGTTGATCTGGACTGGCGCCGTCGCCTTCGCTCTTTTCGTCGAGCTTCTCCTTCACGAGCTCGACTCCCTTGTAGCCCGCCACAGCGGCAGCCGCAAGGGAAGACAAGCTCGAACTCACTCCACCGTCACGCTCTTCGCAAGATTGCGCGGCTTGTCCACATCCGTCCCGCGCGCACACGCCGTGTGATACGCCAGCAACTGCAACGGCACCACGTGCAGGATCGGCGACAGCGCGCCGTAGTGCTCGGGCATGCGGATCACGTGCAGGCCTTCGCTGCTCTTGATCTTCGTGTCGCCATCGGCCAGCACGTAGAGCACGCCGCCGCGCGCGCGCACTTCCTGCAGATTGCTCTTGAGCTTTTCGAGCAGCGCATCGTTCGGCGCCACCGCCACCACGGGCATCTCGCTCGTGACCAGCGCGAGCGGGCCGTGCTTGAGTTCACCGGCCGCATAGGCCTCGGCGTGGATGTAGGTCACTTCCTTGAGCTTGAGCGCGCCTTCGAGCGCGATCGGGTAGTGCAGCCCGCGGCCGAGGAACAGCGCGTTGTCCTTGCGCGCGAAGTCTTCGGCCCAGCCGATGATCTGCGGCTCCAGCGCCAGCACCGATTGCAGCGCGACAGGCAGGTGGCGCATTTCCTTCAGGTAGCGTGCTTCGTCGGCATCGCTCAGGCGGCCCTTGGCCTGCGCGATGGCGAGCGTGAGCAGGAACAGCCCGGCCAGTTGCGTGGTGAAGGCCTTGGTCGATGCCACGCCGATCTCGACACCGGCGCGCGTGATGTACGCCAGCTTGCACTCGCGCACCATCGCGCTGGTGGCGACGTTGCAGATGGTCAGGGTCTGTTCCATGCCGAGCGAGCGCGCATGCTTGAGCGCGGCGAGCGTGTCGGCTGTCTCGCCCGACTGGCTGATGGTGACGACCAGCGTCTTCGGATCGGGCACGGAGTCGCGGTAGCGGTATTCGCTCGCGATCTCTACCTGCGTGGAAATCTTCGCGATGCCTTCGAGCCAGTACTTGGCGGTGCAGCCGCTGTAATAGCTGGTGCCGCAGGCAAGGATGAGGATCTTGTCGATGTCCTGGAACACGCGGTGCGCGCTGGCGCCTGTCGCGCCGTCTTGCCCCACGCCGTCGAACAGCTCGGGCACGATGCCTTCCACCCCTTCGAGCGTGTCGCCGATGGCGCGCGGCTGCTCGAAGATTTCCTTTTGCATGTAGTGGCGGTAGGGGCCGAGTTCGGCCGCGCCGCTGTGCGCGAGCACGGTGCGCACCTGGCGGGTGACGGGCTTGTGGTTCTTGTCGACGATCCAGTACTTGCCGGGTTGCAGGTCGACCACATCGCCTTCTTCCAGATAGATGATCTGGTCGGTCACGCCGGCCAGCGCCATCGCGTCGCTGGCAAGGAAGTTCTCGGCGCCGTCCTTGCCCGCGCCCAGGATCAGCGGCGAGCCGGCGCGCGCGCCGACCACGCGCTGCGGCTCGTC
The DNA here is from genome assembly GCF_051216615.1 of Variovorax raffinosi. NCBI lineage: Bacteria > Pseudomonadati > Pseudomonadota > Betaproteobacteria > Burkholderiales > Comamonadaceae > Variovorax > Variovorax raffinosi. The sequence goes on from NZ_JBPJZR010000002.1 coordinate 194,937, forward strand.
GCGGCAGATTACGGCGATGGCGTAGGCGCCGTGCAGTTGCAGCACCGCGGCCTTCACGGCTTCGAACAGGTCGCCGTCGTAAAGGCTGTCGACGAGGTGGGCGATGACCTCGGTATCGGTCTGGCTCTCGAACACGTAGCCCTTGGCTTCGAGCGCGGCGCGCAGCGTTTCGTGGTTTTCGATGATGCCGTTGTGCACGAGCGCGATGCGGCCGGGGCGCGAGCCTTGCGCATCGGCGCCGGGGCCGTGGCTGAAGTGCGGATGCGCGTTGTGCACGACCGGTGCGCCGTGCGTGGCCCAGCGCGTATGGGCGATGCCGGTGAGGCCTTCGACCTTGTCGTCGCGCACCTGTGCCACCAGGTCCGCCACGCGGGAGGTGGTGCGCGCGCGTGTCAGGCCGCCCGCATGCACAGCCACGCCGCACGAGTCATAGCCGCGGTATTCGAGCCGCTGAAGGCCCTGGACCAGGACCGGAACGATGTTGCGATGGGACGCTGCCCCGACGATGCCGCACATGGTGATCTGCCTTTGAATGAAGAAGGTCTCGATGGTAGGAAGGCATCAAAGAAATATGTATTCAAAATTCCAGACAATTTGGACTTTTATTCCTTGAATTTGGTAGTTTGGATTTTTCTTCCATAATTTAGTTAAATATGGAATCAATTTCCCTCGATGCAATAGACCTTCGCCTGCTGGATGCACTCCAGCGCGATGCCTCGCAGACCAACCAGCGCCTGGCCGCGGAGGTGGGCATTTCTCCACCCACGTGCCTGCGACGGGTGCAGCGCTTGCGCGAAGAAGGGCTGATCGAGCGACAGGTCGCGCTGCTCTCGCCCGACCGGCTTGCCGCGGTGCTGGGTCACGGCTTGCAGGCGGTGGTCGAAATCTCGCTGGACCGGCAGGACGCCGGCTCGCTCGACGCCTTCGAGGCGCGCGTGATCGCCGACGATGCGGTGCAGCAGTGCTGGCGCGTGTCGCCGGGGCCGGACTTCGTGTTGGTGGTGGCCGCGCGCGACATGCCGGACTACGCCGCTTTGACGCAACGACTGTTCACGGCCGATGCCAATGTGCGCAACGTCAAGGCGTTCTTCAGCCTCAAGCGTGCGAAGTTCGAGCCTCGGGTGCCGCTGAGTTGAAGTGTTTGGGGGCTGCTGCTCTGTTGGGCGCTGCTGCTGTTCAGGGCGATCGTTGATCGCAGGATCAATAGCGGCGTGCCCATGTGCGAATGACGCCGGGTGCTCCCCGCAGCGAAATAAAGGAGGAGGGGCGCGCAGCGCCCCGGGGGACATTCGCGGAGGGGAGCACCCGGTGTCATTCGCACTCGCCCTGAATGAACCCGATCCCGAGCCCGATCCCGCCCCGAACAACAGCGCGCTTCTCAGGCCTTGGGCTTCTTCTGCGGCCGCTTCCAGTTGGGAAAGCTCACCGGCTTGCTGCGCGCCACAGTCAGCGCCCCAGGCTCAGTCGACTTGTTGATCGTCGAGCCACCACCGATGGTGCCGCCCGCACCCAAGGTGATCGGTGCCACCAACACGCAGTTGCTGCCCACGTGCACGTCGGCCTCGATCACCGTGCGGTGCTTGTTCGCGCCGTCGTAGTTGGCCGTGATGCTGCCCGCGCCGTAGTTCACGCGTTCGCCCACGGTGGCGTCGCCCAGATAGGCCAGGTGGTTGGCCTTGGCACCGGCCGCGAGGGTCGAGTTCTTGACCTCGACGAAGTTGCCGATGTGCACCTCGGCACCGAGTTGCGCACCGGGCCGCAGCCGCGCGAAAGGGCCGATCAACGCCCGCTCACCCACCGTCACGCCAGCCTTCTCGCCTTCGATGTGAGTGAACGGATGAATCACCGCACCAGCCTCGATGCGCGCATTGGCAATCACGCAGTTGGCGCCGATGCGCACGCCCTCACCCAGCGACACCACGCCCTCGAACACGCAATTGACGTCGATCTCCACATCCGCCCCGCAGGCCAGCGTGCCGCGCAGGTCGAAACGCGCCGGATCGGCCAGGCGCACACCCTGCTCCATCAGCGCATTCGCCTGCCGCAATTGCCATGCGCGTTCGAGCGCCGCAAGCTGGGCCGGGCTGTTGATGCCGGCCACCTGCAGCGCATCGGTCGTGATGTGCGCGACCACGGGCACGCCGTCGGCCGAGGCCAGCTTGACGACGTCGGTCAGGTAGTACTCGCCCTGCGCATTGCGGTTGTCCAGCCGCGCGAGCCAACCCTTGAGCAGGCGTGCCGGCACGGCCATCACGCCACTGTAGATCTCGCGCACGGCGCGCTGTGCTTCGGTCGCGTCCTTGTGCTCGACGACTGCCGTCACTTCGCCCTGCCCCGTCGCGCGGATCACACGGCCGTAGCCGGTCGGGTCGTCGAATTCGATGGTCAGCAGCGCGAGGCGCTGGCCGGCGCTGGCGGCGATCAGGGCGCGCAGGGTGTCTTCACCGATCAGCGGCACGTCGCCCGACAGCACGACCACCGTGCCGTCGTCCGGCAGCAGTGGCGCGGCCTGCTGCACCGCGTGGCCAGTGCCGAGCTGCGGCTCCTGCCGCGCAAAGCGCAGCGTCGAACCCTCGATGCCACCGGCCATGGCCGCCTCGACCTCGGCCGCACCGTGGCCCGTCACCATCACCACATGCCGTGCGCCGATGCGCGCGGCGGTGGCGGCCACATGCGCCAGCAGTGCGCGGCCGCCCAATCGATGCAACACTTTGGGCAATTTGCTCTTCATGCGTGTGCCCTTGCCGGCCGCCATGATGACGACGTCGACCGGCCCCAGGTTGTCTTGTTGCGGAGTCTGATTCATGCGTTTTTCTTCCCGAATGCGTTGCGCGGAACTGGCGCGGATTATCGGCGTGCTGCTGTTGGCCGCTTCCCTCGGGGCCTGCAGCGCGATCAAGCTGGCCTACAACAACCTGCCCGAGCTGAGCTACTGGTGGCTCGACGGCTACCTCGATTTCGATGGCACGCAGACGCCCAAGGTGCGCGACGAGCTGGCGCAACTGCTGGTCTGGCACCGCCAGAACGAGCTGCCCCGCGTCGCCTCGCTGCTACAGGAAGCGCAGGCGCTGGCGCCCGGCGAGGTGACGCCGGCACAAGCCTGCGCGATGGCCGATCAGGTCCGCGAACGCCTGCTGGCCGTGACCGAGCGCGCGGAGCCGGCCGGCACCGAACTCGCGCTGAGCCTGACCGACGCGCAATTGCAGCAACTGGAGCGCAAGTACGCAAAGAACAACGCCACCTACCGCAAGGAGTGGCTGGACCGCACGCCAGCGCAGGTTCAGGAAAAGCGCTACGACCAATTCCTCGACCGCGCCGAAGACTTCTATGGCCGATTGACGGCGGAGCAGCGCGAGCTTTTGAAGCAGCAGGTCGCGCAGTCGGTGTTCAACCCACAGCTGGCGGACGCCGAGCGCCGCAAGCGCCAGCAGGAGGCGCTGGTGCTCTTGCGCGGCTTCAGCGCCAACAAGCCGTCGCCGGCCGAGGCACGCGCCGCGCTTCATGCGTACATCCAGCGCATCGCCGATCCACCGCCCGGCCCCTGGCGCGACCAGCAGCAGGCGCTGCTTCAGGAAGGCTGCCGCAACACGGCGGTGATGCACAACGGCACCAGTGCCAGCCAGCGCGAACAGGCGGTGCGCCGGCTGCAGGCCTATCAGAACGACCTGCGCCAGTTGATGGCCGCGCGCTGACTGACGCCGGGCATCGGATCAGATCAACGGCGTCGGGCGCAGGGGGCGCTCGAAGTAGTCGCCCAGCGTTTCGAGCGCATGCGGCTCCAGGATGCGCAGCCAGCCCGCATCGAGCTTGTAGAGCCCCAGGCGCTGCAGCCGGCGCAGCGTCTTGTTGGTGTGCACCAGCGAGAGCCCGAGCGCATCGGCGATGTGCTGCTGGTTGAACGGAAACTCGACCCAGCCGTCGCGCACCATGCCCACGCGGTCGGCGCGCCGGTACAGGTGCATCAGCAGCATGGCCACGCGCTCGCCGGCGTTGCGACGGCCGGTGGTGACGAGGTTGTCGTCCACCATCTTTTCTTCGCGGGCGGCGAGCCAGGTGATGTCGTAGCCGAGCTTGGGCTGGGCATGGAACAGCGGCCAGAGCCGGTCGCGCGGAAAGGCGCACAGCGTGGCGTCTGTCACCGCCTCGACGCCGTGCGTCTGGCCTTCGGCGAATTCGTCCTGCAGGCCGATGAAATCGCCGGGCAGCAGGAAGCTGAGTATCTGCCGCCGGCCGTCGCTCAGGGTCTTGTAGCGAAAGGCCCATCCCGCGTAGAGCGTGAAAAGCTGCGTGCTCGGCCGGTGCTCGTCGACGATCGATCCACCCGCCTCGACACGCCGGATGCCGGCACGAAACGCCTGGATGGTCTTGAGCTCTTCATCGGACGCCGGAAGAAAGGCGTCGAGCCGGCGCAATGCGCAGCCGTCGCAGGGATTGATGCCCTGCGGAGGGGACATGGCCACGGGATAGTCCTCGAATTTCACGCGCCACTATAGGCTTTCCGCCTGTGTCTTTTGACATTTCGCCGGGGCCCGCGGCTGCCTAGACTTCGCACCGTTTCTCCCCTCCAAGACGCATGACAGAAGAATCCACGCCGCTCTACGAAGTCCTTTATTGCAGCACGCTCGCACAGGACCTGCCCCCGACCACCGTGGGCACCATCGCCAGCCAGGCCCGGGGGCGCAACGCCGAACTGGGCATCACGGGGCTGCTGGTCTTCGACGGCATGCGTTTCTGCCAGCACCTGGAAGGCCCGCGTGGCGCCGTCGATGCGCTGATGCAGCGCATCGAACAAGACCCCCGGCATGTCGGCGTGCGCGTGGTCTACGAAGCCCCGCTGGCAAGCCGCCGCTACACCGGCTTCGGCATGGGCCTGGCCGAAAGCGAGGGGCCCGATCTGATGGCCGGGGTGCATGCGCTGGACGGGGAAGTCGCCCTGAGGCATTTCCTGGCCCTGCTGCCCAGCTTCGACATCAACGGCTGAAAAAGCGAAAAAGCGGCCGAAGCCGCTTTTTTTGCCGTGGGAGGGATCAGGCGATCAGACCTGGTCCCAGGCGTAGGTCGCGCCGTAGCCGTCCCACGCTTCCATCACGATGCGCTGGCCGGCGGCCACCGTGAGCGATTCGCCGGGTGCGAGCACCAGGTCTTCGCTGGGGTTCTTCAGGGTTGCATCGGGCGTGACCCACACCCGGCCCTGCTTGACCCGCAGTACGCTGTTCGTGCGCGCCTTCAGGCTCATCGCCTCGCCGGGCGCGATCTGCCATGCACCGCGACGAACGGCCGGCGGAATGGCGGCGGTGGTACGGGCGGAAACGGGCAGGGAAGCGAGCGATGGGGTGGTGCAGACGGCGGTGGACATGATGAGGACTCCTGGGCTTGACCGAAGCGCATGACAAACAGAAGGCAATGGCGCGGTTCGGGAATGAATGATCGTTTCTATGGCGTTGGCAGTCCAATGAAAAGGAGGTAGCCTACTGATGCGGGTTCAGCATCAATCGATCCAAATGCCGAGCCGCCGCCCTTTGGTCATGTCCATGCAACATTCACAAACCCATTTGCGCTCCCGTCCGATCTCGGCGGGCCACCTGCGCGCCTTCGAGGCCGTGGCCCGGCACCTGAACTTCCGCGCCGCGGCGGAAGAAATGGCGCTGACCCAGTCAGCCGTGAGCCGCCAGATCCAGTCGCTGGAAGAAGAAGTGGGCGTGGGCCTGTTCCTGCGCCACACGCGGGCCGTGGAGTTGACGAGCGCGGGGGCGCAGTTGCTGCTCGCGGTGCAGCAGTCGCTGCCGCGCATCGACAACGCCGTGCGCCAGATCCGCCAGAGCGCGGGGCGCAAGAGCGTGACGCTGACCACTTTTGCCTCTTTCGCCTCGATGTGGCTGATTCCGCGGCTGGAAGCCTTCCAGCGCGACAACCCCGAGATCGACATCCGCATCGACGCCAGCGATGTGGCGGTCGACCTCGAAGTCGCCGACGTGGACATCGCCCTGCGCTACGGCCCGCCCGAGGTCATGCCGCCCACCGCCGTGCGCCTTTTCGGCGAAACGCTGACGCCGGTGGCCAGCCCCTGGCTCCTTAAGAGCAACCCGCCCATCAAGACGCCCGCCGACATCACCCGCTTCACGCTGATCGAGGCCGGCGATGCCCACCGCACGCACCTGGAATGGCTGACCTGGCGCCGCTGGTTCGAGGTGAACGGGCTGGAGCGCGCGCAGCCCAAGCGCTGGCTCTACTTCAACTACGCCTACCAGATGGTGCAGGCGGCCCTCACCGGACAGGGCGTGACGCTGGCGCGCAGCTCGCTGATTGCCGAAAGCCTGGCCAACGGCGACCTGGTCGAGGTGCTGCCGCAGCACCGCATGGATTCACCGATGGCCTACTGGCTCATCGCCGGGCCGCGCAACGCGCTGCGGCCCGAGATCAAGGCTTTTTGGGACTGGCTGCAGGCGCAGGCCATCACCACACGCGAGACCATTGGCGAGGTGCCAGACCCGGACACCGTCGACAACATCGACTAGAGCTGGTCAGCGGCCGCCGCCGGGCCGCCCCAAGGCGGGCCGCTCCTCCCCCTTGGGGGGAGTTACACGAAGTGAAAAGCCGGGGGGCTCAGGACGTCGGCCAGACGACGCCGTTGTCGTTGAGGATGGCGTCCAGCGGCAGGTCGTGCGCCTCGGGCTCGAAGTCGTCGAGAAAGCCGTTGGTGAAGCCCAGCCCCACCGTGAAAGGCCGAGGCTCCAGCGCCGCCAGCGTGCGGTCGTAGAAGCCGCCGCCGTAGCCCAGCCGGTAGCCACCCGCGCTGTAGCCCACGCAGGGCACGAACAGCAGGGTGGGCACGATCAGCTCGGTGTCCTTGGGCTTGGGAATGCCGTAGGCGTCTTCTTCCATCTGGCAGCCCGGATACCAGGCATGGAAGGTCAGGGTCTTGTGAACTTTGTTGATCACCGGCAGTCCGATGCGACGGCGCTGCGGTTCGTCGATGAGCTCGCCGTCTTCCTTCCAGCGATGCAGGGCCGGCAACGGATCGAACTCGCCCTTGATCGGCCAGTAGGCGCCGATCACGGTGTCGGGCCGGTTGACCAGCCAGATCCGCATGACACGCTGCAGCAGGTCGGCGCGTGTCAGCCGGTCGGGCATGGCCAGGCGTTGTTCGACCAATGCCTTGCGCAGTTGATCCTTCAGAAAACTCGCCGTCGCCGAAGTGTCGGCACCCTTTGACTTGTCCATAATCCCCCGATGCAGTTCCCAAGCATTTTGGCATCCACGCGCCGTCGCCCGCGCAGCGCAACACCCGCTTTGGTTTTTTCCGCTGTCCTGGCCCTCGCCGCGTTGCTTTCGCAGCAACCCGCCGCCGCCCAGAACAACACCAACGACGACGTGCTGGTCCAGATGAAACAGGCCTTCCAGCGCGGCGACAAGGCCCGCCTGACGGCCCTGCTGCCGCAAGCGCGCGGTCATGCCCTCGAACCTTGGGCCGCCTACTGGGAACTCAAGGCGCGCCTGCAGGAGGCCGACCCGAGCGAGGTGCAGAACTTCTTCGCCCGCTACCCCGGCACTTATCAAGAAGACCGCCTGCGCAACGACTGGCTGCTGCTGCTCGGCCAGCGCCGCGACTGGGACGGTTTCTCCGCATCGATCGCGGGCTTTCGCATGGGCGACGACGCGCAGGTGCGCTGCTACGCCACGCTGGTCGACACGCTGCGCTCCGGCACCGCCACGCAGGCGCAGGCCGACGAGGTGCGCCGCAACTGGTTCGCGCAGAAAGACTCCGACGACGGCTGCCTGACCGCCGCCGACCGCATGGTCGCGGCCCGCCTGATGTCGCCCAACGACGCCTGGAAAAAGGCCCGCCTGGCAATCGAGGCCAACCGCCCGCAGGCCGCGCGCGGCGCCGTCACCATCGCCGCGCCCGACGCGCTGCCGCTGTTCGAGGAACTCAACGCCAGCTCGGCCAAGTTCCTCGCAGGCCGCGCCTTCGTGGCCGTCAAGTCGCGCAAGGAACTGGTGGTGCTGGCGCTCATCAAGGTCGCCATTGCCGACCCCGAACTGGCCGCCTCGCAGCTCGACAGCAAATGGGGCCCGATGCTCTCGGCGGAAGAGCGCAACTGGATCTGGGGCACCATCGGCCGCCAGGCCGCCACCAAGCTCTGGCCGCAGGCCGGCACCTATTTCGCCAACGTCACCAAGAACAGTGACCTGTCGGACGACATGCTCGGCTGGCGCGTGCGCGCCGCGCTGCGCGCCGGCCAATGGAAAGAGGTGGCGCCCGCCATCAACGCCATGAGCGAAGCCTCGCAGCAAGACCCCACCTGGGTCTACTGGAAGGCCCGCGCACTGGCGGGTGCCGGCGGCGACGAACGCCGCGCCCAGGCCCGCGACCTCTATCAGGGCATTGCCGGCTCGCGCGGCTTCTACGAAATGCTGGCGCTCGAAGAGCTGGGTCAGCGCACGGTCGCGCCCACGCGCCCGGCGCCGCTCACGCCTGAAGAAAAGGCCGCGGCACGCAGCAACCCCGCGCTCAACCGTGGCCTCTACGCCATCGCGATCGGCCTGCGCTCCGAAGGCACGCGCGAGTGGAACTACGCCACCAACCTGCACGACAAGGGCGGCATGGACGACCGCGCGCTGCTGGCCGCCGCCGACTTCGCCTGCCAGCGCGAGGTGTGGGACCGCTGCATCAACACCAGCGAGCGCACCAAGGGCGTGGTCGACGTCGACCAGCGCTTCCCGATGCCCTTCCACGACACCGTGCTGCGCAAGGCCCAGGACATCGGCCTGGACCCCGCCTACGTCTACGGCCTGATCCGCCAGGAAAGCCGCTTCATCATGGACGCACGTTCGGGCGTCGGCGCCTCGGGCCTGATGCAGGTCATGCCCGCCACCGCACGCTGGACCGCCCGCAAGATCGGCATGACCGACTTCACGCCCGGCCAGATCAACGACCGCGAAACCAACATCACCATCGGCACCAACTACCTGAAGCTGGCGCTCGACGACTTCGACGGCTCCATGGCGCTGGCTGCCGCCGCCTACAACGCCGGCCCCGGCCGTCCGCGCAACTGGCGCAACGGCCCGGTGATCGAAGCCGCCATCTGGGCCGAGAACGTGCCCTTCAGCGAAACCCGCGACTATGTGAAGAAGGTGCTGGCCAACACCACCAACTACGCCGCCATCATCAGCGGCCGTCCGCAATCGCTGAAGGAGCGCCTTGGCCGCGTGGGCCCGCGCGACGCTGCAGAGCCCGAGCCCAACAAAGACCTGCCCTGAGTTCCGCTGCTGAAATGAGCTGGCGCGACGAAGTCCTGAACACCATTGCGTCCGAGTTCTCGGACGTGACGGACGTCGCACAGCTCACGCGCATCGTGCTGCGCCTCACGCTCGCAGCGGTGCTGGGCTTCGTGCTCGGCTTCGAGCGCGAACAGCAGGGCAAGGCGGCAGGCGTGCGCACCCACATGCTGGTGGCCATCGGCTCGGCGATGTTCGTGCTGATTCCACAGCAGACCGGCATCGTGCCGGCCGACATGAGCCGCGTGATCCAGGGGCTGGTGGCGGGCGTGGGCTTTCTGTGCGCCGGCACCATCCTCAAGCAGGGCAAGGACGAATCCCATGTGCAGGGCCTGACCACCGCCGCGGGCCTGTGGATGACGGCCGCGATCGGCATGGCCTGCGGGCTTGGGCGTGAAGCCACCGCCGTGCTGAGCGCCCTGCTGGCGCTGGCGGTGCTGTCGCTGGTGCCGCGCCTCGTGAACGGAGTCGAACGCGTGATCGGCCCGTCGCGCGCCAACGGGAACGGCAATGGCGAAGCGCAGGCTGCGCCGCGCGTGATCGCCTCGCCGGACGACACGCCCCGCACCTGACACCGGCGGCTCGCAAGACAGCGAGCATCAATTCGCGCCGCGTTGGGCATCAATTGCGGCGCGCGGCCGGGCTAGCATCGAAGGTTTGAATTCGCAACGAACCAGAGGCCCCTGATGCGCAAGCTCTATATCGGCAACAAGAATTACTCGTCGTGGTCCATGCGCCCCTGGGTGCTCATGAAGCAGGCCGGCATCGCCTTCGACGAGGTGATGGTGCGCTTCGATTCCTTCGAGGCCACATCGAAGTTCAAGAACACCATCGGCTCGCTGAACCCGGTGGCCAAGGTGCCTGTGCTGGTGGATGGCGACCTGGTGATCTGGGACACCCTCGCCATCGCCGAGTACCTGGCCGAGACCTTCCCCGACAAGCAGCTGTGGCCTGCGAAGGCGGCCGATCGCGCCCGCGCACGCAGCGTCTGCGCCGAGATGCATTCGGGTTTCGGTGGCCTGCGCGGCCACTGCGGCATGAACATCGAGGCTTCGCTGCCCGAGGTCGGCGCGAAGCTGTTGCGCGAGCAGCCCGAAGTGGCCAGCGACCTGGAACGCATCGTGCAGATGTGGAGCGGCCTGCTCGACGCGCACGGCGGCCCGATGCTGTTCGGCGAGTTCGGCATTGCCGACGCCTACTTCGCGCCCGTCGGCACGCGCATCAAGACTTATGGATTGCCGGTGCCGGCCGCCATCACGGCCTACATCGAGCGCGTGCAAGCACTGCCGGGCATCAAGGCCTGGATCGACGATGGACTGGCGGAAAAAGACTTCCTGCAGTTCGAAGAGCCTTACCGCCAGTCACGCTGAGCGCGGTCAACGCGACATGTGCGGCAAGGCTTTCGGAGCAGGGCCGGATCAGAACCGGTAGGTTGCCGACACGTAGGTGACGATCGGGTTCAGCTTCAGGCTGGCTTCGCTGTTGGCAACCGGGAAGCCGGTGATCGAGGTCGTCGTCAGCTTGGCCTTGGTCTTCAGCGGGATGTAGGACACCGAGAACGAGATGCCCCAGTGCTTGTCGAACTGGTAGGCCGCACCGACGTTGATCACGGGCGCGAACGAGCTGTCGAGCTTGGCGGTGGTGTTCACCGAATACGGCGACTGGTGGAACTGGCTGGCCAGCGCACCTTGCAGGTTCGAGGTCAGGTTCACGTTGCTGTACCAGACGTAGGTGGCGCCCAGGCCCACGAACGGACGGAAAGCGGCGTTGCCGTCATTGAAGAAGTACTTGCCCAGGATGGTCGGGCTCCACTGGCGGGCCTCGCCGAGCTGGCCCACACGGCCCAGCGTGCCGGTGCCGTTGAGCTTGAACTTCGGCGGCACGCCGAACACGCCTTCCACCGCCCAATGGCTGTCCAGGAAATAGGTCGCATTGAGGCCCAGGGTGTCTGAATCGCTCACGCTGGCGCCCGAACCGGGCAGCACGCTCTGCACCGGCGCGGTCACGGTCAGCGGCTTGCTCGAATCCTGTGGCGACAGATGAAACCAGCCCGCGCCGATCACCAGGTCGCCGGCCTGTTGCGCAAACGCGCTGCCGGACGCCAAGGCACCCAGAGCCGCCAGCGCAAACATTGTTTTCTTCATGATGTGAATGCTCCTTTGGTTGAAAAATCCCGTCGACACAGCGCGAGGCCGTGGCTGGCGCTGCGTTCGAAAAAACAGAACGAACGTTCGTTCTGTTTGCGGCCGATATTATCGAACGCTCGTTCTATTTAGCGGTTGGGGGTATCCCTATCGCTCATCCCCGGCTAATTCCTCGGCGCCCCATCCCTACACTGCGACCATGAAAATCTTTCTCGTCGGCGGCGCCGTTCGCGACCGGCTGCTCGGGCGGCCCGTGTCCGACCACGACTGGCTGGTGGTGGGCGCCACGCCCGAAGAAATGGTGGCCCGCGGCTACCTGCCCGTGGGCCGCGACTTTCCGGTGTTCCTGCACCCCGAGACGCGCGAGGAATACGCGCTGGCCCGCACCGAGCGCAAGAGCGCGCCCGGCTATCGCGGCTTCACCGTGCATGCCGCGCCCGATGTCACGCTCGAAGAAGACCTCGCACGCCGCGACCTGACCGTCAATGCCATCTCCCTGCCGGCCGAGCTGGTAGGCGCCGACGGCCAATTCGAACCCGACCCCGAAAAACTGGCCGACCCCTTCCACGGCCAACGCGACCTGCGCGACAAGGTGCTGCGCCACGTGACCGACGCCTTCCGCGAAGACCCGGTGCGCATCCTGCGCGTGGCGCGCTTTGCCGCGCGCTTCGACGACTTCACGGTCGCGCCCGACACGATGGCGCTGATGCGCGAGATGGTCGAGGCCGGCGAAGCCGATGCGCTGGTGCCCGAGCGCGTGTGGCAGGAGCTGTCGCGCGGCCTGATGGAAACGCGCCCGTCGCGCATGTTCGAGGTGCTGCGCGAATGCGGTGCGCTGGCGGTGCTGCTGCCGGAAGTCGAGGCCAGCGCGCAACGCATGCGGACCGTCGACACGGCCGCCCGGCTGCAGGCGTCGCTGGCGGTGCGCTTCGCGTGCCTGGTGCATGACCTCGGCGACGAGAAGCAGAGCGTCGCGCTGCTGCAGAAGGTGTGCGACCGCTGGCGCATACCGGTGGACATTCGCGAACTCGCCGAGGTGGTGGCGCGCGAGCACGGCCACATCCACCGCAGCGCCGAACTCGACGCAGCCCCATTGGTGAGGCTGCTGGAGCGCTGCGATGCCTTTCGCAAGCCCGCGCGCTTTGCCGAGGCACTGTTGGCCTGCGAGTCGATTGCGCGGGGCCTGCCCGGCCTCGAGGACGCGCCCTACCCGCCGCGCGCGCGGCTGCTCGCGGTGCTGGCGACCGCGGCCGCCGTTGCCACCGACGTCGTCGCGCGCCAGGCCCAGCAGGCCGGCGCGGCAGGTCCGCAGATCGGCGAAGCGATCCACCTCGCCCGCGTCGAAGCGGTTGCCGCATCGCTGGCCTGAAGACACCCCGCTGCCCGGCGTCCACATCGCGGCCCCCGCCGCGAAAGACCTTCGACTTTGGCCGACACGCGCGCCGCGCAGCCCGTGTTAAGGTTTTTCGCAATGCCAAAGTCCTCTTCCGGCAACGCTCAGTTGCCTCCTCCGCCGGGCCGGGACACCGCCCTTTTCCTCGACTTCGACGGCACGCTGGTCGGGCTCGCGCCCACCCCCGAGGCCATCGAGATTCCACCCGCCCTCGTTCCCCTGCTCAGTGATCTGCGCGACCTGCTCGGCGGCGCGCTGGCCGTGGTGTCGGGCCGGCAGATCGATGCCATCGACCGCTTTCTCGCGCCGCTGCGGCTGCCCGTGGCCGGCGAGCACGGCGTGCAACGCCGCAATGCCGAAGGCCACATGCAGGAGCAGGGCGCGCCCGACCTGTTGCCCGTTCTCGACATCGCCAACGAACTGGCACGCGTGCACGAAGGCCTGCTGGTGGAGCGCAAGCACGCCGCCATCGCGCTGCACTACCGGCTCGCGCCGCAGCTCGAAGCCGTGTGCCGCGACGCCATGTCGCGCGCCATCCAGGGCCATCCGGCGCTCGAACTCATGCACGGCAAGTTCGTGTTCGAGGTCAAGCCCGCGGGCATCAACAAGGGCATTGCCATCGATGCCTTCATGAACGAGGCGCCCTTCGCGGGCCGCACGCCGTTCTTTGCGGGCGACGACACCACCGACGAGAGCGGCTTTGCCGTGGTGCAGCCGCGCGGCGGCATCGCCATCAAGGTCGGCACCGGGCCCAGCCTGGCGCTGCACCGCCTCGAATCGCCGCGCGCCGTCTACGAATGGCTGGTGCAGGCACGCGACGTGCTGGCTGCGCCCCACACCCCGACCACCGAAGAATCCCCGAGGAGCCCTGGATGAGCGAACAACAACTGCCGAAGGCCCCTGAAGACCGTGCCAACCAAGCCATGGCCGGTGCGGCCGGCCCCGACGACCGCGCGCCGGTCGATGTGCAGGCCGCCGCGGCCCCCGGACCGCGCGGCTTTGCGCCGCCGGCCGAGCCGTCGCTCAACGTCGGCGTGATCGGCAACTGCGCCTACAGCGCGCTCATCGATGCACGCGGCCGCGCCGTCTGGTGCTGCCTGCCGCGCTTCGACGGCGATCCGGTGTTCAACGCCCTGCTGCATCCCGGCGAAGGTGCCGGCGCGTGGAGCATCGACATCGAAGATTTTGCGGAAGCCAAGCAGTGGTACGAGCCGAACACCGCCGTGCTGCGCACGCAGCTCTTCGACAGTGCCGGCCAGGGCATCGAGATCACCGACTTCGCGCCGCGCTTTCACAGCCGCTCACGCTACTTTCGCCCGCTGATGATGGTGCGCCGCGTGCGGCCGATTGCCGGTGCGCCGCGCATCCGCGTGTCGCTCGATCCGCGCTTCCAGTGGGGCGCGTCCGAGCCGGTGGAGGTGACGCGCGGCAGCAACCACATCCGTTACGTCGGGCCCGACCTGACGCTGCGCCTGAACACCGACGCATCGATCTCGCACATCCTCGCGCGCCAGCCCTTCGTGATCTCGCGCGAATACAACTTCATGTTCGGCGTGGACGAGACGCTGCTCGACGGCATCGCCGACACGGCGCGCCGCTTCGAGCAGGAGACCATCGCCTACTGGCGCACCTGGAGCAAGCGCCTGGCCATTCCCTTCGAGTACCAGGACGCAGTGATACGCGCGGCCATCACGCTCAAGCTCTCGCTGTACGAAGACACCGGCGCCATCGTCGCCGCCATGACCACCAGCATTCCCGAGGCGCCGGGCAGCCAGCGCAACTGGGACTACCGCTACTGCTGGCTGCGCGATGCATTTTTCGTGGTGCGCGCGCTCAACTCGCTGAGCGAAGTGGGCACGATGGAAGACTACCTGCGCTGGCTGGGCAACGTGGTGATCGGCTCGCATGGCGAGCACATCCAGCCGCTGTACGGCATCGGGCTTGAGCGCGAGCTGCCCGAGTCTTTTGTCGAAGGGCTCGACGGCTACCGGGGCATGGGCCCGGTGCGCGTGGGCAACCAGGCGCAAGAGCACTTCCAGCACGACGTGTACGGCAACATCGTGCTCGGTGCAGCGCAGGCTTTTCATGACCATCGCCTCTTGAGCCGCGCGGGCGTGGCGGAGTTTCCGCACCTCGAAGCAGTCGGTGAACAGGCGGTGCGCGTCTACGGCACGCCCGACGCCGGCATGTGGGAGCTGCGCACGCGCGCCCGAGTGCACACCAGCTCGGCACTGATGAGCTGGGCCGCCTGCGACCGGCTGGCCAAGATCGCGCGCACGCTGGAGCTGCCCGATCGCGCCGCCTACTGGCACGGCCATGCCTCGCGCATGAAGGAAGAGATCCTCACCAAGTCGTGGTGCGAAGAACGCCAGGCCTTCGCCGAGAGCTTCGGCGGCCACGAACTCGACGCGAGCATCCTGCTGATGGTCGAGGTCGGCCTGATCGATGCGCGCGACCCGCGCTTCATCTCCACCGTCGACGCCATGGAAAAGTCGCTGTGCGACGGCCCCTACATGCGCCGCTACGAAGCGGCCGACGACTTCGGCAAGCCCGAGACCGCCTTCAACATCTGCACCTTCTGGCGCATCGACGCGCTCGCCAAGATCGGCCGCAAGGCCGAGGCGCGCCAGATCTTCGAGACCATGCTGGCGGCGCGCAATCCGCTGGGGCTGCTGTCGGAAGACACGCACCCGGTCACGGGCGAGATGTGGGGCAACTTTCCGCAGACCTATTCGATGGTCGGCATCATCAACGCGGCCGTGCGCCTGTCCACGCCCTGGGATTCGTGCATATGAGTCGGCTCGTCGTCATTTCCAACCGCGTGGCCGACCCGCGCAAGCCGGCCGCCGGCGGGCTGGCCGTCGCGCTCGGCGAGAGCCTGCAGCAAAGCGGCGGCCTGTGGTTCGGCTGGAGCGGACAGATCGTCGAAGGCGGCCCCACGGGCGAAGGCGAGATGCACAGGCAGCAGGCCGGCAAGGTCACGCTCGCCACGCTCGACCTGAGCCGCGAGGACCACGACAGCTACTACCTGGGCTACAGCAACGACGTGTTGTGGCCGGTGTTCCACAACCGCCTGGACCTCGCGCACTTCGATGCCGGCTTCATCGGCGGCTACCGGCGCGTGAACCAGTTGTTCGCGCGCAAGCTGCTGCCGCTGCTGAAAGACGACGACATCATCTGGATCCACGACTACCACCTGATGCCGCTGGCCGCCGAGCTGCGCGCCATGGGTTGCAGGCAGCGCATCGGTTTCTTCCTGCACATTCCGCTGCCGCCGCAGATCATCATCGCGGCCATTCCTCAGCATGAGTGGCTGATGCGTTCGCTGTTCTCGTACGACCTGATCGGCTTTCAGGCGCAGCAGGACGTGCAGCACTTCGAGCACTACGTGCGCAACGAGGCCCACGGCCAGTACCTGGGCAACGACATGTACCGCGCCTACGGGCAGACGGTGCGCTGCAGCGCCTTCCCGATCGGCATCGACGTGGACGAGTTCGCCGCGCTCACGCACGCGAAGGAAGCGCGCGACATGTACGAGACCATGAAGCGCGAGTATTCGAGCCGCCGGCTGCTGCTGGGCATCGACCGGCTCGACTATTCCAAGGGCATTCCGCAGCGCGTACGCGCGTTCCGCGAGCTGTTGGCCAACTACCCGGAGAACCGGCGCAGCGCCACGCTGATCCAGATCGCCTCGCCCACGCGAGAGACGGTCGATGCGTATGCCGACATCCGGCGCGAACTCGAATCACTGTGCGGTGCCATCAACGGCGACTACGGCGAACTCGATTGGATGCCGGTGCGCTACATCCACCGCATGGTGGCGCGCAAGCGCGTGCCGGGGCTGTGCCGCGCGGCTGCGGTCGGGCTGGTGACGCCGCTGCGCGACGGCATGAACCTGGTAGCCAAGGAATACATCGCGGCGCAGGACCCGGCGGATCCTGGGGTTCTTGTGTTGTCGCGTTTTGCCGGTGCTGCGGAGCAACTGAAAGAAGCGCTGCTGGTGAATCCGTACGACACGCACGGCACTGCGGAAACTGTGCAGCAGGCGCTGCAGATGCCGCTGGAAGAGCGGCGTGAACGACACCAGAAGTTGCTGTCGCGCATTCGCGAGCAGGACGTACATTGGTGGCGGCGCAGCTTTCTTGATGCGCTTCGCGAGGCTGCCAGCGAGCGCTGAGTCTTGTTTGTTCAGTGCTGCTGTTCAGGGCGGCACTCACGCCGACACGGTGCTCTTTTTCGCGAATGTCCCCCGCTTCGCTCCTCCTTTATTTCGCGAAAAAGAGCCCCGTATCGACGTGAGCGCTCAGAGCAGTCGTTGATCGGCCGCAAACGCAGAGCGTGTCCATGTGCGAATGACACCAGGTGCTCCCCGCAGCGAAATAAAGGAGGAGCGAAGCGGGGGACATTCGCGGAGGGGAGCTCCTGGTGTCATTCGCACTCGCCCTGAATGAACACGAGCCCGAACCCGCCCCCAAACAGCAGCGAGCAATCACCACCCGGTCAGCAGCCGCACGAACCGCATCACAGGCCGCGCCTCCACCGAAGCCACAGCAGGCGGCCTCGCCACCGGCGCGTGCAACCGCAGATGCGCTGGCGTCAGCGCGCACACCTCGATCCAGCCGCCGTGCGTCAGGCGATGCACGTCGCCTTCATCGAGCAAGGTCTCGGTCATGAACACCGTCTCGCCGAACCAGCCGGGCGGCGACACCACACGGGCGCGGCCCTCGGCCACCTGAAGCCAGGCCCCGGCATCGACCGACGTGCGCAGGGACTGTCCGGGTTCGAGAACGATGGAATCGGGCGCTTGGGAGAGGGTGGTGATCATGGCGAACCTCGGGTGAATGAGGGTCCATCGTAGGAATTCCCTCGCCTGAAAAACAGGCACACGCGATGGCTATTGCGACCGGAACAGCCAAGGCTGAAGCCCATCTGTTATGGTCGTTTTCCCCGGCAACTGCATCTGTTTTTGAATGCAGGACAGAGGGAACATCGACCCATGGACTCGCTACCGCTCTACCGCCAGCTCTCTGCGCACTACGTCGACGCGATCCACACCGGCTCGCTCAAGCAGGGCGACAAGCTGCCCTCGCTGCGCAGCCTGATGCGGCTGCACGACATCAGCCTCTCGACAGCGCTGCAGGTCTGCCGTGCCATGGAGAGCGACGGCTGGGTCGAGGCACGCGACCGCTCGGGCTACTTCGTGCGCCGGCCGCAGCGCCTGGCCATCGCGCCGATGGAAGAGCCCCTGGCCGACGTGCCGCCCGATCCGGCGCAGTTGGTCAGCATGCGCGCGCGCATGGCCAACTTCATGGCGCGTGGACGGCACACGGGCGTGAAGCTCAACTTCGCCATTGCGCGTGCGGCCCCCGAGCTGTATCCCGCCGAGGCGCTGCGCAATTCCATGACGCGCGCGCTGCGCCAGCGGCCCGAGTTGCTGACCACCGCTTCTTCGCAAAAAGGCCACGAGCAGTTTCGCGAGGCGCTGGCGCAACGCAATCTGCGCATCGGCATGACGGTGGCGCCCGATGAAGTGCTGGTCACCAACGGCTGTATCGAGGCGCTGAACCTCGCGCTGCGCGCCATCGCCAAGCCCGGCGACACGGTGGCGGTGGAGTCGCCCACCTTCTACGGCCTGCTGCAGGTGCTCGAAAGCCTGGGGCTGCGCGCACTGGAGATTCCGACCAGTCCGCAGACCGGCATTTCCATCGAGGCGCTCGACCTCGCCATCCACACCTACGACGACATCAAGGCCGTGGTGGTGGTGCCGCATCTGCAGAACCCGATCGGCAGCGTCATGCCCGATGCCCACAAGCAACGGCTGGTGCATCTGTGCGAGAGCCACGGCATCGCGCTGGTCGAGGACGACACCTACAGCGACCTGGTCGAGTCCGACGTGCCGCTGCGCGCGGCCAAGTCATGGGACCGCACGGGCAACGTGATCTATTGCGCCTCGCTGCACAAGGTGCTGGCGCCGGGGCTGCGGCTGGGGTGGATCACCGCGGGACGCTGGCATGCGCAGGTCGAAATGCTCAAGTACGCGCAGACCCGCAACAACGAGGCGCTGGCGCAGATCGCCGCGGGCGAGTTCATCGCCAGCGGCGGCTACGACCGCCACCTGCGCCGCCTGCGCGAACGCCTGCACGTGCAGCGCGACCAGACGGCGGATGCCATCGCCAGGTACTTTCCGGCGGGCACGCGGCTGAACCTGCCGCGCGGCGGCCTGCAGTTGTGGGTGGAGCTGCCCGAGCAGCGTTCGTCGGTCAGCGTGTTCGATGCGGCACTGCGCGAACACATGCTGGTGGCGCCGGGCGCGCAGTTCTCGAACTCGGGGCGCTTCGACAACTACCTGCGCATCAACTGCGGCTGGCCGTATTCGAAGGCCGTGGATGCGGGGCTGCAGCGGTTGGGGGAGATCGTGTCGAAGGTTCGGCCTTCGCCGCCGCTGGCCCGGTAGCGCGAGCGCCTGCTTACGCGATGAAGAAGACCACCGCGTCGCGGCGCGCGGCCGCATCGGCAAAGAAGCGCTGCACACCCTGCATGAAAGCCAGCAGCCCTTGCGCGTTCTCTTGCCAGAACGTCGCCCAGTAGAGCTGGGCAAAGCCGTCCGGATCGCTGGCGAAGTCCTGCACCAGTGCCTGCACGTCGAGCCGGGCAATGCGCTCGGCGCTGCGCTCCACGTGGCTGGCCGTGAGGTAGACACAGCCCATGCCGTCGGTGCCTTCGAGAAACTCGCCGTCCACTGCTGCGGGCAGCAGCGTGCGCACCACGTCCCAGGCCTGCTCGACGGTCTGGCGGGCATGCGGGCCTTCCTGTTCGGCGGGGGTGCGCAGAAAGCCCGAGACGGTGGTCGGATCGATGACCAGACCGCGCAGCCGGTAGCGGTCGATGGCGAAGAAGCTGGCGGCGATGCTCATGCGTTGCGCTCCACGCGCGCGGCGTAGGTCATGGCGTCGAGCGTGGCGCTCACGCCGTCAACGTTGCGTTGCGCATTGGCGATGTTCTTCAGATGGTCCGGCGCGCAGATCTGGTTGAGCAGCAGCGTGCGCCTGAAGTGCACCAGCGCCTGGCGCAGGTCGCCCAGCTCCTGCGCGATCAGGCCGAGGTCGTTGTGCGCGTTGGCGGCCACGGTCGAGATGCCTCTGCAACTGCGCTCCTGGATGGCCAGGGAGCGTTCGTACAAGGGCTTGGCCTTGGCGAAGTCCCGCCGCGCCGCCAGCAGGTCCGCAAAATTGTTCAGCATGTTGGAGTACAGCTCGGCATCGCCCTCGCCTTCACCGGTGCCGGCCGGGAGCTTGTCCAGGTGCGTCATCGCCCGGGCGTAGCAAAGCTCGGCCTTCAGCGGCTGCCCGGTCGTGGCGTGAAGAAACGCGAGGTTGTTGAGCGCACGCACCACCGCGTCGGTCGAGCCGCCTTTGGCCTCGGTGATCGCGAGGGCGATGGTTTTCTTGTACAGGGCTTCGGCCTCGTCGGGCCTGCCGGTCGCGGCATAGACCAGCGCCAGCGTGTTGGTCGGGCGCAGCCGCCAGCTGTCGGGCAGACGCAGTTGCCCGATCATGTTCATGCACTCGTCCAGCGCCGCGATGGCCTTGTCATTGCGCTGCAGTTGCCGGCGGATCTCGGCCAGGTTCACGAGGTGGGACACCACCGCTTCGCCGGGGCCGCCGCACAGCCGGCGGGCCAGCTCGACCGCTTCGGTGCACAGCGCTTCGGCACGCTGCAAGTCACCCTGGTGGAAGGCCTCCATGTAGCGGTGCTCCTGGTTCTTCAGCCGGGTCGCGGGCGTGTCGCTGGCGGCCGGTCGGGCGGCTTCGGCCGGCGCAATGGCCGCGGCGCGCTTGAGGACGGGTCGGTCCGAGTCTTCCTGCACCGCCTCTGGCGCTTCCATCTGCCGGTGCACCCAGTAGATATCGGCCAGCAGCCACAGCAGCAGGATGACCAGGCCGAACTTCGCCCCCGGCAGGCTGGTGCTCACGCCCACGAGCAACAGCAGCAGTTGCGCGGCGCCGCTGCGGTAGCGCCCCAGGTAGAAACGGTGTGCGCCCAGAAAGCCGCCCACCAGCAACAGCAGGTAGGCCAACGATTTGCGGCGGGGAGACGACGCGCTCATGGTTGGCCTGCTGCGCCTGTTCTTGAAACCCGCCGCTCAGTCGAGCAGCGCCAGGGCCGCGTAATCGCCCACCTTCTCGCCGAGCCCCGCGGGCACCAGTTGCACGCCGCGCGTGAGCGGCGGCAGCTTGCCGTCGATCTGCGCCTGCAGGCGCGGCAACAGAAAGTCGCGGTGGTGCCAGAACACGCTACCGCCCAAGCTGATGCGCTGCAGGTCGAGCGTGATGACCAGGTTGTAGAGCATGCGGCCCATCACGCGGCACAACGCATCCACGATCTCCAGCGCATGCGGCTCGCCGGCGGAAGCGGCCGAGAACAGGTCGGGCGGAGGTTGCCCGAAGCGGCGGGCGATCGAGTTGCCGGCCACCAGCGCCTCGACGTCGCCGAGGTTGCCGCAGCCGCACAGCGCGCCGCTGGCATCGTCGACCACAAAGCTGTGGCCCGCATGGCCCGCGTTGCCGTTCTTGCCGCGCAGCGCACGGCCATCGACACACAGGCCGACACCGACGCCGGTGCTCCAGGTGACGTACGCGCAGTGGTCCAGCCCCTGCAGCGCGCCCCAGTGGCGCTCGGCTTCCAGGCCCGCCACGGCGTCGTTCTCCACGCGCACGCGGCCGAAGCGCCGGGCCAATGGCGCTTCGATGATGGCTGTCATCCAGGTGTTGGGCAGGCCGCGCGCCGGGCCGGCGATGCCGCCGCAGATGTTCGGCGTGGCCAGCTCGACCATGCCGTCGCGCAATTCGAATGGTCCGGCCGACGACACGCCCACGCGGTCGATGGTGGCGGCATCGATGCCCTGTTCGGCGCAGACCTCGTCGATCATCCGCATGATCTGCACGGCCACCGCGTCGTTGTCGCCGGTCTTGGCGGTCGGCTCGCTGCGGCGGCCGATCAGCGGCGCCTCGCTCGCAGCGGAAAGGCTCACGGCCACCTTGGTGCCACCGATGTCTACGCAGGCTCTCATTGCGGGGTTCTTCTCTCAGGTCAGGGGCGCCGTCTCGCTACAGCAGGCGGGCGACCAGCGCCGCGATCATGCTGAGCAGCACGGTGCTCGCAATCGGCAACTGCCAGTCGCGGCCAAAGGCGCGAAACTCGAAATCGCCGGGCAGGCGTCCGAAGCCGAAGCGGCGCAGCCAGGCGGTCAGGCCGCTCATGAGCACCAGGGCAAGGACAACGACGATCAGCCAGCGGAACATGGCAACAGTCTAGGCGGCAAGGATCGCCATGGCTTGTCGGTGAAGTTCGGGCGTTGCTGCGGCTATCACCCTACCGTCGGACTTCAGGCCCAGCGGCTGGCCCTGCCAGTCGGTGATGACGCCGCCCGCGGCTTCGATCAGGCCGGCCGGGCCGAGGTAGTCGTAGGGCTGCAGGCTGGTCTCGACCACCAGGTCGATGGTGCCGCCCGCGAGCTGCGCGTAGCCGTAGCAGTCGCCGCCGAAACGGCGCATGGCGCACTGGCGGCTGAGCCGGTCGAACGCCGTCCAGTCGGCCGGCGCGAAGATGTCGGGCGAGGTGGTGACGATGCGGGCCTTGGCCACTTCGGTGCAGTTGCTCACGCGCACCGGCTGGCCGTCGCGCGTGGCGCCCTGGCCGGCCTGGCCGATCCAGCGCTCTTTCAGCACCGGCATGTCGACCATGCCGAGCACCACGCGCCCTCCCTGCAGCACGCCGATCAGCGTGCCCCACAGCGGCGAGCCGGTGATGAAGCTGCGGGTGCCGTCGATCGGGTCGAGCACCCAGACGCGTTCGGCATCGAGCCGCTCGGGGCCGTGTTCTTCGCCGTAGATGCCGTCGGCCGGCACGCGGGCGCCGAGGATCTGGCGCATCGCCGTCTCGGCGGCGCGGTCGGCCAGCGTGACCGGGCTTTCGTCGGCCTTGGTGATGATGTCCAGCGGCGTGCGGAAGTAATGCATCGACTGCGCGGCGGCGGCATCGGCCAGCGCTTGGGCAATCGGCGAGAGGTCGGGAGTGGAGGAGCTCATGAGAGGGAAAACACGTGCCAAAACCTGCGATTAGACCCGAGCCGGCGCGGGTTCGACGCGAAAGGGGCGGCGGCCCCCAGCGCCGCTGCTTTTGCTAGCGCTGCTGGCCCCAGCGCCGCACAGTCAGCCGCTCCAGCGTCTTGAAGCCCAGGCTTTCCACCAGCAGGCCGATCAACACCACCATGACGAGCCCCGCGAACACGCGGTCGGTGTAGAGCTCGTTGCGGTTCTGGAAGATGTACCAGCCCAAACCGCCCTTGCCCGAGGAGGCACCGAACACCAGTTCGGCCGCGATCAGCGTGCGCCAGGCAAAGGCCCAGCCGATCTTCAGCCCCGAAAGAATCGACGGCAGCGCGGCCGGCACCAGGATCTGCAGCACGTAGCGCAGGCCCTTCAGCCCGTAGTTGCGCCCAGCCATGCGCAGCGTCTCGGGCACGCCCTGGAAGCCCGCGTAGGTGTTGAGCGCCAGCGGCCACAGCACCGAATGGATCAGCACGAATACGAGGCTGCCGCGCCCGAGGCCGAACCACAGCAGTGCGAGCGGCAGCAGCGCGATGGCGGGCAGCGGGTTGAACATGGATGTCAGCGTGTCCAGCAGGTCGCGGCCGATCTGCGTCGACACCGCGAGCGTGGTCAGCGCGAAGGCCAGCAGCACGCCGGCGATGTAGCCCTGCAAGAGCACAGCCAGCGAGATGCGCACCTTCTCGACCAGCTCGCCGCTGGCCAGCCCTTCGACCAGCGCGCGTGCGGTGGCGGTGAAGGTGGGCAGCAGCAGGTCGTTGTCTTGCCAGCGGGCGGCCAACTCCCAGAGCACGGCGATGACCGCGAGGATCAGGCCCTTGCGCAGCCAGGCCTGCGACCAGAGGCGCGTGCCCAGCGGCAGCGTGCGTTCGACGGGGAGTTCGGTGAACGGTTCGAGCGTGCGTTCGTACTCGGGGCGAATGGGGGGTGTGAGAGTGCTCATGGTGTATTGCTCCTTCCCCCTTTGGGGGAAGGTTGGGATGGGGGCAGGCAGAGCGCTCGATGGATGCGCCGCTTGCCCCCACCCCTGCCCTCCCCCGGTAGGGGAGGGAGAAAGACCGGGGTCATGGGGTTGCGGCGGCCGGCTGTTCTTCCTCGAACAGCATGTCGTGAATGCGCTGCGCGGTGCTCTGAAACTCCGCACCACCCAGGCTCGCCAGCGAGAACCCATGGCTGTTGATCTCCGCCCGCATCCGCCCCGGATGCGGCGACAGCAGCGCGATGCGGTTGCCCACCACCAGCGCCTCTTCGATCGAGTGCGTGACGAAGAGCAGCGTGAAGCGCACCTCCTCCCACAGCTCGAGCAGCTCCTGCTGCATCTTGCGGCGCGTGAGCGCATCGAGCGCGGCAAAGGGCTCGTCCATCAGCAGCACGCGCGGCTGCATCGCCAACGCACGCGCAATCGCCACGCGCTGCTTCATGCCGCCCGAGAGCTGGTGCGGATGCACGTCGGCGAACTTGGAAAGGCCCACCTTGTCGAGATAGTGCAGCGCGCGTTCGGCTGCCTCCTTCTTGCCGAGCGTGCGCGAAGCCAGCAGCGGAAACATCACGTTCTGCTTGACCGTCTTCCACGGCGGCAACTGGTCGAACTCCTGGAACACGACGATGCGGTCGGGACCGGGCCGCGTCACGCGCTGGCCGTCGAGGCGGATTTCGCCTTCGACCGGTGGGATGAAGCCACCGACCGCCTTCAGCAGCGTGGACTTGCCGCAGCCCGAGGGGCCGAGCAGCACGAAGCGGTCGGCGGCGTGAACATCGAAGCTCACGCGGTGCGTGGCGCGGACCACGCGTTCGGGGGTGCGGTATTCAAGGCTGACACCGTCAACCTGCAGCAGCGGCGCTGCGTCTTGGCTCCAGTCTTCCTCCCTCCCCTCCCGGGGGAGGGCCGGGGTGGGGGCAGACGGCGTCGGCTTCGTCACCGCCCTGCCCGCCCCCATCCCAACCTTCCCCCAGAGGGGGAAGGAGTCAACGCCCGAAGAGACCTTCGCCGAGCTCACCGATCAGTTCCCCGAACTGTTCTGCGCATCGTCAAAGAAATAGTCCTTCACCGAAGCCGGCTTGTTCTTGATCGCGCCCACCCGGTGCATGAACTCCGCCAGCGGATAGGTGTTCTGCGGCGTGGTCTTGAACTGCACTTCGGGGTTCTTGATGATCTTCAGCAGCAGCTCGCGGTCGAGCTTCGCGTTGCTCACCTTCAGGTAGATGTCGGCCGCCTTCTCCGGATTCGCCGTGACGAACTTCGCAGCCTCGTCGAGCGCATCGACAAACGCCTTGTAGGTCTTCGGGTTCTCGCTGCGGAATTTCTCGGTGGCGTAGAGCACCGTGGCCGACGACGGTCCGCCCAGTACCTGGTACGAATTGAGCACGATGTGCGCGTTCGGATTGCCCGCCAGTTCCTGCTCCTGGAACGGCGGATTGCCGAAGTGGCCCGTGATCTCCGTGCCACCCTTGATGATGGCCGCTGCCGCGTCGGGGTGCGGCAACGCCACGCTGATCTTGTCGAGCCGGTTGAACTCCTTGTCGCCCCACAGCTTGGCCGAGGCGAACTGCAGCACGCGCGACTGCACCGACACGCCCACGGCGGGCAGCGCGATGCGGTCCTTGTCGGTGAAGTCCGCAATGGTCTTCACGTTCGGGTTGTTGCTCACCAGGTAGTACGGAAAGTTGCCCAGCGACGCCACGCCCTTCACGTTCTGCTTGCCCTTGGTGCGGTCCCACAGCGTGAGCAGCGGGCCCACGCCAGCACCCGCGATCTCGATGTTGCCGGACAGCAGCGCATCGTTGACGGCCGAGCCGCCCGACAGCTTGATCCACTCGACCTTGGCATCGACACCCGCCGCCTTCGCGTGCTTCTCGATCAGCTTCTGGTCTTGCGCCACGTTGAGCAGCAGATAGACGATGCCGAACTGCTCGGCGATGCGGATCTGGCCTTCGGCATGCGCCAGGCTGGCAGAGAGGCTGCCGGCGAGAAGGCCGAGGCCGGTGACGAGCGCGGCGGCCCTGCGGGTGAAGCGGTTCATTGAAATCGATCCGGGGAGAAGAGAAGAAAGAATCAGAAAGGCGTGTCGCCGACGATGGTGGTGCGGTTCAGGCGGCGGCGCAGATGGTCCGGCGTGCCAGCCGCCAGATGCATCAGCGAGCGGTTGTCCCAGAACACCAGGTCGTGCGGCGCCCACGTGTGGCGATACACGAACTCGGGCTTGACGCTGTGCGCGAACAGCTCGGCCAGCAACGCATCGCTTTCGTCCTGCGGCAGGCCGACGATGCGCGTCGTGAAATGCTCGCTGACGAACAGCGCCTTGTGGCCCGTTTCAGGATGCGTGCGCACCACCGGCTGCACGGCGGGCGCGACCTGGTCGATCTGCACCTGCGAGAGCTTCGGGCGCCACGGGTTCTTGGCGCGCAGTTCTTCGTACTTGGCGAGGTAGCTGTGCTCGGCCTTGAGCGGCAGGATGCGCTGCTGCAAGTCGGCCGGCAACGCTTCCCACGCAAGGTGCTGGTCGGCAAAGAGCGTGTCGCCACCTTCGCTCGGCAGTTCCTGCGCGTGCAGCAGGGAGCCGAGGCTGGGATGTGGCTTGTACGAAATGTCCGAGTGCCAGTACACGCCCGCATCACCGAGGCCGATGGGCTCGCCGTTCTCCTTGATGTTGGAGACGATCAGGATCTCGGGATGGTTCTTGAGCTGGAACTGGTGCAGCACATGGATCTCGAGCGGCCCGAAGCGGCGGCTGAACTCGATGTGCTCGGCAGGGGTGATCTGCTGGTCGCGAAACACGACCACATGGTGATCGAGGTGGGCGCGGTGGATGCGTGCGAAGTCTTCGGCGTTGATCGGTTTCGAGATGTCGAGGCCGACGATTTCGGCGCCGACCGGGGCGGCGAAGGGGCGCACTTCGAAATGCTGCGCTGCGGCTTTTGGGGCGTGGGCGTGGGGAGAAACGGCGGTCATGCCGCGAATGTAGGGCGCGGGGCGTTGTTTCTCAACGAACTCTTCGTTGCTAGCTTATGCCTTACTCCCTTTCTTTCTTGGGGGGCGCGTCCTTGTGCTTGTTGCGCTCCTTGCGGAGGGTGGAGGCCGGGTCTCGCCCCGGCAGGCGACCTACTTTTCTTTGCTTCGCCAAAGAAACGTAGGCAAAAGAAAGGCGACCCTGCTGTCTGCGACCCTTCGCTTCGCTACGGGCAACCTACGGTGCTCGACACCGGTGGGGGTCCGCAGAACTCGCTTCGCTCAAACAGCTGCGGCCCTGATCCCACCGGCGTCTGCGCTCCTCGGCGCAGCCAGAAGGGATTGGGGACGGGCCTTCGCTTCGCTCGGCCCGGCAATACCAACAGCCAATACAAATACGAGCCGCAGACGCGCAGCGTCTGCGGCAATCAGGTGGCCGAGCGAAGCAAAGGCCCCTGCGGTTTCCACCCCCCTCTGGCTGCGCCGAGGAGCGGAGCGTTTCGCGGATCAGGGCCGCAGCTGTTTGAGCGAAGCGAGTTCTGCGGACCCCGCGAAACGCGAGCACCGCAGGTTGCCCCGTAGCGCAGCGAAGGGGTCGCAGACAGCGGGGTCGCCTTTTCTTTGCTTACTTTCTTTTGGCGAAGCAAAAGAAAGTGAGTCGCCCGCCGGGGCGAGACCCGGCCTCGGGAAGCAAACGAAGCAGCAAGCAAGTCACAGCGTATGACTGCGATCCCCTTCAGCAAACCCCACCGCATCCCAAGCCTCGCCAACAGCAAACCCCACCACCTTGAACAGCTCCCCCATCTCGTGCTCGTGGATCAGGCGGGCCGCCATTGCGCGTTCCGCGACGGAGCCCTGCTCCATCTTCGCCAGCAACCCGCAATTCAGCAGAAACCGCGCCTGGCTCGTGTAGCCCAGCACTTCGAACCCCGCGTTCTGGCCCGCCAGCGCAATGCCGGTGAAGTCCACATGCGCCGTGATGTCCTTGTAGCCCACGTCGGCCAGCGGATCGCCATCGGCCTGGTGCGCGCGATGGCACATCACGGTGCCCATGTGGCGCTGCGGGTGGTAGTACTCGCTCTCGGGAAAACCGTAGTCGATGAGAAAGGCCGCGCCCTTGTCGAGGCGGTCCGCCAGCGTCGCGATGAAGGCCTGGGCCTGGGGATGGATTTCGGTCAGGTAGTCGTGTTCGCCGATCACCTCGACCGGCGGGCGCAGGTCGGTCACGCGATCGGCCCAGGTCCAGCCGTCGCCCTGCGCGTTGCGCACCACGCCGCGCTCGAACCACTGGCCCGCGACGCGCGCCAGCAGTTGCACCGGCATCGCATCGAGCACTTCGTTGCCGACCACCACGCCCTGCATCGACTCCGGCAGCTCGCCCAGCCATTCGACGCGGTCCGCATAGCGCACCAGCGCCTGCTGCTGCCGTTCGCGCAGGGTGCCCGACAGGTCGACGATGCGGTAGCGCACATCGCTTCGGCCGATCTCGTCGAGCGCATGCAGCAATTGAACCGCGAGCGCGCCGGAGCCGGCGCCGAATTCCCAGACCGTGTCGGTGCCGGTTTTTTCCAGCGCCTGCGCCACCTGCGCCGCGAGCGTCTGGCCGAACATCGGCGTCAGCTCCGGCGCGGTCACGAAGTCGCTGCCGGAAGACGGCATGTGGCCGAACTTGGCGGAGGTGTTGGCGTAGTAGCCCAGGCCGGGCGCATACAGGGCGAGCGCCATGAAGCGATCGAACCCGATCCATCCGCCGGCGCGTTCGACGGCGCGGGCGATGAGGTGATCGAGGGCGGTGGGTAAACTGTTTGGCGTCTTTGTCGTCACACCCCCGATTCTCCCTCTCCCCGCATGAGCGCCGCTTTTCCCACCCCGACCCGCCGCACCGTTCTTGTCACCGGCGCCGGCCGCCGGCTGGGCCGCGAGATCGCGCTGGCGCTCGCAGCAGGCGGCTGGCAGGTGGCGGTGCACTACCGCAGCTCGCTGGCAGATGCCGAGAAAACGGTGGCCGACTGCGCCGCCCTGTCGGGCGATTCGGCCCTCTTCGTGGCCGACCTCGAAGACGAGCAGGCCACGCGCGCGCTGCTGCCCCGCGTGGTCGCCCGCTTTCGCACCGTCGATGCGGTGGTCCACAGCGCCGCGCTGTTCGAGCACGACGAGGCCGCGAGCTTCAGCTACGCGCTCATGGAGCGCCATGCGCGCAGCAACACCGGCGCGGCCATCCTGCTGGCGCAGGCGCTGCACGACCACCTGGCGGCACGCGACGCGCAGGGCGCGGTGGTTCATCTGCTCGACCAGAAACTCTGGAACCCGAACCCCGACTTCCTGAGCTACACGCTGTCCAAGGCCGCGCTGGAAGCCGCCACGCCGATGCTGGCGCTGGCGCTGGCGCCGCACGTGCGGGTGGTGGGCGTGGCGCCCGGCCTCACGCTGGCAAGCCACATGCTGGACGACGACAAGTTCGCGCAGTTGCACAAGCTGTCGCCGCTGGGCCGCTCTTCCACCCCGGCCGACGTGGTCGCCACGGTGAAGTTCGCGCTGGAGAACAGCTCGATCACCGGCACCACGCTGCTGGTGGACGGCGGCCAGCACCTGATGAAATTCGAGCGCGATTTCTCGCTCATGTGAGCACCATCACCATGTCTTCTTCCCATACCCACGGCCGCCAGACCCTCACCCTGCTGGGCCTGCGCTTCAATGCCAATCTCGGCATCCTCGACCACGAGAAGGTGGCGCCGCAGCCGATCCAGGTCGATGCCGAACTCAGCCTGGGCCAGCAGCCGCTGCTGCCGCAGGACGACGACATCTTCCACGTGCTCGACTACGGCAAGGTGCGCCTGATCATCATCGACGAGTGCACCGCCGAACACGTCAACCTGCTGGAGAGCCTGATCGGCAAGGTGGTGCACCGCCTGCTGCAACTGCCCGGCGTGCTGGGCGTGCGCGTGAAGATCGCCAAGCTCGAAATTTTCGACGACTGCGAAGTGGCTATCCGCATGGAAGCCGGCGAGTGGTGAATGCCCAAGGGCATGAACGCCTGAGCGTCTAGACAGCTCAGGCCGCTGAACAGCAAGCCACCGCAGGCTTGGCCGCCGCCGGCCAC
Organism: Variovorax raffinosi; assembly: GCF_051216615.1. NCBI lineage: Bacteria > Pseudomonadati > Pseudomonadota > Betaproteobacteria > Burkholderiales > Comamonadaceae > Variovorax > Variovorax raffinosi. The sequence goes on from NZ_JBPJZR010000002.1 coordinate 224,908, forward strand.
ATGCGCACCGCCAGCGCGCCAAGCGCCGACAACGTGGCCAGCAAGGCCACCCCCGACCATCCCCACTGCGCCAGCACCAGGGCACCCAGCGCCGAGCCCGCCGCCATGCCGATGAAGACGCCGGTGAAGAACACCGCGTTGAGCCGGCTGCGCGCACCCGGGTCGATGCCGTAGACGACGGTCTGGTGCGCGATCAGCGCGGCCTGCAGGCCGAAGTCGAAACCGATCGCACTGGCCACGATGAGCCCGAGCCGGGCGGCCGGTGCCATCAGCGGCGCCAGCAGCATCGCGGCGAACGACACCACGACCAGCACGGCGCCCAGGCGAATCACCAGTTCGGGCCCGCGGCGGTCCGCGATGCGTCCGGCGATGGGCGCGGCCAGCGCACCCGCCGCACCGGCCAGCCCGAAGGCCCCCGCCGCCGCACTGCCCAGGTGGAACGGCGCGCCATGCAGCATCACGGCCAGCGTCGACCAGAACGCGCTGAAGCCGACCGACAGCAGGCCCTGCGCGAAGGTGGCGCGGCGCAGCGCGCCGTGCTTGCGCCACAACTGGGCCAGCGAGCCCAGCAGCGCGCCATAGCCCAGGTGCGTGGTCGGACGCAGGTGCGGCAGGCCGCGCGCCGCGGCAACGCCGATGAACGCGATGCTGCCCGCCGCAACCACGAACATCGCGCGCCAGCCGAAATGCTCGGCCACGAAACCGCTGAGCACCCGCGACAGCAGGATGCCCAGCAGCAGCCCCGTCATGACCGTGCCGACGATCTTGCCGCGATGCGCCTCAGGCGCCAGCGTGGCGGCGGCCGGCACCACGTCCTGTGCCAGCGTGGCCGTCAGGCCGATGACGAGGCTGGCCACCAGCAGCGGGCCGACCGAGGGCGAGAACGCCGCGGCCAGCAGCGCCAGCACTAGCACCGAGGCCTTGGCCAGGATGATGCGGCGCCGGTCGAAGCGGTCGCCCAGCGGTGCCAGCAGCAGGATGCCCAGCGCATAGCCCAGCTGCGTGAGCGTGGGCACGAAGCCCACGCTGCGCGCCGAAGCACCGATGTCCGGGCCCAGCTCGCCCAGCATGGGCTGGCTGTAGTAGAGCGCCGCCACGGCGAACCCGGCGCTGGCGGCAAGCAGCAGGATCAGCGAGTTCGGCAGCCGATCATGCGTTTTTTGAATGGAAGACATGGCGTTAACCCTTAGGTCATGAAGCAAGGGCTGGAGTGTGCAAGGAGAAGACGCGCCAAGGTAGTCCCGGCGCTTGAACAATTGATATACGCTTGACGCATGACAACGCCACTTTCGGCCCCACCCTCGGTCGACCGCATCGAGCTGATGCAGACCTTCGTGCACATCGTCGAGGCCGGCAGCCTCTCGGCGGCGGCCGCGCAGATGGGCACCACCCAGCCCACCGTGAGCCGGCGCCTTCAGGCGCTGGAGCGCTCGCTCGGCGTGCGCCTGTTGCAGCGCTCCACCCACGCCATGAAGCTCACCGAGGACGGCGAGCGCTGCTTCGACCGCGCCAAGGAGCTGATCCTGAGCTGGAGCGCCTTCGAGGCCGAGCTGCGCGGCGTCGGCGACCACCCCGAGGGCCGGCTGCGCGTGGTGGCGCCGCACGTGTTCGGGCAGCAGTTGCTGGTGGGGCCGCTGGCCGCGTACCTGCACCGCTTTCCGCAGATGACCGTCGAATGGCTGCTGCACGACGGCCCGCAGGACCGCACGCCCGACTTCATCGCCGAGGGCGTCGACTGCGCGATCCGCGTCGGCGAGGTGAGCGACCCGGGCGTGGTTGCGATCCGGCTGTCCGAGGTGCCACGCATCGCGGTCGGTGCGCCTTCTCTTTTCAAGGAGGCAGTGCTCCCCGTGCACGCCCGCGACCTCGAAACGCTGCCCTGGATGGCCGCGCGCAACTTCTACCGCACCGAGATCGCGCTGACCCACGAGACCACCGGCGAGGTGTACCGCGTGCAGATCCGCCCGCGCATGATCACCGACAGCCTCAATGCGCTGCGCAGCGCGGCCGTGCTGGGGGTGGGCGTCGGCGTGCTGTCGACCTGGATGCTGGCCGAGGAGCTTGCGGCCGCACGGCTGCTGCACCTCGCGCCGCAATGGCATGCGGCCGCCGCGCCGGTGTACATGGTGTACCCGTATGCGCGCTTCTACCCGGCCAAGCTGCGGCTCTTCGTGGACGCCATGCGCACCGCCTTTCCCGCCGCGTAGCGTGTGCCTTGGGGATCGGGGACAATCGACGCCTTCCCCCGACTCCCCGAAGTAGCCTGACCATGAACGCCGTCTGGATCGACGAGGCGCCCGCCGCCGCCGACGCCACTGCCAATTCCCTGAAGATCGAACGCGAGACGCACAAGCTCGAAAAGCGCCTGTGCCGCGAGGTCGGCCGTGCGATCGTCGACTACAACATGATCGAAGAGGGCGACAAGGTCATGGTCTGCGTCTCGGGCGGAAAAGACAGCTACGCGCTGCTCGACATCCTGCTCAAGCTCAAGGCCCGCGCGCCGATTCACTTCGACATCGTCGCGGTCAACCTCGACCAGAAGCAGCCCGGCTTTCCCGAAGAGGTGCTGCCCAAGTACCTGAGCGACCTGGGCGTGGACTTCCACATCGAGAACCAGGACACCTACAGCATCGTCAAGCGCGTGATTCCCGAGGGCAAGACGACCTGCGGGCTGTGCAGCCGGCTGCGCCGCGGCATCCTGTACCGCGTGGCCGACGAGCTGGGCGCCACCAAGGTCGCGCTGGGCCATCACCGCGACGACATGCTGCAGACCTTCTTCCTCAACATGTTCTTCGCCGGCAAGTTGAAGAGCATGCCGCCCAAGCTGGTGAGCGACGACGGCAAGCACGTCGTGATCCGTCCGCTGGCCTACGTGGCCGAAAAAGACACGGTGCGCTGGGCCCAGCACCGCGAATTCCCGATCATTCCCTGCACGCTGTGCGGCAGTCAGGAAAACCTGCAGCGCAAGCAGGTCGGCGAAATGCTGCGCGAGTGGGACAAGAAGTACCCCGGCCGCGTGGAGAACATGTTCACCGCGCTGCAGAACGTGGTGCCTTCCCACCTGCTCGATGGAACGCGGCACGATTTCAAGGGTCTGAAGGCGACCGGCGTGGCGGACGACGAAGGCGACAAGGCCTTCGACACGCCCAATTTCGATCTGCTCTCCCAGGCACCCTCGGCCCTGCGCATCGTCCAGGGCTGATTCGGGCAACCCAGGGGAATTTGGGGCACTTGGCCCGGAGACCCTTATGAAACGTGCATTTTTCGCTCTCTTCCTGGCAGCAAGCCTGAGCGGCTGCGCCACCTCCTGGGTGGTCGACAGCAATGTGAAGAGCTTTTCTTCGCTCGGCACCGTGGCGCCCGGCGCCACCTACCGCTTCGAGCGGCTGCCCTCGCAGCAGGCAGACACCGCCCGGCAGGACGGGCTCGAAGCCATGGCCGCCGCCGCGCTCGAACAGGTCGGCCTGCGCCGCGACGACGCCAAGCCGCAATACAGCGCGCAGATCGGCGCCCGCGTCACAGCCGGCCTCTCGCCCTGGGCCGACCCGTGGCTCTACGACGGCCCCTGGGGCTACGGCTACGGCGGCTATGGCTACTACGGGCGCCGCTGGTATGGCGGCGGCTGGTACGGCGGCCCGGTGTTCATGCCGCCGGCGGCCAATCCCTGGTACGAGCGCGAAGTCAGCATCGTTCTGCGCGAGACCGGCTCCAATCGCGTGGTCTATGAGACGCGCGCCCGCAACGACGGCCCGTACAACTCGAGCGCGGCCATCCTGCCGGTGATGTTCCGGGCCGCCTTGCAGGGCTTCCCCAACCCGCCGCAGGGCGAGCGCCAGGTGAACATCGACCTGTCGTCGCCGACCGCGAAGAAATAAGAAGGCGAACGGCGCTTCTAGAATCCCGGCGGATGGAAGACATCACCCGTTTGATCGCCGTGCGCCACGGCGAAACCGCCTGGAACGTCGACACCCGCATCCAGGGGCAGCTCGACATCGGCCTGAACCCCACCGGCCTCTGGCAGGCCGAGCGCACCGGCCAGGCACTGGCCGAGGAGCCGATCCGCGTCATCTATGCCAGCGATCTTTCGCGCGCCTGGCAGACCGCCGAAGCCATTGCCAAGCCGCACGGCCTGACGGTGCGGCCCGAGCCCCGCCTGCGCGAGCGCGCCTTCGGCCACCTGGAGGGCATGAGCTTTGCCGAGATCGAGTCCACGCGCCCCGAAGACGCCAAGCGCTGGCGCGAGCGCGATCCCGAGTTCGAGCCGGTCGGCGGCGAAAGCCTGCTGACTTTCCGCGACCGCATCACGGGCGTGGCCTCGGAGCTGGCGGCGCGTCATCCGGGTGAGCTGGTCACGTTGGTTGCGCATGGCGGCGTGATGGACGTGCTGTACCGCGCGGCCACCCGCCAGGCATTGCAGGCGCCGCGCACCTGGCAGCTCGGCAACGCAGCCATCAACCGCATGCTGTGGACGCCCGAGGGTTTCAGCCTCGTGGGCTGGAGCGACACGGCTCACCTGGCCGCCGACAACACGCTCGACGAGACGACGACCTAGCAGGTCTTCGCGTGAAAAGAATAAATTCCGAATCCTCGGCCTATGCCAGTTGGGACGCCTCCCTGGCCCTCTCGACCCCATGGATCGAAGCCACGCATCTGGGCAATGTCGTCAGCCTGGCAGCCGGGGATGTGCTGGCCCGGGAAGGGGAACGGCACAGTTATTTTTATCTTCTCCGATCCGGATTTGTCCACTCGACCATCCAGCGAAGCAATGGCGCTGAATTTCTGCTCGAGATATTCGGACCGGGTGCAATTTTTGGTGAAGGCCCGGCATTCGCCAACCGGCCTCGCCCGACCACGACGCGAGTGGTTGCGCCCGCGATCCTCAGCCGCTACCTCCCGGCGGACATCACCCAGAAGTTCTCCACCATGCCCGAGCTTGCGGCCTCGCTCATTCAGCTCCTCGGCTTCAAGAATCAAATGGTGGTTGAAAAGCTCGCGGGCGTTGCGTCGGCGGCGCCCAAAGAACGGGTCGTCGATTTGCTTTTGCGTATTGCGCGATTGCAATTGAACAGCGAATTTCCGTCGACCCAGGAATCGAAGAATTTTCAAGTCGATCTGACACACGAGAAAATTGCCGCAATGACCGCATTGAGCCGGGTCACCGTGACAAGAACGCTGAACCTGCTGTCGAGGGAAGGCGTCATTGAGACGCGGGCCAAGCAGGTCATCATCCATGATGCTTCCGCGCTACGCCGTTTGCATTACAAAAATAGTTAACTTCCTGTATCACTGGATACCGAGCAAACCCTAACTTCACGCCATTATCCTCCTCACAATTCAAGAGGAAATGATGGCAGAGTCAAGAAAATGGGTGGTTGAGGATATCAGCCGCACGACGCCGAACTTCACGGCGATAAAGAAATTCTCAACCGGAGAGCGGGCGGGCCTGCGGTTCGAGAATTTTCTTCAAGAATATCAAGTTGACCTGATATCGCATGCCATTTCGGAAATTGGCATTGAATATTACGAAGGCGACGACAAAGCCGGCGGTGTCGTTCGCAAAGGAAAGCTCGGCCCCAATTTCTTCAGATTCAAATCGGATCACGGAGAATATTTCCGCCGAACACGCATCTTCGAGGAAATGTTCGACCAACGCATTCTCTCGCTGGTCAACTTCTTCCCTCGTGTCCAGGAAGTGGCATCGAAGATGTTTTCGCTGGGCCACGAGGTCGCTGAACACCAGGGCAGGCGCATGATGAACTTCACGGTGCGCGTCTTGCCGGAAGCACCGATTCACTGTGACTGGATGCCGGGCGAAAACACCGGGCTTTCATTTGCACCGCAAATCAAGGACCAGTTTGCATGGAACATTTATCTCAAGACGCCCAAGTCCGGAGGGCAGACACGCATTTACACGGAAAAAGACCCCGCGCTTGCCAGCAAGGAAAGTGAACATTTCGAAGTTGCACCTCGTGTCGGAGATTTGATCATCTTCCGCACCACGCAGGCACACGAGGTATTGCCAAGCGATGGAGAGCGGTTGACCTTGTCCGGGTTTTTCGGAATCACCCCTGAGAAACTCCTGTTCTGGGTGTAAGCGTCTTGATGGAAAAATCCCTGTCCGCGCCCATGGGAATTTCGCATGGCTGGATTGCGGCGCTGCCTTTCATTCCCAAGGTATTGGTATTTGGGCTTATTGTTGGCGTTGCAAGCAAGAATGCCAATTGGTCTTTGGGTGAATTGGTTTTTGCCGCGCTGAGCATCAATGCTGCCACCGCTCAATTGGCCGCGCTCGAATTCAACAATTCCGCCCATATCGGTGCGTTGATTGCATTGACCATCGGGCTCAATGCCAAGCATCTTATTTTTACGGCCTCGCTCTGGCCGTATCTGAAGAATTCCAGCAAATGGCGCGTGTGGCTGGCAGCGGCCATGGTGACCGACAGCAGCTGGACGGCATGCCACATTGCCGCCCAGCGCGGCCCGATCAACGCCAACTTTGTTCTGGGAAATTCCTCCGCGCTGACCCTGGCGTGGACGGCTGGCTGCATCGCCGGATTCCAGTTCGGCGCCATCTTCACGCAGCAGATGCTGTATCGCTTCGGCATGGACGCACTGGTTCCGCTCTCGATGGCGCTGCTGCTGCCCATCGGCCTTCGAAAGAACCCTCACCGTCTGGCGCCCGTCGGCATCGGCGCCGTGGTCGGTCTGCTTTGCTGGTGGCGAACCGATCAGCAGGCCGCGGCGGTGCTGGTGGCGGGGCTGGCCGGCATGGCGGCCACGCTGTGGATCAACAGGAAAGGCCGGGCATGAATGCCATCCTCGTCATGGCGCTGGTCACGATCGCCATTCGCCTGTCGGGCCTGGGCGCCGCCCAATGGCTTTCGCGTTGGCCGTCGGCCGAGATCGCCTTGTCGAACGCCGGCCCCAGCCTGATGGGCGCCTATCTGCTGATCCAGATCTGCATCGCGCCCACCTTGCTCTTGCCTGTGGTCATCACCATGGCGGTGGTGTGGCGCTTCGGAGGACTGCAGATTGCCTTTGTCGCCGGCTGGCTGGCGCTCATGGCCGCGCGCCATCTTTGAAGTCGAGGGGCGCGGCCCGCCCTTGGTCAGCTCGAGAAAGAACGCAGCGGCTCAGGCATGCGCCGCTGCATCTCCGGTCACGCCCGCTTCACCCTTCTTCGCCTCGCCCGGCAGATCGACCATCGGACCCGTGCCGCTGTAGCGGTCGAGCGCCAGGTAGATCGCGGGCGTGATGTACAGCGTGATCACCTGCGAGAAGATCAGCCCGCCCACCACCGCCACGCCCAGCGGCTGGCGCAACTCGGCGCCGGCGCCCAGGCCCAATGCGAGCGGCAGCGCCCCCATCAAAGCGGCCAGCGTGGTCATCAGGATCGGCCGGAAACGCAACCGGCAGGCCTCGCGGATCGCATCAACCGGCTTCATGCCCTCGGTGCGTTGCGCGTCGAGGGCGAAGTCGATCAGCATGATCGCGTTCTTCTTCACGATGCCGATCAGCAGCAGGATGCCGATGGTCGCGATCAGCGTCAGGTCGAAGCCGAAGAGCTTCAGCGAAATCAGCGCCCCGACCGCCGCTGACGGCAGGCCCGCAAGAATGGTCAGCGGGTGGATGTAGCTTTCGTACAGCACGCCCAGCAGCACATAGATGACCAGCACCGCCAGCACCAGCAGCACGGCCTGGCTCGACTGCGAACTCTGGAACACCGCCGCATCGCCGCCGTAGGTGGTGATGATCGACTGCGGCATCTTCAGCTCGTCCTTGTAGCGGTCGATCTTCGCGGTCGCGTTGCCCAGCGGCACGTCGGGCGCGAGGTTGAACGACACCGTCACGGCCTGCAACTGCCCCTGGTGGTTGACCGAGGTCGGCCCCACGGTGCGCTTGATGGTCGAGAAGGCCGACAGCGGCACCAGGCGTCCGGTGGTGCTGCGCACCGACAGGCGCGAGACATCGTCCTCGAACTGGCGGTCGTTGTCGGCCGCCGAAAGGATCACCTGGTAGGTGTTGCTCGCGGCGTAGATGCTGCCGATCTGCCGGTCGCCGTAGGCGTTGTAGAGCGCGGTGCGCAAATCGCCCACTGCCACGCCGAGCACGCCGGCCTTGTCGCGGTCGATCTCCAGCGTGGCCTGCAGGCCGCGGTTCTGCGAATCGCTGGTCACGTCGCGGAAGGCCGGGTCGGCGCGCATGCGCTCCATGAGCCGCGTGGCCCACGGCACCATCTCGCCGGCGTTCACGCTCTGCAACGTGTACTGGAAGCGCGCCTTGCTCTGGCGCCCGCCCAGGCGCAGGTTCTGCACCGGCTGCATGTAGACGGCAATGCCCGGAATCTCGCGGAAACGCTGGCGCAGCGATTCGAGCACCTTCGCCATCTGCGGACGCTCGCTGCGCGGCTTGAGCACGGCGAACAGGCGTCCTGAATTCTGTGTGGCGGTCGGGCCGCCCACGCCGACGAAGGAGCTGACGTAGTCCACGCTCGAATCGGCCTGCAGCGCATCGGACACGCGCGCCTGCAGCACCTTCATGGCGGCGAACGAAATGTCTTCCGCCGCCTCGGTCGTGATCTGGATCTGGCCGATGTCTTCCTCGGGGAAGAAGCCCTTGGGAATGGTGACGAACAGCCAGCCGGTGACGACGAAGGTCAGGCCCGCCATCGCCAGCATCAGCTTGCGGTGGTCCAGCGTCCAGTCGAGCGAGCGCATGTAGCCGCCATGCACCGCGCGGTAGCCGCGCTCGAAGGCACGGCCGATGGCGGTACCGGGCTCGGGGTGCTCTTCTTCGTGGTCCATCGCGCCCTCTTTCCGGGGCACATGCTTGAGCAGGCGGCTCGCGAGCATCGGCACCAGCGTGAGCGACACCACGGCCGACACCAGCACCGCCAGCGCCACCACCACCGCGAACTCGTGGAACAGCAGGCCAATCACGCCCGGCATGAAGAAGATCGGGATGAACACGGCCACCAGCGAGATCGAAATCGACACGATGGTGAAGCCCACCTCGCGCGCACCGCGCAGCGCAGCAGCAAAGGGCTCCATGCCCTTTTCGACGTAGCGCATGATGTTTTCGAGCACCACGATCGCATCGTCCACCACCAGCCCCACGGCCAGCGTGATGCCCAGCAGCGAGACGTTGTCCAGGCTGTAGCCGAAGGCGTAGAGCAGCGCGACCGCGCCGATCAACGAAATCGGAATGGTCGCCGCCGGAATCAGCGTGGCCACCAGCCGGTGCAGGAACAAGAAGATCACCAGCACCACCAGCGCGATGGTGCCAAGCAAGGTGAGCTGCACGTCGTGCACCGCCTCGCGGATCGAGAGCGAGCGGTCGTTCACCATCTGGATCTCGACCGATTGCGGCAGCTCGGCCTTGAAGCGCGGAATGAGCGCGCGCACCGCGTCCACCACCTGCACGGTGTTGGCATTGGGCTGGCGCTGCACGGCCAGCGAGATCGAGTCCTGGCCGTTGAAGCTGCTCGATGTCTTGACCGACTCGAAGCTGTCTTCGATGGTCGCCACCTCGTCCAGCCGCACCGGCGCGCCGTTGCGCTGGCCGACGATGAGCTTGGCGAAGTCGGCCGCCTTCACGAGCTGCCGGTTGGCCTGGATGGTGAGCGTCTGGCGCGGACCGTCGAGCACGCCGACTGGCGTGTTGGCGTTGGCCGAATTCACCGCCTTGGCCAATTCATCGAGCGTGATGTTGCGCGCGTTCAGCAGGTCGGCGTTGGCCTTGATGCGCACGGCAAAGGCCTTGCGGCCGTACACGCCCACCTGCGCCACGCCGTCGATGGTCGAGAGCGTGGGTGAGATCAGGTTCTCGGCGTAGTCGTTGAGCTCGGCCGGGTTCATCGACGGCGAGATCAGCGCGATGAACAGCACCGGCGCATCGGCCGGATTCACCTTGCGGTAAGAGGGGAGCTGCGTCAGCTCCTGCGGCAACTGGCGCTGGGCGCGCAGCAGCGCGGCCTGCACGTCGACGGCGGCGGCGTCGATGTCGCGGCTGCTCACGAATTCGAGCGTGAGCGAGGTCACGCCCTGCGTGTTGACCGAGCTGATGGTCTGCAGGCCCGGAATGGTCGAGAACTGCTTTTCGAGCGGCAGCGCGACCGAACTCGCCATCGTGTCCGGACTGGCGCCCGGCAGTTGCGCATTGACGTTGATGACCGGCGTGTTGTAGCTGGGCAGCGCCGCCACCGGGATGCTGAAGTACGCAAAGATGCCGATGACGACCACGGCGGCCGACAGCAGCACCGTCATCGCGGGACGACGGATGCAGAGCTCCGAGATGTTCATGCGCGTTCCCGCACGGGCTTGGCGTCCGACGACGCGGCGCTGCCGGGTGTCACGCCCGTGGTGCCGCCAGGTGCGGCCGGCGCCTTGGCATCGACACGGACCTTGCCGCCGGGGCGCACGTTCTGGCTGCCCTCGATCACCACCTGCTCGCCCGGCTCGACGCCGCTCACCGCGACCTTGGTGCCGAAGGTGTGCAGCGTCTTGACCTTGCGGCGCGTGGCGGTCCGCGACTCGTCGACCACATAGAGCGAGGTGCCGTCGGCCAGCATCATCAGCGCCGCGGCCGGCACCACGGTGGCGCCGCCGAGCGTGCGCACCGTGATGCGCGTGCCGACGAACTGGCCGGGCCAGAGGCTCTGGTCGGCGTTGGTGAACACGGCCTTGGCGCGCACGGTGCCGATCTGCGGATCGACCGTGTTGTCGACAAAGTCGAGCGTGCCGTTCAGCGGCTCCTTGCGCCCGGCGACCACGGCCTCGACCTTCGAGCGGGTGCGCGCGGCGGCCAGCAGGTCCTGCAGGTTGCCTTCGGGCACCGGGAAGCTCACGGCGATCGGGTCGAGCTGCGTGACCGTGACCAGCGACAGCGTCGGCTGCACCAGCGTGCCCGGGTAGATGTTGACGGCGCCGATGCGCCCGGCAATCGGCGCGCGCAGCGTGGCATAGCCCAGCGCCACCTGCGCCGACTGCACGGCGGCGCGGTCGGCGGCGACGGCGGCGCGCTGCGCTTCGAGCTGCGACAGCGTGGCGTCGGCCGCGCTCTTGGCAATGAAGTTCTGCGCCACCAGGTCCTGGCTGCGCTTGTACTGGCGCTCCAGGTCGGCCATGGTGGCCTCGTCCTTTTGCTGCTGGGCCCGGGCGCGCGCCAGGTTGGCCTGGTCGTTGCGGTCGTCCAGCGTGAACAGCAGTTGCCCCGCCTTGACGAACTGCCCTTCCTTCACATGCACCGCGCTCACCGTGTTCGTGACCTGCGGGCGCAGGTCGACGCTGTTGAGGGACACCACGCTGCCGTTGACCTGCACCGTCACCGGCACGTCCTGCTTTTCAGCGGTGGCCAGCGTCACGAGCGCGGGCGCGCCGCCACCGGCCGGGGCACCGCCGGCGGCGGTCGGGGCCTTGTCGTTTTTCGCGGCGGACTTGTTGCCGGACATGCTCCACCACCCGCCCGCGACGGCTACGATCAACACACCCGCAAGGGCAACGGCAACATTTTTTTTCATGGGGTTCTTGTGCACTTTGGGCTGACACCGGCTATTGGAGCAGTGGCCGCCCCAGCGTGTCGATGGGCGCCGTAAAGAAATGTAAAGCAGTGAACGAACTGCGTCGCCTGCAACCCACTGTGCCGGCGCGATAGACAGGCACCCCGTCGTTAAAATCGCCCGCTCCACAGCCTCTGGATATACCCCATGAACCGCTGCAAGAAACCCACGAACACTCTCACTTTCATAGCGCTCTGCGCAGCAGTCGCAGGCGCTGCAGGCTTTTTCTCTCTCCCGGCCAGCGCCCAGGACGAGGTGCCCCGCCCGCAGACCCAGAACGAATCGCTGGTCGGCGGCCGCAACTTCCCCATCGGCACGCTGCGCGGCAAGTTCATCGTGACCAATGCGCCCGACGTCGAACTCGACGGCAGGCCCGACCGACTGGGGGCCGGCGCGCGCATCCGCAGCGCGCAGAACATGCTGGTCATGCCCGGCGCCATCATCGGCCAGCGCTTTCTGGTGAACTACACGCGCGATGCCGCCGGGCTGCTGCGCGAGGTCTGGATCCTCACGCCCGACGAAGCCATGGCCAGCCGCGAGTCGCTGAACAAGCCGTTCCTGAATATCTGGCCGTTCACCTCGAACGACACCGTCAACACGCAATAAAGAAAAGGCGGCGCGGGCCTTCCGCGCCTGCCCGTCGCGCCCTCCTCCTTCTGCAGGAGGGCCATGAAAGAGCTCCCCATGAAAAAAGTATTCATCAAGACCTTCGGCTGCCAGATGAACGAGTACGACTCGGACAAGATGGCCGATGTGCTGCACGCCGCGCAAGGCTACGAGCCGACGCAGAACGTCGACGAGGCCGACCTCATCTTGTTCAACACCTGCTCGGTGCGCGAGAAGGCACAGGAGAAAGTGTTCTCCGACCTCGGCCGCGTGAAGCACCTGAAGGCCAAGGGCGTGAAGATCGGCGTGGGCGGCTGCGTTGCCAGCCAGGAAGGCGCGGCCATCATTGCGCGCGCGCCTTATGTCGACATCGTGTTCGGCCCGCAGACGCTGCACCGCCTGCCCGAGATGCTGAACGACAGCGCGCGCCTGAACCGCCCGCAAGTGGACATCAGCTTCCCCGAAATCGAGAAGTTCGACCACCTGCCGCCCGCGCGCGTCGAAGGCTCGACGGCTTTCGTGTCGATCATGGAAGGCTGCTCCAAGTACTGCAGCTACTGCGTGGTGCCCTACACGCGCGGCGAGGAAGTGAACCGCCCGCTCGACGACGTGCTGGTCGAGATCGCCGGCCTGGCCGACCAGGGCGTGCGCGAGATCACGCTGCTGGGCCAGAACGTGAATGCCTACCGCGGCAAGATGGGCGACACCGCCGAAATTGCCGACTTCGCGCTGCTCATCGAATACGTGGCCGAGATCCCCGGCATCGAGCGCATCCGCTACACCACCAGCCATCCGAACGAGTTCACGCCGCGCCTGATCGAGGCCTATGCCAAGGTGCCGCAGCTCGTGAGCCATCTGCACCTGCCGGTGCAGCACGGCAGCGACCGCATCCTGATGGCCATGAAGCGCGGCTATACCGCCATGGAATACAAGAGCACGGTGCGCAAGCTGCGCGCCATCCGCCCTGAGCTGGCCCTGAGCAGCGACTTCATCGTCGGCTTCCCCGGCGAGACCGACGAAGACTTCAACAAGATGATGAAGCTGATCGACGACTGCCAGTTCGACAACAGCTTCAGCTTCATCTTCAGCCCGCGCCCCGGCACGCCGGCCGCCGCGCTGCAGGACGACACGCCGCACGAAGTGAAGCTCGCGCGGCTGCACACGCTGCAGGCGGTGATCGACGGCAACGTCAAGCGCTTCGGCCAGGCGCTGGTCGGCACCACCCAGCGCGTGCTGGTCGAAGGCGCCTCGCGCAAGGACGCGAACGAGCTGATGGGCCGCACGGCCTGCAACCGCGTCGTCAATTTCGAGGGCGATGCACGCCTGGTCGGCCAGATGACCGACCTGCGCATCACCCGCTCGCTGGCGTACACGCTGCGCGGCGAAGTGCCGACCAGCGAATCGTCGATGGCAGCAGCCCCGGCCGCGCTCGCCCACTGATGGCGAAGCGGCCATCCATACGGGGCTCGTTCCAGCAGCTCCTGCTGTTCGCGTTCCTGCTGATCACCGCGCTGCTGGTCGGTGTGGCCCTGCGCTCGGTGCTGCAGTACGACGTGCTGATGACACAGAGCCGCGACGCGGCCGCGCGCGCGCTGCGGCTGTCGGGCGCCTCCCAGTCGCTGGCCGAGCGCAGCGCGGCAATGGAGCGCGCCGGGCGCCAGTCGCTGGTGCTGAACGACGCCGTGCTGCGCCGCCGCTTCGACGACGCCGCGCGCGAAGCGCACCAGGTGCTGGAGCGCCTCGAAAAGAACGGCCTGACGCCCGCCGGCATCGAGATGTGGCGCACCCAGCTCGGCGTGATCGAGGGCCTGATGAGCGGCAACGCCGACAACGCCCTGGCGCGCGAAAGCACGATGGCGATGCAGTTCCGCGAACTCGATGCGCTCAACACCAACATCGCGCAACAGGCGCAGTTCCTGATCGAAACGCAGAACGATGCGCTGGCCAAGCGCATCGAGAACGCACGCCGCCGGCTGATGCGCGAAGTGGTCGCTGCCAGCGTGCTGGCGGTGGTGCTGGCGCTGGCCTTCGGCATCTGGCTGGCGCGGCCTTTCAAGCGGCTGGAAAACGCCATCGTCGGCCTGGGCCAGAACCGGCTCGACGAGCCCATCGACATTCGCGGCCCGGCCGACGTGCGGCGCGTGTCGCAGCAGCTCGAATGGCTGCGGCTGCGCCTGACCGAGCTGGACGCCGACAAGGCGCGCTTTCTGCGCCACGTGTCGCACGAACTCAAGACGCCGCTGGCCGCGCTGCGCGAAGGCGTCTCGCTGCTCGAAGATGGCGTGACCGGTCCGCTGAACCCGGCGCAGCTCGAAGTCGCGCAGATCCTGCAGCAGAACACGGTGTCGCTGCAGGGGCAGATCGAGGCGCTGCTGCGCTTCAACGCCGCCGCCTTCGAGGCGCGCGAACTGCGCCGCGAGCGCACCGAGCTGCTGCCGCTGATCGAGGAACAGATCGAGGCGCAGCGCCTGCAGTGGCAGTCGCACGGTCTGCGCGTGCGCGCCGAGGGCGAGCCGATCACCACCACGGTCGACCGCGCCAAGCTCGGCACGGCCATCGCCAACCTGTTGTCCAACGCGATCCGCTTCTCGGCCAGCGGCGGCGTCATCACGCTGGCGGTGTCGGGCACGCCGGAGGCGGTCTACATCGACGTCAACGACGCCGGCCCGGGCATTGCCGACGGTGACCGCGACCGGATCTTCGAGCCCTTCTTTCGCGGCGAGCGCCAGCCCGAGCACACGGTGAAAGGCACCGGCATCGGACTTTCCATCGTGCAGGAGTACATTGCAGCCCACGGGGGCCGTATCACCTTGCTGCCTGACGGGCCCGGTGCACGCTTTCGCATCGAATTGCCGCGCACAGCCTGAGCACTCACCGCACCCCAATCCGAAACACCGCCTCGCGTCCCCTTCTTCAACCCATGTCTTTTTCGTTCGTCCGCAGTTCCACTTTCGCCGGGGCGATGACCGTGCCTTTCGTCCTGCTGCTGGCCGCCTGCGCCATCCAGCCGAAGCCACCCGCCGAAGCCGACGCCCTGCCGCCGCCCACCGTTTTGCCGCGCGTGATGCCCGTCGAGGCCGAGCCCAGGGCACCCGCCACGCAGCCAGCATCGATCTTCACGCTGATGACGCAAGGGCCGCTGGCGGCCATGCTGTCGTACGCCGACAAGGTGCGCCCACTGAACGGCGCCGACCTGAGCGCCGAGATCGCACGCGTCGGCGACACCGGCGATTCGCCCACTGCCCAGATGCAGTTGGCGCTGTTGCTTTCGCAGACGCGCGTGCCGGCCGACCTGGCGCGTGCGCTGGGCCTGCTGCAGCGCGTGATCGCCAACCCGGCGCCCGAAGCGCAGGCATTGCAGCCGCTCGCCCGCGCGCTGGCCGCGCGCTACATCGAGCAGCGCCGCGTCGAAGACGATCGCGACAAGCAGGTGCAACAACTGCGCGACAGCCAGCGCCGCATCGACCAGCTCAACGACCGCATCGAAGCCCTGCGCGCCATCGAGCGCAGCTTCGCGCGGCCCAATACCGTGCCGACCGCACCTGCTGCCGTGCCCAACGGAACCAAGCAAAGCCCATGAGCACTTCCGGCGCCCGCCTCCTCGTGGTCGACGACGACCCGGACATGCTCAAGCTGATCTCGATGCGGCTGGTGTCGGCGGGCTACCAGGTCACGGCCGTGACCTCGGCCGAAACCGCGCTCACCCAGCTCGAGATCGAGCATCCGCAACTGGTGCTGAGCGACGTGCGCCTGCCGGGGCGCGACGGCCTGCAGCTCTTCGACGAGATCCGCAAGCGCCACCCCTCGCTGCCGGTGATCCTGCTCACGGCGCACGGCACCATTCCCGACGCGGTCGAAGCCACGGCGCGCGGTGTCTTCACCTACCTGACCAAGCCTTACGACGCGCGCGAGCTGCTCGAAAAGATCGCGCAGGCGCTGGCGCTCGGTGCGCCGGCCACCACACCGAGCAAGGCCGGCGACGACAGCTGGCGCTCGGAAATCGTGAGCCGCAGCAACCGCATGGCCGAGCTGCTGGCCGAAGCGCGCATGGTCGCCAAATCAGACGCCTCGGTGCTGCTGCGCGGCGACTCGGGCGCCGGCAAGGAGTTGCTGGCCCGCGCCATCCACAAGGCCAGCGCGCGCGCCGACAAGCCCTTCGTGGCCGTCAATTGCGGCGCCATCCCCGAGGCGCTGCTCGAATCGGAACTGTTCGGCCACATGAAGGGCGCCTTCACCGACGCCCACGCCAATCACAAGGGCCTGTTCCAGCAGGCCGACGGCGGCACGCTGCTGCTCGACGAAATCGGGGACATGCCGCCCGCGCTGCAGGTCAAGCTGCTGCGCGTGCTGCAGGAACGAGCGGTGCGTCCGCTGGGCGCGAGCCAGTCGATCGAGGTCGATGTGCGCATCGTCTCGGCCACCCACCGCGACCTCGATGCCGCGATGGAAGCGGGCCAGTTCCGCGAAGACCTGTATTACCGCCTGAACGTGGTGACGCTCACGCTGCCGCCGCTGTCGGCGCGGCGCGAAGACATTCCGCTTCTGGCCAACCACTTCCTGCAGCGCCTGTCGACCAAGTACGGCAAGCGGCTCTCGGGCTTCGCGCCCGAGGCGCTGAAGGCGCTGACCACCGCCGCGTGGCCGGGCAACGTGCGCCAGTTGTTCAACGTGGTCGAGCAGGTCTGCGCGCTGTCGAGCTCGCCGCTGATCCCGCTGGCGCTGGTGCAGCGCGCGCTGCGCGTGCCGACGGTCGAGGTGCAGACCTATGCCGAGGCCAAGCAGCGTTTCGAGCGCGATTACCTGGTCGGCCTGCTCAAGCTGACCGACGGCAACGTGGCCGATGCGGCCCGCCTGGCCGACCGCAACCGCACCGAGTTTTATCGCCTGCTGCAAAAGCACGAGCTCACGCCAGGGCACTTCAAGGCCGACGTTGTCGCCAATGGCAGCGACCCTGTCGCCGAGTAGCGACGCCCCTAAGTTGTTGATTTGAAAGGCCAATCCCCACCAGCCTCCAAGGCTTGTCGGGATTCGGCGACAAAAACAGGGGTTTTGGGGCCCTCCAGCCGGCCCGAGTCCTCGAAACGGCATCCGGATCGCGCCAAGTCGTTGATCTGAAAGCGTTTTCCCAGCCTGGCACAGGGTTTGCCCCTGTACTGGCATGACAGCACTCACCAGCCCATCTTTCGCACTGCGCCAGCAGCGCGACGGCCTGCGTCAAAAGCAGTTTTCCCCCTCGCGGCCCCGTGCCGCGGGCCATTCGCTGGCCGCGCTCGCAAGCGCCGGCGGCTCCGCCACGGATTGCGTCTTCAAGCGCCTTCCTGCCATTGGCGACACCCCTTCCCTCGACAAGCAACGTTGGTAAATCGCATGAAGCCAAACGACTTTTCGCAACTGAATGTGCTGGCCGAGGCCGACTTTTCGCACCGCAGCCCGGTGCGTGAAGAACGCCATCCCAACGCGGTCACCGCGCCGCCGGTCAATCGCGGCTCGATGACGCCCCGCCCCTGGCGCGGTTTCTGGAACAGCCTGGGCACCGCCGCGCTGGTCAAGCTCGGCGCGGGCCCCGCGGCCGAAGGCGCCAGCGCCCAATCCGCCCAGCAGGTCAAGCAGCCCTGGCAGCGCGCCGCGGCACAACGCCGCCTCGCGTTCATGCTGCTCACCGTGCTGAGCACCGTGATCGCTTCGGTGCTGTTCGCCAGCGTGCAACCCGACTACGACAACGTCTGGCTCGAATACGGCCAGATCGGCCTGTACGGCCTGCTGTCGGGCTGGGTCGTGACCGGTTTCGTGACCGCGCTGATGGGCTTCTACGTTTCGGTGCGCGGTGACAAGCACGCGCTGTCGGCCAAGCAGGTCGCCAACCACCCGATGAACCCCGAGGCACGCACCGCGATCATCATGCCGATCTGCAACGAAGACGTTGCCACGGTGTTCGCCGGCCTGCGCGCCACCTGCGAATCGGTCGCCTCCACCGGCCACGCGAAGCAGTTCGACGTGTTCGTGCTGTCCGACAGCTACAACCCCGAGACCGCCGCCGCCGAGCGCGCCGCCTGGGAAGACCTTCGCGCCGCCCTGGCCGAAAGCCCGAACCAGCCGCAGGTCGAGGTGTACTACCGCCTGCGCACCCGCCGCACGCACCGCAAGGCCGGCAACGTGGCCGACTTCTGCCGCCGCTGGGGCAAGGACTACCGCTACATGGTCGTGCTCGACGCCGACTCGGTGATGAGCGGCGACTGCCTGACCTCGATGGTCAAGCTGATGGAAGCCAACCCCACCG
Organism: Variovorax raffinosi; assembly: GCF_051216615.1. NCBI lineage: Bacteria > Pseudomonadati > Pseudomonadota > Betaproteobacteria > Burkholderiales > Comamonadaceae > Variovorax > Variovorax raffinosi. The sequence goes on from NZ_JBPJZR010000002.1 coordinate 243,348, forward strand.
CCGGCATCATCCAGACCGCGACGCAGGCCATCGGCCACGTCACGCTGCACGCCCGCGCACAGCAATTCGCTTCCCGCGTGACGGGCCGCCTGTTCACGCTGGGCATGCAGTTCTGGCAACTGGGCGAATCGCACTACTGGGGCCACAACGCCATCATCCGCGTCGAGCCTTTCATGAAGCATTGCGCGCTGGCCCCGATCAAGGGCACCGGCGGCATGTCGGGCGGCATCATGTCGCACGACTTCGTCGAAGCCGCGCTGATGCGCCGTGCCGGCTACAACGTGTGGCTGGTGTCCGACCTGGTCGGCAGCTACGAACAACAACCGCCGGACCTGCTGGCCGAGCTGCAGCGCGACCGCCGCTGGTGCCAGGGCAACCTGCAGAACGCCCGCCTGATGGCCGAGCCCGGCATTCACCCGGTGCACCGCGCGATGTTCGTGACCGGCACCATGGCTTACGCCTCGGCGCCGCTGTGGCTCGCGTTCCTGACGCTGGGCACGGCCCTGTGGCTCAGCGGTTCCAGCCTCGTGTCCAGCTGGAGCGTGCTGCCCGCCGAACTGGCCGGCCTGTGGGTCTGGACCCTGTGCCTGCTGTTCCTGCCCCGCGTGCTCGGCATCGTTGCCGTGCTGATGCGTGGCGAGCAACGCCAGTACGGCGGTGTGTGGGGCCTGGTGAAGAGCTCGGTGCTCGAAAGCGGCCTGGCCATCGTGCAGGCTCCGGTGCGCATGCTGGCCCACTCGCTGTTCGTGGTGGTTGCCCTCACCGGCATCAAGCTCGACTGGAAGTCGCCCCCGCGTGAAGCCGCTGCCGTGCCGTGGAAGATCGCTGCCGCGCAACTGGCACCGATGTCGCTGGTGATCGCCGCGCTGGCCGTGGGCGTCGCGATGATCGACCCGAGCGCGCTGATCTGGCTCATGCCTGTCGGCCTGCCGCTGCTGCTGGCGATTCCGCTGACCGTGCTGACCAGCCAGATCGCGCTGGGCACCACACTGCGCGACCGCGGCTTCCTGCTGATCCCCGAGGAATCGCGTTCGCCGGCCGTGCTGCGCCGCGCCTGGATGCATGCCCTGCGCCTGGCGCGCCCGGCACTGGCAACCGCCTGATGCGCTGACATCGCTCCAACAAAAAAAGCCGGCTTTACGCCGGCTTTTTTCATGGTGCTTCGAGGGCTCCTATTTGTCCTGCAGCGCGGCAACGAACTCCTGGGAATCGAAGCCCTCCCGCATGTGATGGCCCTTGACGATCAGATAGGGAATGCCGTCACCGCCCAGGCTGTCGAGCTTCGACTTGCAGCCATGGTCCTTGTCGATGTCGCACTGCTCGTACTGGAAGCCGTATTGGGCCATCCAGCCCTTCGCGGCGCGGCAATTGGGACACCAGTCGGCGGTGTACATGAAGACGTCGCCCGGCTTCGAGTTGGCGGCCAGCGCGGCGAGTTGCTCGGCGCTGCTGTTTCCGCGCAGTTTCGATGCAAGGCTGCTCACGCTCGCGCCAGCCGGGCCGCGCTTCTGGATCACTTGATAGCCCAGGTAGGCGCCGCCGATCAGCAGGAGCAGCATCAGCCATTTGCCCCAGGGCAGGCCGTCGCCGTCCGATACCGCGTGGGTGCGTTGTTGCGGTCGAAGCCCCACCGGTGATGCGGGGCTGCGGGCGTCGGCCGCCTTGTTGTAGGCCACACCGCAACCCGGGCACTGCCAGAGCGGCGCATCCGTGTTGTCGGGACGGACAAGCTGGCACTTGGCGCAGATGGTTGGCATGTTGGGAACTCCTCCGCCGCAAAGCTTAGCAAAGTCGGATTGCCGGGATGCCTCAGGCCCGGACGTAGGCGCAGACCAGCGAAACCAGCTCCCGCTTGAGCTCCGGCGAGTCGAGCAACCCGCTCAATGCTGCGTGATGCACGACGCCCTCGATCGCAGCGGAAACCACCTGCGCGGCGATGTCATCGCGCTTGGATCCGCAGCGCTTTCGATGGGCCGAGACGATCGCCTTGTAGTGCTGCCGATACTGCGCATCGAATGCATCGTGGGCGGCTCGCGTCTCCTCGCTGCGCGGCGTCTCTTCGAGCAGCGCCCGGTGCAGCGCCGGATGCGAGCCATGAACGGCGAGCATGCCTTGAACCAATGAATCGACGCTTTCTTCCAGCCGCCTTGCGTCTTCGCTCGCCGCCTGAAGCACACCGAGCACGTCGTCGAAGTGACGGCGCCTGAGCGCTTCGATCAACGACAGCTTGTTGGGAAAGTACTGGTAGAGCGAACCGATGCTCACGCCAGCCACTTCGGCGACCTCGTTGGTCGTGAATCCGGCCCAGCCCCGCCGGCCCAGAACCTGAGTCCCGGCCTCGACGATGGCATCGACCGTGGCGCGGGAACGCGCTTGCTTCGGGGCCTTTCGCATCGTCTGGCCCGTTGCGGCAATGCGAGTAGACATGGGGTCGGCTCCAGTCAAAAAATATGAACACGAAGCTCACATTTTTACAGGACGCCGCTCATGTCACCACCGCCGCACACCAGTCGCGAAATCAAGCTGAAGACCAAGCCCCGTGGCCTGCCGCAGGCCGAAGACTTCGAGCTTGTCGAAGTTCCATGCCCGGTTCCCGGCGGCGACCAAGTGCTGATTCGCAACCGCTTCATTCGCGTCTCGGCGTCCTTGCGCATGATGATCAGCGAGGGGGCGGAGAACGTCGAAGGCATCCCGTTCCCGGCGCTGAACCCGGGCGACACGCTGGGCGGTGAAGCCATCGGGGAAGTGGTCTCGGCACCCGAGGGCAGCGGGCTCGCAACGGGTGACCTGGTGGTGCACGTCCTGGGCTGGCGCGAGTACGCCGTTGCGCTTGCCAGCGATTGCACACGCCTGGACAACAGCGAACTGCCGCTGCCGACCGCCCATCTCGCGCACGGCTGGACCGCCTACGCGGCACTGACGCGCGGCGTGCAGATCCGCCCCGGAGACACGGTGTTCGTGACCAGCGCCGCTGGCGCCATCGGATCGATGGCCGGGCAGATCGCCCGCCTGCTGGGCGCAGGCCGGGTCATCGGCAGCACGAGCTCGCGGGACAAGGCGGATCGGCTGGTCAGCGAACTCGGCTACGACGCGGCCGTGGTCCGTGGCGCAGGGCCGATCGTGGATCAACTGAGAGCCGCAGCGCCCGACGGCATCGACGTTCTGCTCGACAACGTCGGCGGCGAGCAGTTGCAGGCGGCGGTCACCGTGGCGCGCGAGAACGCGCGTTTCGTGATCGTCGGCACGCTGTCCGGGCAGCTTGCAAGCCACGGCACGGGAAGGACCGCTCCGGTCGAACTGGATTCGGTCCAGCTCCTGCTGAAGAAGATCGTGATGCGCGGCTACAGCGCCGATGACGACCCGGACGCTCGCGCTGAATGGAACCGTCAGTTCGGCGTCTGGCTGCGGTCGCGCAGCATCGTGTTTCCGCACGTCGTGCTCGAAGGCATCGAACAGGCGCCCGAAGCGCTGCAGAGCGTGGCGCAGGGGCGGTACTTCGGAACCGTCCTGGTCGCGCTGTGAATTGCCGCGAAGAATCGACTCGCGTGTAGCTAGAATCGCGCACTCATTTTTCGTCAACCCACGGATCCTTCGATCCCCTGGAGCGCCAATTGCCCCGATTCGCCGTCATCACTCTCTGACGCCGACAACACCACTTCGCTGGTCATGTCGGGCGCCAAGCTGCGTTCCCCGCTGACCAGACACGGCCTTCACAGCCGACGAAGTCGATCTCCTCTTTTCCCAGCTTCGCTCCCGCACGTTGTCGGTTCTTCCTGATTTGCATCTGGAGAACAACGTGTTCCCTCTCTCTTCCTTTTCTCTTTCGTCGATTCCGCTGCTCAAGTACCCACGTACTGCGCATCTGGAAGGCTCGCGCCTGCAGGCCGGCGACACCGACGACGGCCAGACGCCGTTGTCCGCGCTGCAGGGCCGGCATGTGGTCATCGAGGAAAAACTCGATGGCGCCAACGCGGCCGTGTCGTTCACCTCGGCCGGCGAACTGCTGCTGCAATCGCGCGGCCACTACCTCGCGGGTGGCGCGGGCGAGCGGCAGTTCAACCTGTTCAAGCACTGGGCCGCGGCACATGAAGCCGCGCTGCTGGAGCGCCTCGAAGACCGGCATGTGATGTACGGCGAGTGGTGCTTTGCCAAGCACAGCTGCTGGTACGACCGGCTACCGGCCTTCTTCCTGGAGTTCGACATCTACGACCGGCAGGCGCAGCGTTTCCTGTCGACGCCTGCACGGCATGCGCTGCTTGCGGGCAGCCCGGTGCTGTCGGTGCCGGTGCTCTACGAGGGCGCAATGCCCAACCATGCGAAGTCACTGCGCACGCTGGTGCGGCCTTCGCTCGCACGCAGCGCCAACTGGAAGACTGCCTTCGAGCAGGCGGTGGAGCACGAGGGCCAACCGCTCGACCTCGTGCGGCAGCAGACCGACCTGTCCGACATGGCGGAGGGCCTGTACCTCAAGACCGAATCGGACAGCGAGGTGACCGGCCGCTACAAGTGGGTGCGGCCTGATTTCGTGCAGACCATCCTCGACTCGGGCTCGCACCACAGCCGCCGGCCCGTACTGCCGAACCAGCTCGCGCCGGGCGTCGATCTCTATGCGCCGACGCCGCCAGTGACATGGCAAGACCTGGGCTTGCACACCTTGCGCGATCCCGCCGCGCTGACAACAACCACAAGGAGGCCGCGATGACTCATGACGATCTGCGCGCCCTGGTGCCCGCGCCCGGCAAAGGCACCGACTGGGCGCAGTGCTGCGAGCTGCTGCCGGCCTTGCTGCGTCTCGAAGAAACGCCGCAAGACCCGTACTACCATGCCGAAGGCAACGTCGGCATCCACACGCGCATGGTGCTCGATGCACTCATGGCCGACGCGCACTACCAGCGCGCCGATGCCGACGGCCGCTTCGTGCTGTTCATGGCCTGCCTGCTGCACGACATCGCCAAGCCCGACACCACGGTGATCGACGAGGCCAGCGGCCGCATCGGCCAGCCGGGCCATTCGCGGCGCGGCGCGGTCGACGTGCGCGTGCTGATGTGGAAGGCCCGCGTACCTTTCGCGCTGCGCGAGGCCATCTGCCGGATCATCGCCGTGCACCAGTTGCCGTTTCACGCCTTCACCTCGCGCAAGGGCGTGCGGCCCGAGTGGCTGGTGCACAAGCTCTCGTGGGAGCTGAGCCTGCCCGACCTGTGCTGCGTCGCGCGCTGCGACATGCTGGGCCGCCACTACGAAAAGCGCGCGGACAGCATGGCCGACATCGCGCTCTTCGAGCAGTTGGCGCAGGAAGAAGGCTGCTGGGAAGGCCCACGACGGATGGCCGATGCGCACACGCGCCTGGCCTACTTTCGCGGCGCCGACACCAGCCCCGACTACCCGCTGTTCCAGACGGCGGGCTCGCAGGTCACGGTGATGTGCGGCCTGCCCGCGAGCGGCAAGAACCACTGGGTGGCGCAGTATCGCAAGGGCTGGCCGGTGGTTTCCTTCGACGATGCGCGCGCCGAGCTGGGCCTCAAGCACGGCGAGAACGACGGCCTCGCCGCGCACCACGCGGTCGACCAGGCCAAGGCGCTGCTGCGCAGGCAGGAACGCTTCGTCTGGAACGCCACGCACCTGAGCCAGCAGATGCGCACCAAGACGCTGGATCTGCTCTGGGCGTACCACGCGCAGATCGAGCTCGTGTACCTGGAAGTGCCGCATGCTGAGCTCATGCGCCGCAACCGCGAGCGCGACACCACGCTGTCAAACACGGGCATCGAGCGGATGCTGCATCGCTGGGAGCTGCCGGCGCCAGTCGAGGCGCACGAGACGGTCTACGAGGTGCAGAGCTGATGAAAACGACGAAGCCCGGCGGGCTTCTGTCTATATATGTACGAGGCTCAGAACGGCAACTTCGGACCGCCAGGGCCACCCATCCCGCCCATACCCTTCATGCCGCCCATCTTCTTCATCATCTTCATAAGGCCGCCGCCCTTCATCTTCTTCATCATTCCCTGCATCTGCTCGAACTCGTTGAGCAGGCGGTTCACTTCCTGAACCTGCACGCCGGCGCCGGCCGCGATGCGGCGCTTGCGCGTGGCCTTCAGCAGCTCGGGCTTGCGGCGCTCCAGCGGCGTCATGCTCTGGATGATCCCTTCCTTGCGCCGGATGTCGCGCTCGGCACGGGTCATGTCGGCCTCGGTGGCCTTGGCTGCCATTTGTTGCGGCAGCTTGTCCATCAGGCTCGACAGGCCGCCCATCTGCTTCATCTGCTGCAACTGGCCCAGGAAGTCGTTGAGGTCGAAGCCCGCGCCGCTCTTGACCTTGGCCGCGAGCTTCTGCGCCGCCGCCACGTCGACGCCGGCCGTGACCTGCTCGACCAGCGCGACGATGTCGCCCATGCCCAGGATGCGACCCGCATGGCGCTCGGCGTCGAACACTTCGAGGCCGTCGATCTTCTCGCTGGTGCCCGCGAACTTGATCGGCACGCCCGTGACCTGGCGCACCGACAGCGCCGCGCCACCGCGTGAATCGCCGTCGGTCTTGGTCAGGATGATGCCGGTCAGCGGCAGCGCTTCCTTGAAGGCCTTGGCGGTGTTGATCGCGTCCTGGCCCTGCATGGCATCGACCACGAACAGGGTTTCAACCGGATCGAGCGCCGCATGCAGCTGCTTGATTTCGGTCATCAGCACTTCGTCGATGGCCAGGCGGCCGGCGGTGTCGACCAGCAGCACGTCGAAGTAGTGGCGCTTGGCGTGGTCGAGCGCGGCGCGCGCGATGTCCAGCGGCTTCTGGTCGGGCGTGCTGGGGAACCATTCGGCGCCGGCCTGCTTGGTCACGGTCTTGAGCTGCTCGATGGCGGCCGGGCGGTACACGTCGCCCGACACCGTCAGCACCTTCTTCTTGCGCTTTTCGATCAGGTGCTTGGCGAGCTTGGCGGTGGTGGTGGTCTTGCCGGCGCCCTGCAGACCGGCCATCAGGATCACCGCCGGCGGCTGGGCCGCGAGGTTGATGTCCGAGACGCCTTCGCCCATGGTCGCGGCGAGTTCGCGGTTGACGATGCCGACCAGCGCCTGGCCCGGCTTGAGCGAGCCCAGCACTTCCTGGCCCAGCGCCTTTTCTTTCACGCGGGCGACGAAGTCGCGCACCACGGGCAGCGCCACGTCGGCTTCCAGCAGCGCCATGCGCACTTCGCGCAGCATGTCCTGCACGTTGCTTTCGGTGATGCGCGCCTGGCCGCTCATCGTCTTGACGAGGCGGGAGAACTTTTCTGTGAGGGCGGTGGCCATGGAGGAAATACCTTGTTGTCCGCTGGAGCGAACCGATGGAAAGTCGTGGAACCTGGAGCCAACGGCAGGCACTGCCTTTTTCGCGAAACACCGCGGAACCGGCTTTGCCGGGCCGCAGGTGTTGCCCCCGGTAGGGGGAAGGCACACGCGACACGAAGTGCGCGAAGCCTGGGGGCGAGCCATTACACTCCGACCGATGATTTTAGCGATCCCCTCTCCACTCGGCGTGGCGCTGGGCATCGCCACCGCGGTGGCCTATGGATTTGCCGCTGCAGCGGGTGCCAGGCTGAGCCGCCAGGCGACCCAATGGGCCCTCGGCATTGCATGGTTACTGCACGCTGCGGTGCTGGGCCACGGCCTCGTGGGCAGCGAACCGCGCTTCGGCTTTGCGCCCGCGCTTTCCGTCACCGCCTGGCTGGTGCTCACCGTCTATGCGGTCGAAAGCCGCATGTATCCCCAATTGAAGGTGCGCCGCGCGCTGGCCTGGCTGGGTGCGGCCGCCGTGCTGTTGGCCATCCTGTTTCCCGGCACGCCGCTGCATGTCAGCGCCTCGCCCTGGTTGCCGCTGCATCTGGCGCTGGGCATCGCCTCGTACGGCCTGTTCGGCGCGGCCGTGGTGCACGCCTGGTTGATCACGCGGGCCGAAAAGCAGATCCGCCTGACAAGCGGCACGCCGGGCGAAGGTGGCGTGCCGTTGCTCACGCTCGAACGGCTCACCTTCCGCTTCGTCACCGCCGGCTTCGTGTTGCTCTCGGCCACGCTGCTGGCCGGCCTTCTGTTCAGCGAACAGTTGTACGGCGCCGCCGGCCGCGTCTGGAAGTGGGACCACAAGACCACCTTCTCGGTGCTTGCGTGGCTCACCTTCGCGATCCTGCTGATCGGCCGCGCGCGCTTCGGCTGGCGCGGCCGCACCGCCCGCCGCGTGCTGTATGCCGGCTCGGCTCTCCTGTTGCTCGCCTATGTGGGCTCCCGCTTCGTGCTCGAAGTGGTGCTGACGCGTCCTCCCGTATGAAGTATTTGCTTGTCCTCGCCGTGCTCTGGATCGCGATCTGGCTCTGGCGCAAGAACCGCCGCGAAGAAATGCGCGATGCGCAGCGCGAGCGCGCGGCCAAGGCGCAGCGCCCGCCCTCCGCCCCTGCGGTCGGCGCGCCGCAGGCCATGGTGCGCTGCGTCCATTGCGGCCTGCATCTGCCGGCGACCGATGCCATCGCCGGTCCCGGTGGCGCGGTCTATTGCAGCGCCGCGCACCGCCAGGCCGGCGCGGCGTCCGGCTGAGCACGCCCCGTCTCGCATGAGTTCCCCCCTCTGGTCGCGCGGCGAACCGGTCACCGACTGGGACGTGCTCGAACAGGGCAACGGCCAAAGCACGGCCCTGCAACGGCTCTGGCGCGGCTTCATGGTCGCGCGCTGTTTTGTCGCGCTGGTGCTGGTGCTGCTGCAGTGCGTGGCCTTCGCGCTCGGACAGACGATGCAGCCGGTGGCCATCGCGATCTCTGCCGGCTACCTGGTCGCCAGTTGGCTGGGCATGCGCTACACACGCTTCGTGCCGCCGATCCGCGGCTTCACCCCGCTGTGGCTGCTGACCATCGGCGTCGACCTCGCCGCCTTCACTTCGCTGCAGGTGATCCAGGGCGGCAACGTCAACTACACGCCGCTGTTCGCGCTGCCGGTGCTCATGAGCGCGGTGCTCGGCACGATGACGGTGAGCCTGGGCACCACGGCCACCGTCACGCTGCTGCTGCTGGCCGACGCGGGCTGGCACTGGCTGCAGCAGCCGGTCGACTCCTCCGGCCGCTTCGTGCAGGCGGCGCTCACGGGCACCGGCCTCTTCGTGGTGGCCCTGCTCGCCCACGAACTGGCCCGCCGCCTGACACGCGAAGAGGCGGTGGCGCAGCGCAACCGCAGCAGCGCGCAGATGCAGGCGCAGGTCAACGACCTGGTGATCGAGACGCTGAGCGAAGGCGTGCTGGTGATCGACGCCGAGGGCCTGGTGCACGCGGCCAATCCGGCGGCCGATGCAATCCTCGGGCAGGGCTTGGCGAAACTGACGCTGCCGTTCGCGCTGCATGCACAGCCGGCCTGGCATGCGCTGGCCGCGCTCGCGCGCCAGACCTTCGCGCGACGGGCGCCTCAGTCCGAAGAAATTCCGGTGGCGCAGGCACGCGGGGCGGCGCGCGAGGTGCGCGTGCGCACGCGGCTCACACCCACCAGCGACCGGCATGTCGACAGCCTGTGCGTGATGTTCCTGCAGGACCTGCGCGAACTCGAAGCCCGCATCCGCACCGAGAAACTGGCCGCGATGGGCCGCATGTCGGCGGCCGTCGCGCATGAAATCCGCAATCCGCTGGCCGCCATCACCCAGGCCAGCGCGCTGCTCGCCGAAGACTTGACCGACCCCGCGCACCGCAAGCTCACAAGCATGGTGCAGCACAACGCGCAGCGGCTGGCCCGCATCGTGGACGACGTGCTCGATGTCTCGCGGGCGCGCCAGCAGCGCGTGCTCTCGCTCGGCGAGCAGGTGGTGCTCGACCCCGCGGTGCAGGTGCTGGCCGATGAATGGGTGCGCCAGACGCAGCGCAAGGGCGTGCTCGTCACGCTGGACGCCGCGCAGAGCGATGTGCGCTTCGACGCCGAACACCTGCGCCGCCTGATGGTCAACCTGCTGGACAACGCCGCGCGCTACGCCGGCAAGCGCGAAGGCTCGATCCAGGTGCTGACGACGCTTCAGCGTGCAGGCACCCATCGCCCCAGCCTGGCGGTGTGGAGCGACGGCGCGCCGCTGGAGCCGGCGGTGAAGCGGCATCTGTTCGAGCCCTTCTTCTCGTCCGAGAGCCGCTCGAGCGGCCTGGGCCTTTTCCTTTGCCGCGAGCTGTGCCGGCGCCACGGCGCCACCATCGGCTACGAACGGCGCGCGCTCGTGCCGGGCGGGCCCGAGGGCAACGAATTCTTCGTCAGCTTCGCCGCCAGCGAAAACCGGCTGACACAATAGCGCCGTGAGCACCCCGCACCCTACCGCCCAGCGCCCCGCGCAGATCCTAGTCATCGACGACGAGCCCGACCTGCGCACACTCTATGAGCTGACACTGCTGCGCGAAGGCTATCGCGTCGAAGCCGCGGGCAGCGTGTCCGAAGCCTGGCAGCACCTCGAAGCCGGCGGCTTCGACGCGGTGATCACCGACATGCGGCTGCCCGACGGGCAGGGCATGGAAATCATCCATCGCATCCAGAGAGACCAGCGCAGCGAGCGCTGCGTCGTCATGACCGCCTACGGCTCAGCCGAGAACGCGGTCGAGGCGCTGAAGGCCGGCGCCTTCGACTACCTCACGAAGCCTGTCGACCTGAAGCAGTTCCGCGCCGTCGTCGCCTCCGCCGTGCAGGCGCGGCAGGCATCGCAGACGCCAACCCGCGCCGTGCGCGCAGCTCCGGCGAACAGCGGCGAGGCCAGCATGGTGACCACGGGCAGCGGCGCCGCCGCGCTCGACCGGCTGGTGGGCGATTCGGAGCCGATGCGCCTCGTCAAGTCGCGCATCGCAAAGGTGGCGCGCGGCATGGCGCCAGTGCTGGTGCGCGGCGAATCGGGCACGGGCAAGGAACTGGTGGCGCGCGCAGTGCATGCCTGCAGCCAGCGCAGCGACGGGCCTTTTGTCGCAGTCAATTGCGGCGCGATTCCCGAGAACCTGCTCGAAGCCGAATTCTTCGGCGCCAAGAAGGGTTCATACACCGGCTCGGCGCAAGACCGCGACGGCTATTTTCAGGCCGCACGCGGCGGCACATTGTTCCTCGACGAAATCGGCGACCTGCCGCTGGCCATGCAGTCGAAGCTGCTGCGCGCCATCCAGGAGCGCAGCGTGCGCTCGATCGGCTCGACGCAGGAAGACGCGGTCGACGTGCGCATCGTGAGCGCCACGCACAAGGACCTGCACGCCGAAGTGCAGGCCGCGCGCTTCCGGCAAGACCTTTTCTACCGCCTCAACGTGATCGAGATCGCGGTGCCCGCGCTGCGCGACCGCCGCGAGGACCTGCCCGCGCTGTGCACCGCCCTGCTCGCGCGCATCGCGCAAGACGGCGGCCTGCCCGTGCCGCACCTGTCGACCGAGCTGCTGCGCCGGCTGGCGCTGCATCCGCTCGACGGCAATGTGCGCGAACTTGAAAACCTGCTGCACCGCGCGGTCGCGCTCAACGACGGCGACGAACTGCAGCTCGACCTGATGGGCGCTGCCGCGATGGCGGCGGCGGAAGCCGCCTCCACGGGACCGGCCCCGCTGTCGCCCGCCGGCGACTTGCCCGTCGCAACCGCTCCCGTTGCGCATGTCGCGCCTGCTGCGCCCATTGCGGAGCCCAAGGTTGCCGCCCCCCCGTTGCCCTCCGACCTGCAGGCCTACCTCGACCAGCAGGAGCGCGAAATCCTCGTGCGCGCGCTGCACGAAAGCGGCTTCAATCGCACGGCCGCCGCCGCGCGGCTCGGCATGAGCCTGCGCCAGATCCGCTACCGCATCGCCCGATTGGGCATCACCACGCCCAACGGCGACGATGGCGCCAGCAGCCATGCCGACGACTGAAGCCTGCGCCGATGACGACGGCCTCTGGCAGGCCGGCTGGTATCGCTTTGCCAAGGCGCTGCGCTCGCCGAATTTCGGCCCCCGCCCGGAAGGCGCGCAGACCGACCTGGTCGTGCTGCACTCGATCAGCCTGCCGCCCGGCGAGTACGGCGGCGACGCGGTGCAACAGCTCTTCACCAACCAGCTCGACTGGGATGCGCACCCCTACTTCCAGAGCATCCGTGGCCTGGAGGTGTCCTCGCATTTCTATGTGCGCCGCAACGGCGAGCTCTGGCAGTTCGTGAGTTGCGACGACCGCGCCTGGCATGCTGGCGTGTCGTCCTGGCGCGGCCGCGGCAACTGCAACGACGACTCGATCGGCATCGAACTCGAGGGCCTCGAAGGCCTGCATTTCGAGGAGGCGCAATACGAGACGCTCGCAAGCCTCTGCGCCGCCGTCGCGCAGCACTACGCCATCGCGCACATCGCCGGCCACGAGCACATCGCACCGGGTCGCAAGCAAGACCCTGGTGAAGGTTTCGACTGGCCTTCGCTGCGCGCGCGGCTCGGGTGGAGTCCACAAATGTTTCCCGCTCAAGTGGTGCCGCGCTAATTTTTTCAATCGCGTTGCGTCCCGTGATGCGCCGTTCTTGCGGCGCAGCAATGCGACAATTGCAAACGCCAGATCCAGCAACCATGCGCCCTGCAGGCTCAAATCGGCCTGCAAGCCAAGCCCCATGCGGCTTGCGCCACCATGGGCCAGTATTGATGCGGCACCGCTGGCGGTGTCCTATGCCGAAAGAAATATCGGCAATGCTTGTATCCATAGGAAAACGCTACATCTAGTGGGTTGTAGCCCCCTCACACCCTAGATATAGTGTCTTCCGTCCGACGCTCAATGTCGGCGCGACGCCCAGCCAAGGCGTCGCCATCCAACAAGAATTGCCAACCGAGAGGAAGCGAATGCAAACAGCCCTGAACCCCCAATCGACCCCGCGTGCCGTTCCCTCGACGCCACCGCAGCAGCAGCGAGACACTGCTGGCTCGTCCACCGGCCAGAACCTCGCGCACTACCAGATCATTCGCCGCAACGGCGCCGTCGTGCCCTTCGAGCCGAACAAGATCGCCATCGCGATGATGAAAGCCTTCCTGGCGGTGCACGGCACCCAGGGCGCGGCTTCGGCCAGCGTGCGCGAAACCGTCGACGTGCTCACGCAAGGCGTGATCCGCGCGATGGTGCGCTCGCGTCCGGGCGGCGGCACCTTCCACATCGAAGACGTGCAGGACCAGGTCGAGCTCGGCCTGATGCGCGGCGGCCACCACGAAATCGCGCGTGCCTACGTGCTGTACCGCGAACGCCGCACGCAAGAGCGCTCCAAGCAGGTCGAGCAGGAAACGCCGGCCGCGCCCGCGCTGCATGTGCTGGACAACGGCGAGCTCGTCACCCTCGACCTGAACGAACTCAAGGGCCTGATCGAATCGGCCTGCGAAAACCTGGGCGACAGCATCACCGCCGCGCCGATCGTCGCCGAGACGATGCGCAACCTGTACGACGGCGTGCCGCTCGACGAGGTCTACAAGGCTTCGATCCTGGCGGCCCGCACGCTGATCGAGAAAGACCCCGACTACACCTTCGCCACCGCGCGCCTGCTGCTGCACACGATCTTCAAGGAGATCATCGGCCGCGAAGTGATGCCGGTCGACCGCGCCACCGCCTACGCCGACTACTTCCCGCAATTCATCAAGAAGGGCGTGGACAACGACCTGCTCGACGAAAAGCTGCTGCAGTACGACCTGCCCCGCCTGGGCGCCGCCCTGAAGGCAGAGCGCGACAACCAGTTCGACTACCTCGGCCTGCAAACGCTGTATGACCGCTACTTCCTGCACGTGCGCAAGGCCCGCATCGAGCTGCCGCAGGCTTTCTTCATGCGCGTGGCCATGGGCCTGTCGCTGAACGAAATCGACCGCGAAGCGCGCGCCATCGAGTTCTATGAAGTGCTGTCGTCGTTCGACTTCATGTCGAGCACACCCACCCTCTTCAACGCCGGCACGCTGCGCTCGCAGCTGTCGAGCTGCTACCTGACGACCGTGCCCGACGACCTGGACGGCATCTACGAGTCGATCAAGGAAAACGCGCTGCTCTCGAAATTCGCGGGCGGCCTGGGCAACGACTGGACCCGCGTGCGCGCGCTCGGCAGCCACATCAAGGGCACCAACGGCGAATCGCAAGGCGTGGTGCCGTTCCTGAAGGTGGTCAACGACACGGCCGTGGCGGTGAACCAGGGCGGCAAGCGCAAGGGCGCCGTCTGCACGTACCTGGAAACCTGGCACCTCGACATCGAGGAGTTCCTGGAGCTGCGCAAGAACACCGGCGACGACCGCCGCCGCACGCACGACATGAACACGGCCAACTGGATCCCCGACCTCTTCATGCGCCGCGTGATGGAAAAGGGCACCTGGACGCTGTTCTCGCCCTCCAACGTGCCTGACCTGCACGACCTGTTCGGCGCCGACTTCGAAAAGGCCTACGTCGCCTACGAAGAGAAGGCCGCCCGCGGCGAGATCAAGCCTGCGCGCACCATCCAGGCTTCGGACCTGTGGCGCAAGATGCTCACGATGCTGTTCGAGACCGGCCATCCGTGGATCACGTTCAAGGACGCCTGCAACGTGCGCTCGCCGCAGCAGCACGCGGGTGTCGTGCACTCGTCGAACCTGTGCACCGAGATCACGCTGAACACCAGCGACACCGAAACCGCCGTGTGCAACCTGGGTTCGGTGAACCTGCTGCAGCATCTGAAGGACGGCAAGGTCGACCAGGAAAAGCTGAAGAAGACGATCTCGACCGCGATGCGCATGCTCGACAACGTGATCGACATCAACTACTACGCCGTGAAGAAGGCGCGCGACTCGAACCTGCGCCACCGTCCGGTGGGCCTGGGCCTGATGGGCTTCCAGGACTCGCTGTACGAACTGCGCATTCCCTACGCCTCGCAAGAAGCCGTGCAGTTCGCCGACGAGTCGATGGAAGCCATCTGCTACCACGCCTACTCGGCATCGGCCGACCTGGCGCGCGAGCGCGGCAAGTACTCGAGCTACAAGGGCTCGCTGTGGGACAAGGGGATCCTTCCGATCGACACGCTCGACCTGCTCGAAAAAGCTCGCGGCGGTTACGTCGAAGTCGACCGCTCGTCCACCCTCGACTGGGACGCGCTGCGCCAGAAGATCAAGACGCAAGGCATGCGCAATTCGAACTGCGTGGCCATCGCGCCGACCGCGACCATCTCGAACATCATCGGCGTCGACGCTTCGATCGAGCCTTGCTTCGGCAACCTGTCGGTCAAGTCGAACCTGTCGGGCGAATTCACCGTGATCAACCACTACCTGGTGCGCGACCTCAAGCGCCTGGGCCTGTGGGACGACGTGATGGTGATGGACCTGAAGCACTTCGACGGTTCGCTGCGCCCCATCGACCGCGTGCCGCAAGACGTGAAGGCGCTCTACGCCACCGCGTTCGAAGTGGAAACCACGTGGCTGGTCGAAGCCGCCTCGCGTCGCCAGAAGTGGATCGACCAGGCGCAGTCGCTGAACATCTACATGGCCGGCGCATCGGGCAAGAAGCTCGACGACACCTACAAGCTCGCATGGCTGCGTGGCCTGAAGACCACCTACTACCTGCGCACGCAGAGCGCGACGCACGCCGAAAAATCGACGGTGCAATCGGGCCGTCTCAACGCGGTGTCGTCGGGCAACGATGCACCTTCGGGCATGAGCGCACTCGAAGCCGCCGCTGCTGCAGCGAAGGCACAGATGAGCGCAATGCCTGCCACCGACATCGCGTTCTGCGGTGTCGACGACCCGACTTGCGAAGCCTGCCAGTGAACGTGTCGATGCTCGCGACACAGCGTCCGTGAGCCAGTGAGGCGCATGCGAAAAATCGCGCGACGTTCAGTCAATGAAGGCATTGACTGACATCGCGCGATGCATGCGAGCAACATAACAACCACATAAATGGAGCGCGATGTGAACGAGCACTTTGCAACTTACATCGTTACTCCGATAATTTGAACATTGGATTTTTCTATGTTGACCTGGGACGAAGAAGTCAAGCCCTCCTTACCAAAGGATATGCAACAAGGATTGCAGCACCACAACGCATCGACCAGCGGCTCGCCCGCAGGTCGTTCGGTGGATGCTCCGACTTCGTCGATTGCACAACCCGCAGCACTGCGCACGCTCGATGACGGCGCCTCTGCGCCATTGCGTCAAGTTGCACCGACCGCCACCGCGGTCCCCGCTGTCGCCCAGCGCGTCAAGGCTTCCGACAAGCGCATCATCAACGGCCAGACCGACGTCAACCAGCTGGTGCCGTTCAAGTACAAGTGGGCTTGGGAAAAGTACCTCGCCACCTGCGCCAACCACTGGATGCCGCAGGAAGTGAACATGACGCGCGACATCGCGTTGTGGAAAGACCCGAACGGCCTGACCGAAGACGAGCGTCGCATCGTCAAGCGCAACCTCGGCTTCTTCGTGACCGCCGACTCGCTGGCCGCCAACAACATCGTGCTGGGCACCTACCGCCACATCACGGCTCCCGAATGCCGCCAGTTTTTGCTGCGCCAGGCTTTCGAGGAAGCGATCCACACGCACGCGTACCAGTACATCGTCGAGTCGCTCGGCCTGGACGAAAGCGAGATCTTCAACGCCTACAACGAAGTGCAGTCGATCCGCGAGAAGGACCAGTTCCTGCTCCCGTTCATCGACGCCATCAGCGATCCGCACTTCAAGACCGGCACGCACGAAACCGACCAGACGCTGCTCAAGTCGCTCATCGTGTTCGCCTGTCTGATGGAAGGCCTGTTCTTCTACGTCGGCTTCACGCAGATCCTTGCGCTGGGCCGCCAGAACAAGATGACCGGCGCTGCCGAGCAGTACCAGTACATCCTGCGCGACGAGTCGATGCACTGCAATTTCGGCATCGACCTGATCAACCAGCTCAAGCTCGAGAATCCCGGCCTCTGGACCTCCGAGTTCAAGGCCGAGATCAAGGACCTCTTCATGAAGGCCGTCGAGCTTGAGTACAAATACGCCGAAGACACGATGCCGCGTGGCGTGCTCGGCATGAATGCCTCCATGTTCAAGGGCTACCTGCGCTACATTGCCAACCGGCGTGCACAGCAGATCGGCCTCGAAACGCTCTTCCCGAACGAAGAAAACCCGTTCCCCTGGATGAGCGAAATGATTGACCTGAAGAAAGAGCGCAACTTTTTCGAGACCCGCGTGATCGAGTACCAGTCGGGTGGCGCGCTCTCCTGGGATTGAATCTTTCGACAAGAATTAATGAATTCAAGAATTGCCCTTGCCACCGATCGCGCCAAAGAGCGCGGCATGGACGAGGGCTCAGGTGTTCATGGTGCTGGGGCTCAGATTCCAACGCCATGAATCGCTTCACGCTCCCAACGTGCGTGGAGTGCTTCAATAGGTTGATTTTTTCAACTTGATCAAGGAGAAATAGAAATGGCAACTGCAAAGAAAGCGCCGGCCAAGAAAGCCGCTGCAAAGAAGGCTCCGGCAAAGAAGGTCGTGGCTGCTAAGAAGGCTCCGGCCAAGAAGGTAGCTGCGAAGAAGGCTCCGGCAAAGAAGGCCGCCGCCAAGAAGGTAGTCGCCAAGAAGGCGCCTGCGAAGAAGGTAGCCGCCAAGAAGGCAGCTCCGGCAAAGAAGGCCGCCGCCAAGAAGGCGCCGGCAAAGAAGGCCGTAGCGAAGAAGGCTCCGGCGAAGAAGGCCGCTGCCAAGAAGGCTCCTGCCAAGAAGGCCGCCGCCAAGAAGGCGCCTGCGAAGAAGGCTGCTGCCAAGAAGGCCCCGGCGAAAAAGGCTGCGGCCAAGAAAGCCGCGAAAAAGCCCGCTGCCAAGCCTGCCGCTGCCGCCAAGCCTGCTGCTGCGGCCAAGAAGCCCGCAGCAAAGAAGGCCGCCAAGGCTGCAGCGCCCGCAAAGGCTGCCGTAGCGCCCGCTCCCGCGGCGCAGACGACGCTGAATCCCCAGGCAGCATGGCCGTTTCCGACGGCCAGCAAGCCCTGAGTTTCTCAGCGGCCTTGAAGGCGCAAAGCCCGGCACCTCACGGTGTCGGGCTTTTTTATTGGCGCCGGAACAAGCCGGCGAGCCGGCTGCGAATTACAGGCCCAGGGCCTTGCGATCGACCTGGTAGTTCTGCGGACCGCGCTGCGCGATCTTGAGCGCACCGATACGATTGCCCAATGCCGCGCATTGCGCGAGCGGCCATTCCTTTTCCAGACCGAACAGCAGCGCGCCACGCCATGCGTCGCCACAACCGGTGGGCTCGACCACTTCGGTAGCCACGACGCCGGCCACGTGCTCACGCTCGCCGTCGATCCAGACTTCGCAACCCTCGGCCGCCAGCGTGACCACCAGGCCACGCACGCGCTTCGAGATCTCGGCCAGGCTCCAGCCCGTGCGCTGCGACAGCATCTTGCCTTCGTAGTCGTTGACCACGACCCAGCTCGCCAGCTCGACGAAGTGCTTGAGCGCGTCACCGTCGAACATCGGCAGACCCTGGCCCGGATCGAACACGAAGGGAATGCCCGCGGCGGCGAATTGCTCGGCGTGCTGCAGCATTGCTTCGCGGCCATCGGGCGCGATGATGCCGAGCTTGATGTCCTCGCGCGCAGCCACCTGCGTCACGTGCGCCTGCTGCATCGCACCGGGGTGGAAGGCGGTGATCTGGTTGTTGTCGATGTCGCTCATGATCATCGCCTGCGCGGTGAACGTGCCTTCGAGCTGGCGCACGAACTCCGTGCTGATGCCCAGCGTGCGCATGCGCTCGATGTAGTCGGCGCCATCGGTGCCCAGCGTGGCCATCGGCAAGGCCGTGCCGCCTAGTGCGTTGAGGCTGTAGGCGATGTTGCCGGCGCAGCCGCCGAAGTCGCGCCGCAGGGTCGGCACGAGGAACGACACATTGAGGATGTGCAGCTGGTCCGGAAGAATCTGGTCGGCGAACCGGCCCTCGAAAGTCATGATGGTGTCGAACGCGAGGGAACCGCAAATCACTGCTGCCATGGGTGGACCGTTTGTTGAGTGGAAGATGGATGAATGAAGAAAGGGCGACGCGCGCGGCGCCCGACTAGGGGTAGAAGGCTTCGACGCGATAGCCCGCAATGGGCGGCAGCGCGGCAGCTTCGGTGGCGGACAAGGTCAGGGGCAACGAGGCCGCACGGTCGGCGCGCGCGGGCAACACGGCCGGTGCGCCATAGTCCGCCGGCATCAGCACGCGGCGCACCACGGCACGCTCTTGCGTGTCGAGCAATGACAGCTCGACAGCCGGCATCGCGAGCGGCACGGTGGCGCCGTTGCGCAGGGTGAAGCTGAGGCGGTAGTCATTGCCACCGCTCTTCTCGCGCGCGAAGGCGGCGCCTTCGATCATGATGTCGCCGATCTGGCGCAGGGCCGCGAGTTCGCAGCCCGTGTATTGGCACAGCGTGGCGAGCGCGGGGCGCAGGCTCGGCTGGCGTGCGGCAATGCCGTCACGCTCATGGCGAATGACCTGCACGACGAGCAACAGGATGGCGAGCACCACCAGCAGGATCAGCACGCCGCGCACGCCCTTGCGCTGCCAGAAGCCGGGCGGCTTTTCGACGGCGTCATCCTCTTCCGCAAAGGGATGGCCTTCCGGCGCCTCGAAGGGCGACGAGAGCGAAAAGTCCGGCTCGCTCTCGACTGCCACCACAGAGGCGGGAGCCTGTGCGGCAGCGCGCTCTTCACGGGCCTTGGCTCTTGCGATCTTGGCCGACTTGATGCGGGCCCGACGCAGCGCCTTCTGCATCTGCACCTGATCGTGGTCCTTCTCTTCCTGCTCACCTTCCCCGTCGTCGCTGGCCCGCTCGACCAGCGCGCGCGCCTTGATGCGCGGGGCCACGGGCAGCGGTGGCGTGGGTGGCGGGGGCGAAGGCGGCGGTGCCGCGAGATTCAGGTCGATGTTCGGGAACGGCGGCAGGGACGTCGCGGGCGGCCGCCACGCGGGCTCACTGACATCGAGATCGGACCAGGGCTCGTCCGCAGCGATGCCGTGTTCGGGCAAGGACAACGAAAACTCGGGGGGAAACGCAAACGACGAAAGCGGCAGCTCGGGAGAAGGCGAGACTGCAGGCCCGACGCCTGGCGCGGGCACAGAGGCAGGCGATGAAGCCTCCGGCTGCGCGTGTTGCTGCTGTTCGGGTTCGTCGTCGAAGAAGTCCGCGTCTTCCACCGCCTGTGGAGGCTCCGCTTGAGGCTGTGCTGCGATCTCAGGCGACGGAGGCAGCGGTGGCGGTGCAGGCGCGACGGATGGCTCCGCCCTCGCCTCGCGCGCAGGCTCGACCAGTCCGGGCATGTAGCCACCCTGCATCGGCGGCGGCACGCTCGCCGGCGCACCGTCGGGCGCTTCATGCAGATCGAGCGTGGCATCGAACACATGGCTGCATCGACCGCAGCGCACCCAGCCGTCCGAGATGCGAAGCTGGTCGCGCACCACCTTGAAGGTGGTGGTGCAGGCGGGGCAGCGGGTGACGAGACTCATGACGGGGCGATTGTAGGGTTGGGCCCTCGCCGCGTGAGTGGATGCGAAGCGACGCGAAAAACGGGGCGCTCGCCTCTCAGCAGCGCGCCGTCATGAGGATCCAGCCGTCCTCGCTGTCACTGACCTCGAGCGCCGCATAAGGTGCGTACGCTTCCTTCAGCTCATCGGCCTGGCGCTCGAGGATGCCGGCCAGCACCAGCGATCCGCCAGCCGCCACATGGCTGCGCAGCAGCGGTGCGAGCACCTTGAGCGGCGTGGCCAGGATGTTGGCGAGCACGGTGTTGTAGTGGCCCTTGGCCGCGTCGGGCAAGCCGGCGTTCAGGCGCACGCTGTTGGCCTCGGCATTGAGCCGGGTCGACGAGACCGCGGCTTCGTCGATGTCGACGGCGTCGATATCGGTCGCACCGAATTTCGCCGCGCCGATCGCCAGGATGCCGGAGCCGCAGCCGTAGTCGAGCACACGCTGGTTGCCCAGCGCGCCCTGCGTCGCAATCCACCGCAGGCACATGCGCGTGGTGGGATGCGTGCCGGTGCCGAAGGCCAGGCCCGGGTCCAGCCGGATCACCTGCTTCGCCTGTGCAGGCGGCTCGTGCCAGGTGGGCACGATCCAGAATTCGGGCGTGATCTCGACCGGCGCGAACTGCGACTGCGTGAGACGAACCCAGTCCTGCTCGGGCACCGAAGCCACGCCGAGCACCGCGCAGCCTTCAAAGAAGTCCTGAAGTGCAAGCACCGATGCAGCCTCTTTCGCCAGCGCCTCGTCAGGAAACAACGCGATCACGCGTGAACGCTGCCATCCCTCCTTGGGCGGCGGCATGCCGGGCTCGCCGAACAGCGCCTGCTCGGCGTCGGTCTGCGCATCGGCATCTTCGACCGACACGCTCAACGCATCGAGTGCGTCGAGCGCATCGCTGAGCGCTTCGATCCGGTCTTCGGGCGCCATCAGGCGGAGTTCAAACATGGCGTTGCCTACCTCTTGCTCAGCGCTTGTGCGCCGCCAGCCACTCTTCAAGATAGTGGATGTTGGTGCCGCCGCTCATGAAGTTGGCGTCGACCATCAGCTCGCGGTGCAGCGGGATGTTGGTCTGGATGCCTTCGATCACGGTTTCGTTCAGCGCCGTGCGCATGCGCGCCATGGCCTGCTCGCGCGTGTCGCCGTACACGATGATCTTGCCGATCATCGAGTCGTAGTTCGGGGGCACGAAGTAGTTGGTGTACGCATGCGAATCGACGCGCACGCCAGGGCCACCCGGCGGGTGCCACATGGTGATGCGGCCCGGCGACGGCGTGAACTTCCACGCGTCTTCGGCGTTGATGCGGACCTCGATGGCATGGCCGCGCATCTCGATCTGGCGCTGCGTGAACGGCAGCTTTTCGCCGGCCGCCACCATGATCTGCGTTTTCACGATGTCGATGCCGGTGGTGAACTCGGTCACCGGATGCTCCACCTGCACGCGCGTGTTCATCTCGATGAAATAGAACTCGCCGTTTTCATAGAGAAACTCGAAGGTGCCGGCACCGCGGTAGCCGATCTTCTTGCAGGCCGCGGCACAGCGTTCGCCGATCTTCTCGATCAGCTTGCGCGGAATGCCGGGGGCCGGCGATTCCTCGATCACCTTCTGGTGGCGGCGCTGCATGGAGCAGTCGCGCTCGCCCAGGTAGACCGCGTTCTTGTGCTTGTCGGCGAGGATCTGGATCTCGATGTGGCGCGGGTTCTGGAGAAACTTCTCCATGTACACGGCCGGATTGCTGAAGGCCGCGCCGGCCTCCGCCTTGGTCATCTGGATCGCATTGACCAGCGCAGCCTCGGTGTGCACCACGCGCATGCCGCGGCCACCGCCGCCGCCGGCGGCCTTGATGATGACCGGGTAGCCGATCGCGCGGGCAATGCGCTTGTTGGTGGCGGCATCGTCCGAGAGTTCACCCTCGGAGCCGGGCACGCAGGGCACGCCGGCCTTGATCATGGCCTGCTTGGCCGAGACCTTGTCGCCCATCGTGCGGATGTTGTCCGGCGTCGGGCCGATGAACTGGAAACCGCTTTGCTCCACGCGTTCGGCGAAGTTGGCGTTTTCGCTCAGGAAGCCGTAGCCGGGGTGGATGGCCTCGGCGTCGGTCACTTCGGCAGCCGAAATGATCGCAGGCATGTTGAGATAGCTCAGTGCCGAGGGTGCCGGGCCGATGCACACGGCCTCCTGCGCCAGCTTGACGTACTTGGCGTCGCGATCGGCTTCGGAATAGACCATGACGGCCTTGATGCCCATTTCGCTGCAGGCACGCTGAATCCGGAGGGCAATCTCCCCCCGGTTTGCAACCAGGATCTTCTTGAACATGGTCACTCGATGATGAACAGCGGCTGGCCGTATTCGACCGCCTGCCCGTTTTCGCCGAGGATCTGGGTGATCGTGCCGGACTTGTCGGCCTCGATTTCGTTGAGGATCTTCATCGCTTCGATGATGCAGATCGTGTCACCCTCGTTCACCTTGCTGCCGACTTCCACGAAAGCCGGGGCGCCGGGGCTGGACGAGCGATAGAAGGTGCCGACCATCGGCGACTTGACGGCATGACCCGCCGGCGCGGCTTCGGCCGCCGGCGCGCTGGCCACGGCGGGGGCGCCAGCAGCAGCCGGCACGGCAACCGCGGGAGGTGCCGCCAGGGTTTGCACATACTGCACGGGTGCAGCACCGCCGCCTTTGACAATGCGAACCTTGCCTTCGGTTTCGGTGATTTCCAGTTCGGAAATATTCGATTCGGACACCAAGTCGATCAGTGTCTTGAGTTTGCGCAGATCCATGAGACTCCAGGGCCGGCTTTACCGGTCATTAGGATATAACTTGGCCGAAAATCGGCGATTTTCGGCGTTCGGCGTTCAACGCCGGCGTAAGAAACTGATTCTAACCATGAACCAGTTCACGTCGCCAAGTCTCCAGGTCGGTGGTTTCGAGCTTGCCCATTTTACGAGCCGCCACCGAACCGCCCGCGTTCAGCACCAGCGTGAAGGGCAAGCCGCCACCAGTGTTGCCGAGATTCTTCACCAGTTCCGTGCCTTGCAAACCGGCCAGTCCGATGGGATAGGTGACCGGCGTTCGCTGCAGGAACTTGCGCACGGCGCTTGGCTGATCGATGGCCAATCCCACCACTTGCCAGCCATTGGCACCATGTTCACGGAAAAAAGCGTCGATCATGGGCATTTCTTCGACGCAGGGCGGGCACCACGTGGCCCAGAAGTTGAGCAGCACGGGTTTTCCGCGCAGGCTCGACAGAAGCAGGTCGCCGCCCTCAGGCCGCTCGAAGCTCTGGGCCCAGAAGGCCGCATCGAGCGTCTCGCCGCTCGCCGCACTGCTGCCACGCTCCTTCCACCAGGCGCCACCGAGCCCGGCGGCAGCAGCCGCGGCCGCCACGCCGGCATAGAGCATGCCGCGTCGTGTGGGCGAAGAAGTCATTCACTTGTCCTTTTCTCGTTCAATCAGTCGGCGCAATGCGGGCAGATCGCCACGCGGCGTGCGCCCCTGGGCGTCGGGCTTGAGCGCCCCGCGCAGGTCGTCGAGGTCGTAGACCAGCAGGTGCACGCCGATTTCCTCTCCGAGCGCGCGGCTCGGAGCATGCACGCTCAGGGCCTCGACCTGCTCGCCGTGGAAGCCGGTCACCATGCGCGGCTCGTAGTCCACGTGGTGATCGATCAGGGCGATTTCGGCCGACTTGGAATCATCGCAGAACAACTGAATATAAATGTCTGACAAACGAGTGGCCGTTCCATGCCAGACGGCGCCACCCACATGGGGACGGAAGACGGCCATCCGCTCCATCCATTCAAGCGCCAGCAGGCGCAGCACATGCAGTTCCTGGGGCTGGGTGTCGGCACAGAAGAGCTCGATGTAGTCGCGCACCTCGGCCTCGACCTCATCGTTGTTCGGCAGTGCGGTGCGGGTCGACAGACCCAGGTCCCGCAGCGCCCGGCGTTTGGCCGGGCCATATTCCAGTCCTTCCTCGACAACGAGGCGGGCTGCAGTGGCGGCAATTTCACGCTTGGACGTGTCCATCGGGGCATTTTGCCCGCAGTAGACGGCCCTCACATGAACATCAGTACGAAGCACAGGACAAAGGGCGGGCCACGGCAAAGACGGTGCATGTCGCCTACCTAGAATCGACCGATGCACATTCATATTCTGGGTATCTGCGGCACATTCATGGGCGGATTGGCCGCCCTGGCGCGCGAGGCCGGCCACCGGGTCACGGGCTGCGATGCCGGCGTGTACCCGCCGATGAGCGACCAGTTGCGCGCCCTCGGCATCGACCTGATCGAGGGTTTCGGCGCCGATCAGCTTGCACTTTCGCCCGACATGTTCGTGGTCGGCAACGTGGTGTCGCGGGCGCGCTTGCCCGACGGGAGCCCCAAGTTTCCGCTGATGGAAGCCATCCTGGATACCGGCAAGCCCTACACCAGCGGCCCGCAATGGCTGGCCGAGCATGTGCTGCAAGGCCGCCACGTGCTCGCCGTGGCCGGCACGCACGGCAAGACAACCACCACGTCGATGCTGGCCTGGGTGCTGGAGCAAGGCGGCAAGGCGCCGGGCTTCCTGGTCGGCGGCGTGCCGCTCGACTTCGGCGTTTCGGCGCGGCTCGGCGACGGCGCGGCCTTCGTGATCGAAGCCGACGAATACGACACCGCCTTCTTCGACAAGCGCAGCAAGTTCGTGCACTACCGGCCGCGCACGGCCGTGCTCAACAACCTCGAGTTCGACCACGCGGACATCTTCGACGACCTCGCCGCCATCGAACGCCAGTTCCATCACCTCGTGCGCACCGTGCCAGGCACCGGGCGGCTGGTGGTGAATGCCACCGAAGAAGGCCTGCAGCGCGTGCTGACCCAAGGCTGCTGGAGCGAACTCGCGCGCTTCGGCGCAGGTGGAGAATGGCAGGCACGCGGATCGCACGACGCCTTCGACGTGCTGCACCGGGGCGAACCGGTGGGCCGCGTCGAGTGGGCGCTTTCGGGCCTGCACAACCAGATGAATGCGTTGGCAGCCATCGCGGCGGCCGAGCATGTGGGCGTTGCACCGGCCGATGCGGCCCGCGCGCTCGGCAGCTTCCGCAATGTGCGGCGACGCATGGAGTTGCGCGGCACGGTCGAGCGCAGCGGCGGCGCGATCACGGTCTACGACGACTTCGCCCACCACCCGACCGCCATTCGCACCACGCTCGACGGCCTGCGCAAGAAGCTCGACGATGCCGGCAAGCAAAGTGAGCGCATCCTCGCGGCCTTCGAGCCGCGCAGCAACACGATGAAGCTGGGCGTGATGGCGGCGCAACTGCCATGGAGCCTGGAATCGGCCGACCTGTCGTTCTGCCACACGGCCGGCCTCGACTGGGATGCCGCCGCGGCGTTGGCCCCGATGGGCGACCGCGCGCAGGTGGCAGGCGCCATCGAGCCGCTGCTGGCGCAGATCGTGGCGGCCGCCCGGCCGGGCGATCACATCGTCTGCATGAGCAACGGCGGCTTTGGCGGCGTGCACGACAAACTGCTTGCCGCCCTTCGGGCGACGGCGGCATCATGACCGCCATGCGCACTCGCGAACTGATCGACACCCTGAAGCTGCAGCCCCATCCCGAGGGCGGCTGGTACAGCGAGGTATTCCGCTCGGCGGCGAGCGTGACGCCCGCCGATGGCCGTCCGCTCCGCAATGCGCTGACCAGCATCTACTTCCTGCTCGAGGCGGGCCAGCATTCGCGCTGGCACCGGGTGCTGTCCGATGAAGTCTGGGTGCACCTGGAAGGCGTGCCGCTGGCGCTCTGGACCTGCGACGCCGCGATGCGCACCGCGCCGGCCCACGCACGGCTGGGCCCGGTCGATGCCCACGGCACCCGGCCCCAGCATGTGGTGCCGGCCGGCCAATGGCAGGCGGCCCGACCGATCCCGGGCCACACGGCGGGCGACTACACGCTGGTCGCCTGCATGGTCGGCCCGGGCTTCGACTTCGCCGATTTCTCGCTGGTGCAGCCCGACAGCAACGAAGCTGCGTCGATGCGGCACCACTGGCCCGAGCTGGCCGGGATGCTTTAACCCCGGCGCTGCTTGACGGCCTGCGAGAGCGTCTCCAGCACCTGCACCGAATCGTCCCAGCCGATGCAGGCGTCGGTGATGCTCTTGCCGTATTCGAGACCCGAGAGCTGGTCCTTGCCCGGCGTGAACTTCTGGGCGCCGGCCTGCAGGTGGCTCTCGACCATCACGCCAAACACGCGGTTCGAGCCGCCGGCGATCTGGCCGGCGATGTCCTTGGCCACCTCGATCTGCTTCTGGTGCTGCTTGGAGCTGTTGGCATGGCTGCAGTCGACCATCAGCGTGGGCGGCAGCTTGGCGGCTTCGAGGTCCTTGCAGGCGGCTTCGACACTCGCGGCGTCGTAGTTCGGCGCCTTGCCGCCGCGCAGGATCACGTGGCAGTCGCGGTTGCCGTTGGTCTGCACGATGGCGACCTGGCCGTTCTTGTGCACCGACAGGAAGTGGTGGCCACGGGCCGCCGCCTGAATGGCGTCGGTGGCGATGCGGATGTTGCCGTCGGTGCCGTTCTTGAAGCCGATGGGCGCCGACAGGCCCGAGGCCAATTCGCGGTGCACCTGGCTTTCGGTGGTGCGCGCGCCGATCGCGCCCCAGGCGATCAGGTCACCGATGTATTGCGGCGAGATCACGTCGAGAAACTCGCTGCCCGCCGGCAGGCCGATGCGGTTGATGTCGATCAGCAACTGGCGTGCAATGCGCAGGCCTTCGTCGATGCGGAAGCTCTCGTCAAGGTACGGGTCGTTGATCAGGCCCTTCCAGCCGACGGTGGTGCGGGGCTTCTCGAAGTACACGCGCATCACGATTTCCAGCGTGCCGGCGTACTTTTCGCGCTCGACCTTCAGGCGCTTGGCGTACTCGACGGCAGCCGCCGGGTCGTGGATCGAGCAGGGCCCCATGATCACCAGCAGCCGGTCGTCCTTGCCCGCCATGATGTTGTGGATGTTGCGGCGGGTGCTTTCGATCAGCGTTTCGATGGCCGTGCCGCGGATCGGGAAAAAGCGGATCAGATGTTCGGGAGGGGGCAGCACGTTGATGTCCTTGATGCGTTCGTCGTCGGTCTTGCTGGTTTTTTCGACGCTCGCATACCAGCTGTCGCTGGCGGGGGCAGTGTTCGTGCTCATGGGTGCTTCCTTGTTGGAGTGGATATCGTCAGGGCATAAAAAAACCGCCGGGGCTGGATGCGCCGGCGGTTTTGGGAGGGTGTTCGTTTGCTTTACGCGCTCGCCTCTCGTCCGCCGGAAACCGGGAACCAAAAGTAGGCAAAGAAATAAGCGCGGAGGGCGGACATGTGGGCGGAATGTAGCACGGAAAACAAAAGCCCGGTCAAGCGACCGGGCACTGCGTTGCTTATCGGTAGCCCGACTCGTTGGCGTTGTGAATGATCCAGATCAGGTTGCCGCTGGAGTAATCGCCCATGCCGCCACCCGCAAAAATCAGCCGGCCCTGGCCCTTGTAGGTCATCTCGAAACGGTGACGGTCGCTGCCGAAGTAGAACGGAATGAAGGCCTTGCCGGTGATGTAGGCACCCTGGTCGGTCGGCTGGCCGGCAAGGTCGGTGACCTGCCTGGCGCTCATGCCGATCTGCAGGCGCGCGAACTTGCTGTTGCGCGCGGGGTTGCCGGTGATCTCGCCTTCGTAGCCGTTCAGGCCCTTGACGGTGCGGCCGCTGCCGGCCTCGACCTTGGAAGAGTCGGTCACGTTGCCCTGGGCATCCATGCCGGCCTTGGCGCCACCACGGGCGGGCGCCGCAGCGGGTGCGGGCGCTGCCTCGGGCTGACTGCCCGAACCACCGCGGGATGCGCAACCGGCGGCCCCCAGAGCCACCATGGCGGTCACGGCCCACAGCACGGCAGGCGAATTGGTCCTGTTCCCCATCGAAATGCTCCTTGAATTTGTCGTTCGCAAAAGGAGCGCAGCTTAGCAACCGAAGGAAACAATCGGCAAGTGACGAAAGTCCTAAGCCGTTCCACCTACCGTCAAGCCGTCGATGCGCAGGGTGGGCTGGCCCACGCCCACCGGCACGCTCTGGCCTTCCTTGCCGCAAGTGCCGACACCCGAATCGAGCGCCATGTCGTTGCCGATCATGGTGACGCGGGTGAGCGCGTCGGGGCCGTTGCCCACGATGGTCGCGCCCTTGACCGGGTACTGGATCTTGCCGTTCTCGACCCAATAGGCCTCACTGGCCGAGAACACGAACTTGCCGCTCGTGATGTCGACCTGCCCACCACCGAAGTTGGTGGCGTACAGGCCCTTCTTGATGCTGGCCACGATTTCCTTCGGGTCCTTGTCGCCGCCCAACATGTAGGTGTTGGTCATGCGCGGCATCGGCACGTGCGCGTAGCTCTCGCGGCGGCCATTGCCCGTAGGCTTGACCTTCATGAGGCGCGCGTTGAGCGAGTCCTGGATGTAGCCCTTGAGGATGCCGTCCTCGATCAGCACGTTGCGCTGGCTGGCGTTGCCCTCGTCGTCGACATTGAGCGAGCCGCGGCGATCGGCGATCGTGCCGTCGTCGAGCACCGTGACGCCCTTGGCCGCCACGCGCTGGCCGATGCGGCCCGCGAAGGCGCTCGAGCCCTTGCGGTTGAAGTCGCCTTCGAGCCCGTGGCCGATGGCTTCGTGCAGCAGGATGCCGGGCCAGCCGGAACCGAGCACCACGGTCATCTCGCCGGCGGGCGCCGGGCGGGCGTCGAGGTTGGTGAGCGCTGCTTTCACGGCATGGTCGACGTACTCGGCGATCTGCTCGTCGGTGAAATAGGCCAGGCCGAAGCGTCCGCCGCCACCGCCCGAACCGATCTCGCGGCGGCCGTTCTGCTCGGCAATGACGGTGACCGACAGGCGCACCAGCGGCCGCACGTCGGCGGCCAGCGTGCCGTCGGCGCGTGCCACGAGCACCACGTCGTACTCGCTCGCCAGGCCCGCCATGACCTGCGCCACGCGCGGATCGCGCGAGCGGGCCAGCTTCTCGACCTTTTCGAGCAGCTTCACCTTGGTGGTGCTGTCGAGCGTGGAAATGGGGTCGATGCCGTCGTAGAGCGAGCGGCTCGATGCGATCTTGCGGGTCGGCGTCTTCACGCGGCCGGTGCGGCCCGCGGAGGAAATGGAGCGCACCGTGCGCGCCGCGTCGAGCAGCGAAGCCTCGGAGATGTCGTCCGAATAGGCGAAAGCGGTTTTCTCGCCGCTGACCGCGCGCACACCGACGCCCTGGTCGATGCTGAAGCTGCCGGTCTTGACGATGCCCTCTTCGAGGCTCCAGCCTTCGCTGCGCGTGTACTGGAAATACAGGTCGGCGTCGTCCACCCGGTGCGAGGTGATCTCGGCCAGGGCTTTGCTCAGGTGCGATTCGTCAAGGCCGAACGGCCTGAGCAGGAGCTGTTGCGCCGTGGCGAGGCGCTCGATGGTGGGTTCGCGAGAGATCATCCCGCCATTCTAGGCAGCCGCCCTCTCCCGTGCCGCCCCAAAGGGCACTCCGGCGCCTAGTTCTGCGCCAGCTTCCTGGCGCGGGCGATCGACATCAGGATGCCCAGCCCCAGCCCCAGCGTCACCATGGCCGTGCCGCCGTAGCTGATGAACGGCAACGGCACCCCCACCACCGGCAGGATGCCGCTCACCATGCCCATGTTGACGAAGGCATAGGTGAAGAAAATCATCGTGACCGCCCCCGCCAGCAGGCGCGAGAACAGCGTCGTCGCATTGGTGGCGATGGCCAGCCCGCGGAAGATCAACAGGATGAAGGCCGCGATCAGCGCCAGGTTGCCCATCAGCCCGAACTCCTCGGAATAGGCGGCAAAGATGAAGTCGGTGGTGCGCTCGGGAATGAATTCAAGGTGCGTCTGCGTGCCCTGCATGAAGCCCTTGCCGCCCACGCCACCCGAGCCGATGGCGATCATCCCCTGGATGATGTGGAAGCCCTTGCCCAGCGGGTCCTTGCTCGGGTCGAGCAGCGTGCACACGCGCTGCTTCTGGTAGTCGTGCAACACCCGCCAGTCGACGCCGTCGGCGCACAGCCTCGTCTCGAAGCTAACGATCAGCGTCACCGCAATGGCGCCGATCACCACCGGCGGCACGATCAGCTTCCAGGGCAGGCCGGCAAAGAAGATCACCGCCATGCCGGCCGCCAGCACCAGCAGCGAAGTGCCCAGGTCGGGCTGCTTCATGATGAGCCCGACCGGCACCGCCAGCAGCACCGTGGCCACCACGAAGTCGAGCGGGCGCAACTGGCCTTCACGGCGCTGGAACCACCAGGCCAGCATCAGCGGCATCGCGATCTTGAGAATTTCGCTGGGCTGGATCACCACGCCCACGTTGATCCAGCGCTGGGCGCCCTTCTTGGTGATGCCGAACAGCGCCACCGCAACCAACAGCGCCACGCCCGCCGCGTAGAGCGGCACCGCGAACATCATCAAGCGCTGAGGCGGCACCTGTGCCACCACGAACATGATGAAGCCCGCCAGCAGCATGTTGCGGCCATGGTCGACAAAGCGCGAGCCATGGTCGTAGCCCGAGGAATACATGGTCGCCAGCCCGGCAAAGGCCAGCAGGAGCACGGCGAAGGCCAGAAAGCCGTCGAAGCCCTGGAAGATGGGCGCGACACGGCGCGCCAGGGAGGGCTGATTGAACACGGCAGACATGGGTGCGAATTATCCGGCTTTCCGTATACGAATTCCGTGCGTGTGGCTCTCGGTGGAAATCCTCCTGCCGACCGTCGCGAATCCGTCGTCACCTCCTTTTACATTTGCCGGGTTCATAAATAAAGGGAGGGTTCGAATGAGGTCTCAACTTCTGCGCCTGTCGCTCGTGGCAGGTCTTTGCGTTTCGGTCGCTGCATGCGGCGGCGGTGGTGGAGGCGGTGGAGGTGGCGGCCTGCCACTCGGCCTGGGCGGCTCGCCCACCCCGAACGCCCCCGCGTCGACTTCGCTCAGCGGCACAGCCGCCACCGGCGCGGCTTTCGGCGGCGCCACCGTCACGGTCCAGGATCAAAGCGGCGCAACGGTCTGCACGACGCAGACCGACGGCCAGGGCACCTACAACTGCGTGCTGTCCCCGACAACCAAGCCTCCCCTCGTCGTCACTGCGGTGCGCGATGACCAGTCCCTCTACAGCACCGTCGCCAACAGCAGCGGCACGGCCAACATCACGCCGCTGACCACGGTCATCGTGTCCCGGCTGTCGCCGGATGGCCGGCCCGCCAATCTGGCGGCGGCCATCCAGGCCGACGCCGGCACCGTGACCGACGCGCGCCTGCAACAGCAGACGACGGCCCTCGCTGCTGCGCTCAAGTCGGTGCTGGACGCTCTCGGGCAGGCCGGCTTCGATCCGATCTCCGGCAAGTTCAGCGCCGATGGCACCGGGCACGACAAGGTGCTCGACGCGCTGTTGGTCAGCGTGCGCCCCGACAGCGGCGCAGCCAACATCGAGATCACCGTGAAGGGCCTTCCGTCGGGCGACGGCGCTTCTCCCACCTCCGTCATCTTCCGCAGCAGCGATGCCTCCGTTCCCGCGCTGCCGGCGGGCATCACCGCGGACCAACTGGCCAGTCTGCCCTCGCCGACCTTGCTGGCCGATCTGTTCAACCGCCTGAACGCGTGCTATCGGCTGCCGCTGTCGCAACGCGTCACCGCGCCGAACGACGCCACGGCCGTGACCGGCGGCCCAGCCGACGTGATCGCTGCTGCCTGCCGCGAACTCTTCGTCGGCAACGACCCTGCCGGCTACCTCAACAGCGGCTTCGGGGTGGGCCGCGACGCCAACAACCAGGGCGGCTTCAGCACCCTGTTCCGGCCCGAAAACACGGGTCGCACCTGGGATCGCGCGAACTTCGAATTCTTCAGGCCGAACGGCGACCTGACGCTCAGCTACCGCGCGACCGACGTGGGAGACAACGTTGTCTTCGGCACCCTCACCGCGCGCAAGGTCGGCGGCGCGCTCAAGATCGCGGGGGACGGCCACGTCTACGCCTCCAACGTGCGCCCCGTGTTCGCCTACCGGGACATGATCAACTCGCCCGCCTTCAACTCGTACACCACGGGCTACGGCATTCCGATCCGGAACCGGCAGGAAAACGGCGCGGCGGTCTTCAGCAAGGTCATCGTGACCTCGCCGCTCAACAAGGTCCTGACCTTCATACCGCAACCCGGCCTGTCGTTCCTCGTGGTGACCAAGCCCGACGGCACGCCGGAGCTGAACAACGGCATCAACCTGCGCGGCATCTACGAGAACCCGTCCACACCCGGCAGCCTGGCGAGCCGTGAATCCGGCATCGGCCTGCTCGACCCCCAGTACACCGACCAGCAGATCAGCCAGTTGCAGGACCAGAGCGTGTGGAAGTTCGAGTTCGTGCATGCGAAACCGGGCGTTCCCAACGTGATCCAGTACGAACGCACCCTCTCGCGCGCGCCAACGATCGGTGAAATCCGCCAGCAGCCGCTGTTCGACCTGACACCGGCGATGCGCACCCAGTTGGTCGCCCGCACCAGTGCCAACACCGGCCTGGTCTACCCCGCAAACAGCGTGAACCAGCCGAACATCCTGGACATCAGCGCCACCGGCAACCAGGACGCATGGGTTGTCCCGCGCGGCGCGCTGGCGCCCTCGGTGCTGACGGCCTACGGCTTCGCCAAGTCGAACACTCGCTTCAACGACAACGTCGCTCTGTCGACCACGGCGCGCAAGGCGATGATCGACTGCTCGGCCGAGACGCTTGGCGACACGCATTGCGACAGCAATGCGGGCAAGCAGTACGCCGAAGGAACCCGGGTGCATTACCTGGCGTTCGAGGCCTACAACGCTCGCAGCCTCGGCATCACGCGCTACGTGTTGTTCTACAAGCAGTTCTGAGAAAGCGTCCGGGCCCTCGGGCTCACGCGAATTCGAGCTGAACCACGGTGCGCCCCGGTCGGCTTTCCAGCCCCAGCCGGGCGCCGATGGCCCCGGCGCGCTCCGCCAGCGACCGGGGCGCATGCGCCGCATCGAAGCCCCTGCCGTTGTCGATCACGCGCAACTGCACCGTGGCGTCCTGCATGCCGGCCTCGATCCGCAGCACGCTGGCGTGGGCGTGCTGCAGCACGTTCGAGATGGCCTCGAACAGCAAGAACTGAAGTTGCCGCATGGCCTGGGCGTCGAGCCGCGACACCGGCGCGACCTCGTCCACCGCCCACTCGAACTCGATGCCCGCCGCCGCCAGCCGGGGCTCCAGCCGGTAGCGCAGCGCGGCCAGCAAGGCGCCGATGTCGCCCGGCGGCAGGTGGATCGAGTCGATCGACAGCTTGAGCTGGTCGAGCGAATCGCGCAGGGTGCGCAGCAGGTCGCCCGAGCTGGTCTGGCCCGACTGCAGCTGCCGGATCGCCGAACTGATGTGCGAGCCCACGCCGTCGTGCATGTCGCGCAGGATGCGTTCGCGCTCATGGGTGCGCGCCTGGTCGCGTGCCGCCGCTTCCAGCTCCGCATAGGTGGCGGCCAGTTCGCGCTCGCGCTGGGCCACCCGCTCGGCCAACGCCGCGACCGACCCACGCGCCTGCACGCTCGCGGCATGAAAGCGCCGCAGCACGATCAGCAGCAGCGCCAAACCGAAGAACACCGAGGAATAGCGGACCCAGGTGGTTTCACCGTAGGCATCGCTGAGCCGGATCACCAGCCAGTCGCGCGCGCCGAATGCCAACGTCACCATCGCAGCGCCGGCCACCAGCAGTTGCTCGGCATTCGGCTTGCGAATGGTGGCCACGGCGAAGGCGGCGACGAACAGGAAGATGAGCACGATCTCGACAGCAAGCCAGGCGGTGAGCCACAACGGCTCGTCGCGGTGCAGCGACAGCGCGCTGAACACCACGGTGCCCAGCACGATGGCGGCCATCGGCCAGTGCACCCACCGGTAGCGGGGGTTGCGCCCCCATCCGGCGATGTGGAAGCCGAACATCAGGACGGAGACCGCCCAGCCCGCATAGCAGGCGGCCATCAGCACGCCCCAAGGGCCCCACGACAGCGGCGGCTCGGGAATCACCCCGTCGGCCACCCGGATCGCCCAGCAGAACTCGGCCAGCGCGGCCCAGAAATAGAGGCCCTCGCGCCGCGTCCGTCCTTTGGCGTCGACCTCGACCTGCGTCAGCCAGAGTGCCAACGCGATGCCGCCGACGATCAGGCTGAAGGCGGTCAGCAGCACGGAGCCGGTGAAGCGCCAGGCGTAGGCGCTCTCGAAGAACTCGGTGCGCACCGGCGTGGCCGGCCCGATGACCACGCGCGACAAGCCGGCGCGCCGGGCGCTGTCGGCACGCAGGCGGATCTGCAGATGGTTGTCGCCCTGCTTCAGCAGGCGCCCCGGCACCGGCACGTAGATCGGCGCCTTGGCGTAGTCGGCCTGGTTGCCACGGCCCAGGTCGCCGTAGACCTGCAGCAGCGCATCGTTGAGCTGCACCTCGAACACGCTGCCGGCGCGCGGTATGAAGATGCCCCAGGGCGCCTCGGGCGTGGCCTCGAGCGTGAACGGCAGGTCGAAGTTCGCCAAGCCGGGCCGCCCTTGGTGCATGCGGTCCCAGTGGTAGGAAAGCTCGACCGGCTCCGTGCGCGCGACACCGTCGACGGTGGTCGTCACGGTGCCCTGGCGCAGCTCGATCGGGCTGTCCGGCGCGGCCGCATTCGCGGCCCCGGCGATGCCCGCAAGGAGCAGCACCGGCCATAGCAAAAGCAGCAACAACCGCCTCGGCAGCATCCGCGCTCAGCCTGGATGAGACAGCAGGCCGAGACGCGTCGCTTCGAAAACCGCCTCGCTCTTGGAATGCACCGCGAGCTTTCCGTAGAGATTCTTGATGTGGGTCTGCACCGTGTGCACGCTCAAGCCCTTGAGGCGGGCGATCTCCGCATACGAGAAGCCCCGGGCGATCAGCGTCAGCACCTCGTGCTCGCGTGCCGACAGCAGGCCGCGATCGGCCTCCCCCGCAGCCGCCTCGGGCGCGGCACCTGGCGCGGCTGCAGCCCCCGGCATTGCCGCCGACTGCAGGCTGCGGTACTTCGCCAGCACCCGCCGCGCGATCATGGGCGAGATCGGCGAGGCGCCGGCCTTCATCTCGACGATGGTCTGCGCGATGTCCTCGGGCGCGGCGTCCTTGTGGATGTAGCCCACGGCACCGGCCTCGATGCTGGCGAGCACATTCTCTTCGTCGCCGAAGACCGACACCACCAGCGGCTCGCAGCCGGGAAAACGGGCAACGGCATCGCGGATCACATCCAGGCCGGTGCCGTCGGGCATGCCCAGGTCGACCAGCAGCACATCGGGAATCGTGACGGTGTGGGCCAGCCAGGCCAGCGCCTCCTGCACGGTGCCCGCGCTGCCGAGCCAGAAGAGGCGCGGACTGCGCTGCACGCTGGCCTCGAAAAAGGCGCGTGCGCGGCTGTCGTCTTCGACGACCAACACGCCCCACCGGCGTGGCATTGCATCGTCGTGAGCCTCAATGTTCATGGTCACGAGCATAAGCCGCGGCGCGCGGCGGAAATCCCCCAGCGCATCCCTAGTTCATGGGATGCGCCCATCGCGACCCGCCACGAAACTTGCGCCGCCTTTTGAACATGGATTCGCGCCGGGCGGAACACAACGCGTCGACCTTCACTTCGACCCGCGTCCCGCAAGGCGCCGGCGCCGACGCGGGCTCCAGTAACCCGAACGTAGGCCTTTTATATCGCGAAGGTCACACCTTGAATACTTTCCGCTGCAAGGCATTCAGCCTGCATCGGACAGAGGTAAACAAGGGGCCTGCGCCCCACAAGTCTCGGTAAGCTAGCGGCTTCCCGAGACACCCCGCAATGCGGGGTTTTGTACGTCGGAAACAGCCTCGCGCGCACAGACCTCATGCAAAATTACCCGGTCCCGGCAAGCAGGGTGCAACCTCGGCACCTCCAGTCTTCTTCCCGCATGGATCCGCAAACCACCCACCTGTTGTACCTGCACGGCTTTCGCTCCTCGCCTCGTTCGACCAAGGCACGGCTGGTCGCGGAACGCGTGGCGCAACGCCACCCCGACCTGCAGTGGTGGTGCCCGCAACTGCCGCCTTCGCCGCACGATGCCATCGACATGGTGATGAAGGGCATCGCGGACTGGCCGCGCAAATCGATGGCCGTGGTCGGCTCGTCGCTGGGCGGTTTCTACGCCACCTACGTGGCCGGCATGACGCGCTGCCGCGCCGTGCTGCTCAACCCGGCCGTGCACCCGGCACGCGACCTCACCCGCTACATCGGCGACCAGACCGTGTGGCACGACCCGGCCGAGCATTTCTACTTTCGCCCCGAATACATCCACGAGCTGCGCGCCATGGAAGTGGGCCAGCTCACGCGCCCCGAGCGGGTATTCGCCATCATCGCCAAGGGCGACGAAGCCCTGGACTGGCATGAAATGTCGGCGCGCTACCCCGACAGCAACATCAAGCTGCTCGAAGGCAGCGACCACGCGCTGTCCGACTTCGAAAAAGCCCATCTCGACGACGTGATGGCGTTCATCAACCCGGTCTGAGCACCGCCGGGCCGGACGGCCCCAGCCTGCGTGGGACAATCCGCGCCATGTTTGTATTGTTTGAAGAAGCCGGCAAGTACCTCGGCGGCCGCGTGCTGTCGGAGGCTGAAGCATCGGCACAAGTCGAGCTCGAAACCGGCAAGCGCGTCAAGGTCAAGGGCGCCAACATTGTTCTGCGTTTCGAGAAACCGTCACCCGCCGAGTTGATCGCCGAGGCGCGCACGCTCGCCGCCGCGATGGACCTGGACCTGGCCTGGGAATTTGCGGCCGAGGGCGAGTTCGGTTTTGCCGATCTCGCGGCCGACTATTACAGCGACAAGCCATCGCTCGCGCAGCAAGCGGCCGCGCTGTTCGCGCTGTTCGAGGCACCGCACTACTTCCGCCGCGCGGGCAAGGGGCGCTTCAAGAAGGCGCCGGCCGAAATCGTGCAGCAGGCGCTGGCCGCCATCGAGAAGAAGAAAGCCGTCCAGGCGCAGATCGTCGAATGGGCCGGGCAACTGGCCGAGGGCGTGTGCCCGCCGCCGATCCGCGAACAGCTCTACAAGATCCTGTTCAAGCCCGACAAGAACGCGCCGGAATACAAGGCCGTGGTCGACGCCGCGCGCGCTACGCAGCGCCCGCCGCTCGACCTGCTGGAGCGCGCCGGTGCCATCGATTCGCCCTACCAGTTCCACTGGCGGCGCTTCCTGTTCGAGAACTTCCCCAAGGGCACCGGCTTTCCGGCGCTCGCGGCACCGGCCATCGTGGACGACCTGCCCGTGGCCGTTGGCGTTGCGGCCTTCTCGATCGACGATTCGCAGACCACCGAAATCGACGATGCGCTGTCGGTGCAAGGCCTGGGCAGCGGCACCGTCACGGTCGGTATCCACATCGCCGCGCCCGCCCTGGCGCTGACGCCGGGCAGCCCCATCGACAACGTGGCGCGTGCGCGCATGTCGACGGTCTACATGCCGGGCTACAAGATCACGATGCTGCCGGACGAGGTGGTCAACACCTACACGCTGCTCGAAGGCGGCGACCGCCCGGCGGTGTCGCTCTACGCGCGCTTCGACGAAGCCACGCTCGAGCTGCAAGGCACCGAGACCAAACTCGAACGCGTGCCCATCGTCGCCAACCTGCGGCACGACCAGCTCGATGCCGTCGTCACGCAGCCCTGGCTCGAAGACGCTGCATTCACGAGCGAGAACACGCCCGAAGCCGCGGCCAACCTGCGCGCCCCGCTCTCCTTCCTGTTCCGCCTCGCGAAACAGTTGAAGGCGCAGCGCGAAGTGGTGCGCGGCAAGCCGGAGAACTTCAACCGGCCCGACTACAACTTCCGCCTCGTCGGCAACGACGGCAACGAACCCACCGGCAACGAGCAGGTGCAGATCACAACGCGCCAGCGCGGCGCACCGCTCGACCTGATCGTGTCCGAAGCGATGATCCTGGCCAATAGCACCTGGGGCAGCTGGCTCGGCGAACTGGGCGTGCCCGGGCTCTACCGCAGCCAGGCCAGCCTGGCGCCCGGCATCAAGGTGCGCATGGGCACGCGCGCGTTGCCGCATGCCGGCCTGGGCGTGAAGAGCTATGCGTGGAGCACCTCGCCGCTGCGCCGCTACACCGACCTCGTGAACCAGTGGCAGATCATCGCGGCCGCGCGCCACGGCAAGACCGCCGCGTTGGCCGCGCCGTTCAAGC
Organism: Variovorax raffinosi; assembly: GCF_051216615.1. Lineage (NCBI taxonomy): Bacteria > Pseudomonadati > Pseudomonadota > Betaproteobacteria > Burkholderiales > Comamonadaceae > Variovorax > Variovorax raffinosi. The sequence continues at coordinate 281,941 of NZ_JBPJZR010000002.1, forward strand.
CGAAGGACGCCGACCTGTTCTCGATCCTCTCGGGCTTCGACGCCGCCTACGCAACGTACAACGGCTACCAGGGCGGCATGGAACGCTTCTGGACGCTCAAGTACCTGCAGCAGCAGGGCATCACCGAGCTGGAAGCCACGGTCATCAAGGACATTCCCAACGGCGCGCTGGTGCGTGCCGAGGCGCTGCCGCTGGTGTTCCCGGTAGCCGGCCAGCAGGAGCGCGGTGCGCGCCTGCGCGTGAAGCTCGGCGAGATCGACGAGATCGCGCTCGACGTGAGCGGCACCGTGCTGGAGCGCCTCGATGCGCCGAAGGCCGATGCCTCGGCGGAAGACGAGAGCGGTGAGGACGAAGAAGAAGTCGCCGGCCCGATCGCCATTGCCGTCGACCTGACCGACAGCGAGGCCGCGCCGGAAAACACACCTGCATGAACTTCGGCGAATCGTCCGAAGAAATGCGGCCCCTGGAGGAGTTTCGAGAATGAACTTCAAGGACCTCAGCACGCTGCAGATTGCTCTGGGCGTGTCGGTCATTGCGCATGCTGCGTTGCTCGCGGTGCGCTTCGTCGACCCCGAGTCGTTCAACCGCGTCTTCAGCGAAACCCCGCTCGAAGTGATCCTGGTCAACAGCAAGACCAACGACAAGCCGGACCCGGGCGCCAAGGTGATGGCGCAGACCTCGCTCGCGGGCGGCGGCGATCTTGAAAAAGGCCGCGCCACCAGCCCGCTGCCGCCATCGAGCTTCACCTCCGTCGGCGACTCGTTCGAGGATTCGCGGCGCCAGGTCGAGGCCATGCAGGCCCAGCAGATGCAGATGCTCGCGCAGCTCAAGCGCGACCTGGCCGCGATGCCCGTGCCCGACCCGCGCGCGGCGGGCGACCCGACCGAAGCCGTCGCGCGCGAGGAAAAGCGCCGCCAGATGGTCGAGCTGCTGGCCGAGATCGAGCGCCGCGTGAACGAGGAAAACGCGCGCCCCAAGAAGCGCTACCTGAGCCCGTCGACGCGCGAGGCCGCCTACGCGATCTACGTCGACACGCTGCGCCGCCGCATCGAGGTGCGCGGCACCGAGAACTTTCCCACCGCGGCCGGCAAGAAGCTCTATGGCGAGCTGAAGATGACCGTCACCATCAACAACGACGGCAAGGTGCTCGACACCGTCGTCGACGAAAGCTCGGGCGACCTGACGCTCGACCGCCGCGCCCAGGCCATCGTCCGCAGCGTCGGCAGCTTCGGCAAGTTCACCGACGCGATGCGCAAGCAGACCGACCAGATCGTGCTGCAGTCGCGCTTCAAGTTCACGCGCGACGAGACCATCGAACTCTCGTCGCAGTAAGTAGCCAGCCAGCCCTCAAGAAAGCAAGGCGCCATGGACCTGTACTGTGTAATGGGCAACCCCGTCGAGCACAGCCGCTCGCCTCGCATCCACGCCCGTTTTGCCGAACTCTGCAGCCAGCAGATGGACTACGGCCGGCGCCTGATTCCACTCGGCGCCTTTGGCGAAGGCATTGCCGCTTTCCGCCGCGAAGCCGCCGAACGCGGCGACAGCGCGCGCGGCTGCAACATCACCGTGCCCTTCAAGTTCGAAGCCGCCGCACTGGCGCAACACACCAGCGAACGTGCATTGCTCGCGCAGGCGGTCAACACGCTGCGCTTCGATGCCGATGGCGGCATTCACGCCGACAACACCGACGGCATCGGCCTGGTCAACGACATCGTGCGCAACGCGGGCGTACCGCTGGCCGGCAAGGAACTGCTGCTGATCGGCGCGGGTGGCGCCGCCGCCGGCGTGCTGGGCCCACTGCTCGATGCCGGCGCCTCGCGCGTGGTGGTGGCCAACCGCACCGTCGACAAGGCCGTGGCCGTGGTCCGCCGCCATGCCGCAATTGCACTGCGCCACGGCGCCACGCTCGAAGCCTGGGCGCTCGATGAAGTGTCGGGCGCCTTCGACGTGGTGGTCAACGCCACCGCCTCCAGCCTCACGGGCGACGCGGTACCGGTGAACGCATCCGTGCTGCGCGCCGGCGGGCTCGCGGTCGACATGATGTACGGCCCCGCCGCCGCCGGCTTCATGGCCTGGGCCGAGGCGCACGGCGCCGTCGCACGCGACGGGCTCGGCATGCTGGTCGAGCAGGCAGCCGAGTCCTTCGAGATCTGGCGCGGCGTGCGTCCGCCGTCCGCGCAGGTGCTGGCCGAACTGCGCGCCGAACTGAAATGAAAGCCGTGCTGCGCCTGATCGCCTGCCTCGTGGTGGCGGGCGTGGCACTCGAACTGTTCTTCGTGGTCCGCATCGCGACCATGGCGGTGGTCGATCCGACCAGCACGGCCTTCCAGCGCTCCGAGGCCTGGCAGATCGCAGTTCACCAAGGCACGGGCGGTGGTTGGCGGCAGCAGTGGGTGCCGTACGGGCAGATCAACGACACGCTCAAGCGCGCCGTCATTGCGAGCGAGGATGCCGGCTTCGTCGACCACAACGGCGTGGAGTGGGAAGCCATTGAACGCGCGCGCCAGCGCAACGCCAAGGCCGAAGAGTTGGCGGCCAAGCGCACAGCACGCGCCGTGGCGCGTGGCAAGCCGGTGCAGCCAGTGCGGCTGCGCGGCGGCTCGACCATCACGCAGCAACTGGCCAAGAACCTGCTGCTGTCCGGCGAGCGCACCATGCTGCGCAAGGGCCAGGAGCTGGTGCTCGCCACGCTGCTCGAAGTGCTGCTCGACAAGCGGCGCATCCTCGAGCTGTACCTCAACAATGTCGAATGGGGCGAAGGCGTGTTCGGCGCTGAAGCGGCATCGCAGTACTACTTCAAGAAGCCGGCATCGCGCCTGAGCACCAACGAGGCCGCGCGCCTCGCGGTGATGCTGCCGAGCCCCAAGTTCTTCGAGCGCCGGCCCGGCTCGCCCTACCTCAGCGGGCGGGCGTCGACGGTCATGGCGCGGATGTCTGCGGCCGAGCTGCCCTGAAGCTGCCGCGCAGGCCTTCGATGACCAGCACGCCGGCGAAGCCGATCACATAGGCCAGCACGTCCCACCAATCGGCCGTGCTGCCGAGCACGATGCGCAAGGCGCGGTTGGGAATATGCAAGTGCCACGCCGATGCCAGGTACTGCCCCAGCTCGACCGCAAGGCCCACGCCCAGCGCGGCCAGCGCCAGCGGCAACACGCGCGTGCCGATGACCGTCTTGAAGACGAAGTACACCCACACCACGGCCAGCACGTCGCCGAAGAAGCTGCGCACCCAGCCCCAGCGTGCGCCGACGGTGGCCAGCAGCACGAGCACCAGAAACAGGGCCACCGCCCACACCAGAGAAAGAGGATCGAAACGCCATCGCATGGCCCGTATCATCGCGCCCATATGCTGGCAAAGCTCACAGGTTGGTTGTTGTTGGGAATCGTCCGGTTGCTGACAGGCGCCCAGGCGCGCTGGTACGGTTGTCCGCCGAAGGCCGAGCAGCGCATCTATTTCGCCAATCACCAGAGCCACGCCGACCTCGTGATGATCTGGGCGGCCTTGCCCGAGGAGCTGCGCAGCATCACACGGCCGATCGCGGCGCGCGACTACTGGGCCAACACGCCGTTCAAGCGCTGGATCACGACCGAGGTGTTCAACGCGGTGTATGTGGAGCGTGCGGCGGCTGCGCCAGCAACGCCAGCGGCACCTGTCGCACCGGTCGAGGCCGAAGTCCCTCCGCCACCGATCGCACCGCCCGCACCGCGCGCTGCCGTGGCACCGCCAGCCGAGCGCATCGAGCCTTCGATGGAGCCGCTGCTGCCGATGTCGCTGCCCTTCGCCGATACGTCTGCCGAAGTCATGAACGAGGTGCAGAGGCAGCTCGACCTTCCTGCGCCGCCGCCTCCACCGCCACCCGCGCCTGAGCCGCCGCCCGTGGCAGCCGAGCCCGCGCCGCCGGTAGCCGACGCACCGCCCGTCGCCGACCCATTGGCTCCGCTCATCGAAGCCCTGCGCAGCGGCGACTCGATCATCATCTTTCCCGAAGGCACGCGCGGCCACACCGGCGAGCCGCAGAAGTTCAAGTCGGGCCTGTACGCGCTGGCGACGATGTTCCCCGATGTCGTGCTGGTGCCGGCGTGGATCGACAACGTGCAGCGCGTCATGCCCAAGGGCGAGATCGTGCCTGTGCCCATCCTTTGCTCGGTGACCTTCGGCGCGCCTGTTCGCGTCGAAGAAGGCGAAGAACGCCGCCCCTTCCTAGACCGTGCGCGTGCCGCCGTAATCGCCCTGCGCGACGTCTGACATGAACCAGTTCCTGCGCAGCCTCACCCCGACCCAGCAGGTCGCAGCCCTCTTCCTCATCGTCTTCGGCCTGCTCGTGATCGTGAGCACCACCGCTTTCTTCCTGACCTTCAGGGAAAAGCGCAACCCCGTGCACGACGCCGCCTGGCAGGCCGAACTGGCGCATTTCCGCGCGCTGCTCGGCACCACCTGGTTCATGGTGATCATCTTCTGGATCGGCTGGGCACTCGGCGAGACAGTCGCCACCGTGCTGTTCGCGCTGATCTCCTTCTTCGCACTGCGCGAGTTCATCACGCTCTCGCCCACACGGCGCGGCGACCACCGCAGCCTGATCCTCGCCTTCTTCGTGGTGCTGCCGATCCAGTTCTGGCTCGTGGCCACGGCGCGCTTCGACCTGTTCACCGTGTTCATTCCGGTCTACGTGTTCCTTGCGATGCCGGTGGCGAGTGCGCTGGCCAACGATCCGAGCCAGTTCCTGGAACGCAACGCCAAGCTGCAGTGGGGGATCATGGTCTGCGTCTACGGCATGAGCCACGTGCCGGCGCTGCTGTTGCTGAGCTTCCCGGGCTACGAAGGCAAGAGCGCCTTCCTCGTGTTCTTCCTGGTGTTCGTGGTGCAGACCTCGGTGCTGGTGCAGCACATCATCTCGCGCCGCACGCAGCGCCCGCCCTTTGCGCCCAACGTGAGCCGCAGCTTCAACTGGACCAGCTGGGGCATCGGCATCGTGGTGGCCAGCCTGGTGGGCGCGCTGTTCTCGTTCATCACGCCCTTCAAGTTCGGGCAGGCGCTCGCGGTGTCGGTCATCGCCTGCATCGCGGGCTCGATGGGCCACCTGGTGATGAAAGCGCTCAAGCGCGACCGCGGCATTCCCAACTGGGGCAAGAAGGGCGTGGGCGTGACGGGGGCCAATGGCCTGCTCGATCGCGTCGATGCGCTGTGCTTCGCCGCGCCCATCTTCTTCCATTCGATCCGTTGGTACTTCAACGCCTGACATGCGCATTCTCGGCATCGACCCCGGCTTGACGACCACCGGCTTCGGCGTGGTCGACGCGGACGGCCACGCGCTGCGCTACGTCGCCAGCGGCACCATCAGCACGCGGCACCTGGGCACCGGCAACCTGCCGGCGCGGCTGAAGGTGCTGTTCGACGGCATCGCGGAAGTCAATGCGCGCTACCAGCCGGATGCGTCGGCGGTCGAAATCATCTTCGTCAACGTCAATCCGCAATCAACGCTGCTGCTGGGGCAGGCACGCGGCGCCTGCGTGACCTCGCTGGTGAACTGCAATCTCTCGGTCGCCGAGTACACCGCGCTGCAGATGAAAAAAGCGGTGGCGGGCCACGGCCAGGCCGCCAAGGCGCAGGTGCAGGAGATGGTCAAGCGCCTGCTCGATTTGCCTGGCCTGCCGGGTGCCGACGCGGCGGACGCGCTGGGCATTGCCATCACGCACGCGCAGGTCGGCCGTTCGATGGCCCGGCTGGCGGAAGCGGCCGAGCTGTCGAAGTCGCATGCCGGCACCTACCGGCAGGGTCGTTCGCGCTGACCTGACAGAAGACAGCGGCCTATCGCCTGAAGTCCAGCCGCCCGCGGGTCCAGCGGCCATCGATCCGGTGGTTGTCGACGATCAGCCCCACCCACGGCTGCGTGATGGCCGGGTTGCCCAGGTTGATGTAGCGGCCCACGAGCTGGTGAAGGCCGACCTGGCGCACATCGAGCAGGGCCCGGCGCATGCCGTCGCTCCAGTCGAACAGGATGTAGATGCGGCCGATGGCCATCTTCACGCGGGCCTCGCCTTCCTTCCAGGCTGCGGCGGTGTCGCCGAGCACGGCCGGGTCCGCGCCACCGTTCCAGCGGCTCGACCAGTGGCCGCCGATCGATGAAACCTGTGCCCGGGAAGCCTGAGAAATGTGAGGGCCCCAGGCCTCGGCGTTCGCGTCGCTGGCCGCGCCATCGAGGCGCACGCTGGCGGCAAACAGGTCGATGTCTTCACCGTTCGGATCGGGTGCGTCCTGCACGCCGAACGGATTGCGGGGGACTTGAATGAAGGTGTTCATGGCGCCATCGTGCGCCGCTCGATCTCGCCCGGCATGCCGTTTCCGGACATGCGAACGAGAGCCGGAAAGCTACGCCACGCGCTCGGCGATCAGCACCGCGAAGAAGCCGAAGGCGGCCAGCAGCGTCCACTTGAGCACGATCCAGCCGAAGCGCCGGAACTTGACCTGCCCGGTGCCGGCATAGAACGCGAAAGACACGCCGGCCACCAGCAGAAGCAACAGGATGGCCCAGCGAAAAAGAAGCATGAGGTCGTGGGGTGGAAGCGGCGGCCTACCAGGCCCGCGCCACTTCGCTGAAACCGCGCGGTGCGCGCTTTTCGTCTTCGAAGGTCACGACTTCGTAGGCATCGCTGTTCGACAGCAGCTCGCGCAGCAGCTTGTTGTTGAGCGCATGGCCCGAGCGGAACGCGGTGTAGGCAGCCAGCAGCGGCTTGCCGATGATGTACAGGTCGCCCATGGCGTCGAGGATCTTGTGCTTCACGAACTCGTCGTCGTAGCGCAGCCCGCCCGCGTTGAGCACCTTGGTGTCGTCCATCACGATGGCGTTGTCCAGGCCACCACCGAGCGCCAGGCCCCTGCTGCGCATGTACTCGACCTCTTTGGTGAAGCCGAAGGTGCGCGCGCGTGCGATGTCGCGGCTGTATGAATCGGCGCCCAGGTCGAACTCCACGCGCTGGCCGGTGGAGTTGACGACGCGGTGATCGAAGTCGATCTCGAAGCTCAGCTTGAAGCCGTGGTACGGCTCCAGGCTCGCCCACTTCTCGTTGGCACCCTCGCCTTCGCGCACCTCGACCTTGCGCAGCACGCGGATGAAACGGCGCGGTGCCTTCTGCAGTTCGATGCCCGCGCTTTGCAGCAGGAACACGAAGGACGAGGCCGATCCGTCGAGGATCGGCACTTCGTCGGCCGTGATGTCGATGTAGAGGTTGTCGATGCCCAGGCCCGCGCAGGCGGACATGATGTGTTCGACAGTCTGCACCTTGGCACCGCCGGTGGAGACCGTGGACGCCAGGCGCGTGTCGGTGACCGCCTCGGCGGTCATGCGGATCTCGACCGGCTCGGGCAGGTCGACGCGGCGGAACACGATGCCCGTGTCGGCCGGGGCCGGCCGCAGGGTCAGTTCCACGCGTTGCCCGCTGTGAAGCCCCACGCCCACGGCGCGGCTGATCGACTTGAGGGTTCGTTGTTGCAGCACGCCGGGGATTTTAGGCGCGTGACGGGCGTGACGCCCCATTCCCCTCGCTATGGCACCGATAGACATGAATTCAATGGAGGCGCCCGACGATGGACGCAAGGGGCACGAAGCGTTCGCAGTGCGTAGAGCCGGCGCCAGTCCCTTTCAGGTCTTTGCCGAACCCCTTGCGAACCTTCGTGCCCTCTGCGTCCGGTCGAGTCCGCGGCCGGCGGCTTCCGAAGAAACCACCGGCAGCGTCCCTTTGATCAGTCAGCCTGGCGGCGCAGGAAAGCGGGAATCTCGAAGTCGTCCATGCCACCCGACGACAGCGCATCCACCTTGGCCGCAGCCATCGTGCGGTTGGTGCGCCACACGCTGGGAACCGCCATGCCGTCGTAGTTCGGCTGGCTGCCGCCACCGCTGCTGTGCGCATGGCCGGTGCCGCCGAGCGTGGGCACGGTGAAGCCGATGTTGTCGGTGCCGGTGCGGATCACTTCCAGCGTCGGGGCCTGGCGGCGGGCATCGGCACGCGACAGGCCCGTGGCCACCACGGTCACGCGCATTTCGTCGCCCAGGGCTTCGTCATAGGCCGCGCCGTAGATCACGTGGGCATCGGGCGAGGCGTAGGCGCGGATGGTGTTCATCGCGAGCTTCGACTCGTTCAGCTTCAGCGAACCCTTCGATGCCGTCACCAGCACCAGCACGCCCTTGGCGCCCGACAGGTCGATGCCTTCGAGCAGCGGGCAGGCCACGGCCTGTTCGGCTGCGATGCGCGCGCGGTCCGGACCCGCTGCGGCAGCGGTGCCCATCATGGCCTTGCCGGGCTCGCCCATCACGGTGCGCACGTCTTCGAAGTCGACGTTCACGCCGCCGTACTCGTTGATGATTTCCGAGATGCCGCCCACGGCGTTCTTCAGCACGTCGTTGGCGTGCGCGAAGGCTTCGTCCTGGGTGATGTCGTCGCCCAGCACGTCCAGCAGCTTCTCGTTGAGCACCACGATCAGCGAATCGACATTGGCTTCGAGCTCGGCCAGGCCGTCGTCCGCGTTCTTCATGCGGCGGCCGCCCTCCCAGTCGAAGGGCTTGGTCACCACACCCACGGTGAGGATGCCCATTTCCTTGGCGATGCGCGCGATCACCGGTGCGGCACCGGTGCCCGTGCCGCCGCCCATGCCGGCCGTGATGAACAGCATGTGCGCGCCGTCGATGGCCGCGCGGATTTCATCCACCGCGGCTTCGGCCGCGTCGCGGCCCTTGTCGGGCTTGCTGCCCGCGCCCAGTCCGCTGGTGCCCAGCTGGATGATCTTGTTCGCATTGCTGCGCGTGAGCGCTTGTGCGTCGGTGTTCGCGCAGACGAATTGAACGCCCTGCACACCGCGCTCCATCATGTGGGCGACCGCATTGCCGCCGCCACCGCCCACACCGATCACCTTGATCTGCGTGCCCTGATTGAACTCTTCGACTTCGATCATTTCGATGGTCATTTTTAACTCCTTGAATCTTGCAGTTGCCGTTATGTATCTATGAATATTTCTTGTGCTGTGACGAGATCAACGATGTGGTCGTCGTCGCGGTGGACCTGTTCGTCGCCATCGCTCATTGAAATGCAAAGGGGGACTGCTGCGCGCAAGCCAGAGTGGGGACTGGGTCATGGTCAGAAATTCCCCACGATGAAGTCCTTGAAGCGTCCGAACGCGGTCTTCACCGACCCGTTCTTCTGCGCGACCTTGAAGCCGCGCATGCGTGCGAAGCGGGCCTCTTCGAGCAGGCCCATGACTGTAGCGGCGCGCGGCTGCGCAACCATGTCGGACAGCGCGCTCGAATACTTCGGAATGCCACGGCGCACGGGCTTCAAAAAGATGTCTTCGCCCAGCTCGACCATGCCCGGCATCACCGCGCTGCCGCCCGTGAGCACCACGCCCGAAGACAGCACTTCTTCGTAGCCCGACTCGCGCACCACCTGCTGCACCAGCGAGAAGATTTCCTCGATGCGCGGCTCGATCACGCCGGCCAGTGCCTGCTTGCTCAGCATGCGCGGACCGCGATCGCCCAGCCCCGGCACTTCGACTTGCGATTCAGGGTCGGCCAGCAGTTGCTTGGCATAGCCATGCTCGACCTTGATGTCTTCCGCGTCCTTGGTGGGCGTGCGCAGCGCCATCGCGATGTCGCTGGTGATCAGGTCGCCCGCGATCGGAATCACGGCCGTGTGGCGGATCGCGCCGTTGGTGAAGATCGCCACGTCGGTGGTGCCCGCGCCGATGTCGACCAGCACCACGCCCAGTTCGCGTTCGTCTTCCGTCAGCACTGCCTGGCTCGATGCCAGCGGGTTCAGCATCAGCTGATCGACTTCGAGGCCGCAGCGGCGCACGCACTTGATGATGTTCTCGGCCGCGCTCTGCGCGCCGGTCACGATGTGCACCTTGGCTTCGAGCCGCATGCCGCTCATGCCGATCGGCTCCTTCACGTCCTGCCCGTCGATCACGAACTCCTGCGGCTCGACCAGCAGCAGACGCTGGTCGCTGGAGATGTTGATGGCGCGCGCCGTCTCGACCACGCGGGCCACGTCGGCGGGCGTGACTTCCTTGTCCTTCACCGCCACCATGCCGCTGGAATTGATGCCGCGGATGTGGCTGCCGGTGATGCCGGTGTAGACGCGGCTGATCTTGCAGTCGGCCATCAGCTCGGCCTCTTTCAGGGCCTGCTGGATGCTCTGCACCGTGGCGTCGATGTTCACCACCACGCCGCGCTTGAGCCCGTTGCTCGGCGCAATCCCGAGGCCGGCCAGCTTGAGTTCGCCGCCGGGCAGCACTTCGGCCACGACCACCATCACCTTGGCGGTGCCGATGTCGAGTCCTACGACCAGGTCTTTGTATTCTTTAGGCATTGAGATATGTCCTCGATTTCTCGATGAGCGCTACTTGATTCTTCTTGGGGCCTCGGATGAGACCGTGGTGACGCCGCGCAGCCGCAGTGCATACGCGTCGTTGTGGCGCAGATCGGCGCCTTCGACGTCGGCCACCGTTCGGTGGTACTGGCCCGCGACCTGGGTCACGGTCTTCAGGAAGCGCTGCAGGCGGGCCGTCACCTCCTCGCTCTGGCCCCGGCCCAGCTCGATCTCGGCACCGCTGTCCAGCACCACCTTCCAGCTTCCCCGGCTCGACAGCGAAAGCTCGTCGATGCTGAAGTCGTAGGGCTGGAACTGCGGCTGCAGCACGCGGTACATGCCGAGCACCTGCCCGGCCTGCTCGATCGGCCCGTCCAGGCGCGGCAGGTTGTCGTCCACCTCGGCCACGTTGGCCTCGAACACGTCGCCGAAGCCATTGATCAGCTTGGAGCCCGCTTCGTCGCCCCAGTTGGCCACCGGCACCTGCTCGGTCAGCGTCACGCGCAGCTTGTTCGGGAACTCGCGCCGCACCACCGCGCTGCGCACCCACGGCACCGACTCGAAGGCGGTGCGCGCACGCGCCAGGTCGATGGTGAAGAAGTTGCCGTTGAGCTGCGGCGCCACGTTGGCACGCAGCGTGACCGCGTTGTTGTGCGTGACCTCGCCGTCCACCTTGATGCCGCCGATGGGAAAGAAAGGCTGGCGCAGCACCCACCATGCGCCCGCCGCCAGCAGCATGAACGCCACCGCCGCGAATGCAAGATTCGCGACGATGTTCATGAGCTTGACGTCGAAGGGCGCGGGGATGCTGTCGGCCATGGCTATTGCGAACCTCCGGTGGCGTCGAGCGTGGCCGAAGCCAGCACCCGCAGGCACAGCTCTTCGTAGGCGATGCCCGCGGCGCGCGCCGACATCGGCACCAGCGAATGGCTGGTCATGCCGGGCGAGGTGTTCATCTCGAGCAGGAAGGGCTTGCGGTCGCTGGCGCGGATCATCACGTCGGCGCGGCCCCAGCCACGGCAGCCGAGCGTGCGGTAGGCGGCCAGCGTGATGTGCTGGATCTCGCGTTCCTCGGCTTCGGGCAGGCCGCTCGGGCAGTGGTACTTCACGTCGTCGGTGAAGTACTTGTTCTGGTAGTCGTAGGCGCCTTCGGGCGCGGCGATGCGCACCACCGGCAGCGCGCGCGCATCGAGCCCGTGGCCGAGCACGGCACAGGTCACTTCCTCGCCTTCGATGAACTCCTCGCACAGCACGTCGGCGTCGTACTTCGCCGACAGCGTGACGGCGTCCTGCATCTGCGAGTAGCCCTCGACCTTGGTCACGCCGATGGACGAGCCCTCGCGCGGCGGCTTCACGATCACGGGCAGGCCGAGCACGTCGGGCACGGCCATGATCTGTTCGCGGCTTTGCTGGTCGAAGGCCAGGCGCACGTACTTGGGCGTCGGCAGGCCGTCGGCCTGCCAGATGCGCTTGGTCATGACCTTGTCCATCGCCACGCTCGAAGCCATCACGCCCGAGCCGGTGTACGGAATGCCCAGCAGTTCGAGCGCGCCCTGCACGGTGCCGTCTTCGCCATGGCGGCCATGCAGCGCGACGAAGCAGCGCGCGAAGCCTTCGCGCTTGAGTTCGAACAGCTCGCGCTCGGACGGATCGAACGCATGCGCATCGACGCCGCGCGAACGCAGGGCTTCGAGCACGCCGTTGCCGGACATCAATGAAATCTCGCGTTCGGCGGAGCTTCCGCCGAACAGCACGGCCACCTTGCCGAAGAGTTTTGGATCCTGAAGGCTCATGCAGCCCTCCCCTTGCGCGCACTGCGCTCCGATGTTGATGAGGACGGCGCCGCAACGGCGGCCGTGCCGAGTTCGACCACCTTGGCCGGCACCGCGCCGATGGACCCGGCGCCCATGCAGAGCACCACGTCGCCGGCACGGGCGTTGTCGAGAATGGCTTGGGGCATGGCGCCGATGTCGTCGACGAACACCGGCTCCACCTTGCCGGCCACGCGCAGTGCACGCGCCAGCGTGCGGCCGTCCGCGGCCACGATGGGCGCTTCGCCGGCGGCATAGACCTCGCCCAGCAACACCGAATCGGCCGTGCCGATGACCTTGACGAAATCCTCGAAGCAGTCGCGCGTGCGGGTGTAGCGGTGCGGCTGGAAGGCCAGCACCAGCCGGCGGCCCGGGAACGCGCCACGTGCCGCAGCGATGGTGGCCGCCATCTCGACCGGGTGATGGCCGTAGTCGTCGATCACGGTGAAGTGGCCTGCGGCAGCATCGCCCGGCACGCTCACTTCGCCATAGCTCTGGAAGCGGCGGCCCACGCCCTTGAACCCTTCGAGGCCGCGCTGCACGGCTTCGTCCGGAATGCCAAGCTCGACCGCCACGGCGATCACCGACAGCGCATTGCGCACGTTGTGCTCGCCCGGCAGGTTCAGCACGATGGGCAGGTCGGGCAGCGTCACGCCGTTGCGGCGCTGCGCCGTGAAATGCATCTGGCCGCCGACGGCGCGCACGTTGATGGCGCGCACCTGGGCGTCTTCGCCGAAGCCGTAGCTGGTGACCGGGCAGGTGACGTCGGCCACGATGTCGCGCACGGCCGGATCGTCGGTGCAAAGAATGGCCACGCCATAGAACGGCATGCGGTGCAGGAAGTCGACAAAAGCCTTCTTGAGCTTCGCGAAGTCGTGCCCGTAGGTCTCCATGTGGTCGGCATCGATGTTCGTGACCACCGCCATCACCGGCAGCAGGTTCAGGAACGAGGCGTCGGACTCGTCGGCTTCGACCACGATGTAGTCGCCGCTGCCCAGTTGCGCATTGGCGCCGGCGCTGTTCAGGCGGCCACCGATCACAAAGGTCGGATCGAGCCCGGCGGCGTCGAGCACGCTCGCCACCAGGCTGGTGGTGGTGGTCTTGCCGTGCGTGCCGGCAATCGCAATGCCTTGCTTCAGGCGCATCAGCTCGGCCAGCATCAGCGCGCGCGGCACGACCGGAATGCGCTTCTCGCGCGCGGCCAGCACTTCGGGGTTGTCCGACTGCACGGCGGTGGACGTGACAACCGCATCCGCGCCGACGATGTGCGCTGCCGCGTGGCCGACGAAGGTGCCGATGCCCAGGCCCGCGAGCCGGCGCAGCGTGGCGCTGTCGGACAGGTCGGAGCCGGTGATTTTGTAGCCCAGGTTCAGCAGCACTTCGGCGATGCCGCTCATGCCGGAACCGCCGACGCCTACGAAGTGAATGTGGTGGATCGCGTGCTTCATTTGGCAAGCTCCTCGCAGGCGCGGACGACGGCCTCGACGGCCTCTGTCTTCTGCATGGTCTTGGCCTTGGTGGCCTTGTCGATCAGCGCGGTGCGCTCTGTGTTCTGTAGCAAATCAGCCAGCAATTCAGGAGTGAGGTCGGCCTGCTGCACCAGCCAGCCGCCGCCCGCATCCACGAGGAAGCGCGCGTTGGTGGTCTGGTGGTCGTCGACCGCCGAAGGGAAAGGCACGAACAGCGCTGCTGCGCCGACGGCCGCGATTTCTGTGACGGTGCTGGCACCGGCGCGCGCGACGACGACGTCGGCGTCCGCATAGGCCTGCGCCGTGTCTTCGATGAAGGGCGTGAGTTCGCCCTCGACACCGGCGGCCGTGTAGTTGGCGCGCAGTTCGTCGATCTGCTTGGCGCCGCTCTGGTGCAGCACCTGCGGGCGAATGGCCGCATCGATGCGCGCCAGTGCTTGCGGCACCACGGTGTTGAGGCCGCGCGCGCCAAGGCTGCCGCCGACCACCAGCAACTTGAGCGGACCCGAGCGGCCCGCGAAGCGCGTGGCCGGATCGGGCTGCGAGGTGAATGCGGCGCGCAACGGGTTACCGACCCACTGCGCCTTCTTGATCACGTTCGGGAAAGCCGTGAACACACGGTCGGCCACGCCCGCCAGCACCTTGTTGGCCAGACCCGCGACCGAGTTCTGCTCATGCAGCACCAGCGGCTTGTTGAGCAGCACGCCCATCATTCCGCCTGGAAAGGTGATGTAGCCGCCCAGGCCCACCAGCACGTCGGGCTTGACGCGGCGCACCACGCGAAAGCTCTGCCAGAAGGCGCGCAGCAGCTTCAGCGGCAGCAGCACCAGCGTGAGCGGGCCCTTGCCGCGCACGCCACCGAACTGCACGGGCTCGAAGGCAAAGCCGCGCGGGGGCACGAGTTTTTCTTCCATGCTGCCGGGCGCGCCCAGCCAGTGCACGCGCCAGCCGCGCTCGCGCAGCGCTTCAGCCACGGCGAGGCCCGGGAAGATGTGGCCGCCGGTTCCGCCAGCCATGACGAGTGCGGTGCGCGTCATACGCGACCTCCCCGCATGAGCACGCGGTTTTCATAATCGATGCGCAGCACAATGGCCAGCGCCACCATGTTCATCAGAATGGCCGAGCCGCCGAAGCTCATCAGCGGCAAGGTCAGGCCCTTGGTCGGCAATGCGCCCAGGTTCACACCCATGTTGATGAAAGTCTGGAAGCCGATCCACACGCCGACGCCCTGCGCGACGAGGCCCGAGAACACGCGGTCCAGCGCGATCGCCTGACGGCCGATGTGCATGATGCGGCGCGTGAGCCAGAGAAACAGGCCGATGATCAGCAGCACGCCGATCAGGCCGAATTCTTCGCCGATCACGGCCAGCAAGAAGTCGGTGTGCGCCTCGGGCAACCAGTGCAGCTTCTCGACGCTGCCGCCCAGGCCCACGCCGAAGATCTCGCCGCGCCCGATGGCGATCAGCGAGTGCGACAGCTGGTAGCCCTTGCCCAGCGCGTGTTCTTCGCTCCACGGATCGAGGTAGGCAAAGATCCGCTCGCGGCGCCACGGGCTGCTCGCGACGATGCTGCCGAAGGCCACCACCACCAGCGCGGCAATCACGAAGAACATGCGCGCGTTCACGCCGCCCAGGAACAGGATGCCCATGGCGATCACGGCGATCACCATGAACGCGCCCATGTCGGGCTCGGCCATCACCAGCATGCCGACCACCACCACCGCGATGCCCATCGGCAGCACGGCGCGGAAAAAGCGCTCCTTGATCTCCATCTTGCGCACCATGTAGCTGGCGGCGTAGAGCACCATCGCGAGCTTGGCAAGCTCGGACGGCTGGAAGCGCATGAAACCCATCGGCAACCAGCGGCGCGCGCCGTTGACGTTGATGCCGATGTGCGGAATGAGCACGGCCACCAGCAACAGCAGCGATGCCACGAAGAGCCAGGGCGCGGCGCGCTCCCAGGTCTTCATCGGAATCTGGAAGGCCAGCAGCGCGGCGATGAAGGCGATCACCACCGAGGCCGCATGCCGCGTGAGGAAGAACGAGGCGCCGTAGCCGGCGCGCGCAAAGCGTGGGTTGTCGGGCAGCGCGATCGAGGCCGAATACACCATGATCAGGCCCCAGGTCAGCAGCGCGACCGTGACCCAGACCAGCGCCTGGTCGAAGCCCAGCACGCGCATCGGCGTGGCCTTGGTCTGCGAGATGCCGGCGCCGCCCAGCCGCACCGGCAGGTGCATCGGCAAGGCGTCGATGCCGCTGCGGGCACGCCTGAACCAGCCACCGAAGCGGCTGGTGCGGGTCTCCGGCGTGGCGCCTGCGGCAGCGGGGTTCAAACCTGGTCCTCCATCGATCCCGAAGCGGAAGACGACGGTGCGTCTTCCTCGGGGGCGTCTTGCTCAAGAAGGCCGCGCGGGCTGTCCGCATAGGCCTGCACGACCTCGCGGAACACTTCGGCGCGGTGCTCGTAGTCCTTGAACATGTCGAAGCTCGCACAGGCCGGTGACAGCAGCACGGCATCGCCGGGGTTGGCACGGGCGGCGCAGAGCTTGACGGCCTCTTCCATCGAGCCGGCATGCATCAGCGAAACGCCGGTCGTGGCCAGCGCGGCTTCGATGATCGGCGCGTCGCGGCCGATGAGCACCACGGCGCGCGCGTACTTGCGCACGGGTTCCGCGAGCGGCTCGAAGTCCTGCCCCTTGCCTTCGCCGCCGAGGATCACGACCACGCGGCGCTCTTCGCCAAGGCCGATCAGCGCGGCGACCGTCGCGCCGACATTGGTGCCCTTGCTGTCGTCGAAGTACTCGACCTCGTCCACGATCGCGATCGGCTCCACGCGGTGCGGCTCGCCGCGGTACTCGCGCAGGCCATAGAGCATCGGGCCCAGCGCGCAATCGGCTGCGCTGGCGAGCGCGAGCGCGGCCAGTGCGTTCATGGCGTTGTGGCGGCCGCGAATGCGCAACGCATCGGCGGGCATCAGGCGCTGGAAGAAGATTTCTTCTTCCACCACCGCACCGCGCTTGCGCTTCTGTGTTTCGTCGGCCTCCAGCGCGCGCACCAGCCAGGCGATGCCGTTGATGCGCTCGATGCCGTAGTCGCCGGGGCGCAGCGGCATCCCGGCGCCGAAGGTGACGTGGGCGCGAATCTGCGGGCGCTGCAGCTTCGCGCGCAGGGGCGGCGGCAGCATGGCCATCACGCCCGCGTCGTCGCGGTTCAGCACCAGCAGGCCGCGCGCGCCGAAGATGCGCGCCTTGGCCGCCGCGTAGGCCGGCATGTCGCCGTGCCAGTCGAGGTGGTCCTGCGTGAGGTTGAGCACGGTGGCGGCCGTCGGCTCGAAGCCCTGCACGCCGTCGAGCTGGAAGCTGGAGAGTTCGAGCACCCAGACGTCGGGCAGCGTGTCGGCATCGATGTGCGCGGACAGGGTGTCGAGCAGCGTCGGGCCGATGTTGCCGGCCACGGCCACGGTCTTGCCCGCGCGTTCGACCAGTTGGCCGGTGAGCGCGGTCACGGTGGTCTTGCCGTTGGTGCCGGTGATGGCGAGCACCGACGGCGTGTAGCCCTTGGGCGCCTCGGGCTCGACCGGTGGCGCCAGTTCGAGCTGGGGCGATTCTTCTTCGGCGGCGGCAGAGGCCGGATTGGTTGCGGCGAACTCGGCGATCTTGGCGACGAACTCGGCGGCTTCCTTGGCGGCCGTGGGAACGTAGGGCTTGCCGGTGGTCGGCAGGCGGGAGCCGGTGTTGGAGGCCGGTGTGGCAGCAATCGGCGCGTCTGGTGCGGCTTCCGCAACTTCCACCGTGGCGTCAGCGGTTTGCGATGCGGCTTCAGGCGCTTCGGCATTCGA
This sequence comes from Variovorax raffinosi, assembly GCF_051216615.1. Taxonomy (NCBI): domain Bacteria; kingdom Pseudomonadati; phylum Pseudomonadota; class Betaproteobacteria; order Burkholderiales; family Comamonadaceae; genus Variovorax; species Variovorax raffinosi. Next base: position 299,413 of record NZ_JBPJZR010000002.1, read on the forward strand.
GGCTTCTGGCGGCGTCGGGACGGCAACGCTCATCGACGGATCGCGCGGCATGGCTTCGGCCATGGCGGGGATGACCGGCTCGGGGCTGGCTTCGGTGACTTCGGGTGTTTCGACGGCCTGTGCTGGTTCGGCCGGCTCGCTCTCGCTCGGTTCGGTCGGCGCAACCGGTTCAGCCACGGGTTCGACCGCCTCGACCGGCACTGCCTCTTGAACAGCTTCCGGCGTTTCGACGACGGGCAGCGCTTCTTCCAACGGCAGTTGCGCCTGGGCTTCCGCTTCCACGGTCTCGACGGGCACTTCTTCAGCCACCGGCTCTGCCAGCACTTCAGGCTCGGCCGCGACCTCAGGCACAGGCTCGGCTTCCACCACCGGCACTTCGACCGTCCGTAGATCCAGAAGTGCACGCGCGAACAGATCCAGTTCGCCACCGACCGGCAACCCGACCGCGCGCGCCGCATCGGCCACCGGCGCGATGGTCGCGGGCGAAAGGCCCGGCGAGCGGTACACCGCGCGAATCGGCGTGCCATCGATCAGCGCGGCCGAGAACGGCCCGCCGACAAAAACGACATCGGGCCATTCCGCCTTCAGCGTCGCGAGCAGCGCGGGCGCCTCGCGCGTGTCGGCCACGGTCACGACCGCACCGTGGCGCGCGCACCAGCGCGCCATCGCCAGCCCGGACGCACCGAGGCCGAGGACGAGAACGGGGAGGTCTTTCAGATGCCGCATGTGCTTTTTCTTTTCAGCTCAGCGCAGCTTCAGCGTTGAAAGGCCCACGAGGCACAGCAGCATCGTGATGATCCAGAAGCGCACCACGACCTGCGTCTCGCGCCAGCCGCTCTTTTCGAAGTGGTGGTGCAGCGGCGCCATCTTGAGCACGCGGCGGCCTTCGCCGTAGCGCTTCTTCGTGTACTTGAAGTACATGACCTGCGCCATCACCGAGAGCGCCTCGACCACGAAGATGCCGCCCATGATGAAGAACACGATTTCCTGGCGCACGATGACCGCGATGGTGCCCAGCGCGCCGCCCAGCGCGAGCGCGCCCACGTCGCCCATGAAGACCTGCGCCGGATGGGTGTTGAACCACAGGAAGGCCAGGCCTGCGCCGGCCATGGCCGAGCAGAACACCAGCAACTCGCCCGAGCCCGGGATGTTGGGAAACAGCAGGTACTTGGAATACACAGCGCTGCCCGTGACGTACGCGAACACGCCCAGTGCCGAGCCCACCATCACCACCGGCATGATCGCCAGGCCATCGAGCCCGTCGGTCAGGTTGACCGCGTTGCTCGCGCCGACGATCACGAGGTACGTGAGGATCACGAAGCCGATGCCGCCGAGCGGATAGCTCACTTCCTTGAAGAAGGGCACCAGCAGGTTGATCTTGGGCGGAAAGTCGAGATCGAAGCCCGACTGCACCCAGGCGAAGAACAACTGCAGCACGCGCCAGTTGGAGCTTTCGGAAATGCTGAAGAGCAGATAGAAACCGGCCATGAGGCCGACCACCGACTGCCAGAAGTACTTCTCGCGCGAGCGCATGCCTTCGGGGTCCTTGCTCACCACCTTGCGCCAGTCGTCCACCCAGCCGATGGCGCCGAAGCCCATCGTGACCCACAGCACGATCCACACGAACCGGTTCGAGATGTCGAACCACAGCAGCGTGGCGAAGGCGATCGAGAACAGCACCAGCACGCCGCCCATGGTGGGCGTGCCGCTCTTGGTCAGGTGCGTTTCCATGCCGTAGCCGCGGATCGGCTGGCCGATCTTCAGGGCGGTCAGGCGGCGGATGACGTACGGGCCGGCCACGAGGCCGACCACGAGCGCCGTCAGCGCGGCCATCAGCGCGCGGAACGTGAGGTACTGGAAAACGCGCAAAAACCCGAACTCGGGCGACAGCGTTTGCAGCCATTGGGCCAGGCTCATCAGCATGTTGTGTTGCGCGGCTCATGCGTCATGACCGGCCTCCTTTTTGTTGTGGTTCTGCGTAGGCAGCAATCGCCTGCACCAGCCGCTCCATCTTCATGAAGCGCGATCCCTTGACGAGCACGCTGCCGACCTGCGGCAAGCGCGCGAGCACGGCCGCGGCCAGCGCGTCGTAGTCGTCGAAATGGCGTCCGTCCGCGCCGCCCTGAAACGCCGTGACAGCGTGGGCCGCAACGGTGCCGAGCGTGTAGACGGCGCCGATGCCGCGCTGGCGTGCCCAGTCGCCGACTTCGGCGTGGAACTCTGGCGAGCGGTCGCCCACCTCGCCCATTTCGCCGAGCACCAGCAGGCGCGGGCCCGGCAGGCCGACGAGCACGTCGATGGCAGCGATCACGGAATCGGGGTTGGCGTTGTAGCTGTCGTCGACCAGCGTGAGCGCATGGCCGTTCGGCAGCACGATCTCGCTGGCCTTGGAGCGGCCCTTGACCGGCTCGAAGGCTGACAGGCCCGCCGCGATGGTCTCGATGGCAATGCCGGCCGCGAGCGCGCAGGCGGTGGCGGCCAGCGCGTTGCCCACGTTGTGGCGGCCCGCGATGTGCAGGCGCGCGTCGAAGGCGCCCTGCGGCGTGCGCACGCGCACGGCCCAGGCGCCTTTCGTCCATTCAGCGCTGTCGAGCGAAATGTCGGCGGCCCCGTCTTCGCCGAAGGTCACGCAGCGACGGTTGCCGCCTTCGCGGGCCATGTCGGTCCACAGCGAAGTGAAGGTGTCGCCATACGGAAACACGGCCGTGCCGTCGTCGGGCAGCACCGCGAACACGGCTGCGTTCTCGATGGCCACTGCTTCGACGGTGGCCATGAATTCCTGATGCTCGCGCTGGGCGTTGTTGACCAGTGCGATGGTCGGGCGCGAGATGGCGGCCAGCCGCGCGATCTCGCCCGGATGGTTCATGCCGAGTTCGAGCACGGCGCGCTGGTGCGATGCGCGCAGGCGCAGCAGCGTGAGCGGCACGCCGATCTCGTTGTTGAAGTTGCCGGCTGTCGCCAGCGCGCGTTGGGCGTGGCTGGCAAACAGGATCGCCGCGATCATCTGCGTGACGGTGGTCTTGCCGTTGCTGCCGGTGACGGCGATCAGCGGCAGCTCGAACTGCGCACGCCAGCCCGCGCCGAGCGCGCCAAGCGCGGCCAGCGAGTCGGGCACTTCCAGGCCGGCAAGGCCGGCGGCTTCGAGGCCGTGGTGGGCAATCGCGGCAATGGCGCCCTGCTTCTTCGCATCGGCCAGGAAGTCGTTGGCGTCGAAGCGCTCGCCCTTGAGCGCGACGAACAGGTCGCCCGCGGCCAGCGTGCGGGTGTCGGTGTGGACACGGGCGATGACCGTCGACGGGTCGCCCACCAGGCGCGAACCCGGAATCCATTGCTGCGCCTGCGCGAGCGTCATGTTCAGCGGCGTCGTATCGCTCATGCGGCACCTCGCTGGGTCAACGCCTGCAGTGCATGCGCCTTGTCGGAAAACTCGATGCGCTGGCCGGCAATTTCCTGCCAGGCCTCGTGGCCCTTGCCGGCGATCAGCACCACGTCTTGCGGCGCGGCCTGCGCGAGCACGTCGGCAATGGCGGCGGCGCGGTCGGGCTGCACCTGGGCCGCCTCGGGGCGCGAGAGGCCGCGCAGCACCTGGGCAATGATCGCGTCGGGCTTTTCGCTGCGCGGGTTGTCGCTGGTCACGACCACGCGGTCGGCCTGGCGCTCGGCGACGGCGGCCATCATCGGGCGCTTGATCGGGTCGCGATCGCCGCCGCAGCCGAACAGGCACCAGAGCGCGCCGCCCCGCTGTCTGGCGAGCGGGCGCAGGCCGATCAGGGCCTTGTCGAGCGCATCGGGCGTGTGGGCGTAGTCGACCACGGCGAGCGGTGCGCTGGCGCCGTCGCCCAGCGCCACGCGCTCCATGCGGCCAGGCACGCTGGTCAGGTTGGCGCAGGCGGCCACGGATTGTGCGAGCGTCAGCCCCAGTGCGCGCAGCGTGCCGAGCACGCCCAGCAGGTTGGCGACGTTGTACTGGCCGATCAGGCCGGTCGACAGCCGCTCGACTGTTGCAGTGCCATGCTCGGCCACCGAGAACTGCAGGCCCTGCGCGTCATAGCCGACGTCGCGTGCCATCAGCCGCGCCGGATGGCCTTCGGCCGACACGGTCCAGACGTCGAGCGCGCCAATGCCGGCATCGACCAGGTTCGCGCACAGGCTGGCGCCGTGCACGTCGTCGATGTTGATGACCGCCGCGCGCAGGCCGGGCCAGCGGAACAGCTCGGCCTTGGCCTGCCAGTAGGCGTCCATGCTGCCGTGGTAGTCGAGGTGGTCCTGCGTGAAATTGGTGAACACGGCCACGGCGATGCGCGTGCCGTCGAGCCGGCGTTCGGCAATGCCGATCGACGAAGCCTCGATGGCGCAGGCACCGAAGCCGCCCGTGACCAGCGCGCGCAGTTCGCGCTGCATCATCACGGGGTCTGGCGTGGTCAGGCCGGTGTAGGTCAGCGCGGGCGGCACGCCGATGCCCAGCGTGCCCATCACGGCGCAGGGCGACGGCGCGCCGCGCTCCACGGTGCCGTCGGGCCGCATGGCGCGAACGCCGCCAGCCGCGCGCAGCGTGCCAAGCGATTCGGCCAGCCACCATGCGGTGGAGGTCTTGCCGTTGGTGCCGGTCACGGCCAGCACATCGAGCAGGACCGAGGGGTTGTCGTAGAAGGCCGAGGCGATCGGGCCGGTGCAGGCCTTGAGGCCGGGGTAGCTCACGATGCGCTCATCGCCATCGAAGCCGAAGGCCTCGATGCCTTCGTGCTCGACCAGGCAAGCCACGGCACCCTGCGCCAGCGCGGCGGCCACATGCTTGCGCCCGTCGGTCGCGGCGCCGGGCCAGGCGATGAAGGCATCGCCCGCGCCCACGGCACGGCTGTCGGCATGCAGCGCACCCTTCACGCGTTCCTTGAGCCAGAACGCCGCCAGTTGGGGAGAAGTGAATGTCAGCATGGTCAGAAGCTCTCGTCGACGCCCTGCGTCATCACAAGCGGTTTGACAGCCAGATCGGGCGCAACGTTCATCATGCGCAGGGTCTGCTGCACGACTTCGCTGAACACGGGCGCAGCGGCAAGGCCACCGAAATACTGACCGTCGGTGGGCTCGTCGATCATCACGGCGACGATGATTCGCGTCTTCTCGATGGGCGCCATGCCGGTGAACCAGGCGCGGTACTTGTTGCTGGCGTAGCCCTTGCCGACCTGCTTGTGGGCCGTACCCGACTTGCCGCCGACCGAGTAGCCGACCGTCTGGGCGCGCGTGCCGGTACCGCCGGGGCCGGCGGCCATCTGCAGCATCTTGCGCACCGCCAGCGCGTTGGACGGCGAGAACACCCGCACGCCGACCGGCGTTTCAGTGCTCTTGAGAATGGTGACCGGAATGATCGAGCCGTCGTGCGCGAACGAGGTGTACGAATGCGCCATCTGGAACAGCGACGCCGACAGGCCGTAGCCGTAGGCCATGGTGGCCTGCTCGACCGGCTTCCAGGTCTTCCACGGACGCAGGCGCCCGGTGACCGCGCCGGGAAACTGGATCTGCGGCTTCTGGCCGTAGCCGAGCGCCGTGTAGGTGTCCCACATCTCGTGCGGGGTCATCTTCTGGGCGATCTTGAGCGCGCCGACGTTGCTCGACTTCTGGATCACGCCCTCGACCGTCAGCGTGCCGTAGTTGTGGGTGTCGCTGATGGTGAAGCCGCCGATCTGGAAACGGCCGGGGCCGGTTTCGATCAGCGTCGAAGGCTTCACGCGGCCGGCTTCGAGCGCCATGCCGACGGTGATGGGCTTCATGGTCGAGCCGGGCTCGAAGGTGTCGGTGAGCGCGCGATTGCGCAGTTGCTCGCCCGTCAGGTTCTGGCGCTTGTCGGGCACGTAGCTGGGGTAGTTGGCCAGCGCCAGCACTTCGCCGGTGACGGCATCGAGCACCACCACGCTGCCGGCCTTGGCCTTGCGCGCGGTGACCGCGTCGCGCAGCTTCTGGTAGGCGAAGAACTGCACCTTGCTGTCGACGCTGAGCTGGATGTCCTTGCCGTCGAGCGGTGGCACGGTCTCGCCCACGCCTTCGACCACGCGGCCCAGGCGGTCCTTGATGACGCGGCGCGAACCGGCCTTGCCGGCCAGGTCCTTGTTGAAGGCCAGCTCGATGCCTTCCTGGCCGTTGTCTTCCACGTTGGTGAAGCCCACCACGTGCGCGGCCGCCTCGCCCTCGGGGTACTGGCGCTTGTATTCCTTGCGCTGGTAGATGCCCTTGAGGTTGAGCGCGGCGATCTGCTTGGCGATGGGTTCGTCGACCTGGCGCTTGATCCAGACGAAGGTCTTGTCTTCGTCTTCGAGCTTCTTGTCGAAATCCTTCTGCGACATCTCCAGCAGCTTGGCCACCTGCTTGAGCTTGGCGCGCACTTCGGGGTCGTCGCGCTCGATGTCTTCGGGAATGGCCCAGATACTGGGCGCCACCACGCTGGACGCGAGGATGAGCCCGTTGCGGTCGAGGATGCGGCCGCGGTTGGCCGGCAGCTCCAGCGTGCGGGCAAAGCGCACTTCGCCCTGCCGCTGGAAGAAGCTGTTGTTGAAGACCTGCACGTACGCGGCCCGGCCCGCCAGCATGACGAAGCCCAGCGCGATGCCGGCCACGATGAACTTGCTGCGCCAGACCGGCGTCTTGCTCGCGAGCAAGGGGCTGGTGGTGTAGCGCACGCTGCGGTTGCCGCGGCTCATCGTGCGGCCCTCCCCGTGGCGGGCTTGGGCGGCGTCACCGGCGGCAGCGGCGCCACGGCCGGAATCACCGAGCCGTCAGGGCGTACGTACTGCGTGATGGCCGGCGTGGTCGTGCGCATCTGCAGTTGCTCCTTGGCGAGCTTCTCGACGCGCAGCGGCGTGGCCTGGGCGCGCTTTTCAACCTGCAAGCGGTCGCGGTCGGTTTCGAGCCGGCGCGCTTCCTGCTGCACGCGGTCCAGCTCGGTGTAGAGCTGGCGCGACTGGTACTGCGTGTGCACAAGGTACAGCGCCGTCGCAATGACGGCCAGCAGCAGGAGCAGGTTGATGCGGGCCATGTCAATTGGCCTCGGTGCGCTCGGCAACGCGCAGGATGGCGCTGCGCGAGCGCGGGTTGCCGCTGACCTCGGCTTGCGACGGCTTGATGCGTTCGAGCGCGTTCAGCTTCATCACCTTCGGCGCGGCAAAGGGCGCACGGCGGTCGTAGACCTCCTTCGAGTGCTTGGCAATGAATTGCTTGACGATGCGGTCTTCCAGCGAATGGAAGCTGATCACCGCGAGCCGTCCGCCGGGCTGCAGCACGGAAAGACTCGCCTCTAGCGCCTGTTGCAGCTCTTCAAGCTCGGCGTTGATGAAAATCCGAAAAGCCTGAAATGTGCGCGTTGCAGGGTTCTGGCCCTGCTCGCGGGTTTTGACCGTGCCAGCCACGAGCTCGGCCAGTTCGGTGGTGGTTGAAATTGGGCCCCGTTCTTGTCGGCGAGCAACAATCGCCTTTGCAACCTGAACAGCAAACCGTTCTTCGCCATAGTCACGGATCACCTCTGCAATCTGCTGAAGTTCGGCCGTTGCCAGCCATTCGGCCACGCTCTCGCCGCGCGTGGTGTCCATGCGCATGTCGAGCGGGCCGTCGAATCGAAAACTGAAACCGCGCACCGGGTTGTCGATCTGCGGCGAACTCACGCCCAGGTCCAGCAGCACGCCCGCCACACTCGCGTCGGGCAGTTCGCCCAGCGAGCGGAATCCCTGGTGGCGGATAGAAAAACGCGCATCCGAGATGCGCGCTGCTTCGGCCACTGCTTCCGCATCCTTGTCGAATGCGATCAGCCTGCCTTCCGGCGCCAGCCGCGCGAGGATTGCGCGCGCATGACCTCCCCGGCCGAAAGTTGCATCGACATAGGTGCCGGTTGCCGCCGCGCTGCCGGAAAGAAGGGCTTCCACCGCTTCGTTCAGCAAGACGGTCGTATGGGTCCATGGGGTGTTCACGTGGATCCTCAGAACGCGAAGTCCTGAAACACATCGGGCATCTCGCCCTGGGTGGCCTCGGCCTCCTTGGCCTCGTAGGTGGCCTTGTCCCAGAGTTCGAAGTGATTGCCCATGCCCAGCAGCAGCGTGTCGCGCACGATGCCCGTGGCGGCGCGCAGTTCGGGCGACACCAGGATGCGGCCGGTGCCGTCCATCTCCACGTCCATGGCGTTGCCAAGGAACACGCGCTTCCACCACTGCGCCGACATCGGCAGCGCGGCGATGCGCTCGCGGAATTTTTCCCATTCGGGACGAGGGAACACCATCAGGCATCCGTGCGGATGCTTGGTGATCGTGAGCTGGCCGCCTGCCGTGGCGCTCAGGACGTCGCGGTGCCGGGTCGGCACGGAGAGCCGCCCCTTGGCATCCAGACTGAGCGATGAAGCGCCTTGAAACACGACCACGAAACCCCTGTGTTGGGAGGTGCTGCAGCACCCGAAGGGGGCACTACCCGCACTATTTCCCACTTAACTGCACTTTTTTGCACTGTAGCAGGAAACACTTCGGACGCAACTGGCCGTTGGTGGTATTTTTTGTAATGGAATCAACGACTTAGCGCCGATTCCCAAACCTGGGAATCAGCGAATTTCGTTGAAAATGAAGCACTTAGCTCACGCAGTGAATGTGATGCGTGAAGGATTCCCCCGTTACAGGGGGAAGAAGAAGCGGCTTCAGAGAATGAAGCGCGAAAGGTCTTCGTCGTGACTTAGTGCCGCAAGGCGCTGGTCGACATAGGCGGCATCGATGCGGATCGATTGGCCTTCAAGGCGTGTCGCGTCGAAGCTTACCTCATCCAGCAAACGCTCCATCACGGTCGACAAACGGCGTGCGCCGATGTTCTCGGTGCGCTCGTTGACCTCGAAGGCAATGCTGGCCAACCGGGTCACGCCGTCGGGCTGGAAATCGAGCGTCACGCCTTCGGTGGCCAGCAGCGCCTGGTACTGCTTCACGAGCGAAGCGCGCGTTTGCGTGAGGATGCTTTCGAAGTCCGACACCGAGAGCGATTGCAGCTCGACGCGAATCGGAAAGCGCCCTTGCAGCTCGGGAATCAGGTCGCTCGGCTTGCTCAGGTGAAAGGCGCCGCTCGCGATGAACAGCATGTGGTCGGTGCGCACCACGCCGTACTTGGTGGTCACGGCCGTGCCCTCCACCAGCGGCAGCAGGTCGCGCTGCACGCCCTGGCGCGACACGTCGGAGCCCTGCGCTTCGCTGCGCGTGGCGACCTTGTCGATCTCGTCGATGAAGACGATGCCGTTCTGCTCGGCATTGGTGATGGCCTGCGCGCGGATCTCGTCCTCGTTGACCAGCTTGGCAGCCTCTTCGTCGATCAGCAGGCGCAGCGCCTCGGCGATCTTGAGCTTGCGGGTCTTGCGCTTGCCCTGCCCCATCTGGCCGAACATGCCGCGCAGTTGCTCGGTCATTTCTTCCATGCCGGCCGGGCCCATGATTTCGAGCGGTGTGCGGGTCTCGGCGAGGTCGAGTTCGATTTCCTTGTCGTCGAGCTGATGCTCGCGCAGCTTCTTGCGGAAGGCCTGGCGCGTGGGGTTCGGGCCTTCCAGCGCGGCGGCGCTGCCATCGGCACCGCGCGCGGGTGGCAGGAGCACATCGAGGATGCGGTCTTCGGCCGCGTCTTCGGCACGCGCGCGCACCTTGATGCTCTCGGCTTCGCGGGTCTGCTTGACAGCGATTTCCGCGAGGTCGCGAATGATCGAATCGACGTCCTTGCCGACATAGCCGACCTCGGTGAACTTGGTCGCCTCGACCTTGATGAACGGCGCATCCGCCAGGCGCGCGAGGCGGCGGGCGATCTCGGTCTTGCCCACGCCCGTGGGGCCGATCATGAGGATGTTCTTGGGCGTGATCTCGCCGCGCAGCTTGTCCTCGACCTGCTGGCGACGCCAGCGGTTGCGCAGGGCGATGGCCACGGCGCGCTTGGCGGCCGGCTGGCCGACGATGTGGTTGTCGAGCTCGGAGACGATTTCCTGGGGAGTCATGGACATGGTCAGAGCGCTTCCACCGTGTGGTTCATGTTCGTGTAAATGCAGATTTCGCCCGCGATCGCCAGCGATTTCCGGACAATCTGCTCGGCTGAAAGGTCGGTGTTCTCGATCAGCGCCTTGGCCGCCGACTGTGCATAGGCACCGCCCGAACCGATGGCGATGACGCCGTCTTCCGGCTCCAGCACGTCGCCGTTGCCGGTGATGATGAGCGAGGTGGTGGCGTCGGCCACGGCCAGCATGGCTTCGAGCTTGCGCAGCACGCGGTCGGTGCGCCAGTCTTTCGTGAGTTCGACAGCGGCGCGGGTCAGGTGCCCCTGGTGCTTTTCGAGCTTGGCCTCGAAACGCTCGAAGAGCGTGAAGGCATCGGCCGTGGCGCCGGCAAAGCCAGCGAGCACCTTGCCGTGATAGAGCCGTCGCACCTTGCGTGCCGTGCCCTTGATGATGATGGTGCCGAGAGTGACCTGCCCGTCCCCGCCAATGGCGACCTGATCGCCTTGGGGGGTCTTGCGGCGCACGCTCACGATGGTGGTGCCGTGAAACTGTTCCATCGAAGCCATCTGGGGATGCGCCGTGGCAATGCAACCCCCGGCAAAGCCGGGTTCCAGCCGGTTTCAGTTCTTGCGAATGGCTACGGTTGCGTGGTCTGCAATGCCGGTGAGATTGAACAGCGCGGCCATCAGGCGGTGTGCATCGACGAACTGCACGCGCTCGCCGTTGGCGTCGCGCGCACGCACCCAGCTCAGCAGTGTTCCGGCGGCGGTGAGGTCCATGCGCACCAGCGCCGCGCAGGAAATGACGGGCGCCGTGGTGTGGCGCAGGTCGTTGTCCAGCCGCTGCCAGCAGGAGAGCGAATCGCCCCGCAGGTCGCCCGCCAGCGCGGCGAAAGCGCTGTCGGTGGACGGAAAACTGTCGGAGTCGCCGCCAACGGACAGCAGCGACCACACCGAGCTGTGCCGGCTTGCCGGCGGCGCGGCCAGCGAGGTGTATTCGCCCTTGGGGTCCTGCCAGGAGGGCGGCGACACCTCGTAGGTGATGCAGTAATTGAGCGCCACCAGCTCGAAGTCGTCGGGCAGATGCATCATGCGCAGCGCTGCCAAGTGCAGTTGCCACCAGATGTCGCTGGTGCCACGGTCGTTGTTGGGCGCCGCCTCGGACAGCACCGCCAGCAACTGCGCGGTGCCCATGAAGCGCAGTTGCACCGGCGAGTCGGCCCAGTGGGCGAACAAGGCGCGCAGCGGCGCGGCGGCATCGGGCTCGATGGCGCTCAGGCCGCGCCAGTCGAGCGTCCAGACCGAACCCGCCTGCGAGAGTGCACGCGTGAGGCCCATGAGACCTTCGCGCGCCAGGCGTGCGGAGCTGGTCCAGTCGGCGCTGCCGCCTTCGGTCGTTGCACCGGCCTCTTCGCTGGCGGTGACCGCCTTCACGCTGCGGGCCAGCTCTTCGAGCGACACCCAGTCGGGCCCCATGCGCTTCATGCGCTGCGCATAGCGCATGCGGGCGGCCGCGAACTTGGCGGCATCGCCGGTTGCGCGGTACAGGTCGAACAGGGCACGCCAGCGGTTGTCGTCACGCTCGGCTGCGGGGTGGTCGCTCTCGCCATCCGCAGACGTGACGCTCTCAGAGGCCAGGGCCTGCAGCAGGATGGCTTCGGCGCCGGCATCGTCGCCATGCGCAAAGCGGATCACCGCCTCTTCGAGCGCGCCATCGTGCGCGAGCCGGGACGACATCAGCGGCCCGCTGCTGGCAGCGGGCGGAGCGGCGGCGGCCGTTACCGGCGCAACAGCGGCAGCGGCCGTCGGGGCAGGCACGCGCTCGGCCTGCTGCTGCTCTTCGAGCGGGGCATCGCCGGTCCGCACGGGCGGCAGCGTCTCGGCACCGGCATCGGGCGGCGGGTTGACCAGCGTCTCGCCGTTCGGCCCCCGCCCCTTCCACCACTGCTGCGACATCTGCTGCTCGATCTCGTCGATCTTCTTGAGCGTGAGCGCGCGGCCCTCCGGCTTTTCGGAAGAGCTGTTGAGATTGAACGAAGACGGCGTGACCGTCGCCTCGAAGGCATGGGCGGCGGCTTCGCGCTGGCGCAGCTTGCGAAGCATGTCGAACTCGCGCCGGCGCACGAAATCGTTGCGCTGGCGCCGCTCGATCATTTCCTTGAGCATTTCCCGGCTGTAGGCCTGGTCGGGCAGCGAGGAGTCCGAAGATGGCGTATCCAGCTCCGACCAATCCTTCAGAGGATTGCGGACAAACTTGGCCACCTTGGAAAAAAGGCGGCCCGACTCTTCCTTTGCCATGCGGTGAAAGACTGTCGAACGAGCAGGTTTCTCTCTACCTTCTCGTGATCAATCCCCAAACATCTTCTGCTTGAGTTCGCGGCGCTGTTGCGCTTCGAGCGACAGCGTGGCGGTCGGGCGGGCCAGCAGGCGGCCGACACCGATGGGTTCACCGGTTTCGTCGCAGTAGCCGTAGTCGCCAGCGTCGATGCGCTGGATCGATTGCTCGATCTTCTTGAGCAGCTTGCGCTCGCGGTCGCGCGTGCGCAGTTCGAGCGCGTGCTCTTCCTCGATGGTCGCGCGGTCAGCCGGATCAGGCACGACCACGGTGTCTTCACGCAGATGCTCGGTGGTTTCGCCGGCGTTTTCCAGGATGCCGCGCTTGAGTTCCACGAGCTTCAGGCGGAAGAACGCCATCTGCTTTTCGTTCATGTACTCGTCGTCGGGCATGGCGATGACTTCGGCATCGCTCAGCTCGGCGGCGGTCTTGGCCTTCCAGTTGTTGGCCAGCTTCGGGTCTTTCTTGACGGCCAGCGGCGGCGGCGGCACCAGCGCGTTGGACGGTGCTTGCGAGAAGCTGGACTTGGCGGCGGTCGATGCCACCGATTGCGGCATCGAAGGGACGGTCAGTTGCGACAGCCGGGACACACGGCCACCACGTGCAGCGGGTGCGGGCGTGATGGTTTGAACGGGCATCGAGGGTGTCGCCGGGGCGGAAGAGGAGGCGGCAGCCGTTTTTTTCATGGGGATCGGGGGGACAGAAGGAACGGCAGCAGGGCGGCCGACAGGTTTGGATGACGATGGACCCGCGCCTGCCGCGGTCTTGACCGCAGGCTTGACGGGCTTCTTTGCAGCGGTCGCGGCCTTGGCCGGTGGTGCTGCGGGCTTTTTGGATGGCGCGCTTTTCTCCTTCGCGGCAGGACCATGTGCGGTGGCGGAAACCTTTTTCGCCGCGGGTACAGCCTTCGCAGCCGGCGCCTTCTTTGCGGCGGGCTTGGTTGCTGGCGTGGCCTTTGCGGCGGGTTTCTTCACGGTGACTGGCTCCTTGAACGAACTGGAACGCGCTTTCACTGGGTGTCTCCTCCCATGGGAACCACTGCGGCTTTCAGACCGCGCGGGCTCCACGTTGTCGGGGTGCTCGCGGTTGGCGAACCCCGGGGTTATACCCCCGAAAGCCCATCAAAAACGTGCGGCGCCCCGTGCCGGAAGTCACATCTTGTCCATCGGGACGGACATGGCTGCCGGAACAGGCGCGCGATTGTATAGAGAACTCGAACGCGCGGGCGCGCCGTGGCGGTGCCGACCGACTCCGTTAGCATCGCGCGGCGTTGTCGGAGGAGGCAACGCAGGCCCGCCGATGCCCATATGCGGCGCGGGTCCATCCGATCATTCGACAAAAGAAAGCAAGCCTTGAGCAAGAAAGCAGTATTGGGAGTTCTGGCGGCCGCCATCGCCGTCGCCTATGGCGGCAGCACCTGGTGGGCGGGTTCGCAAGTCAAGTCGCGTTACGACACCGCCTTCGACGAGCTGCCGAAGCAGACGGCGATGGTGCGCGTGATCGAGCGCAGCTACGACCGCAGCTTCCTGGGTGCCGTCAGCACCGTGACACTGGAAATCGGCTGTGCCCCCGAGGCCGTCGCCTCCGCGCCGACGCCCGCCGCCAAGCCGGCGGAAGGCGAAGAAGCCGAAGCAGCCGACGAGGACAAGGACGCCGAAGCCGATGCCACGCCGTCCAAGCCTTTGCGCATCACCCTGCGCGACACCATCCACCACGGCCCGCTGGCCGGCGGATCGCTGGCCGCCGCCACCATCGACAGCGAACTGGTGCTCGACGCCAAGACGCAGGCCGAAGTCGAGAAGCTGTTCGGCAAGGCCAAGCCCCTGACGGCGCACACCAAGGTCGGCTTCAGCGGCGCCTTCACGACCGACGTGACGGTCGCACCCATCAAGCTCGTCGAAGACGGCAAGGGCCAGTTCAACTGGCAAGGCGCACAGGCCCGCGCGGAAGTGAACGCAGCGCGCACCCAGGTGCGTTACGACCTGACGATGCCGGGCATGGACCTCAACTCCATTCGCACTGGCGTGACCATGAAGATGGGCAAGCTCAGCCTCAAGGCCGACATGGACAGCAGCGCCGGCTGGATCCTGGCCACCGGCAAGACCGAAGGCCGGCTCGACACCCTGGAGTTCGCGGCCCCCAAGGGCCTGAGCAACGCCCCGGGCGGCGAGCACAAGGCGCTGCCGACCGTGCTGCTGCAAGGCCTCGACCTGCTCGGCGAAGCCACCATCAAGGACGGCCTGTATGCATCCGGCGGCACCCTCAAGGGCAGCGGCAAGATCGGCGAGACCAAGATCGACAAGTTCGAGATGAGCAGCAGCGCCCGCAACATCCACGCCGCCGGCTACAAGAAGCTGGCCGACGCCTGGATGCAGTCCAGCGCAGCCAACGGTTGCGGCAAGGGCGGCAGCAAGGCCTCGCAGGACGCCATCAAGGCGCTGACCGACCAGTTGGCACCCGACCTGAAGGCCATGGCCAAGTACAGCCCCGAATTCGGCGTCGACAAGGCCCTGGTCGAAATCGACGGCAAGCGCGGCGAGATCAGCTACACCGCCGGCCTGACCGGCGTGACCGATGAAGATCTGCAAGCGCCCGGCACCACCCTGCTGATGAAGCGCGGCGTGCTCAAGGCCAACGCGCGGCTGCCGATGAAGTGGCTCGAAAAGCTGGCCGAGACCGGCGCCGAAAGCGGCCAGACGCCGCCGCCCGAAATGGTGGCGGGCCTGGTCGAGCAAGGCGAGGAAAAGGGCTTCGTCAAGCGCAACGGCGACGACGTCACCGCGCAGGTGGAATACAGCGAAGGAAAGCTGAAGCTCAACGGCAAGCCGCTGGGCGCAGCGGGCAACTGAGCAAGCCCGGCGCTTCTTTTCTTTCTCCCTCCCCCTCTGGGGGAGGGCCGGGGTGGGGGCACGTCGGCCTACGAAAAGAGCATTGCGCCTGATCGGACGCCTGCCCCCATCCCAACCTTCCCCCAGCGGGGGAAGGAGTGAATCAGAGACTCAGACCAGGCACTGCTCCAGCCCCTGCACCAGGATCTCGCGCGGCAGCTCGATGCCGATGAACACCATGCGGCTCTGGCGCGCCTCGTCCTTGCCCCACTCCGGGCCCAGGTCGCTGCCCATCAACTGGTGCACGCCCTGGAAGATCACCTTGCGCTCGGTGCCCTTCATGTTCAGCACGCCCTTGTAGCGCAGCATGCGCGGGCCGTAGATATTGACGATCGCGCCCAGGAAGTCTTCGAGCTTGGCCGGATCGAAAGGCCGGTCGGCCTTGTAGACGAAGCTCTTCACGTCGTCGTCCGTGTGGTGATGGTGGCCGTGGCCTTCGTGCTTGTGCGAGGGATGGTCGCAATGCTCGCCATGCGCGTGGTCATGGTCGTGGTGGTCGTGCGCTTCTTCTTCCTTCAGGAAGTCGGGGTCGATGTCCAGCTTGGCGTTCAGGTTGAAGCCGCGCAGGTCGAAGATGTCCTTGAGCGGCACGTCGCCGAAATGCGCCTTCTGCTGCGGCGCGCGCGGGTTCATGTGCTTGAGGCGATGAATCAGCGCCTCGGTTTCCTCAGCCGACACCAGCTCGCTCTTGCTGATGAAGATCTGGTCGGCAAAGCCCACCTGGCGGCGCGCTTCCTGGCGGTCGTTGAGTTGCTGCGGCGCATGCTTGGCATCGACCAGCGTGAGGATCGAGTCGAGCAGGTAGCTCTCGGCGATCTCGTCGTCCATGAAGAAGGTCTGCGCCACCGGGCCCGGGTCGGCAAGGCCGGTGGTCTCGATCACCACGCGGTCAAAGTCCAGCAGGCCCTGGCGCTTCTTGGCAGCCAGCATCTGCAGCGCTTCGCGCAGGTCTTCGCGGATGGTGCAGCAGACGCAGCCGTTGCTCATCTGCACGATCTGCTCTTTCGACTCGGTGACCAGGATGTCGCTGTCGATGTTTTCCTCGCCGAACTCGTTCTCGATGACCGCGATCTTCTGGCCGTGGGCCTCGGTCAGGATGCGCTTGAGCAAGGTGGTCTTGCCCGAGCCTAGAAAGCCGGTGAGGATGGTCGCGGGGATGAGAGCCATGGCAGGGGTGTCCGGAAGAGCGAAGGCGGGGAGTTTACCGGGCAGGGCCTCCCGCCGCCGAGAAGGCGGCGGGAGGCCCTACGGTGGACATGTGGCGGGCTCGCAGGGGCGCACGTTGGCGATCCATGCCCGGCCCAGCAGGCCCGCGTGCTCGTCCACCAGCACCACGTCGCCCCGGTGGATCGCGCCCATGGCGTGTGTGTGGTTCACCCCTTGCCCGCTAAGGGTGATGGTTTCGCCGGGCCTGCGCCACGAAGCCAGCACCACGGTGTAGACGGGGTAACTGCCAGTGACCCGCTTCCCGCCCCGCGAATAGATGTTCTGCCACCGGTCGCTGCGATCCACGACCCGGGCCACATGAACCACGGTTACCGAGGGATGCCAGCGATTGATGACATCGCTCAAGGTGCCCTCCGACGTCCAGGCACCCAGCCGGTACGAGCCCCAGCTGCACACGGTGACGGCGACCGGCACGATGAGCGCCCCCCTCCAATTGACGCCCTCGATCAGGCGGAACAAGCAGGCGAGGACCACGATGTTCAGCAGCGGCCACGCCTCCACCGCCTTCTGGGCAGTGCTGAGATCCGGGTCGATGTAGTTTTTCGGACCCCACTCACCCCAGGTGAACAGCGCGATCGACGGCCAGCCCGGGACCAGCATCGCACCGACCACCAACACACCGAGGACCACGACGACCGAAAGAAGATGCGCCACCGGCATCGAAACGCCCCATCGCTTCGCGAGTGCTACGGCCAGACTTTTTCCGTCCGGTTCGGCGTTGCCGGCGGCGGACGTGTTGCGTGCGCCAACCCTCGCCTCGCGCTGCGCAGGCGCGCCCTCGCCACGACGCCTGTACTTGCCGCGGCTCATCCCTCGGCCCGGCCCATCGCCACGCTCAAGCCGGCTTCCTCACCACCACCAGCCCCTTCAGGTACTCCCCTTCGGGGAATTCGATGGTCATGGGATGGTCGGGCGCGGCGCCCAGGCGCTCGGCGATGTAGCCGTCCACGTTCGCGTCCAGCCCGGCCGAAGCCACGATCTTGTGGAACAGGTCGGCGCTGATGCCGCCCGAACACGAAAAAGTCAGCAGCACGCCGCCCGGCTCCAGCAGCTTGAGCGCCAGGCGGTTGATGTCCTTGTAGGCCCGCGCGGCGCGTTCCGCATGCGCCGCCGTGGGCGCGAACTTGGGCGGATCGAGCACGATGGCGTCGAAGGTGCGGCCTTGGTCGATGAACTCGCGCAGCACGGTGTTGACGTTGGCATCGAGAAACTCCGCCTTGATGCCCGAGCCCTCGCCGCCGAAACCATTGAGGGCAAGGTGCCCGCGCGCGCGGTCCAGCGCCGGCTGAGACGAATCGACCGACACCAGCTCCGCCCCTTCTAGCGCGCCCGCGGCCTTCAGGCCCGACAGCGCCGCCACCGTGAAGCCGCCCGTGTAGCAAAAGCAATTGAGCACGCGGCGGAAGCGCCGGTGCTTCGCCAGCTCGGCAAAGCGCTGGCGGCTGTCGCGCTGGTCGAGATAGAAGCCGGTCTTGTGGCCGGTCGCGATGTCGAGCGACAGCTTCCAGTCGTGTTCGCGGATCGTGATTTCGGTGGGGCCTTCGCCGCGCAGCCAGCCCGTGACGGGCTTCAGGCCTTCGCGCTCGCGGCCGCTGGCGTCGGAGCGCTCGTAGAGCTTGGTCAGGCCCGTGGCCTTGAGCAGCGCATCGGCCAGCACGTCTTTCCAGCGCTCGACGCCGGCCGACAGGAACTGCGCCACCAACGTGTCGCCGTAACGGTCGACGATCAGTCCCGGCAGGCCGTCGGCCTCGCCGTGCACCAGGCGCACGCCGTCGCTCTGCAGGTCGAACAAGCCCCGTGCCGCCACGGCACGGGCGCACACCGCTGCGAAAAACGCCGCATCGATGCGCTGCGTTTCCACGAAGCTCCAGGCCCGCGCGCGGATCTTGGAGACCGGGCTGAAGGCAGCCCATGCCAGGAAGGCGCCGTCGTGGGATTCCACGCGCACCGTCTCGCCCGAGTCGGCGGCACCGCGCGCGATGGCGGATTCGAAGACCCAGGAGTGGCGGCGCTGCATCGAGCGTTCTTTGCCCGGTTTGAGTCGAAGGGTTTTCATTCTTTGCTTGTGGTGTTCTTGCTTGTGGTTTTCGGGCCGGGCCTGGGCGCGCTCGCGGTTTCGGGGCGCGCCTGCGCGCGCGGATGCGCCGCGTCGTAGGCCTTGGCCAGATGCTGGAAGTCCAGCCGTGTGTAGACCTGCGTGGTCGCGATGTTGGCGTGGCCCAGCAGTTCCTGCACCGCGCGCAGGTCGCTGCTCGACTGCAGCACGTGGCTGGCGAAGGAATGGCGCAGCATGTGCGGATGCACCGGCGCGGTCAGGCCGGCCTTGAGGCTGCGCTCGCGCAGCAGCTTCCACACCGCCTGCGAAGACATGCGCAGGCCCTTGGCACTGATGAAGAGCGCGGCCGCCGCGTTCGCGTCATGCAGCCGGGCGGTCGCGAGCCCGGCGCAATCGCCGCGCACCGCGAGCCAGTCGCGTACCGCCTCGGCCGCCTTGCCGCCCATCGGCACGATGCGGCGCTTGCTGCCCTTGCCCAGTACGTTGGCTTCGAGCGCATCCAGGTCGACCCAGCCGCGCGCGGTGTTGCTCGCCTGCGCATCGAGGCCGGTGAGTTCGCTCACGCGCAGGCCGCAGCCATACAGCACTTCGACGATGGCGCTGTCGCGCGCCTCGGTCCAGGGGTCGGCTTCGGGGTCGTACAGCTCGGCCAGGCGCACCGCGTCGTCCACGCCCAGCGCCTTCGGCAGCGGCCGGCCGGCCTTGGGCGCGTGCACGTCCTGCACCGGGTTGAAGCCGATCAGCCCTTCGTTGCCGAGCCAGCGGTAGAAGCTGCGCCAGCAGGACAGCACCAGCGCAATGCCGCGCGGCTCGCGGCCGGCGCTGTGCAGTTGCGCCATCCAGCGGCGGATGTGGGCGGTCTGCACGCGGTCGAGCGGCAGGTTGGCGTCGGCCGCATGCGCGGTCAGCGATTGCAGGTGAAAGGCATACAGCTCGACCGTGCGCGCCGCGAGTCGGCGCTCGACACGCACGTGCTCAAGGTACTTTTCGATCCAGCCCGATGAAGCCGGCGCGGCAGGCTCAGAAGAGATAGCCATGGCCGGCATTGTTCACGATGGCGGCCGGCTCGCGCAATGCGCCCTTGAACAGCATGCCCCAGGTGCGCCAGCATGACGTGGACGCGGCGGCGTACTGCACGTCGAAGGTCTTGTCA
The DNA here is from genome assembly GCF_051216615.1 of Variovorax raffinosi. Taxonomy (NCBI): domain Bacteria; kingdom Pseudomonadati; phylum Pseudomonadota; class Betaproteobacteria; order Burkholderiales; family Comamonadaceae; genus Variovorax; species Variovorax raffinosi. The sequence continues at coordinate 319,050 of NZ_JBPJZR010000002.1, forward strand.
AAACCGCTCATGCGCACCAGCCGCTCGATGCGCCACTGGTGAAAAGGCTCCGACACCACGATCACGCTGTGCACGCCGGCCGCCTGCAGGATCGGCGTCGACAGCGCCAGGTTCAGCCGCGTGGACGACGACACCGGCTCCAGCAACGTCGACCCGGTGTAGCCCACGGCATTCGCATGCTGCTGCATCACCTCGGCCTCGATGCGGCCGTCTTCGGTATCGACACCGCCCGAGAAAGCGAGCTGCCTGACCAGCCCGGCCTTCGCCAGCGCGATGCCCGTGTCGACACGCCCGGTCAGGCAGGGGTTCGGCTTGCCGTCGAGGTACGCACGGTTGCCCAGAATCAGCGCCGCATCGGCCGGCCGCTGCGGCGGGTTGTCCAGCACCGCTTCGGCCCGTTGCCAGACCACGGCCGCAATGGCCGCGTACGCCACCACCCCGGCCGCCAGCCCGCCGAACAGCACGCGCTGCCAGGGCCGGCGCAACCAGCGCGGGCGGCTCAAGGACGCAGCCGCGAGAGTCCGCCCGAGGCCAGCTCGGCGATGCGCTCGAGAAAGTCGGTGCCCATCTCGGCGTTGAAGCGCTGCGCATCGGGCGATGCCAGCACCAGCAGGCCGAAGGCCGGCGATTCGGCGTCAGGGCGCAGCGGAATCAGCGCGATCGACATTGCGGCTTGCGGCTCGGGCAGCCATTTGGCCGCCTCGAAGCCCGAATTGAGCCCACAGTAAGGCGAGGTCAGCGAAGTGGCCAGCGCCTTCACGTCGTCGCTCACCCACTGGGCATAGGCTTCGTTGAGGTACTCGCTGCTGCAATCCCACACCTTGATGGCGGTCTGCGGCACGAGGAACAGCGACTGCAGGTCGACCGCGATGCGGTACGGCAGGCTGCGCGGGTCGCGCGTGGTCAAGAGGCCGCTGGTCCAGCGCTGCAGGCGGTCGGCAATGACGACGTTTTCGGTGCCGTGGCGCACCATGTCCATCAGGCGATGTTCCAGCGCCTTGATCTTTTCGCGCAGCATCTCGGCCTGGCGCTCCTGCAGGCTCACGGCACGGTTGCCGTGCGGGCTGGTGAGCTGCACCTGTGCCAGCAGTTGCGCATGGCGCTCGAAGAAGTCGGGCGTGTTCGCCAGGTAGTCGGCGATGTCGTCTTCGGTGATCGGGTTCATGGCGTTGTTGGCGTCGTTGTTGTTCGTGAAGGAAGTCATGGCAGTTCTGGCACCTCGATGTCGCCTTCGAAGACCGTGGTGGCCGGGCCCGTCATCAGCACAGGCTGGCCTTCGCCCTGCCATTCGATCGTGAGGATGCCGCCGTGCGTCTGCACGTCGACCCGGCGCTCCAGCAGGCCGAGCCGGATGCCCGCCACCACCGCCGCGCAGGCGCCGGTGCCGCAGGCCAGCGTTTCGCCGGCGCCGCGCTCGAACACCCGCAGCCTGACGTGCGTGCGGTCGACCACCTGCATGAAGCCGGCGTTCACCCGCTGCGGAAAGCGCGGGTGGTGCTCGATCTGCGGGCCCTGCTCGGCCACCGGCGCGGTGTCGACGTTGTCCACCACCTGCACCGCATGCGGATTGCCCATCGACAGCACCGCTACCGAAACAATAGCGGTGCCCGCACGGGTGCCAAGGGCAAGATGCCACTTTTGCCACGCGCCATCGGGTTGCGGATCGAGCCCGGCGGTGTCGAAGGGCACGCGCTCCGTCTCGAAGATTGGCGCGCCCATGTCGACCGTCACGCGGCCGTCGGCGCCCATGCGCGGCGCGATCACGCCGGCCAGCGTCTGCACGCGCACTTCGGTCTTGTCGGTCAGCTTGTGTTCGCTCACGAAGCGCATGAAGCAGCGCGCGCCGTTGCCGCACTGCTCCACCTCGCCGCCGTCGGCGTTGTGGATCACGTATTGAAAGTCGATGCCTTCCGCGGGCGATGGCCGCACGGTGAGGATCTGGTCGGCGCCGACGCCGAAATGGCGGTCGGCCAGAAAGCGGTATTGCGCGGCGGTCAGGCCGAGCGTGCCGCGTGTTTCGTCCAGCACGACGAAATCGTTGCCGGCCCCCTGCATTTTGGTAAAGCGAATTCGCATCGCAGGATTATCGCCACCGGCACTGTCCCTGACGACCACGGGCCCAAGCCCGCCCGTGGCCAACCGTCGATCAGCCCTGAATGAAGGCCAGCAGGTCGGCGTTCACCTGGTCCTTGTGGGTGGTGCAGGTGGCGTGCGGCGCACCGGCGTAGACCTTGAGCTGGCTGCCCTTGATCATCTCGGCCGCCAGCTTGCCGGTGGCCTCGAAGGGCACGACCTGGTCGTCGTCGCCGTGGATCACGAGCGTGGGCACGTCGATCTTGGCCATGTCGGGGCGGAAGTCGGTTTCCGAGAACGCGGTCACGCAGTCGATGGTGGCCTTGATCGACGCCTGCAGCGCGATCTGCAGCGTCTGCTTGAAGACGCCCTGCGACACCTTGGCGCCGGGGCGGTTGGTGCCGTAGAAGATCGTGCTGAAGTCGTCGAGGAACTGCGGGCGATCGGCCGCCAGCCCGGCGCGGATGCCAGCGAACACCGAGGCGTCGGGGCCCACCGGGTGGTCGGCCGTTTTCATGAACAGCGGCGTCACGGCGCTGATGAGCGCCAGCTTGGCCACCCGCGCACTGCCCTTGCGCGCGATGTAGCGCGTCACGTCGCCGCCGCCCATCGAGAAGCCCGCAAGGATCACGTTCTTCAGGTCGAGCTTTTCGATCAGCTCGGCGATGTCGTCGGCGAAGGTGTCGTAGTCATAGCCCGTCCACGGCTGGCTCGAACGGCCGAAGCCGCGGCGGTCGAATGCGATCACGCGGTAGCCGCGCTCCGCGAAGAACAGCATCTGGGCGTCCCACATGTCGGCGCTGAGCGGCCAACCGTGGCTGAAGAGGATCGGCTGGCCCGATCCCCAGTCCTTGTAGTAGAGCTCAGTGCCGTCGCGCAGTGTGAGTGTGGTCATGGTTTTCCAGTGGTGTGAAGGAAGCAAGCTAAGGAAGAAGAGAGACAAGAGAAAGTCAGAGCGCCAGGAAGTGATGCACCTCGGGCTTGTCCGGCCCGATGTGAAAGCGCAGCGCCTCGCCCTGCAGGTCGGCATCGGCCTGCGACACGCGGTGGTGCTGGCGCAGATGCTCCGCCCACGATTCGACGAGGAACCACTCCATCACGCGCTCTCCGTCGGCCGTGTGTTCGTGCACGCCCCAGGCATAGGCGCCGTCGCGGCGGCGCTCCAGCGACAGGCGCTTCATCGCCTGCAGGAAGGCCGGGCGGTCGTCCTTGCGGATGCGGTACTCGATCTGGATCATCACCGGCCCGCGATCGTGCGCCACGGGTTCGGCGAGCAAAGGTTCGGGCCAGTGGTTCGACGCCTGCAGGTCGGCCTCGCCGGCCGGCAGCCGCACGCGATGAAAGACCAGTCCGGCCACCACGAGCCCCACCGCCCCCGCCACCAGCGTGGCCGGCACGCCGATCTGCTGCGCCACCAGGCCCCAGCCCAGGCTGCCAGCCGCCATCGCGCCGTTGAACACCGTGAGGTACACGGCCAACCCGCGCCCGCGCACCCAGTTCGGCAGGATCGACTGCGCCACGCCATTGAGCGTGGTCAGCGCCACGATCCAGCCCAGGCCCAGCAGCAACAGCAGCAGCACCGCCAGCCATTGCGGCGGCGCAAAGACCAGGCTGCCCATCACGCCGGCCGTGAGCAACGCGGCCAGCAGCAGCATGCCGTCCGCGCCGAGCCGGGCGCGCAGGCGCGGCATCACCAGCGCGCCGCCGATGGCGCCCGCGCCCACGGCGCCGAGCAGCACGCCATAGAAGCCCGCGCTGCCGCCGAGCATCTGGCGCGCCACCAGCGGCAGCAGCGCCCACACCGAACTGGCGAACAGGAAGAACACCGCCGCGCGCAGCAGCACCACGTGCAGCTCCTTGCTGGCCCGCGTGTAGCGCAGGCCGGCACGGAAGGCGCTGAAGAAGTTCTCCGACAGGCCGCTGTCCACCGGCGCCGGGCGCTTCCACCACAGCAGCGCCGCGATCACGAACACATAGCTCAGCACGTCGACGCCATAGGTGGCGGCCGCGCCGAAGCTCGCGAGGATCAGCCCGCCCGCCGCCGGCCCGATGGAACGCGCGATGTTGATGCCCAGCGAATTCAGCGCCACCGCGCTCTTGAGGTCCGTGCGCGGCACCAACTCGGGCACGATCGCCTGCCAGGTCGGCCCCATCAGCGCCGCACCGATGCCGCCCACGAAAGTCAGCGCGATCAGATATTCGACCGTGAGCGCACCGGTGTGCGAGAGCAGCAGCAGCGCGCCGCTCACCGCCGCCAGCACCAGTTGCACGAAGATCAGAAAGCGCCGCCGGTCGAGGATGTCCGACAGCACCCCAGCCGGAATCGCCAGCAGGAACACCGGCAGCGTGGCGGCCGTCTGGATCAGCGCCACCGCCGTCGGGTTGGCGGACAGGTCCGTCACCAGCCACGAGCTGGCCACGTCGCGCATGAAGCTGCCGATGTTGCCGAGCACGGTGGCGGCCCAGAGCACTGCGAAGACCGGCTGGCGCAGCGGCGCGAAGGCGCCGGGCTGCGGTGCCGGCGCGACCGCGCTGTGTGTTGACTCAGTCATGGGCGCGCTCCTTCAGGTCGTGCCATGCGACGAGCAGGAAGCCGCCGACCAGCCCGAGATGCTCGAAGAAGGAGTTGGCCGCCATGAAGCGCTCGGGCCCGACCGGCATCTGCCAGAAGCGCAGCGCCACGAAGGTCGCCATCAGCGTGAAGCCGGCCAGCGCCAGCGCGCCGAGCCAGCGCAGGCGGCCGGTGAGGATCAGCGCCGAAGCGCCCAGCTCCAGCACGATGACCGCCACGGCCAGCGGGCCGGCGGGCGACATGCCGAAGTGGTTCATTTCGGCCAGGGCCGCATCGAAGTCCATCGCCTTGTTCAGCCCGCCTTGCAGGTAGGCAGCGCACAGCAGCAGCAAGGCGACCCAGCGCACTGCGGAGGAAGTGGTCCAGCGCATCGTCATCACACCGCCCAGCAGGCGCAACCGAGCGCGCCCCAGAAGCTCTTCAGGTCGGCAATCGGCAGCTTGCTGCTCCAGGCCGTCGCGTGGCTGTGGCCGTGCACGTTGCAGTTGTTGGCACAGGCGCAAGCCGCGGCGGCATTGCGCAAGACCTTCTGCATCGGCGCGCCTTCGGCGGTGTCGGCCCAGCCGGCATAGCCGCCGAAGGTGCGCGCGGGCGACCAGTCGGGCATGGCCGGCGGCGGTGCGCCTTCGTCGTGCGTGGCGAACGGGCCTGCGCCGTAGACCACCTTGCCGCCCACCATCGTGAGCAGCGCCGTGGTGTCGGCAATTTCCGATTCGGCGCAGGCGAAGAAGTCGCGGTCGGGCACCACGAGGTCGGCGAGCTGGCCGGCCTGGATGCGGCCCTTCTTGCCCTCTTCGTTCGAGAACCAGGTGACGTTCTCGGTCCACATGCGCAACGCCTGTTCGCGGTCGATCAGGTTGCGCTGCGGCGTGAGCTGCATGCCACCCACCGTCTTGCCCGTGACCAGCCACGACAGCGACACCCACGGGTTGTACGAGGCGACGCGCGTCGCGTCGGTACCGGCCGAGACCTTCACGCCTTTTTCGAGCATGCGCTTCACGGGCGGCGTTGCCTCGGCCGCGCCATAGCCGTAGCGCTCGACGAAGTACTCGCCCTGGTAGGCCATGCGGTGCTGCACCGCGATACCACCGCCCAGCGCCGCGATGCGGTCGATCGACTGGTCGGAAATCGTTTCGGCATGGTCGAAGAACCAGTTGAGCCCGGCCAGCGGCGTGTCCTGGTTGACGCGCTCGAACACGTCGAGCGATCGGCTGATGGTCTCGTCGTAGGTGGCGTGCATGCGCCAAGGCCAGCGGTTCTGCACCAGCACGCGCACCACTTCTTCCAGCTCGCCTTCCATCTCGGGCGCCATGTCGGGGCGCGGCTGGCGGAAGTCTTCGAAGTCGGCGGCGGAGAACACCAGCATCTCGCCCGCGCCGTTGTGGCGGAAGTAGTCGTCGCCCTGCTTGTACTTCGACGAAGCGGTCCAGTTCAGGAAGTCCTGCTTCTCCTGCTTGGGCTTCTGCGTGAACAGGTTGTAGGCCAGGCGAATCGTCAGTTGGCCGTCGTCGGCCAGCTTCTGGATCACCTGGTAGTCGTCGGGGTAGTTCTGGAAGCCGCCGCCCGCGTCGATGGCGCCGGTCACGCCCAGGCGGTTGAGTTCGCGCATGAAGTGGCGCGTGGAATTGAGCTGGTAGTCGAAGGGCAGCTTCGGCCCCTTGGCCAGCGTGGCGTAGAGGATGGACGCGTTCGGCTTGGCCAGCAGCAGGCCCGTCGGGTTGCCGGCGCTGTCGCGCACGATCTCGCCGCCGGGCGGCGCGGGTGTGTCTTTCGTGTAGCCCACCGCGCGCAGCGCAGCGCCGTTGAGCAGTGCGCGGTCGTACAGGTGCAGGATGAAGACCGGCGTGTCGGGCGCGACGGCGTTCAGCTCTTCGATGGTCGGCAGGCGCTTTTCCACGAACTGGTGTTCGGTGAAGCCGCCCACCACGCGCACCCATTGCGGCGCCGGCGTGTTGGCCACCTGCCGCCGGAGCATGCCCATGGCGTCAGCCAGGCTGCGCACACCGTCCCAGCGCAGCTCCAGGTTGAAGTTGAGGCCACCGCGAATGATGTGCAGGTGGTTGTCGATCAGCCCCGGCAGCACGCGCTTGCCGTGCAGGTCGATCACGCGGGTGCCGCTGCCGGCCAGCGGCAGGATGTCGTGCGAGCGGCCGACGTGGGTGAAGCGGCCGTCCTTGATCGCCACGGCGTCGGCCGTGGGGTTGGAGCGATCGAGGGTGGTGAACAGCCCGCGATGCAGGATCAGGTCGGGGGTTTCGGTGTGGGTCATGGTGTCGGAGAAAGAAGCGACCGCGAGGCCGGGGGCTGCGAGGGTGGCGCCGAGCGCTCCGAGGAGACGGCGGCGGCTGGGGTCTGCGAACGGTTTCACGCGTCGCGCCTGACAGAGGCGGCGGCCTCGGCGGTGTGGGCCACCGGGGGCTGCGCGCACTTCGGCAGCTCGCCGAACACATGCGGCTTGACCTGGTGCTGCAGCCACGAGGTGGCCACGGCATCGGGCTTGATCACGCTCTTGATGAGCGGCGGGATCTGCTCGCCGAGCAGGATGCCCAGAAGCCCCACCAGGGCGATGACCGGTGGTGCCGGCGAGCGCACCTGGAACAGTGCGTAGATCACGCCGACCAGAAGGCCGAGCGCAAGCGACAGGACATAGGGCTTCATCTTGTTCACCTTGGGCGATCAGCCTTCGTGTGCGCCGAACATGGTCTGGGCGTAGGTCACGCCCAGGCCGTAGGCGCCGCCGACCTTCTTCGCGATGCCGGTGGTCAGCGCGTAGGTGTCGCCACGGGCCCAATCGCGCTGCAGCTCCAGCAGGTATTGCAGCGAAGTCATCGGCTGCGCGCCGGCCTGCACCATGCGCTCCATCGCGCGGTTGTGCGCCTCGGCCGACACGTCGCCGCAAGCGTCGGCAATCACGTACACCTCGAAGCCCTGGTCCAGCGCCGACAGCGCCGGGCCCACGATGCACACACTGGTCCACAGGCCCGCCAGCACGATGCGCGGCTTGCCGATCTGGTTCACGCGCTCGATCACGGCGGCGTCTTCCCAGGTATTCATCGACGTGCGGTCCAGCATCTTCTGGCCCGCAAAGGCGTCGGTGATCTCGCTGAACATCGGGCCCGAAAAACTCTTCTCGGCCACCGTCGTGAGGATGGTCGACACGCCGAAGCCGGCCGCCGCCTGCGCCACCAGCGCGGCGTTGTTGCGCAGGTTCACGGCGTCGATGGAGTGCGTGGCAAAGGCCATCTGCGACTGGAAGTCGATCATCACCAGCGTGTGGTCGGTGGGGGTGAGCAGCTTGGCGCCGGCGGTGGGGGTGGCTTTGATGGACATATGAAAAGCTCCTGGCGGTTGATTGGATATTCGATTGGATTCACAATTGCTTTCGGAGGGAATCTCCTTGGCACGGGATGAATCATCGGGTTCCTTCAAGCGGTCATCGACGAAACTTTTCACCATCAATCATCGAAGTTTTCGATCATTCCCTTTCCTCTCAAATCCTTTCGTTTTCAAGGAACCGCAGCGTGCTCAAACTCAGCCTGGAAGCCATCGAGGTCGTCGACGCCATCGCCCGCCACGGCTCCTTCGCAGGGGCCGCCGCGCGCCTGAACAAGGTGCCCTCCACCATCTCCTACGCCGTGGGCAAGCTGGAAGAACAACTGGGCATGCTGCTGTTCGAGCGCAACGGCCCGCGCGTCACGCTCACCGCAGCGGGCGAAGAAATGCTCAAGGAAGGCCGCTGGCTGCTCAGCGCCGCGAACGACCTCGAATCGCGCATGCGGCAGATCGCCACCGGCTTCGAGTCGGAACTGCGCCTCGTGCACGACTCGCTGATTCCCACGCAGGCGCTCATCGACGACATCCGCGCTTTTGAAGACCTGCGCTGCGGCACGCGGCTGCGCATCGGCTGCGAGGCGCTCACCGGCAGTTGGGAGGCGCTGCGCGAAGGCCGCGCCGACATCGTCATCGCCGCCGGCGAAGGCCCGGCCGGCGGCGGCTACCAGGCCGTGAACGTGGGCAGCCTCGACTTCGCGTTCTGCGTCGCGCCCACGCACCCGCTCACGCGCCTGGGCCGACCGCTGCAGCGCGGCGACCTGCTGGAGTGCAACGCCATCGTGGTGGGCGACAGCGCCCGCACGCTGTCGGACCGCACCGTCGGCCTGCTGGCCGGGCAGCCGCGCATCACCGTGCCGTCGATGCCCGCGAAGATCGCCTGCCAGGTGGCGGGCCTGGGCCACGGCTTCCTGCCGCGCGCGTGCATCGTGAACGAACTCAAGCGCGGCACGCTGGTGGAGTTGCCGACCGAGGAACCGCGCCCGCCCGAGGCCTTCTGGCTGGCATGGAAGACCGGCGCGCAAGGGCAGGCGCTGCGCTGGTGGCGCGAGCGGATGAACCGCACGCTGGTGCCGGCGCTGCTGCCGCGCTCGGCTGTTTGACGGCCGGCGGGCGCGTCAGCCCGCCGCGCGCAGCTTGTCCAGTGCCCGGTCGAGAAACGCCAACCGGTCCTGCCCCCAGAAGCGCTCGCCATTCAAGATGAAAGTCGGCGCACCGAACACGCCCGCTTCCACCGCCTCGGCGCTGTTGGCGCGATACACAGCCAGCGTCTCGGCGCCCTGCTCCAGCGCCTGCAGCGAAGCGCCGTCGTAGCCGTTTTCATCGGCGACCGCGATGCGCACCGCTGCCTGCGAGGTGTCGCGCTCCTCGGCCCACAGCGCACGCAGCAGCGCATGCGACAGCGGCTGCGCATCCAGCCCCTGCAGTTGCGCGGCAATCACCATCCAGCCCGGGTACTTGTTCCAGTTCGGGTCGCTGGCCGCGCCCTTGGGGTAGTGCGCGGGCTCCAGGTTCATCGGCATGCCGAGGTAATCGCTCCAGCGCGCCAGCTCGAGCGCGTGATACGTGCGTCGCGGCTCGGGCCGCGTCTTCAGCGGAATGCCGCCGGTCTGCGGCACCACCGCCTGAAAGTCGTAAGGCTTGAGCGTGAGCCGCACATGGTGGCGGCGCACGATGTCCTGCAGTTGCGGGCCACCGAGGTAGGCCCAGGGGGAAGAGAGGCTGTAGTAGCAGTCGAGCGCGATCATGTTTCGATTATCTTCAGCGCATGCCTGTCGCCACCGCGCCGCTCACCCTTCTCCCCTCGGGGTTTGCGCAGGCGCTTGCGGGCCGATGAAGTTTCCGGCCTTTCTTTTCTCGCTGCTCGTCTCCAAGCTGGCCGACCAGATCCTGCTGTTCCTGGTGCCGCTCGTGGTGTTCCAGGTGACACAAGACGTGGCGTGGTCCGGCTACGCCTTCGCGGCGGAAACCCTTCCGCGCTTTCTGTCGTTCCCCATCTGCGGCGCGCTGTGCGACCGGATCTCGCCGATCAAGCTGCTGCGCGGCAGCCAGATTTTTCGCGCGCTGGTCTGCGTGCTCGGCGTGCTGGGCAACGAGGCGTTGGGCGGCATCGGCTGGCTGGTGGGCCTGTCGGCCGTGTGCGGCGTGCTGACCACGCAGGGCGTGATGGCGCGCGAAGTGATGCTGCCGCAGATTGCCGCCAACGGCCACGGCTTCGACAAGGTGCTGGCCTATGCGCAGACGGCCGAGCAGACCGGCATGGTGCTCGGCCCGCTCATTGCGGCGGCGCTCTTCGCGTTCTGGCCCTGGCAGGCGGTGGTGGGCGCGGCGGCGGCCCTCTTCCTGCTGGCGGATGTGGCCACCGCGTACTGGCGGCGCGGCAACCCGATGCAGTTGCACGAGCCGCAGGCTGCGACCGGCCACTTCCTGCAGCCGATCAAAACCGCGCTCGGCCACGTGCTGCACCTGCCCGGCCTGCTGCGGCTGACCGGGCTCACGGCCGGCGTGAACCTGATGCTCGGCACCACGCTCGCGTCTTCCGCCGCGATGGTCACCGGGCTGCACCACCGCTCGGCCACCTACTACGCGGGGCTGCAGACGCTGGGCGCGGTTGCCACCATCGTGATCTTGCTGAGCATCATCCGGGGATCGTTCGCGCTGAAGAAGATGGGGCTGACCGCCTACGTGTTGATCTTCGGCGGTGGCCTGCTCACCGCCGTAAGCACCAGCCACTGGGGCTATGCGGCCGGCTTTCTGCTGGTGGTCGGGTTCGACAAGATGTTCAGCATCTACATCCGCATCCACCGCCAGCGCATCATTCCGGCGCACGACTACGGCAAGACCACCGGCGTGATCGTGCTGCTGAACAACCTGACGCAGCCGCTGGCGGGCCTGCTGGTCGGCGCTTTCGCCGATGCCGCCGATGCGACGCAAACCCGCATGGTGATCTTCGGGCTGTGCATGCTGGTGGGCGCCATCGGCATCGCGGCCGCCATCGCCAGCCGGGCCAGCCGCAACGGCGCTACAGCACCTTGACCGCGCGGCCGATGTAGAGAATCGGCCCCGTCGGCCGGTCGATCGGCGAGCCGTTCTCGGGCTCCAGCGTCAGCTCGAACAACTGGTTGGGCTCCAGCGGCGGCAGCTTGTCGATGGGAATGCGCAGCGACTGCCCCTGCTTGACCAGCCCCAGCGACACCGGCCCACGCCACTGGTCGGCCTTGGTCCAGAACTGCAGCGACTTCTGCGGCGGCACCACCGTCGTGCCCAGCGGCACCAGGTTGAGCTGGCGCGCCGAGTTGGTCTGGATCACCCAGCCGGGCGCCTTGTCTTGCGGTGCGACCAGCACCACCATGTACTGCGTGACGGGCGGCGTTGCGTCGCGCGTGACCACCACGGCCAGCAGCAGCGCCGCCGTGGCAAAGCCGCCCGCGGCCAGCCCGCGCCAGAGCTGCAGGTTGTTCCACCAACCCGCGACGCCAGACGCCTGTGCCCTCGCCTTCGCTTGCGCTTTCGACGACGCCTTGCCCAGCCCGTCCACACTGCGCTCGATGCGCGACCAGAGCGACGGCGACGGATCGACCGGCGCCGCCAGCGCGGTCAACGGCTGCAGCCGTGCCTCCCAGGCCCGCACGGCTTCGCGCAGGGCCGGCTCGTTCGGCATGCGGGCATCGACCGCCGCACGCGCGCCGGCCGACAGCGTGCCCAGCACGTACTCGCCCGCCAGTGCGTCGATGTTGTCGTTGATGTCTTCGTTATCTGGTTCAGCAGTGCTCATGCCATGCACTCCCGCAGCGCGCGCATGCCGCGCTGGATCCAGGCCTTCACCGTGCCCAGCGGCGTCTTCAGCCGCTCGGCGATCTCGCCATGCGAACAGCCTTCGACATACGCATAGAGGATGCAATCGCGCCGCGCCGGCTCCAGCCCCGAAAGGCAACCGTGCAGCCGGCCCAGGTCGGCGCGCAACTCGAACGGGTCACCAGCGGCGGCATACGCCGCGAGCGAGGCCTGGTCATCGACCGCTTCGGCCGCGTCCTCGTCCATGCTCACCTGCCGCGCGCCGCTGCGCACCATGTTCAGCGCCGCGTTGCGCACCACGCTGTACACCCAGCCGCGGCCTTCGCCCAGCGCCGGATTGAAGCTTGCCGCGCGCTGCCAGATGCTGATGAAGGCATCGTGCAGCACGTCTTCGGCCTGCTGGCGCTGGCGCACGATGCGCAGCGCCACGCCCATCAGGTAGCGGCTTTCACGCTGGTAGAGCTGCTGCAACGCCAGACGGTCGCCACGGGCGCAGGCCATGAGGGCGGCGTCGTAGTCGAAGGGGTCGGTGGCGGGTGCAGCGGGCAACAAGGTCGGCGGCGGGTTGTGATCGGCGTCGATGGTAGTGGAGCCGGCGCGCCCGCCGCGTATTCACCCCCGGGTCAGGAAGCCTTCCAGAAGATGTAGTCGGCCTGGTACTGCACCACCTGCTTCTGGCCCTTGGTGGCCGGCGTGCACGGCGAGGCAGCCGGTGCCACGCCGCCTTGCAGCGCCACGCGCTGGATGTAGGTCACGCCCGTCATCGCGCCGCTGCCCGTGGCCGGGTTGGCCTTGACGAGCTGGAACGGCAGGCTGGTCGGACCCGAGGGCGCGACGGCCAGTTGCGTGGCCGTGAGCTTGGAGCCGTCGTTCGACTCCCACGTGGCCGGCGGGCCGTAGTACTTGCCGACCTGCTTGCCGCTGCGGTCCCACAGCTTGGCGTCGGGGCCGACGAACACCCACTCGGTCTGACCGGCGGCATTGGCCTTGTCGCGGCATTCATAAGTGATGTCGCCCTTGCCCACGGTTTCCATCGCGACCTTGTGGCCGGCCGGTACCTGGATGGTGGGCGGCAGGCTGGACTGGTTGAAGGCGGGCGTCATCGACATCGATCCGCAGGCGGTGAGCACGGCGGCAGCGGCGCTGGTGGCGCCGAGGACGGCGAGCGAACGGGGGAAGCGGGAGGTGGTGTGCATCATCGAAATACTCCTGGGTTGTAGAGGGACAGCAGTTCCTCGCTGCTGAAGGGTCTACACGGCAGGTGGGCATTTGGATGCAGGGGGTGCGAAAGAAATTTGCTGTCGCTGCCGCTGCTGCTGCGACGGGGTGGCGCTGTCGTTTGAAGCGGCCGGCGCTTGTTGTTCAGGGCGCGTGCGAAGAACACCGGGCGTCCCCCTCCGCGAATGTCCCCCGCTTCGCTCCTCCTTTATTTCGCTGCGAGGGACGCCCGGTGCTCTTCGCACAAGGGCACGCTGTGGGTGTGCGGCCGGGTCAACCTCTGCGCTGAACGGTCACGCGGCCGAGGACAGGCTGCCTTGCATCAGCGCCCGGTGCAGGTCGCCAGCCGCAGCATTGACGGCGTCGATGCGCGCCATGAGTGCTTCGTTGAGCAGGCGCAGCAAGGCGCTCAGTTCGCTGCGGGTGGGGGTGAGCGCTTCGCTGTCGTTCAAGGCGCCGGGTTCGATGAGCTTTTCGAACGCGGTGTAGGCGCGTAGCACTTCGTTGAGGCTGTCGGCGTCGTCGCAGGTTTGGAGAGCGAGGTCGTCGAGGGTGAGCGGCGGTGAGCTGACCGGGACGAAATGAGGATGAGCTTGCGCGGGCGCGCTATCGGATGCAGCCATGAAGGCCTCCCAAGAATTTCGGTTTGCAACAACCGACGCCCTCGCTTCCAAACGATGGCGGCAGCTCGAACGGGTTGGAAGACCGGGAAACTCTTGCAAGAAACCGGCAGGACTCGCGCCCTCCCGTCCGAGCCGCCAAAAACTGGCGCGCGAACGAAAAAGCCGCAGACCTTGTGCGGTGACTGCGGCTTTCGTCGCAGAGTTTCGACGGGCTTCCAAACCCGATCGCGCCTTCTCAGCGCGACGCGACGGAGTATATCGACGCAGGCACTGTTACCGCCCAATGAAGCGAATCTCGGGATTCACTGCGCGGTCCCATTGCCCCAATATGGGGCCGGACGGCCTCAGATGCAGGAGCAGGTCGCAGTCGGCGACGTGAACCCATCGGCGTGAGCGGCACATGCATCGAAACGCGCCTGCTTATCGGGGGAACAACCGTCTGATATCCATTTGCGAGCCTCCTCACCTGGAGTCGTCCCCGTTCGGTGCCAGTACTCTCGCTCAAGCTGTTGCCTGAAAATTAAACCTATCACCCCTCGTGCTTCCTTGCCGCGACGTTTCGCTTGCAAGCAAACACTAGCGCGCCCTTTCGAGACACCAACGCCACTGCTGGTTTTATGTTCCCACAGGAAAGATTGGCGCTCAGGTCAAACGTTACAACATAATGCATATCACGACCAATCCTTCTCACAGTTCCATGGCCATCGTATCTCCTGCTCCTACCGTCTTCATTTCTTATTCTTGGGATGATGAAAAGCATATGGAATGGGTGAAAAATCTCAGCGAGCAATTGCGCATCAATGGAGTGGATGTTCGGCTAGACCGATGGAATGTCGTCCCTGGTCAAAGTTTGACTCAATTTATGGAAGCAGAGGTTCAGCGCTGTGATTTTGTACTAGTAATTTGCACCCGAGCCTATGCTCGAAAATCCTTAGAGCGATCTGGCGGGGTTGGTTACGAGCAGCAGATAATTTCTGGAAATCTTGTTGGGGGTGTATCAAGAGAACGTTTCATTCCTGTTGTGCGTGACGGCGAATTTGAACCAGGTCCGAATTGCGCAATACCGATGCAGTTTCTTGGTATTTATGCGATAGACATGCGAGCAGATGAGAAGCGCGAGAAATCGATGGAAGCATTGCTTCGAGCGGTTTATAAACAGCCCGCACTTGTACCTCCTCCCCTTGGTTCACGCCCACATTGGGCTATTGGTTTCACCGAAGACATTACGTCTGAGGAGGAAATGATTCGACTTCCAAGTATGGAACTTGATGGTTGGCAACTCGAAAGCGGGGTTGTACGTCATCAATCTAATCCAGATACATTTGAGATTCCCGACGAAGCACTAAGGCGCAACTTAAAGCCAGGCAACATAGTCAAGCTCATGTTCGATATCGAGGTGCTCGATGGAGATTTGAAAGAAATCTCGATTGAGCGAATGTGGGTAATAGTGCAGGAGCGATCGGGCCCGTACTATATTGGATTGTTAGACAACGATCCAATTTCGTGTGATGAAGATGTTTTAAGCGCTGGTGATCGAGTGGTGTTTTTGCCCGAACACGTCATCTCAATAATTGACGAGAAAGGGGAAGAAGTTCAAGTCGCAAAAAGTACAGCCCCCGAAAATTCGGCGTAACCAAAATTAATTCTTCGAAGTAAATTTCGATTTGCCCATCCATTAAAAAAACCTCTCCCTCATCGCTTATTTTTTATTCCTACTTTGCATTTTCGCGCTTGCCTAAGCAGTAGAAATAATTGACTCTTACGCAACTATCTTCTGCCCCAACCCCCATTTATCCGCAAAGGTATCCGCAAGACACTCCTCTACATCCAAGAAGGAGTGCTCTCATGCCAATCGCCTTACTCGCGCTGACCCTCAGCGCCTTCGCCATCGGGACGACCGAGTTCGTCATCGTTGGCCTCATCCCCACGGTCGCTGCTGACCTGAGCATCGGCCTGCCCTCTGCCGGCCTGCTCGTCAGCCTCTACGCACTGGGCGTCGCCATCGGCGCGCCGGTGCTCACCGCCCTCACGGGCAAGCTGCCGCGCAAGGCGCTGCTGCTCGGGCTCATGGCCCTCTTCACGGTCGGCAATCTGCTGGCGTGGCAAGCGCCGAGCTATGAATCGCTGGTAGCGGCGCGCATCCTCACGGGGCTGGCGCACGGCGTGTTCTTCTCGATCGGCTCGACCATCGCCACGGGTCTGGTGCCAAAGGAAAAGGCCGCGAGCGCCATCGCGATCATGTTCACCGGGCTCACGGTGGCGCTGGTCACGGGTGTGCCGCTGGGCACGTTCATCGGGCAGCACTTCGGCTGGCGCGAGACTTTCCTGGCCGTGTCCGCGTTGGGCGTCGTCGCCTTCATCGGTAGCTGGATTTTTGTGCCGAACAACATCCGCCACACGCCGCCGGCCTCGCTCGCGCAGCAGGCAAAAGTGCTGGCCGAGCCGCGCCTGTTGCTGGTGTATGCCAAGACGGCGATTGGCTACGGCGGCACGTTCATTCCGTTCACGTTTCTTGCGCCGATCCTTACCGACGTGTCGGGCTTCAGCGCGGGCTCGGTGGGTTGGGTGATGCTGGTGTACGGCGTGTCGGTGGCGGCGGGCAACATCTGGGGCGGCAAGCTGGCCGACCGCATGGGGCCGATTCCGGCGCTCAAGATCATCTTTGCGCTGCTGGCCGCTGTCTTGTTGGTCTTCAACTTCGCGGCGCCGCACAAGTGGCTGGCACTGGTGGCGGTGCTGATGTGGGGCGCAGTCGCCTTCGGCAACGTGCCGGGCCTGCAGGTGTATGTGGTCAAGCAGGCCGAACGCTTCACGCCGCAGGCGGTGGACGTGGCCTCGGGCCTGAACATCGCGGCCTTCAACCTGGGCATTGCCCTCGCAGCCTGGGCCGGCGGCCTGATCGTGACGCACCTGGGCCTGATGCACACGCCATGGATCGGCGCACTGGTGGTGCTGGTGTCGCTGGCGCTCACGCACTGGAGCGGCGTGCTGGACCGCCGGGCCGGCATTCCGGTTCGCGCTTCGGGGCCGGTGCCTGTCGGCCACTGATCTGATTTCTCTTTTCTTTTCTTCTTCTTTTTTCAACGCACAAGGACAACACCATGACAACGAACAACAACAGCAACAACAACCCGGCCATTCCCGCCTTCGGCCTCGGCACCTTCCGCCTGAAGGGCCAGGTGGTGATCGACTCGGTAAAGAACGGCCTGGACGTGGGCTACCGCGTGATCGACACGGCGCAGATCTACGGCAATGAAGCCGAAGTGGGCCAGGCCATCGCCGAAAGCGGCGTGGCGCGCAAAGACCTGTTCATCACGACCAAGATCTGGACGGACAACTACGCCAAAGACAAGCTGCTGCCCAGCCTGAAAGACAGCCTCGCGAAGCTGCGCACAACCGAAGTGGACCTGACGCTGATCCACTGGCCTTCGCCGGGCAACGCCGTTTCTGTGGCCGAGTTCATGGGCGCGCTGGCCGAGGCCAAGGCGCTGGGGCTCACCAAGCGCATCGGCGTGTCGAACTTCAACATCGCGCTGATGAAGGAAGCGATTGCGGCGGTGGGCGCAGAGAACATCGCCACCAACCAGATCGAGCTGCACCCGTACCTGCAGAACCGCAAGGTGGCCGAATTCGCAAAGAGCCAGGGCATCCACATCACCTCGTACATGACGCTGGCCTACGGCAAGGTGATTGCCGATCCGGTGATCGAGGCGATTGCCAAGGCGCACAACGCAACGACCGCGCAGGTCACGCTGGCCTGGGCGATGCAGTTGGGCTATGCGGTGATTCCGTCGTCGACGAAGCGCGCGAACCTTGAAGGCAATCTGAAGGCGCAGCAACTGGAGCTGACGGATGCGGAGATGGCGCAGATGGCGGCGCTCGAGCGCAATGAGCGGCTGACCGATCCGGCCGGTCTGTCGCCGGCCTGGGACTGATCGATTGGCGGTGCGAGTCGCCTTGCTTCCTCTCCCCTCGGGGAGAGGGTTGGGGTGAGGGCCGGCGGCGATAGCGAGGGCGGTGCGCGTGTTGGTGCCGCTGCCCTCACCCTAGCCCTCTCCCCGAGGGGAGAGGGGACAGTTACCTGGCGCTTGTTTCCTGTTCGGCGGCTGTTGTGATTACGGCAGGCTTCAGCAGCGCATTCAGCGCATCGCGCTCCAACGTCAACTCGGCCGCGACTTTCTCCGGCGCCTCGCGCAACTCGACAAGGTCGCGCTCGCCGACGCAGTGGCCATCAAGGCGCACGTAGATGCGTTTGAAGTCACCACCGAGCGCCTTCGCCACATCGCTCAGGCAGACGGCGAGCGTGGCAAAGCCGCGGTCCTGGTAAGAGCTGGGCGGTATCACGCCCTTCGAGCGTGGCGCGCGAACGGAGTAAGCGAACGACACGCCGCCTTCTTGCCGAAGCTCCACGACGGGCTGCAGACGGCGTTGGGCTTCTTCCCCTGTGCTTTTCATGGCCGCAGTTTAAATGCGGCCCCCGAATCACCCAACGCGGCGGACCCCGCTGGCCACAAGGTCTGTGAGCAGCGCGAGCACGATGGCGCCGCAGCCCAGGGCAAACAGCAAGGCGTAGTCGCCGCCCGAATGCCCGAGCAGCCACGACATGCCGTAGGCCGCGCTGGCCTGCAGCACCGCGAAGCCGGTGGTCGCCCGGCTCCAGGCGGCCTTCTGCAGTGCCGGGTGGTGCGCAAGCAGTTCCTGCACGCGGCCCAGCACGAGCGGCACGATGCCCGGCGTGAAGGCGCCGACCACCGCGCTGGACACGATGAGCCCGCCGTGCCCGATGAGGCCGGCGGCGGGCAGCGCGAGTGCCACCGCCTGCACGGCGAAGGCAATGCGCAGCGCGGGGCCGAAGCCGACGCGGTCGGCCAGGTAGCCACTGAGCACCGGGCCGACGATGGCGCCCAGGCCGAACACCACCCAGTACTGCGCGCCCACCGCAAGGCCCTGCCCGAGCCCGCGCGCGACGAAGTCGACAAGAAAGATCATGTGCGGCACAAGGCCGGCGGCATTCAGCGCATACGACATGGTCAGCGCGCGCAGTGCGCGCTTGGCAACGGGTGGCCGTGCGGCAGCGGCATGCGCCGCGTGGGCCGCATGTGCCGGCGCCGCGGCGGGCCAGCCGTGCCACGCGACGATGGTGAGCAGCAGCGCGAGCACGGCAAGCCCGATCCATGTCGTCGCGAGGCCCTGGCGCAGCAGCAAGGGCACGAGCGTGCCCGACGCCGCAATGCCAAGGCCGATGCCCGCGAAGATCATTCCGCTTGCAAGCCCCCGCTGCCGGGGCGGCATCTGCGCGAGCACGGTGGGCGCGGCCAGCACCATCAACGCACCGCCGGAAATGCCGGAGACGATGCGCCAGCCGAAGAACCATGCAAAGTCGATCGGCCATGCGCAGGCGATCAGCGAAGCGGCCGTGGCCAGCATCATCGCGCGCAGCACGGCACGCGCCGGCCAGCGCGCCGACATCGGCCCGCCGAGCAGTGCGCCGATCAAGTAGCCCACGAGATTGGCCGCGCCGAGATACGTGGCGGCGGAGGCGCTGAACCAGTGCGCGTCGATGATGGCCGGCAACAGCGGCGTGTAGGCGAAGCGGGCCAGCCCGAGGCCAACGAGCGTGGCGCAGAAGCCCGCGAGGATGGCCCGCCAGGGCGGCGCGGCATGTGGGTGGGAAGCAGCCACCCTGTCGGCGGCGATGCGTGGGGCGGCGGACATCAGAGAAGGTCTCCGGCGAATCGATGCTCCGATGCTATGGATTGCCGCCGCGCGAGTGAATCCCTATGCTTGGGCATTCAGTATTTCGGAACAAGGAAGAATCGTGGACCGCATCGACGCCATGAAGGTCTTCGTCGCGGCGCTGGACGAAGGCAGCCTTGCCGGGGCGGGCCGCAAGCTGGGCAAGTCGCCCGCCGCAGTAAGCCGCGCGATCGCGTTCCTCGAAACGCACGTGGGCACGGAGCTGCTGCACCGCACGACGCGCTCCATCCGGCTGAGCGAAGCGGGCGAGCGCTATGCGGTCGCGTGCCGGCGCATCCTCACCGATCTTGAAGAAGCCGACATGGCGGCCGCAGGCGAGCGCTCGGCACCGCGCGGGCGGCTGACGGTGACAGCGGCGGTCGCAGTCGGCGAGAGCCTGCTGCGGCCGATCCTCGATGAGTTCATGAACGCGCACCCGACGGTGTCGGTGCGCCTGCACCTGCTCGACCGGCCGGCCAACCTGATCGACGAAGGCATCGACGTGGCACTGCGCATTGCCCACCTGGCCGATTCCACGCTGGTGGCGCTGCCCGTGGGCGAGGTGCGCCGCGTTCTCACCGCGTCGCCGCGCTACCTGGCGCGGCATCCGCGCATCGAGCAGCCGGCGGACATTGCGCAGCACCAGGTGGTGGCCATGACGCACTTCGGCATCGACTCGTGGAGCTTCCCGCAGCAGGCCGGCGCTGGCGGCTCGGCGATGCCGCGCACGGTGCAGTTTGCGCCGCGCTTCATCGTCAACAGCCTGCGCGCGGCGGTGGCGTCCGCAGTGGAAGGGCGCGGCGTGCTGCGCTCGTTTTCGTATCACGTGGCCAACGAGGTGGCCGACGGGCGGTTGCGCATCATCCTGGCCGGGGACGAGATCGCGCCGCTGCCGGTGCACCTGGTGTCGCCGCACGGGCGGCTGTCGGTGCCGAAGGTGCGGGCGTTTGTCGACTTTGCGCTGCCGAGGTTGCGCGCGGGTTTTGCGCAATGGGCCGAGGCCTGCGCGCCCAGGAGCAAGCCCGCTGCCAAAGCGGCTGCCAAGCCAAAGCGCGGCTGATTCGTTCGGCTTGGGGAAGAGTGTTCGCCCAATTGCGGCTATTCACTCTTTGGGCGAGCGAATCCAAACTTCCTTCCACGACGGCGCCGCATGTTGCGGCCCGCTGAACCGGAAGGAAATTGATCATGACTGTGCAGAACCCCATCGGCGGCAAGACCGCCATCGTCACCGGCGCCAGCAGCGGCATCGGTTTCGGCATCGCCCGCCGCCTGCTGGCCGAAGGCTGGAACGTGGTCGGCAATGCGCGCAACGATGCGCGACTGCTCGAAGCCGCGCGCCAGCTCGGCGCCGGCGACCGCTTCAGCGGCGTGGCGGGCGACATTGCCGAGCCGCGCACTGCGCAGGCGCTGGTCGATCATGCGGTGGCGCGCTTCGGCGCGGTCGATGCGCTGGTCAACAACGCGGGCGTGTTCCTGCCCAAGCCCTTCATCGACTTCACGCCCGAAGAGATCGAGGAGCAGATCGCGATCAACGTGAAGGGAACGATCTTCGCGTCGCAGGCTGCGGCGCGGCAGATGATCGCGCGCGGCTCGGGCGCCATCGTGAACATCACGGCGTCGATTGCGCTGCAGCCGCGCAGCAATGTGCCGGCCTTCATGGCTGTGCTGCTCAAGGGCGGGCTGAATGCGGCCACGCGTGCGCTGGCGCTCGAACTCGCGCCGCACGGTGTGCGCGTGAACGCGGTCGCGCCCGGCATCATCGACAGCCCGATGCACCCGGTGGAGTCGCATGCGTTCCTGAAGACGCTGCAACCCACCGGCCGCCTGGGCACGGTCGACGAGATTGCCGATGCGGTGCTCTACCTGGTCAACGCGGGCTTCACCAGCGGCGCGGTGCTGCCGGTGGACGGTGCCGCGGCGGCCGGCAACATCTGAGCCCGGGACGCAAGGAGACGACCATGCCTTACGTCAACGTACGCATCACACGCGACGGCGCCACGCGCGAGCAGAAGGCCACCGTGATCGCGGAGATCACCGACACGCTGCAGCGTGTGCTCGGCAAGAAGCCCGGGCTCACGCACGTGGTGATCGACGAGATCAACACCGACGACTGGGGCGTCGGCGGGGAAACGACCACGGTGATCCGCGCGCGCGACGGCGCTGGTGGGTCGCGCTGACGGGGTTTTTTTCGCTCGGTGGTAGAACCCTGTTCGTCTTGAGCCTCGAACAGAAAACCATCCATGAGCGACATCCACGCAAGAATCTCCGCCAGCTTCAACTCACAGGGACTGATGGCAACGCTGGGCGCCCGACTGGTGCTGGTGGCCGATGGCGAGGTTCACATCGAGCTGCCGTTCTCGGCCGGTCTTTCGCAGCAGAACGGGTTTGTGCATGCGGGCGCGGTCACGAGCGTGGTGGACAGCGCCTGCGGCTACGCCGCGCTGACGAAGGCGCCGGCGGAATTCGATGTGGTCACAGCGGAGTTCAAGATCAACTTCATGCGACCCGCCCTCGGCGAGCGCTTTCTGGCCGTCGGGCGGGTGCAGAGTTCGGGCAAGCTGCTCACGGTCTGCACGGGTGAAGTGCGGGCGTTTTCCGCAAGCGGCGCGGACTACAAGGTGGTCGCAATGATGCAGGCCACCATCGTGAACGTGCGGCACTAACCGGCCGCTCGCCGACTGCCTTTACTAAGACTGGAACCCAGGCGCCTGGGGCATCTCGGAAGGCTTGTAGATCTTGTGCTGCGCCGTGGGGCCGCCTGCGTCGGAAACCACCAGCAGGCGCCACAGCGGCTCGCGTACCGAGCTCGCGCTTTGCTCGCCCGTGAGCTGAAAGCTCGGCGTGCCTGCGGAGGTGCCCTTCACCGCGATCTTGAGAAGCGTTGCGCCCTTGGCGTTCGACACCTCGATGTCGTAGCCGATGTCCTGGCCCGTCAGGTCTTCGGCCTTGTAGCCGTAGCCCCGGAAGTGACGCAGCACGTAGTCCATGGCGGCGGCCTGCACTTGTTCCGGCGAGGACGGCGCTGCGGCCACGGGGGCTGCTGTTGCGGCGGCTACTTCTTCTTCCGGCTGCGCAACGCCGGCCCGCGCCTTGGCGGCCTGCACTTCGGCCTCGTCGGGAACCCAGCCGCGCGGGCCGCGAACCAGCACCGCGAGTTTCTGCTCCAGCTCCCAGGTGGCGACGTGCCATTCGGCGTCATCGCGCACGCGCGTGGACACCTTGGCGCCCTTGTTGATTTCCAGCTCGGCAATGGCGACCCGGTTGGTCTGCAGGACCGTGCGGAAGCCCTGGCCTGCGTCGAAGGTGCGCTTGAGCAATGCAAGGCGGTCCTTGGCGCGCTGAACCTGGTTGGGGGCGCGCGTGCCGCCGCCTGCGCGATGCTGCGTGTCCAGCGACTCGAGCAAGAACCAGCGTCCGCCGGCGCCGACGCTCACATGCTCGGCCCAGATGGTGGCGATGACGTTGTCGCCGGTGGCCAGCCAGGCATGGTCGAATGGCTTGTCGCGCGCGTCGAACACACCCATCTTGGCGACGATTTCGACTGGCGTGAGCCGTGGTCCTGACAGTCGCATCTCATCGATCACAGCGAGTACGTGGGGGTCGACTTCCTTGTCCATTCAGTGGGGTCTCTGGCGAGTGTTTTGGGGGGTGGAAGTATGCCGCATCGGCCCTTTTGCGGGCTTACGCAAGGGCAACGCGGTGCCACTCCCCCGCAGGCTCGCTCAGCCTACGTCCTTCAACGCCTGCTTGGCCTTGTTGGCCGAGTTCTTCGCCCGGTTCTTGTGATAGCCCGACTTGACGTTGTTCACGGCCTTGCCGACGGGGCCGCTCTTCTTGGCCTTGCTGTCGGCCTGCTTCTCGTCGATCTTGTGCTGCGCGGCGTCGGTCGCCTCGGATGCGGCCTTGCCGATCTGCGCGCTGGCGGTGCCGGCCGCGAGCAGGGTGAGCGAGGTGGCGAGTGCGATCAGGGCCTTGTTCATCGGGTGTTCCTCCAAGTATTGAAACAAGGCTTGATGGTTGCATCGCTTGTGACAGCGTCGTGTCAGCGGCGACCGCACGTGACTTTGAGATAAACCCGACAGATGCGATCATCCGCGCCGGCAAGCCGGAGGAGATGAACGGGGGCATGCCCCACGGCTCGCGAACGTCAATACCAACAAGGAGATTCGCGTGGATCCAAGTGTTCTGAAGGCATTCGCACCATCGCGCCCCGTGCGCATGGCCGTGTCGGTTCCTGTGCTTGCCCTCGCATTGCTGCTCGCCGCTTGCGGCGGTGGTGGAGGGGGCGGCGGTGGTGGCGGAGGGGTCGTTCTTCCTCCGGTCGTCGCGGCTCCGCCCGCTGGCGGTGACACCGGCAATGCAAACGGATATCCGCATGCGTCGGAGCCGATCGGCACGGTTCGCCAGATCTATGACGGCGCCCTCTCCCCGGACCTGGCCGTCAACACCTACCGCAACACCGACCGGCTGTTTCCGACACGCACGATCGAGCCCGGCGGCACACCCTATCCACTGCCCGCGGCCGCCACGCAACTGACCAAGGTGGACTTCACGGTCAATGGCACGCCGTACGGCCTTGCCGATTTTCTTGCGACCAACCGCGTGTCCGGATTGCTGATCCTGAAAGACGGCAACGTGGTCAACGAGACCTACCAGTACGGCAACACGCAAAAGACCCGCTGGATGTCGATGTCGGTGGCCAAGTCGATCACCTCGACCCTGATCGGCGCCGCCGTGAAGGACGGCTACATCGCCAGCCTCGACGACCAGGTGATCAAGTACGTTCCCCGATTGGCGGGAAGCGCCTACGACGGCGTCACGGTGCGCAATGTGCTGATGATGGCCTCGGGGGTGAAATGGGACGAGACCTACACCGACCCCAAGTCCGATCGACGTCAACTGCTGGAGGTGCAGATCGGCCAGCAGCCAGGCGCGGCCATGGACCTCATGAGCAAGCTGCCTCGCGCGGCCGCGCCGGGCTCGGTGTTCAACTACAGCACAGGTGAAGCGCAGGTGGCCAGCGAGGTCCTGTACAACGCGGCCAAGAAGCCGCTGGCGCAGTACCTGTCCGAGAAGATCTGGTCGAAGTTCGGCATGCAGGCACAGGCCAACTGGTGGCTGAACTCACCCAACGGGGTCGAGTTCGGGGCCGGCGGCATCAGCGCGACATTGCGTGACTATGGGCGGTTCGGCCTGTTCGTCATGAACGATGGCGTTGCCGCCGGCACGCAGGTGCTGCCCGCGGGATGGGTCTCGGAGGCGGGCTCCCCCAAGGTGCTGAGCACGGGCACCGCGTCGGACTACGGCTATCTGTGGTGGCTCCCCACCAACAAGAGCAGCCAGTCCGTGGCGGACGGCGCGTTCTTCGCGAACGGGATCATGGGCCAGCAGATCTACATCAACCGCAAGGAAAAGGTCGTGGTCGTCGTCTGGGGCGCGCAGACCAATCCAATGGTCATCGGCATTCCGGCGATTCCGTTTTTCGACGCGGTCGTGAAGGCGCTCAAGACCTAGGCGCTTCAGTCGGCCCGGCGCGTCGCGTCGCCGCCCAGTCGGAAAGAATCTGCAGGGCCTCGCGGTCCAGTTTCTGTTCCGACGCCTGCGTGCGCCGCTCGATGGTGGCGCCGGCTTCGGCGCGCAGCGTCTCGACATCGATCGGGTGCCGCGCCGCCACCGTGAGTCCTTCAAAGGCCTCGCCCGATTGCGCGAGCGTCGCCGCGTAGTAAAGCTTGCCGATGCCCGCGATGTGCATGGCGGCCACGCACATGGCACAGGGCTCGCACGAGGTGTACAGCTCGCAGCCCGACAGGTCGACGGTGCCGAGCTTGCGGCAGGCATCGCGGATGGCTTCGACCTCGCCATGCGAGGTCGGGTCGTGGTGCGCCACCGAATGGTTGAAGCCTTCGCCGACGATCACGCCGTCTTTCACGACGACGGCGCCGAAGGGCTCGGTGCCGTGCGCCTGCAGCGCCTGCGCGGACAGCGCGAGCGCGCGCTGCATGAATTCCTGTTGGTACATGGGGTCAGACCTTTCTTGCGTTGTCGAGCACAGGGCGGATGGCAGCAGCGGCAGCAGCAGCAGCAGCACCGGGCGAGCCGCGCTGCGCGTCGAACAGGCCGGCGGTGGCCACTGCATAGCGGCGCGGATCGAAGCGCAGCATCAGCGGCAGCAGCACGACGACCACGGCGGCCAGGTAGGCCCATGCGTAGGTGAAGCCACCGGTCTGCTCGCGCACCCAACCGGTGACGAAGGGCGCGAGCGCCGCGATCATGAAACCCACGCCCTGCATGAAGCCCGCCAGCGCGCCGGCCTGCGCCGGGTCGGGCAGATGGTCGAGCGCCAGCACCATGCACAGCGCGAAGGCGCCGCCAAGGCCGAAGCCGAGCGTGACGGCCACGCCGGCTGCGGGCACGGGCAAGTCGAACATGAGCGCCGCGAAGCCCGCGAGCTGCGCGACCAGCGTGAGTGCAAGCCAGGGCCGCAGGTCGCGCCCACGGCTGCGCGCCAGCGCGGGCATGGCGAGCGCGGCGACGACCTGCGCCGCCGTCATCAGCGCGAGCACCGAGCCGCCCTCTTGCGCGGTCCATCCCTGCTGGGCGTAGAAGTGCGGCAGCCATGCGACGAGGCTGGTGTAGCCGCCGTTGATGAGACCAAAACACACGGCCAGCAGCCATGCGCGCGGGCTGCGAAAGCAGCGCAGCCATGAGAGGTTCTGGCGCGGTGCAGTCGCCGCCGTGTTCGTCGCCGTGTCCGGTGTCGCGCGGCGCAGGCCGAGCCACGACAGCAGCGCCACCGTGGCCAGCACGGCCCACATCGCCAGGCCCGCATGCCAGTCGGCCTGCGCGCCGCCCAGTGCATGCGCCACCCATGGGCTGGCCATGGCACCGAGCCCGCCGCCACCCATGATGGCGGCCGAATACAGCCCCGTCATCACGCCGATGCGCGACGGGTAGGCCTGCTTGACCACGCCCGGCATCAGCGCCTGCACCAGCCCGACACCGGCGCCCGCGAGCGCGGCGCTCCACAGCAAGGCCGCCGCGCCGCCCGCCACGTAGCGGCTCGCGCAGGCCAGCGCAATGGCGCCCAGACCGAGCGCGATGCCGCCGCGCGCGCCGATGCGCTGCCCCACGGCCGAGCCGAACAAGGACATCGCGCCCATCGCGAACATCGGCAGCACGGTGAGCAGCGCCACCGCATGAAAGCCGATGCCCGTCGCCAGGCGGATGGGTTCGAGCAACGGACTGCTCGACGTGAGAAAGGCGCGCAGGTTCAGCGCGACCAGCACGATTACGAAGGCGAAGGCGGCGCCGCCCTGATGGCGGCTGCGCGTTGTCGTCACAAGGCGGCCACGTCGGCCTGCAGCACGCCGTTGCGCGCCACGATGCGCCCGCCCGCCACCACCAGTTGGCGCACGGGCCGCGAGACCACGGCCTGCGCGGGCGTCTGCGCATCGACCAGCACGAGGTCTGCACGGCAACCAACTTCGAGCCCGTAGGCCTCGAAGCCGCAGCCGCGCGCACCGGCGTGCGTGACGGTGTCGAGCGCCACTTCGATCTCGTCATCGCGGCGCAGGTTGTAGCGCATGCCGATGATCATGGCGCGCTCCAGCATGTCGGGGTTGCCATATGGCGACCAGGTGTCGCGGATGCCGTCGTTGCCGCCGAGCACGGTCACGCCAGCCTGCCGGCAGGCCATGAGCGGCGGCACCATGCGTGAAGGCGGCGCGCTGGTGATGAGCACCACACCAAGCTTCGCCATGCGCGCGAGCAGCACTTCGCGCTCGCGTTCGCTCACGTCGCCCAGGCAGAAGCCGTGGCTGATGGCGACCTGGCCATGCATGCCCAGCGCTTCGGTGCGCTGCAGGATCAGGTCGAGCGAAAACGCGCCCATGGCGCCGGGCTCGTGCAGGTGAATGTCGACGGGGCAGCGGTGCTTGCCGGCAATGGCGAACAGCATGTCGAGCGAGCGCACCGGGTCGCCGTCGATGGCGCAGGGGTCGAGCCCGCCCAGCACGTCTGCGCCTTGCGCCATGGCCTGGTCGAGCAGCTCGAAGGTGCCCGGCCGCGTGAGCAGGCCCGACTGCGGGAACGCGACGATCTGGATCTGCTGCAGCGCGCGCAGCGTCTCGCGCGTGCGCATGGTGCCTTCGAGGTGGCGCAGGCCGGCCTGCGTGTCGACATCGACATGCGTGCGCAGCCGCGTGGTGCCGAGCGCGAGAAAGGCCTTGGCCAGCACCAGCGATTGCGCGGCGGCGTCGTGCCCGCTCGCATGGCGAAAGGCGCGTTCGTTCTCGATCTTGTCGATGAGGTTCACGCCGACTTCGTTGCGGTACCAGTCCATGCCCCACATCGTCTTGTCGAGGTGGGTGTGGCCTTCGACCAGGCCGGGCAGCAGCAAGGCGCCGGCGCCGTCTTCCACGGCGGCATCGGCGGGCGCGGGCAGCGCGGTGCCGACGGCGGCGATGCGCCCCTCCTGCACCAGCACGTCGACCGGGGAAGCGCCCATGGGGCGCACGTTGCGAATCAGGAGCGAAGGCATGATGAGAAGGTCCGTTCGTTGAAGTGCATCAGGCCGGCTGGGCGGCGGTGGCGTGCGACACGGTGCGCCGCGTGAACAGCGCCACGATCACGAACACCAGCGCATTGGTCGCCAGCGCCACGAGCCCGATGTTGAGCGACTTGAAGACCACCGGCGCGGCCGGGAACAGCGTACCCAGGTTGGCGCTGGTGGTCATCATGAAGGCCAGCACCGCGCCGCCCGCCAGGATGCCCGCGAAGGCCGAATGCTTGTTGCCGAAAGGCTTCTTCATGAGGCTGAACAGCAGCGAAGGCAGCAGTTGCGTGAGCAGGCTGGACGCGAAGATGGCGACCGACACGATGGTCGCGCCGCCGCGCAGCACGAAGTACACCGCCACCAGCGCAAACACCGGCAGCACGCCGCGCGCCACGCGCGACACCTGCTTGTCGGTCGCGTTGTGGGCAAAGCCTTCCTTGTAGACGTTCTTGCCGATCACCGTCGAAGCGGTCAGCAGGATCATCGAGCCCGGCACCAGCGCGGTGAGCACGCCCGTGCCGCCGATCACGCCGACGAACCACGGATCGAAGGTGTGCTTGACGAGGCCGAACAGCGCGAGGTCGACCTCGGCGCCCTTGAGGCCCGGCACCTGCAGGATGGCCGCGAAGCCGACCAGGAACAGGAAGGCGATGACCACCTGGTACAGCGGCATCAGGATGGTGTTGCGCCTCACCGCGCTGGCGCTCTTGGCCGCATACACCGACGTCAGGTTGAACGGGTACAGGTAGTAGCCCAGCGCCGTGAGCAGGATGGTCGAGTTGTACCAGGTGAGGTTGAGCCCTTCCTTCGGAAACTCGAAGAAGGTGGGGTTGGCCGCGTGGATGGCCGTGAACATCGGCGTGACGCCGCCGTAGTAGTGCCAGGGCAGGTAGATGCCCAGGAACACCGCGAGCACGAGGATCAGCACGTCCTTCACGATGGCGATGCTGGCCGAGCCGTGGATGCCCGAGAACAGGATGTACGACACCATGACGACGGTGCCGATCCAGATGGCGACCTGCGGCGCGATGGAGCCGTACGAGGCCTCCGACACGATGATGCCGAGCCCGCGCAACTGGATGGTGAGCAGCGCCACCATGCCCATGAGCGCGACGATGGACACCAGCACGCCAAGCGGGCGGCTGTTGTACTTGTGGGCGAAGAAGTCCGAGAACGACACCAGCTTGTGCGCGGTGGCGTAGCGCCAGATGGCCGGCAGCATCCAGAAGGCCATCAGGTAGGCCAGCCCGCCGTAGGCCAGGATGTAGAAGGCCGGCGAGCCCTTGCTGTACGACCAGCCGCTCGCGCCCAGAAAGGTGAAGGTGGAGAACGATTCGCCCGCCATCAGCAGGAACACCATGATGGCGCCCAGCCCGCGCCCGCCCAGCGCCCATTGCTCCAGGCTCATGGTGCGGCCACGGCGCGCGAGCACCGCCAGGCCCAGCGCGCCGACGACGAAGAGCGCGATCACACCCAATGCGGCGTTCATCGTGCGTCTCCGGTGGCGGTGGTGGGGGCGTCGAGGTCGCCTTCGGCGCGGTCGATGACCACCATGATCAGCGAGGTCAGCACCAGCCAGCTGACGTTCCACACCATCAGGAAAGGCATGCCGAACACGAAGGTGGGCGCGATGGCCGAGAGCCACCCGCCGCTGAAGAAAGCAGCGACCGGCAGCACGGCCAGCCATTTGACGGATTTCATCGGGAGCCTCGATTCCAGTTTGGGTTGAAATTATGTCTATTTTGGTTAACCATACATATTTAATTTGGTTAACCAAACGGCGCGAATGGTACGGAGCCGGGCGGGCCGCGTCAATCCGGGGGCTTTCCCGTAGGCGTCGGGCCGCAGGCAATAATCCGGACGCCCCACGGACCGAAAGCGCCCCAACGCCCCGCTCGCTTGCCCTGCCCGCCCATGCCCTCCGCCACCCGCCGCTCCCCAGCCACCGCCCCCACCGCCAAGCCCGATGCCACCGTCGAAGCAGAAGACGACGATGCCAACGTGGACGAGCGTGTCTATGCGGCCGTGTCGAAGGCGCTGCTGAGCGGCAAGCTGCGCCCCGGCAAGCCGCTGCGCGAACGCGCGCTGGCCGAGGCGCTGGGCTGCACGCGCGGCGCGGTGCGCAAGGTGCTGGCGCGACTGGGGTCTGAAAAGCGGCTGGTGCTGGAGCACAACCGCGGCGCCTTCGTGCCGAATCCGTCGATCGACGATATGCGTGGCATCTACCGCGCGCGCCGCATCGTGGAAGCCGGGCTCATCACCACGCTGTTCGGCCAGCTCGCGCGCGACCAGGTGGCCACGCTGCGCAAGCACGTGCAGGCCGAGCAGAAGGCCTTCAAGGAAGGCCGGCGCGAAGACGCGATACGGCTGGCGGGCGACTTCCACCTGCTGCTGGCGCAGATGGCGGGCAGCGACGAACTGCTGTCGTACATCCAGCGGCTGATCTCGAACACCGAGCTGTACAAGGCGCTCTACGATTCAGCCGAGGCCGCGAGCTGCGCGCCGCGCGAGCATGAACAGATCATCGAGGCGCTGATGGGCAAGTCGCTCGATGCCGCGCTGGCGGTGGCGCTGGAACACCTCGACGAACTGGAGCACCGCGTGATTTCCGGTGCGGCGGCCGAGCAGGAAGTGGACCTGGCGAGCCTGCTGAACGGCGGCGCCAACAGCCTGCGTTCGCACGATCACTCGCACGGCCACTGACGGCATCCACGCTTCGCTGCAGGCCGAAGTGTCGGTGGCCCGGTCTCGCGATGATCGGCGCACCATGCACACACCCGCACTCGCCACGCCCGGCAAAGCCCCTCCCCGCGCCGCCCTCGAATGGGCCCTGCTCGCGGTGCTCGCCACCTGCTGGGGCGCCTCGTACACCTTCATCAAGATCGGCGTTGCGACCATTCCGCCGGTCACGCTGATCGCGGCGCGCACGCTGATCGCCGGTGCGCTGCTGCTCGCGGTGCTGCGCATGCGCGGCGTGAAGCTGCCGACCGAACCTGCCATGTGGGGCCGCTTCATGCTGCAGGCCTGCCTGAACAGCGTGCTGCCGTTCACGCTCATCGCGTGGGCCGAGCGCAGCGTCGATGCGGGGCTGGCGACCATCTTGAACTCGACCTCGCCGATCTTCATCTTCCTGCTGGGCTTGGGTATGAGCGGCGCGGAAAAGCCGACGCTGCGCCGGCTGTTCGGCGTGGGCGCGGGCCTGGCGGGCATCTGCCTGATCGTCGGCGTCGAGGCGCTGAACGGGCTGGGGCATTCGCTGCTGGCGCAGCTCGGGCTGGTGGCGGCGGCCGTGTGCTACGGCTGCGCCGCGATGTTCGGGCGCGTGTTCAAGGGGCTGGACCCGATGGTGCCGGCCGCCGGCTCGATGCTGTGCGGCGCGGCGATGCTGCTGCCCGCGAGCATCGCCATCGACCGGCCGTGGATGCTGTCGCCTTCGGCCGCGTCGATGGGGGCGGTGCTGGCGCTCGCGGTGCTGTCGACCGCGCTCGCCTTCACCATCTACTTCCGGCTCATCAAGACGCTGGGGCCGATGTCGACCTCCGCGCAGGCCTACCTGCGCGTGCCCATCGGCGTGATGATCGGCGTGGTGTTTCTGGGCGAGACGCTGGCGGCCACCGCGTGGATCGGGCTGGCGTGCGTCATGGCCGGCGTGATCGCGATGACGATGCCTGCGCGCCTGCTGCGGCGACAATCGACGGCTCCTTGAACATGAACGCACCGATGCCGCACGAACAGTACCTGCTCCTTTCCCTTGTGGACCCTCGGCATGGTGGCGCGCAGGGCGACTACGTGCGCTGCCTCAATGGCGCGGGCCGATGGGCGGTGCATGGCACGGTGCAGTCGCCGCTTCTTGTGTGGCCTGCCGCGCAGGCAGATGAAGCGCAGGCTGCCGCCGAGCGGGCCTCCAAGGCGCGCGGCCTGCCGGTCGAAGTCGTGTCGCGAGCGGATGCCACCTGGGTGGAAGGGCAGCAGGTGCAGGTGTTCACCGATGCGCTCGAACCCATGCTCCTCGGGCAAGCGCCCCAAAGCGCAGCCAAGGCCCGTCGCCTGCGCACGGAAGCCGACAAGCTCGCGGCGTTCTGCTTTGTCGTTCGCGCGGCTTCGACGGCCGCCGACCAGGAGGCGTTTGCCGAGGTGAGCCGTGCAGCGTCGAAGGCGCTGCGTGCCAAGTTCGGCGGTGGCTCGATCACTTCGGCGTTTGCCTGGTTGGCGGGGCGGGCCGGACAAGAGGCGCTGCAAAGCGTGCTCACTGGTGACGTCGAGCTGACCGGCCCGCTTTCGATTCAGCAGGTCGTCGAGGCGACGGAGCTGGCGCAAAAGGCGGAACGGCTTCGCGAGAAGGCCGAGGGTTCAGGCCCCCTCCTCCACTAAGGACGGGAGGCGCAGCAGCCGCCATGCCACGAGCATGCCGACCGCTGCAAAGACGGCACTGGCGATGAACGACGCCTGATAGCCACGGTGCAGCGCCGGCACGGAGCCTCCCACCGCGAACGACACGGCCACGGTCGCCACCGCCGCGGCGCCGAACGCACCGCCCAACTGGAACGCAGCAGTGTTGATGCCCGAGGCCAGCCCCGCCTCGCTCTTGCCCACACCCGACAGCGCCGCAATCGATGCGGCCACGGCGCATGCGCCGAGCCCCGCGCCGAAGATGAACAGGCCGAAAAAGATGTCGCCGAAGTAGGTGCCGTTCAAGCGGATGCTGCTCAGCAGCAGGCTCGCCACGCAGAGCAGCAGCATCGCGGCCATCGCCACGCGGCGAAAGCCCACGCGCGTGACGAAACCCTGCCCGAAGGTCGAGCCGACCACCGCCATCACCGTGAGCACCGCCGTGCCCAGGCCGAACTGCAGCGCCGAATAGCCCAGCACCTTCTGCGCATAGAGCGAGACCGTCGTGCCCACGCCCCAGCCGGCCATGCCGAGCACGAGCATCAGCAGGTTGCCGCCGACCAGCGTGCGCGACCTGAAGATCGACAGCGGCACCAGCGGCGCGGCGGAGCGCGCCTCGATCAGCACGAACAGCGCGAGCAACGCCACGGCAACGGCGAACACGCCCAGGGTCTGGCCGCTGAACCAACCGGCCACGGGCGCCTCGACCAGCGCATACACCAGCAGCATCAGGCCGGCCGTGATGGTGAACGCACCGGCCGGGTCGTAGCGGCGCGGATGGGTGCGCTCGTCGGCGCGGCTTTCGCGCAGCAGCATCGGGCACAGCACCATCACCGCTGCCGCCACCGGCGCGTTGATGTAGAAGATCCACGGCCAGCCCAGCAGGTCGGCCAGCGGCCCGCCGATCAGCAATGCCGACGTGGCGCCCACGCCGCCCATGCCCGACCAGATGCCCAGCGCCTTGTTGCGCTCCGCGCCTTCGGTGAAGGTGGTCATGAGGATGGACAGCGCCGAAGGCGACATCACCGCGGCCGCCGCGCCCTGCAGCACGCGCGCCACGATCAGCACGCGCGGCGAAGTGGCGAACCCGCAACCCAACGAGGCGACGAGAAACAGGCCGGTGCCGAGCATGAACATGCGCCGCCGCCCCAGCAGGTCGGCCATGCGGCCACCGAGCAGCAGCAGGCCGCCGAAGCTCAGCAGGTACGCGCTCATGACCCACTGCACATGGCCCGGCGAGAAACCCAGCGCCCGTTCGATGGACGGCAGCGCCAGGATGACGATCTGCGAATCGAGGATCACCATGAAGTAGGCCGTGCACAGCACGGCCAGCGCTTTCCAGCGGCGTGGATCGGGCGCGCTCAGGGCCGTGGCAGCGGCTGAACGGGCGGCTTGAAGTGAGGCGATGGAGGTGTTGTTCATGCCCAGTAGTCGAACGGCGCAGGCCCGGATCGACAGCGCCGGTCAGAAATTTTGCGCCCGCACCCCGTTTTTTTACGCGGCTTTTAGACCCGCCCTTCTACGCTGCCGGCTCCTCTATTCGATAGCGTTTTCTTTCAATGAAACATCTTCTTCGCGTCGCCCTGCCGGTGCTCGTTCTCCCCACCCTTGCCGCCCTGCCGATGCTCGCGAGCGCGCAGCTCACGGGCAACGTGGCGCTGACCACCGACTACAAGTTCCGTGGCCAGGACCAGGACATGCTGGGCAAGAACGACCTAGCCAAGACCCGGAGCATCAAGCCCGCGATTCAGGGCGGCTTCGACTACGCCTTTGGCGAGAGCGGCTTCTATGTGGGCAACTGGAATTCGAGCGTCAACTGGCTCAAGGGCAACAGCATCGAGAGCGACATCTACGGCGGCTACAAGTTCAAGGCCGGCCCCTTCGACATGGACGTGGGTGCGCTCACGTACCTCTATCCGGGCAACTCGTCGGGCAACACGACGGAGCTGTACGGCAGCGCGGGCTACACCGACGAGACGATCGGCTCGTTCACGCTGAAGTATTCGCACACGGTGTCGAAGGACTACTTCAACTACGCGGGCAACAAGGCCGGTTCGGGCCTGAAGGGCACCAACACCGGTTATCTGAACCTGGCCTACAGCAAGGAGATTTTTCCGAAGCTCACGCTGAAGGCGGCCATCGGCTACACGAACATGTCGAGCGACATCCGCAGCCTGGGCTACAAGAGCTATGTGGACTACAACGTGGGTGCTTCGTACGACTTCGGCAATGGCCTGTCGCTGGCCGGCTCGGTGCAGGGTGCCAACAAGCAGAGCTCTTACCTTTCGGTGAGCAACGCTGGTTACGACCTGGGCTTTGGCACCTTTGGCAAGCAGACCTATTCGGCGAACAAGGCGCGCTTCATTCTTACGCTGACGAAGACGCTGTAACGCTTGCTTGTTGTCGGGGGCGTGGGGGCGTTGTTTTTAGTGCTGTCGTTCAGGGCGACACTCCCGCCGACAC
Organism: Variovorax raffinosi; assembly: GCF_051216615.1. NCBI lineage: Bacteria > Pseudomonadati > Pseudomonadota > Betaproteobacteria > Burkholderiales > Comamonadaceae > Variovorax > Variovorax raffinosi. Next base: position 353,803 of record NZ_JBPJZR010000002.1, read on the forward strand.
GGTGCTCTTTTTCGCGAATGTCCCCCGCTTCGCTCCTCCTTTATTTCGCGAAAAAGAGCCCCGTATCGACGTGAGCGTTGGACACAGCGGTTGTTGATCGGCTGCACACCAGCAGCGCGTCCATGTGCGAATGGCACCAGGTGCTCCCCGCAGCGAAATAAAGGAGGAGCGAAGCGGGGGACATTCGCGGAGGGGAGCTCCTGGTGTCATTCGCACTCGCCCTGAAAAAACAGCGGCGCCCAAAAAAGCGCAGCCAGCCCATCACATCAATCAATGCTGATGTTCGCCGCCTTCACCACCTCAGCCCACTTCACGCGATTGGCGTGAACGGTCTTCTTGAACTGCGCAGGCGACTCGATGCGCACACTGTTCCCCTGGCTCTCGAAACGCTCGCGAATCTCCGGCTGCTCCAGCACCGCCTTCACAGCAGCATTGAGCTTGTCGACGATCTGCGGGTCCGTGCCCTTGGGGGCGAAGATGCCGAACCAGATCGAGCTGTCGAAACCCTTGGTGCCCGGCAGTCCGCTGGAGGCGATGGTGGGCACCTCCTTCACCGCCGGCACCGCCGTGGCGGTCGTCACCCCCAGCAGCCGCACCTTGCCGGCCTTGTAGTGCGGCAACACCGTTTGCACCTGGTTCATGATGCAGCAGGTCTCGCCACGAATCACCGAGGTGATCGCCTCCGGGCCGCCCTTGTAGGGCACGTGGACCATGTCCAGCCCCAGGCGCGAATTGAACTCGGCAAAGGCCATGTGCGTGCCCGCGCCATTGCCCGTCGACGCATAGTTGTACTTGCCCGGATGGGCCTTGACCAGCTCCACGAACTCCTTCAAGGTCTTGACGTTGATCACGTCCGGATTGATGGTGAGCACGTTCGACACATCGAGCACCGGCGCCACGGGCACGAAGTCGGCTTCGACGTCGAACGACAACTTCTTGTAGAGCGCCGCATTGCTGCCATGCGTGGCGGCGGTGCCGAAAGACAGCGTGTAGCCATCAGGCTTGGCGTGCGCCACGTACTCGCTGGCAATGTTGCCGGCGGCGCCCGACTTGTAGTCGATGATGACCGGGCGCCCCAACTGCTTGGCCAGCGGCTCCTGGATGGTGCGGGCGACCACGTCGACGCCCGAACCGGCGGGAAAACCCATGATCAATGTGACGGGTTGTTGCGGCCACTCGGGCTGGGCAAAGGCCAGCGGCGATGCGGCGGCGCAGAGCGCGGCGCCTGCCAGCAGCAATGCGCGGCGCGAGAAGGGAGAATGGGCCATGACTGTCTTTCTTCGAGGCAAACGATGCAGCCGCGCATTGTGGCGCGCGGCTCATGCCCGAATCCCTCTGAGCTTATGCGCGACACACGCGCATGGCCACCGCTCTCCATAATCACCCCATGGTCCGTTCCACCCAACAACTCCACCCCGCACGCGAGCCCGCACCCGTGCGCGCGGCAGCCACCGTGCTGCTGCTGCGCGACACCCCGGCCGGCCTCGAAGTGCTGATGACGCGCCGCTCGGCCACCGCCAGCTTTGCGCCGGGCGCCTACGTATTCCCCGGCGGCCACATCGACGAAGCCGACGAGGCCGCCAAGCGCATCGCCACGCGCCGCCCCACCCAGAGCCGCGTGCAGCGCACGCAGGCCATTGCCGCCATCCGCGAAGCGTTCGAAGAACTCGGCATCCTGCTGGCGCACCATGCCGACGGCCGCCCGGTGAGCGCCGGCGACATCGCATCGATGGACCGCAACGACACCGCCGGCACCGCCTTCGCCGACCAGTGCGCGGCACGCGGCCTGGTGCTGGACTCCGACAAGGTGTTCACCTTCGCGCACTGGATCACCGACCGCGACCTGCCCAAGCGCTTCGACGTGCCCTTCCTGGTCGCGCGCATGCCGGAAGGCCAGGAACCCAAGGCCGACGAAAGCGAGCAGTTCGAGCCCTGTTGGGTGCGCCCGGCCGATGCGCTCGCGCGCCACGACGCGGGCACCTTCTTCATGATCTTCCCGACCGTGCGCACGCTGCAGCGCATGGCCGCCTACGCCACGGTCGATGCGGTGCTCGCGGCCTGCGCACCCGGCGGTGCCGGCGAGGCGCCGCTGTGGACCAGTTGCCCGCGCGGCGGCCTGCTGAAAGGCCAGGACGTGCGCTACATGGAACACGAGCAGCCCTTCGGCGAGCTGGCCCTGGTGTGCCCCGAAGGCCAGATGCTGCACGCGCTCGACTGGCAGAGCGAGCACCCCGTGCCGCTGCTCAGGAACGTGATGCGCCTGACCGCGCCCAACCCGAGCGCCATGACCGGCCCGGGCACCAACAGCTACATCGTCGGCGACGCGGCCACGGGCTACATCGTCATTGATCCGGGTCCGAACGACTTCGACCACATCGGCCGCCTGTGGCGCGCCACGCATGGCGACATCCGCATGATCGTGTGCACGCATTCGCATGCCGACCACTCGCCGGGCGCCGCGCCGCTGCAGGCGCTGTGCAAGGACGCGAAACCGCCGATCCTGGGGCTGTCGTCCGCGCCGACCGCGCGCTCGTCCGCACGCTTCACCGCCGAGCGCGAACTGAAGGACGGCGAGCGCCTCGTGCTGTCGGGCAGCACAACCGCCGAAGGCGACGCCGTCACGCACACCCTGCGCGTGATCCACACGCCCGGCCATGCGGCCAACCACCTGTGCCTGGTGCTGGAGGAAGACGGCTTGCTGTTCTCCGGCGACCACATCCTGAACGGCAGCACCACGGTGGTCGATCCGCCGGACGGCGACATGAGCGCGTACCTGGGCTCGCTCGATGCGCTCGATGTGGCCTGCGAAGCGGGTGGCGTCGAATTCATCCTGCCTGCGCACGGCTACGTGATCGGCTTTGCCCGCACCGCCATTGCGATGCTGAAGGCGCACCGCCTCAAGCGCGAAGCCAAGATCGCCGCCGCCATGCAGAAACTGCCCGAGGGCACACCCGAAGAGTGGTTGCCGCTCGCCTACGACGATGTGCCCGAGCGCATGTGGCCGGTGGCGGCCCGCTCGCTGGCCGCGCACGTGGCGCGCATCCGGCAACTGACTGCGCCCCGATGAACAACAGAAACAACACCAACAACTCTCCTGAAGACGAAGGCATCCGCCTCGCCAAGCGCGTGGCCGCAATGGCCGGCGTGTCGCGGCGCGAAGCCGAACTGCTGATCGAGAACGGCGCCGTGCGCGTGGACGGCGTGCCGGCCACGCTGCCGCAATCGCGCGTGCAGCCGCACCAGAAGGTCGAGATCGAAGCCGGTGCCAAGCCCGAGCCGATCGTGCCCGTCACGCTGCTGCTGTACAAGCCGGCGGGCATGGCAACCGATGTGGCACACCGCCTGCTGGTGGCCGCCAACCACCATGAGCCCGAGCGCGCGGGCCTGCGTTTTTTGCCGGTGCACGCCAAGGGGCAGCACTGCATGACGCCGCTGGAAACCGGTGCGAGCGGGCTGGTTGTCTACACGCAGGAGTTCCGCATCGAGCGCAAGCTGCAGGAAGACGCGGGCGTCATCGAGCACGAAGTGATGGTCGATGTGGCCGGCACCGTCAGCCCCGAGGTGCTGGTGCGGCTGGAGCGTTCGCCCGCACGCGTGAGCATCGGCCGCCAGGCCGACGAGCAGACCGGCCTGCGCTTCGCGCTCAAGGGCGCGCGGCCCGGGCAGATCGCCAATATCTGCGACAGCGTGGAACTGCGCATCCTTGCGATGCGGCGCATCCGCATCGGCCGCGTGCCGCTGGCGGGGTTGCAGCCGGGCCAGTGGCGCTACCTGGCGCCGCACGAACGCTTCTGAAAAAAAGACGCCGCACGACGACGAGACAACGGCAGGAAGAAGAAAAGGACCATGCGCCGCATGTTCGCGGCAGCAATTTTCAGCCAGCGGCCCCCGTGCCGCCGACAGGGAGACTGAGCCATGAAGTTCGGACCACCGGGCACCGCCCTTGCCTGCACCGTGCCCCTGGCACTGGTGGCCGGCTGCGCCTACTTTTCGCCCGCGCCGCCACAACCACCGGCCGCGCCACCCGCCGCAGTGCCAACGGCAGTGGTCTCGAAGGACGGGCTCGCGCCCATCACCGATGCGCAGGTGGAACGCATCCGCGAGGCCATCGGTGGCAAGGCGCCCAACCCGGCCGTGGGCAAGGTGGTGCGCAGCGCCTCACCGACCATCGAGTCCTTCGTGCGTGCCGAGGGTTGCATCACCGCACGCAACGGCGCGGTGCTCAACCCCTTCGCATCGCCCGGCCGCCTGTTCGACGGCACGGGCTTCCAGGGCGCGCCGATGTCGGAGATGCAGTACCACGACAAGACGGCCTGCGTGACCGTCAAGCGCATGCAGAACTGGCAGCTGGCTTCGCCGAAGCTGCTGCGCTTCGAGGTGGTCTATGTGGGCGACGACGGCGAAGAACGCTCCATCAAGCGCCATGAGCTGATGCGCCAGCCCAAGGGCGGCTGGCTCTTCACGCGCTGAGCTTGGGCGCAGCTTCGCGCCGCTGCGTGCGCAGCGCCACGGCAAACGACAACTGCGCCACGATGCCCGCCCCCGCCAGCACAATGGCCGAGGCCAGCGCGGGGTTGCGGTGCCCCATGCCGGCGAGCGCCGTGCAGAGCGCGCCCACGGCCATCTGCGTGAAGCCGTAGAGGCCCGAGGCCGAGCCGATGACCTTCGGGTTGACGCTGATCGCCTGCGTCAGCGCAGCCGGCGAAGCCATGCCCGCGCCGACGGTGAACAGGAACATGCTGGCCACGATCAGCGGCACTGAAAGATGGTCCGTCAGCGCCGCGCCGAGCAGCACGAAGGCGGCGATCACGCTCAGCGCGTTCGAGCGGATCATGAGGCGGTCGACCCGCACGCGCGAGATCAGATGGCTCGTGAGAAAGCTGCCGAGCCACACGCCCGACACCAGAATCGCGAGGTAGATGCCGGCCTCGTGCGCGGGCCGGTGCAACTGGTCCACGAAGATGAAGGGCGCGGAGGCGATGAAGGCGTACATCGACGTGGTCGCACAGCCGCCGCCTATCGAAAAACCCAGGAAGGCCGGCGAGGCCAGCAGCCCCTTGTAGTTGCGCGCAAGGGCCGAGGCGCTGACGGCCGTGCCCGGCGCACCGGTCTCGGGCAACAGGCGCCACGTGAAAAGAAAACCGATCGCGCCGAGCATGAACAGCGCACAGAAGATCGAACGCCATCCGAGCGCGGTGGCGAGTGCGCCGCCGATCAGTGGCGCGAGGCTCGGGCCGATGGTCACCATCAGGTTCATCAGCGCAAGGCGCCGCGTGGCCTCTTGCGGCTCGGCCGTGTCGCGCACGATGCTGCGGCCCAGCACAAGGCCGGCGCAACCGCCCATCGCCTGGAACAGCCGCGCCGCGATGAGCGCATGCACGTCGGGCGCGACGGCGGCGGCAAGCCCCGCGACGCAGTACAGCCCCAGCCCGAACAGCAGCACGGGCCGCCGCCCGAAGCGGTCGGCCAGCGGCCCGTACACCAGTTGCCCCACCGCGAGGCCGAAGATGTACAGGCTCACCGTCATCTGCATGGCGCCCATGCCGGCGCCCAGGTTCTTCGCGGCGATCGGCAGGGCCGGCACGAAGACGTGCATGGCCAGCGTGCCGCTGAAGGTGACCAGCGCGAGCAGCCACAGCGGCGCGTGCGGCCGGCGTGCGGGCGCGGCGGTCCCGCTCATTGCTTCGTGGTCGTCGATCCGGCGTCCTGCGCGAGGTGGGCATTGCCCTCCTCGGGCTCCCAGCCGCCGCCGAGCGCCATGAACAGCACGACCTGGTCGTCGGCCAGTTGCGCTTCGCTGGCCGCGAGGGCGGCGTCGCTGGCGGCCAGCGAACGCTCGGCATCGAGCGCGTCGAGGTAGGCGGTGCGGCCGTTCCTGTAGAGCTGGCGGGCCTGTGCGGCGACCCTGGCGCTTTCGTCGCGCGAAGCCTGCAGCGCGGCGCGGCGATCGAGTTCGCGGGCGTAGGTGCCGAGCGCGGTTTCGGTTTCGCGCAACGCGGTCAGCACGGTGCCGTCGAACTTGGCAAGCGCGGCGCGCGTGCCGGCCTCGGCCTGCGCGATGTGCGACTGGACAACACCGGTGTTCGGAATGGTCCAGGAGATCAGCGGGCCCAGGCTCCAGGCGAAGGCGTCCTTGCCACCGAAGTCGTTGGCATGGCCGACGGAAGAGCCCGAGAGCCCCAGCGTCACCTTCGGATAGAGGTCGGCCGTGGCCACGCCGATGCGTGCGGTGGAGGCGGCAAGGCTGCGCTCGGCCTGGCGGATGTCGGGGCGGCGACGCAGCAGCGCCGCGCCATCGCCCACCGGCAGCGTGCCGGCCACGCGCGGCGGCACGGTGCAGTCGGCCACCTCGCGCGGAAAGTCTTGCGGCAGCGCGCCGGTCAGCGTGGCAAGGCGGTAGAGCGCGCCCTGCCGCTGGGCCTGCAGCGGCGGCAACGCGGCGCTCAGTTGCTGCAGTTGCGCACGCGCGCGGCCGCCGTCGATGGCGCCGGCGCGGCCCGCGCGCTGCAGGCGGTCGGTGACGTTCACCGCGTCCTGTTGCAACGCGAGGGACTTCTGTGCGATCTGCAGGCGAAGGCCGGTCGAGCAGGCTTCGGCGTAAGCGCGTGCGGTGCCGGCCGCCACGTTCACGCGCACGAGGTCGAGCGCGGCTTCGGCGGCCTCGGTGCTGGCGGCCGACGCCTCGATGGCACGGCGGATCTGGCCGAACAGATCGACCTGGTACGACAGCGAGGCCGCAACGCCGTAGTTGAAGGTGTTGGGAGGCTCATAGCCCGGCTTGACCAGCGACAGGCCCGACACGTGGCCATAGGACGGACCGCCGTTCACGCCCAGCGTGGGGTACTTGGCGCCGGCCACTTCGTCTTCGATGGCGCGTTCGCGCTCGAGGTTCGCGACGGCCTGCCGCAGGTCGGTGTTGTGCGCGAGGGCCTGCGTCACCAACCGGTCGAGCAGCGGGTCGTGGTACAGGCGCCACCAGTGCGCGGGCAGCGGCGCGGCGTTTGCGGGCCCTTCGGCAAAAGGCCGTGCGGCGGCGCTCTGGCTGGCCAGCGCCTCGGGCGGCTGGCGATAGTCGGGGCCGACCGCCGCGCAGGCCGCGAGGCCGGCCGCGACGGCCAGCGACGCGATTCGGAAAGCGAAGCGGGGCATGGCGTTCATCCCTTCTGCGGTTCGGCTGCCGGTGCGGGCGTGGAGGCGGCGGCGCTGCGTGCTGCCTTGTTCTCCAGCACCTGCACGGTCACGGTCTGGCCCGCGACCAGCCGCGCGCCTTGCGGCAGCGGATCGAGCTTGATGCGCACCGGAATGCGCTGCGCGAGCCGCACCCAGTTGAAGGTCGGGTTCACGCTGGGCAGCAGGTTGGCGCTGGTGGAGCGGTCGCGGTCGGCAATGCCGGCGGCCACGCTGTCGACCGCGCCTTCGATGACCGCGCCGCCGCCCATCGGCGTCACGCGCACGCGGTCGCCGAGGTGGATGCGCGGCAGCTTGGTTTCTTCGAAATAGCCTTCGACATAGAACGATTTGGCATCGACCAGCGCGAGCACCGGATGCCCGGCCGCGGCGTAACTGCCCTGGCGCAGGTCGAGGTTGGTGACAAGGCCGTCGGCCGGTGCGCGCACCTGGGCGCGCTGCAGGTTGAGGCGGGCCGAATCGAGCGCCACCTCGGCCTGCGCGACGGCGGCCTGCATCTGCTCGACGCGCGAGCGGGTTTGCTCGCGCGACTCTTTGGAGACCAGATCGTCCAGGCCGGCGTTGCGGGCGTTCTCGCGCTGCACCTGCGCGCTCATGGCGCGCTGGGCGGCCAGCGCGGCCTGGGCCTGCCGCACGGCGAGGTCGTAGCGTGCGCGGTCGACCTCGAACAGCAGCGTGCCGGCCGCAACCGACTGGTTGTCCTGGATCGGCACGGCGGTGACGAGGCCCGAGACATCGGGCGCGATCTGGACCACGTTGGCGCGCACGCGGCCGTCGCGCGTCCACGGCGCGAGTTCGTAGTGGTCCCAGAGCCTGAAGCCGGCCCAGACGGCCGCGCCCACCACGAGCACGGTGAGAGCGACCCGCCCGATGCGCTGTGCCCAGGGGTTGTCGGCGGAAGGACTGGTTTTCATGGGAATCTCGTCATTGCAGGTAAGAGGTGGCGCGGCTCAGCGCGTAAAGCAGCAGCAGGTAGAGCGCCATGTCGAACAGCGCCGGATGCCACACCCAGCGGTAGACGCCGGTGGCGGCGAGCAGCCGGCGAACGCCCCACAGGGCCAGCAGTGCGGCAAGGGCCAGCACCATGATCCAGGGCACGTAGAGGCCGTAGAAACTGGCTTCGCCGATCATGCGGAAGCTCCTGGGTTGGGCGCGGCCCGCATGGGCGGCGCTTCGGGAAAAAGATTGCGGCGCAGGCCGACCAGTGCGGTGACAGCCGCGCGCGATGCGGTGGAAGACGATGCATCGCGCGTGGCGAGCACGGCACCGAGTGCCTCGTCGATCTGCGGCAGCAGGTCCGCCGGACGCGGGTTCATGCGGCCTTCGCCGCGCTGGCGGAAAAAGCGCGAGATGCCGCCCAGCAGCGCGGCCGACGTGGCCAGCGGAAGTTGCCCACGCACACGCTGCAGCACGGCGATGTCGGCGCCCATGCGCAGGTCGCGCAGCGCGTCGTTGGCAACCACGCCCTCGACCGTGCCGCCGGCTTGCGCGATGCGCGGCGCGAGCAGGCCGATGCGGTCGAGCATGCGCACGGCGTAGGCATCGCTCTGCGCGTACTGCGGCTGCGACGACGCGGCCATTTCGCCCAGCTCACGCCAGGTGGCACGCTGGATGCGGCGTGCGCTCCAGTCGGCACCGACCGAACGCACGAGCCGCGTGACGCGTGCCGCGACCACCACGCCGACGATCTGCCCGACCATGCCGTTGATGAAGCTCACGAGGTCGGAACTGGCGGTATCGTGCAGCGCGAGCGTGCCGGCCACGCCGAAGACCAGCGCCATCGCGGGCATGAAGTGGGTCGGCCGAGCCAGGTAGACGCCGAGCAGCAGGAACAGCGGCGCGCAGATCACGACGAGCATGCCGAAGTCCTGCACCATGGGCATGAGCACCAGCACGTAGAGGGCCGAGATCGGAATCGAGATCAGCGTCCATTTCAGGAAGCCGTGGATCGCCGGCACCGGGTCGTCCATGGTGGCGAAGAAGCAGCAGAAGACGGCGGCCATCATGGTGGCGGCCGAGCCCATGGGCCAGCCGGTGAGGATCCAGAAGGCACCGCACAGGCAGATGGCGATGACGGCCGCGAGCGCCGACAGCAGCGCCATGCCGTAGTCGCGGTGCAGCGCGCGGCTGCCGAGGGCGGCCGTGCGGCGCAGGGGCGCGGCGCCCTTGAGGCCTTCGTCGATGTCCAGGCGCAACTGGGCGCAGGCGGTCCAGCCATCGACCAGTTCTTCGAGACGGCCGGCGAGGCCGATGCGCAGGGCGCGGCCCCAAGGTGTCTGCTGCGTCGCACTGCCGGAAGAAGGCGCGGTGCTCAGTGCGTTGATGGCGCGGCGCAGGGCTTGCAGGCGTTCGGCGCGGGCGGGGTCGCCGCTCGCGGGCTCTGCTTCTTCGCGCAGCCACTGCGCGGCTTGCGCGAGCACCGCAGCCACATCGGGTGCCAACGTGCCTTCGGCCTGTTCGAGCGCCTGCAGGCGGTCTTCGACGGCCGAGAGCGCGGGCGTGAGCGCGGCCACGCGGTCCTGCATCGCGCGGATCGCACCGGCGGTCCAGCGCAGGTGCGTGGTGTCGAAGGGCACGTGGGTCGAGAGCAGCCGCAGTTGGGTGATGTCACCGGCAAGGCGGCGGCGGTCGTCGTCCAGGCGCTTGGGGTCGGCGTCCTTGCCGCCACTGCGATGGGCGGGCTGGAGCAGGTCGCCGAGCCACTTGCGCGCGTCCTGCAGCGTGCGGTCGAGCAGGCCCAGCACGGTGGGCGCGAGCCCGGTGGGAAGCACGAGGCTGTGGATCAATGTGGCGCAGAAGATGCCCAGGCCGATTTCCTCGACGCGCGCGACGGCGGTGTCGAACAGCACCAGCGGCGTCTGCACCGATGGAAAGCCGATCAGCGCGGCGGTGTAGCCCGCGAGCATGAAGACGTACGAGCGCGGCGTGCGGTCAAACAGCGAGATGCACAGGCACAGGCCGACCCACAGCGCGAGCACCAGGGTCAGCAGCTCGGGCGCGTTGGAGAGAGCGGGCACCATCAGCACGGTCGCCATGCAGCCGATCAGCGTGCCGCAGAAGCGGTACACGGCCTTGGAGCGCACCGCGCCGGCCAGCGGGTGGGCGACGATGTAGGTGGTCATGAGCGCCCAGAACGGGCGCGGCAGGCCGGCGCGGCTGGCCAGGTACATCGCCAGCATGGCGGCGGCGAAGCTCTTGCCGGAAAAGAGAAGCTCCGCGCGGCTGAAGCGCGGCAAACGGAGCGCGGTCATTTACTTGCGCCCTTCCTGCGAGGCCGGAGCGGCGCGGCCGAGCCGCTCCTCGAGCATGGCGAAGACGCGCTGGCAGGCGGCGATGTCGTCGTCGGACGCGCCGTCGAACAGCGTGGCGCGCATCAGGCTCAGGGCAGCTTCGAGGGGCGCGCGGGCAGCCACGCCGGCGGGCGTGAGGTACAGGGTCTTGGCGCGGCGGTCGGCCGGGTCTTCGCGGCGCTCGACAAAGCCGGCTTCCACCAACTGGTCGAGCGAACGCACCAGCGAAGGCCCTTCGATGCCCAGCGCCTCGGCCAGCACGCCCTGGCGCACGCCGTCGTCCATGCGGCCGATCATCACGATCGGCCAGGCCAGCGTCTGCGACACACCGACGTGCGCCACCGCCTTGTCGGCCGCGGCGCGGTAGCCACGCTGCAGCGTCGACAGCGACATGCCGAACGCCATCAGCGCGGATTCGCGCCTTTCTGCCGCCGTGGCGGAGGGTGTGGTGTCGGACATGGAACTTCCAATTAGTTAGCTTGCTATCTATTCTACGGGTAAACCCGGAATGCGCGCAAGCACGCCGCAGCGCCATGCCGCGGGCGAACCCATGGGAAATCGGAAAGAAAAGGAAAAGTGTGAAGCCCGCCGATAAGCCGGATTCTGTGCACCGAAAGCCTCTTGCGAAACCTTCGGCGTGACCGCCATTACTCTGGGCCGTTTGTCGCCAAACGGCTCGATGCCACCTACCCGCCAGCTCAGCGGAACCACCTCAATACTGGCCTACTTGGTGTTGCTGCGCGCAGAGATTGCCCGTTTCACCCGAACTTAATCGGCTCGTCTCTGTTGCTCTGATCCTCACCTCACGGTGGAGAGTCGTTAACTCCTGCGCTGTCCTATGCAGTCCGGACGTTCCTCCAGTGCGCTCTTTCGAGACTTGCACCAGCGGCGGTCTGGCGGGCTTCACGGGGCGGATTATCGCCTCACGCGCGAAAGCGGCTTTTCAGGCGATGCCGCAGAACTCGCGCCGGTACTGCTCGGGCGTGGTCCCAGCCTCGCGCTGGAACATCGCGATGAAGGCCGACGCGGTGCTGTAGCCCAGGTCGAAGGCAATCTCCTGCACCGTGCGGCCGGCCTCCAGCGCATCGATGGCGCGCAGGAAGCGCAGCCGCTGGCGCCAGTCGCCGAAGGACATGCCCAGTTCACGCTGGCACTGGCGCGCCAGCGTGCGCTCGGTCATGTGCACGCTGTCGGCCCATTCGGCCAGCGAGCGGTGGTCGCCGGGGTCGGCCTGCAGCGCTTCGAGCACGGTCACCAGCGCCGAAGATGCAGCGGCCGGCAGGTAGCAGCGCTGCACCTCGGCCACTTCGAGCTGGTCGACCACCACGTGCGCCAGGCGCAGGTCGGCCGGCGTGGTCGGCTCGTGCACGTCGCGCGCGGCGAAGTCGGCCAGCACGCTCTTGATGATCGGGCTGATGCGCACGGTGCAAGGCTCGGCCGGCAGGCGCTCGCACAGGTCGCGCGTGATGTAGATCGAGCGGTAGACGACCGCGTGCCGCAGCGTGCAGCTGTGCACCACCTTCGGCGGAATCCACACCGCGTACTGCGGCGGCGACAGGAAGCGCAGGCCCTCGGTTTCCATCTGCATCGTGCCGTGCGCGGCGTAGTTCAGGTGGCCCCAGGTGTGGCTGTGCGGCGCGGCCCGCACGTCGGCGCCGAACTCGTCGTAGCGGAAATAGAAGGGCCCCGCCTTCCCCTCGACGTTCTGGATCGGTACGAAGCGCGGTGCGGGCGTGGCCATTCGAAACCCCGGGCGAAGAAAAAGAAGGTCCGTAATTCCGGACCATATGTCCTGATTTAGCTATATGCCTCAGGACGGACGCGTCGATGATAGCCCCCACTCCCAAGAAAGCTCCCTCATGTGGCCATACGCCTTCCCTCTGCTCGCCGTCGTCATCTGGTCGGGCAACACCGTCGTCAGCAAGATGGCGGCCGGCACCATCGCGCCGGCCGAGATCAGCTTCTACCGCTGGCTGCTGGCCGCCCTGCTCTTCACGCCGCTGGCGCTGCGACCGGTGCTGCGCAACTGGACGGCCATTCGCCCGCAGATGGGCCGCATCGCGGTGCTCGGCCTGCTGGGCATGGTGGTCTACCAGAGCCTGGCCTACTACGCGGCCTACCTGACCACGGCCACGCACATGGGCATCATCGGCTCGCTCACGCCGATGATGGTGCTGGCGCTGTCGATCCTGCTGCTGGGCCAGCGGCTCACGGCCGGTGCGGTGGCGGGCTCGCTGGTGTCGATCGTGGGCGTGCTGGTGGTGGTGTCGTCGGGCGACCTCGGCACGCTGCTCAAGAGCGGCGCCAACATGGGCGACGGCCTGATGCTGCTGGCCATGCTGGCCTATGCCATCTACGTGATCCTGCTCAAGCGCTGGGGCATGAAGAACGTGCCGGCGCTGCAGTTGCTCTACCTGCAGATCGTGGTGGCCGTGGTGGCGCTGCTGCCGCTGTACCTGCTCACGCCGAGAGTTGGCCTGTCGGCCGCCAACCTGCCGCTGATCGCCTTCGCCGGCCTGGGCGCCTCGATGCTCGCGCCGCTGGTGTGGATGCACACGGTGGCGCACATCGGCCCGAGCCGCGCGAGCATGTTCTTCAACCTGATTCCGCTGTTCACCGCGCTGATCGCCGCCTTCGTGATCGGTGAGTCGCTCGCGGCGTACCACGCGGTCGGCGGCGTGCTGACGGTGGTCGGCGTGCTGCTGGCCGAGCTGTGGAAGGCGCCGCTGCGTAGCCGGCGCGCAATGGCCGGCTCCTGAACTACGGCGTGCCCGCCGCGAACACCTCGATCGCGATGAGATTCGACACCGAGCGGCCCTGCTTCACCTCGTCCGGCACCACGAGGCGTGCAAAGCCGTTGGTGGTCAGGTCCACGCCGTTCATCTGGTAGGCGACCAGCGCGCCCTTGGCGCCGAAGTTCGGATCGATCTCGCCCAGTGACAGCGTGGCCCGGTAGCCGTCGCTGCCGGTCGCCACGGCGTACATGCCGAGCGTGGCGTTCTTGGGCGTCGCGGGCAGGCCCCGGCTGTTGAGCAGCGTCCAGAGATTCACGCCCGTGTAGACGTTGCCGCCGATGGTCAGGGTGGACACCGGCGTCAGGGCCTTCAACGCATTCAGGTCGAAGCTCAACGGCGTGGTGACCTTGCCCGAGATGGCGAACGAGGTCGATACGCCGCCGCCGATACCGGCTGCCGTCGCCGGTGCCGCCACCACGTCGAGCCGCGTCAGGTTCGACACATAGCGCCCGCCCTTCACGTCGCCCGGCGCCGTCACGCGGAACGGCCCGTCGGTCGCACCCAGCGGCGCGGACACGCCCGCCGTGGTCTCGGCGTAGGCGATCGCGCTCTGCTTGTTGCCGAAGTCGGGGCTCAGCTCGCCCAGCGCGAAGACCACCTTGTAGCCATCGGCGCCCGTCGCCAGCAGGTAACGGCTCAACACGTCGTTCTTGCGCGTGCTGTCGACCTGGAGGCCGGCATCGCTCAGCAGCGACCAGAGGTTGGTGCCGGTGTAGGTGTGCGTCTGCGGTCCGCTGCCGCTGGAAAAACTGACGTTCTGGGTGACGGCGGTGCGCACCGCAAGGTCGGCCGCGGTCAGCGCCCCCGGAAGGTCGACGGCACCGCCCAACTGCACGGCCGGAGCCGGCGCAGGCGGCGGGGGAAGAGGCGCTGGCGGTGGCGCCGAGGGCGGCGGAGGCGGTGGAACGATGGGCAGGAAAACTCCGCCGCCATCGCCTCCGCCGCCACACCCCGCGAGCACGAGCGCAGCCACGCCCGACACAAGTCCTTTGGACCAACGCATATCTCAAGTCTCCGTCTTCGATGTATTTTTTCCGACACAGCGAATGTCGCGCTGTCCGCTGTAACCCGGCACCTCGTTCGTCCGAATTAAGGGAAGCAACGTCGCCGTCGGCCCTTGAATGCCCTCTTGCAATCAACGGGCGAATGTACATCGTTGTATTCAATTGAACATATCGAAAGCGATATTCCGCCCCACGCCAGCCGGAGAACCACCATGAAGCACAACACTGGACGCCGCCTTGCCATCGCAGCCGGAACCTCGACCCTGGGGCTGGCCATCGCCCATGCCTTCGGCTGGGGCGTGCGGCCGGCGCAAGCCGCGGAAAGCGCGAAATTCGAGGTCATGCACACCGAAGCGGAGTGGCGCAAGCTGCTCGACGCCAACCAGTTCGCGGTGCTGCGCCAGGAAGGCACCGAGCGGCCCTACACGAGCCCGCTGAACGACGAGCACCGGGCAGGCCGATTCACTTGCGCGGGCTGCGCGCTCGACCTGTTCTCGTCGAAGACCAAGTTCGACAGCAAGACCGGCTGGCCCAGCTTCTGGCAGCCGCTGGACAACGCCGTGGGCGAGCACCAGGACAAGACCTTCGGCATGACCCGCACCGAAGTGCACTGCCGCCGCTGCGGCGGCCACCTGGGCCATGTGTTCGACGACGGCCCCAAGCCCACCGGGCTGCGCTACTGCATGAACGGCGTGGCGATGAAGTTCTCGCCGGGCGCGGCCTGATCAGGCGGCCGCCGCGTCGCTGGCCGAAGCACGCCGGAACCGCCCCGGCGTGATCCCCGCGTGCCGCGTGAACGCGCGGTTGAACGCGGCCTCCGACCGGTATCCGACCGCCTCTCCGATGCTGGCCGTGTCCTGCCCGCCCCGCCCACCCTGCACGAGCAGGCGCGAGGCCAGCTCCATGCGCAGCGTCGTCAGGAATTCGAGCGGCCCCGTCCCCACCCGCCGCGTGAATTCGCGTGCGAAGGTGGCGCGCGAGAGGTGGCAGCGCGCGGCCAGCGATGCCACGGTCCAGGGCGCCTCTGGCTGCCCCAGCATCGCCTGCAGGCCGGGGGCCAGACGCGGGCTGGCCATGAGGCCGAGCACCCCGGTCAGCTCGGGCCGCGTCTCCAGGTGCCCGCGCACCGCCAGCGTGAACAGCGTGCCCGACAACTGCGCCACGATGGCCGCGGCGCCCGCGCGCTGCTGCGCGATCTCCTCAGCCATGAGCCGCACCAGCCCTTCGAGCCAGGCGAACTCGGGGTGGTCGGCGAAGGCGATCACCATGGGTTCGGGCAGCGCCTCGAGCAGCACGCTGCGCTGGCGGCCGGGGAATTCGAACTCGCCGCAGAGGATGTCGGTGTCCGCTTTCTCGGGCCGCCGGAGGTTGGTCTTGAGATCGAACAGCTCGCCCGTGCGCCGCCGGATCGCACGGCCCTCGCCTTGCAGGCCCACAGTGCGCAGCACATGCGCCGGCCCGCGCGGCAGGATCACGAAGCTGCCCGCCTCCAGCGGCACCAGCGTACGGCTTGCGGGCAGCCAGAGTTCGCAGCGCCCGCGCAGCACGATGTGAAAGGGCGCGCGCCACGGGCCGATGGCCTCGTGCGGAGCGGCCCAGTCCTCGCCGAACAGGCAGCGCAGGTCCATGCGCCCGCGCAGGCCGAGCCAGTCGACGAGTTCGCTCAAGGGATCGGGGTGCGAATTCATTTGAGACGGTGGAGCAAATTTCAGAATGCTTTGAGCATTCAAAATCTTACCCCTGGCGCCCAGAATTCATCCACCGATCCTTCTTAGAGGTGAACAGAATGACTTCCGAGCGCGCCCCCATTCCCGTTTCCTATTTCAGCATTGCCGTCGGTGTGCTGGCGCTGGGCAATGCCTGGCGCGTCGCGGTGCCGCTCTGGCATTTGCCGCAGGACATCGCAACTTTCGTGACCTGGAGCGGCATCGCAGTGTGGCTCGCGCTGCTGGCGCTCTACGCCCACAAGTGGCTGCGCCACGGCGACGCGGCGCGCGCCGAGATGAACCACCCGGTGCAGTCGTCGTTCGCGTCGCTGGTGCCGCTGTCCAGCATGCTCGCGGCGATGGCGCTGCTGCCCTACGCACGGGCCGTGGCGCTGGCCGTGTTCGCGGTGTCGATTGCCGCGTCGCTCGTGCTTGGCCTCTGGCTCTACGGGCGCACATGGCAGGGCGGGCTCGCACCCGAACTCGTCACGCCGGCTTTCTACCTGCCGGCGGTCGGGCAGAACTTCGTGGCTGGCACGGCCGCGGCGGCCTTCGGCTGGCCGCAACTGGGCATGTGGTTTTTCGGCGCGGGGCTCTTCTCCTGGCTGGCCATCGAATCGCTGATCCTCGGGCGCGCAGCGACGCGCGAGCCGCTGCCCGAAGCGCTGCGCCCCCTGCTGGGCATCCAGCTCGCACCGCCGGTGGTGGGCGGCATCACGTACCTGAGCCTGAACCACGGCGTGCCCGACCTCTTCGCGCAGGTGCTGCTCGGCTACGGCCTGTTCCAGGCGCTGCTGCTCCTGCGCCTCTTGCCGTGGATCGCAAGGCAGCCTTTCGCGCCGTCGTACTGGGCCTTCACCTTCGGCGTGGCGGCGCTGCCGACCCTGGCCATGCGCCTGGTCGCGGCCGGCGCCACCGGGCCCGTCGAATGGGTCGCGCCGGTGGCCTTCGCGGCGGCCAACGCGATCATCGGGTTCCTGGCGCTCAGGACGATCGCGCTGCTGCTGAACGGCCGGCTTTTTCCTGTGGCGACACCCTCGCGCTGAGGCGGTCGCGGGCTGGGCTCTCAAGCCGATGTGGCTTTGCCGCTTGGCTTGACTTGCCCCCGCCCCGGGGGCGCCACAATGCGCGCTGTCCGTCCGACAAACGCATTGATCCAAGGAGATTCCATGAAGGCCCAGAACATCCTCCAGACCATCGGCAACACGCCACACATCCGCATCAACCGGCTGTTCGGCAATGCGAAGCAGCAGGTCTGGGTCAAGTCCGAGCGCGCCAACCCGGGCGGCTCGATCAAGGACCGCATCGCGCTGTCGATGGTGGAAGACGCCGAAAAAAGCGGCGCGCTCAAGCCCGGCGGCACCATCGTCGAGCCCACATCGGGCAACACCGGCATCGGCCTGGCCATGGTGGCCGCCGTCAAGGGCTACAAGCTGATCCTGGTGATGCCCGACAGCATGTCCGTCGAGCGCCGCCGCCTGATGCTGGCCTACGGCGCCACCTTCGACCTCACGCCGCGCGCCGGCGGCATGAAGGCCTCCATTGCCCGTGCCGAGGAAATCGTGGCCGGCACGCCCGGCGCGTGGATGCCGCAGCAGTTCAACAACCCCGCCAACATCGACGTGCACGTGCGCACCACGGCCGAGGAAATCGCGGCCGACTTCCCCGACGGCATCGACGTGATCATCACCGGCGTGGGCACCGGCGGCCACATCACGGGCGTGGCGCGTGTGCTCAAGAAGAAGTGGCCCAAGCTGCAAGTGTTCGCGGTCGAACCCGTCGCTTCGCCGGTGATCTCGGGCGGCGCGCCGGCACCGCACCCGATCCAGGGCATCGGCGCGGGCTTCATTCCGAAGAACCTCGACACCTCGCTGCTCGACGGCGTGCTGCAGGTCGATGCCGAACCGGCCCGCGAAATGGCCCGCCGCTGCGCGCGCGAAGAAGGCCTGCTGGTCGGCATTTCGTCGGGCGCCACGCTCGCGGCCATCGCGCAGAAGCTGCCCTCGCTGGCACCTGATGCGGTGGTGCTGGGCTTCAACTACGACACCGGCGAGCGCTATCTCTCGGTCGAAGGCTTTCTGCCCGCCTGATCGGGCCATCGGCCAGCTATCGCTTTCATAGCGCCCCCGGCGCTTAAAATGCGCGGTCTGCTTGATAACCACAAGCCACCGACATGCTGCGAATATCCGAACTCAAACTCCCGCTCGACCACGCGCCCGAGGCGCTGGCCACACTGATCGCCAGGACGCTCGACGTCCCACCCGAGGCGATCGCCTCCCACACCGTCTACAAACGCAGCTTCGACGCGCGCAAGGTCGAGCTGCTCACGGTCTACATCTGCGACGTGCAGTTGGCCGATGCCAAGCTCGAAGCGTCTCTGCTCGCAAAGCACGCCGGCCATCCGCACATCCAGCCCGCGCCCAACATGGTCTACACGCCGCCGGCCAACGCGGCCGAAGGCACGGCACGGCCGGTGGTGATCGGCTTCGGCCCCTGCGGCATCTTCGCGGCGCTGATGCTCGCGAAGATGGGCTTCAGGCCCATCGTGCTCGAACGCGGCAAGACCGTGCGCCAGCGCACCCGCGACACCTGGGGCCTGTGGCGCAAGAGCGTGCTCAACCCCGAGTCGAACGTGCAGTTCGGCGAAGGCGGTGCTGGCACTTTTTCGGACGGCAAGCTCTACAGCCAGATCAAGGACCCGCGCTTCCTCGGCCGCAAGGTGATGGAAGAGTTCGTCAAGGCCGGTGCGCCGCCTGAAATCCTGTACGTCGCGCATCCGCACATCGGCACTTTCAAGCTGGTGAAGGTGGTCGAGAACATCCGCGAGCAGATCGTCGCGCTCGGCGGCGAGATCCGCTTCGAGCAGCGCGTGACCGACGTGCAGATCGAGAACGGTCATTTGCGCGGCCTCACAGTGCTCGACCAGACCACCGGCACCAGCAGCGAGCTGCGCGCCGACCATGTCGTGATGGCGCTGGGCCACAGCTCGCGTGACACCTTCGAGATGCTGCATGCGCGCGGCGTGCACATCGAGGCCAAGCCTTTCTCCATCGGCTTTCGCGTCGAGCATCCGCAGGGCCTCATCGACCGGGCACGCTGGGGCCGCCATGCGGGCCACCCGCTGCTCGGCGCGGCCGACTACAAGCTGGTGCACCACGCCAGCAACGGCCGCTCGGTCTACAGCTTCTGCATGTGCCCCGGCGGCACCGTGGTCGCGGCCACCAGCGAGCCGGGCCGCGTGGTCACCAACGGCATGAGCCAGTATTCGCGCAACGAGCGCAATGCCAATGCGGGCATCGTGGTGGGGATCGATCCGAAAGACTTCCCCGGCGATGCGCTCGCCGGCATCGCCCTTCAGCGCCAGCTCGAATCCAACGCCTATGTGCTCGGCGGCAGCAACTACCACGCGCCCGGCCAGCTCGTCGGCGACTTCATCGCCGGCAAGCCATCGACCGCGCTCGGCAGCGTGACGCCGTCGTACAAGCCCGGCGTGACGCCAACCGATCTGCACCAGGCCCTGCCCGCCTATGCCATCGAGGCCATGCGCGAAGCCTTCCCCGCCTTCGGCCGCAAGATCAAGGGCTTCGATACGCACGACGCGGTGCTCACAGGCGTTGAAACGCGTACCTCGTCGCCCATCCGCATCACGCGCGGCGACGACTTCCAGAGCCTGAACGTGCGGGGCCTCTACCCCGCCGGCGAAGGCGCGAGCTACGCGGGCGGCATCCTCTCGGCCGGCGTCGATGGCATCAAGGTCGCCGAAGCCGTGGCGCACGGCGTGCTGGCCGAAGCCGAACAGGCACGCACCGCCTGATGCAGACCATGACGAGTTCTTCGCCCCTGCATTTCGCGCGCCCCACCGCTGGCCAGCTCACCGTCGCCACGCTGGCGATGGCGGCCGTGGTGCTGGCCTCCAACATCCTCGTGCAGTTCGCCATCAACGACTGGCTGACCTGGGGTGCCTTCACCTATCCGGTGGCCTACCTCGTGAGCGATCTCGTCAACCGGCGCTTCGGTCCCGGCATGGCGCGGCGTGTGGCGTGGGTGGGCTTCGCGGTGGCGGTGGTGGTGTCGCTGCTGCTCGCGCCGGCGCGCATCGCGGCCGCTTCGGGGCTGGCCTTCATCGCCTCGCAACTGCTCGACATCGGCATCTTCAACCGCTTGCGCCAGGGCCTCTGGTGGCGCGCGCCGCTGGTCGCCACCGTGATCGCGGCCGTGCTCGACAGCATCGTGTTCTGGGGCATCGCCTTCGCCGGCACCGACGGCCCATGGCTCACCTGGGCGCTGGGCGACCTCGGCGTGAAGCTGGGCGTCGGCGTGCTGATGCTGCTGCCGTTCCGCCTGCTGATCGGACGGCAGCAGGCCACGCGCACCGCCGCCAACGCCGGATGAAGACGTGCCACGCGCTCCTGCTCGCGGCGCTGCTCGGTCCGGGCCTTGCCACGGCCGCCGAGTTCGTCATTCCGAAGCTGTCGGCGGCGTATGCCGCGCGCATCGTCGTCGCCCACTGCGACGACACCCAGTGTTCGGGCCCGGCCACCATCGAGCTGATCGACGCGAAGACGCATGCCACGGTCCAGCGCTTCGAGAGCGATGACATGAGCATCCTGCTGGACAAGAAGCGCCGGCCCGCCGTCAACACCACGCAGCTCTACAGCGACCAGAGCGCACTGATCGTCGACGACTTCAACTTCGACGGGCAGGACGACCTGGCGATTCGCAACGGCAACAACAGCAGCTACGGCGGTCCGTCGTACGACGTGTACGTCTACAACCGCACGCGCAAGGCCTTCGTGCCGAGCGCGGACCTGACCGGGCTGGCCACGTCGACACTGGGCATGTTCCAGGTCGACCACCAGCGCAAGCGGCTCGAAACCCTCGAGAAGTCGGGCTGCTGCTGGCACCTGAGCACCCAGTACGCGGTGGTTCCCAAGGTCGGCCTGCAGAAGGTCTACACCCGCGAAGAAGCGATGGCGACCGACGGCGAGCACCTGGACATCACCGAAGGCCGGCTCGTGAACGGCCGCTGGAAAACCAGCACCCATCGCGAAGCGGTGAAACAGGACGACAAGCACTGACGCGAAGGCGCATGCTCACCACCCCCATGTCCCACAACGACACCACCGACTTCCACTTCTACGAGCCCGCCAAGGGCCACGGCCTGCCGCACGACCCGTTCAACGCGATGGTCGGGCCGCGGCCAATCGGCTGGATCTCGTCGCAGGACGAACACGGCGTGCTCAACCTCGCGCCCTACAGTTTCTTCAACGCCTTCAACTACACGCCGCCGATCGTCGGCTTCGCCAGCATCGGCGCAAAGGACAGCCTGCACAACATCCGCCAGACGCGGGAGTTCGGCTGGAACCTGGCCACGCGCCCGCTGGCCGAGCAGATGAACCGGTCGTGCGCGGCCGTGCCGCCCGAGGTGAACGAGTTCGAGCTTGCGGGCCTCACGCCCGCGGCCTCGCAACGCATCGCGGTGCCGCGCGTAGCCCAGAGCCCGGTGTCCTTCGAATGCCGGCTGACGCAGCTCATTCAGCTCGAAGGCCTCGACGGCGCGCCCGTGCAAACCTGGCTGATCCTCGGTGAAGTGGTGGGCGTGCACATCGCGCGCCACCTGCTGAAAGACGGCATCTACGACACTGCCGCTGCGCAACCCATCCTGCGCGGCGGTGGTCCGGCCGACTACTTCGAGATCAGCCCCGACAATATGTTCAAGATGTTCCGCCCGCGCTGAGCGCCGGAACCCTTTCTTTTTTTGCTTGCCGCCAACCTGACACACCCCGATCGATGACCGATACCGCCACGCCCCAAGAAACCCAGGAAGTCCGCGAAGTCACGGAAGACACGGGCAGCTCCGCACCGCAGCAGCAAGAGCAGCAACAACAGCAACAGCCGCGCGGCGGCAAGGGCCGCGAGGGCCGCGAAGGCCGTGCACCGCGCAACGGCCAGCAACGCCAGCAGCAGAAGGCCAAGCAGCCGCAGGGACAACAGCAGCAACAACAGCAACAACGCCCGTCGCGCAAGGTCCACCCTGCGCTCGAGAAGCTGTTCGCGCTGTACCCGAAGATGTTCGGCGCGCACTTCCTTCCGCTCAAGCTCGGCGTGTACCAGGACCTGCTGGCCCAGCACCCCGACGACTTCAAGAAGGAAGACCTGAAGGTCGCGCTGGGCCTGCACGCCCGCTCCACCCGCTACCTCGAAGCAGTGGCCGCCGGCCACCAGCGCCACGACCTGCAGGGCGTGCCCGTGGAGCCAGTGGCACCCGAGCATGTGCACCACGCCATCCTCGAAGTGTTCAAGCGCCGCCAGGCCCGCTCGAACGAAGACCTGCGCCCCCATGTGGTGACGCGCATCATCGCGGCCATCGAAGCCTCGGGCCTGGGCCGCGACGCCTATGCCGAACGCGTGCGCACGCAGGACGAAACCAACAACGCCCTGCTCGACGAAGCCGTGGCCGAACTGGGCCGCCAGGCCGCCAAGCGCGAGGCGCTGTTCCGCGCCTTCACGGCCAGCGGACGCAGCGAAGCCGAGTTCGCCGAGATGTACGGCATGGACCCGGTGGAAGTGGCGCACACGCTGGAGCGCGTGCGACGTGACCAGGCGGCGGCCGATGCGGCGGCGGTTGCTGCTGCAGCAGCGGTGGCTGCAGCCAGCACCACCAGCGCCACCGAAGAAGCAGACACCAACAGCGACACGGCCGCGTCCTGACGGACACCGGGCGAATCAATCGCCCATGAAAAAGCCGGCGCATGCGCCGGCTTTTTCATGTCCGCCTGAGCGGGATCGCTGCTCAGCGTTGCGCGTTCTGCAGCGCCGCAATGCGCTCTTCGATCGGCGGGTGCGTGGCAAACAGCTTGCCGATGCTGCCCGTGATGCCCATGGCTTCCACGGCCTTCGGCAGTTCACCGGCCGGCAGGCCACCCAGGCGCGCGAGCGCGTTGATCATCGGCTGCTTCTGGCCCATCAGCGCGGCCGCACCGGCGTCGGCGCGGAACTCGCGGTGGCGCGAGAACCAGGCCACCACCATCGCCGCGGCAAAGCCCAGCACGATGTCGAGCACGATGGTGCTCACGTAGTAGCCGATGCCGGGGCCCGACGAGCGGTCGTCGCCGCGGCGCAGGAAGCTGTCGACCGCATAGCCGATCACGCGCGAGAGGAACACGACGAAGGTGTTCATCACACCCTGGATGAGCGTCATCGTGACCATGTCGCCGTTGGCGATGTGGGCCACCTCGTGGCCGATCACGGCCTCGACTTCTTCGCGCGTCATGCCTTGCAGCAGGCCGGTGGACACGGCCACCAGCGACGAGTTCTTGAAGGCACCGGTGGCGAATGCATTGGGCTCGCCCTCGAAGATCGCGACCTCGGGCATGCCGATGCCGGCCTTGTCCGCGAACTTGCGCACGGTGGCGACGATCCAGGCCTCATCGGGCGACTGGGGGTTGTCGATCATGCGCAGGCCGGCCGTCCACTTGGCCATGGGCTTGCTGATGAGCAGCGAGATGAAGGCACCGCCGAAGCCCATGATCAGCGCGAAGCCGAGCAGCGCCGACAGGTTGAGCCCGTTGCTCGTGAGGAAGCGGTTGACGCCCAGCAGGCTGGCGACGATGCCGAGCACAGCGACGACCATCACGTTGGTCAGGACGAACAGAAGGATACGTTTCAAGTTGAATTCTCCGTGGGGAACACTGCAGCCCAGATGAGGGCCCGCGGGCCCACTTCAAGCGATGCACCGCCTGCAGGCCCTGAGTGTGTGTTGTTATGCGTTCTGGGGCGCTACCGAATGGCGGCATCCGGTAGAGCCATGATAGGAGCAAAAGTTCTAGCGCCGCCGTAATCCCCGCTTCAGAACAGGCCTGTCGTGCCCGGTGCCGGACGGCTCTGGATGTCGGCCTGCAGCCGGGTGCCGCGGCCCAGGCTCTGCGTCAGGCGCAGCACGAACAGCACGCCGTTCACCAGCAGCAGGCCCACCGCGAACAGCCACCACAGCGCATACGCGCCGGCGGAAGCGGCCTGCGCCGGCTCGAGGCCGGGGTCGATGCGCAGGATCGGCGCACCCGATTCGTCGCTGCCGCGTGCCGTGACAAGGCCCGCGAGCACGAAGGGCTTCACGCCTTCGGGCGCGGCGTTGCGCTGCAGGCTGGCCCAGCGGCCGAGCATGGAAGTGTCCCCGTCGTCATCGGCAACGGCCACGGCCGCATCGACGTCCGCGGCTCCGGCGACATCGGTGCTGTCACCGTCGCCCGCTTTGCGCTGCACGGCGCCGATCGGCGCGGTGGACGCCAGCACCACACCGCCCTTGGCCGGAACAATGGAAGGAATGGCGGCCTCGATCCGCGTCGCGACGAAGCTGTCGACCGCCTGGCGAGCGGCGTGCTGCATCGAGGCGAGCTGCCGGCGCGACACCACGAGGTCGGCGTTTTCCTTGCCGGGCTGCGCGCTGGCGGCCAGCTCCTTCCAGTTGTGAATCGACGTGTCGGTGCCGTCCTTTTCCACGGTCGCTTCGGCCGCGTTGACCACGGCGCGCTGCAGGGCGGCGCAATCGCCGGGCGCAAGGCCCTCGCCCTCCTTGCAGGCAGCTTCGATGAAGGCGACGGAGCGGTCGAAGTGCCGCACGACCATCGGCGTGTTTTCGCGCGCGCGGTAAGCCGCCAGCGGATCGGGCGCCTGCCCCATCTGCATGCGCAGCATCTCGATCAGGCTGGCGGCCATGCCGTTCTCCGACGCGCGGATGAAGTCGCGGCTGGCCAGCGCCTGGATGCTCTCGGGAATCTTCAGTTCGGGAACGACAGGAGCGCTGCCGTTCCAACGCACGCTCGTGCAGTCGATCATGGGCAGCACGCGGTTGTCGTCGCCCTTGTGGCTCAGGTCGATCTCGCAGCGGCCTTCGCCCTTCACGCTCGCGTAGCTGGCCCACTTCGGCGGGTTGTCGGCCAGTTGCCGCGCGTCGGTGTACTCGGGGTTCCTGTCGTGCGAGAACCATTGCACGACCAGCGCCATCTGGCCGCGCAGATCGGGCGACGACAGAGCCAGCGCACCCGCGGCCAGCAGCCCGATCAGCAGATGCAGCAGGTGGCGCCCCCAGAACACGGGCCGAAAGCGCCGCCATTCTTCAGCCACCGACCACTTGTCGCCGAAGCTCACCGCGCTGTAGTCGCTGGTGCGCAGCTCGGCCTCGATCACCTCTCCATAGGGCATGTCCTTCGCGTTGCTCCATGCCGAAGGCAGCACGAAGCTGAGCTTGTCGCCGATGAACAGCCCCACCCGCTTGATCGACGCATTGCTGGCGTTGACCACCGCGATCTGGTTGAGCATGCCGCGCACGCGGTTGACCGGCTGCGGCTGGCGCACGGGCGCGGTGTCCGAGGGCTTGCGCAAGAAGAGCCACGCCGCACAGAGGCCAGCGATCAGCCCCGCGCCCAACAGATAGACATGCACGTCACGGGTGGCGTCCCAGGTGGCGAGCCACAGCAGGATGAAAGCGACGAGCCAGACAAGGGCCGACGTCCAGCCTTGTCCACGGCCCACGCGGCTTGCAACTTCATCCGGCGTTTCGGTGCGCTGGCTCAGGATGTCGACCTCGCCGCGCTGGAAACGCGCGTTCGGGTCCGTCGCAACGAATGCGGCTTCGGGCACAGCACCGGCCGCGAGCGGATCGGCGCCTTCCACCGGCTCTTCGATGTTCGGCAGCGCACCAACCTCGCCGCGCTTCCATTGCTGGTCTTGCGCCTGCTGGCGCTGCGCGCGCTGGCGGCCTTCGAGCAGATCGAATCTGTTGAGGCGAATCACCACCGCGCATTTCTTGCTGAGCACCACCAGCGCTTCGTTGTGCGCCTCGATGTAGTCGATGGCGTCGTAGGGCAGCAGCACATCGACGGCGCCGATGGTGTCGTGTTCGGTCGAGGAGCCCTGCGACTGCAGGCCATGGCGCACGAACCCACCGGTGAGTTCACGCACGTCGTCATCGGCGGTGAGGCCCTGGCCGATCAGGAAGGGCTGGAGCGCGGATTTTTCTTCGTCGGTGATGCGACGCAGCACGGGCGCTGAATGAAAGTCCTTGAAGGCGCTGCGGTTGCCGGAGCGGCGTGCCGCATAGACGATGACGCTGTAGATCGCGTAGAGGATCAGCCCGACCTTGAGAACGATGATGACGGTGTCCATGTTGTTATTTCATTTCCTCTGTGATTGATCTTTTTTTGAACCGGTGAATTGTGCTTTGCGTGATTCGGGGGTGCTGTCTGTTTGGGGCGCTGATGCTGTTGTTGTTCGGGGCGACGCTCACGCCGACACGGTGCTCTTTTTCGCGAATGTCCCCCGCTTCGCTCCTCCTTTATTTCGCGAAAAAGAGCCCCGTATCGGCGCGAGCGCTCAGAGCGGTCGTTGATCCGCCGCAAATGCAGAGCGTGTCCTGTGCGAATGGCACCAGGTGCTCCCCGCAGCGAAATAAAGGAGGAGCGAAGCGGGGGACATTCGCGGAGGGGAGCTCCTGGTGTCATTCGCACGTACCCCGAATGAACCCGAACCCGCCCCCAGACAAAGACACAACAACACCAGCAAGAGCTAGCGCGCCAAGCCTCTAAAAACATACGAATCCGCGTAAAAAGACGCCGAAGTATTTTCAACGCACCACCCAGGCACGCCAAGCACCGGAAGAGGAACGAAAGGCTTCATCTCAAGCCGCTTCGCATCGAAATTCCGTGCAATCGATGCATCGTCGAACGCCATCGACCCCGTTGCGTCGTACGTCAACAGCACATGCGCGGTGATCGGTTTACGCGGCGTCACGAGTTTTTCGAGCAGCGCGTGACCAAACAGCAGCAATCGGGCTTCGGCCCACAGTTCGCGCTGCGTCACGAACAGCGTGTGCCAGTCGCGCGCCACCAATGCACGCCACAGCGCGGGTGGCGCATCGAGCACGGCGCCGTTCTCGTCGAACAACGTGAGCGCATCACGCAACGGCCCGCGCACAGCCGCGACACCCATGCGCGCAATCTCGGCGGCCTGCAGTTCGTTCAGGCGACGCTTGGACTGCGGAAAGGCCAGCCACACGAGTCCGTTGAAGAAGTCGTGCAGGTTGTCGCGCGTCGGTACCGTGCGGGTCTGGAAGATGTGTGCCTCATACGCCTGCCCTGCAGGCAGCGCGTCCTGGTGCACGAAGTCGGGCACCGGCGCGGGCTTGATGGCCTGCAGCGCGGCGGCCACCGATGTGTGTTGCGCAGCGGCCTGCGCCACCGCTTCGCCATGCGCGCGATAGGGTGCAAGCCAGGGCTGCGCCCAATCGACCGCCGGCAGGGTCAAGGCGCGGACGCCCCTGTCCAGCGGATGCGGTCCGGGTGCTGCTGCACCGCGAATTCGGCCGTGAGCTTGTCGAACAGCTTGAGCGAGCTGCCGTGCTTGCCGAGCAGGCCGGCTGCGCGCAGGGCCTGCGCCACGTCGTTGAGCGGCACATCGTTGCCGCTGCGCAAGGCGGGAACCGCCTGCAGGATGAACTCGGCCGCCTCGGAGACCTGGGGCTTCGCAGGTTGCTGCGCCACAGGCTTAGCGGCCTTCGTGGTCTTCCTGGCAGCGGTCTTGGTCGCGGCCTTCTTTGCAGCAGGCGCAGGTGCAGCCGCTGCAGGCGCGGACGCCGCGGCGCTGCTTCTTGCGCGCGTGGTCTTCGCGGGTGCCGACTTGGCCGCCACCTTCTTCGCCGCCGCAGTGCGCGCGGCAGGCTTCACGCCGTGATGCGCCAGGTCCATGAACGCGTCGTAAACACCGATGGTTTCCTCGCCCGTCTTGCCCTGCTGGCCGATGCCGCAGACGCGGCAGCCTTTTTCGCGCAGCCGCACCACAAGCGGCGCGAAGTCAGAGTCGGACGACACCAGCACCACCACGTCGGGCCGTTCGGCGATCACGAGGTCGATCGCATCGACCGCGAGCGCGATGTCGGTGCTGTTCTTGCCCGCCGAGAGATTCACCATCGGCCGCACCGACAGCCGCTTGAACAGCGCCTGCCGGTTGACCGCCATCTCGGCATTGCAGTACGCGCGGCGCACGTGGATGGCGCCGTAGTCCTCCATCGTGCGCTGCACGGCCTGCTCGATCACGTCGGCCGAGACGTTGTCGGCATCGATCAGCAGCATCACGCGCAGCGTCGGGGTCATGCGAGTTTCCAGTTCATGGTTTCGCCGCCGCGCAGGGGCTTGAGCGTGGCCTCGCCATAAGGCACGGTCTCGGGCACGGTCCAGCTTTCGCGCTTGAGCGTGACGGTGTCGGTGTGGCGCGGCAGGTCGTAGAAGTCGGGGCCGTGGAAGCTCGCGAAGCCTTCGAGCTTGTCGAGTGCGTTCACGCTGTCGAAGGCCTCGGCGTACAGCTCGATGGCGGTCAGTGCGGTGTAGCAGCCGGCGCAGCCGAGGGCATGTTCCTTCAGGTGCGCGGGGTGCGGTGCGCTGTCGGTGCCCAGAAAGAAGCGGTCGCTGCCGCTGGTGGCGGCCTCGACCAGCGCCACACGGTGCGTCTCGCGCTTGAGCACCGGCAGGCAGTAGTAGTGCGGGCGGATGCCACCGGTGAAGATCGCGTTGCGGTTGTACAGCAGGTGGTGCGCGGTGATGGTGGCTGCCGTGAAGCGGTCGGCATCGCGCACGTAATGCGCGCCCTCTTTGGTGGTCAGGTGCTCGAACACCACCTTCAGCTCGGGGAAGTCGCGGCGCAGCGGAATCATCACGCGGTCGACGAACACGGCTTCGCGGTCGAACAGGTCGATGGCCGGGTCGGTCACCTCGCCATGCACCAGCAGCAGCAGGCCGTGCTTTTGCATGGCTTCGAGCGTCTTGTAGGTGTGGCGGATGTCGGTCACGCCGGCATCGCTGTTGGTGGTGGCGCCGGCCGGGTAGAGCTTGAGCGCGCGCACGCCGGCTTCGGCGGCCAGCGCGATCTCTTCGGGCGGCAGCTTGTCGGTCAGGTAGAGCGACATCACCGGCTCGAAGGCAACGCCTTCGGGCACGGCGGCGCGGATGCGGTCGCGATAAGCGATGGCCTGCGCGGCCGTGGTCACGGGGGGGCGCAGGTTCGGCATGATCAGCGCGCGGCCAAACTGGCGCGCGCTGTGGGGTACGACGGCTTCGAGCGCGGCGCCATCGCGCACATGCAAATGCCAGTCGTCGGGGCGGGTGATCGTGAGGGTGTCTGTCATGGCGGGGCAATTGTCGCATCGGGCCCCAGCAAGTATTCGCGCACCAGCGTGCGTGCGCGGTGCAGCCGGCTCTTGACGGCACCGGTCGGCTCGCCCAGCCGTTCGGCAATCTCGGCGATGGTGAGTTCCTCGAAATCGCGCAGCAGCACCACCTCCAGGTAGTGCGCGGGCAGCGACTCCAGCGCATGGGTCAGGTCCAGCCGCAATGCGTCGTCGGTGCGGCTGGCCAGTTGCCGCTCGGCCACGTCGTCGTCCAGCGGGTCGTGCCTGAACATCGCACGCTGCAGCTTCAGGCATTCGCGCCGGATGACGGTGAACAGCCACGACGAAAAGGCGGCGGCCGCCTTCAGGCCGCGCACCTTGCGCACGATCACCATCAACGATTCCTGCACGGCGTCGTCGATGTCGCTGGCCTGGCAGTGCCGCCGGGCATAGCGGCGCGCGTCGGCCTGGCATACCGCCAGCAGCCCCGCGATGGCCGCGGGGTCGCCGGTCTGCGCGGCGTGGATCAGGTCGGTACGGTCGATGATCCCGGCGGCCACGGCTCAGCGCCCCTTGCCGGGTTTGCGCCCGACCATCGCGCACATCGGGCAGAAGCCGAACAGGCCCGTGACGGCCAGCATGGCGCCCGCGAGCCCGACACCGACCGCGAGGCCGGCCGTGCCCCAGTTCATGGCCGCGAACACAAGGCCGGCCAGGCCCATGACGATGCGCAGCGCGCGCTCCCAGCCCGGGACATTCTTGACGTAGAACATTGCGATTCCTTCGATCCGTTGGTGTGCGAGGAAGACCCTCGGACACCAAGAGGCGGCGAACCCGCCGAACGGTTCGCGGGAATCGGCGAATTCTCTGGTTATTTCTGAAACACCCGGCAGGTGCGCGCGTTGGCGACCTGCTCCCACTTGCAGAAGTTGACCGAAGAACGCGCGCCCTTGTTCGGCGGCCACGGGTCCAGGATGCGCAGCGTGGTGCCGCGCCCGCTCGGGTCGTTGTCGCCGCGAATGCCCGCGATGACGACCATGTGGCCCGGCCGGCCGGCGCCGTCCGCATAGCCCTTGGCGTCCCAGCGCATGTCGAACATCAACGGGCCGTTGTGCAGCGCGGCGCGCAGCGCCTTCAGCGACCACGGCGCCGGCGGGCGCACCGCCAGGCCGTGCGCGGCCGCGAAGCGCTGGTCGACCTTCATGCCCGCGTCCTGCGTGTCGACGAAATCCTGCAACCCGCCATCGGCCGCGACCAGTTCGGCCGGCGTGCGCGCCACCACGGCCTGCACGTTGGAGCGCGTCATCATCGCGACGCCGGCGGCCCAGCACAGCACGGCGGCGGGCGGCGGAATCAGCGCGACCGGGTGCAGGATGGGTGCATCGCCTTCGCCGTCGAACGCCACGTTCTGCGTGCAAGGGCCGGCCTCGCCGTCTTCCACCAGCCAGTGCGCGGCCTGCAGGCGCAGCACGGCAGCGCGGGTCAGCGGACCGTAATCGCCATCGGTGGCAAGCGCGGGGCTGGGCAGCAGCTTGCGGTTCAATGCCTCCTGCAACCGGCGGACATCGGCACCGCGCCATCCCTGTTTCAGCGTGATCATCAGCGGGCTCCCTTTCGGCGCCTGGAAGCGCGAGCTCTTCTGGAATGCGAGCGGCTGAATTGTGAAAAGCAGGCGCTGCCGCGTCCATCCGCCGGATGGCGTAGCCAGGATGGCGACCCCGCATGCGACGGGGTACGCCTGTTGCTTGACGCGCTGCACCAATCGGCCGAAGGTTCGGCCCGCCCGGCCCACGCCGAAAACAAGAACAGGAAACCGCCATGCTGTCCACGGCCATGCTTTACTTTCGCGAGACCGCGCGGGCCGGCTCGCTGCGCCGAGCCGCCGAACAACTGGGCGTGGCGCCGAGCGCCATCAGCCGCCAGATCGCCAAGCTCGAAGGCGAGCTGCAGACCGCCCTGCTCGACCGCCGCGCCAACCGCACCACCCTCACGCCGGCCGGCGAGCTGGTGCTGGCACATGCCGAGCAGGCCGTGCAGAACAGCCAGGCGCTGCGCGGCACGCTGCAGGAGCTGATCGGCCAGCCCGGCGGCACGGTGCGCATCGGCAGCATCGAGGGCATGGTCAGCCACTTCCTTGCGAACACCCTCGCGCGCTTCCAGAAGCGGCATCCGCAGGTGAAGCTGCAGGCTTCGGTGGTGGGCTCGCGCGCGGTGCTCGAAGCGCTGCAGGAAGGCCGCATCGACATCGCGCTGGCCTTCAACCTGCCCGAGGGCCACGCCTTTCGCGAACATGCGCGGCTGGAGCAGCCGCTGTGCGCCATCGTCGCGCCCACGCATGCGCTGGCACGGCGGCGCGGCGTGTCGTTCCGCGAACTCGAAGGCCATCGCGTGGCACTGCCCGACCGCTCGTTCCAGATCCGCCACCTGGTCGACCGCATCGCGTCGAAGACGCAGGTGTCGCTCGAGCTGGTGATCGAGACCAGCACGCTCGACATGGCCAAAGGCGTGGTGCGCAACAGCGATCTCATCACCTTCCTGCCGCGCTATGCGGCGCTGCACGAGGTGTCGAACGGCGACCTGTGCGCCGTGCCGCTGCAGGAGCGCGACTTTGCCGCCACCGCGACCAGCCTGCTCACCATGCCGGGGCAGCGCCAGTCGCCGGCCTCGCGCGCGCTGCTCGAAATGCTGGCCACCGGCATGGCGCGCTATGGTGGCGCCGGCGCGGTGCCGCGTTCTGATTCCGGCAACACGCGCGTGCAGAAATGAGCCTTCCCGTCGGCCTCGTCGCTCCCTACATTCGGGGCCGACCAGGAAAGACGGCATGACCACCACCCACACCGAAACCATTGCGTTCCCCGAAGGCGGCTACCGCTACGCCAAGGGCGTGTTCCAGTATTCCGCCGGCGTGGCCGCGCTGCCCGGCTTTGCCATCGAGCGGGTGCGCTTGCAGCAGGCCGTGCCGCTGGCCGACGGCTTCGACATCATCGCGGCGCACCTGGGTGCCATCGGCCGACCGCTCACCGCGCTGTGCGCCTGCGAACTGCGCTCGCGCGCGCCGTTCTCGGAGCGCGGCTTTCACGACTTCAACCGCGTCTATGCCGGCACGCTGGAGCGCTGGCAGCTGCTGCACGGCGACCGCAACCCGGTGGCGCGCACCAACGTGTGCCCGCGCGTCGGTGCACCGGCCACGCCGGCCTTGCAGGCCTTCTCGTACACCGTGCCGGCCGACGACGACGACGGCGCGCCGCCGAGCTTCGTGGTCTCGGGCGGCGGCGAAGCGCCCGACGGCCATGCCAGCTACCGCGAGGTGATGGTCCGCCTGGGCGACACCAGCCCCGACGGCCTGCGCGCCAAGCTCGGCTACGTGATGACGGAAATGGAGCGCCGCCTCGCCGTGCTCGGCTTCGGCTGGCGCGATGCTGCGGCCGTGCAGGCCTACACGGTGCACGACATCGGCGCGCTGGTGTTCGACGAGATCGTGCAGCGCGGCGCGCTCACCACCGGCCTGACCTGGCACCTGGCGCGGCCGCCGATCGTGGACATGGAATTCGAGATGGACCTGCGCTGCGCAAGGCGCGAGATCGCGCTGTCATGGCCCTAGTTCGACAAGGGACTGCACGCCGGCTGGCACATGTCGTGCTTGAGCGCTTTCTTCGACCTTTTCGCCATTCCACCCAACGGAGTTCCATGTGAAGCGTGCTGCCCCTGCCCTGTTCCTGAAACCCCTGGCCGCCTGCGCGGCGCTCGCCACCCTGGTGCTCGCAACGCCTCACGCGATGGCGCAGGAGAAAACGCTGCGCATCGCCATGACGGCGGCAGACATTCCGCGCACGCTCGGCCAGCCCGACCAGGGCTTCGAGGGCAACCGCTTCACCGGCATCCCGATCTACGACTCGCTCACGCAGTGGGACCTGTCCAAGGCCGATGCGCCGAGCGTGCTGATCCCCGGCCTGGCCACCTCGTGGGCGGTCGATGCCAAGGACAAGACCAAGTGGGTCTTCAAGCTGCGCCCCGGCGTCAAGTTCCATGACGGCTCTGCCTTCACCGCCGACGCCGTGGTGTGGAACGTGCAGAAGGTGCTGGACAAGGACGCCCTGCAGTTCGACCCCAGCCAGGTCGGCGTGACCGCCTCGCGCATGCCCACGCTCAAGTCCGCACGCAAGATCGACGATCTGACGATCGAACTCACCACCAGCGAGCCCGACGCCTTCCTGCCGATCAACCTGTCGAACCTGTTCATGGCCTCGCCCGCGCAGTGGCACAAGAAGCTGGACGCGGCCACCGGCGCCACGCCCGCCGACAAGGCCAAGGCCGCCTGGACCGCCTTCGCCGCCGACCCGTCGGGCTCGGGCCCGTTCAAGGTCACGCGCTTCGTGGCGCGCGAGCGCCTGGAGCTGGCCGCCAACAAGGGCTACTGGGATGCCAGGCGCGTGCCGAAGATCGACAAGGTCGTGATGCTGCCGATGCCCGAGGCCAACGCGCGCACCGCCGCGCTGCTGGGCGGCCAGGTCGACTGGATCGAGGCGCCCGCGCCCGACGCCATGGCGCAGATCACGCAGCGCGGCTTCAAGGTCTATTCGAACGCGCAGCCGCATGTGTGGCCGTGGCAGCTCTCGTTCGCCGAAGGCTCGCCCTGGCTCGACAAGCGCGTGCGCCAGGCCGCCAACCTGTGCATCGACCGCGGCGGCATGAAGCAGTTGCTGGGCGGCATGATGGCCGAGCCCAAGGGCACCGTGCCGCCGGGCCATCCGTGGTTCGGCAAGCCCACCTTCGACATCCGCTACGACGTGAAGGCCGCGCAGGCGCTGATGACGCAGGCCGGCTACTCGGCCGCCAAGCCGATCAAGGTGAAGGTGCAGATCTCGGCCTCGGGCTCGGGCCAGATGCAGCCGCTGCCGATGAACGAATTCGCGCAGCAGTCGCTCAAGCAGTGCTTCTTCGACGTGCAGTTCGACGTGATCGAATGGAACACGCTGTTCACCAACTGGCGCAAGGGCGCGAAGGACCCTTCCGCCAACGGCGCCAACGCGGTCAACATCAGCTTCGCGGCGATGGACCCGTTCTTCGCGATGGTGCGCTTCGTGAGCACCAAGGCCTTTCCGCCGGTGTCGAACAACTGGGGCTACTACGGCAACGCCGAGGTCGACAAGCTGGTGGCCGATGCGCGCACCAGCTTCGACGACAAGGCGCGCGACGCCGCGCTCGCGAAGCTGCACACGCACATCGTGGACGACGCGCCCTTCGTGTGGATCGCGCACGACGTCGGCCCACGCGCCATGTCGGCCAAGGTCAAGAACGTGGTGCAGCCCAAGAGCTGGTTCATCGACATCGCCACGATGACGATGGACTGAGCGCTTCACGCCAGCCAGCCACAAGCCAGCCGCCATGCTCGCCTACCTCTTGCGCCGCGTGATCTACGCCGTGCCGATCATGATCGGCGTGGCCCTCGTGTGCTTCCTGCTCGTGCATCTCGCACCCGGCGATCCGCTGGTGTCGATCCTGCCGCCCGATGCGTCCGCCGAGCTGCAGGCGCAGCTGCGCGAGCTGTACGGCTTCAACCGCTCGCTGCCCGAGCAGTTCGCCATGTGGCTGTGGCGCGCGATGCACGGCGACCTGGGCGTGTCCATCGCCAGCAACCGCGCGGTGGCCGGCGAGGTGTTCACCGCCGTGGGCAACACGCTGCGGCTGGCGGTGGTGGCCACCTTCATCGGCTTCGTTCTGGGCTGCCTCTTCGGCTTCGTGGCCGGCTACTTCCGCGGCTCGTGGATCGACCGCCTGGCCTCGATGTTCTCGGTGCTGGGCGTGAGCGTGCCGCACTACTGGCTGGGCATGGTGATGGTGATCGTGTTCTCGTCGCAGCTCATGTGGCTGCCGGCCACCGGCGCGGGCCCCAGCGGTTCGGACGACTGGGCCTGGGACTGGGCGCACCTGCAGTTCCTGCTGCTGCCGGCGCTCACCATGTCGGTGATTCCGATGGGCATCATCGCGCGCACGGTGCGCGCGCTGGTGGCCGACATCCTCGACCAGGAGTTCATCGTCGGGCTGCGCGCCAAGGGGCTCACGCACCTGGGCGTGTTCCGCCACATGGTGAAAAACGCGGCGCCCACGGCGCTGGCGGTGATGGGGCTGCAGCTGGGCTATCTGCTCGGCGGCTCGATCCTCATCGAGACCGTGTTCTCGTGGCCGGGCACCGGCTTCCTGCTCAACTCCGCCATCTTCCAGCGCGACCTGCCGCTGCTGCAGGGCACGATCCTGGTGCTGGCGATGTTCTTCGTCGTGCTGAACCTGCTGGTCGACGTGCTGCAGACCCTGCTCGATCCACGCATTGCCCGGGCCTGAAAGACCATGTCCTCCGTGCTCGCCCCCTCCTCCATTGCCCCCTCCTCCATCGCCGCGGCCGTCGAGCCGCTGCCCGCCCAGCGCTCGCGCGGCTACTGGGCCTCGGTCTGGTTGCGCTTCCGGCGCGATCCGGTCGCCGTCGGCGCGGCCATCGTCGTGCTGCTGCTGATCGCGCTCGCGGTCTTCGGCCCCTGGCTTGCGCCGTCCGACCCGTACCAGTCGTCGATGCTCAAGCGCCTGAAGCCCATCGGCACCGAGGGCCTGCCCTTCGGCAGCGACGAGCTGGGCCGCGACATGCTCTCGCGCCTCATCGTCGGCGCGCGGCTGTCGCTGTTCATCGGCATCACGCCGGTGCTGTGCGCCTTCGTTCTGGGCACTGTCATCGGCATCGTCGCGGGCTATGCGGGCGGGCTGACCAACACGCTGATCATGCGCACCATCGACGTGTTCTACGCCTTCCCCTCGGTGCTGCTGGCCATCGCGCTGTCGGGCACGCTGGGCGCGGGGGTGGTCAATTCGCTGATCTCGCTGACCATCGTGTTCATTCCGCAGATCGCGCGGGTGGCCGAGAGCGTGACCACGCAGGTGCGCACCCGCGACTACGTGGAAGCGGCGCGCGCGTCGGGCGCGAGCCCCTTCACCATCGTGCGCGTGCATGTGCTGGGCAACGTGCTCGGGCCGATCTTCGTGTACGCCACCAGCCTGATCGCGGTGTCGATGATCCTGGCCTCGGGCCTGTCGTTCCTCGGCCTCGGCGTGAAGCCGCCGGAGCCGGAGTGGGGCCTGATGCTCAACACGCTGCGCACCGCCATCTATGCGCAGCCCTGGGTCGCGGCGCTGCCGGGCGTGATGATCTTCATCACTTCGATCTCTTTCAACATTCTGTCCGACGGGCTGCGGTCGGCGATGGACAACAAGGGGTGAGCATGGGGTCGTGTCTTCTTTATTGCAGCGATTCGGGGTGCGCTCGCGCCGACGGTGTGCTCTGCTCCGCGAATGTCCTCCGGGGGCTGCGCCCCCTCCCCCTTTATTTCGCTGCGCAGAGCACACCGCCAGCGCGAGCGTTATCAGAGCACTGGTTGATCGGCCGCAAACGCACGGCGTGTCCTGTGCGAATGACGCCAGGTGCTCCCCGCAGCGAAATAAAGGAGGAGCGAAGCGGGGGACATTCGCGGAGGGGAGCTCCTGGTGTCATTCGCACCCGCCCCGAACAAGCACACCTCACAACACGCAGAGGTAAAAAATGGATGCGCTAGAAGACATCGGCGGCCCCGCCCAACCGCTGCTGACCATCAAAGGTTTGGTCAAGCACTTCCCCCTGAAGAAAGACCCGTTGGGCCGAGGCGGCGGCGTGGTGCGCGCCGTCGACGGCGTGGACTTCGAAGTGCTCAAGGGCGAGACGCTGGGCGTGGTCGGCGAATCCGGCTGCGGCAAGTCGACCACCGCGCGCCTGCTGATGCAGCTCATCGAACCCACGCGCGGCGAGGTCGTCTTCGACGGCCGCCAGGTCGGCAGCCGCGACCTGCCGCTGAAGGAGTTCCGCCGCCAGGTGCAGATGGTGTTCCAGGACAGCTACGCCTCGCTCAACCCGCGCCTGACCATCGAAGACTCGATCGCCTTCGGCCCACAGGTGCACGGCGTGCCACGGCGCGAATCGGTGGCGCGTGCGCGCGACCTGCTCGCCCGCGTGGGCCTGTCGCCGCAGCGCTTTGCCGAACGCTACCCGCACGAGCTTTCAGGCGGCCAGCGGCAGCGCGTGAACATCGCGCGGGCACTCGCCCTGCAGCCGCGCATGGTGATCCTCGACGAAGCCGTCTCGGCGCTCGACAAGTCGGTGGAAGCGCAGGTCATCAACCTGCTGCTCGACCTGAAGACCGAGTTCGGCCTGACCTACGTGTTCATCAGCCACGACCTCAACGTGGTGCGCTACGTGAGCGACCGCGTCATGGTGATGTACCTGGGCCAGGTGGCCGAGATCGGCCCGGCCGATGCGCTGTACGAGGCGCCCGCGCACCCCTATACCCGCGCGCTGCTGTCCTCCATGCCGTCGATGGACCCCGACCATCGCACCGAAGAAGCGGCGCTCGCGGGCGATCCGCCGAACCCCATCAACCCGCCATCGGGCTGCCGCTTTCATCCGCGCTGCGCGCAGGCCGCGCCGGTGTGCGGCAAGGTCGTGCCCGAACGCATCGCCACCGGTTCGCAGCATGCGGTGAGCTGCCTGATCCACGAGCCGGGCAGCGGGCATCCGATGGCCGCCGAAGCACGGAGGCAAGCAGCATGACGATGACGACGAACAGCAGCAACGACGCAGAAGAACCCATGGTCCGCCTGCGCGACCTCAGCGTCACCTTCAGCGGCGGCCGCAAGCCGGTGCATGCGGTCAGCGGCGTGAGCCTCGACGTGCAGCGCGGCGAGGTCGTCGCGCTGATCGGCGAATCGGGCTCGGGCAAGAGCGTGACCATGCGCACCCTGCTGCGCCTGCACTCCGAACGCCGCACCCGCATGGGCGGCACGGTGCAGGTGGCGGGCCGCGACGTGCTCGCGATGTCG
Organism: Variovorax raffinosi; assembly: GCF_051216615.1. Lineage (NCBI taxonomy): Bacteria > Pseudomonadati > Pseudomonadota > Betaproteobacteria > Burkholderiales > Comamonadaceae > Variovorax > Variovorax raffinosi. The sequence continues at coordinate 391,834 of NZ_JBPJZR010000002.1, forward strand.
CAGCGCGAGCTGGCCGACTTCCGGGGCAAGGTCGCGTCGATGATCTTCCAGGAGCCGCTGCTGGCGCTCGACCCGGTGTACTCGGTGGGCGCGCAGATCGTCGAATCGATCCGCCGGCACGAGTCGGTGACGCAGGCCGAGGCGCAACAGCGCGCGCTGGCGCTGTTCGAGCGCGTGCGCATCCCGAGCCCCGAGCGGCGCCTGCAGGCCTACCCGCACGAGATGTCGGGCGGCATGCGCCAGCGCGCCATGATCGCGCTCGCACTCGCCTGCAAGCCCCAACTGCTGCTGGCCGACGAGCCCACCACCGCGCTCGACGCCACGGTGCAAATCCAGATCCTGCTGCTGCTGCGCGAGCTGCAGCGCGACCTGGGGCTGTCGGTGATCTTCGTCACGCACGACATCGGCGCCGCCGTCGAGGTGGCCGACCGCATCGCCGTGATGTATGCGGGCCGCATCGTCGAGGAAGGCACGGCGCGCGAGCTGATCCGCTCGCCGCGCCATCCGTACACGATCGCGCTGCTCAAGAGCCGCGCGCACGGTGCGCTGGCGCGCGGCACGCGGCTCGAAACCATCGGCGGCGCACCGCCCGACCTGTCGGCGCTGCCGCCCGGCTGCGCCTTTGCCGAGCGCTGCGCGCTCGCGAGCGACGCCTGCCGCGCCGCGCAACCACCGGTGGCCGAGCTTGCGAAGAACCACCGTGTGCGCTGCATCCACACCGACGCCGCCGCAGCCCTTGCGCCAGTGCTCGTCGCCTGACCGACAACCACCACGATCCATCGTCCATCGCCATGCCCCTTCACGACCCCGCCCACGCCTTCGTTCCATACCCCGACGCACCGGTCTCGCGCGCCACGACCGGCCCGCTGGCCGACCTGAGCTTTGCCGCGAAGGACCTGTTCGACGTGGCCGGCTACCCCACCGGCGGCGGCAACCCCATCGTGCTGGCGATGTCGGGCATCAAGACGCGCACCGCATCGACCGTGCAGAAGCTGCTCGATGCCGGCGCGCGCTTTGCCGGCAAGACCGTGACCGACGAACTCGCGTTCTCGATGAACGGCAACAACGCGCACTTCGGCGCGCCGGTCAACGGCGGCGCGCCGCTGCGCATCACGGGCGGCTCGTCGTCGGGTTCGGCCTCGGCCGTGTCGTCGCACCTGTGCGACTTCGCGCTGGGCACCGACACCGGCGGCTCGGTGCGCGCGCCGGCCAACCACTGCGGCCTGTACGGCCTGCGCCCCACGCACGGCCGCGTGAGCCTCGAAGGCGCGCTCGACCTCGCGCCCAGCTTCGACACCTGCGGCTGGTTCGCGCGCGACATCGGCACCTTCGCGCGCGTGGCCGACGTGCTGCTGGGCACTACTGCCGACGCCACGCCACTGCCCGAGCGCGTGCGGCTGCTGCGGCCCGACGATGTCTGGGCGCTGGCCGTGCCTGCCGCGGCCGACGCATTGATGAAGGGCGCGGCCGACCGCGTGCAGAGCCTGCTCGGCGCCGCCAGGGGCACCACAGCGGCGCTGGAGTCCTTCGACACGATGTACTGGAGCTTTCGCTACCTGCAGTCGCGCGAAGCCTGGCTCACCGATGGCCCGCTGATCGAGCGCTACGCCCCGCCGCTGGGCCCGGGCGTGGCCGAACGCTTTGCATGGTCGCGCGAAGTGACCGACGCGCAGGTGGCCACCGCGCGCGTCTTTCGCACCGCGTTCCGCGCACACCTGGGCGCACTGCTCGGCACCGACGGCGTGCTGCTGATGCCCACCATGCCCGACATCGCGCCGCTGCGCAGCGACAGCGAGGCCGTACTGGAGGACTACCGCAACCGTGCGATCCGCATGCTGTGCATCGCGGGTCTCGCGGGCTTCCCGCAGTTGTCGATGCCACTGGCCACGCGCGACGGCGCGCCGCTGGGCATTTCGCTGCTCGGGCCGGCGGGGTCGGACCGGTCGCTGGTTGCGCTGGCCCAGCGCATCGCGGACTGAGGCTGTCGCGGCGTCTGTCGGCTGCCGCTACAGTCGCCCCGAAGCCCACCCCGGGTTCGGGAACATCCATGCTGAACTGGCAAGAAGCCGACATCCTTTCCATCCTCGACCAGTGCTGCGAGCGCTATGTGTTCCCGATGCTGGACAACGGCTATGTCTACCTCGCGGCCACGCGCATGTCGCTGTACCGGTCACCGCAGGACTGGGCCATGGTCATCGAAGTGTTCGGCTTCTCGCCGAGGTCGGGCCTTCCCGATACCCAGGTGCACACTTTCGCCAGCCGCCTGCACGAGCGCGACCCGGAAACGAACTACGTCAGCCGGGAGGCGCACGACAACTATCTCGCGCGCAACCCGCACAACGAATCGCGCTTCATCCATCCCATCGAGGAAGGCGGATGGCAGGATGCCGAGAACCTCGAATGGGTTGCGAGTGGTCGGCACGAATTGACCCTGCGGGGCCGGACGATTCCTGCGCCGTCCCTCGCAGACTGCAGCGCCCATCGGATCGACCCGCTGGACGAAGGCCGGCTCCACGCCTTCGAGCTGTGCCGCATCCTCGCAGCCACCCATCGCGACGACGTGCTGGCCACCACGGCGGAGCGCCGCGCCAGCGTGCGGCCGGAGATGGCGCAGATCCTGCAACTCGAAGAATGGCATCACCCCGATGTCGTCGATGAACAGTCCCGGCCCGGCAACTCGGCTACCTTCCAGCAGTTGGCCAGGGTGCTGGCGACCGGGGACACCGCGCACTACACGCCCACGCTCAATCCGAACACCCATTGGATCAACTGGCCGGAAGGCGGCACCCTCTAGCCAACCTCTGCGTCGTCGGCTAGCTGGGCTGGCTCGCCAGTTGCACGCTGCCGGCCTGCCGCAGAAGGCAGACGTCGCAATCGACGACACCAATCCCCGCGCGTTCGATCACCACGAAGTCGCCCGCATCCACCGCCAGCAACGCGTGATGCCAGGTGCCGGGCGCGAGCACCACGCCCTGGCGCCCGTCGGTGACGAAGGCCGCGAGCTGCCGTGCCGACACAGGCGCCGCGCCTGCGGGGGCGACCACGATCACGAAGCGCCTGTCGCCCAGCGGCACGAAGGTCTGGCTGCCCAGCGCATGGCGCTCCATTTCCGACACCTCGTGCGGAAAGCGCCGCGCCTGCGCGCGGAACAGCGCGAGCATCGGCCGGCCGCCTTCGGCGTCGAGCCGCAGGTCGTCGAGCAGGTCGAAGCGGCGCGCATTGCCGCCGTTGATGGGCCGGCCCTCGCCGGCGGGCGCCTCGATCACGCTGCCATAGGGCGCAAAGGCCCGGGAGGTCAGCGGCTGCGCCACGAGCGCCGCGGCGCCTGTCAGGGGAACATCGTTCATGCGGCGATTGCAGCAGAAAGCGTGCCGCCCGCCTTGCGGGGATACTGCCTGCTTCGCGCAAGGCCATGACCGTGCGCCCCCCTCGACAAATGCAGCCAGAAGAATGATGAGCACCACAGAGCCTCAGTCGATCGCCCCGGCGCTCGCCGACGGCGGCCTCGCCGCCCTCTTCACCGCGCCCGGCGGCGCCCAGGCTTTTGCCGTGCGCTGGCAGGGCGGCGTGCACGGCTACATCAACGAGTGCCCCCATGCGGGCGGCCCGCTTGATTTCGAGGGCCAGGTGCTGGAGAGTTCAGGCCGCTTCCTGATGTGCGCGCGGCACGGCGCCATCTTCGAGCCCGACACCGGCAAGTGCGTCGGCGGCCCCTGCCGCGGCGCGCGACTGACGCCGCTGGCGGTGCACGAAAAAGCGGACGGCAGCGTGTGGCTCGGCCAGCCCGAATGAAGACGAAGACACCCTTCCAGGAGAGCGATATGCGCAACAACAGACTTCCTCCCTTTGTCCTGCCGGTCGCGGCCCTCGCCTTCGCCGGCCTCATGGCCGGCTGCACCGCCATGCAACCCGCCACCAGCACCAGCAGCGGCAAGGCCCCCACGGGCCTGAAGGTCACGTCCAGCGCCTTCGCCGACAACGGCGTCATTCCACCCGACCATGCCGGCGTGGGCGATTGCGGCGGCAAGAACGTCTCGATGCCGGTGGCCTGGAGCAACCTGCCAGCCAAGGCGAAGTCGGTGGCCGTGCTGCTGTCCGACCCCGACGGCGCGGCCGGCCTGGGCGTGTCGCACTGGGTGGCCTACAACATCGCGGCCGAGCGCGGCCAGCTCAAGGCCGGCGAAGCGCAGCCGGGCGCCGACTTCACGATGGGCCCGAACGTCGCCGGCGCCACCGCGTACCGCGGCATGTGTCCGCCGGTGGGCGACCAGCCGCACCACTACACGCTGACGGTGGTCGCGTCCGACCTCGCACCCGGCGCGCTGCCGGCCGGCCTGTCGCGCGACGCGCTGCTGGCCGCGCTCAAGGGCCATGCGCTGGGCGGGCAGAGCGTGGTGGGCCTTTACAGCCGCTGATGGAGCGCATCCGCACGGCATCGTCATGCTTGCGGTTAATAATTAAGACTTCAGTTTTCCGGCGTCCGTCCGCAGTGGCTGCCGCCGCTTTTCCGAAAGCCCTCTCGATGGTCCTGTCCGCCGCCGCGTCCGACGTTTCCCCGTCCACCGACCTTGACGCCATGTTCGACCTGGCGCCCGTCTCCCTCTGGCTGGAGGACTACAGCGAACTGCGGCGCATGCTCGACGGCTGGCGCGCGCAGGGCGTGACCGACCTGGTCGCCTACCTGGCCGAAGACCCGCAGCGCGTGCGCGACTGCATGGCCCTGCTCAAGGTGCTGCGCGTGAACCAGCACACGCTGCATCTCTTTGCCGCCGACAGCCAGGAAACGCTGCTGGGTGCGCTGGGCAGCGTGTTCCGCGACGACATGTCGGCCACCGTGGTCCACGAACTCGACCAGCTCTGGCGCGGGCAGCTCAGCTTCGAGAGCGAAACCGTCAACTACGCGCTCGACGGACGGCGGCTCAACGTGCGCGTGCGCGCCCGCGTGCTGCCCGGCCACGAAGCCACCTGGAACCGCGTGCTGGTGTCGCTCGACGACGTCACCGAGCGCGTGGCCGCGCAGCGCCGGCGCGACGAGAGCGAGCAGTACGCACGCAGCCTGTTCGACCGCTCGCCGGTCTCGCTGTGGGTGGAAGACTTCAGCGCCGTGCGCAACCTGCTCGAAAGCATCCGCGCGCGCGGCATCACCGACTTCGCCACCTTTATCAAGGTGCACCCGGAGTTCGTCACGCGCTGCATGCAGGAGATTCGCGTCATCGACGTGAACCACGAAACCCTGCGCATGTTCGGCGCGCCCGACCTGACGACGCTGCTGGGGAACATCTCGCGCATCTTCCGCGGCGAGATGCGTGAGTCCTTCGCCGAGCAGCTGCAGGACCTGTGGAACGGCAAGACCGTGCAGCAGCGCGAGGTGCTCAACTACGCACTGTCGGGCGAGGTGCTCAACATCCACATGCAGTTCGCGGTGCAACAGGACCGCCTCGACACCTGGGACCTGGTGCTGGTGTCGCTGGTCGACATCACCGCGCGCAAGAAGGCCGAGGCGTACCTCGAATACCTCGGCAAGCACGACGTGCTCACGCAGTTGTGCAACCGCACCTACTACACCGAAGAACTCAACCGGCTGTCGCGCAAGGGGCCGTGGCCGGTGTCGATCGTGGTGATCGACCTCAACGGCCTGAAGCAACTCAACGACCAGGAAGGCCACGCCGCCGGCGACTCCTTGCTGCGCCGCATGGGCGAGGTGCTCGACAAGGCCGTCGCCCCGCCGTCCTGGCCCGCGCGCATCGGCGGCGACGAGTTCGCGGTGCTGCTGCCCATGACCGACGAGCGCGGCGCCGAAGCCATGCGCGAGCGCATCCTGACGCTGCTGGAAATGAACAACCAGTTCCACGCGGGCCAGAGCGGCCATGCCCTGAGCCTGGCCATCGGCCTGGCGACCTGCCACGCGGGCGAACCGCTGGAGGCGGCGATGCAGCGGGCGGACCGGGCGATGTACGTGGACAAGGCGAACCACTACGAGGCCACGACGCAGGAGCGCCGGCTCGCATAGGCCGGGCACCACGCGGCTGTTCGTTCGCCAAGGGCTTCGGCCCTTGTCTTTCCCCTACCGGCTGGATAGGATTCCGCCGCTGTATCCACATGTAGCGCGGCCAGTGGCCGTCGATTCCACGCATCTGAGGGGATGCACGGCATCTGCTGTTTCCCGCACGACCATCCACGTGCGGGCATGTTTCTGCAGCACGGGGGGAGGTTGGTCAGTGGCCGGCTTCCGGAACTGATCATCTTGCAAAGGTAGAAAAAATGAAGCGCTGTGTCGCCTCTTTGGGCGTGCTCGTTCTGTCCTCTTTGATCGCTTCGTGCGGTGGTGGTGGAGGCGGCGGAGGCGGGGGAGGTTTTCCGGGGCTGCTGCCCCCACCCAACACGCCACCGGTCGCGAATCCGGCCGGCGCGTGGCTGACGTTCAATCCGTCGCCGGTCGAACTCACGCTGTTCCCCAACACGCCCCAGACTTTTTACGTCACCGCAACGTCGACCAAGGTCATCACGGTCCCGGTGAGCGTCGGCATCATCGACACCAAGGGCGTGATCACCACCAACGTCAAGATTTCAAGCAGCGGGCAGCAATACACCGCCACCCTGAACACCAATGCGTCGCTGGCCGCCGGCACCTACACCGGCAACTTCGAGGTGCGGGCCTGCTACGACACCAACCCGCTGACCTGCGCCCAGCCCGTCGAAGGCTCGCCCTGGCAGCTGCCCTACAAGATCACGGTGATCGACCCCGCCACCCTGCACTACTCGGCCTGGGAAGCGGCGCAGACGACGCCGGGCTTCACCGACAACTTCGCGCTCAGCTATCGCGATGGCAAGCCCATCGTGGTGTCGGCCAACTTCTATGACGGCAACATGGACACGTGGACCTCTGCCGACATCGGCAGCAGCTGGACCAAGGTGCCGACAACGACCGCGCTGACACCATCGACCAAGAGTTTCGCCCTGGCCAGCGACGGCGTTGCGGTCTACCTCAGTGGCGGCCAAACGGTCGGCACGTACGGCAAGCCCCTGGGCGGCTACAAGAGCCACGTCTGGAAATTCGATGGCAACGACTGGCAGCCACAGGCAACGGCCGCCCTGTTCCCCGGCCGCGAAGCGCATGTGATGGCCAAGGTCGGCACCACGCTGTACGTGGCGGGTGGACGCAACGGCGCCGGCGCCATGCGCGACGTATGGAAGTCCACCGACGACGGCATCAATTGGACGAAGGCGGCAGACGCCCTGCCCGCGGCCCTCGGCAACCCCACCTGCGCGCTGAACTGGCAGGGCTCTCTGCTGCTGGTGGGCGACCAGGTGGCCACGTCCGCCGACGGCACCAACTGGACCCTGGCCAGCGGTTTCCCGGCGAACTTCCCCAAGGGCAGCACGCAGTGCGCGGTGCTCAACGGGCGGCTGTTCATCAGCCCGACCTCCGACGCCACTTTCGGCAAACCGAACCAGAACGCCATGTCGACCACCGACCTGGTCAACTGGCAACTTGAACGCCCACGCGTCGGCAGCTCCGGCGATGCATCGGGCATGGCGGTCATCCAAGGGCGCCTGCTCGTGACCACGGGCCAGGGCACGTCGCAACGCACCACCTACCGCACGGTGCCCTGAGCACGATGCGGGCGCCGCGGCTTCACTCCGGCGCCCGCACCTGCTCCAGGATGAAATCGATGAAGGTCCGCAGCGCCCGCGTGTGCTGCCGGTTCGGCATGTAGAGCATGAACATCTGCGTGCCGAAGATCGACAGGCGCCAGTCGTCGAGCGTGGTCACCACGTCGCCGCGGCGCACGTCTTCCTGCACCACGTAGTCGGGCACGAGGCCGATGCCCAGGCCGGCCAGGATGGCCTGGCGCAGGAACAAGAAGTTTTCCGAGATCAGGGTCGGCTCCAGGATCACCTCGCGCCGCGTTTCCCCCTGGTAGGCCGACACGCGCAGTTGCCGCCCGATCACCGCAGCCGTGACCACCGGCGCGCCCTGCAGCTCGTCGAGCTGCACGGGCAGCGGGTTCTTCTTTGCGTAGTCGGTTGAAGCGCACGCCACGTAGCGCACCGGCCCCAGGTCGCGCGCAACCAGGTTCTGCGGCGGCTCGGGCACCACGCGGATGGCGATGTCGACCTCGTCGCGCAGCAGGTCTTCGATGCGGTTCTCGAACACCACGTCGAGCACGATGCCGGGGTACTGGCGCTTGAAGTCGATCAGCCAGTCGGCCATGACCAGTTGCCCGTAGCCGCTGGGCACGCTCAGGCGCACGCGGCCCTGCAGGCCCTGCCCCAACGTGGTGACCGACTCGCGCGCGGCCAGCAGCTCGGTCTGGATGGCCACGCCGTGCTGGTACAGGCGCAGGCCGATTTCAGTGGGCTCGGCGCGCCGGGTGGTGCGCCGCACCAGTTGCGCGCCCACCGAGCGTTCGAGCTGGTTCAGGTGATAGCTGACGTTGGCGCGGCTCATCTTGAGCCGGCGCGCCGCCGCGCTCAGGTTGCCGGCGTCGAGGATTTCGACCAGCAGGGTCAGCGATTGCAGGTCCATGCACCCATTGTGTCAAAAATCCTTTGACAGTCTGTCAACCGTCTATGCAATTGTCAAAGCCGCGATGCGGACCAAGAATGCGGGGTTCACCCCCAGAGCCTCGGGCCCCTCGCCTTGCATCCGCATCGGCAGGGCCCGCCAACGCAAGAGACAAGCACATGGCCACCACAACTCCCAGCCTTCCCACGTCTTCCGGTCCCGTCACCTTCGAGCGTCTTGGCGACGTGTTCGTGGTGACCATCGACAACCCGCCCGTCAACGCCCTGGGCGTGGATGTGCGCCGCGGCCTCGTGGCCGCCATCGAGGCGGCCGAAGCCGACAGCGGCGCCAACGCGGTGCTGATCGTCGGCGCGGGCCGCAACTTCATCGCCGGCGCCGACATCCGCGAATTCGGCAAGACGCCGCAGCCGCCCTCGCTGCCCGAGGTGTGCCTGAAGATCGAGAACTGCGCCAAGCCGGTCGTCGCCGCGATCCACGGCGCCGCGCTCGGCGGTGGCCTCGAAGTAGCGCTGTCGGCGCACTACCGACTGGCCGTGCCCTCCGCCAAGCTGGGCCTGCCCGAAGTGGCGCTGGGCCTCTTGCCCGGCTCGGGCGGCACGCAGCGCGCACCGCGCCTGATCGGCGTGAAGGCCGCACTGGAGCTGATGCTCAGCGGCCGCCACGCAGGCGCCAAGGAAGCGCTGTCGCTCGGCCTCATCGACCGCCTGGGCACCGGCGCCGACGCGCGGGCCGAAGGCATCGCCTACGCGCAGGAACTGGCCGCCGCCAAGGCGCCGGTGCGCCGCACGCGCGAAGCCGGCGCACTGGCCGACAAGGAAGCCAGCCGCGCCGCGCTCGAAGCCGCGCGCGCCGACACCGCCAAGAAGAGCCGCGGACTGTTCTCGCCGATGAAGATCATCGAAGCCGTCGAAGGCGCGCTCACGCTGCCCTTCGACGAAGGCATGGCGCTGGAGCGCAAGCTGTTCCTGCAGTGCATCGACAGCCCGCAGCGCGCCGGCCTCATCCACGCCTTCTTCGCCGAGCGCGAAGTGCTGAAGGCGCCTGAAACCCGGTCCGCCAGCCCGCGTCCGCTCGAAGCGGCCGGCATCATCGGCGGCGGCACCATGGGCGCGGGCATCGCGGTGGCCATGCTCGACGCGGGCATGCCCGTGACCATGATCGAGCGCGACGACACGCAACTCGCGCGCGGCCGCGCCAATGTCGAGAAGGTGTACGACGGCCTCATCAAGAAGGGCCGCATGACGCCCGAGGCCAAGGCCGCCGTCATGGCGCGCTTCTCGGGCTCCACCAGCTACGACGCGCTGGCGCAGGCCGACATCGTGGTCGAGGCCGTGTTCGAAGACATGGCGGTCAAGAAGGCCGTGTTCGCCGAACTCGACCGCGTGTGCAAGAAGGGCGCGGTGCTCGCCACCAACACCTCGTACCTGGACATCGACGAGATCGCCGCCAGCATCTCGCGTGCGCAGGACGTGGTGGGCCTGCACTTCTTCTCGCCGGCCAACATCATGAAGCTGCTGGAGATCGTGGTGCCCGCCAAGGTCAGCGCCGACGTGGTCGCCACTGGCTTCGAGCTGGCCAAGAAGCTCAAGAAGGTGCCCGTGCGCGCCGGCGTGTGCGACGGCTTCATCGGCAACCGCATCCTGGCCGTGTACCGCCAGGCCGCCGACCACATGATGGAAGACGGCGCCTCGCCCTACGACATCGACGCGGCCGTGCGCAACTTCGGCTACCCGATGGGCCCGTTCCAGGTGTCCGACTTGGCCGGCGGCGACATCGGCTGGGCCACGCGCAAGCGCAAGGCCGCCACGCGCGACCCGCAGGCGCGCTATGTGCAGGTGGCCGACCGCATCTGCGAACGCGGCTGGTTCGGCCAGAAGACGCAGCGCGGCTACTACCTGTACCCCGAAGGCGCGCGCACCGGCGTGCCCGACCCCGAGGTGCTGGCGATCATCGACGCCGAGCGCGTGCGCGCCGGCATCACGCCGCGCAGCTTCACCGAAGAAGAAATCATGCGCCGCTACATGGCCGCGATGGTCAACGAAGGCGCCAACGTCGTGCTGCAGCGCATCGCACTGCGCCCGCTCGACGTGGACGTGACCTTTCTCTACGGCTACGGCTTTCCGCGCCATCGCGGCGGCCCGATGAAGTACGCCGACACCGTGGGCCTGCCGAAGGTGCTGGCCGACATCCGCGAGTTCGCCAAGCAGGACCCGATCTTCTGGAAGCCTTCGCCGCTGCTGGTCGAGCTGGTCGAGCGCGGTGCCGATTTCGCCAGCCTCAATCAATCCGAGTAATTCCAGAGTCCCTCCGGGTCCGACCGGGCCCGTCCATCAAGGAGTCATCCCATGCGTGAAGCCGTCATCGTTTCCACCGCCCGCACCCCGCTCACCAAGGCGCATCGCGGCGAATTCAACATCACCCCCGGCGCCACGCTGGCGTCCTTCGCGGTCAAGGCCGCGGTCGAACGCTCGGGCCTCGACGCGGCACTGATCGAGGACGCGATCCTCGGCTGCGGCTACCCCGAAGGCACCACCGGCCGCAACATCGCGCGCCAGGCCATCATCCGTTCGGGCCTGCCGATCAGCATTGCCGGCACCACCGTCAACCGCTTCTGCGCCTCGGGCCTGCAGGCGATTGCCATGGCCGCAGGCCGCATCGTGGTGGACGGCGCGCCGGCCATGATCGCGGGCGGCGTCGAAAGCATCTCGCAGATCCGTGGCCGCAGCCCCGGTGACGGCGGCGACCTCAGCCTGGACCCGTGGATCGTCGAGCACAAGCCCGAGCTGTACATGGCGATGATCGACACGGCCGACGTCGTGGCCAAGCGCTACGGCATCAGCCGCGAGGCGCAGGACCGCTTCTCCGCCGAGAGCCAGCGCAAGACCGAAGAAGCGCAGATCGCCGGCCGCTACAAGGACGAGATCGTCGCCTGCACCACCACGATGGCCGTGACCGACAAGGAAACGAAGGAAGTCACCCACCGCGAAGTCACCGCCACCGAAGACAACTGCAACCGCCGCGGCACCACCTACGAGGCGCTGGCCAAGCTCAAGCCCGTGATGGGCGACGACAAGTTCGTGACCGCCGGCAACGCCTCGCAACTGTCGGACGGCGCATCGGCCTGCGTGCTGATGGAAGCCAAGGACGCCGAGCGCGCCAACATCCAGCCGCTGGGCGCATTCCGCGGCCTCGCGCTGGCCGGCTGCGAACCCGACGAAATGGGCATCGGCCCTGTCTTCGCCGTGCCCAAGCTGCTCGCGCGCCATGGCCTGAAGGTGCAGGACATCGACCTGTGGGAACTCAACGAAGCCTTCGCCTCGCAGTCGATCTACTGCCAGGAAAAGCTGGGCATTCCGTCCGAACGCCTGAACGTGAACGGCGGCGCCATCTCCATCGGCCACCCCTTCGGCATGACCGGCGCGCGCCTGACGGGCCACGTGCTCATCGAAGGCAAGCGCCGTGGCGCGAAGTACGCGGTGGTGACGATGTGCATTGCCGGCGGCATGGGCGCGGCCGGTCTGTTCGAAATCTATTGAGGAACTGCGATGGACTTGAACTTCACCTCCGAAGAAGAAGCCTTCCGCGCCGAAGTGCGCGCCTTCCTCGCCGACAAGCTGCCCGCGCGCCTCTCGGCCAAGGTCAGCGGCGGCCAGATCCTCAGCAAGGCCGACATGCAGGAATGGCACGCCATCCTGAACGCGCGCGGCTGGCTGGCCAACCACTGGCCCGAGCAGTACGGCGGCCCGGGCTGGACGGCGGTGGAGAAGTTCATCTTCGAGCACGAATGCGCCCTGGCCTTCGCGCCGCGCATCGTGCCCTTCGGCGTGAACATGCTGGGCCCGGTGCTCATCAAGTACGGCAACGAGGCGCAGAAGCAGCGCTGGCTGCCGCGCATCCTCGACGGCGCCGACTGGTGGTGCCAGGGCTATTCGGAACCCGGCGCGGGCTCCGACCTCGCAGCGGTGAAGACCTCGGCCGTGCGCGGCATCGACGCGCAGGGCGACCACTACATCGTGAACGGCCAGAAGACCTGGACCACGCTGGGCCAGCACGCCAACATGATCTTCTGCCTGGTGCGCACCAACCGCGAGGCCAAGAAGCAGGAAGGCATCAGCTTCCTGCTGATCGACATGACCTCGCCCGGCGTGGAAGTGCGCCCGATCATCACGCTCGACGGCGAGCATGAAGTCAACGAGGTGTTCTTCTCCGACGTGCGCGTGCCCGCCGAGAACCTCGTGGGCGAAGAGAACAAGGGCTGGACCTGCGCCAAGTACCTGCTGACCTACGAACGCACCAACATCGCGGGCGTGGGCTTCTCGGTGGCCGCGCTCGAACAGCTCAAGGGCATCGCCGCAAAGCAGGTGAAGAACGGCAAGCCGCTCGCCGAAGACCCGTCGTTCGCCGCACGCATGGCGCGCGTCGAGATCGACCTGGAGAACATGAAGACCACCAACCTGCGCGTGATCGCCGCAGTGGCCGGTGGCGGTGTGCCCGGCGCGGAAAGCTCGATGCTGAAGATTCGCGGCACGGAAATCCGGCAAGAGATTTCTTCGCTGGCCCGCCGCGCAATGGGCGTCTACGGCCGCCCCTTCGTCGCCGAAGCACTGCAGGACGGCTTCGCAGGCGAGACCTTCGGCCCGGCCTACGCGAAGGCCGCCGCCGCGCGCTACTTCAACAACCGCAAGCTGTCGATCTTCGGCGGCTCCAATGAAATCCAGAAGAACATCATCAGCAAGATGATCCTGGGCCTGTAAGGAGACATGCAATGAACTTCGAACACACCGAAGACCGGCGCATGCTCGCCGACAGCCTGAACCGCTTCATCGCCGAGCGGTACGCCTTCGATGCGCGCGACCGCATCGCGAAGTCGGCGCACGGTTTCAGCAAGGAAATCTTCCAGAACTTCGCCGAACTGGGCGTGATCGGCGCGCTGTTCAGCGAGGCCGATGGCGGCTTCGGCGGCGGCGGCTTCGACATCGCCGTGGTCTTCGAGGCACTGGGCCGTGGCCTCGTGGTCGAGCCGCTGCTGGGCGCCGTGATGGTCGGCGAAGCGATCAGCGTTGCCGGCAATGCCGCGCAGAAGGAAAAGATCGGCGACATCATCAACGGCGCCACCGTCGCGGCCTTTGCGCACGACGAAGCCGACACGCACTACGAACGCACGCGCGTGGCAACCCGCGCCGAACGCAACGGCGATGGCTGGGTGCTGAAGGGCGCCAAGGCCGTCGTGCCGCAAGGCGAACAAGCCGACCTGTTCCTGGTCTCCGCCCGCACCTCGGGCAACGTGGACGACGAAGCCGGCATCTCGCTGTTTCTCGTGCCCGCGAAGACCGCAGGCCTTTCGGTGCGCGGCTGCCCCGCCATCGACGGTGGCCGTGTCGCCGAACTCACGCTCGATGGCGTGAAGCTCGGCGCCGATGCATTGCTCGGTGCAGAAGGCCAGGGCCACGCCACGCTGGAGCGCGCCATCGGCCGCGGCGTGCTCGCGCTGTGCGCCGAAGCCCTCGGCGCGATGGAAGCCGCCAAGACCGCGACGCTGGAATACCTGCGCACGCGCAAGCAGTTCGGCATCCTCATCGGCAGCTTCCAGGCACTGCAGCACCGCATGGCCGACCTGCTGCTCGAAATCGAACAAGCCCGCTCGGCCGTCATCAACGCCGCAGCCGCCATCGACGGCAACGACCGCGTGACGCGCGAGCGTGCACTGTCGGCCGCCAAGTTCAGCATCGGCCGCATCGGCGCGCTGGTGGCGGAAGAAAGCATCCAGATGCACGGCGGCATCGGCATGACGTGGGAGCTGCCGCTGCCCCACTACGCCAAGCGCCTCGTGATGATCGACCACCAGTTTGGCGACGAAGACCATCATCTGCAGCGCTACATCGCCCTGGGCAAAGAGTCTGGCAAGGAGCTGGCAGCATGAGCGACAACAAGACCGTGTTGATCTCGCAAGAGGGCGCCGTGCGCATCCTCACCAACAGCAACCCGGCCGCGCGCAACGCGATCACGCCGACGCTGTACGCCGAACTATCGGCCGCCCTCGCCGACGCGCAGAACGACCCCGAAGTGGGCGCCATCGTCTTCACCGGCGCGGGCGATTTCTTCTGCTCCGGCGGCGACCTGAACCTGCTGGCCAAGCGCCGCGAGCTGCCCGCATCGGAGCGCCGAGAAAAGCTCGAAGGCCTGAACAACCTGATCCGCGCGATCCGCGATTGCGGCAAGCCGGTCATCGCGGCGGTCGAAGGCGGTGCTGCTGGCGCGGGCCTGTCGATGGCGCTGGCCTGCGACATGCTCGTGTCGGCACGCGATGCCTTCTACACCGTGGCCTACATCAAGGTCGGGCTCACGCCGGACGGCGGCGCGACGGCCTTCCTGTCGGAGTTCGTCTCGCGCCAGGTGCTGACCGAGATGTGCCTGACCGGCGACCGCATGCCGGCCGAACGCCTGCATGCACTGGGCGCGGTCAATCGCCTGACCGACAAGGGCGCGGCACTGGCCGAAGCCATCGCGCTCGCGGCCAAGGTCGCGAACGGCCCGCTGCGTGCGAGCGCGCGCATCAAGACGCTGTGCCGCCAAGCGCACCACGCATCGCTCGAAGAACAGCTCGAGGCCGAAGCCGTGTTCATGGTCGAGTCGCAGGCCGATGCCGAAGCGGCCGAAGGCATTGGCGCGTTTCTCGGCAAGCGCAAGGCCGACTTTGTCGCGCTGCGCCACCAGAAGCAGGCTGCGTCCTGACACGCGCCGCGCTCATCCCTCCAACCTCCTGCACATGGGTGCGGAGGTTTTTCGTCTTTCCGGAGTTGCCGTCATGTCCTCACTGAATTCCTCGCTGCCGCTCGCCGGCGTGCGCGTCCTCGATCTGTCCCGCATCCTTGCGGGCCCCTGGTGCGGCATGGTGCTGGCCGACATGGGCGCCGAGGTCATCAAGGTCGAGCACCCGGGCCGCGGCGACGACACGCGCGACTGGGGCCTGCGCGTCGGCAAGACCGAGACCGCCTACTTCAACAGCGTGAACCGCAACAAGCGCTCGGTCACGCTCGACCTGCAGACGCCCGAAGGCCAGCAGATCGCGCGCGACCTCGCCAAGCAGTGCGACGTCGTGATCCAGAACTTCAAGTTCGGCGGCATCGACAAGCTGGGCCTGGGCTACGAGCAACTGAGCAAGGAACAGCCGGGCCTCATCTACTGCTCAATCTCGGGCTATGACCGCACCGGCCCCGAGGCCGCGCGCCCCGGCTACGACCTCGTGGTGCAGGGCGAGGCGGGCCTGATGGCGCTCAACGGCGAAGCCAACCAGCCGCCGCTGAAGTTCGGCGTGGCCGCTGTCGACCTGTTCACCGGCATGTACTCGGCGCAGGCCATCCTGGCCGCGCTCTACCAGCGCGAGAAGACCGGCAAGGGCCGGCATGTGGAGATGGCGCTGTTCGACTGCGGCCTGATGATCACCGCCTACTACGGCCTCGAAGCGCTGCTGATGGGCGAAGACCCGCCGCGTTATGGCAACTCGCATCCGTCGATCGTTCCCTACGGCGTGTTCGATGCCGAAGACGGCCCGCTGGTCATCACCGTGGGCAACAACAGCCAGTTCGCGCGCTTTTGCACCGACGTGATCGAGCGGCCCGACCTCGCGGCCGACGAGCGCTTCAAGACCAACATCCTGCGCTCGGCCAACCGCGAAGCACTGCTGCCCGAGCTGCACGCCGAGCTGGCCAAACGCAAGCGCGTCGACCTGCTCGCCAAGCTCACAGCCTCGGGCATTCCGTGCGGTGAAGTGCTGGGCCTGCTCGAAGCGCTGCAATCGAAGCGCGCGACCGATGCCGGCCTCGTGACCACGCAGCCGCATCCGGTGGCCGGCACCGTCAACGTGCTGGCGCCGCCCTACCGTTTCGATGGCGAGCGCCTGCCCGTGCGCAGCGCGCCGCCCACCCTGGGCGAAGGCACGCACGACGTGCTGAAGTCCCTGCTCGGCCTGTCGGATGAAAAGCTGGCCGCGCTCAAAACGAGCGGCGTCGTCTGAAGAAGACGCCCGCATTCCCGACTCCCTGCATCCGTGCTCCCTTGAATTGAAGAAGAAGTCCATGGCCTCCCTCGCTTTCCGTTCCCTCCGCAGCCCCCTTCGCCGTGCACTCATTGCCCTGGCCCTTCCGCTCGTGGCCGGCGCCGCCTTCGCGCAAGCCTGGCCCACCAAGCCCATCACGCTGATCGTGCCCTTCCCGCCCGGCGGCCCGACCGACGTGGCCTCGCGCATCGTGGCGCAGAAGATGTCGCTCGCGCTCAAGCAGAGCATCGTGATCGACAACCGCAGTGGCGCCTCGGGCACCGTGGGCGCCGCCGCCGCGGCCCGCGCCACGCCCGATGGCTACACCTTCGTGATGCTGGCCACGCCGACGCTGCTGGCCTCGCACCTGTACGGCCCGACCGGCTACGACATCTTCAAGAACTTCACGCCCGTGGGTTCGGTGTACGACCTGCCGATCGTGCTGGTGGTCAACCCCAAGTCGCTGCCCGACGTGAACGGCGTGCAGGACCTGATCGCCAAGGCCAAGGCCGAAGGCGGCAAGCTCAACTACACGACGGCCGGCGCCGGCAGCTTCGGCCACCTGACGACCGAGCAGCTCAAGACCATCGGCAAGTTCGACATGCAGCACGTGCCTTACCGTGGCAGCGCGCCGGCCGTGACCGACCTGATCGGCGGCCAGGTGCCCGCCATGTTCTCCGACCTCGTGGGCGTGCTGCCGCACATCAAGGCCGGCAAGCTGCGCGCCATCGCCGTGGGCTCGGGCCAGCGCGTGAGCCTGCTGCCCGACGTGAAGACGGTGGCCGAGCAAGGCTTCCCCGGCTTCGACGCCACCTCGTGGGGCGGCCTGCTGGCACCGGCCGGCACGCCGAAGGACGTGATCGACCGCATGAGCGCCGCGCTGAAGAACGCGCTGGCCGACAAGGAAGTGCAGGACAAGCTGCAGAGCGTGGGCTCCTTCGCGGCCTACCGCACGCCCGAGCAGACCGGCGTGCGCATGAAGCAGGACTTCGAGCGCTGGGGCAAGGTCATTCGCGACAACCACATCACGAACCAGTAAAACAACCCGCGGCCGACAGGGCGACACCATCAAGGAGACAGACATGACAGACAGCGACAAGAACAACAACTACAACACCCCGGTCGGCGCGCCGTTCCGCCCCGCTTTTCCCGTTCGCAGCCTCGCGGACATCCACAAGCTCGAAGAGACGCCGCTGGCGCAGGCGCTCACGGTGCGCAGCACCTACGAGATCTTTCGCAATGCCGGCGCGGCCTTCGGCCACAAGACCGCGCTGACCTTCCTGCGCACCGGCAACCCGGCGGACGAACCGATCCGCTGGTCTTACGCCGAGCTGCTCGCGCGCATCCACCAGACCGCCAACCTGCTGCACACGCTGGGCGTGGGGCCGGACGATGCGGTGGCGGTACTGCTGCCCGGTTGCCTCGAATACCACCTCGCGCTCTGGGGCGGCGAAGCGGCCGGCATCGTGCAGCCGCTCAACCCGCTGCTGAGCGACGAGAAGCTGGTCGCGCTGATGACCGCCGGCCGTGCCAAGGTGCTGATCGCCTATGGCTCGGACAGCGAATCGGGCATGTGGTCGAAGGCCATGCGGCTGCGCGGGCAGGTGCCCACGCTGACCACCGTTCTGCGCGTGGCGCCGCACGACGAAGCGCCCGGTGCGGCCGGTGCGTTGCCGGACGGCGTGGCCGAGTTCGACGTGCTGCGCGCCGCGCAACCCAACGACCGTCTCGTGAGCGGCCGCGACATCGCGCCGACCGACATCGCCGCCTACTTCCACACCGGCGGCACCACCGGCGCGCCGAAGCTCGCGCGCCACAGCCACGGCGCGCAGGTGTTCACCGCCTGGGCCAGCGTGCAGGTCGCGGGCATGAACGAGAACGGCATCTCGATCAACGGCTACCCGCTGTTCCATGTGGCGGGCGTGCTGCCGGCTTCGCTGTCGTCGCTCTCGGCGGGCGTGGAAGTGATCATTCCCACCACCTCGCTGCTGCGCAACAAGGAGGTGCTGGCCAACTACTGGAAGCTGGTGGCGAAGTACCGCCCGACCTCGCTGTCGGCCGTGCCCACCGTGCTCGCGGCACTGGCCAACGTGCCGCTCGACGGCGCGGACATTTCCTCCATCACCTACTGCCGCACCGGTGCCGCCGTGCTCGCGCCCGAGCTGGCTGCGCGCTTCGAGCGCCTGTTCGGCCTGCATGTGCACGAGAGCCTGGGCATGACCGAGATGGCCGGCATCTCGACCATCACGCCGCCGGGCGTGGACGGGCCCGCGGGCTGCGTCGGCTTTCGCCTGCCCTACATGCAGATGCGCGTGGTGGCGCTCGACGAGAACGGCAACGCGAGCGACCGCGAAATGCCGCAAGGCGAGCAGGGCATGGTGCTGTTCAAGTCGCCCAATGTGTTCTCGGGTTTCGTCGACCCTGCGGACAATGCCAAGGCCTTCACGGCCGACGGCTGGCTCGCCACCGGCGACCTGGGCTGGATCGACAGCGAACAGCGCCTGAACCTCACGGGCCGCTCGAAGGACCTGATCATCCGCAGCGGCCACAACATCGACCCCAAGACCATCGAGGACGCACTGGGCGCGCACCCCGCCGTGCAGCTGTGCGCGGCGGTCGGCGCACCCGATGCCTATGCGGGCGAGCTGCCGGTGATCTTCGCGACGCTGGTGCCCGGTGCATCGGCCACCGAAGAAGAGCTGCTGGCCTTCACCGCCGCGCGCGTGGACGAGGCACCCGCGCGGCCCAAGTGGGTGTCGGTGATCGCGACCATGCCGATGACCAACGTCGGAAAAATCTACAAGCCCGAGCTGCGCGCCATGGCCGCGCAGCAGGTGGTGGCCGCCACGGTCGCCGAGGTGTGCGCGGCACTCGGCGTGGCCGCCGCCGCGAGCCCCGAAGTGACGACCGAAGGCGAAAGCCTCGTGCGCGTGCGGATCGATGCGAAGGCCGTGGGCGCGCTGGCCGCACCGTTGCACGAACGCCTACAGAAGGCGCTGGAGCCGCTGCCCTTCAAGACACGCATCGCGCTGCAGTGACCGCAAGCATTTTTGAAACCGAGAGAAGACAGAGACAAGCCATGAACTTCCGCATCACTCCGAACCGCCGCGCCCTGCTGTGCGCAACCGCCGCCGTCACCACGCTGCTGTGCGCGCTGGCACCGGCCCACGCCCAGGCGCCGTACCCGAACAAGCCGGTGCGCATGGTCGTGCCCTTCGCGGCCGGTGGCGCCACCGACGTGCTCGCGCGCGTGCTGGGCCAGAAGATATCGGCCGGCCTGGGCCAGCCCGTCATCATCGACAACAGGCCCGGCGCGGCCGGCATCATCGGCACCGACGCGGTCGCCAAGGCTGCACCCGATGGCTACACCATCGTGCTGGGCCTGAGCAACTCGCTGATGACCAACGAGTTCCTCTACGAGAAGCTGCCCTACGACACGGCACGCGACCTCACGCTGGTCTACCAGATCGCGATGGCGCCGCTGGTGCTGGTGGTGCACCCCAGCGTGCCCGTGAAGACCGCCCCCGAACTGCTGAAGTACGTCAGCGCCAACAAGGGCAAGCTGGCTTACGGCTCATATGGCGTGGGCGCCTACCCGCACCTGGCCGGCGCGCACATGAGCCTCACGCAGCAGGCCGACATGAACCACGTCGCCTACAAGGGCGAGGCGCCGATGCTGCAGGACCTGATCGGCGGCCAGATCCAGATGGCCTATGCCAGCGCGCTGGTGGCCAAGCCGCACATCGATTCCGGAAAGATCCGCGCCATCGGCGTGAGCGGCGAGCGCCGCATGAGCACCCTGCCCGACGTGCCCACGCTGGCCGAGCAGGGCCTGAAGGACGAGGCCTACCGCGTGACCGGCTGGCTCGCCATCGCAGTGCCCGCCAAGACGCCCAAGCCCATCGTCGACCGCATCGCGCAAGAGGTGCGCAAGGCCACGCAGCAGCCCGACGTGCGCGAGCGCGTGGCGGCCATGGGCTTCGAGATCAAGGACAGCTCGCCCGAACTTTTTGCCACCGCATGGAAGGCCGAGCGCCCGGTGTGGGAGCGCCTGATCAAGCAGTCGGGCGCCCGGCTCGAGTAATTCATTCTTCAGTCATTCAAAGGAACAGCCATGAAGGTTCTGGTACCTGTCAAACGGGTCGTCGATTACAACGTGAAGGTGCGCGTCAAGAGCGACGGCACCGGGGTGGACATTGCCAACGTCAAGATGAGCATGAACCCCTTCGACGAGATCGCTGTCGAAGAAGCGGTTCGCCTGAAGGAAAAGGGCGTGGTCACCGAAGTCATCGCTGTCTCCTGCGGAGATGCCAAGTGCCAGGAAACCCTGCGCACGGCCATGGCCATCGGCGCCGATCGCGGCATCCTCGTTGAAACCACCGAAGAGCTGCAGCCGCTGGCTGTGGCCAAGCTGCTGAAGGCGCTGGTGGACAAGGAGCAGCCCCAACTCATCATCCTGGGCAAGCAAGCCATCGACGACGATGCCAACCAGACCGGCCAGATGCTGGCTGCGCTGGCCGACCTGCCGCAAGCCACCTTCGCCTCCAAGGTCGAAGTCGCAGGCGACAAGGCCACGGTAACGCGTGAAGTCGACGGCGGCCTGGAGACCATCTCCCTCACGCTGCCGGCCGTCATCACGACCGACCTGCGACTGAACGAGCCGCGCTACGTCACGCTGCCCAACATCATGAAGGCCAAGAAGAAGACGCTCGACGTCTTCAAGCCCGAAGACCTGGGCGTGGACGTCAAGCCGCGCCTGAAGACCCTGAAGGTCAGCGAGCCGCCCAAGCGTGGTGCCGGCATCAAGGTGCCTGATGTTGCAACGCTGGTGGACAAACTGAAGAACGAAGCGAAGGTGATCTGAACATGACCGCACTTGTTATTGCCGAACACGACCACGCCAGCATCAAGCCGGCCACTCTCAATACCGTGACTGCAGCCTTGGCTTGCGGCGGTGACGTCCACGTGCTCGTGGCTGGTGCCAATGCAGCGGAAGCAGCGAAGGCGGCCGCGCAGATCGTTGGCGTGTCCAAGGTCATCGCTGCTGACAGCCCGAGCCTTGCTGAAAACCTCGCAGAGAACGTCGCAGCCCAAGTGCTGGCCATCGCCGGCAACTACAGCCACATCCTGTTCCCCTCGACTGCCAACGGCAAGAACGTCGCACCGCGCGTTGCTGCCAAGCTCGACGTGGCCCAGATCAGCGACATCACCAAGGTGGACAGCCCCGACACCTTCGAGCGTCCGATCTACGCCGGCAACGCGATTGCCACGGTGCAGAGCAGCGACGCCACCAAGGTGATCACGGTTCGCACGACCGGCTTCGACGCAGCAGCAGCAACGGGCGGCAACGCCACTGTCGAAACCGCCGAAGGCGTCGCAGACAGTGGCAAGAGCAGCTTCGTCGGCCGTGAAGTCACCAAGAGCGAACGTCCCGAACTGACCGCAGCAAAGATCATCGTCTCCGGTGGCCGTGCCTTGGGCAGCGCCGAGAAGTTCACCGAAGTGATGGCGCCGCTGGCCGACAAGCTGAACGCGGGCCTGGGCGCCAGCCGCGCTGCAGTCGACGCAGGCTACGCCCCCAACGACTGGCAAGTGGGCCAGACCGGCAAGATCGTCGCGCCGCAGCTGTACATCGCAGCGGGCATCTCGGGCGCGATCCAGCATTTGGCCGGCATGAAGGACTCCAAGGTGATCGTGGCGATCAACAAGGACGAAGAAGCACCGATCTTCTCGGTGGCCGACTACGGCCTCGTGGCCGACCTGTTCGTGGCCGTGCCCGAACTGGGCAACGCGCTGTAAGAGGACGCGCGACAAATGAAGACCCGCATCACCGAACTGCTCGGCATTCGCTACCCCATCATCCAGGGCGGCATGCAATGGGTGGGCCGCGCCGAGCTGGCAGCGGCCGTGTCGAACGCCGGCGGCCTGGGCATCGTGACCGCGCTCACGCAGCCCACGCCCGACGACCTGCGCAATGAAATCGCACGCACCCGCGCACTCACCGACAAGCCCTTCGGCGTGAACCTCACCATCCTGCCGGCGGTGAAGCCGCCGCCGTATGCCGAGTACGTGCAGGCCATCATCGACAGCGGCATCAAGATCGTGGAGACGGCGGGCAACAGCCCGAAGGACTTCATCGAGGCGCTGAAGCGGCATGACGTGAAGATCGTGCACAAGTGCACCTCGGTGCGCCATGCGCTGTCGGCGGAACGCAATGGCGTCGATGCGGTGTCGGTCGACGGCTTCGAGTGCGCGGGCCATCCGGGCGAAGACGACGTGCCCGGCCTCGTGCTGCTGCCCATCGCCGCGCGCAAGCTGCGCATTCCGATCATCGCGTCGGGCGGCATCGCCGACGGGCGCGGCATGGCTGCGGCGCTTGCGCTGGGCGCAGAGGGCATCAACATGGGCACGCGCTTTTGCGTGACGAAGGAAGCGCCGATCCACGACAACATCAAGCAGGCGCTGGTCGATGCGACCGAGCGCGACACCAAGCTGATGTTTCGCACCATGCGCAACACCGCACGCGTGTTCCGCAACGCCGTCTCCGAAGAAGTCGTGGCCACCGAGAACCGCCCCGGTGGTTGCGAGTTCGAAGAGGTGCGCCCGCTGGTCGCCGGTGCGCGCGGCCGTGCGGCGCTGGAGTCGGGCGAGGTGAACAACGGCGTGGTTTCGGCCGGCCAGTGCATCGGTTTGATCGACGACATTCCGACCTGCGCCGAACTGCTCGAACGCATGGTGCGCGAGTGCCGCGAGCACCTGGACCGGGCGCGGTCCTGGATGGACTGAATCTTTCTTCTGCTCGCATCGGGGGCCCGCTCACGAGGTCCCCGCGCAGCGCATTGCGGAAGCTGCATTTGTTGGCGGTCGCCGAGACTTCGTGCCGCATGAACCGGCTACTTCGCCGGGTTCTTCTCTAGAGTGGATGCCCCTGTCACTCGATACCCCAACAAGGGGAGAAGAAAGGCGCAACACACCCAACCACCACCGAGATGTTTGAAGGCTGCTTGCCTCGCGGCAGGTTGTCGGTGCGAAAGCAGCGATGCAGATGCGAGGTATCAAAAGGCGACGGCCAGGGTGTTACGAGCACCCCGACCGTCTAACCAAGTTCGTGCACTTACCTCTAAAGGAACGCACAAAAATGGCTACCAAGACTATAGCCCGGCCTCGCACGCCGGTAGCTTCCGAAGAAAACGCCCAAGACCCGGCGGATCTTCTCGAAAACACCCTCTCTCAACTCGAAGCCCTCCTGTGGGTCTGCCACGGGGAAGACATCGACTGGTGCAGCGGCGAAGGGCCTCGACAACTGGACAACCTGCTTTGGCTTGCGGCTGAACTTGCGCGCAAGGCGAGGGAACTGTTTCAGATGAGCGAGAAGGCGCGGCGTGGGGCGCTTGAGACCGGCGGTTAGGGGCTGGTCTGTGCGGGCTGCGGTTTCGCGGCCCGCTCTGGTGAACGGGTTCTTTGGGGTACGACGGCTGAAGCCCTTGTGATGGAGGGACTCGGCTCGGTTGAGGTTTGCGAGGCAGGCCTCGGTGGCAGCTATGTGCTCCGTGCTGATCGTCGACAGACAATGGGGGCATCCGCTTTGCAGCGGAAGCAGACATGCGTTGCAACTGTCCCGCCGTGTCTTCGGTCGTTGAAACGTAGACGCCGCGCGACCTCCTCGCTCGTGGGCGCGCATCATGGCGCTGGATGCCCAAGAAGTTATAAAGTGACTAATTAATAGCCAAGGATCACTATGCCGCGTACCAAGGGCGCAAAGAACATCGTCGCGTTTGAGGATCGACCAGCCATCTCCACTTCGCCGAATTCGGATATCAAGCACTTGGCCCGAACGGCAACTCGAACTGAGCTGGAGTCTTTCCTTGCCTTGTTGAGGCACCAAACGAATTTCACAAATTGGATCATCTCGCGCCACGAGGAGCTCCAGAAGTTGAGGATCAAGAAGGGGCCGAAGGACGCCACTTACAACAAGTACAAGTGGTACGCGGAGCACCTTCTCTTGCTGGAAGCGATCAATGCTTTCGAGGTCTTTTACAAGCGCTCTATCGTCGCAGTTGGCACTGCGCTAGCACCGCATGTCCCTGCTGACAGGGTCAAGGGAAACATCGATACGCGAATCTTATGGACCGCTCCCCCCGGCACCCCTGCCCCAGATCTCATATTCGAAAGCAAGCTCTATCACGACCTCGACGAAGTCGACAAAGCGACTGACGCACTGGTCCAAGCAAAGCGCTACAACAAGAACTCCCCTTCTGCGGCACTTCGGCAGCGGGTGAGAACGCTGCAAGCGGTCTTTCAACTCCGGCATACCCTGTCGCACAACCACGGGCTGGTAACTGCAAGTGATGCTGGAAAGCTGCAACTACTCGGGTACTCTGCAAAGGTCGGTGAAGTCATCGATCCGACCAAGGACTATCTGGCCACGGCAGTGCGACGCACCCTAGAGAGCGAGGCTAAGGATTTCTCGAAATGGCTCCTGAGCGCGACCGCGAACTACCTTCAGAATGTTCATACGAGTACGGGTGCAGTACTATTTAAAAATGCTCTCAATATCCTAGAGGCCCGGTTAGGAAAACACGCCTCACTTTCCGCGCTGCCTTGGATTCCATCGGCGGTGCTTTGACTGCTTTAAGCCATAGCTGTTCTTGACACTTCTGGGGTCAGCGTCCGCTTCTAGCTGGGGCTTTGTGAAATGTCGGAGACCAACTTAGGGGAATGCTTCAACCCTTGGCAGCATCAACATCATTCGTCATGGGCCGATCGGAAAACTCAATGTTGTGAGGGTTCACAAATCAGGTGTGTGACTGCGTTTTCAAACAGCCGCAGCCTACGACGACCGCCAGAAGTGGCGTTGGAAAACGCTCAAATCATACGGGTGTGATATGCATCAGCGGGCGGCAATCACGGTGCTTACAGTCTCTCTACAGATAGCTTTCCATCGTGAAAATGAGTCAATTAAAGTGATGCATGTGGTTCGAAATAATTCCGAAATTTCCGTTGCGCAAAACAGTCAGTGAAAAAGTGTGGCAAAAAACCCAATGACCAGCCCAATCATGGCGCTCAACGCTATCCACCAGTTGCTTATTAAGCCCGTGTGCCAAACTTTTATTGCTAGAGCTCCAAAACTGGCAATCCCTGCTACCCACTTGAAACGTGTGGCAACAGCAGAGATGCGATAAAAATACAAATAGCTGGCAATCAATCCGGACTGAATAAATGCCGGAGCCTTGTAAAAAATATTGCCAACCCGTGTCGCCTCATAATGAGTTGAATGGAAATTTTTTCCAGCTATGTTCACTAGAGTAAGTGCGGGCCTAAACAATCCCATTTTAAGACCAAGTCCCACCGAACGTTCACGACGCCATCTCCATGCCATCGAAATTTTTTGCTGTTGAATAGGCGCCGTCATATCTTGCATTGGCGAGTCGCAATCAAGCAAAACCTCGCACCCCATTATGTAAGCTGCCTCGCTGTCTAGTCGTGAGTGATGGTGTTTTGTAAATCCTTCTTTTGAACCTATTAGTTCCAGAGAGCGATTTATCAAATGCCGCCCCATCCAAATTGAAAATTTCGGATTCAGCCTTGACATAAAATCGTTATTGACAGCAAAATTAAAAATATATAACCATCCAAACTATTGGGCAATCATTACGAGTATAAGACGTTGTCGCATCGCCATAGTTGAGTGCCGAAAATCTGGTCCAGATGCTGGCGAAGCGAGCTGAGTGGCCTATCAATCCGCGTGTCGCGAGTGGTTGCTCCCGGGCGGCAGCCCGCGATCAAACCTGTTGCAAGGTCTGGGCCCTCGGTAAAAAAAGAGTTTTACTAATGGCCGCAGCCAAGTGACCGGCAACTGGGACAACTGACGTTTTACGCAACTGCTGTGAATGGCGCATTTCAGCCTGAAGCGAACATTGAACGCGGTCATACCAAAGTCGACCGCAGCCGCCCCCAGCCCTTCAGACTTCTGCTTGTCCACCACCCGCCTCTCACAAGAGCTCAGTGGTACGCCCTCGCTCGTCCATCTGCAATCCGCCGCAGCGGTCGAACCGCCAGCACCACAGCCGCGCTCATCGTGCGCAGGGCGCCGGGCGCCGGGTGCTCCCCGCAGCGAAATAAAGGAGGAGCCCGAAGGCCCGGGGGACATTCGCGCAGGGGAGCACCCGGTGCCCTGTGCACACGCCCCGAAAGCCGCTCAGCAGCCCCCGCAGCTAAGGAAACCCCCGATACATGAGTGGTCATTGACCACCTAGCATGGAAGGCTGTTTCCCTGTCGAGGTGTACGGATCGCATCCCGGCGTCCGCCCGGTGACATGGCGTTCGTGCCTCACTGACCTTCCTGCGATGACAACTCCACCCGAGTCCGGCCCCACGCTGGACGCCGCCAGCCCCCTCCCCCCCGACATCGAAGCCGCCGACGAACCGACCAAGGTTCCCCTTGCCATCGAGGACTGGCTCACCGTTCTCATCATGGGCGCGCTGGCGCTCATCACTTTTGCCAACGTGCTGGTGCGCTACTTCACCGATTCGTCCTTCGCGTGGACCGAAGAGTTCTCGGTGTTCCTCATGATCATGCTGGCGCTGGTGGCCGGCTCGGCCGCCGTGGCGCGCGACCGGCACATCCGCATCGAGTACTTTTCCGAAAGCGGTTCGATGGCGCGGCGCAAGCGGCTCGCGCAGTTCGGCGCGCTGACCATCGCGATCCTGTTCACCCTGATCGGCGCGCTCAGCATCCGCATGGTGTGGGACGACTACCACTTCGAAGAAACCACGCCGGGCATCGGCCTGCCGGCCTGGTGGTATTCGATCTGGCTGCCGATCGTGTCGTTCGCCATCGCGCTTCGCGCGGTGGGCCTGATGATCCGCCGCGGCCGCAAGACGAACTACAAGTCCGACGCGCCCGCCGACAAGAAGACCGCAAGCAGCAACAGCAGCAGCAATAACAGCAACAAGGGCGACGCCAAGTGATCGCCACGCTTCTCTTTGTCGCCTTCGTCGTGATGATGCTGGTGGGCGTGCCCATCGGCGCGGCGCTGGGCCTGGCCGGCGCCGCCTGCATCGCGCTGGCCAACGGCGACGCGCAATGGTTCGGCCTGCTGGCCGTGCCGCAGAACTTCTATGCCGGCCTGGGCAAGTACCCGTTGCTGGCGATTCCGATGTTCGTGCTGGTCGGCTCGATCTTCGACCGCTCGGGCGTGGCGTTGCGCCTTGTCAACTTCGCGATTGCCATCGTGGGCCGTGGCCCCGGCATGCTGCCGCTGGTGGCGATTGCGGTGGCGATGTTTCTCGGCGGCATCTCGGGCTCGGGCCCGGCCAATGCGGCGGCCGTGGGCGCGGTGATGATCGCGGCGATGTCGCGCGCCGGTTATCCGCCGGCCTTCTCGGCCAGCGTGGTGGGCGCGGCGGCGGCCACCGACATTTTGATTCCCCCCTCGGTCGCGTTCATCGTCTACTCGGTGCTGGTGCCGGGCGCCTCGGTGCCGGCGCTGTTCGCGGCCGGCATGATCCCGGGCGTGATGGCCGGCCTGGCGTTGATGATTCCGGCCGTGTGGCTGGCCCGCAAGCACAAGATGGGCGCGCTCGAATCGACGCTGCCGCGTCCGCCATTCTGGAAGAGCTTTCGCGAAGCGACCTGGGGCCTGGCGGCGCCGGTGCTGATCCTCGGCGGCATGCGCGCGGGCTGGTTCACACCGACCGAAGCGGCGGTGGTGGCGGTGTTCTACGGCCTGTTCGTGGGCATGTGCATCCACCGGACGATCAAGGTGCGCGACCTGTTCGTGATCTTGCGCGAGTCGGGCGAGTTGTCGGCGGTGATCCTGCTGGTGGTGTCGCTGGCGGGCATCTTTGCGTATTCGCTGTCGACGCTGGGCGTGATCGATCCGGTGACGCGCGCGATCGTGAATTCGGGGCTGGGCGAATACGGCATCCTGTCGTTGCTGATCCTGCTGCTGATCACGGTGGGCATGTTCCTGGATGGCGTGTCGATCTTCCTGATCTTCGTGCCGCTGTTGTTGCCTATCGTGCAGCACTACAAGTGGGACCCGGTGTGGTTCGGCGTGATCCTCACGCTGAAGGTGGCGCTGGGCCAGTTCACGCCACCGCTCGCGGTGAACCTGATGGTGTCGTGCCGCATCGCCAAGGTACGGATGGAGGAGACCGTGCGGTGGGTGGGCTGGATGCTGTTCTCGATGTTCGTGGTGATGGTGCTGGTCATCATCTTTCCGGAACTCGCGCTTTGGCTGCCGCGCAAGCTGGGGTACTAGGCGGTGTCCTGTGCACGCGCCCCGAGCGCGCCCTCTGCATTCCATTGAAAAGTTTTCAGTGCCAGTTCGTGTTCAAAAAATAAGGAGACGTCTCATGAAATTCCGCCGCACTCTGCTGGGCCTTGCCATGGCCGCGACTGCATTCGGCTTTGCCAGTACCGCCGCCATGGCGCAAGGCAACTACAAGCCCGAATACAAGATGTCCCTCGTGCTCGGCCCGCCGACACCCTGGGGCCAGGCCGGGAAGATCTGGGCCGACATGGTGAAGGAGCGCACCCAGGGCCGCATCAACATCAAGCTGTACCCCGGCGTGTCGCTGATCCAGGGCGACCAGACGCGCGAGTTCAGCGCGCTGCGCCAGGGCGTCATCGACATGGCCGTGGGCTCGACCATCAACTGGTCGCCGCAGGTCAAGCAGCTCAACCTGTTCTCCATGCCCTTCCTCATGCCCGACTACGCGGCCATCGACGCGCTCACGCAGGGCGAGGTCGGCAAGGACATGTTCAAGACGCTCGAGAAGGCCGGCGTGGTGCCGCTGGCCTGGGGCGAGAACGGCTACCGCGAGATCACCAACTCGAAGAAGCCGATCAAGTCGCCCGCGGATATGAAGGGCATGAAGATCCGCGTGGTCGGCTCGCCGATCTATTCGGACATGTTCACCGCGCTCGGCGCCAACCCCACGCAGATGAGCTGGGCCGATGCACAGCCCGCGCTCGCGAGCGGCGCGGTCGATGGGCAAGAGAACCCGCTGTTCCTCTTCACCGTGCTCAAGATGCAGACCGTGGGCCAGAAGTTCGTGACCACCTGGGGCTATGTGGCCGACCCGCTGGTGTTCGTGGTCAACAAGGAAATCTGGGCCTCGTGGACACCGGCCGATCAGGCCATCGTGCGCCAGGCCGCCATCGATGCCGGCAAGGAAGAAATCGCCATCGCGCGCAAGGGCCTGGTGGAAGCCGACAAGCCCGTGCTGAAGGACATCGCGGCCATGGGCGTGACGGTGACCAGCCTCACACCCGCCGAGCGCGAAGCCTTCGTGAAGGCGACGCGGCCGGTGTACGACAAGTGGAAGTCGACCGTGGGCGTGGAACTGGTGGCGAATGCCGAGAAGGCGATTGCGGCGCGCAAGAAGTAATCGGAAGCAGCGCGCTTCAATCAGCAACGGTACCGGCTCGGGTTCGCGCCGGTCACCTTCTTCATCAGGCGCCGCAATGCGGTGGCGTCCTGGTAGCCCACGGCGCCGGCCACCTGCTCGACCGTCATGCGGCTGGTTTCCAGCAGCGCCCGCGCGCGGCGCAGCCTGACGCCCAGCACCAGCGCCTGCGTGCTCTTGCCGGTGGCTTTCTGGATGTGGCGCGACAGCGTGCGCTCGGACATGCAGAACTCGCGCGCCAGGGCGCTCACGGTCGGTGGAGCGGGCAATGCGGACTCGATGCGCGCGGCGACCTTGGCCACGAGGTCGTTGCCGCTGGCCATCGCCTCGGGGATGATGAACGGAGCCTGGGCCTGGCGTCCGTCGATCAACAGCATGCGCGCGACCAGATCGGCGAGTGCGTTGCCGAAGCGCTCGCGCAGCAGGTGCAGCATGAGGTCGGTCTGGGCAAAGGCCGCACCGGCCGTGACCACGGGGCCGTCTGAACACACCATGCGGTCGGCATCGACAGTGCAGCCCGATGCCATTCTTTGAAGCAGCGGTGCGTGCCACCATGAGGTGGTGGCGCGTCGGCCTTCGAGCAGTCCTGCGGCGTGCAGCAGGAACACGGCCGAACACGAAGCGGCGACAGGGCCACCCGTGCGCGCATGTCGTGCGAGGCCGGCGATGGCCTTGGCCGTGTCGACGTCTTCGAGGCGTTGCCGGACCTCCGCCGACGTGTTCAACCCAAGCCCCGGCAGCACCCATGTCGAACGGTCGTCCCTGGGCCTTGCCGGCAACTTCACGGTGTCCACCGTCATGCCGCCCTGCAGCCGGACCTGGCCACCCTCGACCGAGCACAAGCGCCATCGCGGCGCCGCCACACCCACCTTGCCTGCCAGCGCACCTGCTGCGGCGAGGATGTCATGCGTGACCGCCACGCTGCTGGCGTACGCGCCCTCCAGAACCAGGACGGTGAAATCATGCATGTCGGATAGCGCCTTAAAGCAGTCAAAACAGACACTGTCATTCTGGCCACCGGATCGCTCCAATACAAGCTCCACATCACAGGTTGCGACATGCCCCACATCGTCCTCAAGATTCCCCAAGACTCCTTTCCCGGCGACAGCCGGGCAACGCTGGTGCAGAAGATCAGGGAAGCCGCATCGGCGGCCGAGCAGATTCCAGCCGACCCGGCGAAGCAGTTCCTCTGCTGGGTACTGATCGAAGAAATCAGCGCCGGCAACTGGACATGCGGCGGGGCCGACGTCACGGCGAAGTTCCTGCCTTGCGCGGCCACCGTGCAGTTGCCTGCCGGTGTGCTGGACGAGGCATCGCGCGCGCAGTTCATCCAGTTGACGCATGCGGCATTCAAGGCCGCGATGCCCGCGAATGACAAGCGCCAGTTGCTGAGTTCGGTCATCCTGCACGATGTGCCCAACGGCACCTGGGGCGTGGGCGGCGCGGTCTGGAAGCTTCCCGATTTCGCACGCGCTGCAGGCTACGCGCACCTGCAGCATCTGGTGGAGGCCACGGCATGAACCACGACGATCCGCTGGACGACTTCGAGCCCCGTTCGATCACGCTCGACGGCATCACCAAGGTGGTCCACGTGACGGGCACCGGGCCCGCGGTGATCGTGATGACCGAGATGCCCGGCATCAGCCCGCATGTCGCGCGCTTCAGCCGCTGGGTGCGCGACGCGGGCTTCACGGTCTACATGCCGTCGCTGTTCGGCCGCGACGGTGCGGTGCCGGGTGTCGAGGAAGGCATTGCCACCTTCAAGCGGGCCTGCGTCAGCGCGGAGTTTCGGGCGTTCGCCTCCAACGAATCGAGCCCGGTGACGCAGTGGCTGCGCGCACTCGCACGGCATGCGCACGAAGAGTGCGGCGGCCCCGGCGTGGGCGCGATCGGCATGTGCTTCACGGGCAACTTCGCGCTCTCGATGATGTTGGAGCCTTCGATGCTGGCACCGGTGGTGTGCCAGCCTTCACTGCCCATGGACAACCCCGCCGGCATGAACATGGCGCCCGAAGAACTGGCCGCCGTGCGCGCGCGCCTGGAGCGCGAAGACCTGACGGTGATGGCCTACCGGTTCGATGGCGACAAGCATTGCAGGGCCGAGCGCTTCGCGGCCTTTGCAGAAGCGCTGGGGCCGCGCTTCGTCGCGCGCGTGCTGCCCGACAGCGCGGCCAATCCGCAGACGCCGCCCTTCTTCAACAAGGTGGTGGCCAGCCCGCACAGCGTGGTGACGGCGCACCTGATCGACGAGGCGGGCCAGCCCACCGTGGCGGCGCGCGACGAGATCCTGTCGTTCTTCGCGCAGCGGCTTGGTGAGGGGCGCGCGCAACAGTGAGGCGCGCGTCGCCGTCCTTCGTCTGCACACTTTTCACTGTGGGCGAATTCGTGCGCTAACCCCTTGGTTTGCACGGTGTCGCGCGCCCGTGCGCGATGGCCGAAAATGCAGCCGCCATCGCGTGTTGCGGCGCGCGATGCTCTGGCAGACTGACTTGCGGCGCACTCCCGCGCCCGCAAGGAATCGCTCCCATGCCTCTGAAATCCACCGCATCGGCCGTTGCATCCACGACAACGGCACGCCGCCTGTTTTTTCTTCTGGCCCTTCCTGTTCTTGGACTCGTCATCTTGACCCTCAGCCTCGCCGCCTCGAATGCCCATGCCGCCGATGCCACGCCCGGCAAGCCCGCGGTGCGCACCTTGATCATCGACACCGACCCCGGTGCCGACGACGTGATCGCGCTGCTGTTCGCCATGGCTTCGCCCGACGAACTGAAGATCCAGGCGCTGACCACGGTGGCGGGCAACGTGCCGCTGGCCAAGACCTCGCGCAATGCGCGGCTTGCACGCGAATGGGCGAAGCGGCCCGACATTCCCGTCTATGCCGGCGCGCCGCGCCCGCTGGTGCGAACGCCCATCTATGCGGCCGACATCCACGGCAGCGAAGGCATCACGGGTGTGAAGGTGCACGAGCCGAGCCAGCCGCTGGCCGAAGGCAATGCGGTCGACTACCTGATCCGCACGCTGCGCGCAGCGCCCGAGAAGAGCGTGACGCTCGCGATGCTCGGGCCTGAAACGAATCTTGCGCTGGCACTGACGCAGGCCCCCGACATCACGCGCGGCCTGCGCGAGCTGGTGCTGATGGGCGGCGCGCATTTCAACGGCGGCAACATCACGCCGACGGCCGAGTTCAACGTCTTCGCCGATCCGCATGCGGCCGAGATCGTGCTCAAGAGCGGCGTGCCGATCACCATGCTTCCGCTGGACGTGACGCACAAGGTGCTGACCAGCCCCGAGCGCATCGCGAAGCTGCGCGGCATCGGCAACCAGGCCGGCAAGACCGTCGCCGACGTCCTCGATGCCTACGTGCAGCACGACATGAAGTACTACGGCCTGACCGGCGGCCCGGTGCATGACGCGACGGTGATCGGCTACCTGCTGCAGCCTTCGCTGTTCAAGGGCAGGCAGGTGAACGTGGAAGTCGACAGCCGCGAAGGCATCGGCTTCGGCCAGACGGCGGTCGACTGGTACGGCGGGCTGAAGAAGCCGGCCAACGTGAACTGGATTGCGGAGGGCGATGCGCAGGGGTTCTTCGATCTGCTGACGCAGCGCATCTCGCGGCTGCCCTGAGCCTACGGGCCTGAGTCGGCCCATGAAAAAAGCCACGCTGCAAAACAGCGTGGCTTTTGTCTTTGCGCCGCAGCAGCGAATCAGTGCTGCAGGATCTTGTTCAGGAAATCCTTGGTGCGCGGCTGACGGTTTTCAGGGTGGTTGAAGAACTCGTCCTTCGGGCAGTCTTCCAGAATCTTGCCGCCCACGTCGATGAAGATCACGCGGCTCGCGACCTTGCGGGCGAAAGCCATTTCGTGCGTGACCACCATCATGGTCATGCCTTCCTTGGCCAGGCTCACCATCACGTCGAGCACTTCGCCGACCATTTCGGGGTCGAGCGCCGAAGTGGGTTCGTCGAACAGCATCACGATCGGGTCCATCGACAGCGCACGGGCAATCGCCACGCGCTGCTGCTGGCCGCCCGACAGTTGGCCCGGGAACTTGTCCTTGTGCGCCATCAGGCCCACGCGGTCGAGCATCTTCAGGCCGCGGGTCTTGGCTTCTTCCGCGCTGCGGCCCAGCACCTTGATCTGCGCGATCGTGAGGTTCTCGGTCACCGACAGGTGGGGGAACAGCTCGAAGTGCTGGAACACCATGCCGACCTTGGAGCGCAGCTTGGGCAGGTTGGTCTTGGGGTCGTGCAGCGGAATGCCGTTGACGGTGATCTCGCCCTTCTGGAAGGGCTCGAGCGCGTTCACGGTCTTGATGAGGGTGGACTTGCCCGAGCCCGAAGGCCCGCACACCACCACCACGTCACCCTTGGAAATGTTCACCGAGCAGTCGTTGAGCACCTGTACCGGGCCATACCACTTGGAGACGTTCTTGATTTCAATCATTTTTTCGGACATTTCTTTCTCTCCGGTTCAGCCACTCAATCAGCGAATGATGGCGATCTTCTTGTGCAGGCGCTTGACCAGCCAAGAAAGGGCGTAGCACATGACGAAGTACACGACAGCCGCGAGCAGGTAGGCCTCGATCGGGCGGCCGAAGTTCTTGCCGGCGGTCTCAAAGCCCTTGAGCATGTCGTAGGCACCGATGGCGTAGACCAGCGACGTATCCTGGAACAGGATGATGGTCTGCGTGAGCAGCACCGGCAGCATGTTGCGGAAGGCCTGCGGCAGCACCACCAGGCGCATGTTCTGGCCGTAGGTCATGCCGACCGCTTGGCCCGCATTCACCTGGCCGCGCGGGATCGACTGGATGCCCGCGCGCATGATCTCGCTGAAGTAGGCGGCCTCGAACGCGACGAAGGTGATCACGGCCGAGATTTCGGAGCGGTAGTTGGCGCCCCACGAACCGAACAGCGAGTAGAACGACGCCGGCACCAGCAGGAAGAACCACAGGATCACCATCACCAGCGGAATGCTGCGCATGCCGTTGACGTAGATGGCGGCGGGCGTGTCGAGCCACTTCTTGCCCGACAGCCGCATGAGCGCCAGGATGGTGCCGAAGATCACGCCGCCAATGGTGGCCACCACCGTCAGCATGATGCTGAAGTAGAAGCCCTTGACGACGAAGTTGCTGATGACGTCCCAGTTGTAGAACGACAGGTCGAGATTCATCATGTCAGTGGCCTCCGCCGCCGGCGCTGGCCGAGACGATGAAGCCCGGCACGCGGGTCTTCTTCTCGATGAATGCCATGAGCCGGTTGATGGCCAGGGCCGACACCACGTAGCACGCGGTCACCGCAAGGTAGACCTCGATGCCGCGCGAGGTTTCTTCCTGCGCCTGCATGGCGAACATGGTGAGTTCGGTGACCGACACGGCGAACGCGACGGACGAATTCTTGAAGATGTTCATCGTCTCGCTGGTGAGCGGCGGGATGATGATGCGGTAGGCCATCGGCAGGATCACGTAGCGGTAGTACTGCGTGGTGGTGAAGCCCACCGCCATGCCCGCATAGCGCTGGCCCTTGGGCAACGCCTGGATGCCCGAGCGCACCTGCTCGGCGATACGCGCCGAGGTGAAGAAGCCCAGTGCCAGCACCACGAGGATGAAGCTGG
Source organism: Variovorax raffinosi (assembly GCF_051216615.1). Classification (NCBI taxonomy): domain Bacteria; kingdom Pseudomonadati; phylum Pseudomonadota; class Betaproteobacteria; order Burkholderiales; family Comamonadaceae; genus Variovorax; species Variovorax raffinosi. The sequence continues at coordinate 427,424 of NZ_JBPJZR010000002.1, forward strand.
GAACGCCCTTCATGATGGGGATCATGGCCGGGATCACGTGATACCAGAGGAAGATCTGCACCAGCAGCGGGATGTTGCGAAACAGCTCGACCCACGCATTGCCCAGCCGCACCAGCCACGGGCTGTCGGGCAGCGTGCGGATGATGCCGACCAGCGAGCCCAGCACCAATGCGACGATCAACGCCAGCAGTGCCACCGACACCGTCCAGCCCCAGGCCGACAGCATCCATTGCAGGTAGGTCGGATAGTCCCCCCCGGGGTCTTGCAGGAAGACCTGCCAATCCCAGTTGCCCATTTTCTTACTCCTTCACCGTCTTCGAAAAACCAGTCCCTGAAAAGAAACGCCCACCGCGAAAGGTGGGCGTCATTCGCGCAGCGACGCGCCGCTTATTCCTTGGTGACGTAGTCTTCCGCAGGCTTGTCGTTCGGGTTGGCCCAGGCGTTCTTGGTGGCTTCGCCCAGCGGCAGGTTGATGGTCACGTTGGCCGGGGGAATCGGCTTGAGGAACCACTTGTCATACAGCTTGTTCAGCTCGCCCGACTTGGCCTGTGCCTTGATGCTGTCGTCCACGACCTTCTTGAAGGCCGGGTCGTCCTTGCGGATCATGATGCCGATGGGTTCGACGGCCAGCACGTCGTTCAGGATCTTGTAGTCCTTGGGCGACTTCGACTTGGCGGCCAGGGCAGCCAGGATCGAGCCGTCCATCACGAAGGCGTCGGCACGGCCGGTCTCGACCAGCAGGAAGCTGTCGGAGTGGTCCTTGCCGTAGACCTCCTTGAAGGTCAGGTTCTCGGCGCGCTTTTGCTTGCGCACGGTCTGCAGCGGCGTGGTGCCGGTGGTGGTGGCAACCGTCTTGTCCTTCAGGTCGGCCAGCGAGTTGATGCCCGAGTTGGCCTTGACCAGGATCTTGGTTTCTTCGACGTAGGTGGTGGCGCCGAAAGCCACGTCCTTCTGGCGGGTGGCGTTGTTGGTGGTCGAGCCGCACTCGATGTCCACGGTTCCGTTCTGCACGAGCGGAATGCGGTTCTGCGAGGTCACGGGCTGGAACTTGACTTCGAGCTTCTTGCCGGCGAGCTTCTCGATGTCCTTGATGATGTTGGCGCAGACGTCGAAGTGGAAGCCGGTGTACTGGCCATTGCCCAGCGTGTACGACAGGCCCGAGGATTCACGCACGCCTTCGGTGATGACACCGGAAGCCTTGATCTTGGCCAGCGTGTCATTGGCTTGCGCCATCGCGCCGCCGGCGGCCAGCGCCGCGATTGCCAATGCCAATACTTGTTTTTTCATTCGGAAAACTCCTGAGGGTGACTGAAACAGATACAACTAAATTCTAGACATTCGCATTTTGCGTGATACCCGGACCAACCCGGTGCACCGCGCCTCTGGCTGCACCGCCCGGGCGCATAGGGGCGCCGGCGTGGTGCGATCCTGCCTCCTGGCATTGTCTGACTTTCACTAAGCAGCCTTTGTGCCCGAAGGCTCGGCGGCGGGCGGAACCGGTGCCGCCGTCAGGCGCACGGGCTGGGTCAGATTCTCGGGCACGAGCAGCGCCTCCATTTCGGCGCGGGTCATGATGCCCAGCGATTCGGCCACCAGGTCGATGGGGCCGCCGGTGGCCAGCGCGGTCTTGGCAATGAGCGCGGCCTTCTCGTAGCCGATCAGCGGATTGAGCGCGGTGACCAGCGTGACCGACTCGCGCACCCGCTTGGCCAGGAATTCGCGGTTGGCCTCGATGCCGTCGACGCAGTTGGTGCGCAGCGTCTGGCAGGCGTTGCCCAGGTGCTGGATGCTCTTGAACAGGCTCCAGCCCATGATCGGCTCGAAGGCGTTGAGCTGCAGTTGCCCGGCTTCCGAGGCCATGGTGACGGTGATGTCGTTGCCGATGACCTCGAAGGCCACCTGGTTCATGACTTCCGGAATCACCGGATTGACCTTGCCCGGCATGATCGACGAGCCGGCCTGCCGCGCCGGCAGCCGGATCTCGCCGAAGCCGGCCTGCGGGCCGCTGGACAGCAGGCGCAAGTCGTTGCAGGTCTTGCTGAGCTTGGTGGCTACGCGCTTGAGCACGCCCGACAGTTGCACGAAGGCGCCGGTGTCCTGCGTGGCTTCGATCAGATTGGCGGCCTGCTTGAGCGGCACGCCGGTCTGCTCGGCCAGATACTGGCAGGCCAGGTTGGCATAGCCGAGCGGTGCGTTGATGCCGGTGCCGATGGCGGTGGCGCCGAGGTTGATTTCTTCGATGAGCGCGCGGGCCTCGCCAAGGCGGGCCTCGTCCTCGCCGATCATGATGGCGTAGGTCAGGAACTCCTGGCCCAGCGTCATGGGCACCGCGTCCTGCAGTTGCGTGCGGCCGATCTTCAGGATGTCCTTGAACTCCAGCGCCTTGGCCTCGAAGCTGCGGCGCAGCGCGGCCATGGCTTCGAGCAGCCGGCCGATGGCGAACCACAGCGCCAGCCGCACCGCCGTGGGGTACACGTCGTTGGTGCTCTGGGAGGCGTTGACGTGGTCGTTGGGGTGCAGCACGTCGTAGCGCCCCTTTTCATGGCCCAGCTTTTCGAGCGCGAGGTTGCAGATGACCTCGTTGGCGTTCATGTTGGTCGAGGTGCCGGCGCCGCCCTGGATCACGTCGACCACGAATTCGCCGAGCAGCTTGCCGTCGACGATGTCTTCGCAGGCCAGGATGATCGCGGCGGCGCGGTCGCGGTCGATGGCGCCCAGGTCGGCATTGGCCCGGGTGGCGGCCTTCTTCACGTAAGCCAGTGCACGCACGAGGTCGGGCATGGCCGAGATGCGGGTGCCGGAGATCGCGAAGTTCTCGACGGCACGCGCCGTGTGCACGCCCCAGTAGGCGATGGCAGGAATCTGCTTTTCACCGAGGAAGTCGTGTTCTGTCCTGAAATTGGGGCTCATACAGGTTCCTCGGCTAAAAAAAAGCACGCGTGAGACGCGTGCCGGTGGGGGTGCTTGTGACAGCGGCAAAAAACTGCCGCGACTGTAGAGGCGCCGGACTCATGGCGCCAATGCCGTTTGCGGGGAGGCTCATGCGCGGCATTTATAGATTGTGCGGTGCACAAATCCGTATCGGTGGGTCGATCAGGTTACTGCGGCGGCTGCGTGCCGACAAGATACGACCACAACGCATCGGCCGTGCGCTTGGGCTGCAGGCTCTCGGAGGCCGCCACCTTGGCGGCGCGTCCGCTGCCGGTCTTCACCGGGGCGGGCGCGGTGGGCCGCTCGCGGTAGGCGCGGATCTCCATCGTGGCTTCGAGGCTGTCGATTTCGGGCGGCAGCGCGCTCACCAGCTTGCGCGCCTTGATCTCCTTGCGCACCGCGCTCTGCGGCAGGAAGGCAATGCCGTGGCCTTCGAGCGCCATCACCTTCAGGCCTTCGGCCATGTCGGTTTCATAGACGCGGTCGAGGTGGATGGCGGTGCCCGACTCCTTCAGCAACTGGTCGACCACGCGGCCGAGGTAGGCGCCGGGCGCATAGCCCAGGTAGGGCAGCGGCTGGCCGGGACGGCCGGGCAGCCGGTAGCGCGGCGCGCCGTCGGCATCGGCCTTGACCCAGGGCGCCACGGTTTCCTCGCCCAGGCTGACCATCTCGTACTTGTTGGCGTCGAGCTGCAGCGGCTGCGAGGGGTGGTGGTAGGCGATCAGCAGGTCGCAGCTGCCTTCGACCAGCCGCAGCACCGCGTCGTGCACGTTGAGCGCGATGAGCCGGCTCTTGATCGGCCCGAAATGCTCGCGCAGGCTGGTCACCCACGAGGGGAAGAAGGTGAAGGCCAGCGTGTGCGGCACGGCAATCTCGATCACGTCCTGCCCGGCGGCCGAGTGGCCGCGCAGCATGGCCCGGGTGCTCTGCAGCGACTGCAGCATCTCGATGGCCTGGCTGTAGAGCGTCTGGCCCGCGGGCGTGAGGCGCGTGGGGTAGGAGCTGCGGTCGACCAGGTCGGTGCCGGCCCAGCCTTCGAGCGCCTGGATGCGGCGCGAGAACGCCGGCTGGGTTACGTGCCTCAATTGAGCCGAACGGCTGAAGCTGCGGGTCTCAGCCAGGCTGATGAAGTCTTCTAGCCACTTTGTTTCCATACGCGGCGATTATGCGAGCGCCGCGCCATACTGGGCGCCCCCTCCTTTTCCCGCACTTGCCATGCCCTCAGCCGACTTGCTCGAACTCAGCGCCACCGAACTTTCGCGCCGCATCGCCGCGCGCGACGTGTCCTGCCATGAACTCATGCAGGCCTCGCTGGCCCGCATCGAGGCGCTGAACCCGCGCTTCAATGCCATCGTGTCCCTGCGCGAGCCGGCACAGCTGCTGGCCGAGGCCGGCGAGCGCGACGCCGAGCTGGCGCGCGGCGAACGGCGCGGCTGGATGCACGGCTTTCCGCTGGCGGTGAAGGACCTGAGCCACGCCGCCGGCCTGCCGACCTCGATGGGCTCGCCGCTGTCGCCCCGCTCGCCGGCGCGCACCGACAGCCTGCACGTGGCGCGCATGCGCGCGGCCGGTGCCATCGTCATCGGCAAGACCAATACGCCCGAGTTCGGTCTCGGCTCGCACACCTACAACACGGTCTTCGGCACCACCCGCAATGCCTATGCGCACGACCGCAGCGCGGGCGGCAGCAGCGGCGGCGCGGCCGTGGCGCTGGCCCTGGGCATGCTGCCGGTGGCCGACGGCAGCGACATGATGGGATCGCTGCGCAACCCCGCCGCCTTCAACAACGTGATCGGCATGCGGCCTTCACGCGGGCGCGTGCCCGGCGACCCCGAGCAGGAGCTGTTCTTCCAGCAACTGGGCTGCGAAGGCCCGATGGCCCGCACGGTGGAAGACACGGCACGGCTGCTGGCGGTGCAGGCGGGCTTCGACGGCCGCGTGCCGCTGTCATCGCCCCACGCCCTGCCCTCGCCCGATGCGCTGCAACTCGATGGTGATGGCAAGGGCCTGCGCATCGGCTGGCTCGGCAGCGTCTGGCCCGATCTGCCGCTCGCACCCGGTGTGCGCGAACTCGGCGAGAAGGCGCTCGACACCTTCCGCGCCATCGGCTGCGAGGTCGAGCCCTGCACGCTCGACGTGCCGCGCGAGCACAACTGGAGCGCCTGGCTGCGTCTGCGGCAACTGCTGGTGGGCGGCAAGCTCGGCGCCTACCTGAGCGATCCGAAGCTGTTCGCGCAGCTCAAGCCCGAGGCGCAATGGGAGATCGAGCAGAGCCGGCACCTGGATGCGGCCTCGCTGTACCAGGCCTCGCACTATCGATCGAACGTGTACCGCGCATTTCTTGCGCTGTTCGAGCGCTTCGACTTCGTCGTGGCGCCGACCGCGCAGGTGTTTCCGTTCGACGCGGAACTGCACTGGCCGGCGGAAGTGGCTGGTGTGCGGAGCGATACGTACCACCGGTGGATGGAGATCGTCACGCCGTTCACGCTGGCAGGGCTGCCGACGCTGAATGTGCGTGCCGGATTCGGGGAAGGCGGCTTGCCGATGGGCATTCAGCTCGCGGGGCCGATCCATTCGGATCTTGATGTGCTGCGGCTGGGGCATGCGTATGACCAAGCCTGCGGCTGGGCATCCCACCGCCCTTCGGTATTGGCTTGACTCCCTCCCCCGCTGGGGGAGGGCAGGGGTGGGGGCAAGCGGCGCTCATTTCGGGCGCCCTGCCCGCCCCCATCCCAACCTTCCCCCAGCGGGGGAAGGAGCAAGACATCAGACCGGCATGACGACGCCGCACCCCGGTATTGGCTTGACTCCCTCCCCTTCCGGGGGAGGGCAGGGGTGGGGGCAAGCGGCGCTCATTTCGAGCGCCCTGCCCGCCCCCATCCCAACCTTCCCCCAGAGGGGGAAGGAGCAAGACATCAGACCAGGGTAATGGCGCCGCGGCCCAGTGTTGGTTTGACTCCCTCCCCTTCCGGGGGAGGGCAGGGGTGGGGGCAAGCGGCGCTCATTTCGTGCGCTCTGCCCGCCCCCATCCCAACCTTCCCCCAAAGGGGGAAGGAGCAAGACATCAGACCGGCGTGACGACGCCGCGCCCCGCGAAGTGCCCTTCGACATTCGCAAGGAAGTGATCCACCGACCGCTGCGTCGCCTCGGGCGACCAACCCGCCATGTGCGGCGTCAGCAGCACGTTGTCCAGCCCGACCAGCGGCTCCGGTCGCTTGGGCTCGCTCTCGTACACATCGAGGCCGGCGCCCGCGATGCGGTTCTCGCGCAGCGCCGCGGCCAGCGCTTCGGTGTCGACCACGCTGCCGCGTCCGATGCTGACCAGATAGCCCGTCGGCCCCAGCGCATCGAGCACTTGCGCATTGACCAGGTGACGCGTCGCGGGCCCACCCGGCGCGGCCAGTACCAGAAAATCCGCCCAGTCCGCCAGCGACGTCAGGTCGTCGAAGTAGCGATGCGTCGCGCCTTCACGCGGCTTGCGGTTGTGATAGCCGATCTCCATGTCGAACGCCGCGCCGCGCTTGGCGATCTTCTGCCCGATGGTGCCCAGCCCGAGGATGCCCAGCTTCTTGCCCGACACGTTGGCCGGCTGTGGAATGGCTTCGCGCCACACGCCTTCGCGGCACAGGCGGTCGAGCTTGCGGAACTCGCGCACGATGCTGATGAGCAGGCCGAAGGCATGGTCGGCCACGCAGTCGTCGTTGGTGCCGGCGCCGTTGGCCGTGACGATGCCGCGCGCACGCGTCACGTCGAGCGGCACGCCTTCATAACCCGCGCCCAGGCAGCAGATCAGCTCGACCGCTGGCAGGGCCGCGATTTCCTCGGGCGTGATGCCGATGACGCCGATGGTCAGCACCGCGCGGAATTTCTTGCCGTGCTCGGCAATCGCCGCCGCGCGCTGCGCCGCGCCGAAGGCGTAGGTCATGTCGTAGACCTCGGCAATCTGTGCCTGGTGGGCGCTCGACAGGCTGTTGAGCACCAGCAGGGGAATCTTGGTCGACACGTCTGAACTCCTGAATCGATGAAAAAGAAGGGATGGATGATCGCGCTACATCAGCGGCGTCGCTTCGCTCTTCTGCAAAGCCCACATCTGCGCGTAGCGGCCTTGCGCCGCGAGCAGTTCGGCATGCGTGCCGCGCTCGACGATCACGCCCGACTCCAGCACCAGGATCTCGTGCGCATCGACCACGGTCGACAGGCGGTGCGCGATGACCAGCGTGGTCTTGTCCTGCGCGGCGCTCTTGAGTTCGGACTGGATCGCGCGCTCGTTGGCCGAGTCGAGCGCCGAGGTGGCCTCGTCGAAGATCACGATGGGCGGGTTCTTGAGCAGCGTGCGCGCGATGGCCACGCGCTGCTTCTCGCCGCCCGAGAGCTTCAGGCCGCGCTCGCCCACCGTCGTTTCGTAGCCGCCGGGCGTGGCCGAGATGAAGTCGTGGATGCGCGCGGCGCGTGCGGCGCCTTCCACCTCTTCGCGGCTCGCACCGGGGCGGCCGTAGGCGATGTTGTATTCGACCGTGTCGTTGAACAGCACCGTGTCCTGCGGCACGATGCCGATGGCGCGGCGCACGCTCGATTGCGTGACCTCGCGGATGTCTTCGCCGCCGATGGTGATGCGGCCCTGCTGCACGTCGTAGAAGCGGTACAGCAGCCGCGCAAGCGTGGACTTGCCCGAGCCTGAAGGGCCGACCACGGCCACTGTCTTGCCGGCGGGAATCTCGAAGCTCACGTGCTTGAGGATGGGGCGCGCGGGTTCGTAGGCAAAGCTGACGTCTTCAAAGCGGACGGTGGAATCAGCGCCAGCCAGAGGCTGTGCATCCGGCGCATCGCGCACCTCGCGCTCTTTTTCCATCAGCACGAACATCTTGTCCAGGTCGGTCAGGCTCTGCTTGATCTCGCGGTAGATCACGCCCAGGAAGTTCAGCGGAATGTAGAGCTGGATCATGAAGGCGTTGACCATCACCAGGTCGCCCAGCGTCATGCGCCCTTCCACCACGCCCGAGGTGGCGCGCCACAGCATCAGCACCAGGCTGATCGCAATCAGCAACTGCTGGCCCACGTTGAGCATGCTCAGCGTGCGCTGGCTCTTGATGGCCGCCTTGCGGTAGCGGTCGAGGCTGGCGTCGTAGCGCTTGGCCTCGAACTCCTCGTTGTTGAAGTACTTGACGGTTTCGTAGTTCAGCAGCGAATCGACCGCGCGGCTTTGCGCCATCGAGTCGAGTTCGTTCATGGTCTTGCGGAACTTCGTGCGCCACTCGGTCACGGTCACCGTGAAGCCGATGTAGAGCACCAGCGCCGCGAGCGTGATCCAGACGAACAGCGAATCGAACTTCACGCCCAGGATCGAGAGCACCAGCACCAGCTCGATGATGGTCGGCACGATGCTGTAGAGCGACATCGAGATGAGCGAGTGCACGCCGCGCGTGCCGCGCTCGATGTCGCGCGTCATGCCGCCGGTCTGGCGCTCCAGGTGAAAGCGCAGGCTCAGCGCATGCAGGTGGCCGAACACCTCCAGCGCGATCTGCCGCGCCGTGCCCTCGGTGGCCTTGGCGAAGATCAGCTCGCGCAGTTCGCCGAACAGCGCGGTCGAAAAACGCAGCAGCCCGTAGGCCAGCAGCAGCCCGATCGGCACGATCAGCAGCGCCTGCGCCATGTCGGGCTTGGGCGTCATCGTGTCGATGAGGTTCTTCAGCAGCACCGGCACGCCCACGTTGGCCACCTTGGCGCCCACCATGAACGTGAGCGCGGCAATCACCCGCCACTTGTACTGCCACAGGTAGGGAAAGAGGCGGCGCAGCGTCGCCCAGTCGGAACGGTCGCTGGCCGCCGGCGGGTGGCCGGAGACGGTGTGGGAGTGGGGAATGGCTTCGCCGCTGCGGCGCATGGAGGACAATCGTGGTTGTTGTTTGTTGCAGATTGTGCCCATGTCCGATACTTCCAGTGCTGCTGCCGCAGCCACCCTCAAGAGCCTGCCCACCGACATGGAGCTGGTGCTCAAGGTCATTCCGATGCCCGCCGACTGCAATGCCAACGGCGACATCTTCGGCGGCTGGGTCATGGCGCAATGCGACCTGGCCGGCTCGGTGATCCCGGCGCGCTACGCCAAGGGCCGCCAGGCCACGGTGGCGGTGAACGAGTTCATCTTCAAGCAGCCGGTGCGGCTGGGCGACATCCTCTCGTTCTATTCGAAGCTGGTGCGCATCGGGCGCACCTCGGTCACGGTCACGGTCGAGGTGTTTGCCGAGCGCTTTCGCGCACAGGGCGAGTACATCAAGGTGACGCAGGCCACCTTCACCTATGTGGCCATCGACGACAACGGCCGCCCCCGGGTCATCGAACAACAGCCCTGAGCAGGGAAAGCGGGCTCAGACGCCCGGATCGCGCACCCGCTCGAAGTGCTCGAACTCGCGGTTGATCCAGCGCCCTTCCTGCCGCTCGACGCGGCGGATGTACACGGTCTGCACGATGTCGCGCGTGTGGGCGTCGATCTCGATCGGCCCGCGCGGGCTGTCCAGCTTCAGGCCCCGGAAGGCATCGACCAGCCGCTCCCCGCTCACGCCGCCGCGCGCGGTGGGTGAACTCATCGCGGCATCGATGGCCGCGAGCGCGTCGTGTGCCGCCACCGCGAAATAGCCCGGCCGCAGGTGGCTGCCGTACTCCGTCTCGAAGACGCCCGTGAAGCGGCGGTTGGCCGGTGACGCGTGCGCAAACGAATAGTGATGGCTGGTCACGAGGCCATCGGCCAGCTCGCCGATGCCCTGCAGGTAGTGGTCGTCGGTGGCGTCGCCGGTCGCCAGCAGGCGGATGCCGGTGTCGGCCATGCCGCGGTCGCGCCAGAACTTCAGGAAGCTCGCCGGCATCTGCCCCGAAGGCAAAAAGAAGAACACCGCCTGCGGCTTGAGTTCGCGCAGCCGCAGCATGTAGGCCGAGTAGTCGAGCGTGGCCAGCGGCACCCGCAGCATCGCGCCGACACGGCCACCACCCGCGGTGATGCCCGAGACGAAAGCGCTTTCGGCATCGACGCCCGAGGCGTAGTCGGCCACCACCGTGCACACGTCGCGCAGGCCCTGCTGCAGTGCCCAGCGCGCCAGCGGCAAGGTGACCTGGGCGATGGTGAACGAGGTGCGCACCGCGAAAGGACAGCGCGCCGTGATGCCCGACGACGCTGCGTTCATCACCACCATGGGAATCTTCGCCTGCGTGGCGACGGTGCCGACGGCATAGGCGTTGGAGCTGAAGTCGAGCCCGGTCAGCAGGTCGACGCGCTCGTTTTCGACAAGCTCTTGCGCCTGGCGCCGCGCCGGCTCGGGCGCACTGCCCGGCACGTCGCGCCGCAGCAGTTCGACCGGCCGACCCGCGATGTGCTGGTTGTGCGCCGCCAGCCAGACCGCCATGCCGGCATCGAACTGCCGGCCACCGCCCGCATAAGGACCGGACCACGAACCGATGACGCCGATGCGCAAGGGCCGCACGCGCGCCAGGGCCAGTGAAGGGGCGGCCAGCGCGCTCGCAAGCAGGCCCAAAGTACGCCTGCGCGTCGGTCTTATTGCTACTTTTTCAGTAGCATCATTCGCCCACTGGACGGGCGTTGCAGCCGTATTGATCTCTTCATCTTGCACGGCGGACAGTGTACGCGTGCAAGCAGAAAAGCCGGGCGCTCAGACCTTCGAAAAGTCCGGCTTGCGCTTCTCCATGAAGGCGCCGAACGCCTCGCGGGCCGCAGGTTCGCGCAGCATGCGGCCGAAGCTCGCGCCCTCTTCGTCCATGCGTTCGAGCACGGCGGGCATCTGCGATTTTTTCAGCAGGCGCTTGGTTTCGATCAGCGCACTCAGCGGCTTGGCCGCGAGTTTGCGGGCCTGCGTCTGAGCAATGGCGTTCGCTTCGGTCGGCGGCACCACGCGGTTGACCAGGCCCACTTCGAGCGCGGCCTCGGCCATGAAGGGTTCGCCCAGCAGCAGCGCTTCGGCCGCGCGGTGGTAGCCCAGCATCTGCGGCACAAGCAGGCTCGATGCGGCTTCGGGGCACAGGCCCAGGTTGACGAAAGGCAGCGAGAAGGCCGCGTTGTCGCCCGCATAGACCAGGTCGCAATGGAACAGCATCGTGGTGCCGATGCCCACGGCCGGGCCGCAGACAGCCGCAACGATCGGCTTGGGAAAGGTCGCGATGCCGCGCAGGAAGCGGAACACCGGCGACTCCTGGTTGGCGGGCGGCGCGTTCAGGAAGTCGCCGATGTCGTTGCCCGCGCTGAAGATCGTCGGGTCGCCCTGGATCAGCACGCAGCGCACGGCCGTGTCGCTGACGGCTTGCGCCAGCGCGTCGGCCAGCTCGGCATACATGCTGCTGGTGATCGAGTTCTTCTTGTCCAGACGGTTGAAGGTCAGGGTCATCACACCGGCTTCGGTGTGGACGAGGATGTCGCTCATGGAAATGGTCCTTGGATAAAAACGGGTCGCCGGTGTCAGGCGGCCACCAGTAGTGCTTCACGCACGAAATCGAGCCGGTCCTGGCCCCAGAACATCTGGTCGCCGACGAACATGGTGGGAGCGCCGAACACGCCGCGTTCCACTGCCTCTTGCGTGACGGCCTTGAGGCGGTCTTTCACCTCCTGCGCGCCGGCCAGCGCGAGCAAGGCAGTGGCGTCGAAGCCCGCATTCTGAAGCACCGCGCCGACCGTCGCCGGGTCGTTGAGGTTCTTAGGTTCGACCCACATCGCGTGGTAGATCGCATCGACGTATTTGCCGAAGCGCGCCGGCTCCTTCATCTGGATGCCGGTGGCGCCGCGCATCAGCAGCAGCGTGTTGATGGGGAAGTACGGGTTGTGCTCATAGGCCACGCCGTAGCGCTTGGCGAAGCGCTTCAGGTCGGTGGTCATGTACGGGCCCTTGGGCTTGATCTCGGCCGGCGAATGGTTGCCGGTGGCCTGGAAAACGCCGCCGAGCAGCATGGGCTTCCACACCAGCTCGGCGCCGGTGTCTGCGCACACGTGTGGCAGTTGCGTCGCGGCCAGGTAGGCGGCGGGGCTGCCGAAGTCGAAATAGAAGTCGACGGACTTTGTCATTGGTGTCTCCTTGGGTCTCTTCAGTTTGTGTTCGGGGTGCGGGTTCGTTCGCATATCGGGTTCATTCGGGGCGAGTGCGAATGACACCAGGTGCTCCCCTCCGCGAATGTCCCCCGCTTCGCTCCTCCTTTATTTCGCTGCGGGGAACACCTGGTGTCATTCGCACATGGGCACACTGCTGGTGATCCTGCGATCAACCACCGCTCTGTCCAACGCTCGCGCCGATACGGGGCTCTTTTTCGCGAAATAAAGGAGGAGCGAAGCGGGGGACATTCGCGAAAAAGAGCACCGTGTCGGCGTGAGCGTCGCCCTGAACAGCAGCAGCGCCCAAACGAACAGAACAGCACCTCGTCATCTCAGAATTTCTCGGACCACGGACGCAGGTCAAGCTCATGCGTCCACGCATCGCGCGGCTGCGAGTGCAGCATCCAGTAGGCATCAGCAATGTGGTCGGGATTGAGAATGCCGTCGTCCTCCTTCAACGCATAACGCTCGGGGAAATTGCTGCGGATGAACTCGGTGTCGATGGCGCCGTCGACGACAACGTGCGCGACGTGAATGCCCTGCGACCCCAACTCGCGCGCCATCGACTGGGCCAACGCACGCAGCGCCATCTTTGCGCCCGAGAAGGCACCGAAGTTGGCCGCACCGCGCAACGAAGCCGTCGCACCCGTGAAGATGATCGTGCCGCGATGCCCGCCCTTAGGCAGATCACGCGCCACCATCCGCTTGGCCACTTCACGCCCGTTGAGAAAGCCCGAGAAGCAAGCCATCTCCCACACCTTGAAGTACTTGCGCGCGGTCTCGGCCAGGATGCTCTCGGGCACGTTCGCGCCGATGTTGAACACCATCACCTCGATCGGGCCGATGGTCGATTCGATCTGCTCGATCAATGCGACCACTTCCTCTTCCTTGCGTGCATCGCAGGCAAACGCGTGGGCACGGCCGCCATCCGCCTCGATCTGCGCAACCAGCGGTTGCAGCTTGTCGAGGCTGCGCCGCGTGACGCAGGTGGCATAACCCTCGCGTGCGAAGCGGCGCGCAATGGCGCCGCCGGTGGCATCGCCTGCGCCGACGATGAGAGCGGCTTTGGTAAGCGCCATGGTGCTATTCCTTGTAGTACACGATCTGGTTCGAGGTGGCGAGCAACACGCCCTTCTCGCTCCACAGATGCGCCGTCTGGTCGAAGAAGCCGTTGAAGAACTGCTGCCCCGCCGCGCGGCCCAGCAGGTAGCCCGTGCCGACCTCGGCCAGTTGGGCCGCATCGGCATGGAAGTAGGTGGTGATCGACACCGTGCCCGCCGGCACGTGCTTGGCGCGGCGCAACCAGATGCGCGGGTAGAACATGTCGCTCATCGCGGCCAGCGAGGCGAAATCGAGCGGGCGTTCTTGCGCGTCGCGCAGCCAGATGCGGGTTTCGCTGTGGTGCAGGCTGTCGTCCCACTTCGAGGGAATGCCGCCGCTGGCCGGGCGCATCTCGTACTGGTTGATCCAGGCCACGCCGGAAGGGCCGATGCTCATGCGTTCGACCGTCTCGGGCCGGGGCACCTCGGGCATCGGCATGTCGCTCTGGCCCCAGGTGTCGCGGCGCGCGGCCGTCACCACGGTGGCGGTGGTCGTCATGTTCGTCGTGCCGCCGGCGCCGGGCTGCGTGATCTGCACGGTCCAGTGTTGTGTCGAACGGTTGGTGCGCACGGCCGTGGTCTGCACGTCGAAGGCGCCGGCTTCGAGCGCCGCCGCGTAGTTGACGGTCAGCGCGATCGGCGTGCCGAGCAGGTCGGGATGCTGCAGCACCGACTGCAGCGCCGTCGCCGCGGTGGTGCCGCCGAAGGGACCGACCATGTTCCAGTAGTCGGGGCTGGTGGTGCCTGTGAAGTGCCCCACGCGGATGTCGCTGTGGTGCAGTGCCAGGGCTTTGTCGAAGGGGTGGTGCGTCATGCTCATGGTGATCGGCAGTGTGCCTCCGGTGGCCCGCGTCACGCAGTCGTGTGCGGGACGTTGGCGTGCTGCACCGCGGTAAGCGATGCGAGCCGATGCAGCTTGTCGACCGTGCTCGGCCACAGGCTCTGGCTGAACTGTTCGCGGAAGAAACCGAAGTGGCCGATGCGCCGCGCCTGCACGTCGGCCGGCGCGATGCGCTCCACCGCGCTAGGCGCGCCCGCATAGAAGCTCACCAGGCTTTCGGTGCCGGCGAGCGTCATGAGTTCGTCGTCGGTCATCGACAGCGCGAGCACCGGGAAGCGCACGCGGCCGTAGCTCTGCAAGGCCAGCGCGCCTTCGGCGCCGACGCTGTAGCGCGGGTTGAGGCACCAGCGCCGCCACTGCAGGATCACGCCGCGCGGCAAGTCGCCGATCTTCTTGAGCTTGCGGCCGGGGAAGTAGCCCCAGAGCTTCGTTGCGAGCGGCACGACCACGAACCAGAAGTAAAGGATGCTGCGCTTGAGCTTCGGCGCGTTCTCGCGCCAGTAGCCGCTGCCGGCCGCGATGCTGACGAGGCCCGCGACCTGTTCGGGGCGCTGCAGAAAACCCGGCAACTGCGCGCCAAGGCTGTGGCCCAGCAGGTACAGCGGCTCATCGGGCAACGCGGCCTTGGCGGTGTCGATCACCGCTTCGTAGTCGCGTGCCCAATCGAACAGGTCGGCCTCGAAGCCGCGCAACGGCGCGTTGCCGCGCGAGTCGCCCGAGCCCCGGTAGTCGAAGGTCCAGACGCGCAAGCCCTGCTGTGCGAGCCATTGCGCGAAGGGTTCGTAGAACGACTGGCGCACGCCCATCGCGCCACCGATGACGATGCTGGCGCGCGGCGCGGTGGTGGGCTCGTAGCGGCGCACCGCCAGTTGCTGTGCGCCGCCGTCGATGGGGAGCTGTTGCGCTTGCATGGGTTTGCCTCTTTCTTCGTTGACCGACCACCGCCTCGCGGCGTAGCGAGCGGGATGAGATGCAAGGCGCGGGTGGCGGGAAAACGGAGCGACCTGAAGGGGTCGTGAGAATTTCCCGATGGGCCCCGCAACGCCGCAGATCGCCCGCGCAGTAGCCGCTAGACGCGTTCGAAGATGCCTGCAGCGCCTTGGCCCATGCCCACGCACATCGTGACCATGCCGTACTTCAGCTTCTCGCGGCGCAGCGCGTGCACCACGGTAGCCGCGCGGATAGCACCCGTCGCGCCGAGCGGATGGCCCAGCGCGATCGCGCCGCCCATCGGATTGACCTTCGACGGATCGAGCCCCAGCGTGTTGATGACCGCCAGCGATTGCGCGGCGAAGGCTTCGTTGAGCTCGAACCAGTCGATGTCTTCGTGCTTGAGGCCCGCATAGCGCAGTGCGGCCGGAATCGCTTCGATGGGGCCGATGCCCATGATGTGCGGCGGCACGCCCTTGCTGGCGAAGCTCACGAAGCGCGCGAGCGGCGTGAGGCCGTATTGCTTGACCGCCTTCTCGCTGGCCAGGATCAGCGCGCCCGCGCCGTCGGAGGTCTGCGAGCTGTTGCCGGCCGTGACGGTGCCGCGCGCGGCGAACACGGTGCGCAGCTTGGCCAGGCCTTCGATGCTGGTGTCGGGGCGCGCGCCTTCGTCGAGATTGACGGTGCGGGTCTTGGCAATCGACTCGCCGGTCTCAAGGTCCGGCGTGCGGTCGGTCACTTCGATGGGCGTGATCTCGTCGGCGAACTTGCCGGCCTTCTGCGCGGCCAGTGCCTTCTGGTGCGAGGCGAGCGCGAATTCATCCTGCGCTTGGCGGCTCACCTTCCACTGCTGCGCGACCTTCTCGGCCGTGAGGCCCATGCCGTAGGCAATGCCCACGTCGCCTTCGCGCTCGAAGATCGAAGGCGACAGCGACGGCGAGTTGCCCATCATCGGCACCATGCTCATGCTCTCGACACCGGCCGCGATCATCACGTCGGCCTCGCCGACGCGGATGCGGTCTGCGGCCATCTGCACGGCGGACAGGCCCGATGCGCAGAAGCGGTTGACGGTGATGCCGCCGATGCTGGTGGGCAGGCCGGCCAGCACGGCGCCGATGCGGGCGACGTTCAGGCCCTGCTGCGATTCGGGAATCGCGCAGCCGCAGATGATGTCTTCGATGGCCTTGGGGTCGAGGCCTGGGACTGCGGCGAGTGCTGCTTTCAGCGTGGTCGCGAGGAGGTCATCGGGGCGGTAGTTGCGGAAGTAGCCGCGGTGGGATTTTCCGATGGGGGTGCGAGTGGCGGAGACGATGTAGGCGTCTTGAATCTGTTTCATGGCTTTTCGGTCCTTGTATCTTGTCTTGCCCCCTCTCCCGCTTGCGGGAGAGGGTTGGGGTGAGGGTTGTCTTCCTGCAGCGCCTGCAGGATTCGTTCGCGTACGGCATCCGTCTGCGTCAGCACTTCGTTGTTCCAGAACCGGAGCACGCGGTAGCCCTGGGCTTCGAGGAAACGGGTGCGGTTTTCGTCGCAGAGGGCCGCGTCCACATGCTGACCACCGTCCAGTTCAACGATCAACTTCGCTTCGAGGCACGCGAAGTCTGCGAAGTAAGGGCCGATCGGACGCTGGCGACGGAACTTGTGGTCGGCCATGCGGCGATCACGCAGGTGATACCAGAGCAGAGCCTCGGCGTCGGTCGGGGTTGTGCGAAGGCTGCGTGCCCTCACCCTAGCCCTCTCCCGCAAGCGGGAGAGGGGACCGGCCGTGTCGAGGTCTTCGCTCATGGTCCTTGCCGGATCAGTTCCGCACCGGCTTCCCCGTACTCAACATCCCCATGATCCGTTCCTGCGTCTTCGGATGCACGATCAGCGAGCAGAACGCCTTGCGTTCCAGCGTCATCAGGTATTCCTCGGTCACGAGCGAACCCGCATCCACATCGCCGCCGGTCACCACATTCGCGATCAGGCTCGCGATGTGGAAGTCGTGCGCGCTGATGAAGCCGCCGTCGCGCATGTTCACGAGCTGCCCCTTGATCGTCGCGGCGCCGCTGCGGCCGGCCACGCGGAAGGTGCGGCGCAGCGGTGCGCGGTAGCCGGCGTCGGCCATGGCCTTCGCCTGCTGCAGCGCCACGTACAGCAGCTCGTCCTTGTTCGGCACGATCACGTCGCTGTCGAGCAAAAAGCCCAGCTTCTTCGAATCGAGCGCGCCGGTGCCGACCTTCGCCATCGCCGCAGCGGTGAAGCCTTCGGTGAGGAACGGCAGCAGGTCGGTGCCCGTCGAGGCCGATGCGTTCTCGGCCGCGCGACGCGCGATGTACGTCAGGCCACCCGCGCCGGGGATCAGGCCCACGCCCACTTCGACCAGGCCGATGTAGCTTTCCATCGCCGCCACGCGCTTGGCCGAGTACACGGCCAGTTCGCAACCGCCGCCCAGTGCCAGGCCGCGCACGGCCGACACTACCGGCACGCTGGCGTAGCGGATCTTGAGCATCACGTTCTGCAGCTCTTCTTCCGCGCCTTCGACCGCGCCGATGCCCGCGACCACGAAGGCCGGCAGCATCGCCTGCAGGTCGGCGCCGACCGAGAACATCTCGTCGGGCGACCAGATCACCAGGCCCTTGTATTCGGCTTCGGCCAGATCGACCGCCGCACCGAGTGCCTCGGCCACGTCAGGGCTGATGGCGTGCATCTTCGAGTGGATGCTCGCGATGAGCACTTCGCCGTCGAGCGTCCACACGCGCACATCGCCTTCGTCGCTGATCGTGGTGCCGGCCTTGTTGGCATCGGCTGCATTCGCGCCGAGCACGCTTTCGGGGAACAACTGGCGGTCATGCACCGGCAGCTTGCGTTGCGGAATGAACTGGCCTTGCAACGCGCTCCACGAGCCTTCCGGCGTGTGCACGCCACCGGCCTTGACCACTGCGCCTTCGAACACCCACTTGGGCAGCGGCACCGTGCTCAGCGCCTTGCCCGCGTCGATGTCTTCCTGAATCCACTTGGCGACCTGTGCCCAGCCGGCCTCTTGCCACAGCTCGAACGGGCCCTGCTTCATGCCGAAGCCCCATCGCATCGCGAAGTCGATGTCGCGCGCGCTCTCGGCAATGTCGGCCAGGTGCACGGCGGCGTAGTGGAAGCCGTCGCGCAGGATGGCCCAGAGGAACTGGCCCTGCGGTCCTTCGCTCTCGCGCAGCAGCTTCAGGCGCTCGCCAGCGGGCTTCTTCAGCATGCGGCCGTACACCTCGTCGGCCTTGGCGCCGGCGGGCACGTAGTCGCCGCTCTTCAGGTCGAAGCGCAGGATGTCGCGGCCGACCTTCTTGAAGAAACCGGCCTTGGTCTTCTGGCCCAGGTTGCCCAGCTCCAGCAGCTTGGCGAGCACCGGCGGCGTCGCGAAGTTGGCGTAGAACGGATCGGTCTCGGCGTTCAGGTTGTCCTGCAGCGTCTTCACGACGTGGGCCATGGTGTCCAGGCCCACCACGTCGGCGGTGCGGAAGGTGCCCGAGCTCGCGCGGCCCAGCTTCTTGCCCGTGAGGTCGTCCACCACGTCGGGCGTCAAGCCGAACTTCTCGACTTCCTTCAGCGTGGCCAGCATGCCGGCGATGCCGACGCGGTTGGCGATGAAGTTGGGTGTGTCGTGCGCGCGCACCACGCCCTTGCCGAGCATGCTGGTGACGAAGGCCTCGAGGTCGTCGAGCACCTGCGGCTGCGTGGTGGGCGTGTTGATCAGCTCCACCAGGAACATGTAGCGCGGCGGGTTGAAGAAGTGAATGCCGCAAAAGCGCGGCTTCAGCGCTTCGGGCAGCGCTTCGCTGAGCTTGGTGATCGACAGGCCCGAGGTGTTCGAGGCCAGGATCGAATGCTTGGCCACGTGGGGCGCGATCTTCTTGTACAGATCGAGCTTCCAGTCCATGCGCTCGGCAATGGCTTCGATGATGAGGTCGCACTCGCCGAGCTTGGCGAGGTCGTCTTCATAGTTGGCCTGCTCGATCAGCACGGCGTCGGCCACGTCGCCGAGCGGCGCAGGCTTGAGCTTCTTGAGGTTGTCGATGGCGCGCGTGACGATGCCGTTCTTCGCTGCACCTTGAGCGACAGCTCCGGTCGCGTCCTTCGCGGCCAGGTCGAACAGCACGACGGGCACGCGCACGTTGACGAGGTGGGCCGCAATCTGCGCGCCCATCACGCCGGCGCCGAGCACGGCGACCTTCTTCACTTGAAATCGGGACATGTTGCTTGGTATTTCTTGGATTGGTTGCGCGCAGGCTTGCTTACTGCACACGGTTCCAGGTTTGCGTACGCCAGAACGGGCCGAGGTAGCCGCGCACTTCGAGCTTCTTGCCGCCGTCGATGGGCGTGAAGCTCGCGCGGTATTCCTTGCCGTTCTCGGGGTCGAGGATCTTTCCGCCTTCCCAGACGTCCTTGCCTTCGGCCTTCTTGCCGCCGCGGATGATGTCCAGGCCCAGCATGGGCTTGCCCTTGCGGTCGTCGCTGCATTCATCGCAGACCGCGTCGGGCTTGGCGTCCTTCTTCAACGACTTCTCGATGCGCCCGAGCAGCGCGCCGTTGGTCTCGCCGATGCGGATCTCGGCCTTGACCTCGCCGGTCTTGTCGTCGACGTTGCGCCACAACCCCACCGGGGTGCTCTGGGCCATGGCCGAAACGGCGACGACGGAGGTGGCGGCGAAAACGATGGCTGCAACGAAGGTGGCTTTCATGTTCGGCTCCGGAAGAAGATGGAAAGAAGGACGTTAGGGGCTTCAGGCCAGTGCTGCGTCGGTGTCCATCAACACCTTGCTGCCCGCGCGGGCGGTGCGCATCAGCGTCAGGGTCTCGGGGAACAGCTTGGCGAAGTAGAAGCGCGCGGTCTGCAGCTTGGCGACGTAGAACGGGTCGGTGTTGCCGGCCGCGATCTCGCGCAGCGCCACTTGCGCCATGCGTGCGAACAGGTAGCCGAACACGAAGTGGCCAGCCACGCGCAGGTAGTCGACAGCGGCGGCGCCCACTTCGTCGGGGTTCTGGAAGCCCTTGAAGCCGATCTCGGTGGTGAACTTGGTGAGCTGGTCGCCCAGCATCGCGATCGGGTTGATGAACTCGGCCATCTTCTCGTTCACGCCTTCTTCTTCCACCAGCTTGCCCACGAGCTTGCCGAACTTCTTGAGCGAGGCGCCGTTGTTGCCCAGGATCTTGCGGCCCAGCAGGTCCAGCGACTGGATGGTGTTGGTGCCTTCATAGATCATGTTGATGCGGTTGTCGCGCACGAACTGCTCCATGCCCCATTCCTTGATGAAGCCGTGGCCGCCGAACACCTGCATGCACGAATTGGTCGCGATGTGGCCGTTGTCGGTGATGAAGGCCTTGACGATGGGCGTGAGCAGCGCGACCAGCTCGCCGCTGTCCTTGCGCACCTTTTCGTCGGGGTGGTTGTGTTCCTTGTCGAGCAGCAGCGTGCAGAAGATCTGCAGCGCGCGGCCGCCTTCGGCAAAGGCCTTGGCGGTGAGCAGCATCTTGCGCACGTCGGGGTGCACGATGATCGGGTCGGCTTCCTTGTCCTTGGCCTTCACGCCTGAGAGCGAACGCATCTGCAGGCGGTCCTTGGCATAGGCCAGTGCATTTTGATAAGCCACTTCGGTCAGGCCCAGCGACTGGTTGCCCACGCCCAGGCGCGCGGCGTTCATCATCACGAACATCGCGGCCAGGCCCTTGTTGGGCTCGCCCACCAGCGTGCCGGTGGCGCCTTCGATCACGATCTGCGCGGTGGCGTTGCCGTGGATGCCCATCTTGTGCTCCAGGCCGGCGCAGAAGATCGGGTTGCGGCCGCCGAGCGAGCCGTCGGCCTTCACATGGAACTTGGGCACCACGAACAGGCTGATGCCTTTGCTGCCCTTGGGCGCATCGGGCAGGCGGGCCAGCACCAGGTGAATGATGTTGTCCGTCATGTCGTGCTCGCCGGCCGAGATGAAGATCTTGCTGCCGGTGATGCGGTAGGTGCCGTCGGCCTGCGGTTCGGCCTTGGTGCGCAGCAGGCCCAGGTCGGTGCCGCAATGGGGTTCGGTCAGGCACATGGTGCCGGTCCATTCGCCGCTGGTGAGCTTGGGCAGGTAGGTCTTCTTCTGTTCTTCGGTGCCGTGGGCCTTGAGCGCTTCGTACGCGCCGTGCGAGAGGCCGGGGTACATGGTCCAGGCCTGGTTGGCGCTGTTGAGCATTTCGAACAGGCACTGGTTGACCACGAAAGGCAGGCCCTGGCCGCCGAAGGCCGGGTCGCACGACAGCGCCGGCCAGCCGCCTTCGACGTACTTGGCGTAGGCGTCCTTGAAGCCCTTGGGCGTCTTGACTTCGTGCGTGGCCTTGTCGAGCACGCAGCCTTCTTCGTCGCCGCTGATGTTCAGCGGAAAGGTCACTTCGGCGGCGAACTTTCCGGCCTCTTCGATCACCGCATTGATGGTGTCGGCATCGGTCTCGGCATGGGCCGGCAGCGCCTTGAGTTCCTCGGTGACGTTGAGCACTTCGTGCAGCACGAACTGCATGTCACGCACGGGTGGGTTGTAGGTAGGCATCCGGAACTCTCCTGGTCGAAGCTAGATAAAGGGAAGAAAGGAAAAAACGAAAGGGGGCGGCCCGCCCGCTCAGCGCACGGGCTTGAGGCGGCGGGCGGCAGGTGCGGCGGCCTCGGCCTTCGGGGCGTCGGGCGTGGCGCTGCGCGCGAGGATGTTGTCGAAGCCGATATTGGCGCGGCCGATGGAGCCGGGCACCTGCAGGAAGCGGGCTTCGTAGTGCAGCGCGAGGATCAGGCCGTGGATCTCGAACGCGACCTGGCGCTCGTCGGCATCGGCGCGCAGATGGCCTTCGGTCTGCGACTGCACGATGGCGCGCAGCACGGCCGCCTGCCAGATGCTGACCGACTCGACCAGCGCATCGCGCACGGGGCCCGGGCGGTCATCGAATTCGGAAGCGCCGCTGATGTAGATGCAGCCCGAGTCGATTTCGGTCGAGGTGCGCTTCATCCAGTTGGCGAACATGGCGCGCAGGCGCGGCAGGCCGCGCGGCGCCTTGAGCGCGGGAAAGAACACCTCTTGCTCGAAGCGTGCGTGATACTCGCGCACCACCGAGATCTGCAGTTCCTCGCGCGAGCCGAAGTGGGCGAAGACGCCCGACTTGCTCATCTTGGTGATTTCGGCCACCGCGCCGATCGAGAGGCCCTCGAGCCCGATCTGCGCGGCCAACGCCAGTGCGGCGTCGACGATCACGGCCTTGGTCTGCTGGCCCTTCTGGGCAGCCCGGGCTGGCTTGGCGGAAACGGCTGTGGCGGTCATCGTGGAATTCCCAGACAAAAACGAACGGTCGTTCTATTTTGCAGGGGCTTTGCACTTTTGGCTGCCAAAGTCCTTCAGTTATAGAAGGTTAATTTGAAGCAGATGTGAAGCGAGCGCCGTGCACGCGAGGTGCAGGCGCTCTTGCTTCCGGGCCGTCGCCGGCCCTCTTTCGATCAGAACTCCTGCGACACCGGCCGCAGCACCACTTCGTTGATGTCCACGTTCGCCGGCTGTTCGACCGCGTAGACGATGGCGCGCGCCACCGAATCGGCCGGGATCTGGTTCGCGTCGTAGAAGGCCTTCACGCCCGCCGCGCTCTCGGCATCGCTGCTGCCGAACTTCAGTTCCGAGTCGACCGCGCCGGGCGACACGATGGTCACGCGCACGCCGCTGTTGCCCACTTCCACGCGCAACCCTTCGGAGATGGCGCGCACCGCGTGCTTGGTCGCGCTGTAGACCGTGCCGATGGGCGTGAACACCTTCAGCCCGGCAATCGACGCCACGTTGACGATGTGCCCGCTGCCCTGCGCCTGCATGCGCGGCAGCACCGCGGCGATGCCGTAGAGCACGCCCTTGATGTTGACGTCGATGGTGCGGTCCCACTCGTCGACCTTGAGCTTGTCAATGGGCGACAGCGGCATCACGCCCGCGTTGTTGACCAGCACGTCGATGCGGCCGAAAGCCTCGACGGTGGCTGTTGCGAGCTTTTCGAGGTCGGCGCGCTTCGCGACGTCGGTGGCCACGGCGATGGCTTCGCCGCCGGCTTCGCGGATCTCGGCGACGACCTTGTCGAGCCGGTCGGTGCGGCGCGCTGCAAGCACCACCTTCGCACCGCGTGCGGCCAGGTGGCGCGCGGTCGATTCGCCGAGCCCGCTGCTCGCGCCGGTGACGATGGCGACCTTGCCCTTGATGTTGTCTTGAACGGATGTCATGGGGATTTCCTTTGGCGGTGTGTTGAAGAAGTGCATGCAGTGTGGAAAATCCACGCGTTCCCGTAAATGAAACTCTGACGACTTCAGAATTCGCAATTCAGGAACACTCACCCTCTTGAGAAAGTCGCCACCATGTCCAACCGCCTCGAAGCCCTGCGCGTGTTCTGCGCCGCCGCCGATGCCGCCAACTTCCGCGAAGCGGCCGCCAGGCTGTCGGTGTCACCCCAGGTCGTGACGCGCGCGGTGCGCGAGCTGGAAGAAGAGCTGGGCGAGCCGCTGTTTCACCGAAGCACGCGCGGCGTGCAGCTCACGGACTTCGGGCTGCAACTGGCGGAACGCGCGCGGGTGGCGGTGGTCGGCGTCGACGATCTCTTTCACCGCACCGACCGGCGCGCCCTCTCGCAGCATGCGGGCACGGTGCGGGTCACGGCCCCGGGCATCTTCGGGCGGCGCTTCATTCCGCAGGCGCTGGCGCCGATGCTGGCCGCGCATCCCGGCCTCACGCTGGACCTGCGCGTGGCCGAAGAACACACCGACGTGGTCGGCCAGCAGATCGACATCGGCGTGCGCGTGGGCCCGCTGCGCGATTCGCGCTTCGTGGCGCGGCCGGTGGGCAAGATGGCGCTGCACGTGGTGGGCGCGCCGGAACTCATCGCGCGCACGGGCGTGCCGAAGAACCTCGATGCACTGGCGGCGATGCCGCTCACTTCGTTGATCAACCGCAAGTCGCGGCGGCCCTGGCCCTGGGTCTTCAGCAAATCGCGGCAGGTGCAGGTGCCCTCGCCCGCCTTCGTCACCGACGACTACGACGCCGAATGTGCCGCCGTGCTCGCCGGGCTGGGCTTCGGCCAGCTCATCGCGCCGCTGGTCGAGCCCTGGTTGCCGTCGGGTGCGCTGGTGCCGGTGCTGGAAGCCGATTCGCCGGAGCCGTGGCCGATCTACGTCTATCGCGCGCAGCGCGCACCGGTGCCGGCGCGTGTGCGGCTGGTGTACGACGAGCTGGTCCGCGTGCTGGGCTGAACGGCCTGTTGCGGCTATTGCGGGCGTTGCGCCCGCTGCCACGCGCCGGGCGTGAAGCCGAACTGGCGCGCGAAGATGCGCGTCATGTGGCTCTGGTCGGCAAAGCCGCTGTCGGTGGCGGCATGCGCAAGGCTCGTGCCCTGGCGGATCAGCTTGCGTGCGCGCTCGGCGCGCTGCAGCACGAGCCATGCGTGAGGCGGCACGCCATAGCTTTTCTCGAAGCGGCGCAGCAACTGGTACTTGCTCAGGCCGGTCATCGCCGCCATGTCGGCCAGCGTGGGTGGGTTGAGCAGATCGTCGGCCAGCCGTTCGCGCACCTGCCGCATATCGGCCGCCGCTTCGCTGCCGGGTGAGGCGGTGGCGTGGCCATCGAGCAGCAGGCCGCAGACCTCGACCAACGACTCTTCGCAGGCCAGCGATTCCACGCTGTTCAGCACAGGTGCGGCGTGCCAGTCGTCGAGACGCACGAACAGGCGCCGCAGCGTGTCGCCAAGCCGCGCATCGCTGATCACGGGCCGCGTCAGTTCCACGTCGATGCCATCGTCCACATCGCCCTTCATGCCGGCGATGACGACCGGGTCCAGGTACACCATGCGCCAGCGGCGCGAGGGGCCGCCCAGCGGCTGGCCGTCATGCACCTCGCCCGGGTTGGTGGTGATCAGGTCACCGGC
The DNA here is from genome assembly GCF_051216615.1 of Variovorax raffinosi. Taxonomy (NCBI): domain Bacteria; kingdom Pseudomonadati; phylum Pseudomonadota; class Betaproteobacteria; order Burkholderiales; family Comamonadaceae; genus Variovorax; species Variovorax raffinosi. The sequence continues at coordinate 452,229 of NZ_JBPJZR010000002.1, forward strand.
ATAGGCGTCGACCTTGCCGCGTCCGCTGGCCGAGCGCTGGGCGCCGTGCTCCAGCAGGCCGAGTCCGTAGGTCGCGTGCCAGTGCCGGCCATAGTGGCGGGCACTGTCGATCAGGGTGCCGTGCACCCCCTCCCAGGGGGTTGCGAACACCAGGCTGCGATGGTCCGGGGACGCCTTCATCCGCCGGATGATCGCAGACACCGGGCGCGGGCGCGTTGCACGCCCGCAGCCAGGGTCTTCAGAGCTTGAAGGGAACCACTTCCTGGCGCTGCTCGCCCAGGCCTTCGATGCCCAGCGTCATCACGTCGCCCTTCTTCAGGAACAGCGGCGGCTTCATGCCCATGCCGACGCCCGGAGGCGTGCCGGTGGTGATGACGTCGCCCGGCATCAGCGTCATGAACTGGCTCACGTAGCTGACGATCTTGGCCACGCTGAAGATCATGGTCTTGGTGCTGCCGGTCTGCACGCGCTTGCCGTTCAGGTCGAGCCACATCGCGAGCTTCTGCGGGTTCTCGATCTCGTCGCGCGTCACCAGCCAGGGGCCGAGCGGGCCGAAGGTGTCGCAACCCTTGCCCTTGTCCCATGTGCCGCCGCGCTCGATCTGGTATTCACGCTCGCTGATGTCGTTGATGGTGCAGTAGCCGGCCACGTAGTCGAGCGCGCTCTTTTGCGACACGTAGCGTGCGCGCGTGCCGATGACCACGCCGAGCTCGACTTCCCAGTCGGTCTTGACCGAGCCTTTGGGCAGCATCACCGGATCGTTCGGGCCCTGGATGCAGCTCGTGGCCTTGGTGAACACCACGGGCTCTTTGGGCACCGGCAGGCCGGACTCGGCTGCATGGTCCGCGTAGTTCAGGCCGATGGCGATGAACTTGCCGACGTTGACCACGGGGCTGCCCAGACGCGGCTTGCCCTTGACCAGCGGCAGCTTGTCGATCTTCTGCTTGCGCAGCTTGGCAATGGCGGCGTCGCCGAGCTGGTCGGGACCGATGTCCTTGACGATCTCGCTCAGGTCGCGCAGCTTGCCGTCGCTGTCGATGAGGCCGGGTTTTTCCTTGCCGGGGTTGCCATAGCGGACGAGTTTCATGCTTTCCTTTCAGTGCATTGAATTGACTAATACGTGGAGCGGCCACCGGAGAGGTCAAAGACCGCGCCGGTGGAAAAAGAGCAGTCTTCGGTGCAGAGCCAGCCGACCATCGCGGCCACCTCTTCCACCGTGCCGAAGCGGCCCATCGGGATCTTCGAGAGCATGAAGGCGATGTGCTCGGGCGTCATCTGGTCGAAGATGGCCGTCTTCACCGCAGCGGGCGTCACGCAGTTCACGCGGATGCCGGTGTCGGCCAGCTCCTTGCCGAGCGACTTGGTGATGCCGATGACGGCCGCCTTGCTGGCGCTGTAGGCGCTGGCGTTGGGGTTGCCGTCCTTGCCTGCAACGGAGGCGATGTTGACGATGCGGCCGTAGCCTTGCTTGCGCATCTGGCCGATCACCTCGCGGCAGCAGAGAAACACGCCGTTGATGTTGACGTCCATCACCTGGCGCCAGTCGTCCACCGGGTAGTCCCACAGCTTGACGTTCGGGCCGGTGATGCCGGCGCTGTTGACCAGCGCATCGATGCGCGAGGCATGCGCCAGCGTGGCGGCCACGGCCTTGGCAACCGACGGCTGCTGCGACACGTCGACCTTCAGCGCGAAGGCTCTGTCGCCGAGCGATTGCGCGGCCTGATTCGCGGCGGCTTCATCGCGGTCCCACAGCGTGACGCTGCCGCCCGAGTCCACCAGCCGCTGCGCGATGCCGAAGCCCAGGCCCGTGGCGCCACCGGTGACGACCGCATGCCGACCCGCGAAGTCGAGCTGATTCATATGGTGATCCCGCCATCGACGGCGAAGTACTGGCCTGTCGCGAAGATCGACTCGTCGCTGGCGAGGAACACCACGACCGGTGCGATCTCTTCGGCCTGTGCAAGCCGGCCCATGGGCTGGCGCGCGATGAAGGCCTTGCGGGCCTCCTCGGGGTCGGCGTTCGCGTTGATGCGCTCACCCAGCGAGGGCGTGTCGACCGTGCCCGGGCACACCGCATTGCAGCGGATGCCCTTCGTCACGTAGTCGGCCGCCACGCTCTTGGTGAGCCCGAGCACCGCCGCCTTGGTGGTGCCGTAGACAAAGCGGTTGGGCAGCCCCTTCATGCTGGAGCACACGCTCGCCATGTTGATGATGCTGCCGCGCCCGGCCGCCAGCATGCCGGGCAGCACGGCCTGGATGGTCCACATCTGGGCACGCACGTTGAGGCTGAAGGCGAACATCAGGTCGTCGTCGCTGGCCTGCTCGATGGTGCCGTTGTGCACCACGCCCGCGCAGTTGAAGAGCACGTCGAGCGTGGGCAGCTGCGCCACCAGCGCGCCGATGGCGGCCTTGTCGAGCACGTCGAGCTTGAGCGCGGTGACGTTGGCCACGCCCGCATAGCGTTCGAGCAGCTTCTCGTTGACGTCGGTGGCCCAGACGCGCGCGCCTTCGGCCGCGAGCGCCAGCACGCTGGCATGGCCGATGCCCTGGCCGGCGGCGGTGACCAGCGCGGTTTTTCCCTTCAGTCTCATCGTGTCTCCTGCATGCGAACGGGCCTGGCGGCCGGCGGATTCGGGTTTGGCCCAATGGGTGGCGCGGAGGGTGTATCGTATTCTGAATTGGCCTTACCACTTGTCCAATTCAGGACAACCCTTAACCCCTTCGACCTCGTGCCGCTCCAGACCGTAGAACCCCAGCGCCTTTATCGCCAGATCGCCGACCAGCTCCGGGGCCTCATCGGCAAGGGCGAGTTCGATGTCGGCGCGCGCATTCCCGCCGAGCGCGACCTCGCCAAGCAGTTGGGCGTGAGCCGGCCATCGGTGCGCGAGGCGCTGATTGCGCTGGAGGTGGAAGGCTGGGTCGAGATCCGCACCGGCTCGGGCGTGTACGTGCTCGACCGCTCGCACCGCACCAGCACGCCCGCGAGCGGCGCCGAGTGGGGCCCGCTCGAAATCATCCGGGCACGCCGCATGGTGGAGGGCGAGACCGCCGCCACCGCCGCGCAGCACGGCAAGCGCAAGGACGTGGACGCCATGCGCCGCGCGATCCAGATGATGCGGGAGCTGGCCGCGCGCAACGAGGTGCCGCACGAGGGCGACCGCGCTTTCCACCTGGCCATCGTCAACGCCTGCGGCAACGTGGTGCTGACCGAAACCGTGCAGGCCTTCTGGGAGTCGCGGCAGGGCCCGATCTTCGCCCGGATGATCGATTACTTCGAGACCATGGACTCGTGGCAGGCCGCCATCGGCGAGCACGAAGCGATCCTCGCCGCCATTGCCGCGCGCGACCCTGTGGCGGCGCGCGAGGCCATGCACCAGCACATGGACAAGTTCCACCAGCGATTCAGCGCAAGCTGGCGCCGCACCAAGGCCTCCTGAAAAACACGCCAGCCCTACAGCCAGCAGATTCCCACCATGACTCCCTACATCAGACTCCACCCCGCCGATGACGTCGTCATCGCGCGCGCCCAGCTGCTCGGCGGCACCACTGTCGAGAACGTCGCTGTGCGCGGCCTGATCCCGCCAGGCCACAAGGTCGCGATGCGCGCCATCTCGCAAGGCGAGCCGGTGCGCCGCTACAACCAGATCATCGGTTTCGCGAGCAAGCCCATCGCCGCCGGCGAGCATGTGCACACGCAGAACCTGAACATGGGCCCCGACAAGGGCGACTTCGAACGCGACTACGCCTTCGGCGCCGATGTGAAGCCCGCGCCCGCCAAACGCGAAGCCACCTTCATGGGCATCAGGCGCGCCGATGGCCGCGTGGCCACGCGCAACTACATCGGCGTGCTGACCAGCGTGAACTGCTCGGCCACGGCCGCCCGCGCGATTGCCGACCACTTCTCGCGCAAGACCAACCCGCAGGCGCTCGCAGCGTTTCCGAACGTCGATGGCGTGATCGCGCTCACGCACGGCACCGGCTGCGGCATGGACACGCAGGGCATGGGCATGCAGATCCTGGAGCGCACACTCACGGGCTATGCCACGCATCCAAACTTCGCGGGCGTGCTGGTGGTGGGCCTGGGGTGCGAAGCCAACCAGATCAACGCCTGGCTCGCGACCGGCCACCTGGCCGAGGGCGAGAACTTCCGCACCTTCAACATCCAGGACACGGGCGGCACTCGCAAGACGGTCGAGAAGGGCGTGGCGCTCATCAACGAGATGCTGCCGCGCGCCAACGCGGTCAAGCGCGAGCCCTGCAGCGCGGCGCACATCACCATCGGGCTGCAATGCGGCGGCTCCGATGGCTACTCGGGCATCAGCGCGAACCCGGCGCTGGGCGCGGCGGTCGACCTGCTGGTGGCGCATGGCGGCACGGCGATCCTGAGCGAAACGCCCGAGGTGTACGGCGCCGAGCATCTGCTGACGCGCCGTGCAGTGAAGCGCGAGGTCGGCCAGAAGCTGGTGGACCGCATCAAGTGGTGGGAGCACTACACCGCCATCAACGAAGGCGAGATGAACAACAACCCCTCGCCCGGCAACAAGGCGGGCGGGCTCACCACCATCCTCGAAAAGTCGCTGGGCGCGGTCGCCAAGGGCGGCACCAGCAACCTCGAAGCGGTGTACGAATACGCCGAGCCCGTGACGGCGCACGGCTTCGTCTACATGGACACGCCGGGCTACGACCCGGTGAGCGCCACGGGCCAGGTGGCCGGCGGCGCCAATCTCATCTGCTTCACCACCGGGCGCGGCTCGGCTTATGGCTGCGCGCCTTCGCCTTCGCTCAAGCTCGCGACCAACTCGGCGCTGTGGCAGCGGCAGGAAGAAGACATGGACATCAACTGCGGCGAGATCGTCGACGGCACGGCCTCCATCCAGGAGATGGGACAGCGCATCTTCGAGATGGTGCTCGCCACGGCGTCCGGCGCGCACTCCAAGAGCGAGCAGCACGGCTACGGGCAGAACGAGTTCGTGCCGTGGCAGGTCGGCGCGGTGATGTGAACTGACGCGAACCCATCGACGACAAGGAACGGCATGGCCACCCTCCCCTTCGGCTTTCTGGACGGCACAGGCTTCGAGCACCTGGACCCTCGCTTCAAGCCCTGCATTCCCGGCCCCGAGCGCGTGCAGCGCCTGTGGACCGGTGCGCGCTGGTGCGAAGGCCCGGCGTGGTTTGCCGCGCACCGCACGCTGGTGTGGTCGGACATTCCGAACAACCGCATGCTGCGCTATGACGAGGTCAACGGCACGGTCGGCATCTTCCGCGAGCCATCGAACAACACGAACGGCCACACGATCGACCGCCAAGGCCGGCTCGTGAGCTGCGAGCACCTGACGCGCCGCGTGACGCGCACCGAGCACGACGGCACGATCACCGTGCTGGCCTCGCACTGGCAGGGCAAGCGCCTGAACTCGCCCAACGACGTGGTGGTGCATTCGGACGGCGGCGTGTGGTTCACCGACCCGAGCTACGGCATCCTCTCGGACTATGAAGGCTTGCGCGCCGACAGCGAGATCGGTGCCTGCCACGTCTATCGCATCGACCCGGCCAGCGGCGAGGTCGCGCGCATGGCCGACGACTTCGTCAAGCCCAACGGGTTGGCGTTCTCGCCCGACGAATCGCTGCTCTACATCGCCGACACGGGCGCGAGCCATGCGGTGGACGGGCCGCGGCACATCCGCCGCTTCAAGGTTGGCGCCGATGGCCGCAGCCTGAGCGGCGGCGAGGTGTTTGCCGAATGCACCAACGGCCTGTTCGACGGCTTTCGCCTGGACACTGAAGGCCGCATCTGGACCAGCGCCGCCGACGGCGTGCACGCCTATCACCCCGGCGGCACGCTGCTCGGCAAGATCCTGCTGCCCGAGCGCGTGGCCAATGTCTGCTTCGGCGGGCCCAAGCGCAACCGGCTTTTCATCTGCGCGACGACGTCGCTGTATGCCATCACACTGAACGCAAAGGGAGTCTGACTCATGCCTCACACACTGCCGGCCGACGGCTTGCAAGCCACCGTCACCCGCATCCTCGAAGCCGCGGGCAGCCAGCCCGCGGAGGCGCAGCAAGTCGCCGCCAACCTGGTGCTGGCCAACCTGAGCGGCCATGACTCGCACGGCGTGGGCATGCTGCCGCGCTATGTCGATGCGGTGGCCGAGGGCGGGCTGAAGCCGAACACCGGCGTGCGGGTCAACCTCGACATCGGCACGATGATGGGCCTCGACGGCCAGCACGGCTACGGGCAGGTTGTCGGCGCGCAAGCGATGGAACTCGGCATTGCACGGGCGAAGCAGCACGGCAGTTGCATCTTCACGCTCGCGAATGCGCACCACCTGGGGCGCATCGGGCACTTCGCCGAGATGGCGACGGCGCAGGGGCTGGTGTCGATGCACTTCGTGAATGTGCTGTCGCGACCGGTGGTGGCGCCTTGGGGCGGTGGTGATGGGCGCTTCGGCACCAACCCGTGCTGCATCGGCATCCCGCTGGCGGGCGCCGAGCCCTTCGTGCTCGACTACGCCACCAGCCGTGTGGCGCAGGGCAAGATGCGCGTGGCCCACAACAAGGGCGAAAGCGTGCCCGATGGCTACCTGATCGACGCGCAAGGCGCGCCTACCAACGATCCCGGCGTGGTGGTCGTACCGCAGAGCAACGGCCTCTTCGGCGCGCTCATGACCTTCGGTGAGCACAAGGGCTATGGCATGGCGGTGGTGTGCGAATTGCTCGGTGGCGCACTCACTGGCGGCGGCACATGGCACCGGCCGGCGGATACCTCGCGCACGATCCTCAACGGCATGCTGACGGTGCTGATCGATCCGCAGCGGCTGGGCACGCAAGCCAGCTTCGACAGCGAGGCGCACGCCTTCATCGACTGGCTGCGCCAGAGCCCCAAGGGACAGGGCTTCGACGAAGTGCAGATTGCCGGCGAGCCCGAGCGCAAGGCACGCGCCGCGCGTCAGCGTGACGGCATCTGGGTCGACGATGCGACGTGGGGGGAGATCGTCGCGGCCGGGGCCAAGGTGGGCGTTTTAGTCACCGATTGATTTTGGCGCTGCTGTTCAGGGCGGCACTCACGCCGACACGGTGCTCTTTTTCGCGAATGTCCCCCGCTTCGCTCCTCCTTTATTTCGCGAAAAAGAGCCCCGTATCGGCGCGAGCGTTGGACAGAGCGGTGGTTGATCGCGAGATCACCAGCAGCGCGTCCATGTGCGAATGACACCAGGTGCTCCCCGCAGCGAAATAAAGGAGGAGCGAAGCGGGGGACATTCGCGGAGGGGAGCTCCTGGTGTCATTCGCACCCGCCCTGAATGAATCCGAGCCCGGACAAGAGCACAAAAAAACCGCCGGCCCGCAAAGGACCGGCGGTTTTCTCAGTCCCGAGAAAAGCGAATCAGCTCTCGCTGCTCTTGTGTGCCGGCTTGCCGACCTGCACGCTCACGTCGTCGCCCTTGATCTTGGCCTGCACGGCCTTGATCGCCTTGTCGAGCCGCGCACCGTAGTCGGCATCGGCCTGGCGGAAGTAGCTCACCGAACGGTCGATGATGTCCTGCCGCGTGACCGCACCGAGACCGCCCGCGATGCTTTGCACCAGACGCTCTTTCGCGGCTTCGTCCATCAGACGGTAGAGATCGCCGGCCTGCACGAAGTCGGTGTCCTCCGGGTGCTTTTGCCACTGGTGGCTGCCGGTCCATCCATGGATTTCGAGCGGTGCGTACAACGGCTCGTTGGTCTGCTTGGGCGCATCGCTGAAGCTGTTGGGCTCGTAGTTCGGGCCGCGGCCACCGTTGTTGTCGCCACGCATCGAGCCATCGCGACCGTAGTTCTGGGCCGTGGTGGCGTGCGGGCGGTTCACCGGCAGTTGCGTGTGGTTGATGCCCAGGCGATAGCGCTGCGTGTCGCCGTAGCTGAACAGGCGGCCCTGCAGCATCTTGTCGGGCGAAGGGCCGATGCCGGGCACGAAGTTGGCCGGGTTGAAGGCAGCCTGTTCGATCTCGGCGAAGTAGTTGTCGGGGTTGCGGTTGAGCGTGAGGATGCCGATGTCGGTCTTCGGGTAGTCCTTGTGCGACCAGACCTTCGTGAGGTCGAAGGGGTTGAAGCGATAGGTCTGCGCATCGGCCACCGGCATCACCTGCACCTGCACCTTCCACGACGGGAACTCACCGCGCTCGATGGAATGCAGCAGGTCCAGGTGGTGGTGGTTCGGGTTCTCGCCGCCCACGCGCTGCGCTTCTTCAGCCACGAAGGTTTCGATGCCCTGGTTGGTCTTGAAGTGGTACTTGACCCAGAAGGCCTCGCCCTTGGCATTCACCCACTGGAAGGTGTGCGAGCCGAAGCCGTCCATGTGGCGGTAGCTCTTGGGAATGCCGCGGTCACCGAACAGCCAGGTGAACTGGTGCGTGGCTTCGGGCGAGTGCGAGAAGAAATCCCAGGCGTTGTTGGGCTCCTGCACGTGGCTGTAGGGGTCGCGCTTTTGCGAGTGGATGAAGTCGGGAAACTTCAGCGGATCGCGGATGAAGAAGATCGGCGTGTTGTTGCCGACGAGGTCGTAGTTGCCGTCTTCGGTATAGAACTTGAGCGCAAAGCCGCGCGGGTCGCGCACGGTGTCGGCCGAGCCGAGTTCGAGCGCCACGGTCGAGAAACGGGCCAGCACTTCGGTCTTCTTGCCGACCTGGGTGAGGAACTTGGCCTTGGTCCATTTGGACACGTCGGCGGTGAGCTCGAAGGTGCCGAAGGCGCCCGAACCACGGGCGTGCACCACGCGTTCGGGAATGCGCTCGCGGTCGAAGCGCGCGAGTTTCTCGATAAGGTTGTGGTCCTGCATCAGCACGGGGCCGTTGACGCCGGCAGTCTGCGACTGCTGGTTGTTTTCAACGGGCGCGCCGCTTTCGGTGGTGAGTTTGCGGGTATCGGTCATGGGCATTTCCTCGTGAGGGAGTTGTCGGTGCCCATGCATTCTGTCAATGAATGCAGCGTTGCTGCATCAGATTGACCTATCGCCCCGATAGGGTCGAATCAAACGATCAATGCGATCGTGGCGTCCAGATGTTCGGACGGCGCCCGACGGAAACCCGAGCGTGCAAAGCGCTGGAGCTGCCCGACCACGAAGGCCGTGAGCGCCGCGGCGCGCACCTGCGCATCGACAGACGGCGTGGCCGAGCCGTCGGCGGCAGCAGCCCCGCGCAGCACCTGGCGCAGCGTGGCTTCGATCTTGTCGAAGAACTGGTTCATGCGCTGCTGCAGGCGTTCGTTTTCATACACGAGCGCATCGCCGACCATGACGCGCGTCATGCCCGGGTTGCGTTCGGCGAACTGGACCAGCAAGGTGAGGATCTTGGCCGCCTGCTGCGCGCCGGTGGCGCCTTCGCGCTCGAGGATCTGGTTGACCAGGGTGAAGACGCTCTGCTCGATGAAATCGATCAGGCCCTCGAACATCTGGGCCTTGCTGGCGAAGTGGCGGTAAAGCGCAGCCTCGCTCACTTCGAGCCGTGCGGCCAGGGCGGCGGTGGTGACCCGCTCGGCGCCGGGTTGCTCCAGCATGGCGGCCAGCGCCTGCAGGATCTGCACGCGCCGCTCGCCCGGCTTCGGACGCTTGCGCGTCGGAGTGCTGGGCGTTTCCGCCTGGGTGTCTACGCCGGGAGCCGCTGTCTCTTCGTTCTGCATGGGAGCGCGTGCAAAGATGTAATCAATTGATTCTCGCACAGCGCAGTAAGCACGCGCCTCGCGGCTCAGCGGGCGCGGATCATCGTGCCGTAAGCCTGGTCTGTCAGGATCTCGAGCAGCATCGCGTGCGGCACCCGGCCGTCGATGATGTGCACCGCGTTGACGCCGCTCTTGGCGGCATCGAGCGCGCCTTCGATCTTGGGCAGCATGCCGCCCGAGATCGTGCCGTCGGCGAACAGGTCGTCGATTTCGCGCGCGCTCAGGTTGGTGAGCAGGTTGCCGTTCTTGTCGAGCACGCCGGGCGTGTTGGTCAACAGCATGAGCTTCTCGGCCTTAAGCACGGTGGCGAGCTTGCCGGCGACGACGTCGGCGTTGATGTTGTAGCTCTCGTTGTCCTCGCCGAAGCCGATCGGGCTGACCACGGGGATGAAAGCGTCGTCCTGCAGCGCCTTGACCACGCTGGGGTCGATGGAAACGATGTCGCCCACCTGACCCACGTCGTGCTGCACGTTGGGATCGGTGCGGTCGGCCAGCTTGAGCTTTTGCGCGCGGATCAGGCCGCCATCGCGCCCGGTCAGGCCCACGGCCTTGCCGCCGGCCTGGTTGATCAGGCCCACGATGTCCTGCTGCACCTCGCCGGCCAGCACCCATTCGACGACCTCCATGGTCTCGGCGTCGGTCACGCGCATGCCCTGGATGAAGCTGCCCTTCTTGCCCAGCTTGTTGAGCGCAGCCTCGATCTGCGGGCCGCCGCCATGCACCACCACCGGGTTCATGCCGACCAGCTTGAGCAGCACCACGTCTTCGGCGAAGTCGGCCTGCAGGGCAGGGTCGGTCATGGCGTTGCCGCCGTACTTGATGACGATGGTCTTGCCGTGGAACTTGCGGATGTACGGCAGCGCCTGGGCCAGGATCTCGGCCTTGTCGCGCGGGGGGATGTTGAGGACGGGATCGGTCATGGGCGGTCAGGCTCCAAAGCGGTGGACGAAAGGAGGGGAAATTCTCGCAAAGATGCGGTCACGGCCGCAGCCAGCGCGGCACCTTGAAGCGCACGATCATGAGGTACGCCCCCACATAGGTCGTGACAAACAGCAGGCAGAAGAACATCAGCACCAGGGTGTTGTTCCAGAACAGCACGGCCGGCACCACCGACAGGGCGGCGAACATCCAGAGATAGGGCGAGGTGCGGTTGTTGCGGGCGAGCAGCTGGCGCGCCTCGTCGTCCGCGAAGGCCACGCGCACGATGCGGCGGAAGATCAGCTGGTGGAAATGCAGCGCATCGGCCGTGCCGGGCGACTGGCCGCGCGCCAGCTTGCGGTAGATGGAGAACAGCGTCTCCCACACCGGGTAGATCAGCAGCAGCATCGGGAACCAGGGCGAGACCACGCGGTGCCGCTGCACCAGCGTCACGCAGGCCACGGCGATCACCATGCCCCAGACGTAGGCGCCACCGTCGCCGGCAAAGATCTTGCCGCGCGGATAGTTCCAGACCAGAAAGCCGAAGGTGGCGCCCACCAGGCAGACCACCATGGCCGCCAGTTGCCGGTCGCCCACCTGCAGCGCCACGTGCGAGATCGCCAGGCAGACCAGCACGGCGACCGTGCCGGCCAGGCCGTTGTAGCCGTCGATGATGTTGAAGGCGTGCGGCAGGCCGCCAATGGCGAGCGCCGCGAACAGCACCGTGGCATACGGCAGCATGGCCAGCCAGCCGTCGACCGTCTCGAAGCCGGTGCGGGCCACGCCCAGCCCCAGCAGCCAGCACACCAGCAGCGCCGAGCCGATGGTGAGGCCGAGCCGGTAGCGCACCTTCACGCGCTGCGTCACGTCTTCAAGGATGCCGCCCAGCACCGCCGGTGCAATGCACAGCAGCGTGAGCATCGAGGTCTTGACCGGCCACGACACGTTGAACGGGTCGGTGCCGGTGATGCCGGCCGCCAGCCAGGCCGCGCCCATGCCCAGCAGGATGCCCGCACCGCCCAGGCGCGGCACATGGCCCTTGTGGAAGCGTTGGGGCATGTCAGCGCCATAGCGTCGCGCATGCCTGCGCGCGCGGCGCATGAACAGCTGAACCGCGAAGGCGGCGACGAAGAAACTGATGACGATCAGAGCAATCATGTGTGGGGGTTCGGGAACCCTAGAATTCCCGAGCGAAATTAGACCATGCCCACGCCCCCCTCCCCCCGCCCCCTCATCACCATTTCAATCGTGAGCCACGGTCAGCTAGCGCTGGTCCAGCCGCTGCTCGAGCAACTGGACCGCCACAGCCGTGCGTCGATCGCCAAGGTCGTGCTCACATTGAACATCCCGGAGCCCGATGTGCTCGCGGGCCAGGCCTGGGGTTTCGAGGTCGAGCGGATCGAGAACGCGAGCCCCAAGGGCTTCGGCGCCAATCACAACCAGGCTTTCGAGCGCTGCGGCTCGCCGTGGTTCCTGGTGCTCAACCCCGACATCCGCTTCGATGGCGACGTGCTGTTGCCGCTGCTCGCCCTGGCCGCACCCGACGCAGGGCTGCTGACGCCGCGCATCCTGGAGCCCGGCAAGAACGCGCCGGAGCCGCATCGGGCGCTGCTCACCCCTTTCGAGATCGTCGGCCGCAAGAAGCCCGGCTACGTGCGGCCCAAGGTGCCGGCGTGGATTCCGGGGCTGTTCATGCTGTTTCGCAGCGAGGCCTATCGCCAGGTCGGGGGCTTCGACGAGCGCTTCTTCATGTACGGCGAAGACTTCGACATCTGCGCCCGCACCCGGCTCGCGGGCTGGAAGCTACAGGTGGGTGAAGACCTCGTCGCCCGGCACGACGCGCAGCGCGAGAGCCATCGCAGCAAGAAGTACCTGTACTGGCATGTGACCAGCCTGCTGAAGGTGTGGGTGTCGGGGTCGTTCTGGCGTTATTGGCTCCAACAACGATGACGACAACGACAGCGAGCAGCCCGACGCTTCCCCACGAGCCTGCCCACCTTCTCCACCCGAAATACCGCCCGGACATCGACGGCTTGCGCGCCGTGGCGGTGCTATCGGTCCTCGGGTATCACGCCTTCCCGGAATGGATGCCGGGTGGCTTCACCGGCGTCGACATCTTCTTCGTCATCTCCGGCTTCCTGATCACGACGATCATCCTGGGCAGCTTCGAGGGCGAGGGCTTCAGCTACCGCGAGTTCTATGCCCGGCGCGTGAAGCGGATCTTTCCGGCGCTGGCGCTGGTGCTGCTGGCGAGCTTCGCCTTCGGCTGGTACACCCTGCTACCGCACGAATGGGAGCAGCTGGGCAAGCACGTGGCGGCCGGCGCGGGCTTTGTCTCGAACTTCGCCTTCTGGAGCGAGGCCGGCTACTTCGACAACGCGGCCGAAACCAAGCCGCTGCTGCACCTGTGGTCGCTGGCGATCGAAGAGCAGTTCTACATCTTCTGGCCCCTGCTGCTGGGCCTGGCCTGGAAGCGCAAATGGCGCGTGCTCGCGGTGCTGGGCGCTGTGGCGGCGGCGTCGTTCCTGGTCAACGTCACGACCATCCACGCCCACCGCACGGCCGCGTTCTATTCGCCGCTGTCGCGCTTCTGGGAGCTGATGATCGGCGGCATGCTCGCGTACATGCGGCTGCACCGGCCACCGCCGATGCCCGGCTGGCGCCGGCATGCGCAGTCGGTCGCAGGGCTCGCGCTGATCGTTTTGGGCCTGTGCCTCATCCGTGGCGGCAAGGCCTTTCCGGGGTGGTGGGCGCTCCTGCCCACGCTGGGGGCCTTCTTCTGCATCGCGGCGGGTCCGACCGGTGTGCTGAACCGCACCGTGCTCGCCTCCCGGCCGATGGTGTGGGTCGGCCTGATCAGCTATCCGCTGTACCTCTGGCACTGGCCCCTGCTGGCCTATGCGCGCATCCTGGCGGGGCAAACGCCTTCCGAGGGCGTTCGCCTGCTGGCGCTGATCGCCTCCTTCCTGCTCGCATGGCTGACCTACCGCTTCGTGGAGCGCCGCACGCGCCGAAGCGAGAACCCGGCGGTCACGTCGGCGCTCGTGATGGTGATGGTCGGCTTCGTGCTGCTCGGCCTGCTCGCGGCCAGCCGGTACTACGTGGGCCGGCACAGCGACCCCTACTTCAACAAGATCACCGCGGCATCGCGCGACTGGACCTACCCCGACGGCCTGAACCCGGTCGAGGTCGGCGGCGAGGGCCTGTTCCAGATCGGGCATGGCCAGCGCAAGGTGATGCTCTTCGGCGACAGCCACATCGAGCAGTACGGCCCGCGCGCCGTGGAACTGGCGAAGCTCGCACCCGACACGCTCGACGCGCTGTCCTTCGCGACCTGGGGCGGCTGCCCGCCGATTCCCAACGTCTACGATGAGAAACCCAACCTCTGCGCGGAACGCCGCGAGGGCGCGATGCGGATCGCCGTCAGTGACAAGGTCAATGCCGTGGTCTTCGGGGCCTGCTGGAACTGCTACTTTGCCCATCCCCCGAAGTCCGACCCTGGCGACGGCGTGGAAGACAGTTATTACTACTTCGATGGGAAGAACAGGTATCCCCTGAAAGACCCCATGGGCGTGGAACTGTCACTGCGCATGCTGGAGGTTGTGATGGCAAACCTTGCCAAGCACAAGCAGGTCTACCTGGTGCTGGACAACCCGATCGGCAACGACTTCGGCCCCGAGAAGCTGGTCAAGGGCGGGCGTCTTGGCGACATGAGCGTGGGGCGCATGTCGCCCACGGCCCCCTGGCCGCCCGAGCAGAAGGCGCTGCACGAGCGCATGCGCCAGATCGCCATCCGCGCGGGCGCCACGGTCATCGACCCGATCCCGACGCTGTGCAAGAACGACCAATGCACGCGCGCGGATGCCGACGGAACCCCGATCTACAAGGACGCGGGCCACCTGCGTTCGGAATACGTCCGCAAGCTCGCCACCTTCATCGATCCGGCGCTGACGGGGGGCCAGCAGCAGCCGGCCCCGCAACCCTCGCGCTAGGCCTAGCCGAGCAGGCGTCGCAGCGAACGCACGCCCGGCAGGCGCGTGAGGGCGCCGATGGCGCGGATCACCGCCGGCGGGCTGTGCTCGACCATGAAGATGGTCGCGCGCAATTCCAGCTTCTTGCGCCCGCCCACAGCAGGATTCGCGTAGACGATGGCCGCGTACTCGGCCAGCACCGCGCTCATCTCGACCCGGTTCGGGTCTTCGGCCTTCACCGCCTCGATCACATGGTCCATGAAGTAGCGGCCGAAGCGCGGCATGAGGTAGTCGCGCAGGAAGTAGCGGTTGCGCCTAGGCTCGTCCGGGAACATGCCGACCAGCTTCTTGAAGTACTTGAAGCGGCTGCGGATCATGCGCATGTCGAACGAGGTGCTGCCCGTGTGGATGCACCAGACCGTGACCACCTTGTCGATGAAGTGATTCGTGTAGCCCTTGCGGAAGATGCGCAGGAACAGGTCGTCGTCCTCGAAGCCCATGAACTGGGTGTCGAAGCCGCCGATGGCGTCGAAAGCCTTGCGGCTCACCAGCGCAGCCGAGGGCAGCACGAAGATGTCATTGCGCAGCATCTCGAAGATGCTCGTCTTGGGATGGTGCGTGGTGTGGTCCTTCACCATCGCCGCACGGATGATGTTGCCTTCGCCGTCGGCCTCGGCCAGGTCCGCGTAGATGAAGCCGATGCGCGGCTCGTCGGCGGGGATGCCCTTGACGAGGATCTCGATGTGGTTCGACAGATAAAAATCGTCCTGGTCGAGAAAGCTGATGTACTCGGCCGTCGACGCCGCCACACCCGCATTGCGCGCCGAGCCTTGCCCGCCGTTTTCCTTGTCGATGATGCGGAACGGAAAGCGCTGCGCCAGCGCGTCGAGCGCAGCGCGCTCTTCGGGCCGCGAGCCGTCGTTCACCACGATCACTTCGGTGGCCGGCATCGACTGTTCGAACACGCTGCGCACCGATCGCTCGATGAAGTGCGCGCCGTTGTAGAACGGAATCACGACGACGACAGTGGGCGCTTGGGGTGTGGAGGTCTGCAAGGTGTCACTCACGGTCGGTTGTGGCGCCGCGGAATCGGCGCTCATACGGATTCAAAGAGGTCACGCACGACACCGCGCACGCCGCGGCCGAACTTGTCGTAGCGACCTGTCATGGCTTCGCGGAAAACCGGCACGCAGCGCGCGATGCGCGACGCAGGCAGGCGCGCTCGGAAATTCTGGTGCTCGAGCTTGCCGCGTACTTTCTCGACCGTGGCGGGGTCCACGGCGCTGCCCAGTCCTTCGAGTTGCGCGAGCAGCAGTTCGGCCTTGTAGGCGCGCTCGGCATGCGTGGTGCCGCGCGAAGCCAGCGCCTTGCGCACCTTGCCCATGAAGCTGTCGCGGCGTGCGCCGATCTGGTTGGACTCGTGCTGGCGGTAGTCGATGAGTGAATCTTCGACGGTGTCGACGCCTCCCACCGCCGAAGCAATGATCGCGAGCCACTCGTCATGCACCCATTCGACCGGAAACGGCAGCGCGGATTCAAGCAGCGTGCGGCGAAACACGGTGGTCGCGCCGGTCACGACGTTGCGGCGCAGCAGCACGTCGAAGGCCTGGCCGCCATGCATGCGTTGCAGCTCGTGCGGTGTGACCTCGATCGCATGGAACAGCGTGCCGCCGAGCGATGCACCTTGCGCGTCGACGAGCTGCGCATCGGAGTGCAGCAGCAGCAAATCGGGGCGGCGGTCGAACTCGGCCACCAGCCGTTCGAGGCGGTCGGGATACCAGATGTCGTCCTGGTCGGACAGCGCGATCAGCGTGCCCGTGCAGGCACGCACGGCCTGCTCGAAGTTCTTGACCACGCGCAGCGCCACCGGATTGGCCAGCACGCGCAGTTCGATGGAAAGGCCCGGCCTTTCGCGCAGGCATTCGTCGAGCGTGGCGCGTGCCACGGCCAGCGTGTCGTCTCGCGAGGCATCGTCGGACAGCACGATCTCCATCGGCGGGCGCGTCTGCAGGCAGATGCTGCGGACCTGCTCGCGCACGAAGCGCGCGCCGTTGTAGGTGCACAGCGCGACGGAAACGGTGGTGTCGCTCATGCGGATATCGTTGTCGATGACGGCTTTGCCGCACGTGGCGGCCAGGCGTAGCTGAAGTCCTCGATCTCGAGGCTCAGGTTCGGGTTGTAGGCCGGGTCGTTGAACAGCAGGTCGCCCCAACGGTTCTTCATGTAGCGCTCTTCGCCCAGGAAGCGTTCGATCTGCGCTTCGGACAGGTCCGACGGCCGCGTGGCGGACTCGTGGTGAAACAGCTCGGCATACGGTGTCCAGACATTGCGGTAGCCGGCTTCGCGCAGGCGCAGGCAGAAATCGACGTCGTTGTAGGCCACCTTGAGGTGCTGGGCATCGAGCCCCCCCACTTCTTCGTAGAGCGCGCGGCGCACCACGAGGCAGGCCGCTGTGACCACGGAAAATGTCTGCAACAACGCGGCACGCCCGAAGTACCCCGCGTCGCCTTCCGCCAGCCTCCGGTGCGCATGGTCGGCCACGCCGCCGCGATAGCCCAGCACCACGCCGGCGTGCTGCAGCGTCTTCTCGGGATACCAGAGACGCGCGCCGACCGCCCCCACGCCGGGCTGCAAGGCGATGCTCACGAGCTCGCCGAGCCAGTCAGGCGAGATCACTTCGATGTCGTTGTTGATGAGGCCGAAGACCTCGCCCTTGGCGATGGCCGCGGCGCCGTTGTTGAGTGCCGAGTAGTTGAAGGGACTGTCGTCGCGCAGCACCCGCACGCCGGATCGCGCGGCGATTTCCTCGAAGTACCGCAGCGCCTCGGGGTCATCGGAGCCGTTGTCCACGAGGATGATTTCGTAGCGGGGATAGAGCGTCTTCTCGAGGATGCTCTCGATGCACTGGCGCACGAGCTTCAGGCCGTTGCGCGTGGGGATGAAGAGCGAGACCAGCGGCAGCTCTGCCGGCAAGCCGTAGCGCACGCGAAAACCGTGCGCCTCGCGCTCGGCGGTGGCAGCGATGCCCGTGCGTACCAGATGCGCCTGCAGTGCCCGTTCGCCGCCTTCGGGGGCGTACTCGGCAGGGTCCATCGCGTGGACGTTGTCGGGCGATGCCACGTGGCGGTGGTACAGCACCTTGGGGATGTGCACGATGCGCTCGGGCGACAGGTGCTCGGCGCAGCGCAAGGCAAGGTCGTAGGAAGCCGCTTCGCCGAAGCCGGGATCGAAACCACCGAGTTCGCCCGCAAGGCTTGCGGAGAAGAACGCGAGCCTCGATACGTAGTCCTGCGACCTCAAGAGGTCGACGTTCCAGTCGGGCTTGAAGTAAGGCGCCGAGCGCTGGCCGTCGTCGGCGATGCGATCTTCATCGGTGTAGATCAGCGCCGCCTGGGGATTGCGCACCGCTGCATCGGCGGCGCGCCACAAGGCATCGGGAGCGAGTGCGTCACGCGCATCGCAACAGGCCAACCAATCGGCCGCGAGGGCCTCCGGCAGTTGCTCCACCAGTTCGATGCGAGCGTCGACGCTTGCCTGGCTCTCCAGCCACGCCCGGGTCTGCGTTGGCAGCGCCGCATGAACGATCAAAGACAGATGCCAGTGCGGATAGACCTGTGCACGCACGGAGGCTATCGCGCGCTCCAGCGCCTGCAGCGACGGGTCTGCCACGGCCATCACCAATGCAAAGGTGGGCGTACGCGGCCAGTGTCCGGCCTGCGCCTCGAGCTCCTGGCGCGCCTCCGATGTCAGCGGAGATTCGTAGCGCTTGAGCCATTCGCGGTACTGAAAGCGGTCAGCGCGCGAGGCATCCGCCATCAATGGCGGACCGTCACCACGCAGCAGCACACGCACCGAACGCGCAACGCCGCGCACACCCGATTGCCGAAAGATCTGCAGGGCCCGGCGAGCTGCGCCGCCGAGGCCGCCGCCCTTGTAGACGGCATTGGGAATGAAGGCCAGCGCCCGCCAGAGGCGGTTGCGCGGGGGTGGGGTGGAGGCGTTCATGGCCGCGCTCCGGTTGCGATGCCATCGCCCGACACATGCCGTGGTGGCCATGCGAGGCGGAAGTCCTCGGTGTCGAGATCCAGGTTGGGGTTGTAGGCGGGGTCGTTGCCCAGCAGGCCTGCCCAGCGGGTCTTCATGTAGCCCTCTTCTCGCGCGGCGCGCTCCCGCTGTGCAGGATCGAGATCGCGGGGGCGCGTGGCCGACTCATGGTGGTAGAGCTCGGCATAGGGAGTCCAGACATTGCGATAGCCGGCTTCGCGCAGGCGCAGACAGAAATCGACGTCGTTGTACGAAATCTTGAGATTGCCGGCGTCGAGGCCACCAACCTCCTCATAGAGAGACTTGCGCACCACGAGACAGGCGGCAGTCACTGCGCTGAAGGCCTGCGTGAGCTGCGCGCGGTTGAAGTAGCCGCCATCGGCACGTGCGAGGTGCTTGTGGGCATGCCCCGCAATGCCGCCGACGCCCAGCAGCACGCCCGCATGCTGGACCGTGTCGTCCGGGTACAGCAGCTTCGCGCCGACCGCGCCGACACCCGGCTGAAGCGCGATGGCCACCATCTCTTCGAGCCAGTCGCTGGTGATGACTTCAATGTCGTTGTTGATCAACGCGACGATCTCGCCACCGGCCTGTTCGACCGCAGCGTTGTTGAGCGCCGCGTAGTTGAACTCGCCGTCGTCGCGAATCACCTTGAAGCCTGGCAGGCCGCGCAGTTCGTCGAAGTAGCGCAAGGCTTCCGGATCGGTGGAGCCGTTGTCGACCAGCACGATCTCGTAGTCGGGATAGGTCGAGCGCATGACGATGCTTTCGATGCACTGCCGCACGAGACCGACTGCATCGCGCGTTGGAATGACCAATGACACGCGGGGCCAATGCGCGGGCGCGGACAGGCGCGTGCGATAGCCGTAGGGCGTGCTCTCGCTGCGGGCCGCGACGCCGGTGCGCTCGAAGTGCTCGTTCAGCGCCTGCTCGCCGGCGATCTCGGCATAGGGCTTGGCGCCGGCCGACTGTGCCGTGCTTTCCGCGTGGGCCCGCCAGTGATAGAGGACATGCGGGATGTGCCGAATCTGTTGTGGCTCGACACGCTCGACGCAGCGCAGGGCGAGGTCGTAGTCCTGCGCGCCCTCGAAACCCTTGCGAAAGCCGCCGACCTCGAGCACCAGCGCGCGCTGATAGGCGCCGAGGTGCGAGTACATGTTCTGGGAGAGGAACAGGTCGAGGTTCCAGTCAGGCTTGAAGTACGGGTTGTAGCGATGGCCGGTGGCGTCGATCTTGTCCTCGTCCGAATAGATCATCCGAGCGTCGACATGGGTACGGAACTCATGTGCGACGCGAAGCAGCGCCTCGGGCGCCAGGAGGTCATCGTGGTCCATCAGGACGACCCACTCGCCGCTGGCGAGCGCGAGCGCGCTGTTGGATGCTTCGGAAATATGGCCATTGACCGGCCTGCGAACCCAGCGGATCCGGGCGTCCGCGCGCGCGCAGGCATCGAGGATTTCGGCCACCTGAGGATCGGTCGAGGCGTCGTCCGCGATGCAGAGCTCCCAGTGGGCATAGGTCTGCGCCCGCACCGAGGCGATGGCTTCGCGCAGCCAGGCGGGGTGCGGGTTGTAGGTGGGCATGAGGACCGAGATCAGGGGCGGCGCGCTCCAGCGCGAAGCCTCCTCGGCCAAGACACGTAAAGCGCCCTCTTCCCGCGTTGCGGACTGCGCGATCCATTCGATGTAGTTACCGCCCGCGATGCCTGCGGCGGCAGGCTGCGCACCACGCAACCGCTGCACGGCGCGGCTGGCCCAGCGAACGGGGGCCGTCAGGCGCCAACTGGTCGAACGCTCCATGGCCTGCACCTGGTGCTCCAGGGCGCGCACGCGCGCCTGCAGCTGCGCCTTGGTCAGTTCGGCGGGACGTGAGGAGGAAGAAGGCCTTCTCCCTTGTTGTGCGACAGGCAGCGTGGGCCTCATAAAATAAGGTCGATCATCCCGAAAACTCGCGGTGAGGCCATGGCCGTGCGATGGAAAGGCCGTTGCGCGCAGTAGCGCGGTGCGTTGTACAAACGCTTGGTCACGGCTCGGCCCAAGAGGGGCCGGTAAAATTATCGCTCCAATAAAGACAGGGTATAAAAAAATGCGGGTGCTTTCAGTGGTGCTCTCGGGAGGCTCCGGTTCCAGACTCTGGCCTGCTTCCCGGCAAGCTTTTCCAAAGCCGTTCATGAAGCTGGGAGGCTCAACCCTGCTGCAGCAAGCGATTGAGCGCGGACAGGCATGCGGTACTGGCGACCTGATGGTCGTCACCAACAAGGACCACCTGTTTCTCACAAAGGACGTGCTCCGGCAGATGTCCGATCCGCCCGAAACCACGCTGCTGCTCGAGCCCAAGGGACGCAACACCGGCCCGGCGATCGCCCTGGCTGCGCTGCAGTGCATCAAGCAATTCAGCGGCGATACGGTGATGCTCGTGCTTTCCGCCGACCACTTGGTGCCAGACGTCGAAGCATTCGTGGCAAGCGCGAGCCAGGCATTCCGGCTTGCAACCCAGGGCGCGCTGGTGGTGTTCGGCATCAGCCCGACCAGCCCCGACACAGGGTTCGGCTACATCGAGGTCGACCATGTTTCGAGAGAGAGCCAGCCAGCCAAGCGCTTTGTCGAGAAGCCAGATCTCCAGACCGCGCAGGAATACCTCGCAACCGGGCGCTACTACTGGAACAGTGGCATGTTCTGCTTCACTGCGGACGCCATCGTGGCCGCGTTTGAAAGGCATGCACCAGAGTTGCTGACTGCTGCTCGGCGTGCGCTCGAGTCGTCACGCACAGTTGGCGAGACGGTCCAGTTCGACCTGCACACCTTCGGCCTCCAGCCGGACATCAGCATCGACTACGCGGTAATGGAACCTGCCGACAATGTGCACGTGGTGCCAGCCAAGTTCGGTTGGAGCGACGTGGGTTCCTGGCCAGCCCTGGCCAAGGCGCTCATCCCCGATGCAAGCGGCAATACGATGCCCTCCAACGTCGTTGCCATCGACACCACCGGCACTCACGTACAGGTCGACAGCCACTCCCCGAAGGTCGTCGCTACGCTGGGCGTGCATGACCTGATCATCGTCGACACGCCTGATGCGCTTCTGGTTGCACATAAAAGCAGTGCCCAGCAGGTCAAGAATATCGTCGACACACTGAAAGCTCGCCAACACGAAACGGTCCAATCGCCTGCCGTGGTCAATCGCCCGTGGGGGACTTACGCAGCACTAAAGGAAGAAGAGGGCTACAAGGTGAAGCGCATCACGGTCATGCCGGGCGAATCACTCTCGTTGCAATATCACTACCATCGCGCGGAACACTGGGTCGTCGTCCAAGGGCGAGGCATCGTCCAGATCGGCGAAACCGAGTATGAGACCCTGCCCGGTCAATACCGCTACATCCCATTGAAAGAGAAACATCGCTTGACCAACATCGGCGACGAAGAACTGGTGCTCATCGAAGTCCAGTGTGGCAGTTACCTGGGTGAGGACGACATCGTCCGCCTGGCGGACACTTATGGACGGGTATGAGTCAAGTTCAATCCAATCTGCATCGAAGCGCCCTGTCTGACTGGTGGGAAGGCACGCGCCGCACGGACATCTGGTGGACGCTGGCATGGTTCGACATCGTTCTGCGCTATCGGCGCTCGATGCTCGGACCCGTGTGGCTCACCCTGAGCATGGGCGTCATGATCGCCGGCATGGGGCCGCTGTACAGCTCGCTGTTTGGCAGCGAGCTTTCCAGGTTCTTTCCTCACCTGGCACTCGGAATCATCTTCTGGGGCTTTTTCTCCAGTGTAGTGACGGATGCCTGCAATGCCTTTGTCGGCTCATCCAACTACCTGAAGCAGGGCTATTTCCCGATCAGTCTTTTTGTCTGGAGAGGCCTTGCACGCAACCTGATCCAGTTCGCGCATCAGATCGTGTTGTACATCCCCGTGGCGATCTGGGCGGGCATCTCGCTTTCCTGGTCGGTGCTGCTGATACTGCCGGCCTTTGCCATTCTGATCATCAACGCTCACGCGCTTGGCCTGCTGCTGGGCCTGATTTGCACGCGCTATCGCGACGTCACCCAGATCGTGACCAGCGTGATGCAGATGCTGATGTTTCTGACACCCGTGTTCTGGCTGCCCGAGAACCTGCCAGGGCGTGCCAAGTACGTTCTCTGGAACCCCTTCGCACAAATGCTCGACCTGTTGCGGACACCTCTGATGGGCGGCACGGCACACATCCACAGCTGGCTGGGTATCCTGGTATGGACGGTACTGTGCCTTGCAGCAGCGATCTTGCTGTTCGCCAAGTACCGTCGCCGCGTTGTCTACTGGCTCTGATCCATGGCATTCATTTCACTTAAAAACGTCTCGGTCAACTTCCCGATCTATGGTGCCGGCGCAGCATCGCTCAAGAAGACACTTGCAGCCTCGGTCACCGGTGGACGCTTCGGCAAGGAAACCGGGGTCACCGTGGTGCAAGCGCTCAGCGGCATCAACCTCGAGCTCAAGAGCGGAGATCGGCTGGGCCTCGTGGGCCACAACGGCGCGGGTAAATCGACGCTACTGCGCACGCTGGCAGGCGTCTACGAGCCCTCCGCGGGAGAGTTCACCCGGCAGGGCTCGGTGGCGAGCCTGATCGACCCTTCGCTCGGTATCGAGATGGATGCAACCGGCGTCGAAAACATCATGCTGCGCGGACTCGTGATGGGCATGAGCAAGAAAGACATCGACCGGCTTACGCCCGACATCTGCGAATTCAGCGGCCTTGGCGAGTACGTCAACATGCCCGTTCGCACCTACTCCACCGGCATGATGATGCGGCTGGCGTTCGCCATTTCGACCAGCGTCGAAGCCGACATCCTGCTCATGGACGAATGGCTGTCGGTCGGCGACGCAGAGTTCACCGAGAAGGCCGAGAAGCGCATGCGGGACGTGGTGTCCAAGTCGGGCATCCTGGTGCTGGCCTCGCACTCACCGGAATTGATTGCCAAGGAATGCAACCGCGTGATCCACCTCGAACACGGGCGGATCGTCGAGGTTTCCTGATCAGCGCGCTCGATCCGTACCGGATCGCAGCGCCCGGATTTCCGCCAGCCGGGCCGAAACCTTCCTCCCGGCAACGTCCAGGGACATGTTCGCATCCGCGCTGGCCTTGGCCCTGGCGCCCAGATCGCGAGCCCACGCCTGATTCTCGAAAACCCGCCGCATGAGTTCCGCTGCATGCGTTTCCGAAGGCTCTGCCCATTCCAGATGGGCGTCGTAGGGCGGAATGGCCTTGCCGAGTTTCACGAGCTTGTAGTCGACAAGCAGGCTGTTGCCCTCGTCCATGAAGTCGACGTTGCCCGAGAAGTTGGTCGCAATGACTGGCTTGCCCATCAGCATCGCCTCTGCCATCGTCAGGCCCAATCCTTCGCTGCGATGCAACGACACATAGGCATCGCAGGCATCCATCAACGAAAGCACATCCTCGGGGCTATAGACCTCGTTGATGACCGTGATGTTGGCTGCCGTTGCCGCCGCCAGCAGCTCCTGGAACTGCACCGGATGGCGATCGCCAAACGATGTCTTGAGCACCAGGTGCACTGACGGATCAGCGCCGAACGCCTGGGTAAAGGCGCGGATCAGTCCGATCGGATTCTTCCTCTCCATGACGCTCATCATGTGGAAGGTGAAAAGGAAGGTGTAGGGGGCTTCCTTGAGGCCGAAATACGCACCCGGACGCTGCTCATAGGGTCCGAGCTTTACGCCCGGGAACAAGGTGCGTACCGGCACCTTCAGGCGATTACGCAAGCCGCGCGCCACGAATTCCGTGGCCGCCCAGACTTCGTCAACACTTTCGGCATGCGCCACCCATGCGTCGGGTATGGAGTCGAACTCCCAGTACCAATAGGCAATGCGATAGGTGCGCGGTGAACGCTGGTACAGATCGCTGCGGGCAAACGCCTGGTCGAAGAAAGGCTCAGGCTGCACGTGGATGAGGGTCGTCTCGAAATCTTCGAAGCCCCTGAAGTTCACGTGAGTCGGATCGTCCTTGCGGTCTGTCCGAAGGTCGCGCAGGGAGGTACGCACGCCCACACGCTCCAGGCCTTCGATCAACGCCTCGACAGACACGCGAAGGCCCGAGGGATACGAGAAATGCCCGATGACATTCACACCTTGCGCAGCCACTTCGGCAGCGACCTGCGCAGCATCCAGCGAGGCGCACCACTGCGCCACCTCTTGCGGTTGCGCTGCATCGGGTGTTGCAAGCCACTCGATCAGCTCCCGTGCGTGCGATGCGTCGTCGAGAGCCTGGGGATGCTGCGAGCGCCATTGCGCACGAGCCAAATAAGCCATGCGTATCTGGCGTGCAGACTCGATGTCGACAGCCCAGCCCGCCGGATCGACCCAAGCGCTCGTCACACGATAGAACGCACTGAACCACGCCGCAAAGGCCCGGCGACCGAAGATTGTCAAGCCGTCGGGGTACAGCTCTTGCCAAGCCGGCGTGAATGCATACGCGAGCACCAGTTCGCGCGCAGGTTGCTCCGACGCCTCCCGGAACAACCACCACACCTCCTCGAGTCTCAATCCGGCCGCACGCCGCCCGTGCTGCATGAACCAATGAAACAGTTTGAACTGGCCGATCGGCAACAGCCCCTGAGGCAGTGAATTTCTGATGTCGTCATGAAACAGAAATGCCTGACGCGCACGCGCGCCCAAATCCATCGACAGGCTATCAACGACGATGGCCCTGACCGCCTCTGACAGGCCGAGCGCCGCACCACCCTCCTGCGCGATCCAGCGGCCGAACTCGCCGCCTGAACCTGCCGACAGCGCGACTGGAAAACGCTGTGCAATATCTGGCCGGGTCCGCAAGAGATCGAGGCACCAGCGCGCCGCAGACCATTGGTCGCAGATGCGGTTCGCCGCCTGAGGCATCCACACCACGTCTTCTCTTGGAAGCCCTGCGGACTCCAAGTAAGTGCGGTCGATGAAAAGGTCGAGGGCAGAAGCCGGCAGGATGAGAGACCCGAGAGCCCGCGTGTCCGCCATCAGGCTCTCGCGAACAGTCGACGCTGTCGCGTCGCGGAGCGCAGGAATCGGAAGCCTCGCATCCAGCTCGGGATGCAGGTAAGGGTCTTCGTCGATGCCCAGCAGGCGCACGTCGTCCGCAAAGCGCTCCAGATCCGGCGTGGGATTCACCGTGCCGCGCGTTGCGCCTTCATGGTGCAACAGATGCGCATAGGGCGTGTAGGCAATGCGATAGCCGGCGCGCCAGATGTGCATGCATAGCGCCACGTCGCTGACGGCCACCAGGTAGGACTCGTCGAACCCGCCGACCAGATCGAAGACGCTGCGGCGAACCATCTGGCACGCGCCCATGATGGCGAGCCAGTTGCGCGGATGCTCGGCAGAACCAAAGACCCCCCACCCGCGCTCTTCCGCGGCTCGGTACATGAGCCCGCACAGATTGATCCCGATCCCGACCCCTCCGTGCTGCAGTTGCCCGTCGGGATAGAGCAGCTTCGTGCCGACGACGCCAACGCCCGGGCGCAACGCAAATCGCACCAGTTCCTGCAGCCAGTCACGGGACACCGCCTCGATGTCGTTGTTCAGGAACAGCAACAATTCGCCGTGCGCGAAGGACGCACCGTGATTGCATGCGGCCGAATAGTTGAATTTCTTGCTGAAATGGACGACCGAGATCTCGGGGTACTGCTTGAGCTCGTCGTAATACGCCCAAGTCTGCGATTCGATGGAACCGGTATCCACAAGGATGATTTCCTTGTGGTCGTAGTCCGTGCCGGTTAGAAGTCCGTCGATACATACGCGAAGCAGTTCGACCTTGTCCTTGGTCGGGATGATGATCGAGACCAGCGGCGCAGCGACAAGCGGCCATGTCGCGCGCTGAGTGCCGTCGGGCTGCGTTTCAACGACGGCATCGATGCCCGACCTCGCCCAGTGTCGACGCAAGGCGTCACGGTGCGAAGCCGCCGCCGGCGTATCCGGCGCGGGCCGCTCGCATGGTCCGCCCTTCGCGCGATGGCAGAGCACTTTCGGAATGCGCGTGATGACGCCGGCATGATCGCTCGCTCGCAGGTTGAGGTCCCATTCGACCCCTTCCCCTGCGGCAGCATCGATGCCTCCGGCGCTTACGACCACCTCCCGTCGCAGCACCGTCAAACGTCCAAAATAATTGAACGCGTAAAGCAGATCAGGCGACCAGCTTGGCTTGAAATATGGGTTCTGACGGAAGCCCTGCTCCGACAGCTCGTCTTCATCCCCGTAGAGTATGTCGCTGTGGACCGCTCGACCCAATGCGTGGGCGATCTCGCTCAATGCACCTGCGGCGAGCACGTCGCCTGCATCGAGTATGGCGATGAACTCTCCAATTGCCAGCGGCGCACAAGCAGCCAAGCCGCTCGCGCGTGAGCTGCCCTCGACCACGACACGCACAATGCGCGAGTCCTTGACCAAGGTGTCGAGCGCGGCAACGACCGAAGAAGCTGTGTCGGCTCGCACCGCGACCAGGACTTGCCACCGCTTGCTCGCCTGCGAGCGCAGCGATTCGATGGTGCACAACAACGCATCCGGCTCCGTGCCGGCCACCATGAGAAAGGACACGCTTGGACCGCCGCCCGAATCATCGATCGGCGACGAGCGGCGCTCAGCGGTCGCAATCCAGGTGCCATAGGCATCGGTGGGATCTGCAGACCCACCCAGCGACACTTCGACAGGCCGCCTTACGCGGAGCACACGGAGCCGCTCCGGCATGCGCCATGGCGTGAGGGCCCACCAGGCCGCCTTGGCGACACGCCGCAAGTTCGCGCGAACCGGCGCGGGCACGGATGTCGACATCTTCCTGAGTGGTGCGGTCACCCGCCACGAGATGGAGTCCCGCATGGCGCGCTGCTGGTTCAGCGCCGCTTCGGCACGGCGATTGGCCTCCTCAAGCAATGCCTCGAAAACAGATGCACTCCCTATTTCAGGACTCCCCATCCCGTCGGAGTCCGCTTCACCTGCGGACGCTCCCCGATCCTCTTTGGATCTGTTCTTGTTCATTTGACTCACACGGCAGGTCAGAAAAAACTAAGGCACCTTCAGCTGATCTTCGCCGGCTCAAACTCGCCGTTCTGTGCCATGATTTTTTCGAGTGAGCGTCGGCACTCCAACTCTTGGCGGACCGACCAGGTCTGATCGGCCACGGCCAGTGCGTGCAAGCAGATCTTCGATGTCGCAACGCGTGAATAGTTGTCTTCGACGTATTTCAATCCCGCCTCGCGCATCCGGCTCCATGCGGCCTCGTCGCCATAGAGGCGCAATGCCTCGGCCGCAAACTGCGCCGGGTCATCCGTGATCGACAGGTGGTCGTCGCCGATGGCGGCGATGCCTTCGGCGGCGATGCGGGTTGCCACGCTTGGAACGCCATGCGCAAGCGCCGTCACCAGCTTGCCCTTGATGCCTGCGCCGTAGCGCAGAGGCGCCACGAAAACGCGCGACTTCTCGAAGTAAGGCGCCAGATCTTCGACGAAGCCCGTGACCACCACGCGATCGGAGGCCATGGCCAACACTTCGGGCGGCGGCTTGTTTCCGACGATGAGAAGCTTTGCTTCTGGCGGCAGGCCTTGCTGCAACGCAGGCCAGATCGATTTCACGAAAAACAGAATGGAGTCAACGTTGGGAACGTGCGGAAAATTGCCCAAAAACATGATGTCCGAGCGAGTCGAAAAACCGGGCGTGTCGCGGCACACCTCGGAGATCCATGGCAGCACGACCAAATTGTGGAGCGGTGCCGGTAAAGACTTCTGGATCACGTCCTCTTCAATCTGCGTATGGATGAACGAGGCGTCCGCCCGCACAAACATTTCAAGCTCTTTCTTTTTTGTAATCTTTGCAGCAAAGAGTGCGTGCGGCGTGTTGGCTATTTCGGCCGCACGCGCCTCCCGCAAAAAGTGCAGATCAACATTGGCAAAGAGCACACGCGTCGCCGGTGCCTTCTCGCGCAAGCCCTGATAGATCGAGTGCGCAACGTTGTAGCGATACAGCAGTGCATAGTCGAACGAATTGTCGAGCGCGAGCAATTCCGAAACATCGCTCGCGAACGGCTTGTAGTAGCAGCAAACTCCACGACGCTGCAAAGCGCTCGTGTACTTCCCCCACCAGTGGGGCGAGTGCAGCGGCAGAAAGCTCTCAGCAAAGCCTGACTCTCGGTACGCACTCATGACTTCATTCGTCACAATGGAGCCGGAATCTTGGTCGGGCGTTGGGGTCAGAGCGTCAACGACCAGAATGCTCCGCTTAGCTCGCCAACTAGCCGCACGCATGGAACTCGTGCCCGGCTGCGGATGCTCGCTAAGCTCGGCACTGAAACGCTTGGCGAGCTTCTGGAGATTCGCCACCTGGTAGGCCTTGATGCCCTTCGAGGTGTCGCGCCCGTGCGTGATGCCCTCGTAATGGATGGCACGCGATGTTGGCACGAACCACACCTCGTAACCCGCGCGACGCAGCCGAAATGCAAGATCTGCGTCTTCGCAATAAGCCGGCTTGTATTCGGGATCGAAGCCACCCAGTTCGTCCCAAACAGTTTTGCGAAGCGCGATGGAAGCGCCGGAAATAAAATCGGCTTGGCGAGCGAAGCAGTATTGCGGCCGATTCGGGTCTTCATTGCGCCCATAGTTATGGGCAGATCCATCACTCCAGAAAATACCCCCCGCTTCCTGGAGCGTCCCGTTGTCGTTGAAGAGCTTGGAGCCGACCATACCCGCTTTGGGAAACAGATCGAAGGCCTCGACGAGTTCGTCGAGCCAGCCTTCGACCACCCGGGTGTCGCTGTTCAGCAGAATGACGATCTCGCCCTTTACCTTCTGCACCGCGGAGTTGCAGCATTCGAGGAAGCCACCGTTTTCCGCGCGACGCTCGTATCGAACCCAGGGAATCGCCTTCAAAACATCTGTACGCGCAGCGGCGGGCGATGCGTCGTCCGCAATCATCACTTCAACCGAATAACGGGAGCGGAGCCTCGCAAGCGAATCAAGACAATTCAGCACGAAGTGCGTTTGTCCATACACCGGAATGATGATCGAAACCTTGGGTGATA
Organism: Variovorax raffinosi; assembly: GCF_051216615.1. Classification (NCBI taxonomy): domain Bacteria; kingdom Pseudomonadati; phylum Pseudomonadota; class Betaproteobacteria; order Burkholderiales; family Comamonadaceae; genus Variovorax; species Variovorax raffinosi. The sequence continues at coordinate 481,895 of NZ_JBPJZR010000002.1, forward strand.
CTGCATCGATGGAAAGCAGGGGCGTCCGCGCCGCCATCGCCTTCGCCGCATCGGCGACCGTGTTGCCAGCCTCCCGTTGCTCGAAATCAAAGCCCGCCCCCCTGAAGTACGCTTGGCCGGCAAGCAGCTCGTACTGAACCACGTCGTCTGGCAGAGAGTAGGGGCGATCCTTGAAGACCCATGGGCTGTCGAACCGAACCTCCTTCGGAAGAATCCGGCGCTCCATGGAACCAAATCGCACCCAATGAACCAGCGGATTCAGCTTTGCATCGCGAACGTCGGCGTTCGCGCCGAGGTAAGCACGAGTCGAGAAATTAGGGGACGGCTCCAAGCCGTCCTTCCAGCCTTGCACAAGATAGTGCTTGAGCAGGTCCGTGCTACCAGCAGCCACTGCTGGGTACTCCCTGCGATAGAAGTCGGCATCGAACAGCTCACCCTCCTTGATCGCCCGGACATCCGCCGCAGTGTGACTAGGGCTCACGCCCAGAATGCGCAGCGCTTTTTTGGAAAGCCGAGCAGCTTGCTTGAGTTCGTTGATCAAATCTTCTCCACTTTGGGCGTCTTGGCGCGCTTATTCCATCTTGCAAAAACTCGGCGAGGGCACGATCAAAGTGCCGTCAGAAAGAATAGCCTTGCTTGTTGCGGCGCAGGTCTGCTTCGACCATCATCGCGCACAATTCCTCGAGCGTCGTTTTAGGCTCCCAGCCGAGCTTCTGCTTGGCACGCGTTGGATCACCGATCAGCAGTTCAACCTCCGCAGGCCGGTAGAACTTGGGGTTCACACGCACCAGTGTCTTGCCGGTGGCAATGTCGATGCCAACTTCGCTCTGCTCTTCGCCCTCGAAGCGCAGTTCGTAGCCCGCAGCCTTGAACGCCATGTCGACGAAGCGGCGCACGGTTTCGGTACGGTTTGTGGCAAGAATGAAGGTGTCAGCCTCATCGGCCTGCAGCATGCGCCACATGCCCTCGACGTATTCCTGAGCGAAGCCCCAGTCGCGCTTGGCGCCAAGATTGCCAAGCTCGAGCACATCGAGCTTGCCGAGCTTGATCTTGGCCACCGCGTCAGTGATCTTGCGCGTCACAAACTCACGTCCACGCAGCGGGCTTTCGTGGTTGAACAGGATACCGCTGGCACCGAAGATGTCGTAGCTCTCACGATAGTTGATCGTCATCCAGTGCGCGAACAGCTTGGCAACACCATAGGGACTGCGCGGATAGAACGGCGTGTCTTCAACCTGCGGGATCGCTTGCACCTTGCCGAACATTTCGGAGGTCGATGCTTGGTAGAAACGGATGCCCCGGTCGGTCAGGCGGATGGCTTCCAACAGGTGGAGCGCGCCCATGCCAGTGATTTGTGCTGTGGCGTCGGGCTGATTGAAACTCACGCCGACAAAGCTCTGGGCGGCGAGGTTGTAAACCTCGTGCGGCTTGGCTTCCTTGATGAGGGTGAGCGAACTGCCGAGGTCGGTAAGGTCATGCTCGACCAGCTTCAGGTCAGGATGGTCCTGGATCCCCAACTCCTCCATCCGCCAAAAGTTGACCGAACTGGTGCGGCGGAACGTGCCATGCACGACATAGCCCTTGCTCAACAGGAGCTGGGCCAGATAGGCGCCATCCTGACCAGTGATACCGGTGACTACTGCGTGCTTCTTCATTTGTTGGCGGTCAATGTCTTATGTATGCGGAGAACCGCGGGCGAGCGTAATTGTGCCGCAATGAATGTGCACTCAAGCCATCCTCGCTACCGGATGCATCCAACGGCCTCTTTCCCAGGCATCCACGCCCCTTGACGCGTCCCGCATCTGTGAATGCAGGGAATGCGTTGACAAGTGAGGCCCCATGGTGCTTTCGCGGGGTCGTAGCAAGAGTTGCATCTCGACACAGATATGTTACCAAGCGCCCTTTCGGCCATGTTCGATCCGTCTGGGATAAACGGCTGCTCTAGAATGTGTGTGCCGGCCAGACTGGGGACGCTACGCGTCTTCTTCATGCGCTGCTGCCTCACCCCCGATTCACAGGCACGGCACTTTGCGAGTGTGCCGAGTGACGGCGCGGATATAACTTTCGAGAAAAGATTTGAATCATGCACCTCAAGGGCAAAAAGGTACTGGTAACAGGTGCTGACGGATTTATCGGCAGCCACCTAGTAGAGGCATTGATTGCACATGGATGCGATGTTCGCGCTTTCGTTTACTACAACTCATTCAGCAGCTGGGGGTGGCTAGACTCGCTGCCCCAGGACGTCGTGCGCAACCTCGACGTATTCTCAGGCGACATTCGGGACCCGAACGGCGTCTTCGAGGCGATGAAGGGGTGCGATGTCGTCTTCCATTTGGCAGCATTGATCGCCATCCCGTTCTCGTATCACTCTCCCGATTCGTATGTAGATACGAACATCAAGGGGACCCTGAATGTGCTTCAAGCGGCAAAGCGGCTCAGTATCGAGCGTTGCCTCGTCACGTCGACTTCCGAGGTGTACGGCACCGCCCAGTACGCGCCGATCGACGAGAAGCACCCGTTCCAAGGTCAGTCGCCCTACAGTGCGTCCAAAATCGGGGCAGACAGACTAGCGGAGTCGTTCCACAAGTCGTTTGAAACGCCGGTCGTCATCGTGAGGCCGTTCAACACTTACGGGCCTCGCCAGTCGGCTCGGGCAGTGATTCCAACCATCATCACGCAGTTGATGCTGGGCGAAAAGGAGTTGCGCCTCGGAAGCCTCTCACCCACTCGCGACTTCAACTACGTCAAGGATACGGCGCAGGGGTTCATTGCCCTGGCCGAGTCAGACGAGACGATCGGCAAAGAAATCAACATTGCAACTGGCAAGGAGTACTCCATTGGCAAAGTGGCGGAAATCTTGGTTGCCGAACTCAATCCTGACGCTCGCATCGTCACTGACGAGCAACGCCTTCGACCGGATGCATCGGAAGTCTTTCGTTTGATGGGCGACAACACATTGATCACCTCCCTCACGCCGTGGCGGCCTCGCTTCGATTTGGCGGATGGCCTTCGCGACACTATCGAGTGGTTCAAGAACCCGGAAAACCTGTCTCGCTACAAGGCTTGGCTTTATAACGTCTGAGGAGTTTCACGATGCGAGCAGTCATTTTGGCCGGCGGCAAGGGCACCCGGCTGCGCCCTTACACCACATTGATCCCCAAGCCGCTGGTCCCGCTTGGCGGCAAATACTCGATCCTCGAGATCATCATCATGCAGCTGAAGCAGGCTGGCTTCACGCGGATCACGCTTGCGGTAAACCACCTGTCGCAACTGATCATGGCCTACTTCGGCGATGGTTCGCGACTGGGCGTGCAACTCGACTATTCCTTGGAGGAGGGCGAACTCAGCACCATCGGACCGCTGACGCTTATCCCTGATCTGCCCGAAAACTTCCTGGTCATGAACGGTGACATCCTTTGCGATCTCGACTACAGGCACTTCTTCCAGTCGCATGTGGAGTCGAAGGAGATGGTCTCGGTCTCCGCTTATCGCCGCCAAGTCAGGATCGACTTCGGGGTGTTGCGCTACGATGACACCAGTCGTCTCAACGAGTTCCAGGAAAAGCCCACCTACGATTTTGACGTCAGCATGGGCATCTACTGCATCCATCGATCGGTAATCGAAGGCCTGCCGAAGGGTGAGAAGTATGGCTTCGACAACCTCATGATCGACGGGCTAAAAAATGATCGGCGCATCGCTATTCGGTCATTTGATGGCTATTGGCTAGACATTGGGCGTCCCGATGACTATCAGTATGCCGACGACAACTTCGACGAGCTTGCAACGAAGCTCGGAATCGGCCCTTGAAGACGGCGTTGATCACAGGTTCGACGGGGGCACTGGCGCAAGCCATAGTCGCTCGGCTCCGTCAAACCGAGATGTTCAATGTCGTGGCGACCAGCCGAAGCGACAGCGCGCTGCAGCTCGACGTGCGCGATGGCGAACGCTTGGAAGCGCTGCTCCAGAAAACGCGCCCGGATCTGATCTTTCATCTGGCGGCCACTTTCTCGGGAGACTACGACGAGGCCTATGCAGTCAACGTCGATGCAACGCGCCGGCTGCTGGAACTCGTTGAGCGGGCACATGCCCGGGCCCGGGTATTGCTGGTAGGTTCCGCTGCGGAGTACGGGGCAGTTGGTGTCGAAGAGAACCCCATCCGGGAAGACCACCTGCTGCATCCGCAATCCGTGTATGGTCTGACCAAATCGTGGCAAACCCAGCTCGCCGACTTCCATGCCCTGCGTGGCGTCCAAGTAGTGGTAGCGCGGCTGTTCAACCTCGAAGGCCCCCACCTTTCAAACAGACTCTTCATCGGCCGGGTGCAAGCGCAGATCGAAGAAGTTCGCAAAGGGGCGAGATCGGCCTTCGAATTCGGCCCCCTCGGCGCGACGCGTGACTACGTGGATGCAGACGAGGCCGCAAGGCAGATGTTGGCCGTGGCAGTCGATGGCAAACCGGGGCAGGTGTATCACATTGGCAGCGGCAAGCCCATCACCATGCGCGCGCTTCTGGCGCGGCTGCTGGCGTCTGAGGGAATGAGCGGAATCCCGGTGCACGAGTCACCCGCCCTCACCAATCGCGCCGGCTACGACGTTCCGGCAATCTACGCAGACATGACAAAGACATTCCAGTTGCTAGGAGAGGGTAAGTCATCGTGACGAAGTTGAAGCTGACCGTTGTCACACCCGTCTTTAACGAAGAACATGTCATCGCGCACTTTCACGAACGCGCCAAGAAAGTGCTGGAGTCTATCGAAGAGGTCGAATGGTCCATCCTGTATGTGGTGGATCAGTGCACGGACCACACGGTGGATGTTCTACGAACGGTTGTCGCCGGCGACCCCGCCGCAAAGGTACTGGTGCTGTCGTCTCGCTTTGGACACCAGATGTCGCTGCTCGCGGGTATCGAGCATTCACTCGATTCAGACGCCATTGTCATGATGGACAGCGATCTCCAGCATCCGCCTGAGCTCATTCCCACACTGCTGGAAGAATTCAAGCGCGGCAACGAGGTGGTCTACACGCTGCGCCAGGATACGGAGGATGTTGGCTTCCTGCGAAAGCAGGCTGGCAACCTGTTCTACAAGCTGCTTGGCAGCATTTCGCAGGTGCCCATCAATCCCAACGCAGCAGACTTTCGCCTCATCTCCAGGCGGGTAGCTCGAACCCTGTCCCAAGGCTTTCAGGAGCGCAACATGTTCCTGAGGGGACTCTTTTCCTGGATCGGATTTAGGCAAACGGGGGTCGAATTCGTTGCCGAAAAGCGCTTCGCTGGTCAGTCGAAATATTCCTTGTCGAGAATGATTCAGCTCGCCATGGCGGGCATCCTCTCATTCAGCACCAAGCCGCTCCAACTCAGCATCTTTGTAGGCGGGCTGTTTGCGCTGCTCGCCTTTATGCTGATTGTGGTGTTGATCATCAAGTACTTCTTCGTGCAGTCCATTCCCAATGGCTGGACAACGATGGTGGTCCTGTTGCTGCTGTTCAGCGGTATCCAGCTCATAGTCCTGGGCATCATGGGCGCATACGTAGGAGGCATCTACGACGAGGTAAAGGGCCGCCCACGCTACATCGTCGAAGAAGAAATCTCACACCCCCCCACGCTGTGACGGAGAAGTGCTGGCTGGCCAAGCCCGCACTGCGCCTACAAACGCGAAGGCAGTCCGCAAATTCAAACATCATGCCGAGACCAGGCTCCTTCACTCAATCCGTTCTCGATCGCTGCCGTTCGGCAGAAGTTCGGCAGCTTTTCCGCTTCCTCGTCGTTGGCGTCGCCAACACGGCGTTCGGCTACTCCATCATTTTTGCCTGCATGTACCTGCTGGGCCTCTCTGCGGAGCTGAGCAATGCCATCGGCTATGGCATCGGCCTGCTGGTGTCATATGTGATGCACAAGGTGTTCACATTCAACAGCGACAGGCCGCACCGCGAAGCCTTCATCCGTTTTCTCGTTGTATTTGCAGCGGCGTACACGGCGAACCTGCTTGTGCTGGTCGTTCTGGTTCGAGGCATCGGTGCGCATGAGGCCATCAGCCAGATCATGGCAAGTGCAGTCTATGTGATCACTTCTTTCATCATGAACAAACTGTATGTCTTCAGGCAATCTCGTGGCGATGCGAAGTAACTCCGGACGCCAAAGCAGCGCCGTCGTGTTGGCAGCGCTTTTCTTCCTCTGGTGCATCTTCCTCTGGCCCGCCTTCGACAAGGCCCACTCGTTCGCCCTATGGATGGACAACGAGTTTTTCATTGGCACCGTGCTGTCATCGATGTCTTCCAGCCTCGCACACGGCGAATGGCCGCTCAGGATGAACACGATTCTGGGTGGTGTTCCGCTGCACAACTTCGCACAGCTGTCGGCCTTCTACCCATTTTATCTAACGCCCCTGCCTCTCTTCGAGAGCCCGATCGAAGTCGTTCACTCGATGCACTGGTTGACGCTTGTCCATCTGTTGATCCTCGAAATCAACATGTATGTCTTGCTACGAGCCATGCAAGCATCGCGCGTTGGGGCCGTGACGGGCGCCGCACTCTTTGCCTTTGGCGCGAACAGCCTCTCTTACGCGGCGTGGCTCAACATCGTCGCACCCTATGCTTGGTTACCACTCTACTTGGCTGGCTTGCTGGGCCTGCTGTCGCTCGAAAGCTCTCGGCGCCATTTCGTCATGGCGCTGGCAGGGATCGTCCTGCTGACGCTCGCCTCCCCGGCCCAGCCCCTCATTCACGCCATTCTCCTGAGCGCCATTTTTTGCATTGCCCATGCAATGGGGACTGGACGGATCAACGGATGGAAGAGTATCGGGAATTCAGCAGCAAAGATTGGCATCGTGGCAGTGATCGCAGTCCTCCTGGTCGCACCCGTCATTCTCCCGACTGCCTTGGAATTCAAGAACATGATCCGATGGATCGGGAATTTCCCGCCCGTCTTCGGCAACGGCCGCATTCCATTCGAGGCATTCCAAGTCGATCAACTTGCACCGAGGGACCTCGGCGGCGTCTTATTCAAATTCAAGGGCAATGCGGTGGGCAGCCAGTTCATCGGACTGGTCTCGGTGGCACTGGCATGCGTGGCAGTCGTTTCTCGGCCTCGCTCCTGGATGGTGTGGGCACTCGTGTTCATTGCCGCTTACTCACTGATCTCATCGACCGGTAGCAACCTGGGCCTTGCGCATCTCAACTACGTCGTTCCAGTTCTGAACAAAATCCGTGAGCCGAGCCGCTTTCTCGTCCTGTTCCAGTTGGCGATGACGGTGCTCGCTGCCATCGGCATCGACGAGCTTCGCAACGAACTATCGTCCAGCGAACCCGGCCGTCGCAGCCTAGCTACCAAGCTGCTTGCGATGGCGATGACCCTGCTGGTTGCCGTTCTTGTTTCCCTGTCCTCAAAGGATCACATCGCTTCCATCGTGCCCCCATGGATCCCACTTGCCACGCTGGCCGCGCTTGTTCTCATCACCATGCTTATGGCGCGCTCCCGCTCAGGCGTTCGGGGTGTGCAGGCAGCAGCGCTGTGGAGTGCCGCCGCGCTGATCCTGGTTCTGGTGGATGTCCCGTGGCGACCACCGAGCATCTCCACCAGCTTCTACAACACCAGTCATGCACGTCAGCTTGATGAAGTGCTGGATAAGGTGAAGGCACTGGACCCGAATCATGATTATCGTGTCGTGTTCGATGGAAAGATCGACAAGCAACTCGGTGCCATGCTTGCCTCCTATAAGGGAATTCGCAGCTTCAATGCTTACTTCAATCCAGCCCCAAAACGGCAGTTCGACGAGCTCTATTACCACGCGCCCCGCAACGACAACTACTTCCGCTTGCTCGGAGCCAAGTACCTTGTCTGCGACGATTGCCCACAGGAATCACTGCGGGGCTACACACACAAGGAGGACATCGCAGGACTGAAACTGTACGAAGCAGATGGTTCGCTTCCTCATGTCTACGCTGCCACAACGCTGGACGGCGTCTATGACTCCTTGGGCGATTTCACGGCGAAGGCTGCGTCCACCGATCTCACCGGCAGCGTGCTGTTCATGGATATGGACACTGGCGTCCTACCTCGCTCGACAAGCGAAAAGGATCCAGCACGCTGCGATGTAAAGGAAGACCTGCCGCGTGGCACCAACCACGTACGGGTGCACATCGCATGTCAGACGCCCGCCATGTTGATACTGAATGAATTCTTCGATGAGGCTTGGAAAGTCTCCATTGACGGTCAACACTCAAAAATAGGCCGAATGAACGGCAATCAGATTGGGACCTTAGTTCCACCAGGATCCCACACCGTCGAATTCAAGTATCGTCCCGGCACGTTCATGTGGTCGCTGCCCCTGCTTGTTAGCGGGTTGGCTCTCCTCCTCGTGCTGCTGATTGCCGAACAAAAGTGGCTGCCTCGTCTCAATCAGCGGCAGACCATGGCACCGCGCGGCAACACCCCTACGTAATCAGCTGCGCGTCAACACTCGCCGGACCCATCGAAGGGGTGCCAGAAGCCGCCAAGAGCGCGAATTCAGGATTGCTTCGCTCTTGGCCGTCTGACAAGCAAGAGAAGCCTCCAGCCGTCTGCACTCAGCATCCGATTTCGCACGCGCTTCATCCCAGGCAGCGCGCTCGGCGCTCATCGACAAGGCCCACGCACTGCGTTCTTCGAACTCCTTCTGAAGGGCCACATACCGGGCTTCAAGTTGGGAATGCTCCTTGTGCAATCCGGAAGCCCAGTTCATGACCTTCTGTTGTTCTCCATACAGATCATTTCCGGCCTCCGCAAACAGGTTGGCACCCAATAGCGGCAGCAGGTCTTCACTCGCAGCACAAATGGCGACGAAATACATTGCGCGATCGGCGCTTTGGGTCTGCGCCTTCAACTCGCCGCCCGCCAGGAGCAACGCCTCGTAGCCCTCAGCGGGAATCCCTTCAAGGGGAAATAACGCCGACGCAGTCAGGAAGCGCTGGGCAAAGTACCGGTTGGCGGGGAAGAAACGATGGAGCAGTGCATCGAGTTCGTCGAAGTACAGCTCCTTAACGTGAAACTCGTTCACATAGTTGCGCTCGTCCGAATAGACCTTCTTGTTAGGCGACGAGATGATCAGAATTCCCGAAGGCTTCAAGACGCGCCGCAGCTCCCCGAGCATTTCTTCCTGTTCCGCGAGGTGTTCGAGCGTCTCGAAAGACACGGCGACGTCGACACTCGCATCCTCCAGAGGAATGGCAGTCGCACTGCCCTGCATGAAGCGCAGATTGGTTTGTGCAGCGTAGCGCTGTCGGGCATGTGCGACCGCTTCGTTCGAAATGTCCACACCGACAACCGAACTTGCGACGTGCGCAAGCAACGCAGAGCCATAGCCCTCGCCACAGGCAATGTCTAGCACATGCCGCCCCGCACAAAGCGATTGCGCCCACCCATACCGGTGCATATGTTCGTAACGGATCTCGCCCGTTTCGGTGGGAATGAACCGTTCACCGGTGAAATTCAACATGCGAGGTTTAGCCTTCTTGGAATACAAAAATCATTCAAACAGCTCGGCTGAACGCAGAGTCGCCGCGCGAGCATCCTTCGTCGACAACTGGGGGAGGGAGTCGACATTTGGCCACTCGATCGCCAGGTCGCTATCGGCCCAGATGATTGCGCGCTCATGTGACGGGGCGTAGTAGTCTGTGGTCTTGTAAAGAAACTCCGCCATCTCGCTCAGCACAAAAAAACCGTGTGCGAATCCTTCCGGAACCCACAGTTGCTTGTGGTTTTCCTCACTCAACTCAACGCCCACCCACTTGCCAAAAGTTGGTGACGACTTGCGGATGTCCACAGCCACGTCGAACACGGCCCCTTTCACCACGCGTACCAGCTTGCCCTGCGGTTGTTGAATCTGATAATGCAGGCCACGCAGCACCCCTTTCGCCGAGCGGGAGTGATTGTCCTGAACGAAGTCGATGTGCTCGCCCACCGCTTCGTCGAAAGCCTTTTGATTGAAGCTCTCGAAAAAGAAGCCTCGTGCGTCACCGAACACCTTTGGCTCGATCACCAGCACATCAGGGATAGCAGTCCGCGTTACTTTCACGATCGAACCTCGTCACTTAGCAGATGCTTGAGGTACTTGCCGTAGCCGCTTTTTTCCAGCGGGGCAGCAAGTTTCTCGAGCTGCTCCGTGGTGATAAAGCCATTGCGCCAAGAAATCTCTTCCGGGCAGGCGATTTTCAACCCCTGCCGATGTTCCAACGTCGCGATGAATTGACCCGCTTCAAGCAAACTGTCGTGCGTGCCCGTATCGAGCCACGCATAGCCGCGCTGCATGATCTGCACGTTCAGTTGATCGCGATCAAGATACTCCTGGTTGACTGCCGTGATTTCCAGCTCGCCACGCGCACTGGGCTTCACTGCCTTGGCGATATCGACAACCTGGTTGTCGTAGAAGTACAGCCCCGTCACCGCATAGCTGCTCTTCGGCTTCAGCGGCTTTTCTTCGATGCTGCTGGCCTTGCCCTTGGCATCGAACGCGACCACGCCATAGCGCTCCGGGTCCTGCACATGATAGGCAAACACGGTCGCGCCCGATGGCTTTGCATCTGCATCGGCAAGCAGGTGAACGAAGTCATGGCCGTAGAAAATGTTGTCACCCAGCACCAGCGCACTGGGGTCGTTCCCCACGAACTTGTCCCCGATGATGAACGCCTGTGCCAGTCCATCAGGGCTCGGCTGTATCGCGTACTGCAGGTTGATGCCCCACTGACTCCCATCCCCCAGCAACTGCTGAAACCGCGGCGTGTCCTGCGGCGTGCTGATGATCAGGATGTCGCGCATGCCGCCCAGCATCAGCGTGCTGAGCGGGTAGTAGATCATCGGCTTGTCGTACACCGGCAGCAGTTGCTTGCTGAGCGCCAATGTCGCGGGGTGCAGGCGAGTGCCCGAGCCACCGGCCAGGATGATGCCTTTGCGTTGCGTTGTGGTCATGCGTTTCTTCTCGTGTGAATCTCAGAGCGTCTCGCGCAGCATGCGCGCGACGCCTTCCTGCCAGGGTGGCAGGCGCAGTCCGAAGGTCGTCTGCAGCTTGGTGGTGTCAAGGCGCGAGTTGTGCGGCCGCGTGGCGGGCGTCGGGAACGCGCTGGTGGGTACGGCTTCGACAGCCTGCGGCCCGGCCTTGAGTTCGACGCCGGCCTGCTGCGCCATCTCGAGCACGAATCTCGCGTAGCCGTACCACGATGTCTCGCCGCCCGCGATCACGTGATAGAGACCCGCCTTGGCCGGATCCTGCAACGTCGCGCGAATGGCGTGCGCCGTCACGTCGGCCAGCAACTCGGCACCGGTCGGCGCGCCGAACTGGTCGTCGATGACGGTCAGTCGATCGCGTTCCTTGGCGAGCCGCAGCATCGTCTTGGCAAAGTTGCCGCCGCGCGCGGCATAAACCCAGCTCGTGCGAAAGATCAGGTGCTTCGCGCAGTGCGCAGCCACCAGTTGCTCGCCTTCGAGCTTGGTCTGCCCATACACGCTGAGCGGCCCGGTTGCGTCGTCTTCCCTCCAGGGCTTGCTGCCACTGCCGTCGAAGACGTAGTCGGTGGAGTAGTGAACCATCAGCGCACCGATCTGCTGCGCGGCCTCGGCCACCACGCCCGGCGACGTGGCATTCAGCTTGCGCGCAAAGTCGGGCTCGCTCTCGGCCTTGTCGACAGCGGTATGCGCCGCTGCATTAACGACCACGTCAGGACGCACGTTGAGCACCGTTTCGGCCAGTTCCTCGGGACGGCTGAAGTCGGCATTGAAATCCGTGCTGTCGAAATCGAGCGCGACCAATTCACCCAACGGCGCCAGGCTGCGCTGCAGTTCCCAGCCGACCTGCCCACCCTTGCCCAGCAGCAGCAACTTCATGCCGCAGCCTTCGCGTCGTACTGCTTCTCCACCCATTCACGGTACGCGCCGCTTTGCACATTGCGCACCCACTCGCTGTTCGCGAGGTACCACTCGACGGTCTTGCGAATGCCGGTGTCGAAGGTGTCTGCTGGCTTCCAGCCGAGTTCGCGCTCGATCTTGCGCGCATCGATGGCATAGCGACGGTCGTGGCCCGGGCGGTCGGTGACGTAGGTGATCTGTTCCTTGTACGGCTTGCCGTCGGCCTTGGGGCGCAACTCGTCGAGCAGTGCGCACACGGTGTTGACGATCTCGATGTTGGGCTTCTCGTTCCAGCCGCCCACGTTGTAGGTCTCGCCGAGCTTGCCGGCCTCGAGCACGCGGCGGATGGCGCTGCAGTGGTCCTTCACGTAGAGCCAATCGCGCACCTGCATGCCGTCGCCATACACGGGCAGCGGCTTGCCGGCCAGTGCGTTGACGATCATCAGCGGGATCAGCTTCTCGGGGAAGTGGAACGGGCCGTAGTTGTTCGAGCAGTTGGTGGTCAGCACCGGCAGGCCGTAGGTGTGGTGCCAGGCGCGCACGAGGTGGTCGCTGGCGGCCTTGCTGGCCGAGTACGGGCTGTTGGGCTCGTACTTGTTCTCTTCGGTGAAGGCCGGGTCGGTCTTGGAGAGCGAGCCGTAGACCTCGTCGGTCGACACGTGCAGGAAGCGGAAGGCGGCCTTCTGGTCGGCCGGCAGCGCGCTCCAGAAACCACGCACGGATTCGAGCAGGCGGAAGGTGCCGAGCACGTTGGTCTGGACGAAGTCTTCCGGACCATGGATCGAGCGGTCGACATGCGACTCGGCGGCGAAGTTCACCACGGCGCGCGGCTTGTGCTCTGCCAGCAGGCGGTCGAGCAGCGCGCTATCGCCGATGTCGCCCTGCACGAAGATGTGATTCGGGTTGCCCTTGAGCGACGCGAGCGTCTCGAGATTGCCCGCGTAGGTCAGTTTGTCGAGGTTCACGACCGGCTCGTCGCTGTTCGCGATCCAGTCGAGTACGAAATTGGCGCCAATGAAGCCAGCGCCGCCGGTAACCAGAATCATGGGGTCCCCTGTTGTTGTGGAACGATTTGCCCCGTGACAAATCAACGGGCGATTATCCCATCGGCCAGACAGGCTGAAATCGCGGAGTTGGCGTCCGTGTAAGCCCCGCCTACAATCGCCCCCACTGCAGGAGAGCGGGCCACCCCGGTGGCCCTACCGAAGGCGCAAACTCCCATAAACGCTCAGGTCGGTCCGAACAAGGGATCTGTACTGCACCAACTGATACAGCCGTCTGGAGAGCCACCACCCCACTGAACATGGCGGTGGTGCACCGAAGGAGCAAACCCGCTGCGGGTGCAGCAGGGTGAATCTCTCAGGTACCGAGGACAGGGGGAGCGGCAACTTGGACGGCGGTCGTCCGGTTGCTTGCTATTGATTCAATAGCACACCACGCCCGCCATTCAAGCGCTGCAACCTCAAAGGTACTTGAAATGCGCGTGATCGTTCTTGGCGCCGGCCTGCTCGGCGTGACCTCGGCTTACTACCTCCAGCAACTCGGCCACGAAGTGACCGTCATCGACCGGCAGGCCACGCCCGCCGCCGAAACCAGCTTCGCCAACGGCGGGCAGATCTCGGTCAGCCACGCCGAACCCTGGGCCAACCCGAGCGCGCCGCTCAAGGTGCTGCAATGGTTGGGCAAGGAAGACGCCCCGCTGCTGTTCCGCATCCGCGCCGACATGCGCCAGTGGCTCTGGGGCCTGCAGTTCCTGCGCGAATGCACGCCGGCGCGCACCCGGCACAACATCGAACAGATCGTTCGCCTGGGCACCTACAGCCGCGACACGTTGCAGCAGTTACGCCGCGACACCGGCCTGAACTACGACCAGCGCACCCAGGGCATCCTGCATTTCTATACGACGCAAAAAGAATTCGACGGCGCCCTCAAGCCCGCCGAGCAAATGCGCGCCCTGGGCTGCGAACGTCTCGTGATCTCCGCCGACGAAGCCGTGAAGCTCGAGCCCGCCCTCGCCCACATCCGTCCGAAGCTGGCCGGCGCCACCTACACGGCCGAAGACGAATCGGGTGACGCCAACCGCTTCGCGCGCGAACTCGTGGGCCTGGCCGCCGCAGCCGGCGTCAAGTTCCTGATGAGCCACACAGTGACCGCCCTGCGCGAGGCCGGCGGCACCATCGACCACGTCGAAGCCACCGACGCAGAAGGCCGCTTCCAGCGCATCCGCGGCGACGCCTTCGTGCTCGCGATGGGTTCGCTCAGCCCACTCTACGCCGCGCCGCTGGGCATCCGCCTGCCGATCTACCCGGCCAAGGGCTATTCGGTGACGCTGCCGGTGAAGGACGCCTCCAAGGCCCACCAGGTCTCGCTGACCGACGACGAATTCAAGCTCGTGTTCTCGCGCTACACCTCCGAATCGGGCGACCGCCTGCGCATCGCCGGCACGGCCGAACTCAACGGCTACGACCGCGACCTGAACCGCGTGCGCTGCGAAGCCATCGTGCGGCGCGTCGAAGAACTGTTCCCCGGCGCCGGTGACACCACGCAGGCGCAGTTCTGGACCGGCCTGCGCCCCGCCACGCCGAGCAACGTGCCGTTGATCGGCAAGACCAAACTGCCGAACCTGTACCTGAACACCGGCCACGGCACGCTCGGCTGGACGCACGCCTGCGGCTCGGGCAAGTCGATCGCGCGGATCGTGAGCGGGCTGGTGCCCGAGGTCGATTTCGCGTTCACCGGCATGCCCGCGCCTCAGCCGCGCACACTGCAGCCGGCCTGAGCGCCTTCTTCGCCGGCTCAGTCGTTGCCGGTGAACACCGTCAGCACACCCGTATACCCATACAGATGGTGCCGGGCGATCTCGCCCGCCGCGAAGAACCCGACCAGTGGCACGTCGCCCAGCGCGTGGCGCACGATCTGCAGTTCGGCGCCGGGAGCGCCGAAGTGCGGCCCGCCGCGCCCTGAACAGCTCACATACACCGCCCCCGCGATGCGCCGCGCCGGGTGCGGTGCCGCTTCGGCTTCACCCGCCGCGACCGCGCGCGCGGTGGCCAGCGTCTGCTCTTCCGGCTCCAGCTCTTCACGGATTTCCGCGCAGATGCGCATCAGGTCCGCACGCGCGGCCTGCGCGTTGCGGCGGCAGAAGGTCAGCCGCATGCCCGCTTCAGCGTTGTCCGCAATCGCAATGCCGCGCCGCGTCGGGTCCAGGCCGATGATGTGGCGCACCAGCACATCGGCGCCCAGGTCGCCGGTGCGACGGATGCCGTCGCTGCCCGCATCGGCCAGGCCAACCAGCGTGCTGCGCACCGCGTCGATAGCTTCCTGCGGCCGATCGAGCGATACCTGCAGATCGGCCAGCAGCACGTCAAGCGCGGGCTCCCCGTCGAGCTTGAGCAGCAGGTTGCCGTCGGCCTCGGTGATCTCGCGCTCGCGCACGGCGCCCGAACGCAGCGGCTGGCAGCCCTGCGTGACGCGCGACACCAGCCGCACGCCCTCGCCGAACACCACGCCCGACAGGCCGCCCGAAAACACGCCACCCGCCGCGCCGTGGCCGCGGATGTTGCCGTTGCCGCCCACCGCGAACTGCAGCGCGCTGCCCCGGCCCGAAGAGAGTCCGCCGAACAGGTAGCTGGTGTCGGTGCGGCCCGCCATCTCGGCGATCAGCTCCGGCAGGTCGGGCGTGGCCGGGTCGGCGTGCACGAGCGCGGTGTGCGCCTCGAAGCCGCTCATTTCGGAGTTGCCCAGCGGCGCCACGCCCGAGAACACCCGGTACTGGTCGCTCGGCAAGGCGCAGAGCATCAGGCTCATGCCGGGCTCGTCGAAGTACTCGGCGTTGTTGGCCGACACGCCGATGCCGACGGTGCCCGACCAGTCGGTCACCTCGGGCAGCTCGGCGCTCAGGTGGTCGAGGATTTCCTGCGCCTCGCTCGCATAGTGGTCGGTGATGTAGAGCAGCCCGAGCGTCGGCGACGACGCGTAGTCGGGCAGCGCCATCTGCGCGCGCAACTGGGCCAGCACGAGGCCGGCCGCCATGCGCCATTGCGGATGGGTGGCATGACCAGAGGGAAACAACTTCATGATGCGTGCCGACCCGTTCTCTTCAAAAAATATAGGTGTATGACGTCAGCGCCGGCTGGTGGTTCGCTTGCGCGCGGCGGTCGACGTCTTCTTTTTGGCGGCGGGTGCCGCCGTCTTCTTCGCGGCAGCGGCAGGCTTGCGGGCTGCCGCTGGCGGCTTGCCCATCACCTTGCCGACCACGTCGGCCAGCGGCTGGGCCATGGCTGGCACCTTGAGCTGGGCCGCGTCCTGCAGTGCCGAGCTGGCGATCTGCTGGAACTGTTCGGTGAGCGAGCCCCACCACTGCATCGGATCGACCACACCCGCGCCATCGGCGGCGGCGCCGGCCTTGGCCGAGGCCGGCTTGCTGCGCGGCTTTTTCGGCGACGGTGCCTCTTCAGGCTCGGCGTCGTCCTCGACTTCGGCCGGTTCGGGCTCGGGTGTTGCCGCGGCAGCAGCCGCCGCAGGTGCCGGCGCCATGGCAGCCGCCTGCTTGGTGAACGCGCTGGCGATGTCTTCCATCCGCACGTTCATGCCGCGCAGGGTCGACAGCGTCATCTTCTGCACTTCGAGCGCCTGGATCGTTGCCTTGAGCGCATGGCCGTTCTGTTCGAGCCAGTACTGGACGGTCTTGAGTTCCTGGATGCGCTTGTCGACCTCTTCCACGCTCAGCGTGGGTGCGACCCAGCTCGCAAGGCTCGGAATCCCGGGCACCGCGCCGGCGCCGGCACCCGCAGCGGCGCCCCCGGCGAGGTTCTTCAAGAAGTCGAATCCGGGAACGAATTGACTGAAGGCAAAGGGTTGGCTGGCGTTGCTCATGCAGGATGTCTCCGGGTGGGTTTTCTTGTGTTGCCAGCTTACTCCAAGCCTTCGGCCTTGGGTCCGGCCTGAACCGAACCCCTACCCACCCACAACCCCTCAAAGCTCGCTGCGAACCTTGCTGAAAACTTTCCAGAACGTGGCGTCCTGCGAGGTCGCGAAGTTGATCCGCATCATGGTGCTGGGCGGACGCCGCGCATGGAACAGCGAGCCCGGCGCCAGCAGGTAGCCCTGGTCAAGCATGCGCTGGGTCAGCGCGTCCGTGTCGACGCCCGTGTCGACCCAGCCGAACAGCCCCGCCGGCTCCGACGCGAAGGTGCAGCCGTGCGACATCGCCAGCTTCACCGTGCGCACCCGCGCCCCGTCGAGCCGGATGCGCACCCGCTCCGAATGCCGGCGCAACTGCCCCTGGTCGATGCACCACGACAAGGCCCGCTCGAACAGCGTGGGCGATGTCAGCGTGGCCAGCAGCTTGGTTTCGAGCAGCCGCTCTTTCAGCGCGGGCGGTGCGGCAAGGAAGCCGATGCGCCAGTTGGGCGCCAGGATCTTCGCGAAGCCGCTGACGTAGATGGTGCGCTGCAGCCCGTCGAGCGCGCTCAGCCGCGTGGCGTGCTCGGGCGCGAGGTGGCTGTAGGTGTCGTCCTCGACGATGTGGAAGTCGTGCTCGTTCGCCAGCTTCAGCACGCGGTGCGCGCTGCCCGGCGTCAGGCTGTAGCCGGTCGGGTTGTGCAGCACGCTCACGCTCACGAACAGCTTGGGGCTGTGCAGCTTGCAGTACTGCGCCATCACCTCCAGGTCGGGCCCGTCGGCGCGGCGCGGCACCGGCAATATGCGCATGCCCAGCGCTTCGAGCCGCGCGAATTCGAGCGCCCAGCCCGGCTCCTCGACCATCACCGGATCGCCCGCGCGCAGCAGCGCGCGACTCACCACGTCCAGCGCATGCGTGGCGCCGATGGTGGTGATGATCTGGTCGGGCGAGGCCGGCACGTTGATGCCCACCAACTTCTGCGACAGGCTGCGGCGCAAGCCCATGTCGCCGGCCGGCTCGCCGTACTGCAGCGACAGCTCCTGCAGCGCGGCTGTACTGGTCATGCGCCGCACGGCCGTGGGCATGAAGGTCGACGTCATCCAGTCCGGCGGAAACAGGCCCATGCCCGGCTGCGGCTTGTCGCTCGGACGGTGGAACATGCTGCGGATCAGCGAACTCGCATCGGCCGGCACGCGCGAGGCCATCATCGGCGTGGCCATGGGCGCGGCGTTCATCGGGGCGCGCTGGTCCTGGGCAGAGGCCGAGTCCCGCACATAGAAGCCGCGCTGCCGGCGGGCCTCGACCAGCCCCTGCGCCAGCAACTGGTCATACGCCGCGACCACCGTGTAGGGGCTCACGCCCTGCTGCCGCGCGCACTCGCGCACCGACGGCAGGCGGGCACCGGGCGGCAGCAGGCGGGTGCGGATGCGCTCGGCCAGCCGGTCGGCCAACTGCCCCGTGAGCGACTGTGTGGAGGTGCGTGTCAGCATGCTGTCGGGTGAAAAAAGTCGCTGTGCCGAAAGAATGACCAATACAGAGACCTTGATTGTTCGATCATCTGTATCGGAACTGTAATGGTCTCAAGTTTAGAGTGTGTGTCATGAACTGGCAAGAATTCACCGCGCTGCTGGTGCTGGCCACGGCGATGAGTTTTTCGCCCGGTCCCAACACCACGCTCTCCACCGCCCTCGCGGCCAACGGCGGCCTGCCGCGCGCCATGCGCTTCGTGGTCGCGGTACCGATCGGCTGGACGCTGCTGCTGGCAATCTGCGCGGCCGGCCTCGGCGCGCTGGTGGTGGCGGTGCCGCCGCTGCGCCTGGCGATCAAGGCGCTGGGCATCGGCTACCTGCTGTGGCTGGCGTACAAGCTCAGTGGCAGCGGCACGCTCGGCAAGGCCGACAGCGCCAGGCTCACCGTCGGCTTCGGGCAGGGCGTGATGCTGCAGTTCGTCAACATCAAGGCGTGGCTGCTCGCGCTGACGCTGGTGGCCGGATGGATTGCCGGCCAGCCCGACGCGCTCTCGCGCTTCGCCATCGTCGCGCCGGTGATGCTCTTCTATGCCTTCACCAGCAACTTCGCCTATGCGCTGGTCGGGGCGCTGCTGCGCGACTGGCTGGCCAAGGGTGCTCGGCTGCTCTGGTTCAACCGCGCGATGGCTGCCGTGCTGGTGCTCACGGCCTGGTGGATGCTGAGCGTATGAGCGCCGCGCCGGGCCGCCCCAAGCAAGCTCGCACCGCAGTGCGAAGCACGAAGGTACGCCAATGAGCAACAAACTCAACATCAAGGACGAAACGCTGGGCATGTGGCTCGGCGTTCTCGGGGTGGCCATGTTCGCCATCACGCTGCCGATGACGCGGCTGGCCACCGGCACGCACGACGCGCCGCAACTCTCGCCATGGTTCGTCACGCTCGGGCGCGCGGCGCTGGCGGGCGTGCTGTCGGCCATCTTCCTGATCGTCACGCGCTCGCCGCGGCCGGCGGCGCACCAGTGGAAGCCGCTGGGCATCGCGGTGCTGGGCAACTGCGTCGGCTTTCCGCTGCTGCTGGCCTATGCGCTGCGCGTGGTCACGGCCAGCCATGCGGCGGTGGTGACTGCGCTGCTGCCGCTGGTCACGGCCGCCGTTGCGGCCTGGGTGCTGCACCAGCGCGCACGGTTGGGCTTCTGGCTCTGCGCCATCGCGGGCAGCCTGCTGGTCGTGGTGTTCTCGGTGCTGCGCGCCAGCCAGAGCGGCCATGGCTTCGGCTTCGAGTGGGCCGACCTGCTGCTGGTCGGCGCGGTCATCGCCGCGTCCTTCGGC
Organism: Variovorax raffinosi; assembly: GCF_051216615.1. Classification (NCBI taxonomy): domain Bacteria; kingdom Pseudomonadati; phylum Pseudomonadota; class Betaproteobacteria; order Burkholderiales; family Comamonadaceae; genus Variovorax; species Variovorax raffinosi. Next base: position 501,467 of record NZ_JBPJZR010000002.1, read on the forward strand.
TACATCTACGGCGCGCAGGTCACGCCGTCGCTGGGCGCCGAGCGCGTGATCTGCTGGGTCTGCGTGATGGCGCTGCCCTTCACGCTGCCGGCCACGCTGGCGCTGTGGCCGCAGCAGCCGATCGCGCCCTCGGCCTGGGTCGGCTTCGTCTACGTCGGCATGTTCTCGATGTGGATCGGCTTCTTCGCCTGGTACCGCGGCCTGGCGCTCGGCGGCGCGCTGCGCGTAAGCCAGACGCAACTGCTGCAACCTTTTCTCTCGATCCTCGCGTCGATCCCGATCCTGGGCGAACCGCTCGACGTGGTCACGCTGGGCTTTGCGATTGCCGTGGTGGGCACGGTGCTCATCGGCAAGAAGCTGTCGCAGCCGCAGGCCGCGCCTGCGTCCAGCGCATCCGCCGCCGCGCCGCGCACCGGTGCGGTCGGACAAGGACGAAGCTGATGTTCAGCCACATCACCGTCGGCTGCACCGACCTTCCCCGCGCCGCCGCTTTCTACGACGCGCTGCTCACCCCGCTCGGCTTGAAGCGCCGCGCCGTCACGCCCGACGGCGGCCCCGAGTCCGCCTGCTGGGTCATGCCGGCGCAGACGCTGCCGCGCTTTTATGTGTACATCCCGCTGGACGGCGAACCCGCCAGCGTCGGCAACGGCAGCATGGTCGCGTTCAGCGCGCCGGCGCCGCATGCCGTTGACGCCGCCCACGAGGCGGCCCTGCGCCACGGCGGACGCGACGAAGGCGCGCCCGGCCCACGCCCACGCTACGGCCAGGGCTATTACGGCGCCTACCTGCGCGACCCGGACGGCAACAAAATCCATGTTGTGTACCGTGGCGACCTCCGGCCGGACTGACTGATTGACTGAAACTGTCCGGCTTGCCCCGATCCGAATTCCTGCATCTCACCTCACCGCCTGAAAGAAGAAAGCCATGAACTGGAAACTCGCCGCCCGCGCCGCCAAGATGAATCCCTCGGTGCTGCGTGAAATCCTCAAGGTCACCGAGCGCCCCGGCATCATCAGCCTGGCCGGCGGCCTGCCCTCGCCCAAGACCTTCCCGATCCAGGCCTTTGCCGATGCCTGCGCCGAAGTGCTGCACAACGACGGCCAGGCCGCGCTGCAGTACGCCGCCAGCGAAGGCTACGCACCGCTGCGCCAGGCCGTGGCCGACATGCTGCCGTGGGACGTCGACGCATCGCAGGTACTCATCACCACCGGCTCGCAGCAGGGCCTGGACCTCGTGGCCAAGGTGCTCATCGATCCGGGCAGCAAGGTGCTGGTCGAAACGCCCACCTACCTGGGCGCGCTGCAGGCCTTCGGCCCGATGGAGCCGAACCCTGTCGGCGTGGCGAGCGATGACGAAGGCGTGATCGTCGAAGACCTCGTGGCCAAGGCCAAGGACGCGCGCTTCGTCTATCTGCTGCCGAACTTCCAGAACCCCACCGGCCGCACCATGACCGAGGAGCGCCGCGCCGCCGTGTCGGCCGCCGCAGCCGCCGCCAACCTGCCGATCGTCGAAGACAACCCGTATGGCGAACTGTGGTTCGACGAAGCCCCGCCGCTGCCGCTGGCCGCGCGCAACCCCGAAGGCGTGATCTACCTGGGTTCGTTCTCGAAGGTGCTGGCACCCGGCCTGCGCCTGGGCTTCCTGGTGGCGCCGAAGTCGATCTACCCCAAGCTGCTGCAAGCCAAGCAGGCTGTGGACCTGCACACGCCGATCTTCACGCAGCGCATGGTGTCGGCCGTGATGAAGGACAACTTCCTCGATCGCCACGTGCCCACCATTCGTGCCCTGTACAAGCGCCAGCGCGACGCGATGATCGCCGCGCTCAAGCGCGAGATGGCCGGCCTGGACGTGAAGTTCAACGCGCCCAAGGGCGGCATGTTCCTGTGGGCACGCCTGCCTGAGGGCATCGACACCGTGACGCTGCTGCCCAAGGCGGTCGAGCGCAATGTGGCCTTCGTGCCCGGCGCGCCGTTCTACGCCGGCCAGGGCGATCCGCGCACGCTGCGCCTGTCCTTCGTGACGGCCAGCGTCGAAGAGATCGACATCGCCATCGCCGCGCTGGCGGTGACGTTGCGCGAAGAGCTCGCGCTGCTGGGCGGCAAGCAACTCGCGACCGCACAGACCTGAGCACTCCCGCCGTCCCGGCCATCACGGCCGGGACGGGCCGACAACAGACCCGGACCAGGACCCACCCTCATGATCGGACTCGCAACCCTCTCGCTCTTCCTGCTCGCGGTGCTGGCGCTGTTCCTCTCGCCGGGCCCGAACATGGCCTTCGTGATGTCGCACGGCGTGGCCCACGGCCCGCGCGGCGGTTTCGCGGCGGCCGTCGGCATCACGGCCGCCGACCTGGTGCACACGCTGTTCGCCGCCACCGGCGTGACCGCGCTGATCGCCGCCTGGCCGCCCTCGTTCGATGTGTTGCGCTATGCGGGCGCGCTGTACCTGGTCTGGCTCGCGGTGCAGGCGCTGCGCAGCGGCAATGTCCTTCGCCCTGGGGCGCAGGCACAGTCCGCCGGTTTCGGCCGCATCGTGCGCATGGCGCTGCTGAACAACCTCGTCAATCCGAAGGCGCTGCTGTTCTTCATGGTCTTCCTGCCGCAGTTCGTCGATCCGGCGCGCGGCAGCGTGCCGCTGCAACTGGTGCAGCTCGGCGTGGTGCTGTCGATGGCCGCGTTGGCTTTCAACACGTTGCTCGGCGCCTGCAGCGGCCAGGTCGGCCGCTGGCTGGAACGCCGGCCCGGCGCGGCCAAACTCCAGAGCAATCTGCTCGCCGCCGTGATGCTCGGGCTGGCCGTGCGCTTGCTCTTCCTCGACCGACCCACGCCCCGCTGAAGGCGAACACCCCATGAACGTTCTGAAGATCGCAGCCTTCTCGGATGGAGAGACGGGCGGTAACCCCGCCGGCGTCGTCATTGGCGATGCACTGCCGCCCGAGGCCCAGATGCAGCGCATCGCGGCAGAGGTCGGCTTCTCGGAAACGGCCTTCGCCGCCCGCACCGACACCGGCTGGCGCGTGCGCTATTTCTCGCCGCAATCCGAAGTGCCGTTCTGCGGCCACGCGACCATCGCCCTCGGTGCCGCGCTCGCGCTGCAGCAGGGCGACGGCGTGTTCGCACTGACGCTCAACCAGGCACAGATCACGGTGGAAGGCCGGCGCGATGGCCACGTGATCGCGGCCGCGCTGCAGTCACCGCCCACGCACAGCGCGCCCGCAACACCTGAACTGGTCTCCGACGCGCTGGCCCTGTTCGGCTATGCGCCGGGCGATCTCGACCCCCGCATTCCACCGGCTGTGGCCCATGCCGGCGCAAACCACCTGGTGCTGGCGCTCCAAAGCCGCAAGGCGCTGTCCGCCATGCACTACGCACTGGAAGCCGGCCGCGCGCTGATGCAGCGCGCGGAGCTGACGACCATCGTGCTGGTCCACGCCGAGAGTGCGCAGCGCTTTCACACGCGCAACCCCTTCGCCTCCGGCGGCGTCTACGAAGACCCGGCCACCGGCGCCGCGACGGCCGCGCTCGCCGGCTACCTGCGCGACATCGCATGGCCCCACGGCGGCGCCATCGACGTGGTGCAGGGCGAAGACATGGGCATGCTGTCGCGCCTGCACGCCGACATTCAGCCAACGCCGGGCAGCTCGATCCGCGTGTCCGGCACGGCGCGCGTCATGGCCGCCTGAGCCCCGTCGAACAGAACGAACAAACAAACAGATCAACAAAGAAAGAAAGAACCTCACCCATGCTCAACATCTGGGGCCGCATCAGCTCGATCAACGTCCGCAAGGTGGTGTGGTGCGCGCAGGAACTCGGGCTCGATTTCCAGCGCACCGAAGCCGGTGGCAAATTCGGCGTGGTGCAGACGCCTGAATACCTGGCACTCAACCCGAATGCGATGGTGCCCACCATCGACGACGGCGAAGGCGCCGAACACATGACGCTCTGGGAGTCGAACGTGATCGTGCGCTACCTCTGCGCCCGCCACTCGCACGGCGAGTTCTACCCGGCCGAGCTGCCCGCGCGCTTCGACGCCGAGCGCTGGATGGACTGGCAGCAGACCACGCTGAACCGCGCGAGCCACGGCGCCTTCATCCAGTGGGTGCGTACGCCGCCGTCGGAGCGCCAACCCGCGCTCATCGATGCCTCGGTGCGTGCAAGCGAAGCGCTGTTCGCGATGCTCGATGCCCACCTCGCGAAGCGGCCCTACATGGCCGGCGAGCGTTTCACCATGGCCGACATCCCCGTCGGCTGCGAAGCGCACCGCTGGTTCGGCCTGCCGGCCACCGAATACCACCGGCCGAGCTGGCCGAACGTCGAGCGCTGGTACGCCGATCTGCTTTCCCGTCCGGGCGCGCGTGGCGTGCTCGATCTTTCCCTTGAATGAACCCGATGAAATCCCGCCCCTTCCAGCAAGTCGACGTCTTCACCGCCACGGCCTACCGAGGCAACCCGCTCGCCGTGGTTGTCGACGGCACCGACCTTGACGACGCCGAGATGCAGCGCTTTGCGCAGTGGACCAACCTGTCCGAAACCACCTTCCTGCTGCCGCCCACGGCACCCACCGCCGACTACCGCGTGCGCATCTTCACGCCCGGTGGCGAGCTGCCCTTTGCCGGCCATCCGACCATCGGCAGTTGCCATGCCTGGCTGCGCGCCGGCGGCAAGTCCAAGGCGGCCGGTCTGGTGGTACAGGAATGCGGCGCGGGCCTCGTGCCGCTGCGACGCGAAGGCGAACGGCTGGCCTTTGCCGCGCCGCCGCTCAAGCGCAGCGCACCGAGCCCCGCACTGCTGGCCAAGGTGGCCGGCGCGCTGGGCCTGAAGGCGCAGCAGATCATCGCGGCGCAGGTGCTCGACAACGGCCCGGTCTGGTTCGGCCTGCTGGTCGATGACGCCGACGTGGTGCTGCAACTGCAGCCCGACCACCGCATGCTGCGTGAACTGGGCGTGAAGGCCGGCGTGGCCGGCGTGCCCGCGGCGCTCGACACCTCGCCGCTGATCGGCCGCTCGAACCGCGAGGCGCGCGCCTTCGGCAACCGCCGTGCCGCCGAGTACAACGACGGCGCGAAGATCGACCTCGAAGTGCGCGCCTTCGCCGAGCCCGTCGGCGTGCCCGAAGACCCGGTCACCGGCAGCCTCAACGCCAGCCTGGCCGAATGGCTGATCGCCGACGGCCACATGCCCGAGCGCTACCTGGCTGCCCAAGGCCAGTGCCTGGGCCGCGCCGGCCGCGTGTACATCGAGCGCGACGCCGAAGGAAAGATCTGGGTCGGCGGCGATGCCGTGACCTGCATCGACGGCACCGTCACGCTGTAGCCCGCACCGCGCCATGCACGCCCACCTCGACCACCTCGTGATCGCCGCCGCCTCGCTCGCCGAAGGCGTGGCGTGGTGCGAAGCCACGCTCGGCGTCGTGCCGGGGCCTGGCGGCGCGCATCCGCTGATGGGCACGCACAACCGGCTGCTGAACATCGCGAGCGACGCCTTTCCGGCCGCCTACCTGGAGATCATCGCGATCGAACCCGGCAAGCGGCCGTCGCGTGCGGGCACGCACCGCTGGTTCGATCTCGACGACGGCGCGCTGCAGGCGGGCCTTGCGCAGCGCGGCCCGCGCCTGATTCACTTCGTCGCGCGCGTGCCCGATGCGCATGCCGCGCTGCATGCGCTCGCGCACGACGAGCACGCGCACATCGACCGCGGCCAGTTGCTCGAAGCCTCGCGCGACACACCGGCCGGCCGGCTCGAATGGCAGATCACCGTGCGCGACGACGGCCAGCGGCTTTTCTACGGCGCGTTGCCCACGCTGATCCAGTGGGGCCCGGTGCACCCGACCGATGCGATGCCAAGCTCGGGCCTTTCGATGCGCGCGCTGCGTGCCGCGCATCCGCGCGCGGCCGACCTCTCCGCCGCACTGTCGACCATCGGCATGGCCGACATGGCGGTCACCGCCGGCCCACCCAACCTCGTGGCCGTGCTCGACACGCCGCGCGGCCCCGTCACCCTCGAATCCCAAGGACTCTGACCATGCTGAGCCTCACAGAAATCGCCTGGTTCGCCCTCGCCTCGCTGCTGCTCGCGCTCACGCCGGGGCCCAACATGATCTATTGCGTTTCGCGCACATTGATCCAGGGCCGCCGCGCGGGCTTGATCTCGCTGGGCGGTGTGCTGATGGCCTTCCTGGTCCACCTGCTCGCGGCGGCGCTCGGCCTCACCGCGCTGCTGCTGGCCGTGCCGATCGCGTTCGACGCGATCCGCCTCGCCGGTGCGGCCTACCTGCTGTGGCTCGCATGGCAGGCCGTCAAGCCCGGCGGCAATGCGCCCTTCGAGGCCCGCGTGCTGCCGGCCGATCCGCCGGCCAAGCTGTTCCGCATGGGCTTTCTCACGAACCTGCTGAACCCGAAGGTGGCGATGTTCTACCTGTCCTTCTTTCCGCAGTTCATCCACCCCGAGCGCGGCTCTGTGCTGCTGCAAAGCCTGCAACTGGGCATCGCGCAGATGACCACCAGCGCGGTGGTCAACACGGTGATGATCGTCGGCGCCGCGAGCATCACCGCCGTGCTGTCGCAAAGCGCGGGCTGGCTGCGCGCGCAACGCTATGTGATGGGCAGCGTGCTGGCCGCACTGGCCGTGCGCGTGGCGCTGACCGAACGCAAGTAATTCCCCGGAAGAAGGACGCCCGTGAGATTCACCCATGAAGAGATCGAAGCCGCGCAGCGCACCGTGCATGCAGCCATGCCACCCACGCCGCAGTACGCATGGCCGCTGCTCGCGCAGCGCTTGGGCGCCACGGTCTGGGCCAAGCACGAGAACCACACGCCGGCCGGCGCCTTCAAGATCCGCGGCGGCCTGACCTACTTCGAGACCCTCGCGCACGAGCAGCCCCAGGCGCGCCACGTGATCAGCGCCACGCGCGGCAACCACGGCCAGTCGGTCGGCTTCGCGGCGCGGCGCCACGGGCTGGCCGCCACCATCGTGGTGCCGCACGGCAACTCGCTCGAAAAGAATGCCGCGATGCGCGCGCTGGGCGTCACGCTGGTCGAGCATGGCGAAGACTTTCAGGCGGCGCTCGAACACGCGGCCGTGCTGGCCGAGCGCGATGCGCTGCACCGCGTGCCTTCGTTCCACCGCGAGCTGGTGCGGGGCGTGTCGACCGCGTACGTGGAGTTCTTCGACGCACTGAAAGATGCGCCGCCCGACGTGCTCTTCGTACCCATCGGCCTGGGCTCCGGCTTTGCCGGCGCGGCCGCCGCGCGCGCACATTGCGGCGCAAAGACGAAGCTCATCGGCGTGGTGTCCGCGCATGCCACGGCATACCGCGATTCCTTCCTTGCGCGCAAGCCCGTCGAATCGCCGGTGACGACGCGGCTGGCCGACGGCATGGCCTGCCGCACGCCGGTGCCCGAATCGGTCGAGGTGATCCTGCGCGAAGCGGACGACGTCATCACCGTCACCGACGACGAGATCGCCGAAGCCATGCGCATCCTCTTCAGCGACACGCACAACGTGGCCGAGGGCGCGGGCGCCGCCGCACTGGCCGCCGCGCTTCAGCAGCAGGAGCGCTGGCGTGGCAAGACGGTGGGCATCAGCGTGAGCGGCGGCAATGTCGATTCGGACATGTTCGCCGGCGTGCTGGGGCGCAGCGCCTCCTAAAGCATCGACTCGGGAATCACCAGCGACTGCAGATAGAGCTTGGCGCGTGTCGCAAGGTCCGCGCCGGGCTCCTCGTCTGTCACCTTGACCGGCAAGTCACCGTCCACGCGCCACCATTCCAGCGCGCTGTCGCTGCCCGGCTGCAGCCGGACCTGGTAGGCCGCGTGCTGCATCAGTTCGCCGAAGAAGGCGTGCGCCTCTTCGGCCAGCGGGGGGCAATCGATGCGCAGGCCGAACTCGGTGTTCAGCGCGTCCGAGCGCGGGTCCATGTTGACCGAGCCCAGAAAGAGGGTCTTGCGATCGATCACCAGCGCCTTGGTGTGCAGCCGCACCTGCGCACCCGCGCCGATGTTGCCGACGAACAGCGCCCGGCTCGCGTTCGGGTGGATCTCGTAGATCTGCATGCCGTCTTGCAGCAGGCGGGCGCGATAACGGCGGTAGCCGGTGTGGACCACCGGTTCGTCGGTGGCCGCCAGCGAGTTGGTGATGAGCGTCTGGCGAATGCCGCGCGCCGCGTTGCGGCGCATGCCGTCGAGCGCCGCCGCGCCCGGCACGAAGTACGGCGACGACGTGAGGATCTCCGATTGCGCCTGCTGCGCCGCCTCGCCCAGCAGCCGTCGGCTGGTGTCGATCAGCGCGCCGCTGGGCAGGCGCCGCGTCTCCATCTGGCCCCAGGCCTTGGCCGGTGAATCGGCAAAGGCTTGTGCCGTGCCGAAGGCGAGCTTCACGCGGCCCGCCTTCAGTTCGTCGCCCAGGGTGACACGGCCTGACGGATCGGCCGTGCGAAACGGCACCGGCTCGGGCGTGTCGGGCCCATCCACCCGCGCGTCGAAGTCACGGCGGGCCGCACCGGTGTCGGCCGGCGGGTGCAGCACCGACGCCGCTGTGCGCACCTGCGGCGCATTCCAGTATTCGTCGAAGAGGCTTCCCATCTGCGGCAGCACCGCGCCCGCCACCAGCACGTCGTAGTCGAAGAAGTTGTCGTCGGCATCGCGCATGAAATAGACGTCGCCGAGGTTGCGCCCACCGGCCACGGCCAGCACACCGTCCGCCACGAACAGCTTGTTGTGCATGCGGCGATTGACGCGCGCGAAGTCGAACAGCGCGAGGCCGAAGCGGGTGGCCGTGGCACCGCGCGTGGGGAAGGGATTGAAGATGCGCACCTCCACGTTCGGGTAGGCGCCCAGCCCTTCGAGCAGGGCGCCGATGTCTTCCGTGTAGAGGTCGTCCACGAGCAGCCGCACGCGCACGCCGCGCTGGGCCGCGTTGCGCAGCTCCCGCAACACCAGCCGGCCGGTCGCGTCGTTGTGCAGGTGGTAGTACTGCAGGTCGAGCGAGCGTTGCGCGCCGCGCAGCAGCGCCAGGCGCGTGTCCATGCTGGCCAGGCCCAGCATCAGCCGAAAGCCGCTGGCGCCGGGGGCAGCGCCGTCCATCGACGCGGTGGCGATGCGGTCGAGCAGCGTGGCCGGGCCCTGCACGGGCAACGAGGTGCTGGCGGTGCGCGGCCCTTCGTCGGGCAGCGTCGCGCATCCGGTGAGCCACAGGACGCCGCATGCCGCAGCGGTCAGCAGGAGCTTGCGCGTCAGCGTGGCAATCAAGGCAGGGGCGTGCATGGCAAGTTGGCGGCGTGTGGCAACGCCGCCATTCAAGCACGCACGGGCAGCCCCGGCAGCAGCTTGTCGAGCGTGATCGGGTAGTTCCGCACACGCACGCCGGTCGCGTTGTAGATCGCATTCGCCACCACCGCGCCCGAGCCGCAGGTGCCCAGCTCGCCGATGCCCTTCGACTTGATCGGGCTCGCGAGGTCGTCGGCGTCCTGCAGGTACACGGCGTCGATGTCCGGAATGTCGGCATGCACCGGCACCAGGTATTCGGCCATGTCGTGGTTGACGAAGTAGCCGTGGTGCACGTCGACCACCGCCTCTTCGGTCAGCGCCGCGCCCACGCCGAACACCATGCCGCCGATGGCCTGGCTGCGCGCGGTCTTCATGTTGAGGATGCGGCCCGCCGCGAACACGCCGAGCATGCGGCGCACGCGCGTCTCGCCGGTGTCGATGTCCACGCCCACCTCGCAGAAGTGGGCGCCGAACGCGGCCTGCGCATAGCGGCGGTGCAGGTCACCGGGCTCGATGTTGCCCAGCACGCTGAGGCCTTCCGCGCCGGCCAGTTCGCCGAGCCCGTGCGAACGGCGCCCCAGGGCAATGCGGCCGCGCTCGAAGCGCGCCTTCTGCACGTCGAAGCCCGCACGCTGCGCGAGCAGCCCGCACAGTTGCTGGCAGCCGTCGAACACCGAGGCACCGGCGCTCGATGCACCGATCGAGGCGATCGACCCTGCCCCCATGGGAAGCGCCGTGTCGCCCAGCCGCACGCCGATGCGGTCCATCGGAATGCCGGTCATCTCGGCCGCGATCTGCGCCAGCACGGTGTAGGTGCCGGTGCCGATGTCGGTCATCGAGGTCTCGATCAGCAGCCGGCCCTGCGCATCGAGGCTCAGCCGCGCGCTCGATGGCCGCACCGAATGGTGGTGGATGGCGCTGGCCACGCCCATGCCGACCAGCCAGCGGCCGTCGCGCGTTTGCGCGGGCACGGGGTTTCTCTGGGCCCAGCCGAAGCGCCGCGCGCCTTCGCGCAGGCACTCGACCAGCTTGCGCCCCGAGTACGGGCGCGAAGGCCCGCGCTCGGGGTCGTGTGGGCTGTCGTTGAGGATGCGCAGTTGCACCGGGTCGATGCGCAGCTTTTCGGCGAGTTCGTCGAGCGCCACCTCGAAGGCCATCTGGCCGCTGGCGGTGGCCGGTGCGCGCATCGCGGCGGCTTCGGGCAGGTCGAGCGCCGCCACGCGGTGCGCCGTCATGCGGTTCGGGGCGGCATAGAGCAGCCGCGTCTGGCGCGAGGCGCCCTCGTAGTAGCTGCGGCCCGGCAGGTTGCTGGTCCAGGTCTCGTGGCCGATGGCGGTGAGCCGGCCGTCGGGCGTGGCACCGAGCCGCACGCGCTGGATGGTCGCGGCACGGCGCGTCGTGTGGTTGAGCAACTGCTCGCGCGCCAGCGCGGTCTTCACCGGCCTTCGCAGTTCACGCGCCGCGAAGGCAGAGAGCACCGCGTCCGCATGCGTGCGCAGCTTGGAGCCGAAGCCGCCGCCGACGAAGGCCGAGACCACGCGCACCTGCGCGGCCGGCACATCGAGCATCGCGGCCACGTCGCTCGCGGCCCAGTTCGGCATCTGGTGCGAGGTGTAGAGCGTGAGCCGGTCGCCGTCCCAGCGCGCGGTGGTGGCCTGCGGTTCCATCATCGCGGGGTGCTGGTCGGGCGTGGTGTAGGTCGCATCGAGCGTGACGGGCGCAGTGTCGAAGGCGCCCTGGAAGTCGCCCACCGCCGTGTCGGCCGCGCTCTCGCTGCCGGCGCTGGGGTCGTCGCCGGGCTTGGGGGCAGTGGCCTGTGCGGCTGCGAGGTCGAAGCGGCCCGCGCTGCGCTCGTAGTCGATGCGGATCAGGAAAGCCGCCGCGCGCGCCTGCTCGAAGGTCTGCGCCACCACGAAGGCCACCGCCTGGCCGTGCTGCTGCACTTCCGGCCCCGAGAGCTGCGACACCACGTTGGCGCGCCCCTTCGGCGCCATGCGCGGCACGTTGGCATAGGTGTAGACCAGCAGCACGCCCGGCGCGCGCTGCGCTTCGGCGGTGTCGATGCGCGCGATGCGGCCCTTGCCGATGCCCGCGAGCACGATCCAGCCGTAGGCGGCATCGGGCACTTCGTCGTGGTACTCGTAGCTGTAGCGGGCTTTGCCGCTGACCTTGAGCGGCCCGTCGATGCGGTCCAGCGGGCGGCCCAGCACGCGCTCGCGGTCCAGGGCGCTCGGCCCGGCGGCTTCGGTGAATTGCATGGTGCCTGCTCCCTTCTTCAGGTGGTTTCTGCGATTGCCTGCGCCAGCGTGGCGTGCAGGGTGCGGCGCAACAACGGGATCTTGAAATCGTTGTGCCCATGGCCGCGCGCGTCGGCGAGCAGCACGTCGGCAACGGCGTCGCGTGCCTGCGTGCCGCCATCGGTGCCGATGAGCCGACGTTCGGCTTCCTCGTTGCGCCACGGCTTCGCGGCCAGGCCACCGAAGGCCAGCCGCACGCCGGTCACCGTGCGGCCCTCGCGCACCACCACGGCTGCAACCGAAACCAGCGCGAAGGCGTAGGACGCGCGGTCGCGCACCTTGCGGTAGAGCTGCGTGCCGCCGAGCGGCGCGGGCAGCGTCACGCCGGTGATCAGCTCGTCCGGCGCCAGCACGGTTTCGATGCCGGGCGTGTCGCCGGGCAGGCGATGCAGCTCGGCGATGGGAATGCGGCGCGCAGCACCACTGGCCGACACGGTCTCGACTTGCGCATCGAGCGCGCGCAGCGCCACCGCCATGTCGGACGAATGCACCGCGATGCATTGCGCGCTCGCGCCGAGGATCGCGTGGATGCGGTTGAAGCCCGCCATCGCCGCGCAACCGCTGCCGGGCGTGCGCTTGTTGCAGGGCTTGGTCGTGTCGTAGAAGTAGAAGCAGCGCGTGCGCTGCAGCAGGTTGCCGGCGGTGGTCGCCTTGTTGCGCAGTTGCGCGCTGGCGCCCGACAGCAAGGCGCGCGACAGCAGCGGATGCTCGCGCCGCACGCGCGGGTCGGCGGCAAGGTCGCTGTTGCGCACCAGCGCGCCGATCTTCAGGCCGCCATCGGGCAAGGCCTCGATGCGGTCGAGCCCCAGGCGATTGACGTCGATCAGGTGCGTGGGCTGCTCGATGTCGAGCTTCATCAGGTCCAGCAGGTTGGTGCCGCCCGCGATGAAGCGCGCGCCCGGGTGCTGCTGCATCGACAGCGCGGCGGCAGCCGGCGTTGGCACGCGCTCGAAGGTGAAGGCCCTCATGTCGCTGCTCCTTCCGCCACTTCGCGGATGGCCGCGATGATGTTCGGATAGCCCGCGCAGCGGCAGATGTTGCCGCTCATGCGCTCGCGCATTTCCTCGTCGCTGAAGACCACGGGCGCCGCAAGATTCCGCGTGACGTGGCTCGGCATGCCGCCGCGCATCTCGCCCAGCATGCCGACCGCCGAGCAGATCTGGCCCGGCGTGCAGTAGCCGCACTGGTAGCCGTCGTGCTTGACGAAGGCGGTCTGCATCGGGTGCAGCTTCTTCGGCGCGCCCAGGCCCTCGATGGTCGTCACCTCGTCGCCCTCGTGCAGCACCGCCAGCGTGAGGCAACTGTTGATGCGCCGCCCGTTGACCAGCACCGTGCAGGCGCCGCACTGGCCGTGGTCGCAGCCCTTCTTGGAACCTGTGAGGTGCAGTTGCTCGCGCAGCAGGTCGAGCAGCGTGACCCTCGGGTCGATGGACAGCGTATGCGGCTGGCCGTTGATGCGCAGCGCGACATCGGCCAGCGGCAGGTCTGCGGTTGCGGCCGTCACGGGCGCGGGCCCCGCAGCCTGCTGTGCCTGCCCCGCATGCGGCAGCGTGGCGGCGGCCACGCCGGCCGCGCTGGTGATCAGCACGGTGCGGCGCGTGTAGCCGTCCTTCTGTTGTTCGGCATCCATCGTGGGTTCCTTGGGCGCCTGGGCGTCAGAAGCGGCTGGCCGGGGCCTCGCCGATCGCCGAGCGCACCGGCGGCATCGTGGAGATGACGACGCTGTTCACGCGCGAGCCGCTGGTCACGTTCTGGTCGGGCGCATGGGCCGCCGCCACCGCGACCTGGCGCATGGCTTCACGCGAGACGGTGGGGGTGAAGGGATCGGCTCCGCGCGAGCCGCGCGTCACGTTCTGGTCGGGCGCGTGGGCCGCCGCCACCGCCTGGGCCGCCACGTCGCCGCGCTCGAGCAGGCCGGGGCCCTGGTGCACGCCGTCGTAGGTTTCGGCGTGGGCCGCAGCACCGGCCAGGGCAAGAATGGCCAGGAGGCCGAAGGTCTTTCGCATGTGAACTCCTCGTTGAACACTGGGTTGGCGCCTTGCGGCGCGGCCGTTGTCGCGGCTGGAGTCACTGTAGGAAGGCCGTTTTATGCGACCTTTAAGCGAGAGTTACCTGAGCGTTAAGCCGACGCCGCGCGGCCCGCCCCGGTATCGCGCAGGTGCACGCGCGCCTGCAACCCGGCCAGCCGGCCCTGCGCGTCATAGCGGTTGGCCAGCACGATGCGCAGGCCGTTGCGCTGCGCGGCCATGTGCGCGATGGACAGGCCCAGGCCGCTGCCCTCGGCGGCGGTACCCGGCACGCGAAAGAAGCGGTCGAAGGCGCGCTCGATCAGCGCGGGCGGAATGCCCGGCCCGTTGTCCACCACGTCGACCACCGGTTGCCCTTCCACCTCGTGCAGCCGCACGTCGACCACGCCGCCTTCGGGCGAGTGGCGCAGCGCGTTGTCGATCAGGTTGTCGAAGATGCTGCGCAGCTCGGCCGGCGGCGCGGTCACCGTCGCGGTGGCGCTGCCCTCGAAACCGATGTCGATGCGGCGGCGGTCGGCAATGACCATCAACTGCGCCACGCTGTCGCGCAGCACCGAAGCCACGTCGAGCGGCACCGGCGCCTCGGCCTCGGTGCTGCTCTCCTGGCGCGACAGGCGCAGCAGTTGCTCGATCAGGTGCTGAGCGCGCGTCACGCCGCCCTTCAGGTGCACGTAGTGCTCGGCAACGGCCTCTACCGGCACCTCGGCGCGCATGTTGTCCAGTTGCAGGCCGATGGCGGCGATGGGCGTGCGCAGCTCGTGCGCGGCGTCCTGCACGAAGCGGCGCTGCACGGCGAAGGCCTGCCGCAGCCGCCCGAGCAGGCTGTTGAAGGCCTCCACCAGCGGCGCGATTTCATCGGGCACGCGCGACACCGACAGCTCGGACAGGCTGCGCTCGTCCTGCGCCGCCACGTCGAGCGCCACGCTGCGCAGCTTGCGCGACGACGCCCACACCACCAGCCACAGCGCCGCCAGCGACAAGGGCAGCAGCAACGCGATGGGCGCAGTCGACGACAGCGCGCGCTTGGCCACCATGCGGCGCACGAAGCCGCCGTTCTGGATCACCTGCACCTGGAAGCGGCCGGCATCGGCCACCGGCGCGGTGGAATAGATGCGCCACACGCCGTCGTCGCCGGGGCCCATGCGCACGGTGGTCAGCCCTTCCGATGGCTGGCGGGCCACGGCCAGCGCGGGCCACGAACTCACCAGCAGTTCGCCCTGCCCGTTCCATATCTGGATGACGAAGGCGCCGCGCTCGAAAATGCTGCGCTCGTCGGCCGGCCGCAGCTCGGGCACGACCACGTTGCTGGCGTAGGAGTCGGCCAGCATCTGCATCTGGTCGTCCTTGAAGGTGACGATGAGCCTGTCGTAGCTGGCGTAGGTGAACCAGGCCACGCCCACGGCCGCCAGCAGGTGCACCAGCACCAGCCACATCAAGAGCTTGTTGCGCAGCGAACCCGGCGAGTACCAGGGCCGGCCGTGCGTCGCACGCATGTTCATGAATCCACCACGCGCCAGCCCAGGCCGCGCACATTGCGGATGGTGTCGGCGCCGAGCTTGCGCCGCATGTTGTGGATGATCACGTCGACCGCGTTGCTCATCACTTCCTCACCCCATCCGTAGATGCGGTTCTCCAGTTGCTCGCGCGAGAGGATGGCGCCCGGGCGTTCGAGCATGGCGTGCATCAGCGCGAACTCGCGGGCCGAGAGCGTTTCGCGCGTGCCACGAAAAAGCACTTCGCGCGTGGTGAGGTCGAGCTGCACGCTGCCACTGCCGATGATGGAGTTGGACGCGCCATGGCGCCGCCGCACCACCGCGCGCATGCGCGCCAGCAGTTCGGGCAACTCGAAGGGCTTGAGCAGGTAGTCGTCGGCGCCGAGGTCGAGCCCTTCCACGCGCTGGCCGAGGCCGTCGCGCGCGGTGAGGATCAGGATCGGCGTGTCGTTCTTCAGGCCGCGCGCCTGGCGCAGCACCTCGATGCCGTCCATGCCGGGCAGACCCAGGTCGAGCAGCACGCAGGTGTAGTCGCCATCGGCCAGCGCGCTGCGCGCGAGCAGCCCGTCGCGCACCCAGTCGACCGCCCAGCCCGATCGCTCGAGGCCGCGGACCAGGCTCTTCCCGATCATTTCGTCGTCTTCGACAAGCAGCACGCGCACGCCGGCTCCCGTGGGTTGATTGGTTGGTTGATGCGCCGGGAAGGTAGCGCAGAACCGTTAGGTCAACGTTAACGCCGCACGGGGATCGAGGCGAGCCCTTGGCTTGTCGCGCCGTTCAGCGGCGGGTCAGGGCAGCGGGCCGGTGTTGGCCGTATCGAGCGGCAGGCGCGACACCTCGGCCAGCAGCAATGCCAACTGCTGCGCGGCCGCATCGATCACCGCCTGGCCGTTCGCTGCCGTCGCCGCGGCCGCGTTGCCGGCTGCGCCATGTGCGTTGTAGTCCTCCATCGCCCAGCCGAGCTTGGCGCTCTTGCCGTTGCCGAGGATCGCGTAGTCGGCCGCGCGCTGCTCCGACGTCGAACGGAAGTCCTGCGCCTCGCCCATGCGCACCAGTTGCGGCGTCAGCGCCAGCATCATCGACGTCTCGATCTCGCCCGCGTGCACGCCGAAGCGATGCTCCTGCGCGCTGAACCGCGCGCCCGCATCACCCAGCGGCAGGTTGAACCAGCTCACGCTGTAGACGATGAGCCCGTGCGCCGCGCGCAGCTCGCGCGCCACGATGTCCATCGCGCCCACGTGGCCGCCGTGCGCATTGAACAGCACCAGCTTCTTCACGCCGGCGCGCGCCACGCCCGCGCCGATTTCATTCCACATGCGGATCAGCGTTTCGGCCGACAGCGTGAGCGTGCCCGCGAAGCGCGCGTGCTCGGGGCTCAGGCCGATCTGCTGGGTCGGCAAAAACAGCACCGGCAACGCAGGCGGCAGCAGCGGCAGCGACGCGGCCACGATGCCATCGGCCAGCACCGTGTCCACGCCCAGCGGCAGGTGCGGGCCGTGCTGCTCGGTCGCGCCCAAGGGCAGCACCGCGACGGTGGCGGCCGCATCGAGCGCGGCGAAATCGCGCGTGGTGAGCTGGGACCAGAAGCGGGGCAAAGGGGCTGCAGAGGCGTTCATCGTGTGGATCTTAGGCCGGACGCCTATCCGCATCACGGGGCCTTGTCCGACATGACTGGTTGATTGCGGCGGAAATATAGCCAACCAGTTCACATTTATAACGACTTCCTTGCACTTTAGTTTGTGTTTGTTAACTATCGTGAATAGAGTCGTCCGCAGAGTCATTTTTCAGAACCATCCGATCCGTTTTTTTTCGGATGGGTGATTCGGCTTGCATCGCGGCTGTTTGCCGCATGCAAGGCGTTGGTCAAAGGGAGCAGAGTGTTCATCCAGAAAATAGCTGGAGGCACGGTCACGGCTGGGCGCAAAACGGCGCTCGCCCGTTCGTTGTCTCAACACCTCGCATCGGCAGCGCGGGGATTGCCATCGATTGTTTGTGTATTGGCCTTCGGCGCGTCCACGGCGCTGGCCCAGTCACCTGTCACGAACCCACCCGCCGCCGATCGCGGCACGGTGGCCTACGGCCCGCAGGAACACGACGCGCTGATCCTTGCGCGCCGTGCCGGACGCATCACGCCGACGCAGGCGCTGCAACAACTGAAGGACTGGCTCGCGGCACCGCTGGGCGACAAGGAACGGCAGCGCGTGGCGTCCGACGCCATCGCCATCGCGGCCGCTGACGGCCAGTTCGCCGAGGCCGCGACCCTGGGCCGCCAACTATCGCCGGCGAAGCTGAGCGACTACGCACTGGGCCCGCTCGCACTGGCCGCACGGCGCACGCAAGACACCGCGCTGCAGGGCAACACCATCGCCATCTGGCGCGCACGGCAACCGGCCGCGCGCGAACCGCGCATTCACGAAGCCTTCTGGCGGCTCGACACCGGCGACGTCGCGGGCGCGAAGGCGATCTGCGACGCGCTCTCGCGGGAACCCGCCAAACAGATCGAAGACCGCGTCGCGCTGCTCGAACTGCGCGCCGCCGTGGCCCGTGCCGAAGGCAAGCCGCTGCAGGCGCTGGCCGCCTACACCGAGGCCGGCGCGCTGCGCCCCGAGCGTCGCGACCTGCGCCGCGAAACCGACTTCCTGCTCGCCGACAACGGCGCGGCATCGACCGCCTTCGACGACGCCGATGCGGCCGAGCGCGCGAACCCCGGCAGCTTCTCCGCGCTGGCTTTGTCCACGCTGCAGCAGAAGGCGCTGGCGCAACGGCTGCACTGGGCCATCGAGGAACGCGACCAGCGCCTGGGCCCGGCCCGCGTGGTCGCGCTCGACCGCGTGCTGGCGGACCAGGACATCGCACTGGCCCGGCTCGACGCCGCCGCGCTGCAGGCCGGCACCACAGACGCCGACGCATGGCGCGCCCTGCGCGTGCGCCTGCAGTCCGACCGCCTGCTCGCGCTGGTCGAACGTGGCCGCCCCGCCGATGCCATCGCGCTGTACGACACGCTGCGCGCCGCCGGCACCGACCTGCCGTTCTACGGCCTCGGCGCCGCGGCCCGCGCGCTCGCGCAAGAGCGCCGCTCGGTCGAGGCCGTGCCGCTTTACGAAGCGGCCGTGGCCAAGGGCGGCGCCGACCTGCCGATGCCCGACGACATCTACTTCGGCCTGGTCTACGCCTACCAGGACACCGGCCGCTTCGAGGAAGCCGAAGCGCTGCTCAAGCAGATCGAAAACGGCACGCCCGCCCTGTTGCGCCTCACGCCCGAAGCCGGCCGCCCCAACGGCCAGTACACCGACGTGAGCGGCATGCGCGCGCTGATGCAGCTCTACACCGACCGGCCGGCGCTCGCGCAGCAGCGCTTTGCCACGCTGACGCAGGAAGCCCCGCTCAACGCCGGCTACGCCTACGGCGCGGGCCTGACCGAGCGGCTGCGCGAACACCCCGAGGCCGCGCTCGCGCGCTTCGAGGCGCAGGCGGCCGACCAGCCCTACGACACCAGCGCGCGCGTCGGCCATGTCGAGGCCCTGCTCGACGCGGGCTGGTACGGCGACGCCCGCCAGCGCGCCGAAGCGCTGGTGGCCGACGTGCCCGACACCGCCGAGGTGCGCGACATGGAACGCAAGCGGCACGCCATCACCGGCCCGCGGCTCGACGTGGACGCCGAAGCATCCAGCGGCGGCGCGGCCATCGCCAGCCGCGAATGGCGCATCGACAGCCGGCTCAGCTCGGGCCTCATCAACGACGAATGGCGCGTGTTCTACGACCAGACGCTGGGCCGGGGCAACACCGACATCGGCAACGCGAACTGGGCACGCGGCGGCCTCGGCCTGAGCTGGCAACGCGGCCCCTGGCTGGCCGAAGGCGCGCTGCAGCATGGCAACACCGGCCCCTACCGCAACAGCGTGGCCGGCCGGCTGGACTACCGCGCAAGCGATGCATGGCGCCTGTCCGCCACCTACGACGGCGACAGCAAGGAGCTGCCGTGGAAGGCGCGCGTGGCCGGCATCGGCGCGCGAGAGACCGGCGCCAGCGTGGGCTATGTGGTGAACGAATCGCGCCGCTTCGACCTGCAATGGCAACGGCTGGATTTCAGCGACGGCAACGTGCGCGACGGCCTGGGCCTGGGCTGGCGCGAGCGCTGGATCAGCACGCCGCGCTTTCAGCTCGAAACACGGCTCGAAGCCGACACCGGCCGTGGCCGCGCGATCGACACGCCCTACTTCAACCCCTCGCGCGACGGCAGCGTGCAGCTCACCGCGCGCGCGCAATGGCTCAACTGGAAGAGCGACGACCGCCAGTTCTTCCAGGCCGTCGAACTCGGCGGCGGCAGCTACCACCAGGCCGGCTTCGGCAGCGGCCCGATGTGGACCCTGCGCTACGAACACCGCTGGAACCTCGGCCCGAAGCTCACGCTGCGCTACGGCCTGAGCATTTCCAGCCACCCCTACGACGGCGTGCGCGAACGACAGCGCGGCGTTTTCCTGAACCTCTCGATGCCCCTGCCGTGATGCCGACGAAGAACCCATTCACCTTCCTGCGCGTGGCCATGCTGTGGCTGCTGCTGGCGCTCGCCCTCGGCGCCCTGCCCCGCCTCGCCCTGGCCCAGCCGCTGCCGCCGGCCGACCCCGACGACGGCGTGAGCTTTCGCGTGCTCTCCTTCCACGACGTGCGCACCGGCGTGCGCGCCAGCTTCGAGGACTCGCCCGACGAGACCGCCATCGACGACCGCTCGCTCGCCGAGGTGTTCGCATGGCTGCAGTACAGCGGCTACCACCCGGTGAGCCTGCAGCAGATCGTGGATGCGCGCGCCGGCGGCAAGCCGCTGCCCGCGCAGCCGGTGCTGCTGACCTTCGACGACGGCTACCGCAGCGCCTACACCAAGGTGTTTCCGCTGCTCAAGCGCTACAACTACCCGGCGCTGTTCGCGCTGGTGACGAGCTGGCTCGACGTGCCCGAAGGCCAGATGGTGCATTGGGGCGACAAGCCCGCGCCGCGCGAGAACTTCCTGCTCTGGTCCGAGGCCGCCGAGATGGCGCGCTCGGGCCTGGTCGAACTCGCGAGCCACAGCGACGCCATGCACACCGGCATCCAGGCCAACCCGCAGGGCAACATGCTGCCGGCCGCGGCCACGCACCGCTACGACCCCAAGACCCGCCGCTACGAAGACGACGACGCCTACCTGCGCCGCGTGGAGACCGACCTGCGCCGCAGCCGCGAGATCATCGAGGCGCGCACCGGCGCCAAGGTGCGCGCCACCGTCTGGCCCTACGGCGCCTACAACGCGATGGCGCTGAAGGCGTCGGAACGCGCGGGCATGCCGATCACCTTCACGCTGGACGACGGACCGAACACGCCCACCGTGCCGCTTACGCGCATCCGCCGCGCACTGGCCGCCTACGACAACACCGCGCCCGAATACGCCCAGTTGCTGCGCAGCCCGGTGGGCGGCGAGGTGCGGCCGGTCAACCGCGTGATGCACGTCGACCTGGACTATGTGTACGACCCCGATCCGGCCCAGCAGGAGCGCAACCTCTCGGCGCTGATCGACCGCGTGGCCGCCGTGCGCCCGCGCTCGGTGTTCCTGCAGGCCTATGCCGACCCCGACGGCGACGGCGTGGCCGACGCGCTGTACTTTCCCAACCGCCACCTGCCGATGCGCGCCGACCTGTTCAGCCGCGCGGCCTGGCAACTGCGCAGCCGCACCGGCGTGAAGGTCTACGCCTGGATGCCGGTGACGGCCTTCCGGCTGCCCGCATCGAACCCGCTGGCCACGCACACGGTGATGACGCAGGGCGGCAAGATGCCGGCCGACCGCTACCACCGGCTCACGCCCTTCGATCCGGCCGTGCGCACGTTGGTCGGCGACATCTACGAAGACCTGGGCCGCCAGGCCTTCTTCGAGGGCCTGCTGTTCCATGACGACGCGATGCTGTCCGACGACGAAGACGCCAGCCCCGCCGCGCTCGCCACCTACGCGAAGTGGGGCCTGCCGCCCGACGTGGCCGCGATCCGCGCCGACCCGGCGTTGATGGCGCGCTGGACCACCGCCAAGACCCGCTACCTGATCGAGTTCACGCAGGAGCTGATGACGCGCGTGGGCGTGTGGCGACCGGGCCTGGAGACCGCGCGCAACCTCTATGCGCGGCCGGTGCTCGAACCCGAGGCCGAGCAGTGGTTCGCGCAGAACTACGAAGCCTCGCTCGCGGCCTACGACTACGTAGGCCTGATGGCGATGCCGCGCATGGAAGGCGAAGCCCGCAGCGCGACCGCGAGCGACGTCTGGCTCACGCGGCTGGCGCGCCGCGCCGCCGACACGCCGCGCGGCCTGGACGGCACCGTGTTCGAGCTGCAGGCGCGCGACTGGCGCACCGGCAAGCCGGTGGCCGACGCCGAACTGGCGCGCCAGTGGACGCTGCTGCAGCGCGCCGGCGTGCGGCACCTGGGCTACTACCCCGACGACTTTCTGAACAACCAGCCCTCGCTGGAGGTGGTGCGCCGCGCGATCTCGGTGCGCACGCTGCTGCCGCGCGCGCTGCGTTCGTCCGGCGCGGCCACCGTGGAGACGCCGCCGCAAACGGCGCCTGCTGCCGCACCGGCAACCTCACCGTCGCCACCCGCGCAAGGAGAACGACGGCCATGACCACCAGCCACTTCCTCGCGCAGACGCTGCCCTCGTTGCTGTTCGGCTTCGTCTTCTACTACCCCTTCTTCATGGCCTGGGTGTGGATGGCCGGCGGCCTGTCGCACGCGATGGTGTTCGAGCGCAAGCGCGACGTCGACGTCGATCCGCTCGAGCTGCTCGCCACCCGCCCGCTGGTCACCGTGGTGGTGCCGTGCTTCAACGAAGTGCCGCATCTGCGCGAAGTGATCGAGCAACTGATGCGCACGCGCTACCCGAACTACGAAGTGATTGCCGTGAACGACGGCAGCACCGACGGTACCGGCGAGCTGCTGGACGAGATGACGAAGGAATACAGCCGCCTGCGCGTCATTCACAACGCCAGCAACCAGGGCAAGGCGGTTGGCCTCAACACGGCCTGCCAACTGGCGCGCGGCGAATACATCCTGGGCATCGACGGCGATGCCTTGGTGGACGCCGACGCCATCGCCTGGATGCTGCGGCCCATGCTGGCTTCGGAGCGCATCGGCGCCGTTACCGGCAACCCGCGCATCCGCACCCGCACCACGCTGCTGGGGCGCATGCAGGTGGGCGAGTTCTCTTCGATCATCGGCCTCATCAAGCGCTCGCAGCAACTGGTGGGCACGCTGTTCACGGTGTCGGGCGTGCTGGCGATGTTCCGCCGCCGCGCCGTCATCGAAGTGGGCTTCTGGAGCCCCGACGTGCTCACCGAAGACATCGACATGAGCTGGAAGCTGCAGCTCTCGGGCTGGCAGCTTCGCTTCGAGCCGCGCGCGCTGTGCTGGATCCTGATGCCCGAGACCTTGCGCGGTCTCTGGAAGCAGCGCCTGCGCTGGGCCGTCGGCGGCATCCAGACCATGCTGCGCTACACGCCGCGCATTTTGCGGCCGGGCAACTGGCGCATGTGGCTCATCTACGCCGAGTACATGACCAGCGTGGTGTGGGCCTATGCAATGGCACTGGTGCTGCTCGTCAGCCTGGCGCGCCCCTTTCTGCCGACCGAATCGCTCTGGCACTCGGCGCTGCTGCCGCACTGGCAGGGCACGCTGCTGGCCATGACCTGCATCCTGCAGATGCTGCTGAGCCTGTGGATCGATCGCCGCTACGACCGCGACCTGATGCGCTATTTCGCCGGAACGATCTGGTACCCGATCGCTTTCTGGACCATCACGATGGCGACCACCGTCATCGCCCTTCCCAAAGCCCTGATACGCCGACGCGGCAAACGCGCGGTGTGGACGAGCCCTGACCGAGGAATCTCCGATGCCCCATGAGTCCCACGCTCATTCGCAATTTCCCGAGACGCATGCCGACATGAACCCGCCCACGCGGCAGCGCTCATGGGGCCAGCCCGCGGGCGAAGAACCGATCATCGATGCCGCGCGCATCCCGCTGCGCGCCTTCGGCAACGGCCGCTCGCCGCAGCGCACGCTGGCCATGTACCTGTGGCTGCGCGTGCTGCGCCCGGCGGTCACCATCGCCATCTGGTTCTGCGCCATCTGGTATGCGTGGCCCTATGTGCTGGGCGCGCGCTCGCAACCCGAGGTGCTGCACCTGCTGGGCCTGTACGCGGTGGTGATCGGCGTGATCCTGGTGTCGATGCTGGTGATGGCGCCGTGGCGCCGCCGCCAGCAGAAGCGCGAGGCGCCGCCGGACCAGGAACAGTCGTCGCTGTTCGCACTGGCCTCCTACATCGAGGTGCCGCCGGCACGCCTGTCGACCTGGCAGCGCACGCGCCAACTGCTGGTGCACCACGACCGCGACGGACAACTGCGGGACGCCACCGACACCACGCCCGGCGCGCTGGAGCCCGAGCCGTTGCGGCGCGCGGCGGCGCGGCGCTGACACGGGCGGCGGCGTCCGGCCGCGTGCGTGCAGGGGTTTCGCGGCGGTGATTCAATCGCCGGCACATCCCCTCCACCCCTCAAGGACGCTTTCATGGACCTCCAGCTTCAGGACCAGCACGTACTCATCACCGGCGGCAGCAAGGGCATCGGCCTGGCCTGCGCGCTGGGCTTCCTGCGCGAAGGCGCGCGCGTGAGCCTCGTGTCGCGCGACCTGCAGAACCTGCAGCAGGGCCTGCAAACGCTGGTCGAGGCCTTCGCGCAGGCCGAGGGCCGCGTGTCGCTGCATGCGGCCGACCTGAAGGACCCGGCCAGCGCCGTGGCCGCGCTCGATGCGGCCGAGAAGGCTTTCGGTGCGGTCGACGTGCTCGTCAACTCGGCCGGTGCCGCACGCCGCACCCCGCCCGACGATCTGACGCCCGCCGCCTGGCACGACGCGATGGACGCCAAGTACTTCACCTACATCCACATGATCGACCCGGTGGTCAAGCGCATGGGCCAGCGCGGGCGCGGCGCCATCGTCAACGTGATCGGCCACGGCGGCAAGGTCGCAAGCCCGGTCCACATGGCGGGCGGCGCGGCCAATGCGGCGTTGATGCTGGTGAGCGCCGGCATGGCCGCGGCCTATGCGGCCAAGGGCGTGCGCGTGAACGCGGTGAACCCCGGCCTCACGCTGACCGAGCGGCTGCAGGAAGGCATGAAGGCCGATGCGAAGCTGCAGGGCATCGGCACCGACGAAGCACTGGAACGCGCCACCGCGCGCCTGCCGCTGGGCCGCATCGCGACGCCGGAAGAAGTCGCCAACACGGTGCTGTTTCTGGCGTCGGCGAAGGCCAGCTATGTGACGGGTGCCATCGTGGCGATGGATGGTGCGGTCACGCCGATGATCTGAGGCAGCGCTGACAGGCACAGGCCATCGAATTTCACACGGGAGCGACGATGTCGACGAGGCCAAAACATCTCCCGCTCTTCGATCAAGCGGTTCTGGGTGTCGAGGAAGAGCGCGGCGAAGATTTCGCGTTCAACCTGCTCAAGCTTCAACGCCAGGAAATCCCGCCCAGGGAAGCCAAGACGATAAAGAACCCCTGCGCCGAGGGCCGGGGTTCTTGATTCAATCACGGACAGATGCTCACTCAGTCACTCGTGTAATTACCCGAACCTTTGAGCAAAGGATGGGTACCAATGGGTGATATTCCATGAACAAAAAGTCGAGTTCCATACGCGAAGCGACCGGCTACAGGAATTGAAAATCGATATGTCCGCCCATTAGTACCGCATGCCGCGGCTATAGCTGGCTCACTGGATAAATTTGCCAAATAAAACGAATCCATGGTCCCCTGTCCGACCGGGCCGTTAATGTACAAATGAACGTAAATGGGTGGTTCATAACCATTGGCGCATGCCCAACCTGTTAAGTTAGGGCCTGATCTTCCGTCAACCCAACCTTGGACCGCGTAGTTTGAAGTCACCGGATTACCGGGAAGTGCCGGATTACCTGGAGTTGGCGGGCTATCAATTCTACGAATCCTATAAGAATCAGGGGCGGTGGTGGCTACCGGATTTATATGAGTTGTGCAAAGGCCTCTGAAAAGAGTACCCACGTATTCCCAGCCGACAGGTCGATGTCCGTCAAAATTCGCGCAGACCTCGACCTCACTGCCTGCTGGCAAATCATTTATTCTTTTTATCAACACAAATCTCCGTTGACTTGAGTCGACCGATGGCGGACATGACAGCGACATGTCTGCTCCCGCTATCGGCGCGGAGAGCGTCTGAGTTATCACCCATCCAGTGGGTGGAAGGCCAAAACAGATCGTTTTTGTATCGCTGGATGCTGATTGCGCGAACGCATTTACCCCGATAAATAGGCCAGCAAAGAAGGCCAGTGCTTTGTATATAGAAACCATACTCCCCTTTTTGTTTGTAAAAATAAAAACCCTAGTGAGCAAGGCATTCACCGATTCACTTTGCGGCGACTAAGTGATGGTGTTCATGCGGAACACCGGAAGCGGTGGAAATTCGCCGCCCTCTTCAATTTATCCGATCCCAAACAAAAAAATACAACCCGGTTTCGATAATTATTGAATGTGAATTCTCAACACATCCACATACAAAAGCATTCAATTTGAAATCATGTTTTCGGTGCAGACTGGATATTGACCCTTCATTTTTTGAACGTTCACTTGAGGAGGGATGCAGGCATCGTGGACGTCGACGGGGCGGTCATAGTCCCTGCGGTGCTGTTTTTTGGCCGCTGCTCAGCGCGTGTTCCGGCACGAAGCTGTGCATATACCCGGCGTCGGCCTTCCAGCGGGCGGCGTGGCAGTCGACCTGCTGGCAGGCGGTGCCGTCCACTTTCTTGTAGCTGCCGGTGGCATCCCCGATGCATCTCCTCGCCGTGCTCGAGGTGACGGCTGGCGCCTCACTCGAATTCGCTTTCGTTGCATGGGGTCCGAACGGCGCAAGAGAAGCCAGGCAATCGGAAGTCGACGCGCCTCAAGGCCTCCCCGACGGTTTGTGCCGTCACAACGGGGCTCAATCAGCACAGCCCTAACTGGCCGTCAGCGCCTCGAACTTCGCCGCCAGGAAATCGACAAACGCCCGCACGCGCGCCGGCACGAATCGACCGCTGGGCAGCAGCGCATGCAGCGGATAGGGCTCGGTGTCCCACTCGGGCAGCAGCCGCACCAGCCGGCCCTCGCGGATGTCCTCGCGCGCGTCGAGCGCCGACTTCAGCGTGATGCCGTGGCCGGCCACCGCCCATTCGCGTGCGAGCGAGGCGTCGTCCACGCTGCGGTTGCCGTTCACGCGCACTTCCGTCCACTGGCCGTTCTGCGCGAAGCGCCAGACGCGGTGGCGGCGGCCGGAGCGATTGAAGGTCAGGCAGTTGTGGTGCACCAGGTCTTGCGGCGTCTGCGGCGCGGCGTGGCGGCGCAGGTAGTCGGGCGAAGCGATCAGCAAGGGATTGGTCATGGCGAAGGGGCGCGCCACCAGGCGTGAATCGGCGAGCGCGCCATAGCGCAGCGCCACGTCGACCTCGTCGCGCATCACGTCGAGCGGTTGGTCGCTCACCGACAGCGAGAGCTGCACGCCGGTGTGCAGCGCGAGGAATTCATCGAGCCACGGCAGCAGCGTGCTGCGCGTGAGGTCCGACGGCGAAGCCACGCGCAGCGTGCCGACCAGCTCGCCGCGATCGGCCGTGACCAGCGACTCACCCTCGTCCAGCAGCTCGAAGGCGCGCACCGCGTAGTCGAGCAGCGTCTGGCCCTGCGGCGTGAGGCGCATGGCGCGCGTGGAGCGCTCGAACAGGCGGGCGCCGATCTGCGCTTCCAGCCGCTTGAGCGTGGCGCTGGCGGCGGCCGGCGTGATGCCCAGCGCATGGGCCGCCGCCGTGAGCGTGCCGCCGCGTGCCGTTTGCATCAGCACCCGCAGGTCCGAGAGGTTTTCAATTTTCATTTGAAAGTGTTGCTGATTTCTCGGGGCTTATCAAATCCATTTTGCGATCCTACAGTTCAGGCATCGTTCCAGAAAGGTCCATTTCCATGAAAGCCATCGGCTACTACCAGTCCCTTCCCATCGACAACGCCGAATCGCTGCAGGACATCGAGCTGCCGGCGCCGGTGCCTGGCACGCGCGACCTGCTGGTGCGCGTGAAGGCGGTGTCCGTCAACCCGGTCGACACCAAGATCCGCAAGAACGTCGCGCCCGAGGCCGGCCAGGCCAAGGTGCTGGGCTGGGATGCCGTCGGCACGGTCGAGGCCATCGGCAGCGGCGTGCAGAACTTCAAGGTGGGCGACCGCGTGTACTACGCCGGCTCGATCATCCGGCCCGGTACCAACTCGGAGCTGCACGCGGTCGATGAGCGCATCGCCGCCGTTGCGCCGAAGAGCCTCGACGACGCGCAGGCCGCTGCCCTGCCGCTGACCACCATCACCGCCTACGAACTGCTGTTCGACCGCCTGCGGGTGCCCAAGGGCGGCGGCGAAGGCCAGACCTTGTTGATCACCGGCGGTGCGGGCGGCGTGGGCTCCATCCTGATCCAGCTCGCGCGCCAGCTCACGAAGCTGCGCGTGATCGCCACCGCCTCGCGCGCCGAAACGCGTGCGTGGTGCCTGGCGCTGGGTGCGCACGCGGTCATCGACCACTCGAAGCCGCTCGCGGCCGAACTCAAGGCGGCCGGCATCGGCGAAGTCGACATGGTCGCCAGCCTCACGCAGACCGATCAGCACTACGCGCAGATCATCGAAAGCCTCAAGCCCCAAGGCCAGCTCGCGGTGATCGACGACATGAAGGTGTTCGACGCGATGCCGCTGAAGACCAAGTGCATCTCGCTGCACTGGGAAATGATGTTCACGCGCTCGCGCTTCGAGACGCCCGACATCGCCGAGCAGGGCGCGCTGCTGGCCGAAGCGGCCGCGCTGGTCGATGCAGGGCGCATCCGCACGACGGCGAATGCGAGCTTCGGCGCGATCAACGCGGCGAATCTCAAGAAGGCGCATGCGCTCATCGAGAGCGGCAAGGCGCAGGGCAAGGTCGTTCTGGCCGGGTTCTAGGCTACGTCGACTGCCACGGCAGTCCGCGCATGCGCTCGCGCTTTTCCTCTTCGTCGAAATGCGCGAGCGATGGCTTGATGAGGTCGCTGCGCGCCACGATGCCGGCCAACGCGAGCGACTGCGCATCCTTCACCACGGGCAGCCGTTCGAGCCGGTGGCGCGCAAGGCGCGTGGCGACGGCGCGGCAGTTCTCGCCCGGCAGCGCGTAGTACAGCGGCGCATCGGCGCAGGCATCGCCGACCGTGCCGATCGGGTCGCGGGTTGCATGTGCGGCCAGCATCGCGCGGTCGGCCACGCCGATCACCGCGCCGTTGCGCAGCACCGGAAACGCGCGGTGTGCCTGCCCTTCGCCGAAAAACTCGAAGAGCGCCTGCGCCACCGGCAGGGCAGCGTCGATGCTGCGCACTTCGCGCGTCATCACCTCTTCGACCGAATGCCGCTCCAGCGGATCGATGCCGTATTCGCGGTAGATGTGATAGCCGCGGCGCGCAATCTTCTCGGTGAGGATCGAGCGGCGCATGGTGAGCACCGTGAAGCCGTAGGCCACGGCCGAGGTGGTGAGCAGCGGCAGCAGCGCATTGCTGTCGTGCGTGAGGCCGAAGGCGAAGATGGTGGCGGTGAGCGGCGCGCGCATCACGCCGCCGAGCGTGGCCGCCATGCAGACCAGCGGCCACAGCATCGGGTCGTTGCCGGGCAGCACGTGCGACAGCACCGCACCGAGGCCGGCGCCCATCATCAGCAGCGGCGCGAGCACGCCGCCCGAGGTGCCCGAGCCCAGCGAGATGACCCAGATGACGGCCTTCACCGCCAGCAGCGCGGCCACCACGCCGAGCGCGAGGTGGTTGTGCAGCAGGTCGCCGATGACGTCGTAGCCCACGCCCAGCGCGCGCGGCTGGAAGTACCCGCCGATGCCGACCGCCAGGCCACCGATGGCGGGCCACCACATCCAGTGCACCGGCAGCTTGCCGAACCAGTCTTCGACCTTGTAGAGCGAGAGCGACAGCGATGCCGACAGCGCGCCGCACAGCACGCCGGCCACCACGCACGACAGCATGGCCAGCGGGCCGGGCACGGCCGTCTGCAGCGGAAACAGCGGGCCCGCATCCATCAGCAGCGGCCGCGTGAAGCCCGCCACCGCGCAGGCCACGGCCACCGGCAGCAGGCTGCGCGGGCGCAGCTCGAACAGCAACAGCTCGACGGCCAGCAGCACGGCCGCCACCGGCGTGCCGAACACCGCCGTCATGCCGGCCGTGGCGCCAGCCACCAGCAGCGCCTTGCGCTCGGCCGCCGTGAGGTGAAAGTGCTGCGCGATCAGCGAGCCGATGGCGCCGCCGGTCATGATGATCGGCCCCTCGGCGCCGAACGGCCCGCCGCTGCCGATGACGATGCCCGAGGACAGCGGCTTGAGCAGCGCGACCTTGGGCGACATCTTGCTCTTGCCGAACAGGATCGCCTCGATGGCTTCGGGGATGCCATGGCCACGGATCTTGTCGGAGCCGTAGCGCGCCACCACGCCGACGATGAGCCCGCCGATCACCGGCACCCCGATGACCCAGAGCCCCAGCGTGTTCGTGGCCGGCGAATGCTCGGCCAGCGAGAAGGTCTGGAAGAAGAACAGGTTGGTGAAGAAGCGGATCAGGTCGAGCAGCACGCGCGCGGCCACGGTGCTGATGGCGCCGATGACGGCGGCCATGGCGGTGATGCGCAAGAGGCGCGTGTTGAGCGCGAAGTCGCCGCGCGGCGGATGGGAGGTTGGGGTCATGGCTGTTCGGGAAGATCGATCTGCGGCACGTCGAACACGCCCTTGAGCGAGCGCAGTTCCGCGCGGTGAAGTTCGGCCAGCCGCAGCAGCAGCTGCTCGCCCTTGGCCAGCAGGTGCACTTCGACCTGCCTGCGGTCGGTTTCGCTGGGCCGGCGCTGCACGAGTTCGAGCGCCTCGCAGCGCGTGACGAGTGCGACCACGCCGTGCGGCTGCAGTTGCAGGCGTTCGGCGATCTCGCCCACCGAGGCCCACTCGCGCCCCGGCACGCCCTTGATGTGCAGCAGCACCAGGTACTGCTGCGGCGTGAGGCCCTCGCCTTGCGCGGCGCGCTCGGAGAAGCGCTCGAAGCGGCGCATCTGGTAGCGGAACTGGGACAGTGCCTCGAAGTCTTTCTTGGCGAGCTTGCGTGATGAGGCCATGGCTTGGGGTGCAATCGGAACGGCCGCAAATATATCACGTCACGATATATATGCACTGCGACACAATCGGCCGCATGAAGACAGAACTCATTGAATTCGAAACCGAACGCCTGCGGCTGCGCCAATGGCACGACAGCGACCTCGCCCCCTTCTTCGCGCTGGCTTCCGACCCGCAGGTGATGGAGTTCCTTTTGCCCCTGCCGACCCGCGCGGACAGCGATGCCATGGCCGCGCGCGCCAGGAACCTCATCACCGAGAACGGCTGGGGCTTCTGGGCCGTCGAGCACAAGGCGTCGGGCGAGTTCGCCGGCTTCACCGGCCTCAATGCGCCGATGGCCAGCCTGCCCTTCTCACCCTGTGTCGAGATCGGCTGGCGCTTCGCGCGCAAATGGTGGGGCCAGGGGCTGGCGAGCGAAGCCGCGCGCGGCGCCCTGCAGGTCGGGTTCGACCGCCTTGGGCTCAACGAGATCGTGGCCTTCACCGCCGCCGGCAACCTGCGCTCGGCCGCGGTGATGGAACGCATCGGCATGCACGAAGACGTGGCCGGCGCCTTCGACCATCCGGCCGTGCCCGAAGGCCACGCGCTGGTGCGCCACCGGCTCTACCGCATCAGCCGTGCGGCGTGGCAGGCTTCGTCGCGCAGCGCCTCAGAATGAATGCAGCAGCAGCGCCGCGCCCGACACGATCGCGAAGACCTGCACGAAGATGCGCAGCACGCGGCCGTTGATGCGCTGATGCACCACGCGGCTGAGCACCGCGCCCACGACCAACGCGGGCAGCAACTCGGCCGCCGCATGAAGCTGTGAGCCGTCGATGCGGCCGGCCACCATCAGCGTGACCAGCGACACCAGTTCGCCAACCAGAAAGCACAGCGCGATGGTCGAACGCATGGTGGGCGCCGGCTGGTGCTGGTAGACCAGCGCCAGCGGCGGGCCGCCGATGCCGGTCGCGGTTTCGGTGATGCCGGTGACGAGCCCCGCCGCCACGAAGGCGCTGCGGCCCGGTGAGAAGGCCGGCATCATCAAGGTGACCAGCGCCGCCGCAATGGTCGATGCGCCGACGAAGAGCGACAGATGGCTCGCGCTCAGCGCCGCCAGCACCCACAGGCCGCCGAGGGTTCCGAGCATGCGCCCGCCGGTGATCCAGCTCGCGCCGACACGGTCGATGGCGCCGCGCTCGCGCCACATCACATAGAAGTTCAGCGGCAGCATCAGCACCAGCACGCACACGGGCAGCAGGTCGGGGCGCACGATGCCGATCACCGGCGCGGCGATCAGCGCAAAGCCGACGCCGGTCGCACCCTGCACGAAGGCGGCGATCAGCACGGCGATGGAAACCAGAAAGAGGTGCTGCGCGCTCACTGTGGATTCCGTGCGCTGGTGGCGGCTGCCATGGTCAGGCGGCGGTGTTCGGCCGCCGTGGGGTGCAGGCGCACGATGGGCGCGCGCTCCATCGCCGCATGGGCGACACGCGCGAGCCGCTGCTGCAGCGCGCGCGCATCCCAGTCGGGCGGCCAGCCTTCCCACAGGCGCAGACGGCCCGCGACGAACACGGCGGCGATCTGGTCGCGGTTGCCCAGGCGCACGAGGTCCCATGTGAGGTCGACGGAGGTACACATCTCGGGCGTGTCGACATCGACGATGAGGAAGTCGGCCGCCTTGCCGATGGCGATCTCGCCGGTCAGGTGACCGAGGCCCACGGCGCGCGCGCCTTCGTGCGTGGCGTGGTCGAACCAGGTCCAGCCGCCACCGCTCGACGCATCGCCGATGGCCATGCCGAAGGCCAGCTTCTGCGCGGCCTCGGCCGCGTCCATCAGCCGGAAAGCGTCGCTGCGCGTGGCGTCGGTGCCGAGCCCGAAGCGGATGCCCATGGCGGCCATCAGGTTCGCGGGCGCCACGGCGTTGCCCTTCCACTGGCTGGCGACGGGGTTGTAGCTCACGGCGGTGTCGGTGTCGTGCAGCAGCACGAGTTCGGACGGCGTGACCAGCGTGCCGTGCGCAATGAGCACCTGCGGGCCGAGCGCGCCCAGTTGCGCCAGCAGTTCGAGCGGACGCTTGCCGCGCTGCACCACCGAGCGCTCGACCGATGCGAGGTGTTCGTTGACGTGCGTCTGGAAGATGGTGCGCGCCTCGGCACACAGCGCCGACACGGCGGCCAGCATTTCGTCGGACGCGGCCTCGGGCACCGAGATGGCGAGCGAGGGATGCACAAGGTCTGCATCGGACCACTGCCGCAGGAAGCGCGCGGCGTGCGACTGGATGGTTTTCCGATCGGCGACGGTGCTGTCGTTGCCGCCGTCGTTGCAGATCAGGCCCAGCACGCAGCGCAGCCCGGCCTCTTGCACGGCGGCCGCGACGGCGCCGATGTCGCCCGGCGCGCGCGTGCCCGCATCGCAGACGGTGGTGAAGCCGCCGCGCAGCGATTCGAGCGCCGCGAGCTTGGAGGCCATGTAGACGAACTCGTCGTCCAGGCTCGATTCGAGCGGCACCCACACGCGCCGGAAAATTTCGGACGGCTCGCCATAGGCCAGCGACTTGCCGAAGGACTGCGTGAGGTGGTGGTGCGCGTCGATCATTCCCGGCATCAGCAGCTTGCCGAGCAGGTGCAGCGGCGTGAGGTGCGGGTGGCGGGCGATGAGCGTGTCGGCGGGCCCGACGTCGCGGAACCGGCCGCCCGCCATCAGCACGGCATGGCCGCTTGCGGGGCCGTCGCGCAGCATCAGGTGGTCGGGAACGAGCAGCAGCTCGTCGGCCGCGAAGAGCGCGGCATCGAGTTCAGAAGACATGGTGAGAAAAGAGAGAAGCAGGAACGGGAAAGAAGGAAGAAGCGACGCGACGCCTCACTGCGATGCGGGTGCCACCACGGGGCTTTCGGCGCTATCGGCAGCCACGCGGTTGAACACCATGTTCAACACCACCGCCGTGAGCGAGCCCATGGCCAGGCCGTTGCCCAGCACGAGCTGCAGCGTGTCGGGGAAGCGGCTGTACAGGCCCGGCACGACGATGGGCAGCAGGCCCATGGTCAGCGCGCCGGCCAGCACGAACATGTTGCCGCGCTCGTGCAGGTCGACCTTGCGCAGCATGTCGATGCCCATCGTGCCGATGATCGCGAACACCACCATCGCGGTGCCGCCGACCACGGCGGAGGGAATGGCGCTGGCCAGCCGGCCCAGCGGCGCCGACAGCGCGATGAGGATCAGGATCACGCCGGCCGTTGCCGTGACGTAGCGCGAGCGCACGTTGGTGGCGCGCACGATGCCGATGTTCTCGCCGCTGGTGATGATCATCGACGTGCCGAACAGCCCGCCCGCCAGCGACATCAGCGCGTCGCCGCGGATGGTGCGCGGCACCACGTCGCGTGGGTCGATCTTGCGGCCCACCACTTCGGCCACCGCCACGGTCTGCCCCGTGGCCTCGACCATCGAGATGACGCTGAAGATCAGCAGCGGCACGGCCGCCACCAGGTCGAAGCGCGGCATGCCGAAGGGCAGCAGCGTCGGTGCGCTCCAGAAAGGCCCAGCCGCCACGGTGCTGAAGTCCATCAACCCGCAGACGGCCGCCAGCACCGTGCCGGCCAGCAAACCCAGCAGCACCGAGAGCTGGCCGAGCGTGCCCTTGAACATGCGCGCGAACAGCACGGTGAAGCCGATGGTCGCGAGCGCCAGGCCGATGTTCACCGGGTCGGCAAAGGCGGGCGAGCCGGCCTTGCCCGCGATGATGCCGCCGTACACCTTCACGAGATTGATGGACACCAGCAGCAGCAAGGTGCCGATGACGATCTTCGGAAAGTAGCGCAGGCAGCGCGCGAACACCGGCAGCACCAGGAAATAGAACAGCGCCGTGAGGATCACCGCGCCCGAAGCGGTCTGCAGGTCGCGCTGCTGGGCGATGGTCACGAACATCACGATGGGCGCGCCGCCCGGCACCATCACGAAAGGCAGGCGCGCACCGAACTTCCACGGCCCGAACGACTGCAGCAGCGTGCCCACGCCGCACAGCAGAAAGGTGGCGCTGATCAGGTTGACCGTGAGCGCGGGCTCCAGGCCCAGCGCCTTGGCCACCAGGAACACGGACGTGATGGGCACGGCCGCCATCACCAGCACATGCTGCAGGCCGAACAGGAGCAGTTGCGAAACGGGCAGCACTGCGTCGACGGCGGGGGCGTCGCAAGCACGGGACATGATTCGGATCCTTTGGGCTGGCTGCGCCCAAATCGATTTGGGCACACTGGCAAAAAAAGCCGCCGAAGCGGGTGAAGTACATTCCGGAACAGCGAGCCCCAAAACGATTTGGGAATTGAATCACCGCTTTTTGAAAAGGTCAACGGGATGAGCCCCAATCCACCGCCGCGGGTCACCATCAAGGACGTGGCCCGGGAAGCGGGCGTGTCGCCGACCACCGTCTCCCATGCGCTCAACGCACGGGGGCAGGTCGATGCGGAAACCCGTGCGCGCGTCGAGAAGGCGGCGCTGACGCTGGGCTACCGGCCCAACCGCAATGCGCAAAGGCTGCGCACCGGCGAGGCGCACATGATCGTGCTGCTGTCGTCGATGCCGTTCGCGGTGGCGGGCGGCCCGTCGCGGCTTGGCTTCCTGATGGAGGTGGCGGCGGTGGCCGCCGCGGCGGCACTCGATCGCCGCCTGGCGCTGGTGCTGGCGCCGCCCATGGAAACCGGGCGAGTGCCGATGGAGCTGCTGGACGTGGACGGGGCGCTGGTCATCGAGCCCTCGGCGGGCGACCCGAACATGGCCTACCTGCTGCGGCGCGGCCTGCCGGTGGTGGCCATCGGCAAGCCGGCCGACGAAACCGCCGATGGGCTCGCATTGCCGCCGTATGTCGACATTCACTCGGGGCACACGACACGCCTGCTGCTCGAACACCTGCAGGCACAGGGCGCGCGCAAGGTCGCGATGATCCTCGGCTCGGCGCAGCGCAACTCCTATGTGGAAGGCCAGGCGGCTTACCAGGCGTTCGCTGCCGCGCGCGGGCAGGCGCCGCTGCTGTCGCTGGTCGACGAAGTGAAGGGAGAGAACGGTGGCCGCGAAGCCGCGCTCGCGCTGCTGGCGGCGCACCCCGACATCGATGCCTTCTGCGTGCCGGTGGACGCCTTCGCCACGGGCGCGGTCGCGGCCATCCTCGAATCGGGCCGGCACATTCCCAACGACGTGATGGTCGCCACCCGTTACGACGGCGTGCGCGCCCGCACCTGCGTGCCGCCGCTCACGGCCGTGGACCTGCATCTGGACGAGATCGCGCAACAGGCCATTGCGCTGCTGTTCGACCACCTGCGCGGCGACACCAGCCAGCGCCGCGTCGACGGGCCGGTGGCGCAACTGGTGCCGCGCCTGTCGTCGGCGCGCCGGGGCTGACGGCTCAGTTGGGCTTCATGCGTGCCACGCGCCACACTGCGTTGCCCACGTCGTCCGCCACGAGCAGCGCACCGCTCTTGTCGAGCGCCACGCCCACCGGCCGGCCCTGGGCCTTTTCGTCGGCGGTCAAGAAGCCCGTGAGCACATCGACCGGCGGCCCGCTGGGCTTGCCGCCGATGAAGGGCACGAACACCACCTTGTAGCCCGACTTGGGCTTGCGGTTCCACGAGCCGTGCTCGCCGATGAAGACGCCGCTGGCGAACTGCTCGGGCATGCCGCCCGGGCGCGAGAAGGCCATGCCCAGCGGTGCGACGTGCGAACCCAGCGCGTAATCGGGCGCGATGGACTTGGCCACCATGCCGGGGTTCTGCGGCGTGACGCGCGCATCGACAACGCCACCGTAGTAGCTCCAGGGCCAGCCGTAGAAGGCGCCGTCTTTCACCGAGGTGAGGTAGTCGGGCACGAGGTCGCTGCCGATCTCGTCGCGCTCGTTGACCACGGTCCACAGCGCATTCGTGTCCGGGTCCCAGCCCATGCCGTTGGGGTTGCGCAGGCCGCTGGCGAACAGGCGCTTCTCGCCGCTCTTGGTATCGACCTCCCAGATGGCAGCGCGGCCTTCCTCGGCCGCGAGGCCGTTCTCGCCGATGTTGCTGTTGGAGCCCACCGTCACGTAGAGCTTGCTGCCGTCGGCGTTGGCGATGACGTTCTTGGTCCAGTGGTGGTTGATGCCCGCGGGCAGCGGCGTCACCACCGTGGGCTTGGCGGTGATGGCAGTCTGGCCCTCGGTGTAGGGCACCTTCACGAGCGCATCGGCGTTGGCGATGAAGAGTTCGTTGCCCACCAGCACCATGCCGTAGGGCGACATCAGGTTGGTCATGAACACTTCCCGCACCTCGGCCACGCCGTCGCCGTTGGCGTCGCGCAGCAGGGTGATGCGGTTGGCGCTGGGCACGCCGGCACCGGCGCGGCCCATGACCTTGCCCATGACCCAGTCGCGCACCTTGGCGATGGGGCCGCTGCCGCCATCGGTACTGCCGGCGGGCTTGGGCGGCTTGTTGCTCTCGGCCACCAGCACGTCGCCGTTGGGCAGGGTGTAGACCCAGCGCGGATGGTCCAGCCCGCGCGCCAGGGCGGTCACGCGCAGGCCGTCGGCGGGGGTGGGCGTGGCGGCGTCGGTCCAGCCGATGGCGGGCGCCACGTTGACGGTGGGAATCAGGGTCTTGTTGGGCTCGGCCAGTTGCGGGCGCGGGCCGGTCGTGACTTCGGGCGAGAGCTTGGCGGCCTCGCCGCAGCCGGCCACGAGCAGCGCGGCGGCGACAGCCGTGAGGGCCAGGGCGGGCATCCGCCATGCGGAATCGGCCCGGCGGGTGGGTGCTTGCTGCGGTGCTTTCATGCGTAATCCTTGCGCGGCCAGGCAGCCGCATACCGGCCGGATCATCCACAACCGGCGCGCCCGGGGTTGTCGGTCGTGGGCGCTTTCCGGCGTGGGTGCACCTTGTTTGCGCATCGCCGCTACCATCGCCGCATGACCGACGACCTGTTCCGCGCCGACGCCTATCTGCGCACCTGCGAAGCCCGCATCCTGCGCATCGACGACACCGGCATCGTGCTGGACCGCACCGTGTTCTATCCGCTGGGCGGTGGACAGGCCGGCGACGCCGGCGTGCTGGTGCTGGCCGATGGCCGCGAACTCGCGATCGCCGACACCCGCAAGGCCAAGAATGAAGAAGGCCTGCCGACCAATGAATTCGTCCACGTGCCGGCGCCCGAACAGGCCGAACTGCTCGCCGCGCTGAAGCCCGGCGACACCGTCACCGCCCGCCTCGACTGGGAGCGCCGCCACCGGCTGATGCGCTTTCACACCGCCTCCCACCTGCTGTGCCACCTCGTGCCGGTGCCGGTGAACGGCTGCTCGATCACGCCCGACTACGCGCGCATCGACTTCCACATGACCGACCCGCTCGACAAGGAAGCGCTCACCGCCGGCCTCGCGCGACTGGTCGAAGCGGCCCATCCGCTGGTCGTGGGCGCCATCACCGATGAAGAACTCGACGCCAACCCGGCGCTGGTCAAGAGCATGAGCGTGCAGCCGCCGCGCGGCTCGGGCACGGTGCGCACCATCCGCATCGGCGGTGGCGACGACGGCGCGCAGATCGACTTCCAGCCCTGCGGCGGCACGCATGTTGCGAACACCGCTGAAATCGGCGCCGTGATCGTCACCAAGATCGAGAAGAAAAGCGCCAACAGCCGGCGCGTGGTGCTGGGCTGGGCGCCCATTGCGGCCTGAGACGGCCGGAACTTCGCCCCCACTGAATGCTCCGACTGACGGCATGATCTTTTCGCGCATCCAATTCGCTACGCTTCTGATAGCAGCTACCGCAGCCTGCATGCCGGCTGCGGCCCAACTGGCGCCCAAGACGGGCGCCGTGGTCACCACGCCCCATGTGCGCGCCGAACTGATCGCGCATGCGCCCGACGGCGTGACGCCCGGCTCGCCGGTCTGGCTGGGCCTGCAGATCACGCACCAGCCCGAGTGGCACACCTACTGGAAGAACGCCGGCGATTCGGGCCTGCCCACCGAAATGACCTGGACGCTGCCGGCCGGCGTCTCGACCGGCGAGATCGCCTGGCCCGTGCCGGAGAAGATCCCGGTCGGCAACCTCGCCAACTACGGCTACGAAAACACCGTGCTGCTGCCGGTGCCGCTGGAGGTGTCGACGCTCTACAAGCCGCCCGTGGCGCTTGCCGGCGGCACGCCGTCGATGGACATCCAGCTCAAGGCGTCCTGGCTGGTGTGCCGCAAGGAATGCATTCCCGAAGAGGGCGAGTTCACCCTCTCCCTGCCGCTGCAGGGCTCGACCGCGCTGCACAAGACCGACTTCGACACCGCGCAGGCCGCCCAGCCGCAGCCGCTGGCCAAACCGGGTGCCATCGAGGTCAACGGCAACAACCTGCAAGTGCGGCTCGAAGGACTGCCCGCCGCCGCGCAGGGCAAGACGCTGGCCTTCTTCCCCGAGACCCCCGAGGTGATCCGCACCGCGGCCGTCTCCGGCAAGGACTGGACTCAATCCTGGCAAGGCGGCACCTGGACCGCCACGCTGCCGCTGGCCGACCAGCGCAGCGCCAGCCCCACGGTGATGCCGTTGGTGGTGGCGCTGGCCCCGGCCGACCGGCTGGCCGGCCAGCCGGTCGCGTGGCGCGCCGAATCGCCCGTCACGGGCAACTGGCCCGCCGCGCCGCAGCGCGCCGAGGTGTCGCCGGCGCTGCAGGCCGCGCTCACCGCCAATGCAGCCAAGGCAACGGGCGCGGTGGCACCGTCCGCCGAACTGAACACCCCGTCTTCAGCCACTTTCCTCATGGCCCTGCTAGGCGCACTGCTCGGTGGCCTGCTGCTGAACCTGATGCCCTGCGTGTTCCCGATCCTCGCGATCAAGGTGCTGGGCTTCGCGCGGCAGGCGGGCAACGCCAGCGCGCACCGCAAGGCCGGGCTGGCCTACACGGGCGGCGTGATGCTGTCCTTCCTCGCGCTGGGCGGCGCCATGCTCGCGCTGCGCGCGGCCGGTGCCGGGCTCGGCTGGGGTTTCCAGTTGCAGTCGCCGGGCGTGGTGGCGGCGCTGGCGGCGTTGTTCACGCTGATCGGCCTGAACCTCGTGGGCGTGTTCGAGTTCGGCCGCGCCGCGCCGTCGTCGGTCTGCAGCGCGCAGGCCAAGCATCCGCTGGTCAACGACTTCCTTTCGGGCGTGCTCGCTGTGGTGATCGCTTCGCCCTGCACCGCGCCTTTCATGGGGGCGTCGCTGGGCTTCGCGATCAGCCTGCCGGCCGGCCAGGCCCTGCTGCTGTTCGCGGCGCTGGGCTTCGGGCTGGCGCTGCCTTATCTGGCCGCCAGCTTCGTGCCTGCCGTCGCGCGCCTGCTGCCCAGGCCGGGGCCGTGGATGAACACGCTGCGCCGCCTGCTGGCCTTCCCGATGTTCGCCACGGTGGCCTGGCTGGTCTGGGTGCTGGGCCAGCAAAGCGGCATCGATGGCGCGGGCACGTTGCTGGCGCTGCTGGTGTGCATGGC
Organism: Variovorax raffinosi; assembly: GCF_051216615.1. NCBI lineage: Bacteria > Pseudomonadati > Pseudomonadota > Betaproteobacteria > Burkholderiales > Comamonadaceae > Variovorax > Variovorax raffinosi. The sequence goes on from NZ_JBPJZR010000002.1 coordinate 541,189, forward strand.
CGCGATCGTCTGGGCGCTCACGCTGCGCGGCCGCACACGGGTCGTGATCGCGACCGTGCTGATCGCCTTCACCGCCCTGCTGACTGGTGCCATCGGCCGCAATGTGCTGCAAGTGGTGGAGCCCGCGAAGCTCGCATCCGCCGGTGCCGGCGCACAGCGCTGGCAGCCCTGGTCGGCCGAGCGCGTGGCCGAGTTGTCGGGCGCGGGCCAACCGGTGTTCATCGACTTCACCGCCGCCTGGTGCGTGACCTGCCAGTACAACAAGAAGAGCACCTTGTCCGATACCGAAGTGCTGGCCGACTTCGACGCCAAGAAGGTCGCGATGTTGCGCGCCGACTGGACCCGTCGCGACCCGGCCATCACGGCCGCGCTGACGGCGCTGGGCCGCAGCGGTGTGCCGGTGTACGTGCTGCAAGCGCCGGGCAAGGCACCGGTCGTGCTGACCGAGATTCTGAGCAAGGACGAGGTCCGGGCCGCGCTGGCGAGACTCTGACTTCGCTACAGGAGAACTCGGATGAAACCTTGTTTTTCTGTTTATCGCGTTGTTCGTTTGGGGCGCTGCTGTTCAGGGCGGCACTCCCGCCGACACGGTGCTCTTTTTCGCGAATGTCCCCCGCTTCGCTCCTCCTTTATTTCGCGAAAAAGAGCCCCGTATCGGCGCGAGCGCTGGACAGAGCAGTCGTTGATCAGCCGCAAACGCAGAGCGTGTCCATGTGCGAATGGCACCAGGTGCTCCCCGCAGCGAAATAAAGGAGGAGCGAAGCGGGGGACATTCGCGGAGGGGAGCTCCTGGTGTCATTCGCACCTGCCCCGAATGAACCCGCACCCGCCCCAAAACAAGAGGCCACGGTTCATCAAGTGCAAATCCTCGCCATGACATGGGTTGTCACACGCACTTGAAGAAACCGTTCTAAGCTGCAGTTGTTGTTTGGAATTTTCTTTTGGAGTTCAAGCTGGCCATGTCTCTCTCGCCATCCACCGACTCGCGTTCCCTGCGCGCCGCGCGCCATGCCCGTGCCGCCCTCAGCCGCGCCTCCCGCCGCGCCGTCGTTGCCGCCGCCGTGGCGTTGGGCGCCACCTTCCTCATGGGCACCCCCGCCTTCGCCGCACCCGCCGTGGGCCAGCAGGCGCCCGACTTCGTGGCCGTCGACACCGCCGGCGCCAAGCACAAGCTGTCCGACTTCGCCGGCAAGTTCGTCGTGCTCGAATGGACCAACCCTGGCTGCCCCTTCGTGCGCAAGCACTACGACAGCGGCAACATGCCCGCCACGCAGAAAGCCGCCACCGACCAGGGCGTGGTGTGGCTTGCCATCAACTCCACCGAGCGCGCCGCCAGCGACTACCTGCAACCCGCCGCGCTCGATGCCTGGATGAAGTCGCAAAAAGCCGCGCCCACCGCCGTGCTGATGGACGAAGACGGCCTCATCGGCCAGGTCTACGGCGCGCGCACCACGCCGCACATCTTCATCATCGACCCCAAGGGCACGCTGGTGTACGCGGGCGGCATCGACAGCATCGCGTCGGCGCGCCCCGCCGACATCAAGACCGCGACCAACTACGTCAACCAGGCGCTGGGCGAAGCCTTCGGCGGCAAGCCGATCTCGGCCGCCACCACGCGGCCGTACGGTTGCTCCATCAAGTACAGGACCTGACGACGCGCCCTTCCGGCAGCGCGTGACAGCTACCTGACTCCCGCAGTCAGGCAGCGGTCGGGAAGCCTGCCTACCCTTGGCAAACACACACATGCCACAGGGGACAACAAGATGAATCCCGCGCCTTCCGCCGCGCAAAAGGGCACTGCTGCTGCCGCCGCGCACGCTTCGCCCGCACCCTCCTCGAAATTCGCCACCGTCCTGCGCGTGACCGGCGGCAACTTCATGGAGATGTTCGACTTCTTCCTGTTCGGCTTCTACGCCACGCAGATCTCCAAAGCGTTCTTCCCGGCCGGCAACGAGTTCGCCTCGCTGATGCTGACCTTCATGACCTTCGGCGCGGGCTTCCTGATGCGTCCGCTGGGCGCGATTTTTCTCGGCGCGTACGTCGACCGCGTCGGCCGCCGCAAAGGCCTGATCGTCACGCTCGCGCTGATGGCGGCGGGCACGCTGCTCATTGCCTGCGTGCCGTCGTACGCGACCATCGGCCTCGTGGCACCGCTGCTGGTGCTGATCGGTCGGCTGCTGCAGGGCTTCTCGGCCGGCGTCGAACTGGGGGGCGTGTCGGTGTACCTGTCGGAAATGGCGACGCCGGGCCACAAGGGCTTCTACGTGAGCTGGCAATCGGCCAGCCAGCAGGTGGCCATCGTCGTGGCGGCCGCGCTCGGCTACTGGCTCAACGTGACCTTCACCTCGCAGGAGATCGGCGATTTCTACTGGCGCGTGCCCTTCTTCGTGGGCTGCCTGATCGTGCCGGTGCTGTTCATCATCCGCCGCTCGCTGCAGGAGACCGAAGAGTTCATGGCGCGCAAGCATCGCCCCGATGCGCGCGAAATCTTCCAGTCGATGATCAGCAACTGGGGCCTCGTGGTCGCCGGGATGATGCTGGTGTCGATGACCACCGTGTCGTTCTACCTGATCACGGTCTACACGCCCACCTTCGGCAAGTCGGTGCTGCAACTGAGCACCACCGATGCGCTGATCGTCACGCTGTGCGTGGCCATCTCCAACTTCATCTGGCTGCCGATCATGGGCGCGCTGTCGGACCGCGTGGGACGCAAGCCGCTGCTGATCGTGTTCACCGTGCTGACCATCCTCACCGCATACCCGTCGCTCAAGTGGCTGGTCGGCGCGCCGAGCTTCGCGCGCATGCTCGAAGTCGAGCTGTGGCTGTCCTTCCTCTACGCCAGCTACAACGGCGCGATGGTGGTGGCGCTCACCGAGGTGATGCCGGTCAACGTGCGCACCGCCGGCTTCTCGCTGGCCTACAGCCTGGCGACGGCGGTGTTCGGCGGCTTCACGCCGGCCATCGCGACCGGGCTGATCGAGATGACCGGCGACAAGGGCGCGCCGGGGCTGTGGATGACGGCGGCCGCGGTCTGCGGGCTGATCGCGACGCTGGTGCTGTACCGGCGCAATGCGAGCCCGGCGGATGCGGGACGCGTGCCGGCGGTCTGACGCTTCCTTACTTCTTTTTTTTCAGACCAGCCGCAACCCGCCATCGCACTCGATCACGGTGCCGGTGGTGTAGCCGTTCTCGATCAAAAACTGGATCGCGTGGGCCACGTCCTGCGGCCGCCCCACGCGGCCGACGGGCAGCGTCTCGACCTGCTGGCGGAACAGGTCGTCTTTCAGCGCGGCGGGCACGCGGTCCCACCACGGCGTATCGACAAGGCCCGGCGACACCGCGTTCACCCGGCTCGGCTTCAGCTCCCGCGCGAGGCTGCCGAGCATCGCTTCAATCGCGCCATTGATCGCGGCCAGCCCCGACGTGCCCGGCAATGCATTGCGCGCCGAGATCGCCGTCACGAAGGTGATGCTGCCGCCCTTGCGCAGCACCCGCGCGCCGGCCTGCGCTGCTTCGAGCTGCGGCCAGAACTTGGCCTCGAAGCCGCGCCGCAGCGATTGCAGGTCGAGCTGCAAGAACTCGCCCGCGCCTTCGCCGCCGCTGAGCGTGAGCACGAGGTGATCGACCGGCCCCGTCCTTGCAAAGAAGGCGTCGAGCGCAGCCCGGTCGCCGGCATCGAAGGCCGCGCCGCTCACGTTCGCTCCCATGCCGCCGATGGCGTCCTGCAGCTTGCCGTTGTCGCGCCCCGTCGCGATGACGCGCGCACCCGTCGCCGCGAGCCGCCGCACGGTCTCCAGGCCCACGCCCGACGAGCCACCGAGCACCACCACTGTCTGTTGTTCCGAAGCCATGTCGATTCCTTGGGTTGACTGATGAGCCTTCAGGTTAGGGATCGGCGGCCTATCATTCAAATCGTTTGAAACCATGAAAAGCATCAACGAAAGTGATTTCAGGCGACTCGACCTGAACCTGCTGCTGGTGTTCCACGCGCTGCTGCACGAGCGCAACGTCACCCGCGCGGCCGCGCGCCTGTTCATCGGCCAGCCGGCGCTGAGCGGCGCGCTCAAGCGGCTGCGCGCGGCCGTGGGCGACGAACTGTTCGTGCGCACCTCGCACGGCATGACGCCCACGCCGCGCGCACTCGAACTCGCACAGGTCATTGAGCCGCTGCTGCTGTCGCTGCAGCAGGCCTTGCAGGCCCGCCCGGCCTTCGACCCCGCCAGTGCCGAGCGCGTGTTCCGCATCGGCCTGAGCGACGCGCTCGAAGTCGCGCTGATGCCGCAACTCATGCAGCGGCTGGCCACCGAGGCGCCGGGCGTGCGGCTGATCGCCAGCGCGGCCGATCGTGCCAACGCGCCTGCCCAGCTCGATGCGGCCGACATCGAACTGGCCGTGGGCGTGTTCACCGACTGCGCCGCGTGGCAGCGCCAGCGCGCGCTGTTCGACTGGCACTTCGTCTGCGTCTACAACCCCGCGCTGGTCAAGGCGCGCGGCAAGCGGCTCACGCTCAAGGAATACCTGCGCCACCCGCACCTCCTGACCTCGTTCAGCGCCGACCTGAGCGGCCTGGTCGACGAACTGCTGCGCGAGCAGGGGCTCACGCGCCAGGTGGTCTTTTCAAGCCGCAACTTCGCGACCAACCCGTTCATCGTGCGGCAGATGGCCGCCATCACCACCGTGCCCACCTTCGCGGCCGCCACCTGGCGCGACGCGCTCGGGCTGGCGGTGAGCCCGCTGCCTTTCGACACGCCGCGCTACGCCGTATCGCTGCTGTGGACGGCGGCCCGCGACGGCGACCCCGGGCTGAAATGGCTGATCGCGCTGATCGGCGAGGTCTTCGGCGGCAAGCCCGTCGATTGATCCAGCGCGCACCCGTTGTTTACCGGGAACGCACCACCGCGCCGGTCCGGGTGGAAACACCGATGATGGCGAGCCCCCGCATGCCTATCCTGCGCAAGCGCCTTCGGCGCGCCCACAGAGACCCCACGGCATGAACGCACACCACTTCAGCACGCTGCTCGAACACCCCGCCGACCGGCAAGCCTGCTGGGGCCGCATCAACGAGTCGTACTTCGGCGCGCTGCGTGTGCAATGCCTGGACACCGGCACCTTCGATGCGCGCATGGACGCCTACGAACTCGGGCCGCTCGGCATGTTCATGATCGAGGCGCCCTCGCACCGCGTGGCCCGGCCCGACACGCGCCACGAGATCGTGCTCGACGAGCACTACAAGCTGGTGCTGCAGCTCGAAGGCCACGGCCACATCTCGCAGCGCGACCGCGAGTTTCATCTGCACCCGGGCGACTGGAGCCTGTACGACCCGCGCGTGCCCTACGCCATCACCAACCCGGAGCGCTCGCGCCTGCTCGCGATCACCATTCCGCGCCAGCAGTTCAAGGGCATGAAGATTCCCGACCTGCACACCTGCGAGGCGCACACGCCCGCCATGCAGGGGCTCTATGCGGTGCTCGGCTCGTTCCTGACTTCACTGGCCGACCAGTTGCCTTCGCTGCCCAACGCGGTCGGCCGCTCGGTCAGCGACACCGTGCTGGGCCTTCTGGCCTCGACGCTCGCCACCCATTCCGACGAGCAGTTCGGCGCGCATCCGGTGCCGGGCGTGCTGAAGGCCCGCGTGAAGCAGTTCGTGCATGCGCACCTTGCCGACCCCGCGCTGTCGCTGGACCTCATCGCGCAGCAACTGCGCTGCTCCAAGCGCTACCTGCACCGCGTGTTCGAGGACGAAGACCAGACGCTCGACCGCTTCATCTGGCAGATGCGGCTGGAGCGCTGCAGCGAGGCGCTGCGCAACGCGGCGGGCCGCCGCAGCACCTCGGTGTCGGAGATCGCCTTCGCCTGGGGCTTCAACAGCAGCGCGCATTTCTGCCGCGTGTTCAAGGCGCAGTACGGCGTGTCGCCGCGCGAGTTCCAACGGCGCGAGGCCGAGCGGGCCGCGTCGCCCGCGCTCACGCACTAGCTAGGCTTCGGACGGCGGCTTGAGCAGGTCGATCAGGAAGTCGACCAGGACGCGCACCTTCGGATTCAGCAGCGGATCGACCAGGAAGACGGCATGCACGCTGGCGTCCGCGCCGCCGTGCTTCGGCAGCACGCGCACCAGCGATTTTTCTTCCAGCGCATCGCGCACCAGCACCTCGGACAGGAACGCGATGCCGCGCCCCGCCTTCGCGAATTCGAGCACCGCGTCACCGTTGTTGGCCCGCAGCACGCCCTTCGGCTTGACGGAAAACTCCTTGCCCTGGGCGTCGGAAAAGCGCCATTGCTCACCATCGCGGTTGACCGTGAGCACAATGCAGCTGTGCTGCTTCAGGTCTTCGATCGTCTTGAGTGAACCACGGCGCCTGATGTACGACGGGCTGGCCACCAGCACCCTGCTGTTCGCCGCGAGCTTGCGCGCCCGCAAGGTGGAATCTTCCAGCCGGCCGATGCGAACCGCCACATCCACGCCCTCGGCCGCCAGGTCCACGAAGTGGTCCGTCATCACCAGGTCCAGCGACAGCTTCGGATGGCGGTCCATGAACGCCGGCAGCGCCGGCACGATGTAGCGGCGCCCGAACGCCACCGGCGCGCTGATCCGCAACTCGCCCCGCACCTCGTCGCGCATGCGGCCCAGCGCCTGGCCCGCGACTTCGAGCCGGTCGAATGCTTCGCGCGCCGCGGCAAGGTAGGTCATGCCCGCATCGGTGAGCGACATCGTGCGGGTCGTGCGAAAGAACAACTGCACGCCGAGGGTCTGCTCGAGCTGCTTGATCTGTCGGCTGACGGCGGAAGGCGTGATCCGCAGATCGTGCGCGGCACGCGCAAAGCTCTGGTGCGCGGCCACCCGCACGAAGGCGCGAACCAGTTCCAGCGGCAGATCGGACGTTGCGGCCATTCATTCCTTCCTCCAGCGAATGAGTGTATTTCTTTCGTGCCGATCATCGAGGCCATGGCACCGTCAAGCTCGGTGCCATGAAAAAGCAGGCATGCGAGGCGGCCATCACGGCCGTCACTTCTTCGGCGACACCGGCGCCGCTGGGCCACTATGCGCAGGGCATCCTGCATCAGGGCGTGCTGCATGTCGCCGGACAACTGCCGGTCGATCCGCGTTCGCCCGAGCGTGTCGGTGCGCACAGTGCTTTCGCCCACCAGATGCAGCAGTTGCTCGCCAACTGCGATGCGGTTCTAGAGGCTGCAGGCAGTGGCCGGGCCGGGGTGCTTTCGCTGACGCTGTACCTCACCGACCTGAACCACTGGGAAGAGGCAGACCACCTATGCGCCGCTTTCTTCGGCGCGCATCGCCCCGCGCGCACGGTGCTCGGCGTTGCCGCCATTCGCAAGGGCTACGCGGTGCAAGCCTCCATGGTGGCGGCACTCACGGCGCAGCCCATATCCGTACCCGAGCACTGAAACGACGATGACCCAACGAACACTTTTCCATGTCGATGCATTCACTCGCACCCCGTTTCGCGGCAACCCTGCGGGCGTTGTCCTGAATGCGGACGGCATGTCCGACGAAGCCATGCAGGACCTGGCGCGCGAGCTCAAGCATTCCGAAACGGCCTTCGTGTGGCGCGCCGACGCTGACGACCACGACCTGCGAATCCGCTACTTCACGCCCACCACCGAAGTCCCGCTGTGCGGCCACGCCACCATTGCCGCACACTTCGCGCGTGCCACGGCCTTGCAGCTTGGCGAGGTGACGCTGCGGCAGAAGACCGGCGCCGGCATCCAGACCGTTGGCATCTCCCGAAGCGCCACAAGCGGGCATCGGATCGTCATGCATCAGGGCGCCCCTGTGTTCGAAGCGCCACTCGAGGGAGCACTGCGCGAGCGCATCGTTGCAGCGCTCGGGCTTGCACAAAGCGATGTGCTGGATGCGCTTCCAGTGCAGGTCGTCTCGACCGGGCACAGCAAGGTCATCGTTCCGCTAAAGCCGCAAGTCGATCTCGACGCACTGCGCCCGGACATGCCCGCGCTCTCGCAATTGAGCAAGGAGATCGGTTGCAACGGCTACTTCGTTTTCCAGCAGCCGATCAGGGAAGAAGCCGTGACCGACGGGCGCATGTTCGCGCCAGCCATCGGCATCACGGAAGACCCGGTGACGGGCAACGCCAACGGGCCGCTCGGTGCCTACCTGGTGCGCCACAAGCTCATGCCCCACGATGGCCATATGCTGCGCTTCCAGGGCCGCCAGGGGCGCGCGCTGCGCCGGGACGGCATCGTGCACGTCGAAGTCGGCGTGGCGGACGGCGAACCAACGGCGGTCTCCATCGCCGGCGATGCCTGCATCCTTTTCTCTGCCGCACTCCACGGTTGACGCATGACAAAACCGTAATCGCAGTGACGGCCAGCGAGCGGTTGGCTTTTCTAGAGTTGGGGCGTGATGTGTTTCGTTGAGGAAACGGCCGCATCACACAGCCATCTCCAACACAGAAAGGACCTCCTCGTGAAACGCACCCTGCTCGCCCTGGGCACCCTCGCCTTCTTCTCCACCGCCTTCGCGCAGCAACCGCACAGCCACAGCGCGGAAGCCGAGGCCGACTTCGACAGCAAGCCGCAGGCCGCCGCCGAAGCGAAGAAGAACAACAAGCAACCGGGCGCCGTGCGCATCAAGGACGGCAGCACCGCGCGCGGTGAAGGCTCGGCCGTGGCGACGCCCAGCAAGACGGAAAAGGCTGGCGAAGCCCGCGCCGGTGCGCGCGAAGCCAAGCCCCACACCGTGCCCACGCCGGGCGGCACGCCGAAGTAAGCCGCGCCGGCAGGCGTTCTTCAAGCCGCCGCGAGATAGCTGCTGTGCAGTATCTCCGGCCGGCTTCGCAGTTCTTCCGATGAACCCGCGAAGGCCATGCGCCCGCGCTCCAGCACATAGGCGCGGCTCGACACGGCCAGCGCCACCGTCGTGAATTGTTCGATCAGCAGCACGCCCACGCCTTCGCGCGCGACCTGCTGCACCACCTCGACCAATCGCTTGACCACGGTGGGCGCGAGCCCCAATGAGAGTTCATCGATGGCCAGGTAGCGCGGCTTGCCGATCAGCGCCTGCGCAATGCACACCATCTGCTTTTGCCCGCCCGACAGCGATCGCGCGGGCAGCGCCAGCTTCACGCGCAGTTCGGGGAACACCGCGAGCATCTGTTCGACGGCCTCTGCCACGCGCGATGCGGGAAGCGCCGTGGCAGCGGCGCGCAGGTTGTCGAGCACCGACAAGTCACCCAGCACGCGGTGCCCTTCCGGCACCACCGCCACGCCCAGCGCGCGCACGCGCTCGGGCCGCTGGCCGTGCAGCGCATGGCCTTCGACCTCGATGCGCCCGCCGGTGAGCGGCAGCACGCCACCGATGGCCATCACGGTGCTCGACTTGCCCGCGCCGTTGGCACCGAGCAGGGCAGTCACTTCGCCGGGCGGCACCTGCAGGTCGATGCCGTGCAGCACGGCCTTGCCGCCGCGCTGCAGGCGCAGGTCGTTCACGCTCAACATGGGGTGAAAGCTCCGTCGTTCATTCCGTTCCCAGGTAGGCCTTGCGCACGGCCGGGTCGTCGAGCACCGCGCGCGTCGGGCCGAGCGCGAGGCGACGGCCGAAGTCGAGCACCAGCGTCTGCGAGCAGGTGGCGGCGATGAGGTCGACGTCGTGGTCGATCAGCAGCACCTGCGCGCCGCAGAAGGCATGCACCGAGCCGATCACGCGGCGCAGCGCGCCGGCTTCCTGCTCGGTCAGGCCTGCGCCGGGTTCGTCGAGCAGCAGCAGGCGCGGCGCGCCGACCAGCGACTTCGCAATTTCGAGCATGCGGCGCTGGAACAGGTTCAGGCGATGGCCCAGCACCGTGGCCACGTCGAGCAGGCCCGTGTGAGACAGCGCACGCGCCACCTGCGCCACCGCTTCGCCGCGCGCATGCGGCACGTGGTCGAGCAGCGCGCGCACGTTGTCCCACACGCTGAGGTCTTCCACCACCTGCTCGGTCTGGAACGAGCGGCGCAGGCCGAAGCGCACGCGCTCGATGGGCTTCTGGCCCAGCAGGTCGGTGCCGTCCACCGCAACGGAGCCGGCACGCGGCAGCACGAGGCCGCTGAGCACGTTGACCAGCGTGGTCTTGCCCGCGCCGTTCGGCCCGATGAGACCGCACACCGGTGCGTCGAGTTCGGCGCTGAGTCCGTCGATGGCCTTGACGCCGCCGAAGGCGACGGTGAGATCGTTCACGCGGATCATGGGCCGGGCTCCTTTTCTGCGCGCTGGCCACGCTTGAGCCGCCTGCGCACCGCATCGAACGCACCCACCAGTTGCCCGGCGATGCCGCTCGGCGCGGTGATGAGCGCATGCAGCAACGCCACGCCGAAGAAGATCATCGCCAGGTAGCCGTTCACGCCGAAATCGGTCAGCAACGCGGGCACCGCGCGCAGCAACAACCCCGCGATCAGCGCGCCGGCCCAGTGGTACACGCCGCCCACCACGGTGAGCGCGAACAGCATCACCGAATCGCCCGCGGTGAAGGCACGCCCGTCGAGCTGGCCCACGCCGCCCGCGAGCAGCGCGCCCGCCACGCCGGCGCAGAAGCCGGCCAGGCCGAAGGCCCAGGTCTGGTAGCGCAGGATGTTCACGCCGGCCGCCACGGCGGCAGCCTCGCCGCGCCGGATCAATGCCCACGAGCGGCCCGCGCGCGTGCGCCGGTGCAGCTCGATCAGCGCCAGCACCGCCGCCAGCCACACGGCCACGTAGCGGAAGTAGGCCGCATCGGACAGCGCCAGCGCGGGGCGCGGCATCATCAGCCGCTCGCTGCCGAACACGCGGCCCAGCCAGCCCGCGCCGCCATCGGGAAAGCCCATGACGTTGATGACGACCTGGAAGCCGCCCGCCATCATCATCGTGACCAACGCGAGGTACAGCCCCTTGAGCCGCAATGCGGGCAGGCCCGCGAGCATGCCCACCACGCACGACAGCAAGCCACCCGCGAGCACCGACAGCTCGAAGGGCCAGCCCAGCCCGTGGCCCGCGCGCAAGGCGATCCAGCCGCCCGCGCCGAGCAGCGCGTACTGGCACAGCGACACCAGCCCCAGTTGGCCGTACAGCAGCGCCACGCCGGCCGCCGCAATCGACAGTGCGAGCGACGACGTGAGCGTCTTGATCCAGTAGGCATTGGCCAGCCACGGCACCACGAGCCCGATGAGCAGCACGCAGCCCACCATCACGGCCAATGAAATGCGGGCACGGCGTGTCACCTCGGCCAGCGAGGCCGGCAGTCGCGCGATGTCGTCGGGCGCTTGCGCCGCCCCGGTGAAGATCGAAGCGCTCATGCCTGCCGCGTGCCCGTGCGAAAGAAGACGATCATCGCCAGCGCAATCAGGAACGGCGTCGCCGTGCGAAAGGCCGCGAAGCCCGGCACGGTGATCGCCAGCGCCTCCAGCACACCGATGGCGATGCCGCCCGCCACCGTGGCCGGCAGCGAATGCAGGCGGCCGATGATGGCGGCGGCAAAGGCCGGAATCACCAGGAAGGTCAGCAGCGTGGCCTGCAGCCGCACGATGTTGGCAAGCAGCAGCCCGCACACACCGGCGAAGGCGCCGCTGAGCACCCACGCCACCGTGTCGACGCCGAGCACGCGGATGCCGAGCAGCGCGCTCAGGTCGCGGTCGTTGGCCAACGCGCGCATCTTCAAACCCACGCGCGTCTTCGACAGCAGCAGGCCGACGCCGCCCATCATCAGCACCGCGAGCGCAAGCCCCACGGCGCGCGTGTGGGTGAGCCGCACCTCGACCTCGCCCAGCACGAATTCGATCGCACCCGCATCGGTGGGCAGCACCAGCCGGCGCGGCTGCTCGCCCCAGTACCACTCGGTGAAGCCCACCACCACCAGCGCGAAGCCCAGCGTGGCAATGCTGCGGATGGTCGGGTCGCGGTGCGACAGGCGCGGCGCCAGCAGCCGGCCATAGGCCAGCGACAGCAGCATCGAGGTGACGATGGCCGCGCACCACGCCAGCCCCTGCGGCCAGTCGGCTTCGAGCATCGACCAGGCCACGTACGCACCGATGGCGCCGATGGCACCGAAGGCGAAGTTCAGCACGCCCGACGAGCGGTAGAGCACCACCAGCCCCACGCCCGAGAGCGCATACACCGCGCCCAGGCCCAGGCCCGAGATGACGAAAGGCAGGTAGTCCTCCATGGCCCGGCGCGCTTACTTCAGGCCCATCTTCAACTCGTCCGCGCGGATGTCGACCAGCTCCGGGTCTTCCGCCGTCAGGCAGCCGCCGGGCGCGAAGCGCCAGCCGTTGCCGTCGGGGCTGGCGACCGGGCCGCTGTTGTTGGCGTTGTGGCGGTTGCCGTTGCCCACGTAGAAGGGCTTGCACAGGATGTCGCTCTTGAAGTCGCTCACCTTGCGCAGCGCATCGGTCACGCCGGCGCGGTCGATCTTCTTCGGGTCCATCTTCAGCAGTGCCTGCGTCACGATGCGCGCGGCGATGTAGCCGCCTTGCGAGAAGGTGTCGCGCGGATCGCTCTTCGCACCGTACTTTTCCATCACGGCCAGCCAGTTCTTGTTGTCGGGCCCGGCCGATTCGAGCGGATTGAATTCGAGGTTGACGTCGAAGTTGCCCTTCCAGTACGGGCCGATGGCCTTGGGCACATCGGTGTTGTAGGCCGGCGCGGCCGAGACGAAGTGGATCTTCTTGCCCAGGTTCTGCTGCTCGGCCGCAGCCAGCATCGGCACCAGGATGCCCTTGGGCACGTTCATGATGATGGTGTCGGGCTTCTTGGCGGCGGCCTGCAGCATGGTCGAGGTGGCATCGGCCGAGCCGGGGTCGATGGCGATGGTCTCGACCTCCACGCCGTTCTTCTTGCCCCATTCCTTCGGCCCTTCGCAGGCCCAGTTGCCCAGGCTGGGGATGTTCGGAATGATGCAGACCATCTTCCTGGCCTTGTACTTCTGCGCGGCGTACATGGCGGCGATGGTGGCCGACACGCGCGGCCCCGCGTTCACCGGCACGTAGTTGCGCGCGTTGAAGCATTCACGCGGCACGCCGGTGCCGGCAATGACCATCACGCCTTCGTCGGCGTACATCTTGGCGTTGGCGCCGCACTCCACGAAGCTGGTGCTGCCCGCGAGCGCGACCACCTTGCGGTCTTTCACGAGCTTGGACGCGACCTGCGCGGCGGTCTCGGGGCTCCACTGGTCATCGACCACGATGTAGTCGACCGGGCGGCCGTTGATGCCGCCATTGGCGTTGACGCACTTGAAGTACGCGGCCGCCGCCTGGCCCGAGGCGCTGAAGTCGTCGGGGCCGGTCTTGCCGACCACCGCGCCGATGGGAATGGGCTCGCCGGTGGCGGGCTTGCCGGTGTTGAGGCCGCAGTCAGGGCCCGATTGCGCCCATGCGCCGCTGAAGCCTGCCAGGCCCATGGCGCCAACGACGGCCGACAGCGCGATCTTCTTTGTTCTCAGCATGATGATGTCTCCTTTGTTTGATCGGAACCGGTGCGGCGAGGCTTGTTGGCCTACACCGCCATGCACACGCTCTTGAGCTCGGTGAAGCTCTCGACCGCCGCGCGCCCCAGGTCGCGCCCGTAGCCCGACTGCTTGACGCCGCCCAGCGGCAGTGCGTTGTCGAGCACGTTGTGCGCGTTGACCCAGACCACGCCCGCCTGCAGGCGCGGCACGATGCGATGCACGGCCGAGAGGTTGTTCGACCACACGCTCGCGGCCAGGCCGTAGGCGCTGTCGTTGGCCAGGCGGATCGCGTCCTCGACGTCGTCGAAGGGCACCACGGTCGCGACCGGGCCGAACACTTCCTCGCGCACGATGCGCATCGAAGGCCGCGTGTCGACGAACACGGTCGGCCGCACGAAGCAGCCGCCGTCGAAGGCGCGGCTGCCGCCGGTGACCAGCGTGGCGCCCTCGGCCACCGCGCCGTCGATGTGGGCCATCACGCGATCGACATGGCGCTTGGACACGAGTGGCCCGAACTGCGCCTGCGGATCGAAGCCCGAGCCGATGTGCAGGCCTTCGGCCGCCTGCGCCAGTTGCTTGACCACTTCATCGAAGATGCCGCGCTGCACGTACACGCGTGAGCCTGCTGTGCACACCTGCCCCTGGTGAAAGAAGATGCCGTTGGCCGCGCCCTGCGCCGCCGCCGCCGGGTCGGCATCGTCCAGCACGATGAGCGGCGACTTGCCGCCCAGCTCCAGCGTGAAGCGCGCCATGTTGTCGACCGCCGCGTGGCCGATGCGCTGGCCCACGGCGGTCGAGCCGGTGAAGCTGATCTTGCGGATGTCCGGGTGCGCCGCGAGCGCGGCACCGGCGGTGGCGCCGCGTCCGCACACCACGTTGAGCGCACCGGGCGGAAAGCCCGCCTCGATGGCCAGCTCGGCCAGCCGCAGCGCGGTGAGCGGTGTTTCTTCCGACGGCTTGAGCACCACCGTGCAGCCGGCCGCGAGCGCGGGCGCCACCTTCCACAGCGCGATGGCCAGCGGAAAATTCCACGGCACGATGGCGCCCACCACGCCGACGGGTTCGCGCCGCGTGTAGGTCACCCATTGCGGGCCGGGAATGCCGATGGAGTTGTCGAGCGTCTGCCCTTCGAGCTTGGTGGCCCAGCCCGCCATGTAGCGCACGAACTCGGCACCGCCACCCACGTCGACCATGCGCGCGATGCCGCGCAGCTTGCCGCTTTGCAGGGTTTCGAGCGCGCTGAGTTCGTCGGCGTGCGACTCGATGAGCGTCGACAGCGTGTACAGCATGCGCTCGCGGTCGGCCGGGCGCAGCGACTTCCATGCGGCGCTCTCGAAGGTGCGGCGCGCGCTGGCAACGGCGGCATTCACGTCGGCCGCGTCGCTGTCGGGGGCTTCGGCCACCGTCATCTCGGTGGCCGGATCGACCACCGGCAGGTAGGTGCCGTTGGTGGGTGCCACCTCGCGGCCGTCGATGTGGTTGCCGCGCCGGCGCTGCGCCAGCAGGCCCACCAGGCCGAGGTGCTCGAGCGACAGGTCTCGCAGATTCATGGGTTGGCTCCGGGCAATGCGTTGAATGGAAAGAAGAGGGGCAACTCAGGCCATGGCCCGCGCCACGAGCAGCGTGTCGGTGAACTGTTCGAAGCGGCGCACCTTGCCGCCCTGCACCTGCCACACATGCGTCACGCGGGCGTGCATGGTCTTGCCGGTGGCGCGATGGCGGCCGTGGTAGTCGCCGATGCCGACCACGGTGTCGCCGCCATCGACCAGCCGTTCGAGCACGAAGCGGTAGCCCTCCCACTCAGTGCCCAGCACCTTGAAGACCTTCTCGACGACCTGTGCCGGCCCGACGTGCGTGCCGGCACACGGAAAGCCGGCCATCTCGGTCCACTGCACGTCGTCGGCCACGTCGGCGAACATGGCTTGAAGGTCGTGGCGGTCGGAGGCGGCGTAGTGATCGGCAACGATCTGATGGGGGGTGCGCATGAAGAAAGGCTCCTGGTGTGACAGCAAGAAATGAAGGGAATCAGACCGGCCCGAACTCGGGCGGATAGAAGGTCTGCGAGGCCTTGCGCATGAAGGCGCCGGCGGGGTTGTTGGCGACTTCGCCGGTGCCGGTCACGCCGAGGAACTTGCCGGTCGAGCGGCCGCTCGCGAAGTCGAAGAAGAACACCGATGCGACGGGAATCAGGAACTCGCGGAAGGTGAAGACGTACTGGTCGTCGTCGAACTTGTAGTAGCTCGCGAGGTCGACGTCGCCATGCCCGCGCTGCACGCCCACCAGGCATTGCCAGGCGTAGCGCTCGGCGCTCAGGTAGGTGTGCTCGTAGGTGTGGTTAGGGCTGTAGGTCTGCCAGGTGCGCAGGCCGATCAGGTCGCGCGTGGGCTGCGGCACGGGGCCGGTGGCGGTGCCACCCTCCAACGTGCCGACCCAGAAGTCTTGCGGCACGCGCGGCTGGCCTGCGGCTTCTTCTGCGCTGACGATGCGGCAACGGATCGCGAGCACGCGACGGGTGCGCGTGTTGAGCACGATGCTCAGGGCCTCGGTCGGGCGGCTGGCCTGGGTGATGTCGAGGAAGAAGGTGTCGGGCGCGACCTCGATGGCTTCGTACCAGTCGCCTGTGCTTTGTCCGCCGCGTGCGCCCTGCTCGCTCCAGTCCAGCGCATGCTGCGAGCGCGGCTGCAGCGTGAGCTGGAAGCCGGGCAAGGCGAGCTTCAGTGTCTGGCCGGCGAGTGCATCGGTGGCGGGCAGGCGGTTGGTGGCGATGCCGAGGGCGAACTGGTCGTAGGTCTTCCAGTCGGCGGGCTTGGTGGCTTCGTTGGTGCTCATGGCGTTTTTGTTTCTGCCGTCTCAGGCGTCGTGCGCGAAGGCGATGGTGGGCAGGTCAACGGCAGATGCGCCGCCATCGACCATGAGCGAACTGCCGGTGACCATCGCGGCCAGCGGCGAGGCCAGGAACAGCACCGCGTTTGCCACGTCTTCGGGGCTGGCGGCGCGACCCATGGGCACGTCGCGCGTGACGAGGTCGTAGGCCGCATCGGCGCCCGACAGCCGGTACTTGTCGACGAGCACCTGCATCTGCTCGTCGGCCATCTCGGTGCGCACCCAGCCGGGGCACACGGCGTTCACGCGCACGCCCTGCTTGCCGTAGTCGCGAGCCAGCGAACGCACGAGGCCGATGAGCGCGTGCTTCATCGTCACGTAGCCGATCACGCCCGGTCCCGCGAAGTGGCCGGCGAGTGAAGAGAGCACGACGATGTTGCCGCGCTGCGCGATGAGTTCGGGCAACAGCTCGCGTGCGCAGACGAAGGCGGTGTCGAGGTTCAGGCGCGTGGAGAGCGCCCATGATGCGTCGTCGGTGGACAGCGCATCGCCCACGCCGTGGCCGCCCGCGTTGGCGACGAGCACATCGACGCGGCCGAACTTTTCGCGTGCGGCGTCGAGTGCGTGCTGCACGTCGGCGGTGCTGGCGGCATCGCCTGAAACGGCGAGCCCACCGAGCTTTGCGGCAACCGTTTCGAGCTGCGCGAGGCGACGCCCCATCAGCACGACACGGCCGCCCGCTGCGACGAACTGCGCAGCCACTGCGGCGCCGATGCCGGTGCCGCCGCCGGTGATGAATGCGACCTTGCCGGTCATCGATCCTGTGGAACTCATTCGCTCTGTCTCCTTGTTGAGTGGGACTCTAGGTTTCAGCGCGCATCGGCGATTGACCGAACGCGCAGTGTTCGTTGCCCGACAGCGCGGCGTTGGCGTAGCGCTGTCACGCCGTCTGCCCCAGCACGAAGGCTGCGCAGCGCTCGGCCAGCATCACCGTCGGCGCGTTGGTGTTGCCGCTGACCAGCGACGGCATCACCGAGGCGTCGCACACGCGCAGCCTTGCCACGCCATGCACGCGCATCTGCGCATCGACCACGGCCATGTCGTCGCTGCCCATGCGGCAGGTGCCGCTCGGGTGGTAGACGGTCTTGGCGCGCTGGCGCACATAGGCTTCGATGGCGTCGTCGGCCATGTCGTCGGCGGCGGAAGGCGCGAGTTCTTCGGACACCACTTCGCGCAGGGCCGGCGCACGCAGGATGCGGCGCGCCAGCTTCACGCCGCGCACCAGCGTGTCGACGTCTTCCTGCGCGCGCAGGTAGCCGCCGTCGAACAGGATCGGCGCCATCGGGTCGGGGCTGCGCAGCCGCACGCTGCCGCGCGATTTCGGCCGCAGGAAGCAGGGGTTGATCGAAATGCCGTGGCCGGCCAGCGGCTCGCGGTCGACATCGCCCACGAGCACCGGCAGCACATGGAACTGCAGGTCGGGCCGGCCCGCGCCGGCGGTGTCGACGAAGCCGCCGCTCTCGACCACGTTGGAGGTGAGCAGGCCGGTGTTGAAGAACATCCATTGCAGGCCATGCTTGAGGGCAGCCAGCCCGCGGTCGTTGCCCAGCAGGCTGATGGGCTCGCGCGTGCGGCCGTAGACCGACACCTCCAGGTGGTCCTGGAAGTTCTCGCCCACGCCGGGCAGCGCGTGCGTCACCGGAATGCCGTGCGCCTGCAACTGCGCGCCGGGGCCGATGCCCGACAGCATCAGCAGCTTGGGCGAGGCCAGCGCGCCAGCCGAAAGAATCACTTCTTCGCGCGCGGTGGCAACGACTTCTTCGCCGCTGGCGTCGCGGCCGGTGCGATAGACAACGCCGGTCGCGGCGCCATCCTGCGTCAGCACGCGCATGACGTGCGCGCCGGTGACCACCGTGAGCTTCGGGTTGTCGCGCACCGCCGCAAGATAAGTGGCGGCAGTGCTGGCGCGGCGGCCTTCGAAGGTGGTGGTCTGGTAGAAGCCCACGCCGGCCTGTTCGGCCCCGTTGAAGTCGTCGTTGTAGGGCAGCCCGGTCTGTTGCGCGGCGCGCAGGAAGGCCAGGCTCAGCGGATGGCGAAAGCGGGTGTCGCTCACCTTCAGCGGGCCGGTGGTGCCGTGCAGCCCGCAAGCCAGCCGCGCATTCGACTCGGCCTTGCGAAACCACGGCAGCACATCGCTCCAGCCCCAGCCTTCGCAGCCCTGCGCCTGCCAGCCGTCGTAGTCGGCCGCCGTGCCGCGGATGTAGACCATGGCGTTGACCGAGCTGCCGCCGCCCAGCGTGCGGCCCTGCGGCACGAACATCTTTCGGCCGCCCGCCGCGGCCTGCGGCTCGCTCTCGTAGGCCCAGGTGCGCTCGGTGCCGATCACGCGCACGAAGGTGGCGGGCATGTGGATGAAGCGGTCGTTGTCCGGCGGTCCCGCCTCCAGCAGCAGCACGCTGCGCCCCGCCAGCACCAGCCGGTGCGCCAGCACGCAGCCGGCCGAGCCGGCCCCCACCACCACGAAGTCGAAGACCTGTTGCGCCATGTTGCTTGTCCCGTTCCTTGATCCGAAGTTCTTTTCTTGTTCCGGAGGCGGATGCTCGGGGCTGCGGCACGCCGTGGCGCACCGGGGCGGGTTGGTGCAACTCAAATTGCGCTGTCGGTCAATGCGCGGGCCCCTGCGACAATCGCGGGATGCCTTTCGCCCCATTGCAAAACGACACTTTCCTGCGGGCCTGCTGGCGCCAGGCCACCGATCACACGCCCGTCTGGCTGATGCGCCAGGCCGGCCGCTACCTGCCCGAGTACGTCGCCACGCGCGCCAGGGCGGGCAGCTTCATGGGGCTGGCGACCAACACCGACTACGCCACCGAAGTCACGCTGCAGCCGCTGGAGCGCTACCCGCTCGACGCGGCGATCCTGTTCTCGGACATCCTCACCGTGCCCGACGCCATGGGCCTGGGCCTGTCGTTCGAGGCCGGCGAAGGCCCGCGCTTTGCGCGCCCGTTGCGCGACGAAGCGGCGGTGAACGCGCTCGAAGTGCCCGACATGGACAAGCTGCGCTATGTGTTCAGCGCGGTGGCCTCGATCCGCAAGGCGCTCGATGGCCGCGTGCCGCTGATCGGTTTTTCGGGCAGCCCGTGGACGCTGGCCTGCTACATGGTCGAAGGCGCGGGCTCCAGCGACTACCGGCTCGTCAAGGGCATGCTGTACAGCCGCCCCGACCTGATGCACCGCATCCTCGCGGTCAATGCCGATTCGGTGGCCGCGTACCTCAATGCGCAGATCGATGCCGGCGCGCAGGCCGTGATGGTGTTCGACAGCTGGGGCGGCGTGCTGGCCGACGGCGCGTTCCAGGAATTCAGCCTCGCCTACACAGCACGCGTGCTGGCGGGCCTGAAGCGCAACGGCGCCGACGGCCAGCCCGTGCCGCGCATCGTGTTCACCAAGGGCGGCGGCCTCTGGCTGGACGCCATGCGCCAGCTCGACTGCGAAGTGCTCGGCGTCGACTGGACGGTGAACCTGGGCGCCGCGCGCCGCCAGGTCGGCGAAGGCACCGACGACAAGGCCAAGGCGCTGCAGGGCAACATCGACCCGAACGTGCTGTTCGCGCCGCCGGCGCAGATCGAGGCCGAAGTGGCCAAGGTGCTGCAGGCTTTCGGCAAGCCGCACGCCGACCGCAACGCCACGGGGCCGACTCACATCTTCAACCTGGGCCACGGCATCAGCCAGTTCACGCCGCCGGACCATGTGGCGGCGCTGGTCGAGGCGGTGCACAGCCAGTCGCGCGCCCTGCGCGGTTAAAAATGTGACGCAAAGGGCGAGGCGCGCGCAGACGCCGGAACGCCTTCAAAAGTCGGTCCACAGCCGTTTGTCAAGCGCAAAAACGGTATTGCAGGCCGGACTTATGCACAAAACTCGTGTTGCACTGCGCAAGATTATCTGAGGCACCTCTCTCTTTGCTACGAAAGAGATAGCGACGCTAAGTTGTTGATTTATATAGGATTTGATTTTTGCTTTTTTTCCGGGCAATCCAGTCAGAGCCTTGATTTTCAAGGCTCGCCAGCGTGTCCAGCCCGGTTGTCAACAAAGTTATCCACAGAAACTCTGGATGGCCCGCAAAGCACTGAAAAATCAACGACTTATGCGGATTTGCTCAAAGTCGCATTAACAAACCTTTCCAACAGGGCCGCCCATTTCCACAACCCACCCAGTCCCTGAAACGGGCGCCACGACGACAGACGACAGCGCTGCACCGGCGCCCGCGAGCGCGCCGGCAGCCCTGTCGTGGCGGCTCGACATCGCGGTGCAGACGCCGGCGCATGCCGCGCTCGGCGACCTGCTGAGCTACGCCAGCGCCGCGCCGCTGGTGCCCGGCACGCTGGTGCGGGTGCCGCTGGGCCGGCGCGAGGTGCTCGGCGTGGTCTGGAACGAACCGACGTCGCTGGCAGGCGCCGAGCCCGACATGGCGCTCAAGCCCGTGGGCGCGGCGCTCGATGCGCTGGCGCCGCTGGGCGAGGCCTGGCGCGACCTGGTGGCTTTCGCGGCGCGCTACTACCAGCGCTCGATCGGCGAAATCGCGCTGGCCGCCCTGCCGCCGCAACTGCGCGACCTGACGACCACGCAACTGGCGCGGCGCCTGAAGCGCAAGACGACGACCGGCCCTGTCGCCGAAACGGCCGAAGCCGCGAATTTGATAGCGCTGAGCGCAGAGCAGGCCAGCGTGCTGGCCCGCATCGAGGCCGAGAGCGGCACCTTCCTGCTGGTCGGCAGCACTGGCAGCGGCAAGACCGAGGTCTACCTGCGCTGCGTGGCCGACCTGCTCGCGCGCGACCCCGAGGCGCAGGCGCTGGTGATGGTGCCCGAGATCAACCTCACGCCGCAATTGGAAGCACGTTTCAAGGCGCGCTTCGGCGACGAGGCGGTGGTGTCGCTGCACAGCGGCATGACGAACCCGCAGCGGCTGGCGAGCTGGCTGGCGGCGCACAGCGGCGCCGCGCGCATCGTGCTGGGCACGCGCATGGCGGTGTTCGCGTCGATCCCGGGGCTCAAGCTCATCGTGGTCGACGAGGAGCACGACCCCAGCTACAAGCAGCAGGAAGGCGCGCGCTATTCGGCGCGCGACCTGGCGGTGTGGCGCGGCCAGCGCGAAGGCGCGAAGGTGATCCTCGGCTCGGCCACGCCTTCGCTCGAAAGCTGGCACCAGAGCCGGCCCGCCGAAGGCGAAGACCCGGGCGGGCGCTATGTGCGGCTGGCCATGCCCTCGCGCATCGGCGCGGGCGAACTGCCGGCCGTGCGGCTGGTCGACATGAACCTGCAGCCGCCGAAGACGGTGCTGTCGGGCGCGCTGCTCGATGCCATCGGCCAGCGCATCGCGCGCGGCGAGCAGAGCATGATCTTCCTGAACCGGCGCGGCTATGCGCCGGTGCTGGCCTGCGGCGACTGCGGCTGGAAGAGCGAATGCCCGCACTGCAGCGCCTACCGCGTGTTCCACAAGATCGACCGCACGCTGCGCTGCCACCACTGCGGCTTTACAGAGCGCGTGCCGCGCGCCTGCCCAGCCTGCGGCAACCCCGACATCGCGCCCGTGGGCCGTGGCACCGAACGGCTCGAAGAGCACTTGGCCGAGCTGTTCGCGGCGGTGACCCGGCCCGACGGCAGCGCGGTGCGCATCGCGCGCATCGATGCCGACAGCACCAAGAAACAGGGCGCGCTCGAATCGCAGCTTGCAGCGGTGCATTCGGGCGAGGTCGACGTGCTGGTCGGCACGCAGATGATTGCCAAGGGCCACGACTTCCGGCGCATCACGCTGGTCGCGGCAGTCAACCCCGACGGCGCGCTGTTCTCCAGCGACTTCCGTGCGCCCGAGCGCCTATTCAGCCTGCTGATGCAATCGGCGGGGCGTGCTGGGCGAGACGCGGCCTACCTTGCGGCGCAGGGCGCCACGGCCGAGATGTGGATCCAGACGCACCATGCGCAGCACCCGCTGTTCATGGCGCTGCGCAGGCACGACTACGCCGTGTTCGCTCAGCAGCAGCTCGACGAACGCCGGGCCGCCGGCATGCCGCCCTTCGCGTTCCAGGCACTGCTGCGGGCCGATGCGCGCGAGCAGTCGGTGGCGCAGGCCTTCCTGAACATGGCGGCCGACAAGGCCGAGGAATTGCCCGGCGCGGACCTTGTCACGCGCTACCCGGCGGTGCCGCTGGCCATCCAGCGCGTGGCCAATGTGGAGCGTGCGCAGATGCTGATCGAAAGCCCCTCGCGCGCCGCGCTGCAGCGCCTGCTGGCGGGCTGGCAGCCGCTGCTGCACGAGTTGCGGCGCACGCCCGAGGGCAAGGGCGTGATCCGCTGGCTGGTCGACGTCGATCCGCACAGCATCTGAGCCGGTTGTCCTGCAAGACAGCGCCAGCGACGCCACCAAGGTGATTTGCATGAACACATCGCTTACCCCCGCACACATGTGCGGCCGTGCGCGCGTCGGCATGCTTTGGGTGACGGCGCTGCTGCTGGTGCCCGTCGCGGCACTGGCGCTGCAGGCCGCACCGGCCAATGGCGGCGCGCCCGCGCTGCGCAGCAAGCTGCAGGCGCTCGCACCGCAACTGGCGCGCAATGCCTTCAAGCGGCCGTTGACGCTCGAATCGACCGAGGCCCCGGACCGGCTGAGCGGCGATGTCTACGCGCTGGTCGACCATCCCTTCAACGCCGTGAGCGGCGCATTGCGCGAGCCCGCTGCGTGGTGCCAGGTGCTGATGCTTCACCTGAATACCAAGCACTGCGCCGTCAAGGCCGGCGGCGGCACGCTCGCGGTGGCGGTGGGGCGCAAGTTCGACCAGCCGCTGTCGGATGCGCAGAAGATCGACTTCGCCTACAGCCTGGGCAAGACGGACCCGAACTACCTCAACGTGCGCCTGAGCGCCGCCAGTGGCCCGATGTCCACGCGCGACTACAGCATCGTGCTCGAAGCCACGCCGGCCGATGGCGGCAAGACGGCCATTCACCTGGGCTATGCGTACGCCTACGGCACCGCGGCGCGGCTGGCGATGAAGGGCTACCTGGCCACGCTGGGCAGCGACAAGGTCGGCTTCACGCCGCAGGGGCAAGGCGGTGGCTACGTCGGCGGCGTGCGCGGGGTGGTGGAGCGCAACACCATGCGCTACTACCTGGCGATCGACAGCTACCTGGATGCGCCCGCATCGGGCCAGCTTGAGCAGCGGCTGGGAAGCTGGTTCGACGCGACCGAGCAGTACGCGCAGCAGCTTCACGAAGTGGACCGCAACGACTATTTGGTGATGAAGCGCCACGAGTTCCAGCGCCTGGCGCAGGACACCGCACCGGGCTGATCCACGAGCATTCCCGATGCTCCGATGGTCAGTGGTAGCCCGTCGGTTCCTTGCCCATGTCGACGTAGCGCAACTCGTTGTGTCGTCGCCGCGCAATGCTGTTCGGCCATGCGAACACCACGAGGCTCAGCGCCGCGAGCGCGATCGCGCTGGCGGTACCGACCTTGCCGGCGTGCCAGAACCAGCCCGCGCCAGCGAGCCAGGCCACCCACACCAGGATGCGAACCAGTATTGCCATAGCGCGCCCCATTCACATCTTTGACTGGCAACCACTGTAGCAGCGCACCTGCAAACTGAAGCATTCAACTGAAGTGGTAGCGACCCCTATGCCTTAAGGCCTGCCCGCGCCCTACCCCAAAATTTGTAAAAAACCAGTTGACGGCAGGGCATGCCGCTGTTCAAGCTGTAAAGGCGCGAACTCATCCCGGATCGCGCGTTCCAAACATGCTCGCTCATCGCAAAGGTCGCCGTGAAACCGTCGTCTTTTTCTGGTTGGGTTCTGTCATTCACCTGCCTCGCATGGGCCATGGGAGCACCTGTTTCCGCGGCCGAGCTTGAACTGCAGGGCAGCCGGCTGGTGGTGTCGGGCACGCTCGACGGCAGCGCGATCAAGGACTTTACAGAGCGCCTGGGCAGCGGCACGGTGCGCACCGTCGTCTTTGAAGACTCGTTCGGCGGCACCGCCGAAGCGGCCGGCGCCTTTGCCGATGCGATCCGGCTGAGCGGCGTGCAGACCGAGGTGCGCGGCCAGTGCATGGCCGCTTGCGCCTATGCCTTCCTGGCCGGCAAGACCCATCGCTTCGGCTACGGCCTGCAGGTCAACGGCATCCTGCTGCCGGTGGCGGCACGGCCCACGGCGGCCGAACTGGCGGTGCGCTGGCGCGGCGACGAGGCCCACAAGACACTGGCCGATTTCACGCCGCCCGCTGCTGCCGCCGCCGTCACGACGGTGGCCTCGGCGGCCCCGGTGGAACCTCCCAAGCCGGTGGAGGCCAGCGCCCCGCCCGTCAAGGACAATTGGCAGCCCGAGCACGGCGTGCTGTTCACCGCCAGCCCGTCGCTGTTCGGGCGCATCTACAACACCTACTACTGCGACGGCACGCAGGGCCGCGACTTCTCGAAGTGCGAGCGCCTGCCCGACGCCGATCCGTACAAGCTCGGCGTGCTGACGCCGTAGCCGCCCGCCGGTTCAGCGCAGCGCGCCGACCGCCAGCGGAAAACTGAAGAAGGCCACCACCGTCGTCCACAGGATGATGCGGGCGATGCGGCCGTTGTCCGCGCCGAAGCGCTCGGCCAGCATCGACACATTGCTTGCGCTCGGCAGCGCCGCGACCAGCACGATCACCACCAGCGCGGCCGGCGCCAGCGGCAGGCCCAGCGCCATGACGCCGAGCCCCAGGCCCCAGACCAGCAGCGGGTGCACCAGCAGCTTGACCGCCACCACCGGCAGCACATCGCTCCACGGCGCCTTGGCCGCCGCCTTGCCGGTCGTGCCCATGGCTTGCGCCACGGCCGCGCTGGCGCCGTGTTCGCGCGCCAGCAGCGCCGAGCGGGCCAGCACAGCGCCGATGGTGAACAGCGCCACCGGCGACGCGGCATCGGCCAGCATCGCCACGGTGCGCTCCAGCGGCCCCGGCAACGGCCAGCGCGCGGCCGACAGCAGCACACCCAGCAAGATCGACCACGGCATCGGATTGACCACAATGCCGCGCAGCGCCTTGCGCGCGGCCTGCGTGGCGCCATGCCTTCCTGCGCCGCCCGCACCGTCGAGCCGCGACAGCGCGATGCACAGCGACGAGGTGACGACGAGGTCGAACGCGATCGTGATGATCATCGGCCCGGCCGCCTGCGCCCCCAGGATCGCCACCAGCAGTGGCACGCCCATGAAGCCGGTGTTCGGAAAGGCCGCCACCAGCGCGCCGAAGGCCGCGTCGTTCCAGCCCACACGCGCGTTGCGGGTGAACATGACCACGCCCGCCACCACGGCCAGCGCGCTGGCGCCCCACACCAGCGCCACGCTGCCATCGAGCAGTTGCCCGATGGGCGTGCCGGCGCCAAAGCGCAGCAGCATGCACGGCAGCGCGAAATACAGCACGAAGGTGTTGAGGCCGGCGATTGCGTCCAGCGGCAGGATGCGGGTGCGCGCGGCACCGTAGCCGGCCGCGATCAACGCGAAGAAAGGGAAAGTAACAAGGAATACAGGCAGCACGCGGCGATTGTCGTCCCCCGCCCTGGAACGCGTCTTGCGATGCCCGCTGACACGGCAGCCGAAGCCCACCCCCGTATCATTGACCGCTTTGCGCCTGCCGTTCCCCACGGCGTTTTCCGGTTCCCCCTCCCCCATGTCTCACGGTCTCAATCTCGCGCAGCAAGAAGCGGTCAATTACATGCACGGTCCCTGCCTGGTGCTTGCGGGCGCCGGCTCGGGCAAGACGCGCGTGATCACGCACAAGATCGGCCGGCTGATCCAGGCCGGCCTCGAACCCAAGCGCATCGCGGCCATCACCTTCACCAACAAGGCGGCCGCCGAAATGCGCGAGCGCGCCAAGGACCTCATCGGCAAGGACGCGCGCAAGGTGGTGGTCTGCACCTTCCACGCACTGGGCGTGCGCATGATGCGCGAAGACGGCGCGGTGCTGGGCCTCAAGTCCGCCTTCAGCATCCTGGACAGCGACGACGTCACCAAGATCCTGAAGGACGCCGGCAGCACCACCGACACGGCCACCGCGCGCATCTGGCAGTGGACCATCAGCAAGTGGAAGAACATGGGCCTGAACGCCGAGCAGGCCGCGGCCATTGCGGTGGACGACAACGAGCGCATCACCGCCGAAGTCATGGGCCACTACCAGGAGCGGCTGCAGGCCTACCAGAGCGTCGACTTCGACGACCTGATCGGCATGCCGCTCAAGCTGCTCCACGAATTCCCCGAAGTGCGCGCCAAGTGGCAGGCCGCGCTCGGCCACATCCTGGTGGACGAATACCAGGACACCAACGCCACGCAGTACGAAGTGCTCAAGGCACTGGCCGGCGAGAGCGGACGCATCACCGCGGTGGGCGACGACGACCAGTCGATCTACGGCTGGCGCGGTGCCACGCTGGACAACCTGCGCAAGCTGCCGGTCGACTACCCGACGCTCAAGGTCATCAAGCTGGAGCAGAACTACCGCTCCACCAGTGCCATCCTGCGGGCCGCCAACAACGTGATCGGCCCCAACCCCAAGCTGTTTCCCAAGACGCTGTTCTCCGAACTCGGCGAAGGCGAGCCGGTGCGCATCGTCGATGCCGACAGCGAACTGCACGAGGCCGAGCGCACGGTCGCGCGCATCGTCAGCCTGCGCGCGGGCGATGCCACCACGCAAGGCAAGCAGTACAAGGAGTACCGCGACTTCGCCATCCTGTACCGCGCCAACCACCAGGCGCGCATCTTCGAGCAGGCGCTGCGCAAGGCGCAGATCCCCTACAAGGTGTCGGGCGGCCAGAGCTTCTTCGACCGCGCCGAAATCAAGGACCTGTGCGGCTGGTTCCGCCTGTGGGTCAACAACGACGACGACCCGGCATTCCTGCGCGCCATCACCACGCCCAAGCGCGGCATCGGCCACACCACGCTGGCCAGCCTGGGCACCTTCGCGAGCCAGTACAAGCTGAGCCTGTTCGCGGCGCTGTTCAGCCCCTCGCTGCCCAGCGTGATGCCCAAGCGCACGCTCGAAGGCGTTCATGAGTTCAGCCGCTACATCAACGACCTCGAATACCGCGCGCGCCGCACCATGGGCGCGGAAGATTCGCGCGCGTTCATGCTCGAATGGCTCAAGGAAATCGACTACGAACGCCATCTCTACGAAGGCGAAGACAGCGAAGCGGCCGCGGCCTCGCGCTGGAACAACGTGATGGAGTTCGTCGACTGGATGTCGCAGCGCGCCGGCGGCTCGCTCGACGACGCCTCGGGCGCCAACGACAGCGAAACCGAACGCAAGAGCCTGCTCGAAGTGGCGCAGACCATCTCGCTGCTGTCGACCATCAGCGAACGCGAGCAGGACCAGGACATGGTCACGCTCTCCACGCTGCACGCATCGAAGGGCCTCGAATGGCCGCACGTGATGCTGATCGGCGTGACCGAAGGCCTGCTGCCCTTCAAGCTCGAAGACGACAACGGCCGCCAGAAGGTGGTGAGCGACGAGACGCTGCAGCGCCTGCAGGAAGAACGCCGCCTGATGTACGTGGGCATCACCCGCGCGCAGCGCAGCCTGGCCGTGAGCTGGACCAAGAAGCGCAAGCAGGGCCGCGACATGGTGCCCTGCGTGCCGAGCCGCTTCATCGCCGAAATGGGCCTGAACAAGGAAACGACGAAGGAAGACCCGCGCGAAAAGCTCAAGGCGCTGCGCGCCGAGTTCGCGCGCAAGGCACAGGACAGCGCAGCCGCCAAGGCGGCCGCTGCCTCGTCATGAAGGCGGGCCTCGCGGCGCTTCTCGTCGGCACCGCCTGCGCGCTCGCGGGTTGCGCAACGGGCCCCGGCGGCAGCAACGACCCCAACTGCCCGGCCGATGCGCGCCAGCTCCCGCTGCAATCGCTCTACGGCCGATGGGAGGCCCGCTTCGACGACCTGCCCGCCGTGGCCAACGTGCAGTTGGGCAAGCACCCCGACTACGACGGCGTGCGCGGCACCATCACGCGCAACGCCGGCAACCCGGCGAAGGCTTCGGTCGCGCAGCTCGCGGGCGATGTCGACGACGAAGGCGCGCTCTCCATCGACGAATCATTGGACGGCCACGCCATCAGCGGCGTGTGGTCGGGCAAGCTGCTGGCCGGCTCCTGCGGCCGCGAGTTCAGGGGAACGTGGCGTGACGCCACGGACGAGAGCACACATCCTTTTGTGCTCAACAAGACCCGTGGTGCGGAAGGAAAGCAATGACGACGACAAGCCTCCACTTCAACTTCGGCGCGCTGGCGACCGTCGTCATCGCCTGCCTCGGCGGCGGCGCGGCGCACGCGCAGGCCGTCGACAAGCCGGCGAGCCCGCTGGCCGATGCGCAGCTCACCTGGCAGCAGTGCGCGGCACTGGGCGCCAACAACGACGCGCGGCTGGCCTGCTTCGACCGCTGGGCGCAGCAGCAGACGCTGCCCTCGGCGTCGGTGCCCGTCGCGCCACCGGTGCTCGCGAGCACGCAACCGCCGGTGGACGGCTCGATTCCCGCCACGCGCGTGGTCTCGGTCGCCACCACCGAAGGCTGCCGCGACCGCCAGTACTCGACGCTGTCGCGCTTCTGGGAACTCGAGAACGCGACCGACTGCGGCACCTTCGGCTTTCGTGGCTACCGCCCGCTCAATGTGTCGGTCTCGGCCGCCACCAAGAAGCCGCAGACGCCCACCTCGCCCTCGCCCGACCACACCGGCGACCCGATCGCCTACCAGGCCAACGAGATGCGCATCGGCCTGTCGGTGCGCACCAAGCTCGCGCAGGGCATGCTCACGCAGAACGACCCGATCCGCAAGG
Source organism: Variovorax raffinosi (assembly GCF_051216615.1). Lineage (NCBI taxonomy): Bacteria > Pseudomonadati > Pseudomonadota > Betaproteobacteria > Burkholderiales > Comamonadaceae > Variovorax > Variovorax raffinosi. The sequence goes on from NZ_JBPJZR010000002.1 coordinate 570,270, forward strand.
ACTCGCTGTGGTTCGCCTACACGCAGCAGTCGACCTGGCAGTTGTTCAACGGCGCGATCTCGCGGCCGTTTCGCACCACCGACCACGAACCCGAGCTGATGTATGTCTACCCGACCGACTTCAAGCTGCCGGGCGGCTGGCGCTGGCGCTATACGGGCCTGGGCATCGTGCACCAGTCGAACGGCCAGAGCCTGCCGTTGTCGCGCAGCTGGAACCGCGTGTACCTGATGGGCGGCGCCGAACTGGACGACCGCTTCACCATCACCGGGCGCATCTGGAAGCGCATCTCCGAGAGCGCAGCCAAGGACGACAACCCCGACATCGCCGACTACATCGGCCGTGCCGAAATCACCGGGCGCTGGAACCTCAACCGCGACAACCAGCTCGGCATCACGGTGCGCAACAACCTGCGCGACAGCGGCCGCGGCTCGGTGCGGCTCGAATGGCTCAAGGCCATCGGCGATCCAACCAAGAGCAACCTGCGCTTTCACACGCAACTGTTCTCGGGCTATGGCGACACGCTGGTCGACTACAACCGCAAGCGCACGGTGCTGAGCATCGGCCTGAGCCTTGTGGATTTCTGATTTCTTCTTTCTTTCTTCACACGCAGGCAAACCCATGAGTGCAGATCTGTCCCCCGTCGATGCCACGCAGCGCGAGATCATTGCGGCGCTGCATGTCGCGCCGGTCTTCGATGCGGCCGCCGAGCTGGAGCGCCGCGTGGCGTTCCTGGCCGACTACCTGCGCGGCACCGGCCTGAAGACGCTGGTGCTGGGCATCAGCGGCGGTGTCGATTCGCTGACCGCCGGCTGCCTGGCGCAACGCGCGGTCGAGCGGCTGCGCGCCACCGGCTACAACGCGAGCTTCATCGCGATGCGCCTGCCCTACGGCGTGCAGAAGGACGAGGCGGAAGCGCAGGCCTCGCTGGCCGTGATCAAGCCCGACCGCACGATCACCGTCGACATCCGCCCCGCGGCCGACGGCATGCTCGCGGCGCTGAAGGCCGGCGACCTGAAGTTCCGCGACGCGGCGCACGAAGACTTCGTGCTGGGCAACATCAAGGCGCGCGAGCGCATGGTGGCGCAGTTCGCGGTGGCGGGCGCGCACGACGGCATCGTGATCGGCACCGACCACGCGGCCGAAGCGCTGATGGGCTTCTTCACCAAGTTCGGCGACGGCGCGGCCGACATCACGCCGCTGACCGGCCTGAACAAGCGCCGCGTGCGCGCGGTGGCGCAACTGCTCGGCGCGCCCGATGCACTGGTCTACAAGGTGCCCACGGCCGACCTCGAATCGCTGGTGCCAGGCAAGCCCGACGAAGACGCCTTCGGCGTGAGCTACGAGCAGATCGACGACTTTCTCGAAGGTAAGCCGGTGTCCGCAGCGGCGCGCACCATCATCCTGTCGACGCATCGCAAGAGCGCGCACAAGCGCGCGCTGCCGGTCGAGCCGCCCGTCGCGGGCGGCTGACGAGAACGGGCGCGGAGTTGTTCATCAACGCCCCGCCCCGATCATTTCCGGCACGGCCCGCACAACCTGGCTCGGATGGGTGCATGCTCGCCCCTGTCTGCGTCAACTGTCCGGAGTGAATGCATGAGCCGTCGAAAGATCCTGCTGGGTATCTTGGGTGTGGCCGCTGTCGGCGCCTTCGCGCTGCGGCCCGGTGACCACGGTGCGCCGTACGACGACTACTTTCGCGCGCTCAACGACGAGCTGAAGAAGAACGGCCCGATGCGCCCGTGCATGGTCATCGACCTCGACCGCATGGACCGCAACCTCGACCTGGTGATGCAGAGCCTGAAGCAAGGCGGCAAGCACTACCGCATCGTCGAGAAATCACTGCCCTCGCATGCGCTGATCGACTATGTCGCGAAGCGCTCGGGCACGAAGCGGCTGATGTCGTTTCACCAGCCCTTCCTGAACATCGACGCGCAGATCTTTCCGGACTTCGACATCCTCATGGGCAAGCCGCTGCCGGTGCATTCGGCCGAGCTGTTCTACAAGAAGCACAGGGGCGTTTTCGATCCGTCGCGGCAGTTGCAATGGCTGCTCGACACGCCCGAGCGGCTGCAGCAGTACCTGGCGCTGGCGAAGGGGCTGGGCACGAAGATGCGCATCAACATCGAGATCGACGTGGGCCTGCACCGTGGCGGCGTGGCCGACAACGCAACGCTGGGCCGCATGCTCGATCTGATCGCGGCCAATCTGCAGCAGTTGGAGTTCGCGGGCTTCATGGGCTACGACGCGCATGTGGGCTTCGGCGTGCCGAAGGCGCTGGGGTCGCCGCAGGAACTGCTGGGCAAGGCCATGGCGATCTACCAGGGTTTTGTCGACCATGTGCGCGGTCAGTACCCGGCGCTGTGGAACGACGGCCTCACGCTCAACACCGGCGGCAGCCCGAGCTACAAGCTGCACGAGGCCGAGAAGCTGAGCACCGAGGTCAGCACCGGCACGGCCCTGCTCAAGCCCACGCACTACGACATCGACACGCTGGCCGCGCATGTGCCGGCCGCTTTCATCGCCACGCCGGTCATCAAGGCCACCGGGCCGGTGATGATTCCGGCGCTCGACGGCAAGTCGAAGATCTTCTCGTGGTGGGACGTGAACCAGCGCGAGACCTTCTATGTCTACGGCGGCTACTGGCTGGCCGAATACGAGTCGCCGAAGGGTCTTCAATTCAACGGCATCCTGGGGCACAGTGCCAACCAGGAGAACGTGACCGGCTCGCCGGCCGTGGGCCTGAAGGTGGACGACCAGGTGTTCCTTCGGCCAGCCATCGTCGAAGGCGTGCTGCTGCAGTTCGGCGATCTCGTCACGCTGCGCGGCGGGAAGATCCAGGATTACTGGCCGGTGTATCAACAGACGGGCTGAGAGGCCCTTGCGACGTACATACCCATGAACCAAGACATGCGACAAACATTCGACGCCATGCGTGCCGCAAGCCTGCGCGCGCAGACGCCGCCATGGAGCGAGCGCGCCGATCGCCTCAAACGGCTGCGTGCACTGGTGAAGGACAACCGCCGCGAGATCGCCGCCGCCATCAGCGCGGACTTCTTCAACCGGCCCTTTCAGGAAACCGAACTGGCCGAGGTGTTCCCCGCCATCGAGGGCATCAACCATGCGTTGAGCCACGGCAAAAAATGGATGCGGGTGCGGCGTCGCTCGACCGGCCTGTGGTTCAAGCCCGCGTCGTCGCGGATCATGCCGCAGCCGCTGGGCGTGGTCGGCATCGTGGTGCCGTGGAACTATCCGCTGAACCTGGCCGTGGGGCCGATGACGGCGGCGCTGGCAGCGGGCAATCGCGTGATGCTGAAGCAATCGGAGTTCACGCCGCGCTTTGCCGAACTGTTCGCGACGCTGGTGCGCGCGAGCTTCGCGGCCGATGAGATCGCGGTCGTCAACGGTGATGCCGAGGCGGCACGCGAATTCTCCAGCCTGCCCTTCGACCATCTGCTGTTCACCGGCTCGACGGCCGTGGGCCATCACGTGATGCGCGCCGCGAGCGAGAACCTCACGCCGGTCACGCTGGAGCTGGGCGGCAAGTCGCCCGCGATCATCGGGCCCGATGCCAACTTCGAGAAAGCGGTGGAGCGCATCCTCGTGGGCAAGACGCTCAACGCGGGCCAGACCTGCATCGCGCCCGACTACGTGCTGGTGCCCGAAGGCCAGCAGCAGCGCTTCATCGACAGCGCGCGGCGCGTGTTCTCGGCGATGTACCCGGACCTTGCCAACAACACCGACTACACGAGCATCGTGAGCCCGCGCCATTTTTCGCGGCTGCAGGAACTGGCGGCGCTGGCGCAGCAGGAAGGCGCATCCGCCGTGCCGCTGTCCGAGATGGCACCCGACGCCGCCACGCGGCGCTTTCCGCCAGTGCTGCTGACCGGCGTGCAGGACGGCATGCGCGTGATGAAGGAAGAGATCTTCGGGCCGATCCTGCCGGTGATGGGCTACGGCGCCATCGACGAGGCCATCGCCTACGTCAACGCCCATCCGCGGCCGTTGGCGCTGTATCTGTTCGAGAAGAACCGCGCGACCATCGACCGGGTGATGCACGACACCGTGGCCGGTGGCGTGTCGATCAACGACACGCTGCTGCACATCGCTCAGGACGACCTGCCCTTCGGCGGCGTCGGTGCGAGCGGCATGGGCGCGTACCACGGGGAATACGGTTTCGAGACCATCTCGAAGATGAAGCCGATCTTTCACCAGTCGGCATTCAACGGGCTTGGGCTGTTCAAGCCGCCTTATGGGAAGACGTTCGAGCGGATGATGAAGTTGCTGGTGCGTTGAGGGCGGCGGGGCTGTCGGGCACTGGCGAGGGGTCCGGCTGCAGGGCCCTGGAAGTAGAAAAGCCCTTGATCCTGTTAGGAATCAAGGGCTTAGCGATTTGGTGGCCTGGGGCGGAATCGAACCACCGACACGCGGATTTTCAATCCGCTGCTCTACCAACTGAGCTACCGGGCCTCGGTTGCATTGTGTGCAGCCCTAAATTATACAGCGCTTCTGCGCCCTCTTGAAAGATCCACACCAAGTTGTTTGAGTTTGCGATACAGATGGGTGCGTTCGAGGCCGGTTTTTTCGGCGACGCGGGTCATCGAACCGTTCTCCATCGCGAGGTGGAACTCGAAGTACGCCTTCTCGAAGCCGTCGCGCGCATCGCGCAGCGGGCGGTCAAGGTCGAAGCTCTGGGTCGACTGCGGGCCTGCATCGGGCACGGGCACGGAAGCCAGCGACGCCATCAGCAGGCTGTCGCCCGTGGTCGTGATCGCAGCAGGCAGGTGGCCGCCCGCCGGGGCGGGCACCACGCCAGCGGCGGCGCGGCGTGCGCTTTCGCGGGCCAGGCCCTGCTCGACGGCCTTGAGCAGCTTCTGCAGCGTGATCGGTTTTTCGAGGAATGCGAAGGCGCCGATGCGCGTGGCGTCGACCGCCGTGTCGATGGTGGCGTGCCCGCTCATCATGATGACGGGCATGCTCAGCAGGCCGGCGGTGGACCACTCCTTGAGCAGCGTGACGCCGTCGGTGTCCGGCATCCAGATGTCGAGCAGCACGAGGTCGGGCCGCGCGCGCTGGCGTGCAGCGCGGGCTTCGGCGGCGTTTTCCGCGAGCTCCACGTTGTGCCCTTCGTCATTGAGAATTTCGAAGAGCAGGTCCCGAATGCCCAGCTCGTCATCGACCACGAGAATGTTTGCCATGAGTGCTGCTTGTTGTATGCGCTGGTGTCTGCAAAGGTAGGTAGGTCCGCTGGCCCATCCATCGCCTGAGCGACGGACTTGTTCGCGCTCAGGTGGCGGAAGACTTCGAATCTTCAGTGTGAGCGGTCGCTGCGCGCGACTCGCTTGCCAGCGCGAATGATAGCGAGACTTGCGCCCCCGCCACAGCCCCGTCGACAACGCGGTTGGAAAGCTCGATGCGCGCGCCGTGTTCGTCGGCGATCTTCTTGACGACGGCAAGGCCCAAACCGGTACCTTTTGTTTTCGTCGTGACGTAGGGCTCGAAGGCGCGCTTGAGAATGTTCTCGGCAAAACCCGGGCCGCTGTCCTGCACGGTCAGGCGCACGCGCTGGCCCGAGTCGCCCAGCCGCGTGCGAACGACGACCTCGCCGGCCTTGCCGGTGGCACTGGCCGCAGCCTCGGCAGCGTCCTGCGCGTTTTGCAGCAGGTTGTGCAGGACCTGGCGGATCTGCTGTTCATCGCCGCGGATCGGCGGGCAGCGCTCGTCGAGTTCGGAGCGCAGCGCGATCGGCAGGTTCTCGGCGTTGTAGAGCTGAAGCACGTCGACCAGCAGGGCGTTGAGATCGACCGGCTTGAGGTCGGCCGCGGGCAGGCGCGCGTAGTCGCGGAATTCATTCACCAGCCGCTTCATTGCATCGACCTGGTCGACGATGGTCTTCACCGACTTCACGAGGATGGCCTGCTCGGGCGGCGCGACCTTGCCCGAGAGTTTCATCTCCAGCCGCTCGGCCGACAGCTGGATGGGCGTCAGCGGGTTCTTGATTTCGTGCGCCAGCCGGCGCGCCACTTCGCCCCAGGCCTGCGCGCGCTGGGCCGACACGATCTCGGAGATGTCGTCGAACACCAGCAGCCGCGCGGCACCGGGCAGCTCCGCGCCGCGCGCGACGATGTTGATGGCGCCGTCCTGTTGCGGCAGATCGGTGCCGCTGGCGTGCAGCTCGAAGGCATGCTGCCAGTGGTCGAGGCCGTGCTGCATGCGCTCGACCTGGAACTCGTCGAACTGCTGCTGCACCTTGGTGCCGAAGTCGGCCAGGCCTGGCACATCGACAAGCGCCCGCCCTTCGTAAGCGGCCAGCGGGGCGCGCAGCACGCGGGTGGCGCCGGGGTTGGTCGACAGCACGATGCCCTTGGCGTCGAGCACGATCACGCCCGAGGTGAGGTTGTCGAGAATCGTCTGTAGGTTGGCACGGGCCGCATCGAGCTGGCCCACGGTCTTCTCGACCGCGCCGCGCGCATCGGCCAGTTGCTGGGTCATCACGGCAAAAGAGCGCGTGAGGCCGCCCAGCTCATCCTTGCCTTGCAGCACAGCGGTGGGCCGCAGGTCGCCGGCCGCCACCTGGCGCACGCCATCGGCCAGCACGAGCAGCGGCCGCGCGAGCTGGTTGCCGAACAGCACGGCCAACAGCACCGCGCCGAAGACGGCGAGGAACAGGCTCAGTGTCAGCGTGCCGATGTACATGCGGCGCAGCCCGCCGCGTGCAAGCGCCCGCTCCTGGTATTCGCGATTCGCTTCCTGCACATCCAGCGCGTTCTTGACCACGGCCGGCGGCAGCAGCCGCGTGACCTGCAGGTAGCGCGGCGCGGTGTCGAAGTCGAAACCCGGCCGTTGAACCATGGCCAATGCACGCACGCTCGCGGCCGGCGGCGCGGCACCGGGGATGGCGGTTTCGTCCAGGCCTTCGATGTGCGCGACAGGCCGGTCCGGCCGCACCTGGCGGAACTGCTGGGTGGTCGGCCGCTCCGGATTGAGCTGGAAGCGCGAGGCGCCCGCGCCGGCGATCAGTTGCCCGGAGCCGGTCCAGAGCACCACGTCGCTGGCTTCGAGCTGGTCGCGGATGCGCTCCAGCACCAGGCCCGCGCTCGCATCGGGCACCTGGGCCAGTTGCGCGCTCGCGCTGCGTGTCTTCGTGGCCAGGTCGTCGGAGAGTGAGTCGAGCGTGGCGCGACCGAGGTTCAGGCCCGCATCGAGTGCGCCTTCGACCTTGACGTCGAACCAGCTCTCGATGGAGCGCTCGACGAACTGGTAGGACACGACATAGACCAGCGCCCCGGGCACCACGCCCACCAGCGCGAAGATGGCTGCCAGCTTGATCAGCAGGCGGCTGCCGAACTTGCCCTGGCGCAAGCGCCGCAGCAGCCGGAAGGCGACCCAGCCGATCACCAGCACGAGCAGCACCGCCACCACGACATTGATGCCGAACAGGCGCACGTAGTAGCGCTCGTACAGCTCGCGGTTGTTGGTGGCCTGCGCCAGCAGGAACATCAGCACGAGGCCGATGGCCGTCACCATCGCGGCGCCCACGCCCACGGCCCAGCGCATCGCGCGCGAGCGGCGAGCAACGGGCGTGGCCGCTGCGCCGCTGCGCGGTGCGGTGCTCACCGCTGCTTCTCCAGCGCCAGCCGCGCGGTGCGCTCGGCCGAGATGTTCCAGTCGGCCTGGCCGACGACGCCGATCTGGAAGGGACGCGGAAGCTGCGAGGTGTCGAGCCGGAAGCGGAAGGTCACCTGGTGCAGCGGCTCGTCGCCGATTTCCGCGGCGTCGCCCAGCCGCAGCCGGCCGATGCGCTTGATGGCGTCCAGCGCGTCACTGAGGGTGTCGAAATTCTGGTTCAGCGAAATGCCCAGGCCCACCGCGCCGGTGATGGGCAGCGGCGACACGTTGAGGCGCCAGCGCCGCGTGAGCGGCTGGTAGGCCAGCCGCATGTGGCGCTGCACCTGCGCCACCTTGCGATCGGTCCAGTACCAGCGCTCCTGGAAGAGCTCGGCCTCGGCCACGAAGTAGATGGCGATGCCCTTGTCGAGCACCTCCTCGACCAGCGTGGGCAGCTCGAACTGCACGGCCGCACCCAGGTACACGCCGTCGTCGGCCTGTTCAAGGCGCATCTGCGTGATCGAGGCTCCGGGCCGGCTCTGCGCGGCGGCCGGGGCCGGCAGCAACGCCATCCACATCACCCAGGCCCAGGCCAGCACGGCCAGCAGGACCGGCCAGCGCCGCTCAGTCCGGGCGCTTTTCAAGCAGGGCGTAGAAGAAGCCGTCGTGGTCACCTGAGAGATTGTCCGGGACGCCACGGGCATTCGCCCCGCTTTGAGGCAGCAAATGGCCCGGTGACGGCCGCAATCGTGCGTTGGTGTTGTGTACAAGAAACGCATCAATTTGTTGCGAGCCCTCTTCGCGGAAGACGGAACAGGTGCAGTAAAGAAGACGGCCGCCGGGCCGCACCAGCGGCCAGAGCGCGGCCAGGAGCGCCGCCTGTTGGGCGGCAAGCTGGGCGGTATCGCTTTCGCGGCGCAGCCAGCGAACGTCGGGATGGCGGCGGACGATGCCTGAAGCGGTGCATGGCGCGTCGAGCAGGATGGCGTCGAAAGGCGTGCCGTCCCACCAGTCGGCGGGGCGTGCGGCATCGGCGACCACCACCTTGGCTTTCAGGCCGAGGCGGGCCAGGGTTTCGTCGATCCGGCGGCTGCGGACGGCATCGACTTCGAGGGCGATCACATCGATGGCGTCTGCGCCGGCCATCTCGAGCAGATGCGCGGTCTTGCCGCCGGGTGCGGCGCAGGCGTCGAGCACGCGCAGCGGTGCGGCGCCCGGCGATGTGGGCAACAAGCCATCGAGCAACAGAGGCGCAGCCATCTGGGCCGCCGCGTCCTGCACCGAACAGGACCCATCGGCAAAGCCGGGCAGTTGTTGCACCGGGCGTGCGCGTGCCAGTTGCAGGCCGCTCGGCCCCACACGGGTAGCGGCAAGGCCCACGGCTTCCAACTCCGACAGATAAGAAGCTGCGTTGGATTTTTGGGCGTTGACGCGCAGCGTCATCGGCGCCTGTGCGTTGTCGGCACCCAGCACACGCTGCCATTCACGCGGATGGTCGCGCTTGAGGCGCTCGATCCACCAGCGCGGATGGTTCCATTGCGCGACCGGCTCGCTATCGGTGATGGCCACGAGTTCGTCGCGTTCGCGCAGGAAACGGCGCAGGCACGCGTTGATGAAGCTGGCCTGCGCCCGCGTGGCGGGGTTCCGCTTGGCGGCTTCGACGGCCTGGTCGACCAGCGTGAAGGGTTCGTAGGGCGCGCGTTCACCGTCCCAGGCCAATGCCAGCGCGGTGCACAGCAAGGCATCGGGCAATGGCGGTGGCGTGCGCTTGGCGAGATGCCGGCGCAATGCTTCGGCGCGGCCGAGCCAGCGCAGCACCTGGAAGCCGAGCGCCTGCACGCCGGGCCGCATCGCCGGTTCGACAGCCTCGAACGCCACGGAACCCGAAGTGCCGGCGCGGATCGACGCCAACGCCACCGCGGTCAATTGCAGTTGGCGCCACAGCGGCGGTTGCAGCAACGGCGAGGCGTTGCTGGAAGGATCGGAAGGTAGTTCAGCCAAGTTGGGGCGATGGTAACGGGCGAGCCAAAAGCAGGACGCCGCGCAAGGTAAAGATGGAAAGGAAGCCGCGTCGTCAGAGCAAAGGCGCGGCCGGACGCAGACGCACGGCCCATGCCACCAGCAGCGCCGGGAACTGGGTCAGTGCGGCGTTGTAGTGCCTCACCGCGATGTTGAACTGGTGGCGAGCAATCTCCGCGGCCGCAGAAGGCTCGGGCCACGCAATCGGCTCGATGGCGCTGGGTGCCGCAGCCACGGACCCGGGCTGCAACTGTGCCGGGCGCGAGAGCGTGCCGTCGGCCTCGAAGATCGTCACCGCATCCGGGTGCTTGCGCTGCCATGCGCCGATCCACACCTGCAGCGCAGTCGCCAACGCGGCCATGCCACCGGCATCGAGCGGATGCAGCCGGGTCGCGCCCAGCAAGGTGGCCAGCTGCGTGGTGGCGGCCTGCAGCGGCGCGATCGACGACAGCAATTCGTTCGCCGGCGCTTCGGCCGGCAACTCGGCGGTGATGCTCGCCTGCACAAAGTCCAGTTGCTTGCTCAACGCCGCATCGAGCGTGGCGTAGGCCTGCAGCACGGTCGCGCGCAAACGCACCAGCCGGTTGTAAGCGCCGACAAACCAGAACAGCAGCACCGCGATCACGATCCAGCTGGCCAGCGATTCGGGCAACAAGCTCATCGACAAAGCCTCATGGAGAACACAAAGAAAAACGCCCCCCAACCGTGAGCGGTCGGGGGGCGTGGGGTACCGGTCATGGCCGGTGATGCTAACCAGTTATTCGGTCGCGGCGCCTTCGCTGGCGTCGACCGTGCTGGTCACATCGCTGTCGCCGGAGCCTGCCAGTTCGGCAGCTTCCGACTCGGCGATGGCGCGGCGCTCGGCCTCGTCCATGGCGTCCTTGACCTTGCGGGCCTGGTGGTAGGCCATGCCGGTGCCTGCGGGAATCAGGCGGCCGACGATGACGTTTTCCTTCAGGCCGCGCAGCTCGTCGCGCTTGCCCATGATCGCGGCTTCGGTCAGCACGCGCGTCGTTTCCTGGAACGAAGCAGCCGAGATGAACGAGTCGGTCGACAGCGATGCCTTCGTGATACCCAGCAGCAGGTTGGTGAACGTCGCGGGGATCTTGCCTTCGGCGCGCAGGGCGTCGTTGGTGTTGAGCATTTCGCTGCGTTCGACCTGTTCGCCGGAGATGTAGCCGGTCTCGCCGATGTTGTCGACCACGACGCGACGCAGCATCTGGCGAACGATCACCTCGATGTGCTTGTCGTTGATCTTCACACCTTGCAAGCGGTACACGTCCTGCACTTCGTCCACGATGTAGCGCGCCAGTTCTTCCGAACCCAGCAGGCGCAGGATGTCCTGCGGATCCGCCGGGCCGTCGACCACGGACTCGCCCTTGTTCACCACCTGGCCTTCGTGCACCAGGATGTTCTTTTCCTTCGGCACGAGGTCTTCGTAGACGCCGCCTTCGGGATCGGTGATCTGCAGGCGAATCTTGCCCTTGGTTTCCTTACCGAACGACACGGTGCCGGTCATTTCCGCCAGCATGCCCTTGTCCTTCGGCGAACGGGCTTCGAACAGCTCGGCCACACGCGGCAGACCGCCGGTAATGTCGCGCGTCTTCTGGCCTTCGACCGGAATACGGGCCAGCACTTCGCCGGGGCCCACGTCCTGTCCGTCGCGGATCTGCACCAGGGCGCCGATCGGGAAGCCGATGGTCACCGAGTGATCGGTGCCCGGGATCTTCACTTCCTGGCCTTGTGCGTCGATCAGCTTGACCTGCGGGCGAACGACCTTGGCAGCGCCGCGGCGCTTCGGATCGATCACGACCAGGGTCGACAGACCGGTCACTTCGTCCACCTGCTTGGCAACCGTGAGGCCTTCCTCGACGTTTTCGAACTGCGTCTTGCCGGCGAATTCCGTGATGATGGGGCGCGTCAGCGGATCCCAGTTGGCAAGCACGTGGCCGGCCTTGATCTGCTGGTCGGCCTTGACCGCCAGGATCGCGCCGTACGGCACCTTGTGGCGTTCGCGTTCACGGCCGTGTTCGTCATGAATGACGATCTCGCCCGAACGCGAAATCACGACCAGGTCGTTCTTGCTGTTGGTCACGTAGCGCATCGTGGCGTTGAAGCCGATCGAGCCGTTCGACTTGGCTTCGACGCTCGAGGCCACTGCCGCACGCGATGCCGCGCCACCGATGTGGAACGTACGCATCGTCAGCTGCGTGCCGGGTTCGCCGATGGACTGCGCCGCGATCACACCGACGGCTTCGCCGATGTTGATCAGGCCGCCACGGCCCAGGTCGCGGCCGTAGCAGGTCGCGCAGATGCCGAAGCGGGTTTCGCAAGTCAGCGCGGTACGCACCTTGACCTCGTCGACGCCTTGCGCTTCGAGCTCTTCGATGTTGTCCTCGTCGAACATCTCGCCGGCCTTGAGCAGCACCGAACGGTTTTCCGGGTGCAGCACGTCGTCCGCAGCCGAGCGGCCGAGGATTCGGTCGCGCAGCGACTCGATCACTTCACCGCCTTCGACGATCGCGCGCATCAGGTAGCCGTTGTGCGTGCCGCAGTCCTGCTCGGTCACGACCAAGTCTTGCGTCACGTCGACCAGACGACGGGTCAGGTAACCCGAGTTCGCCGTCTTCAGCGCCGTGTCGGCCAGACCCTTACGGGCACCGTGGGTGGAGATGAAGTACTCCAGCACGTTCAGGCCTTCGCGGAAGTTCGCGGTAATGGGCGTCTCGATGATCGAGCCGTCCGGCTTGGCCATCAGGCCCCGCATACCGGCCACCTGGCGAATCTGCGCTGCAGAACCGCGAGCACCCGAGTCGGCCATCATGTAGATGGAGTTGAACGACTCCTGCTCGACGTCCTTGCCATGGCGATCGATGACGCGCTCCTTGGAGAGCTTGGCCATCATGACCTTCGACACTTCGTCGCCGGCCTTGCCCCAGATGTCCACCACCTTGTTGTAGCGTTCGCCGGAGGTCACCAGACCGGAGACGTACTGCTGTTCGATCTCCTTCACTTCCTTGGCCGAGCGCTCGATGATGCCGTGCTTTTCAGCGGGCACCAGCATGTCGTCGATGGCGATCGAGATACCGGCCTTGGTTGCCAGACGGAAGCCGTTTTGCAGCAGCTTGTCGGCGAACACGACGGTCTCTTTCAGGCCGCACTTGCGGAACGAGACGTTGATGAGCTTGGAGATTTCCTTCTTCTTCAGCGCCTTGTTGATGTTCGAGAACGGCAGGCCCTTGGGCAGGATCTCGGACAGCAGTGCACGGCCCACGGTGGTGTCCACGAGCGAGGTCGACGGCGTGAACACGCCGGTTTCCTTGTCCTTGGTGTACTCCGTGATACGCACCGCGACGCGGGCGGTCAGCTCGACTTCGTTGGCGTCCAGCGCGCGCTGCACTTCACCGATGTCGGAGAAGATCAGGCCCTCGCCCTTGCCGTTGATGCGGTCGCGGGTCGTGTAGTACAGACCCAGCACCACGTCCTGCGAAGGAACGATCGACGGCTCGCCCGAAGCCGGGAACAGCACGTTGTTGGAGGCCAGCATCAGCGTGCGGGCTTCCATTTGCGCTTCCACCGACAGCGGCACGTGAACGGCCATCTGGTCGCCGTCGAAGTCGGCGTTGAATGCCGCGCAGACGAGCGGGTGCAGTTGAATGGCCTTGCCTTCGATCAGGATGGGCTCGAAGGCCTGGATGCCCAGACGGTGCAGCGTAGGCGCACGGTTCAGCATGACCGGGTGCTCCTTGATGACCTCTTCCAGGATGTCCCAGACCACCGGCGTGCCCGATTCGACTTCCTTCTTGGCAGCCTTGATCGTCGTCGCGATGCCCATGGCTTCGAGGCGCGAGAAGATGAAAGGCTTGAACAGTTCGAGCGCCATCAGCTTGGGCAGGCCGCACTGGTGCAGCTTGAGCGTCGGGCCCACCACGATGACCGAACGGCCCGAGTAGTCGACGCGCTTGCCCAGCAAGTTCTGGCGGAAACGACCGCTCTTGCCCTTGATCATGTCGGCGAGCGACTTGAGCGCACGCTTGTTGGCGCCCGTCATGGCCTTGCCGCGACGACCGTTGTCCAGCAGCGAGTCGACAGCCTCTTGCAGCATCCGCTTTTCGTTGCGCGCGATGATTTCCGGAGCCTTCAGCTCCAGCAGGCGGCGCAGACGCGAGTTGCGGTTGATGACGCGGCGATACAGGTCGTTCAGGTCGGAGGTCGCGAAGCGGCCGCCGTCCAGCGGCACCAGCGGACGCAGGTCCGGCGGCAGCACGGGCAGCACGTCCAGCACCATCCACTGGGGCTTGATGCCCGACTTGCGGAAGGCTTCCAGCACCTTCAGGCGCTTGGAGTTCTTCTTGACCTTGACTTCGGAGCCGGTCAGGTCGCCACGCAGGCGTTCGATCTCGCTGTCGAGCTCGATGCCTTCCAGCAGGTCCTTGATACCTTCAGCGCCCATCTTGGCAACGAATTCGTCGCCGAATTCCTTGCGCTTGGTGTCGTAGTCGTCCTCGGACATGATGCCGAACTTCTTCAGCGGGGTCATGCCGGGGTCGGTGATCACGTAGGCTTCGAAGTACAGCACGCGCTCGATGTCGCGCAGCGTCATGTCGAGCACGAGGCCCAGACGCGACGGCAGCGACTTCAGGAACCAGATGTGGGCGCAGGGCGCGGCCAGGTCGATGTGACCCATGCGCTCGCGGCGCACCTTGGTCTGCGTGACTTCAACGCCGCACTTCTCGCAGATCACGCCGCGGTGCTTCAGGCGCTTGTACTTGCCGCACAGGCATTCGTAGTCCTTGATGGGCCCGAAGATCTTGGCGCAGAACAGGCCGTCGCGTTCGGGCTTGAAGGTGCGGTAGTTGATCGTCTCGGGCTTCTTCACTTCGCCGAAAGACCACGAACGGATCTTCTCGGGCGAAGCCATGCCGATCTTGATGGCATCGAAATGCTCATCCGGCGTGAATTGCTTGAACAGGTCGAGTAATGACTTCATGTGACTCTTTCCTTGTCTGCTTATGAGCGTTCGAGTTCGATGTCCAGGCCCAGGGAACGGATTTCCTTGACCAGCACATTGAACGATTCCGGCATGCCGGCTTCGATGGAGTGTTCGCCCTTGACGATCGACTCGTAGACCTTGGTGCGGCCGACCACGTCGTCGGACTTCACGGTCAGCATTTCCTGCAGCACGTAAGCGGCGCCGTAGGCTTCCAGCGCCCACACTTCCATTTCACCGAAGCGCTGGCCACCGAACTGGGCCTTGCCGCCCAGCGGTTGTTGCGTGACCAGCGAGTACGGGCCGGTGGAGCGGGCGTGCATCTTGTCGTCGACCAAGTGGTGCAGCTTCAAGAAGTGCATGTAGCCCACGGTGACCGGACGATCGAACTGGTCGCCGGTGCGGCCGTCGAACAGGTAGGCCTGCGTGCGCGTATCGGTCAGGCCCTTGAGCTTGGCGATGTCGTCCGGGTAGGCGAGCTTCAGCATGCCGCGGATTTCTTCTTCCGAAGCGCCGTCGAACACTGGCGTGGCGAACGTGGCGCCGTTCGTCAGGTTGGCTGCCATGGCGAGCAGCTCGGGGTCGCTCAACAGGTTGAGCTCTTCCTTGCGACCCGAGCCGTTGTACAGCTGCTCCATGAACTTGCGCAGCTCGGCCACCTTGGCCTCCTGCTGCAGCAGGTCACCGATGCGCTGGCCGATGCCCTTGCCGGCCCAGCCCAGATGCACTTCGAGAACCTGGCCCACGTTCATCCGCGAGGGCACGCCCAGCGGGTTCAGGCAGATGTCGCACGGCGTGCCGTCGGCCATGTGGGGCATGTCTTCGACCGGAACGATCTTGGACACCACACCCTTGTTGCCGTGACGGCCGGCCATCTTGTCGCCCGGTTGCAGGCGGCGCTTGACGGCCAGGTAGACCTTGACCATCTTGAGCACGCCCGCGGGCAGCTCGTCGCCCTGCGTGAGCTTCTTGCGCTTTTCTTCGAACGCGAGGTCGAAGCTGTGGCGCGTCTGCTCCAGCGAGTTCTTGATCGACTCGAGCTGCGTTGCCACTTCGTCTTCCGCCGGGCGGATGTCGAACCAGTGGAACTTCTCGACCGACGACAGGTAAGCCTTGTCGAGCTTGGTGCCCTTGGCCAGCTTGTTCGGGCCGCCGTTGGCGACCTTGCCCGTCAGCAGCTTCTCGATACGGTCGAACGCGTCGGCTTCGACGATGCGAAGCTGGTCGTTCAGGTCGAGGCGGAAGCGCTTGAGTTCGTCGTCGATGATCTGCTGGGCGCGCTTGTCGCGCGTGATGCCTTCGCGGGTGAACACCTGCACGTCGATCACGGTGCCTTGCGAGCCCTGATCCACACGCAGCGAGGTGTCCTTCACGTCGGAAGCCTTCTCGCCGAAGATGGCGCGAAGCAGCTTCTCTTCAGGCGTCAGCGTGGTCTCGCCCTTCGGCGTGACCTTGCCCACCAGCGTGTCGCCCGGCTGCACTTCGGCGCCGACATAAATGATGCCGGATTCGTCGAGGCGGTTGAGCTGCTGCTCGGCCAGGTTCGGGATGTCGCGCGTGATTTCTTCGGCACCGAGCTTGGTGTCGCGAGCCATCACCACCAGTTCCTCGATGTGGATCGAGGTGTAGCGGTCTTCCGCGACGACGCGCTCCGAGATCAGGATCGAGTCTTCGAAGTTGTAGCCGTTCCAGGGCATGAACGCGATCAGCATGTTCTGGCCGAGGGCCAGTTCGCCGAGGTCGGTCGATGCACCGTCAGCCACCACGTCGCCCTTGGCGATCTTGTCGCCGCGCTTGACGATGGGGCGTTGGTGGATGTTGGTGTTCTGGTTCGAACGCTGATACTTGATCAGGTTGTAGATGTCCACACCGACTTCACCGGCTGCCGCTTCGGCATCGTTCACGCGCACCACGACGCGGGTCGCATCGACGTAGTCGACGATACCGCCACGGGTGGCCGTGACCACGGTGCCCGAGTCGACCGCGGAAACGCGCTCGATACCGGTACCGACCATCGGCTTTTCGGGGCGCAGCACAGGCACGGCCTGACGCTGCATGTTGGCGCCCATCAACGCGCGGTTCGCATCGTCGTGCTCCAGGAAGGGCACGAGCGAGGCAGCCACCGACACGATCTGCGCGGGCGACACGTCCATGTACTGGATGCGTTCGGCACCGACCAGGATCGATTCGCCGGCTTCACGCGCGGAGACCAGGTCGCCGGTCAGCACGCCGTCCTTGTCCAGGGCCGCATTGGCCTGGGCGATGACGTACTTGCCTTCTTCGATGGCCGACAGGTAGTCGATGTCCATCGTGACCTTGCTGTCGACCACGCGACGGTACGGCGTTTCGATGAAGCCGTATTCGTTCAGGCGGGCGTACAGGGCCAGCGAGTTGATCAGACCGATGTTCGGGCCTTCTGGCGTTTCGATCGGGCACACGCGGCCGTAATGGGTCACGTGCACGTCGCGCACTTCGAAGCCTGCACGTTCACGCGTCAAACCGCCCGGGCCAAGAGCCGACACGCGGCGCTTGTGGGTGATTTCGGACAGCGGGTTCGTCTGGTCCATGAACTGCGACAGCTGCGAAGCGCCGAAGAATTCCTTCAGCGCAGCCGAGATCGGCTTGCTGTTGATCAGGTCGTGCGGCATCAGCGGCTCTTGCTCCGCTTGACCCAGACGTTCCTTCACGGCCTTCTCGATGCGGGCCAGGCCAGTGCGGTACTGGTTTTCGGCCAGTTCGCCGACGCAACGCACGCGGCGGTTGCCCAGGTGGTCGATGTCGTCGACTTCGCCGTTGCCGTTGCGCAGGTCAACGAGGATCTTGACCACGGCCAGGATGTCTTCGTTGGTCAGCACCATCGGGCCGGTCGATTCGTCGCGGCCGACCTTGGCGTTGAACTTCATGCGGCCCACGCGCGACAGGTCGTACGTGTCCGGGTTGTAGAACAGGCGCTGGAACAGCGCTTGCACTGCGTCTTCCGTCGGCGGCTCGCCGGGGCGCATCATGCGGTAGATGGCCACGCGCGCTGCGAACTCGTCGACGGTTTCGTCGATGCGCAGCGTCTGCGAGATGTACGCGCCCTGATCCAGTTCGTTCGTGTAGATGACCTGGATGTCCTGCACGCCCGAGGTGCGCAGCTTCTTGAGCAGCGCTTCGGTCAGCTCGTCGTTGGCCTTGGCCAGGATTTCACCGGAGTCGGCGTCGACGATGTTGCGGGCAATGACACGGCCCACCAGGAAGTCTTCGGGCACGCTGATGTGCGTGGTGCCGCCTTGTTCCAGCTCGCGCGTGTGGCGCGCGGTGACGCGCTTGTCCTTGGCGACCACGACCTTGCCCGACTTGTCGGTGATGTCGAAGCGCGCGACTTCGCCGCGCAGGCGCTCGGAGACGAACTCCATCTGCGCGCCGCTGTCCATCAGGCGGAAGTTGTCGTTCACGAAGAAGTTCGCGAGGATCGATTCCGGGTTCAGGCCGATGGCCTTCAGCAGGATCGTGACCGGCATCTTGCGGCGACGGTCCACGCGGAAGTACAGCATGTCCTTCGGGTCGAACTCGAAGTCGAGCCACGAGCCGCGGTAAGGAATCACGCGGGCCGAGAACAGCAACTTGCCCGAGCTGTGCGTCTTGCCCTTGTCGTGTTCGAAGAACACGCCAGGCGAACGGTGCAGCTGCGAGACGATCACGCGCTCGGTGCCGTTGATGATGAACGAACCCTTGTCGGTCATGAGCGGCACTTCGCCCATGTAGACCTCTTGTTCCTTCACTTCCTTGACCACCTTCGACTGCGACGTCGACGACTCGCGGTCATAGATGATGAGCTGGACCTTGGCGCGCACGGCCGAGGCGAAGGTCAGACCACGGGTCTGGCATTCACGCACGTCGAAAGCCGGCTTCGCGAGGTTGTACTCGAGGAACTTCATCTCGACAAAACCGTTGTGCGAGACGATCGGGAAAGCGGCGTCGAACGCGGCCTGCAGGCCTTCGACGGTGCGCTGTTTGGGGGCGATGCCGGCTTG
This sequence comes from Variovorax raffinosi, assembly GCF_051216615.1. Taxonomy (NCBI): domain Bacteria; kingdom Pseudomonadati; phylum Pseudomonadota; class Betaproteobacteria; order Burkholderiales; family Comamonadaceae; genus Variovorax; species Variovorax raffinosi. The sequence goes on from NZ_JBPJZR010000002.1 coordinate 588,900, forward strand.
CAGGAACGCGGTGTACGCGTCTTTCTGCATCTGCAGCAGGTAGGGAATTTCGACGACGCTGTCGCGGTTGCCGAAACTTTTTCGGATGCGCTTGCGTTCTGTGTAGGTATAGGCCATGAGAGCTCCGGAGCTTGAGATCTTCAGCGACTTGGTTCGCGTGCAAATGCACCACTCCTTGGCGGCTGGCCACTACCAGCCGTTGGCGGACGGTGATGCATTGCACATCACCCGAACCAAGGGGTCTTCTGCAGTCGGGGTCAGAAGACACTCAAAAACCGCGTCGCGACGTCGGCTTTTGAGTGCGCTCTGAAAGCGCCAAAGGCTGGAGGGCCTTTGCAGACGCCTCCAGCCCTCGAGGGGGACTGAATTACTTCAGTTCCACCTTGGCGCCAGCTTCTTCCAGCTTCTTCTTGGCGGCTTCAGCGTCAGCCTTCGACAGGCCTTCCTTGACAGCCTTGGGAGCGGCTTCCACCAGGTCCTTGGCTTCCTTGAGGCCCAGGCCGGTGATTTCGCGCACAGCCTTGATGACCGACACCTTGTTCGCGCCGACATCAGCCAGCACGACGTTGAATTCGGTTTGCTCTTCCACTGCAGCAGCAGCGGCACCACCACCAGCGCCGGCCGGAGCGGCCATTGCTGCGGCGCTCACGCCGAACTTCTCTTCGATGGCTTTCACCAGGTCGTTGAGTTCCAGGACCGTCATGCTGTCGAGCGCGGTCAGAAATGCGTCTTTATCGAATGCCATTTTTGTTTCCTAACAATTGGGTTGAATATTTCAAACGCGAGGCTCAAGCGGCCTGCGCTTCTGCCGGTGCATCGGCGACGGGTGCAGCTTCGCCTTCGCCACGCTTCGCAGCCAGCGCCGCGAGAACGCGTGCCGTACGGGAAACGGGGGATTGCATCAAGCCCAGCAATTGGGACAGCAGCACTTCCTTGGAAGGGATGTTGGCCAGTTGCTTCACGCCGTTGACGTCCAGGGCCTTGCCGCCAAACGCGCCACCGCGAATCACCAACTTGTCGTTGGTCTTCGCGAAGTCGGCCACCACCTTGGCGGCGGCCACTGCGTCTTCGGAAAAGCCGTAGATCAGCGGACCGGTCATCTGGTCGCCGACGACTTCAAATGCGCTACCAGCGACAGCACGGCGTGCCAGCGTGTTCTTCAACACGCTGAGGGTCACACCCTTGCTGCGAGCTTCGCTGCGCAGTTTGGTCATATCGGCAACCGTGATGCCACGGTATTCCGCCATCACGAGCGTTTGAGCTTTAGCGGCGAGGCTGGTCACATCACTGATGACCGCTTCTTTCTCACTGCGATTCAGACTCAAGGTCTACTCCTTTTAATGCGATCTTCGGCCGGGGCCTCGGATCGCGCTTCATGCAGCGACCAACTGTTAGGAACAAAAAATCAAATTCCTTGATTCCTTGCAGTGGGATCGCCATCTGCGCTGGATACCGGAAGGATCGATCCGGCGATTAAGTGCAGCGCCCTGCACACCAGCGGTCTTGGATGGCTCGCGGCAACCGAAGCTGCCGCGACCCACCACATCCGCCCCGTCCTTTCGGACGGGGCAAATCTCTTTAGCTCGCCGAGATGGTTTGCGTGTCCACGCGGACACCCAGACCCATGGTCGACGACACAGCCACCTTGCGCAGGTACACACCCTTGCTGGTCGCCGGCTTGGCCTTGACCAGAGCGTCGATCAGCGCGGCGAGGTTGCCTTGCAGCTTGTCGGTGTCGAACGAGCGACGGCCGATCGTGCCGTGGATGATGCCGGCCTTGTCGACGCGGAACTGAACCTGGCCAGCCTTGGCGTTCTTCACAGCCGTGGCGACGTCCGGGGTCACCGTGCCAACCTTGGGGTTAGGCATCAGGCCACGCGGGCCGAGGATCTGACCGAGCGTACCGACGACGCGCATGGCGTCCGGTGCGGCGATCACGACGTCGAAAGGCATGTCGCCAGCCTTGACCATGGCAGCCAGGTCGTCCATGCCGACGATGTCGGCGCCGGCGGCCTTGGCTTCTTCAGCCTTGGCGCCTTGGGCGAACACAGCCACGCGCTTGGTCTTGCCGGTGCCGTTGGGCAGCACGACGGCGCCACGCACGACCTGGTCGGACTTCTTCGCGTCGATGCCGAGTTGCACGGCCACGTCGATCGATTCGTCGAACTTGGCGGTGGCGGCTTCCTTCACGAGACCGATGGCGTCAACGAGGGCGTACAGCTTGTTGCTGTCGACCTTGCCTTCGAGCGACTTTTGTTTCTTGGTGATCTTGGACATTTACACGCCCTCCACAGTCACGCCCATCGAACGGGCAGAGCCGGCGATGGTGCGAACAGCTGCATCCAGATCGGCAGCGGTCAAATCCTTCATCTTGGCCTTGGCGATCTCTTCGAGCTGAGCGCGCGTGATCTTGCCGACCTTGACGGATTGCGGCGTGGCCGAACCCTTGTCCAGCTTGATGGCCTTCTTGATCAAGGTGATCGCCGGGGGCGTCTTGATGATGAAGGTGAAGCTCTTGTCAGCGAACGCGGTGATGACCACCGGCAGCGGCAGACCCGGCTCGACGCCTTGGGTTTGCGCATTGAACGCCTTGCAGAACTCCATGATGTTCAAACCACGCTGGCCCAGTGCGGGACCGATGGGTGGTGACGGGTTGGCCTTACCAGCTGGGACTTGCAGCTTGATGAAGCCGACGATTTTTTTCGCCATGCTTTGCTCCTTGCGGGTGATATCGCCTTGGCCTTCGCCGCAGCTCCCCGGGGTTGAACGACTCTTCGATCAAGGCCGCGCACCGAGTCGGATAGCGCGCAGCCGGAAATGGGTTCGGGCCTTGCGGCCCGGGGCTCAGGTTTTTTCGACCTGGCTGAATTCGAGTTCGACGGGAGTGGAGCGGCCAAAGATCATGACCGACACGCTCACCTTGCTCTTCTCGTAGTTCACGTCTTCGACGGTGCCGTTGAAGTCCGTGAACGGGCCTTCCTTGACGCGCACGAACTCGCCGACGATGAACTCCACCTTGTGACGCGGCTTCTCGGTGCCCTGCTGCATCTGGCTGACGATGTCTTCGACCTCTTTTTGCGAGATCGGAGCCGGACGATTCTTGGCACCACCCACGAAGCCCGTCACCTTGTTGGTGTGCTTCACCAAGTGCCAGCTTTCGTCGTCCATGATCATTTCGACCAGCACGTAGCCCGGGAAGAAGCGGCGCTCGGTGGTGCGCTTCTGGCCGTTCTTGATTTCGACCACTTCTTCGGTCGGAACCAGGATGCGGCCGAACTTGTCCTGCATGCCGGCGCGGTTGATGCGCTCGAGGATGTTGCGCTCGACAGCCTTCTCCATGCCCGAATAGGCATGCACCACGTACCAACGCAGGTCAGGGTTGGCAGCGGGGGCCAGAATCGGAGTGTTTTCCTCTTCTGGCGTGGTTTCAACTACGTCGTCGGTCATTGCTTATTTTCTCCAGCCCAGAATGAGGTCGAAAAACACCCATTCGAGCGTCTTGTCGGTGAGCCAGAGGAAAACGGACATGATCGCCACGAAGGCGAACACATAAGCCGTCATCTGCATTGCTTCCTTGCGGGTCGGCCACACGACCTTCTTGACCTCGCGCCACGAGTCGCGGCCAAAAGCCCACAACTGACGGCCATTCTCCGAACTGCCAAAAGCACCCACTGCAGCAGCCAAGCCGACCAGCAGCGCCGCCCACTGGACCAGCGAGCCCTGGCGCGAGAGCAGGTAGAACGCCACGATGGCGCCCACGGCCAGCACGACAGCCACGGCCAGTTTGGCCTTGTCTGCGCCGGTGCTCACGGTTTCGATTTGAGAAGTGGCCATGGTTGGCTGATTTCCTGTGCCTTTCGGCCTTCAATTCAATGCGTCTCTTGAGACGCCGAAGCCCGTCGGGACGCGACGGGCTTTTTCGGGGTGCCACCTAGGTGGCAGGGGCAGTAGGAATCGAACCTACAACCTTCGGTTTTGGAGACCGACGCTCTGCCAATTGAGCTATACCCCTCCGGTACTCTTTACGCTTGGCTTAGATATCGAGGATCTTGGCCACGACGCCCGAACCCACGGTACGGCCGCCTTCACGGATGGCGAAGCGCAGGCCTTCTTCCATCGCGATCGGGTTGATCAGCTTGACGGTGATGCTGACGTTGTCGCCAGGCATGACCATTTCCTTGTCCTTGGGCAGCTCGATCGCGCCGGTCACGTCCGTCGTGCGGAAGTAGAACTGCGGACGGTAGTTGTTGAAGAACGGCGTGTGACGGCCACCTTCGTCCTTGGACAGCACATACACCTCGGCGGTGAAGTGCACGTGCGGCTTGATCGAGCCGGGCTTGCACAGCACTTGGCCGCGCTCGACTTCTTCGCGCTTGGTGCCGCGCAGCAGCACGCCGACGTTGTCGCCAGCCTGGCCTTGGTCCAGCAGCTTGCGGAACATTTCCACGCCGGTGCAGGTGGTCTTGACGGTCGGGCGGATGCCGACGATCTCGATTTCTTCACCGACCTTGATCACGCCACGCTCGACGGCGCCGGTCACAACAGTGCCGCGGCCCGAGATCGAGAACACGTCTTCGACGGGCATCAGGAACGTGCCGTCCACGGCGCGCTCAGGCGTCGGGATGTACGTGTCCAGCGCTTCGGCCAGCTTCATGATGGCTTCTTCGCCCAGCTTGCCCTTGTCGCCTTCCAGGGCGAGCTTGGCCGAGCCGTGGATGATGGGGGTGTCGTCGCCAGGGAACTCGTACTTGTCGAGCAGCTCGCGCACCTCCATTTCGACCAGCTCGAGCAGTTCGGCGTCGTCGACCATGTCGCACTTGTTCAGGAAGACGATGATGTAACCCACACCCACCTGGCGAGCCAGCAGGATGTGTTCACGCGTCTGGGGCATCGGGCCGTCAGCGGCCGAGCACACCAGGATCGCGCCGTCCATCTGCGCGGCGCCGGTGATCATGTTCTTCACATAGTCAGCGTGGCCGGGGCAGTCGACGTGAGCGTAGTGGCGGTTGGCCGTTTCGTACTCGACGTGGGCGGTGTTGATCGTGATGCCGCGAGCCTTTTCTTCAGGCGCTGCGTCGATCTGGTCGTAAGCCTTGGCTTCGCCGCCAAACTTGGCCGACAGAACGGTTGCGATTGCAGCCGTCAGCGTGGTCTTGCCGTGGTCAACGTGACCGATCGTGCCCACGTTCACGTGCGGCTTGGTGCGGGTGAATTTACCTTTTGCCATTTTTCGACTCCGAAAAAAACGATTTCAACGTATGCAGATGGGTTGCAAAGCTGCCGTTGCAACCCCCAAAAACTGGTGCCCTTTGCGGGAATCGGACCCGCGACCTCTCCCTTACCAAGGGAGTGCTCTACCACTGAGCCAAAAGGGCTTTATCTAACCAAATCGCTTTCCGGCGCCGAACCGGGTCTCTGGAGCGGGAGACGGGAATCGAACCCGCGTCATCAGCTTGGAAGGCTGGGGTTCTACCATTGAACTACTCCCGCATCGGGGGCACTTCAAGGCACCCAAAGCGCTAGATCCAATCGCTCTTAGAAACCAAATTCATCGCTGGTGGAGAGGGCTGGATTCGAACCAGCGTACTCGTAAGAGGGCAGATTTACAGTCTGCTGCCATTAACCACTCGGCCACCTCTCCGGCGAACCTCGAAATATAGCACGATTTTGTGACTACTCCGAAACCTCAGCATCCAGAAGATGCGGAAGAACCGTTCAAGGTGAGCCTCCGATTATCGCCCAAGTTCACCCCTGCGATTGCTGCGCCTCCCGCCACGCACGCGCTTCGCCAAAATGACCACAGCCGATGAACGGCACGGGCGGGCGCAAGGCCGAAAGTGGCGACGGATGATTCGACATCAGCACCTTATGGCGCCCAACGTCAATCAACGCGCGCTTACTCTGGGCATGCGAACCCCATAGCATAAAAACAACAGGCTTCTCGCCGCCTGAAACACGCCGGATGACGGCATCCGTCAGCACTTCCCAGCCACGTCCCGCATGACTGGCCGGCTGGGCCTCTTCAACCGTCAGGCAGGTGTTGAGCAGCAGCACGCCATGGGTCGCCCACTTCACCAGGCTGCCGCCAGGATTGGGAAACGGCGGCGGGGCCGTGCCCAAGTCGCGCTGCAGCTCTTTGAAGATATTTCGAAGCGACGGCGGCAGTGCCACACCGGGCGCCACCGAGAACGCCAGCCCTTCGGCCTGGCCGCGCCCGTGGTACGGGTCCTGGCCCAGGATGACCACGCGCACGTCCTCGGGCGGCGTCAGTTCCAGCGCCCGCAGCGGCTGCGGCGGAAAGACCACCGCACCGGCATCGAGGCGCTCGCGCAGGAACCCCTGCAATTTCTGCCCGACCGCACCAGCGAAGAACTCATCGACCAGCGGCTGCCAGCCCGGCGCCACCGGCCAATCGGCAGGATCGCTGCTCGACAGCTGATCGGGCCGGCTCATTTGAACAACGCAGCGAGGGCCTCGCCGGGTTCCTTGGCACGCATGAACGCTTCGCCGACCAGGAAGGCATTGACGCCCGCCGCACGCAGCTTGGCGACGTCTTCGCGCGTGCCGATGCCCGATTCGGTCACTGGCAATCGGTCGGCCGGCAGCCTGGGCAGCAGATCGATGGTGGCCTGGATCGACACCTCGAAATTGCGCAGATTGCGATTGTTGACGCCGACCAGCGCCGTGTTGAGCTTCAGCGCGCGGTCGAGTTCGGCCGCGTCGTGCACCTCGACCAGCACCGCCATGCCCAGTCCGCGCGCAATGGCTTCGTAGTCCTTCATCTGCGCATCGTCCAGGCACGCGGCGATCAGCAGGATGGCATCGGCACCCATCGCGCGCGACTCGTACACCTGGTACGCATCGACGATGAAGTCCTTGCGCAGCACCGGCAGGTCGCACGAAGCACGCGCCTGCTTGAGATAGTCCACGCTGCCCTGAAAGAACTGCTTGTCGGTCAGCACCGAAAGGCAGGCCGCGCTGATCTCGCCATCGCCTTCCGCATAGCTTTGCGCGATGTCCGCCGGAATGAAGTCTTCACGCAGCACGCCCTTGCTCGGGCTGGCCTTCTTGACTTCGGCGATCACGGCGGCGTGGCCGGCCGTGATCTTCGCGCGCAGCGCGGCTTCGAAGTCACGCGTGAGCACGCGGCTTTCGGCGTCGAAGCGAACAGCTTCGAGCGACGCACGCTTCTGCGCAGCCGCAATCTCCTGGCGCTTGACGGCAACGATCTTGTCGAGGATGTCTGACATGGCTTGTTCTGCTTTCGGGTTTTCTCGGATCAGACGGTCGCGGAGGCTTTGACCAGCTCCGCCAGCTTGGCTTTCGCAGCACCGGAGGCCACGACTGCACGCGAGCGATCCACGCCCGCCGCCACCGAATCGACCACGTTCGCCGCATACAGCGCCGCGCCGGCGTTGAGCAGCACGATGTCGAGCGCGGGGCCGGCCTGGTTGTCGAGCACGCCCAGCAGCATCGCCTTCGACTGCTCTGGCGTTTCCACGCGCAACGCGCGGTTGCTCGACATCGCGAAGCCGAAGTCCTCGGGGTGCAACTCGTACTCACGAATCTCGCCGTCCTTCAGCTCGCCCACCAGGGTGGCGCCGCCGAGTGAAATCTCGTCCATGCCGTCGCGCCCATAGACAACCATTGCATGCTCGGTGCCGAGCCGCTGCAGCGCACGCACCTGGATGCCCACGAGGTCGGCGTGGAACACGCCCATCAGGATGTTCGGTGCGCCCGCCGGGTTGGTCAGCGGCCCGAGGATGTTGAAGATGGTCTTGATGCCCAGCTCCTTGCGCACCGGCGCGACATTTTTCATCGCGGGATGGTGGTTCGGCGCGAACATGAAGCCGATGCCGACCTGCTCGATGGAGCGCGCGATCTGCTCGGGCTTCAGGTTGATGTTGACGCCCAGCGCCTCCAGCACGTCGGCACTGCCCGACTTGCTCGACACGCTGCGCCCGCCGTGCTTACTGACCTTTGCGCCCGCCGCGGCCGCAACGAACATCGAGCAGGTCGAGATGTTGAAGGTGTGCGAACCGTCGCCACCGGTGCCGACGATGTCCACCAGATTCGTGGTGTCCTTGACGGGCACCTTGGTCGACACCTCGCGCATGACCTGCGCGGCAGCGGTGATCTCGCCGATGGTTTCCTTCTTCACACGCAGGCCGGTGATCAGCGCGGCCATCATCACGGGCGAACACTCGCCGCTCATGATGAGCCGCACGATGTGCAGCATCTCGTCGTGGAAGACTTCGCGGTGCTCGATGGTGCGCTGCAGCGCTTCCTGGGGGGTGATCATGGGGAGTCTCCTCGGTAGGTGTCAGTGGCCGATGCGAACGGCCGGCGCGTCGGTGAACGCGAGCTTGAGGCCGAAGCCGATGAACAGGACGCCGGCCACGCGGTCGAGCCAGTGCATGCCCTTCTGCACGGCGCCGCGATGCGCCATCCAGCCCGCTGCCAGCGCCCATCCCACGTTGACCGGGATCGCGTTGAGGTTGAACAACACGCCCAGCAGCACGAAGTACAGCGCCTTGTTGTCGGCAGCAGGGGCAATGAACTGCGGCACGAAGGCCAGGAAGAACAACGCCACCTTGGGGTTGAGCACGTTGGTCCAGAAGCCGCCGAGAAAGATCGCCTTGAGGCTGCGCTCCCCGCCCACTGCGGCCGCCGCCGCATCGAGATCGGCAGGCGGCTTGGCACGCGAAAGCACCATGCGCACGCCGAGGTAGAGCAGGTAGGCGGCGCCGATGTACTTGAGCACGGTGAAGGCCGTCGCGGAAGTCGCCATCAGGGTGCCGACGCCCACTGCCGCGGCAAAGATGTGAACGAAGCAGCCGGCCGTGATGCCGAGCCCGGCCACGATGCCTGCGCGCACGCCGGAGCGCAGCGAGTTCGTCACGACGTAGAGCACGTCAGGCCCCGGCGTCAGGTTCAGCAGCCAGCCGGCGGCGATGAAGGCGAGCAGATGCGGAAGATCAGGCATCGTGGCTCCCGTGGGTCAGGCGTTGAAGAAGCCGCGAATCGCGGCTACGGCGCGGTCGACACCGGCCGCATCCACATCGAGATGCGTCACGAAGCGCAGGCGATACAGCCCCGTCGCAAGAATGCCCTGCTGGTTGAGGCTCGCGATCAGCTCCGACGAACGCGCCTGCGCCGCACCCGTGAGGTCGGCGAAGACGATGTTCGTGTGCGGCGCTTCGACCGTCAGGCCTTCGATGCCTTCGAGCCCCTGTGCCAGACGCTGCGCCAGCGCATGGTCGTCCGCCAGGCGATCGACATGGTGGTCGAGCGCATGCGAAGCCGCGGCCGCCAACAGGCCTGCCTGACGCATGCCGCCGCCGGCCATCTTGCGGATGCGATGCGCCCGCGCGATGAACTCGCGCGAACCGACCAGTGCCGAGCCGATGGGCGCGCCCAGGCCCTTGCTGAAGCAGACCGACACGCTGTCGAAGCACTGCGCGATGCGGCGTGCTTCCGCGCGGATGTCGCTGCGCTTGTTCTGCGCGGCCTGCGCCGTTGCGGCATTGAAGAGGCGCGCGCCGTCCAGGTGCCGCTGCAGCCCCTTGCTTTTCGCAAGATCGGTCGCGGCCTGCACGTAGTCGAACGGCAGCAGCTTGCCGCCCAGCGTGTTCTCCAGCGCCAGCAGCTTCGTGCGCGCGAAGTGCGCGTCGTCGGGCTTGATGGCCGCTTCGATCTGCGCGAGCGGCAGCGTGCCGTCGGGCGCATGGTCAAGCGGCTGCGGCTGCACGCTGCCGAACACCGCCGCGCCGCCGCCTTCCCAGCGGTAGCAATGCGCCTGCTGGCCCACGATGTATTCGTCGCCGCGACCGCAGTGCGACAGGATCGCGCACAGGTTGCTCTGCGTGCCGGTCGGCACGAACAGCGCCGCCTCGAAGCCCAGCAGCGCGGCGATCTTTTCCTGCAGCGCGTTGACGCTCGGGTCGGTGCCGAAGACGTCGTCGCCCAGCGGCGCGGCCATCATGGCCTCGCGCATCGCGGGCGTGGGTTGCGTGACGGTGTCGCTGCGCAGGTCGACGAGAGGAGAGGTGCGATCGGTCATGGTGGGTCAGTCCAGGAAGTTCTTGAGCATGGCGTGGCCGTGCTCGGTGAGGATCGATTCAGGATGAAACTGCACGCCTTCGATGCGCACGTCATGCGCAAACCCGGTGTGCCGCACGCCCATGATCTCGCCATCGTCGGTCCACGCGGTGACAGCCAGTGCCTTCGGGCAGCTCTCGCGCTCGATCGACAACGAGTGGTACCGGTTGACGATGAACTTCTCGGGCAGCCGCGCGAACACGCCCTCTTGCGTGGTCGTGATCTCGCTGGTCTTGCCATGCATCAGTTGCTGTGCGCGCACGATCTTTCCGCCGAAGGCCGCGCCGATGGCCTGGTGGCCCAGGCACACGCCAAGAATGGGCAGCTTGCCCGCGAAGGCCTCGATGGCCGCCACCGACACACCCGCTTCCGCCGGCGAGCAAGGCCCTGGAGACACCACGAGCCGCGTGACACCCGAGGCGATCAGCTCGCCGATCTGCGCCACCGTGATCTCGTCGTTGCGATGCACCTGCACATCCGCACCCAGCTCGCCGAAGTACTGGACGATGTTGTAGGTGAAGCTGTCGTAGTTGTCGATCATCAGCAGTTTCATGGCTTGCTCACAATCCGGTGCACGCCCTTCACCACGGGAAAGACGTTGAAGTTGATCAGCAGGCCCAGCTTGAGGCCCGACAGCCGCAGCGCGGCCAGCACCTGCGAACGATGCAGGTCGGTCAGCACATCGACCGCCTTGAGCTCGACGATGACCGACTGCTCGATCACGAAGCCCGCACGGTATACCTCGCCCAGCGAGCGGCCCTTGTAGGTGGCCGACAGCGCCACGTCGCGCGTGAAGCCGATCTCGCGCTCGGCGAGTTCGATGGCCAGCGCGGCGGCGTAGGCGCCCTCGTCGAGCCCCGTGCCGAGCACGCGCTGCACCTCGACGGCGGCGCCGATGATCTCGTGCGAAAAGTCGTTCTGAATATCGGGTGCGGTGCTCATTCCAGGCCTTCCTCGACCAGTTCGGCGGCGCGCAGAAGTGCGCGCGCCTTGGCCTCTGTTTCTTTCCATTCCAGCTCGGGCACCGAGTCGGCGACCACGCCGGCTGCCGCTTGCACGTGCAACATCTGGTCTTTCACGATGCCGGTGCGGATCGCGATGGCCACATCCATGTCGCCCGCGTAGCTGATGTAGCCGCAGGCGCCGCCGTAGAGGCCGCGCTTGGTGGGCTCCAACTGGTCGATGAGTTCCATCGCATGCACCTTGGGCGCGCCGGTCAGCGTGCCCGCGGGGAACGTGGCCTTGAGCACGTCGATGGCGGTCATGCCGTCCTTCAGCGTGCCTTCGACGTTGCTCACGATGTGCATCACATGGCTGTAGCGTTCAACCGCGAAGGCTTCCGTCACCTTGACGGTGCCGGTCTTGGCGATGCGGCCGATGTCGTTGCGCGCGAGGTCGATCAGCATGACGTGCTCGGCGCGCTCCTTCGGGTCGTTGATGAGTTCCACCTCGGCCGCCTTGTCGAGTTCGAGCGACGCGCCGCGCGGACGCGTGCCGGCCAGCGGGCGGATGGTGATCTTCTGTTCGCCGTCGTCCGTGTTCTCCTGGCGCACCAGGATCTCGGGCGATGCGCCCACCACGTGGAAATCGCCCAGGTTGTAGTAGTACATGTAGGGCGACGGATTCAGCGAACGCAGCGCGCGGTACAGCGACAGCGGCGACTCGGTGTAGCGCTTGCTGATGCGCTGGCCCACCTGCACCTGCATGAAGTCGCCGGCGGCGATCATTTCCTTGGCACGCTCGACGGCCGCGATGTAGTCGGCCTTGGCAAAGCTGCGCTCGGGCGGATGCGGCTGCGTGGGCTTCACGACGGGCGCGCTCACCGAGTACTTGAGCTTTTCCTTCAGCTCGCGCAGGCGGCGTTTGCCCACGGCATAGGCCTCGGGCTGCTTCGGATCGGCATAGACGATCAGGTAGAGCTTGCCCGAGAGGTTGTCGATGACGGCCAGTTCCTCGCACTGCAGCAGCAGGATGTCGGGGCAGCCCAGCGCATCGGGCGGACAGCTCTTTTCGAGCTTGCGCTCGATGTGGCGCACGGTGTCGTAGCCGAAGTAGCCGGCAAGGCCGCCGCAGAAACGCGGCAGGCCGGGCCGCAGTGCGACCTTGAAGCGCTTCTGGTAGGCCGCGACAAAGTCGAGCGGGTTGCCGGCGGCGGTTTCAACCACCTGGCCATCGGTCACCACTTCGGTCTTGGCGTCGGCGCCGAAGCCGGTGGCGCACAGCAGCGTGCGGGCGGGCAATCCGATGAAGCTGTAGCGGCCGAAGCGCTCGCCGCCCACTACGGATTCGAGCAGGAAGCTGTGCTTGCCGCCGCCCTGCGAATGGGCCAGCTTGAGGTAAAGGGAAAGAGGCGTTTCGAGGTCGGCAAAGGCCTCGGCCATCAGCGGAATACGGTTGTAGCCCTGGGCGCTGAGGCTCTTGAATTCAAGTTCGGTGATCACGGATTCGTTCTCCAATTGCCGCCCGGCGCTCCTTTGGCCGGTGACAAGGTCATTCACGGGTGGTCCGGCGTCGTGGTGTGCGTCGACTCGGAACCGCGGGCGCACGGCGTGCGCCGTGCAATCAAACAGTCAGCGATGTATGGCGACGCCAGGGCCAGGCTCCCCGGCTGCCTTCACCTGTTTGATTGATGTGATGAACGAACATGGAAGGCCGAGTTTAGCCCACGAAAACGCGCGGGCGTGCAACAGAAGCCATCTTGGGCCAGCTTCAGGGTTCCTCCGGGGACGGGGTCATAAAACGAAAAGATACATTCGCACGACCGTTCGCAAATTCCAGGAGGCTCACTTGCTCGCACTCTCGTTCCCGATCGTGTTCTCCCCTTTCTCCGCGTTCTCTCGCCTGGCCGTGCTGGCCTGCCTTGCCAGCGCGCTCGGCGCCTCGGCCGCACAGGTCGACGTCGCCGGCGTCAAGCTCGAAGACCGCATGGATCTGCGCGGCAGCCCCTTGGTGCTGAACGGCGCGGGCATTCGCTACAAGGCCATCTTCAAGGTCTACACGGCCGGGCTGTACGTGGGCAAGAAGGTGTCGACGACCGAAGAGGCATTGGCCACGCCGGGCCCCAAGCGCGTGGCCATCACGATGCTGCGCGACATCGACGCCAACGAACTCGGCAAGCTCTTCACCAAGGGGGTGGAAGAGAACTCGCCCAAGAGCGAAATGGTCAACCTGATCCCGGGCCTGCTGCGCATGGGGCAGATGTTCGCGGACCAGAAACAGCTCAAGACCGGCGACACCTTCACCATCGACTGGCTGCCGGGCACTGGCACGGTGATCACCGTGCGCGGCGTGGCGCAGCCCGATCCGGTGAAGGAGCCGGCCTTCTTCAATGCGCTGCTGCGCATCTGGCTGGGCCCGAACCCGGCCGACTGGAAACTGAAGGACGCGCTGCTCGGCAAACAGTAGGCGCCCGCCCCTTTTCTTTAAACCGCAGTCGCCGAGAGTTCAGCCAGCGAATCCACGAAGCCGTCCGCATCCACGCCGCGCACCGGCTCGCCGTGGTTGTAGCCATAGCTGACCAGCACCACCGGGCAACCCGCCGCGCGTGCGGCACGCGCGTCGTTGCTCGAGTCGCCGACCATCAGCGTTCGCGCCGGCACCGTGCCCAGCGCCTCACAGGTCTTCAACAGTGGCAGCGGATCGGGCTTCTTGCGCTCGAAGGCATCGCCACCGAACACCAGTTCGAAGAAACCGTCGAGCCCCTTCGCAGCCAGCAGCGGCTTGGCGAACGAGGTCGGCTTGTTGGTAAGGCAGGCCAACCGAAGGCCGCGCGCACGCAGCGCATTCAGTCCTGCGATCACGCCCGGGTACACCGCGGAATGCTGGCCGTTGATGGCCAGGTAGTGGTGCTGGTAGCGCTCCCAGGCGCGGTCGAACAGCGCCTCGGCCTTCGCCTTCAGCGCGCCCGTTTCGGTGGCCGAGGGCGTGGCGCCGGCAGGCGTCATCACATGCATGAGCGCGGAAAGAATCAGGTGCTCCGAACCCTTGCCCACCATCACTTCGATGGCGGCCGGCGCGACGTGAGGCAGCGAGAGATCGTCAAGCATGCGGTTGAGCGACGCGGCGAAATCGCCGAGCGTGTCGACCATGGTGCCGTCGAGGTCGACGATGGCGGCGTCGAAGCGGGAGAGGTCGAAGCTGGAAGAGTTCAAGACACACAAACAGAGTTGAAAAACTGTCCGTCAACTTAACAGAGCCGCAGACCGCGCTCGATCGCGTCCGGCCCCCCGCACTGCTTCTCTATTAATTCTTCTTAATTAAGTTAGTAGTAGTAGATAGGGGTAAACCCCTCCTGTGGACAGCGTGCATTTCCCCTTGGCTGACAACAACTTGTCATGCCTGCACCACTGTGGGCACCTGTGCTTTCGGGGACGACTTGAAAAGAGAACAACTTCAGGGCCGCCGATCCAACTGTGGATAACCGCAGCCTTGTGCCAAAACTGTCCCCAGAGTTTTCCCTTGGGAGCGGCGCCGCATGAAAGACCGCCTCATGGCGTTCTGAAATTGCTGCGCAAACGGGCGGCTCAACGCCCGCCAGTTTTCTCCACCTGTTCAATGACCCTGGCCATGCGCCCAACGAGTTCGTCGGCCCGCTCGGGCGGCAATCCCGCATAACCGAGCACGAACCCGTTGTAGTGCGTCCCCGCCGTACCCGGAAGACAGAACGGACTCAACGGCCGCAGGCCCAACCCTTGAGCGCGCGCTGCGCGGCTGACGACCACATCGGCAACAGGCGCTTCGAGCCGCACCGACAAATGCATGCCACCCGCACCGCCAGAAACGGTGACGACCCCGTGAAGGTGCCGCTGCAGCGCCGCCTGCAATGCCTCGCGGCGCCCGGCATAGAGCTGCCGCATGCGGCGCAGGTGCAGCGTGAACTGGCCGCTTTCGATGAAGTCCGCCAACGCGATCTGTTCCGCGAGCCGCCCGCGCATTCCAGCGGCGGAGATGGTGGACAGCAATGCCGGAGCCACCGCGGCAGGCACGACCATGAAGCCCAGGCGAAGCGCGGGGAACAGCGTCTTGCTGAATGTGCCGACGTAGATCACCGGCGCGTTCGCATCCAGTCCCTGCACGGCCGACAACGGAACGCCCGCGCTTCGGAACTCGCTGTCGTAGTCGTCTTCGATCAGCCACGCGCCAGCCTCGCGCGCCTGCCGGATCAGCGCCAGCCGTCGCTCCAGGCTCATCATGGCGCCCAGCGGGTACTGGTGCGAAGGCGTGATGTAGATCAGGCGAGGCGGCGTCGCGCGCCAATCCTCTGCATGAGGTGCCAGGCCTTCGCTGTCGACGCCGATGGGGACCAGCCGGAGGTCGGCCGCCTGGAACGCGGCGCGGGCGCCCGGGTAGCCGGGGTTCTCGATCCACACCGTGTCGCCCGCATCGGCCAGCGTGCGGGCGCACAGTTCCAGGCTCCCCTGGGACCCGTCTGAAATGAAGACCTGCTCCGCCTCGCAGCGCACGCCTCGCGACACGCGCAGGTACTGCGCAATCGCCTGTCGCAGCGGCAGGTAGCCCTGCACGGGCGCATAGCCCAACTGCCGGGCATCGGCCTGGTGCCAGGCCCGCTCCATGCAGCGCCGCCAGGCGGCCAGCGGAAATTCGTCCAGTGCCGGCATGCCTGGCCACAAGGGCAGCGACCGGTTCGCGTCGTCCTGCTCGCCCTGCAGGGCCATCGCACGGCGTGCCAGCGGCGCTGCGGGCGCGCGCGTCGCGTCGTGCGCGGTGGTGCCCGTGCCGCTTGCGAGTCCAACGCGCGCAACACGGGTGCCATGGCGGGAGCCGACCAGGAATCCTTCCGCGCTCAGGTGTTCGTAGGCATAGAGCACGGAGTTGCGGGCCATGCCGAGTTGCTCGGCCAGGGTTCGCGTGGACGGGAGCCGCGCCCCTTCGCCGATCTTTCCGCCGAGGATCGCCCACCGGAGGCAGGCGTACAGGCGATGCTGCCGGGTCGCGGGGCCCTGCGGGTCTTCACGCGCGAAGGCGGCGAGCAGTGCGCTGTAGTCCATGGTGGCTCCATCGATCCTTGTTTTGGTGGGTCTATGCATGATGCCACCGGGTGTCTAAGGTCGTGGGGTCCAGTCCTAGTGATCCGGCCACCGAATGACTTCTTCCACCACTCCCGCCACACACCTCGCCGTGGTCCGCGCGCCCGAGCCAGCCGTCGATGCGCCGCGCAACACATCGCCCAAGCCTTCGCACACCGCGCTCTGGCTGCTGGCCACCGTGGCCATCGTCTGGGGCATCAACTGGCCGGTGGGCAAGGCCACGCTCGCTTACTTGCCGCCGATCTGGACCGTCGCATTGAGAACGGCCGTGGGCGCCCTGGCCGTGCTCGTGCTGTGCGTGCTGACCCGACGACTGGTGCTGCCCAGGCGCGCGGACATCCCGGTCATCCTGAGCGTCGGCGTCTTGCACATGACGGCGTTCTCCGTGCTGTGCAGCGTGGGCCTGCAGCACGTGTCGGCCGGCCGCTCGGTGGTGCTGGCCTACACGACGCCGCTATGGGTCGTGCCCGGTGCCTGGCTGCTGCTGGGCGAGGTGCCCACGCGCTGGCGGCTGCTCGGCGCGGGCCTGGGCCTTGCGGGGCTGTTGCTGATCTTCAATCCACTGAGCTTCGACTGGCACGACCGGCGCGCGGTGGCTGGCAACGCGGCGGTGCTGCTGGCTGCCCTCTCCTGGGCCGGCAGCATCCTCTACGTGCGCGCGCACAAGTGGGTGACACCGCCCTTCGAGCTGGTGTTCTGGCATGCGCTGCTCGCCAGTTGCCTGTTGCTACCGATGGCCGTGGCCATCGAAGGCATGCCGCACATCGAATGGAACCTGACACTGGCCTCGCAGTTGCTCTACGGCGGGCTGTTCGGCATTGCGCTGGCCTCCTGGGCCATGACCACGGTCAACCGCATGCTGCCGGCGACGACGACATCGCTCGGGCTGCTGGGCGTGCCGGTGATCGGCATCGTGTGCTCGTCGATCGCGCTGCGGGAGCCGCTCAGCGTGGCCTTGCTGGCGGCGTTGGGGCTCATCCTCGGCGGCATTGCGCTGGGGATGGTGCGCAGTAGCAGCAGCAGGGCCTGATGGTCGTTGCCACGCCGCCCGCGCCAACCAGGCCGCGATGCTTCAGGCACCCGACTGCGGCTGCGTGCCTATCGACTGTCGCGCTTGCCCTGGGCGCGGCGATTCTGCGAGCCGGAGTGCGCGTGGAGCGCGATGTTCTCCGCCCGCTCCTTCAGCGGATTCAGGCGGGCGGCACGCGGATTGATGTCCAGGGGTGCAGCCAACGGTGCTGTGCCGGCAGCAGCGGAAGCAAGGGGCGACAGCGCTGCAGGCGCCTTCGCCGAATGATCGGCCACAGGCGCGACCGCGAGCGCGGCATGCTTGAGTTCCAGCGCCTGCTTGACGGCGGTCTTCAGGCTCAGCGGCTTGGCTGCCTTTTTTCGTGCCTTGCCCGGTCGCGCGGTCTTCGATGCCGCGGCGACGCCGGTGCCAGGACTGCGCGAGCCCTTGGCCTGCCGGGCCTCAGCGGCGTCCAACTGGGCCAAGCGGGCCTCAAAACGCTCCAGCACTTCCGCGAAGACCGTGGCCTTCTTCTGCGTGCGCTCGTTGTCGCCACCGGCTGCCGATCGCTTGCCGGCGCGCGCACCGCGCGTTGCGACGGTCTGGCGCCGGTACAGATCGCGGTACTTGTCGCGCAGGGCGCGTGCGCGCGTCACCTTTGCGCGCAGCCGTGCGGCGGTGAGCTCCTTGACCGGGCCCGCGCGGCTCTGGTCGAAGATCGCGAGCTCGGCGGCTGTCAGAAGCACGCGTGCCTGCGTGAGGGTAAAGGCCATGGGAATCTCCTTCATGTCGTTGACGCCAGGCTCTACACCCTAACGGCACTTCCGTGGCCGCCATGTGGGACTACGGCGCTTCAAGTGCGGCCTCGGGCTCGCCCATGTCCAGGCTCTTGTTTGGCACTTCAACGCCGATGCAAGATGCCCTGTCTCCACAAACACAAGCGATGATGAAGCTCAAAGACAAAGTGGCCATCGTGACGGGCGCCAAGCGCGGCATCGGCTACGCGATTGCCGCCCGTTTTCTCTCCGAAGGCGCGCGCGTGGTCTTCGCCGACGTGGTCGACGCAACGCAGGAAGCAGAAGCGTTTCGCAGGAACGGCGCCGACGCCATCTACGTCAAGGCCGATGTTTCCAGCGAGTCCGACGTGGCCGCGCTCGCGGAAAAAACATTGCAGGCTTACGGCCGGATCGACATCCTCGTGAACAACGCGGGCATCGAATTTGCAAAAACCATCGTCGACACCAGCGTGGCCGAGTGGGATCAGCTCATGGCCGTGAACCTCAAGGGCGTGTTCCTGTGTTCGAGGGCCGTGATCCCGATCATGCGCAAGCAGAAGAAGGGCGTGATCGTGAATGTCGCCTCGGAACTCGGACTCGTGGGCGAGGCCAATGTCGCGGCCTATTGCGCGTCCAAGGGCGGGGTCGTCATGCTGAGCAAGGCCATGGCCATCGACCACGGGCGCGAAGGCATCCGGGTCAACAGCCTGTGCCCGGGGCCGGTGACGACGCAGCTTCTTGAGGACGTGTTCGCATCCCACAGCGACCCGCAGGCGCTTCGCCGGACCTTCGAGGCATCGACGGTCCTCGGCAGGCTGGGAACGCCCGATGAAGTCGCAACCGCCGCCGTGTTTCTGGCAAGCGAAGACTCCGCATTCATGGCCGGCGCCGAGCTGGTGGTCGACGGCGGCTGGACGGCTCGATAAAGCGTCTGGGGCGGCGCAGCGCAGTCGCGCAGGGCCTGAACACCGCAAGAGGCTTTTGGCAAAAGGTGTCCTTTTCTAAGTGCATGTTGTCCATCCAGACATAGAAGGCCCTTTCACCTCGACCTACGATGAAACCAACTCCCGTCAAGAACCAGTTGGCCGTGCCCGCCCCTCATTTCCTGCGACTAGCGATCTCGTCCCTGCCCCCTCGTTGGGGTCCGGGCGCACTCGCTTGCGCCACGACCTGTCCTGATTCCCCCTGACCCCAACCTCGATCAGCTTCCCGAAGGAAGCAGGGGAGCCAGGACTTTTTCCGACTCCCTTTTCGAGGTTCACATGCTTGCTCAGCCACACACCAAATACCGCCTGTATCCGACAGTCGATCTGCCCGATCGGACCTGGCCCTCCCGCACCCTCACGCAGGCGCCTGCATGGCTGTCCACGGACATGCGCGACGGTAACCAGGCGCTGTTCGAACCCATGAGCCGACCGCGCAAGCTCAAGCTGTTCAATGAACTCGTGCGGCTCGGGTTCAAGGAAATCGAGGTCGGCTTTCCCGCCGGCTCGAAGACCGACTTCGACATCGTCCGCCACCTCGTGGACGACGGCCTGATTCCGCACGACGTCACGCCGATGGTGATGACCCAACTGCGCGAAGACCTGATCCGCGAAACGGTGCGCAGCGTGCGTGGCGCGCGACGGGCGATCGTGCACTTCTACAACGCCGTCGCGCCGGCCTGGCGCGAGATCGTCTTCGGGCTGAGCGTGCCGCAGATCATCACGATGGTGGAGCAGAACATTCGCCTGCTGCGCCAACTGACCGACGAGGCTTGCGAGACGCAGTGGGTGCTCCAGTATTCACCCGAGACCTTCTGCATGGCCGAACTGGAGGTTTCGCTCGCCGTGTGCAATGCGGCCATTGCCGCCTGGGACGCCGGCCCCACGCGGCCGATGATCATCAACCTGCCAACGACGGTGGAGGTGACAACGCCCAACGTGTTCGCGGACCAGATCGAGTGGATGCACCGGCGCCTCGCACGGCGCGAACATGTCGTGCTGTCGGTACATCCGCACAACGACCGCGGCACCGGCGTGGCCTGCGCCGAACAGGCACTGTTGGCCGGTGCGCAGCGCGTCGAGGGCTGCCTGTTCGGCAACGGCGAACGCAGCGGGAATGTCGACATCGTCACGCTGGCGCTGAACCTTTATGCACAAGGCATTTCTCCCAGGCTCGACTTCTCCGACATTGCCGCTGTTGCGCGCATCGCCGAGGAATGCACGTCGCTGCCGATTCACCCCCGGCATCCGTACGTGGGCGATCTGGTCTTTACGGCCTTCTCGGGCTCGCACCAGGATGCCATCTCCAAGGGCTTCGCCGTGCAAACCGCGGACGGGCCCTGGCGCGTACCGTATCTGCCCATCGACCCCCACGACATCGGACGGACCTACGACAGCATCGTGCGTGTCAACAGCCAGTCGGGCAAAGGCGGCATCGCCTACCTGCTCGAACGTGACCACGGCGTCGTGATGCCGCGCCGGATGCAGATCGAGTTCAGTGCGATCGTGCAAAAGCACGCCGAGGCGAGCGAGACTGAAATCAGCAGCGAGGAAATCTGGCGCATTTTCCAGGAGACCTACCTCGCCCCATCGCGCAAGACCCACGCCTGCCGGTATGTCGCCCACGCACTGGGAGACGGCGTCGATGGCGACACGCTGCACCTGGAACTCGACAGCACGGCGAGTGGCGGCGCATTCGCACTGAGCGGCCAGGGCAACGGGCCGATTGCGGCGACCATCGCCGCACTGAACCCATCCGTCCGCGTGGACAGCTACGAGCAGCGCAGCCTGGGGTCGGGCGCGGACGCCCGATCCATCGCCATCGTGGAGGTCGCGCATCCGTCCACCGCCGGCAGCCGCTTCGGCGTCGGCATCCACGAAAGCATCGCGACCGCCTCCGTCCTGGCCACGCTCAACGCGTTCAACCGTCTGGGTGTCGCATTGCAGGCGGCGCGCGCAGGGTCTCCAGCCATCGGCTAGCGAGAAGCGGGGCAAGCCACCCCATGGCTTGCCCCGGCCCCGATCTTTTTTTCGCCCCCCATTACGGGTTTCCGCGCCCTCGTTCGGCAACAGGATGAATTCATCTGAAACCGACAGAGGACCTCATCCGCCATGTGCCCTGAAATCCCTCCGCATGCCCGCATCGTGCCGCTGGACACACGTCCCGCGCACGGTGCTTCCTCGTTCGCGCTGCCCCAGGTGTTCTGGATCGCGCTCACCCTCGCCATGCCGATCGTGAGCCTCGCGGGCTGGTACTTCTTCGGGCGCGACAACTTCGGCGCCTGGGCCAGGGATGCATCGGAGCACTGGCTGATGCTGGGTTCCGCGGCGCTGGTCGTCGTGCTGCACGTCGTGATGCTGGTGATGCTGCTGGCGGAACCGAAAAAAGACCGTGGTGCCGGCAAGCGCACCGACAACACCCCCTGACACGGTTTTTTCGCGCTGCCATTACGGGTTTTGGCAGGCCCGTTCGGCATACGGATGCATTCACCTGAAACCCCAAGAGGAGCCGCCTCGTCATGCTTCAGCCAACTTCCCCCATCGCCGCCCGCCCGGAGGCCGCATGAGCGCCAGCACCAGCGCCCCCGGCCTGGCCGCGCCCTCTCTTCTGGCCCTCGGTGCCGCCTGGCTGACGGGCAAGGCATTCGGGCTGCGCACCCTCGCGCCGACGGGCACGCCGGGCCCCGGCGTCCACCGGCAGGAGCCCCACGCCGACCGCGAGCGCGTGGACCTGCGGCAACCGCTGCGCGCGATGCCCCAGGCCCATGGGCCGATGCTGGCGCGCCTGGGCATCCACCTCGATCTTTTCCTGCCGGACGATCCGCTGACCATCACCGCGGTCCCGGCCGACCTGTTCCAGCTTGTCGCGCACATCCTCGACGTGGCGGCCGGCGCGCTGCGCAAAGACACCACGCTGCATGTGCTGGCCCGCGCCGAAGGCCCGCATGCGGTGATCAACTGGCGCGACGCCAGCGTGGGCGCGCCCCGCCTCTCGCACGCTTTCGCCACGGCCGACAGCACGACGGCCGCCCGCGTGCTGGCCTGCCAGACGATCGCGGCACGGCACGGCGCGCGCATCTACGCCGCGCCTTCGCCGCTGGGCGACGCCTGCCTCACCGTGCGGTTTCCGCTGCACGGCCAGCGCGACACGCCCGCATCGGCCGCGATCCTCTGATGCCGACGCAGGGCCTGACCATGACGCTGCGATACATCCCTTCGCCCCAGCCGCCCACCCGCGACGCCGGCAATGCGGCCGCGCCCACCCTGTCGCGCCTGCGGGACTGGGGCTGCATCGGCTGCGCGGCCATCGGCCTGGCCGTCTCCATCAATTTCGGCACCTGCGGGCCGCAGAAACCCGCCAAGCCCTCCGCCAGCACCAACCTGTCCACGCTGGCGCCGATCATGCAGACGAGCCCCCGCAAGGGAGGCGAAGGAACCCCGCGCCAGAGCCTGCGCTGCCCGGCCCCGAAAGCCGCGCGCATGGCCGTCAAGACCACCTCGTCGTCCAGGCCGGACGAATTCGCTGTTTAAATATGTCAACCCAGTGAGACAGACTCATGCTCGCGACCCTCGCTGCGTTCCCGAACGACTTGCATCCCTCCTTCATGCCGGACCGCCCTCCCCACCGCAATGTAGAGACGCTCTACGGTGACCACCATGGCTGGCTGGTGGGCTGGCTGCGCCGCAAGCTCGGCAACGCCGGCGATGCCGCCGACCTCGCGCAAGACACATTCCTGCGCGTGTTGGGCCGTCCGCGCGAAGCCACCGAGGCGCGCGAGCCCCGCGCCTGGCTCACCACCATTGCGCACGGCCTCGTGGTCGACCATGTCCGGCGCCGCACGCTGGAGCGCGCCTGCCTCGAAGCCATCGCCAGCCTGCCCGAGCCGCAGGCGCCCTCGCCCGAAACCCAGTTGCTGCTGGTCGAGGCGCTGATGCGCATCGACACCATGCTCGACGGGCTCGCGCCCAAGGCGCGCAGCGCCTTCCTGCTGTCCCGGCTCGACGGCCTGAGCTATCCGGAGATCGCGCAGCGCCTGGACGTGAGCCTGAGTTCGGTCGAAAAATACATGGCAAGCGCGATCCGCCATTGCCTCTCGCTGCGATGAAACCCGCATTCCCCTCCACAGCCGCCCCCGGCAGCGAAAGCCCCGGCGACCTGCTCGACCAGGCCATCGCCTGGGCCGTACGCCTGGGCTCCGGCGCCGCCGACGACCGGGCGCACGAAGCCTGCAACGCCTGGCGCGCCGCTCATCCCACGCACGAGCAGGCCTGGCAGCAGGTGCAGACCGTCGAAGACGCCTTCCGCCAGGTGCCTCCGGTGAACGGCGCGCTGGCCCACGGCGCGCTGCAGGCGGCCACCCGCATGCGCACCCAGAGCCGGCGCCGTGCGCTGGGCGTCATGGGCCTGGCCGCCACCGGCGGCGTGCTCGGCCTTTTCGTCTGGCGCCAGGCGCCCTGGGTGCAGCGCGCCGAATACGCCACCGCCATCGGCGAGCGCAAGCGCGTGATGCTGGCCGACGGCACCGAGCTGAACCTCAACACCGGCTCCGAGGTGCAGGTGATGTTCTCGCCACGGCGCCGCCTGATCGTGCTGCG
Organism: Variovorax raffinosi; assembly: GCF_051216615.1. Classification (NCBI taxonomy): domain Bacteria; kingdom Pseudomonadati; phylum Pseudomonadota; class Betaproteobacteria; order Burkholderiales; family Comamonadaceae; genus Variovorax; species Variovorax raffinosi. The sequence goes on from NZ_JBPJZR010000002.1 coordinate 612,412, forward strand.
CCGCGGCGAACTCTTCGTGCGCACCGGCGCCGACAGCGGCGCGATGCTCGGCCACCGCAGCTTCTGGGTCGAGGCGCCGCATGCGCGCTTCGAGGCGCTGGGCACGCGCTTCGGCGTGCGCCAGGCGGACAACGAAACGCGGCTGTCGATGACCGAAGGCCGCGTGGCCATTCATGCCGGCGATGCGCCCGCCGTGATCGCGCAGGCCGGCGACGGCTACATCATTCGCGCCAACACCGCCGAGCCCCAACGCATCGTCGACCGCAGCTTCGAGACCGATGCCTGGACCGACGGCGCGCTGGTGGCCAAGCAGATGCGCCTGGATGCCTTCGTGGCCGAACTGGCGCGCTACCGCAGCACACCGCTGCAATGCGATGCGGACGTGGCATCGCTTCGGGTGTCGGGCGTGTTCCAGCTCGGCGGCCCCGACCCGGTCGGCCGCGCGCTCGAAGCGCTGGTGCGCACCTTGCCGGTTCGGCTTGAAAGCAGCACGGGGGACACATTGACTGTTTCCAGACGTTGAGACGGATTTTTCAGGGCCGCCCTCACGGGTTCTGGCGGTCCCTTGCGGCAAGGCCCACTTTGCTTCACGCGATGCTGTTCGGCACCGCGGTGGGATGGGCCGTGCCTGCCGAACGCGCCTGGGCCCAGGCGGGCGATGCCGCGCGCGTCACTTTCGAGGTGCCCGCGGGCCCGCTCGAAGACGCGCTCAACAGGCTCGCGCGCCAGGCCGGCATCACGCTGTCGTTCGACCCGGCGCTGGTGCGCGGCAAGCAGGCCGATGCGCTCTCGGGCAGCCTCACCGTCACCGAAGGGCTGGCCGCGCTGCTCCTGCCCCATCGGCTGGAAGCCGCGCGCGGAAGCAGCGGCGCCTATTCGGTGCAACCCGCCACGCCCGTGCAGGCGCAGGCCGCCGGCAATGTCGCACTGCCCACGCTCACCGTGACCGCCGAAGCCGAGGCCGAACGCGCAGATGGCCCGGTGCACGGCTACATCGCGCAGCGCAGCGCCACCGCGACCCGCACCGACACGCCGCTGATCGAGACGCCGCGCGCCGTCACCGTGGTCACGCGCGAGCAGATGGACGACCAGGCGGTGCACACCGTCGAGCAGTCGCTGCGCTACTCGGCCGGCGTGCTGACCGAGGTGAAGGGCTACGACCCGCGCCTGTCGTCGCTGACGGTGCGCGGCTTCGCACCGGCCGAGTTCCTCGACGGCTTCAAGCTCTACACCTCGAGCACCTACTCGGGCTGGCTGATCGAGCCGCAGGGACTGGAGCGCGTGGAGCTGCTGAAGGGGCCGGGCGCGGTCTACGACCCGGCCGCGCCGGGCGGCGTGATCAACATGGTGTCCAAGCGCCCTTCGGCCGAAGCGGTGCGCGAGGTCGGCCTGTCCATCGGCAACAACAGCCGCTACCAGGGCAGCTTCGACCTGGGCGGCGCGCTGAACGCCGACGGCAGCCTGATGTTCCGGCTCAACGGCCTGTTTCGCAGCAGCGGCGGCCAGACCGATTTCTCGCGCGACGACCGCAACTTCATCGCACCGGCCCTGACCTGGAAGCCTTCGTCGCGCACAAAGATCACGCTGCTGGCCGAGGTCACGCGCGACCGCATGACGCCCGAGAGCGCATGGCCGGTGGGCGCGCTCCTCACGCCGAACCCCTACGGCCGCATTCCCCGCGACCGCTTCGTGGGAGAACCGGGCGTGGACCACTACAACCGCAACGCGTCCTCGGTCACCTTCCTGCTGGCGCACCAGTTCAACGACAACTGGACCCTGCGCCAGAACGCGCGCTATGCCGCGCTCGACATCGACTACCAGCAGGTCTACGGCGAGTCCTTCCAGAGCGACCAGCGCACGCTCAATCGCGCCGTGCGGCGCCTGGTCGACAAGAGCCGCACCTTTGCGCTCGACACCCAGGTCGAAGGGCGCTTTCGCACCGGGCCGGTCGCGCACACGCTGCTGCTGGGCATGGACTACCAGCGCTACGTGAGCGACAAGAGAAGCGGCACGGGCCCCGCGTCTTCCATCGATGCCTTCGCGCCGGTCTACGGCGCACCGGTGACCGTGCCGGCGATCGCACCCGTGTTCAGCTCGACCTCGTTCGGATCGGCCGTCACGACCGACGGGCTGACGCAGTACGGTCTCTATGTGCAGGACCAGATGCGCGCGGGCCCGTGGTCGCTGGGGCTGGCCGTGCGGCGGGACCAGTCCCGCAACAGCTACGGCGGCAGCCTGCTGACGACGCCCGGCGCGGACACGAAGACCACCTACAACGCGGGCCTGCTGTACCTCGCGCCCAACGGACTGGCCCCCTACTTCAGCTACTCGACCTCGTTCACGCCACTGCCCGGGGCCCTTGCGAACGGATCGCTCTTCAAGCCGGAACTCGGGCGCCAGCTCGAAGTGGGGCTGAAGTACCGTCCCCCGGGCCTGGATGCGCTGTTCACCATCTCGGCCTTCGACCTGCGCAAGAACAACGTCACGACTTTCAACCCGTACCTGTTCAACCCCACGGCACAGATCGGCGAAGTGCGCACGCGCGGCCCCGAGTTCGAGGCGAGGGCCGCGCTGACGAAACAGCTCAAGCTGGTGGCCAGCTACACCTTTCTCGACGCGAAGATCACCCGCAGCCTGAACCCCGCCGAAATCGGCAAGCAGCCGGTGCAGACCGCGCGCAAGACCGCGTCGCTGTGGCTGGACTACCGCTTCGCCAATTCCGAATTGCGCGGCTGGAGCATCGGCGGCGGCGTGCGCTATGTCGACAAGGTGCCGGCCAGCGCGGACAACAGCCTGTACAACCCGGCCTACACGCTGGTCGATGCGGCACTGCGCTACGAGCACGGCCCCTACAGCTTCGCGCTGAACGCGACCAACCTGTTCAACAAGACTTATGTTGCGGGTTACGGCCAGTACTACGGCCAGGGCCGCGCGCTGCAGGCAAAGGCCACCTTCCGCTGGTAGCGCCTGTTCGGGCTCGGCTCAGGCCTGCTGCGCCTCGGTCAGCGCCTGCGCCGCCACCACCGCCTCGGTGCGGTTGCGCACGTTCAGCGCGCGGAAGATCGCGGCCAGGTGGATCTTGACCGTGCCCTCGCTGATGCCCAGGCTGCGCCCGATCAGCTTGTTGGGCTTGCCCTGCGACAGCAGTTGCAGCACCTCGACCTGGCGCTCGGTCAGCACGCTGCGCAGATGCTCCAGCGTCTGGTTGCCGCCGCGCGTCAATGTCTCGCCGTTCGACGGCGGCGTCACGCCGGCCACGATGCCGGGCGGCAGCGCCGTCAGCATCATCGGCGGCACGTACACGCCGCCGGCCAGCACCAGCCGCACCGCCGACAGCATGACCTCAGGCGAGTAGGCCTTCGGTATGAACCCGAGCACGCCGCGTTCGAGGGCACTGCGCATGATGGCCGGGTCTTCGTAGCCAGACAGCACGATCACCGGCACGGCCGGATGGCGCCTGCGGATTTCGTCGATGTGCGCCTGGCCGTCCGCGCCGGGCATGTTCAGGTCGATCAGGGCCAGGTCGAGGTCGTCGGTGGCCCCGGCAAGCAATTCGTCGACGCTCAACGCCAGGACGAATTCGATACCGGGCTCCAGCTCCGACAACTTGGCTTTGACCGCCTCGATGACGAGCCTGTGGTCGTCGGCGATCAGGATTTTCATGGCTTTTCCCCGTGTCCCAGCATGCGTCGAGCTGGCGGATGCCGAAGATACCGGCGATTGCCCCGCGCAGCAAGGCCGCCAGCCCCACCAACGGCATAGACCCCAAGCGGTATGGCGCCTGCCGCAACCCCTTTGAAAGAATGAACACCCACTCGAAGGAACCGGGGACATGGGCATGTGCCATCGCTGCAGACGCCGGTACAAGGCATCCTTCGCAATGCACCACTGAACGGGGGCACAGTCATGGCCCGCCTGTTCGACTGCTTCTCGGCATTCATCGCATTCGGCCTCGCGCTCGACGCCGCGATTGCCGACGGCCGCTCCACCCTGTCGCACGATGCGGCGCAGCAACAGGCGCTGCGGCTGCTCGACGCGGCACGCAACGACGCCGACGCATCGGGCACGCCCGCGCCGCAGGTCGAATCGGCCGCGTTCGCCATGGTCGCGTGGATCGACGAGATCCTTGCGCGTCACCCCGGCGCGGCCGGCGGCGCACCGCCGCTGCAGGCGCAGCTCTTCAACTCCAGCAACGCGCACAGCGAGTTCTTCCACCACCTCTCAGCCCTGACGGCGCAGGACGACGAAGTGCGCGAGGTCTACTGGCACGCGATGGCGCTGGGCTTCAAGGGCCAGTACTACTTCGAGGACGGCGACCAGGGCGAACTCGGCAAGCTCAAAGACCTGCACGGCCAGCAGTTGCGAATTCGCCCGCTGGCCACCGGCAGCCTGGCGCAAGACCACATCACGCCGCAGCCCTACAGCGTGCCCGACCCGCGCGGCCCCAACGACACGCGCCGCCGCGACCGGGCCCTGCTGCGCAGCGGCGCGGCGCTCGCCCTGCTGCTGCCCCTGCTCTACCTGCTGTGGCTCTGGTCGACCGGGCCGCCTGCAGCGGGCACGACGCTCGCACAGCGCATCGAACAGCATCTGCAGAGCTTTGCCTGCGCGGACCTCACGGCATCGGTCGACAAGGAAGGCCGCACGCAGGTGAGCGGCTTCGTCTCGCTGCCCGGTGACCTGCCGAGGGTCGAGCGCGAGGTGAGCGCCATGCCCGGCGTCAAGGCGCCGCGCTTCGACGTCGGCCTGCGCGTGTGGCCGCACTGCGAGGTGTTCGCCATCCTCAAGCCCTACCAGACCCGCGACCACGAGAAGGCCTACGGGCTCGACGTGAGCGCGCCCTCGGCCCGCGACGGCAAGCTGCGCGAAGGCGACAGCGTGCGCGTGCAGGTGGTGGCGCCACGCCACGACAGCTACATCTGGGTCGACTACTACACCACCGACGGGTCGGTCATGCATCTGAACACCGGACAGACGCCCACGCGGCTGCATGCCGGCGAAACGCTGGAGCTGGGCCGCGACATTCCATCGAGCTGGCTCGTGAGCCCGCCCTTCGGCAACGTGCTGATCACCGTGCTGTCGGCGCCGATGCCCTTCGGCGAAACCTCCGACCGGCCGCCCTACGAACTGGCCTCCGCCTACCTGCTGCGGCTGCGCGAGGCGCTCGCGGCCAGCAAGAACAGCGAGCGGCTGATCGCCGACTTCGTGTTCCTCGAAACGGTCTCGCGATGAATGCCCTGCTCTCGCCCACCGACCGCTTCTGGCTCCTGCTGGCGCTGTGCGCGCTCGGCTTCGCGCTGCTGTACGGCGTGGTGCACGACGCGGGCCGGGGTGCGCGCCGCCGCGCGCTGCGGCGGCGCATCGAAGCGCTGGGCTTGCCGGCCAGCGAGAGCGGCGAGCTGGCAGTCGACGCCCTCAAGGAAAGCATGGAGCAGGCGCAGCAGGCCCTGCGCCACGCACCCAGGCCACGAACGGCCGCGCCCGTTCCATGGCTCCTGTTCTTCGGCAATGCCGCCGCCGACCTGCAGGGCCTGCTCGCAACGGCGCACGGCGAACGCGTGCCCTCGCCCGAGCACGAGCACGAACCCACCGGCAGCGCCTGGTGGCACTGGTGGCTGACCGGTGCGACCGTGGCCATCGAGATCCATCCGCATGCGGTCGGCGATGCGGCCGGCACGCCGCCCTTGCGCAGCCTGTGGCTGCAATCGTTGCGCCTGCTGGCGCAGCGCTGCGAACGGCTGCCGCTCAACGGCCTGGTGGCATGCGTCGGCGCCAGCGACCTGCTGCACGCGGATGCGACGGAACTGCAGTCCCTGGCCGCCGGATTGCGCCGCGTGCTCGACGAGGCCAGCGACACCTTGCGCCTGCAGTTGCCCACCTACCTCGTGGTGACCGGGCTCGAACAGCTCACGGGCTATGCCACGCTGCGCGGCGCCCTGCCGCCCGAGGTGCTGGCGCAGGTGCTGGGCCACCGCCTGACCGATCCGTCCCCCGTCATCGACATGCCGGCCGGCGAGCGATTCGATGCCGTGTCCGATCCCATCGCACGGCAGTTGCACGGCCTTCGCATGGCCCTGCTGCGCGAGCAGGCCGGGCCGGCGGGCCGGCTCGCGATTCATGAATTCGTGGAAGCGGTGCGCGCGCTGCAACCTGCATTGCGGCAGTTCGCGCAGGTGCTGTTCGAGGGCCATGGCAAGGGCTCGCGCGCGCCGCGCTGGCGCGGCCTGTACTTCACCGCCTCGGCATCGCCAGCCACCGGCGGCGCTTTCGTCAACGACCTGTTCACGCACTTCCTGCCGGCCGACCAGCCGCTGGTGCGGCCGGGGCGCCCGCCCTCCAACACCGGGATGGGCGCGCTGTGAAGGCCGCAGCCCCGCGCCTACTTCGCGTCGATGCGGATCTGGCGCGCGCCGAAGGTCACGTTGAGTGTTTGCGGCTTGCCCGGCTCCACCGCGCGCACCTCGCGCCAGCGCGCGCGGTCGAGGTCGCGGAATGCCGCCATCACGCCGATGGCCTTGGCATCCGCCGGCAGGATGAGGTCGAGCTTCTTGCTTTCGCCGGGCCGCAGCAGCGCTTCTTCGCGTTGCACGAGTTCGGCGCCGAGCGTGGCCTGGTCTTTTTCAAACAGCGAGAAGAAATCGGCGCCCTCGAAGGGCCCCGACGACTTCAGCACATACACGCGCACCGTGAGCGGCGAGGCGCGCCCGCGTGCGTCGGGGTTGGCATCGGCACCTGCCACGAGCGTGATCGACACCGGCGTGACCACCGGCTTGCTCGCGCAGCCCGCGATCAAAAGACCCGCTGCAGCAAGGCCGAAGGCCGCGATGCGACGCCGCGAAGCGCCGCCAGAAAAGCCTTCATAGGACGAATGGTGTGTACCGAGCGTGCGCATGCTATTCCCTTCGTTGCATTGACCGGTCCTGACGCATCTTTGATTATCACCAGCGAACTCCAACAGGCAACATGCTGACTCCCGAACTTGCACAAGCACTGCTCGCGCCCATCGGCGAGGCCTCGCCATGCGGCGACGACCTGGAGTACGACGCGGACTTCACGGCGCTCGTGGCCGCCGCGCAAGGCAAGCCCGAGCAGCAGTTCGGCGACACCCTGATCCCCGCGGTCGAGCCCGAGTGGCGCGCCGTGGCCGAACAGGCCGATGCCATCCTGCGCCGCAGCAAGGACGTGCGTGCCGCGGTGCTGCTGCTGCGCGCCGCCACGCGCACGCAAGGCGTGACCGGCTTCACCGCCGCGCTCCAGTTGCTGAACGGCCTGCTCGACACCTTCTGGGACGGCATACATCCAAAGCTGGATGCCGACGACGACAACGACCCGACGATGCGCCTGAACGCGCTCGCGCCGTTCTGCGACGAAAACCAGACGATGCTGCGCGAGCTGTACGACGCACAGGTGGGCATGGCCCCCGGCGTCGGGCCGATCCGCGTGCGCGACATCGCCGTCGCCCACAACGTCCTGGACGCCGTGGGCGGCGAAGCCACCTACTCGGCCTCGCAGGTGCAGGGCGGCATCGAGGCCATCCAGGCGTCGCGGCCCGAACTGCTGCAGGCCGCGGTGGACGTGCTCGGCCTTCTCGACAAGCTGCAGGCCCTGCTGGTCGAACGCACCGGCCGCGCCGACGTGATCGACCTGAGCCCGCTTCGCACCGTGGCGCGCGTGCTGAAGAAAGCCTGCGGCGCCGTCGCCGGTGCAGCCGAAGAATCGCCGGCGGGCGCGGCGGACACCGGAGCCGACGGATCGCAGGCGACCGGCACGAGCGCCCGCCCCGCCGCACCGCGCGGCGAGATCCAGAGCCGGCAGGACGCCGTGCAGATGCTCGACCGCGTGATCCGCTATCTCGAACAGTCCGAGCCCGGCAACCCCGCGCCGCTGCTGATCGAGCGTGCCAAGAAGCTCATCGGCGTGAGCTTCCTCGAGATCATGGCCAACCTCGCGCCCAACGCGATGGACACCATCGAAACCGTGACGGGCAGACGCCCTTCCGAGTGACTAGGCAAAAACCCGACCCGCACCCCATTCACACCCGCAAGGAGCATCTCCATGGCCAAGAGCAGTCAGAAATTCATCGCCCGCAACCGGGCGCCACGGGTCCAGATCGAATACGACGTCGAACTCTACGGCGCCGAAAAGAAGATCCAGCTGCCCTTCGTGATGGGTGTGCTGGCCGACCTGTCGGGCAAGCCGGCCGACCCGCTCGCGCCGGTGGTCGACCGCAAGTTCCTGGAGATCGACGTCGACAACTTCGACTCGCGCATGAAGGCCATGAAGCCGCGCGCCGCATTCGCTGTCGAGAACTCGCTCACCGGCGAAGGCGACCTGAAGGTCGAGCTGACCTTCGAGAACATGGACGACTTTTCGCCCGCCGCCGTGGCCAAGAAGGTCGGCGCGCTCAACAAGCTGCTGGAGGCACGCACGCAGCTGTCGAACCTCGTCACCTACATGGACGGCAAGGGCGGCGCCGAAGACCTGCTGGCCAAGGTGCTCGAAGACCCGGCCCTGCTGCAGACGCTGGCCGCCAGCAAGAAGCCCGATGACGGCGCCACGCCGGCCGCCTGAATGAACCCCACTTGAGCAACGAGGAGTAACCCACCATGGCCGAAGCACTCGAACAGAGCGCGCTGAAAGATGTCGCGTACGCGGGCAGCGATTTTTCGTCGCTGCTGCAAAAGGAATTCAAGCCGCGCAGCGACGAAGCCAAGAGCGCCGTCGAAGCCGCCGTGCTCACGCTCGCGCAGCAGGCGCTGAGCAACAGCACCGTCATCGGCAAGGACGTGACCAAGTCGATCCAGGCCATGATTGCCGCGATCGACGCCAAGCTCACCGAGCAGGTGAACAAGATCATTCACCACCCCGACTACCAGAAGCTCGAGAGTGCATGGCGCGGCCTGCACTACATGGTGAACAACACCGAGACCGACGAGAACCTGAAGATCCGGGTGATGGACATCTCGAAGGTGGAGCTGGCCAAGAACCTCAAGAAGTTCAAGGGCGCGGCCTGGGACCAGAGCCCGATGTTCAAGAAGATCTACGAACAGGAGTACGGCCAGTTCGGCGGCGAGCCCTTCGGCGCGATCGTCGGCGACTACCACTTCGACCAGAGCCCGCCCGACGTCGAGCTGCTCGGCGAGATGGCCAAGATCGCCGCCTCGGCGCATGCGCCCTTCATCACCGGCGCAAGCCCCAACCTGATGCAGATGGAGTCGTGGCAGGAGCTGGCCAACCCGCGCGACCTGACCAAGATTTTTCTCACGCCCGAGTACGCCGGCTGGCGCACCCTGCGCGAGTCGGACGACTCCAAGTACCTGGGCATGTGCATGCCGCGCTTCCTGGCGCGCACGCCCTACGGCGCCAACACCAACCCAGTGGAAGAGTTCGACTTCGAGGAAGACACGGCTGGTGCCGACCACAGCAAGTACGCCTGGGCCAACGCGGCCTATGCGATGGCGACCAACATCAACCGCTCGTACAAGCTCTACGGCTGGGGCTCGCGCATCCGCGGCATCGAGTCGGGCGGCGCGGTGGAAAACCTGCCGCTGCACACATTCCCCAGCGACGACGGCGGCGTCGACCAGAAGTGCCCCACCGAGATCGCCATCAGCGACCGGCGCGAAGCCGAGCTGTCGAAGGCCGGACTGCTCTCGCTGATCCACCGCAAGAACTCCGACTTCGCGGCCTTCATCGGCGCGCAGTCACTCAACAAGCCGGCCGAGTACGACGACCCGGACGCCACGGCCAACGCCAACCTGGCCGCGCGCCTTCCCTACCTGTTTGCCTGCAACCGCTTTGCGCACTACCTGAAGTGCATCGTGCGCGACAAGGTCGGCAGCTTCAAGGAGCGCGAGGACATGCAGCGCTGGCTCAACAAATGGATCATGAATTACGTCGATGGCGATCCCGCCAATTCGTCGGAAATCACCAAGTCGCAAAAGCCGCTGGCAGCCGCCGAGGTGGTGGTGGAAGAGGTCGAGGGCAACCCCGGCTACTACACCTCCAAGTTCTTCCTGCGCCCGCACTACCAGCTCGAAGGCCTCACGGTCTCGCTGCGGCTGGTGTCGAAGCTGCCTTCGGGCAAGGCCGCCGCATGACGGTGGCATAGGCCGTCGGGCGTGTTTGAAATCCCGGCGTTTCTTTCGTCTTCAAGGCACTACCGCCAGCGGCCAAGGGGCCCGAGGCGGTAGGCCCGAAACCTCACAGATCGTCATCAACCCATCGCCCGAAGAATCTTGGGCCCAACAGGAGTAGCAACATGGCATCCGATTTCCACATCAAGTTCGACGGCGTCACCGGCGAAGCCAGCCACAAGGACCACAAGGACGAGATCGAAATCTCGTCCTGGTCGTGGGACGTGAGCAATGCCTCGGGTGCGGCCGCGGGCGGCGGCTCCGGCAAGGGCAAGGCAACGCCGGGCGTCTTCAACTTCGTGCATACCTTCGACAAGGCGTCCCCGGTGCTCGCCAAGAACTGCGTGACCGGCAAGCACTTCAAGGACGCCGTGCTGACCTGCCGCAAGTCCGGCGACGGCCAGGGCGAATACCTGAAGGTCACGATGAAGGAAGTCTTCATCTCCCACGTCGCACCGGCCGGATCGCAGGGCGGCGACGTGATGGAGAACGTCGCGGTGACGTACAAGGACATCGAGTTCTCCTACAAGGCCCAGAACGACAAGGGCGCCACCACCGGCGACGTCAAGTTCGGCTGGAACGTCGGCTCCACGGAAACCCGATAAGCCATCGACACCCGTGCTGCGCCAGGCGGCATTCGGACGACGCACGCCGTCCGGCGGCCGCCGCCAGCCCAAGGAGCACACATGGCACACACCTACATCACCAACCTCGGCGGGCACGCCTACAACATCGACTGGGCGGTGGGCGTCACGGGCACCAATGCCAAGGCTGACGTCATGCTGGTCCAGTCGCTGTTCAACATCCTGTACTTCGACCACGACGGCAACCCCGGCGAAAGCCGGTCGCAGCGGTACTTTCCGCCCGCGGATGCCGGCCCCCTGGCAGTCGATGGCTACTACGGACCGTTGACGCAGCGCTTCATCGACCAGTTCGAGGACACGTTGCGGGCCGCCGACGGATGGACCATGCGACCGGACCGACGGATGGACCCTTTCATGGGAGGCTCGCCCAGTCCGATCCAGCATGAGGCCTATGCGCTGACGCTACTGGTGCGCTTTTGCCACTTCGGGGACATCGACACCGGCCGGTACTCCTACCGGGATCTGCCGATCAACCCGTCAACGTCGCCTACGCTGCGCGATGCATTGCACCGGCGCAAGAAGGTGCCGGACCAGTACGCCTACCACGCGCCGAAGAAGCCTGTCTTCAATCCCTGAAGACGCCGGCAGCCCGGCCTCAGGAAGTCAACGCCGCCGTCATGGCGGCGTTCAGCTTTGGGCGTTCGCCGACGCTGCAGGCTGCGCGGCCACCGGCTCGTCGACCTCGGCCAGCAGCCGCGTCTCGTCGCTGTCTTCATGGATCACCCACAGCGTCAGCGCCGTGTAGTTGTCATGGCCCGGCTTGGCATGGGCCCTGATCTGCGCATCGAGCAGCTCGGTCCACTGGCTCGGCGTGCGGCAGGCGTGCAGCGTGTCGACCAGCAGCTCGTCGCCCAGCGGCTCCCACACGCCGTCGCTGCACAGCAGCAGCACGTCGCCGGGCAAGAGGCGCATGCGATCCGACACCGTGATGTCAGGCGCCTCCTCGATCGAGCCCAGCGCCGACAGCAGCATGTTGCGTTGCGGATGCAGCCGCGCGCCTTCTTCGTCGAGCATGCCGCCGGCCACCATCTGCTGCACCAGGCTGTGGTCGGTGGTGCGCGCCACGATGGCGCCGCCGCGAAACAGGTAGGCCCGGCTGTCGCCGCTGTGCACCCAGGCCAGCGCCTGGCTTTCGAGATCGATGGCCGCGAACACGATGGTCGAGCGCATGCCCGCGAGCTTGCCGCCTTCGGCCTGGCGTGCCACCACATCGAGGTTGGCCTGCTCGACCAGTCTGCGCAGCACAGACTCATCGAGACCGGGCGCGGCCGAGAAGCCGCCCAGCACGCTGCTGCGCGCGATGGCCGCCGCCACGTCGCCGCCGCCGTGGCCGCCCGCGCCATCGGCCACGAGGCATGCAACGTAGCGCTCGTCATGCCAATGGCCGAACACGTCTTCGTTGTAGTTGCGGCCGCCCTGCCGGGAGAGCGTGACGATTTCGATTTCCAAGCGGGGTGCCTCGCTTCAGCTGGGGGTGTTGTTGTTGTCGTTGTGCTTCAGGCGCGCCATCTGCTCTTCATAGGCTTCGAGGAACGCCTTGCCGAAGAGGTTGTGGAAGTCGTCCTCCGCCTCGCTCGCGATGCCGCCGTAGAGCGCCACGAACTGGTCCCACAGCTTGGCCTTGCGGTTGGCGCTGAAGAGCGCATCGAGCGCGGTCTTCGCGCTGATCTTTTTTTCCAGTTCGGCCGGCTCGAAGCGAGCGATGACATGGGCCAGCGCCGCGCGCATGCCCACCATCACGCCGAACTGATGCGCGCGCAGATCGTTGAAGGCGTCGCGCATCGCGGCCTCGGGCGGCATGAAGCCGCGGACGCCGGGGCCCAGCAGATGGGCCAGCGCCACTTCGACCGTGGGCGAGAACTTCAGCGGGTTGTTGGCCTGCGCTGCGATCATCGTGACCTCGGCGCGCACTTCGCGCTTGAACTCCTGGCGCGTGAGCAGCAGTTGCAGCGTGCCTTCGGTGGCGCTACGCAGCATCGAGCCGATGCGCTCCATCAGGCCCGGCGTGAGCATCTCGGGCGGCTGGTGCGTGCTGGCCAGGCCGCGCAGGAAGGCGGCGAGCAGTTCGTCGTCGGCGGCGCGCTCGGCGCGCGGCGTGGTTGATGTGACCGGCGCGGGGGCATGTTGCACTGGTATCGGTGCCGGTGCCGGCGCTGGCGCAGGCATCGGCGGCAGCGCCGGCACCTCGGCCAGCTTGCCCGTGGGCTCCGGCCCGCTGATGCGGATCGGCTGCCCCGTCATGTCGTCGAAGCGCGGCAACTCTTCCGCGAGCAACGACACAGGTGGTGCAGATGGTGCAGGCGGCACCGGTGGCGCCACCGCCTTCGGCGGCGTGAAGCCGAAGCGGTCGATCGGCAAGTGATCCGATCGCGGCGTCGGCGTGGATGGCGCGGCATGCTGGAACGCCGCCAGCGGATCTTCCGAAGAGGCCGTGTTCGGCTGCAGCAAGGGATCGGCCAACGGCGACAACGCGAGCGGATCGCCGCCGATGCCGCCACCGCCGTCCATGCCGCCGAACAGCGCATCGATGCCCGCCGCCTTGCCGTGCGCGGGTGGCGCACCGAGGTCGGAGAAGTCGTCGAGCGCGCCCAGGCCCGCAGCGGGTGCCGATGCGGGCGTGGGCCCCAGCAGATTGGCGAAGGGATCGACCTGCGCGGCATGCGCGTTGCGCGAGCCGCTCTCCATCGGATCGGGGAACAGCATCGCATCGGCCGGCGGTGCGGACGCCGCAGGCGTCGCCGGCTTGGCCGCAACCGGCGAGCCAAGGCCGGCGAGCAGGTCGGCAAAGGGATCGTCGCCCGACGGTGCGGCGACGGTCAGCGGTATCGCCTCGACGGCGGGCGCAGCGCCCGCACCGGCACCCGCTGCAACCGCGCGCACGACCAGCTCGAAGCTGCCGATGACCAGGCGCGCACCGTCCGTCAGTGCGGCCTCGTTGCCGGCGCCCAGCGACTGCCCGTTGCACTGCATCGGGTTGCTGCCCCGGTCGATGATGAAGTAGCTGCCGTTGCGGCACAGCACCTGCGCATGCACGCGCGACACGGTGCGGTCGGGGTCGTCGAGCACCAGCGTGTTGGTGTCGGCGCGGCCGATGGTGCCGCCCTGCGGTCCGAACCCGGCCACCATGGGCTGCCCCGCGGGCGTGCCTTGCCGGGTGATAACAGCGATTTGGATCATGAACCGGCCCCCGGGCGACGCCCATACACCCTTCGCACATGCGAACGAAAAGGCTCACAGGGAGTATTCATTCCGGGGGACACCTTGGCAATCTCGCCGTAAGAGATATGCCTTTGCGCGCACCGCACGTCGCGCCCGCTCACGGCGCCAGCAGCAGCAACAGGGCCTGGCTCGGCACCACGCGCACGCCGGGGCAGTTGGTGCTGTTCTGTATGGACACGCTGGTCAGCCGCGTGGCCGGCATGCCCTGCAGCAGCACGGTGAAGGCAGCGGTGACGTGGCGGCTCGGCCCCATGACCGTGCCGGACGCCACGCCCAGCAGCACGCCTGCGTTGTCGCCGTTGGTCATCGGGATGGTGGTGCCGAGGTTGTGCGCCGGCGCGCCCATGACCAGGATGGTCGGGCAGTTGGGAATGGCCATCGGCCCCATCGCGATGTTGGGGTACGGCACCGGAATCGGCGAGGGCGCGGCCGGTGTGATGCAGACATCGGGAAAGCCCATGTCGGTGCCCATCAGTTGGCAGTTGGCGAACATGGCGGGCTCCTAGCCGAAATGGATCTGGCCGCCGCGCGTCTTGACCAGCTTCTCGCCGTTCACCAGCGTGTGCTCGCCCGACAGGCGCAGCAGCTGCCGTGCCTCGCACTCGACGTGCGTGGCGGCCACGCGGTCGGTGCCGTCGGTGGTGCGCACGTAGTGCCTGCTGTAGTGGTTCACGCGGTCCATCACGGTGGACAGCACCGAGCCCACCAGCTTGATCACGCTGCCCACCACGCGCAGGTGGCGGCCGACGAGTTCGGCCGATTCCACCGCCATGCGCCCTTCGCGCGCGCGCACTTCGAGTTGATCGCCATGCAGCGCGAGCCGCGGTGCCGCGAAGGTGAGCGCGCCGTCGTCGACCTGCACGCGCGTGTCGCCGGACAGGCGCAGCACGTGCGCCTGGCTGCCTTCGCGCTGCAGCACCGCAAGAATCCACAGCTCCTTGGGCGCCACTTCCATGCAGGCGACGCTGTCGCCCACGCGCGGCTCCAGCAGGCAGCTCGCGGCGCGGCGGCCGGTGCGGTGCAGCGTGCCGCTCAGCACGGTGAAGCCTTCGGCGTCGCAGGCACTGACGGTGCCCACGCACCAGCCAGCGGCAATCGCCTGCTGCGGCTGCTGTTGCTGCTGAAGTGGCGGCGATGCGGCAGCTCGCGCCTTGCGGCGACTGCGCCCAGGCAACGACGAAACGGTGCCGTTCGATGATGAGTTCATGAGGTCTGCTCCATGGGTTGCCAGCGTTCGGCGGCGGCCAGGTCGGGGTCTTCGTCGATGGCGCGGGTGCGATCGGTCATGCGCGCCTCTTGCGTGTTCGCGCCGTGCAGCACGGTGCGGAACATCGCGGCTTCGCGCAGGTCGGCACCCGACAGGTCGGCGTGGCGAAAGTCCGCGTAGCTGAGTTCGGCCGAAGCCAGTTGCGCCCGTGGCAACTTGGCACCGGCGAAGTGCGTCTGGTACAGGTCGGCGCCGGTGAAGTTGGCACCGGGCAGGCGCGCGCCGGTGAAGAGCGCCTGGCGCAGTTGCGCGCCGGCAAAGTCCGTCTTCTCGCCCTGGACTTCGCAGAACAGCGCGAGCGCGGCCTGTGCCTTGGCAAAGCAGGCGCCGTCGAGCGTCGCGCCCTGGAAGTTGCACTGGCGCATGCCGGCTTCGGAGAAATCGGCGCGCGCGAGTTGCGAGTTCAGGAACTGGCAGCCTTCGACCTTCAGCCGCGCGAACGACTTGCCCTGCAGGTCGGTGCCGATGAAGGCCACGCGCAGCAGCGTCGCGCCGGCCCAGGTCAGCAGCGTGAGGTCGCAGCCCGACACGGTGGTCTGGCGCCAGTGGGCACCGTCGGCGCACACGTCGATCAGGCTCGTGGCGTCGAGCAGCGCCGAGTCGAGGTTCGCGCCGCGCAGCACGGCGTGGTCGAGCTGCGAGCGGGTCACCGTTGCCATGCTCAGTTGCGCGTCGGCCAGCTGCGCATGCGGTGCCTGGCATTCGGTCCACAGCGCCGCATGCAGGTTGGCGCCGCGCAGGTCGGCATGGTCGAGCGTGCAATGGTCGAACACCGCGCGCCGCAGGTTGGCGCCCGCCAGCAGCACGCCGCGCAGGTCGCACTGCTCGAACACCGCTTCGCGCAAGTCGGCACCGCGCAGGTCGGCTTCGGCCAGCCGGGTGCGCGAGAACACGGCGCCGCCGAGCGCGGCGCGCGCATAGGCGCCCTTGCCCAGGTCCATGCCGATGACCGGTTCACCGATGGCGACGGCCATCGACAGCAGTTCGGGGCTCATCATGGCGCGGCCTGCTCTTCCGGCGTCAGGCGCGGCCAGGTGCGGGCGCGCTTGAGCATGGCGTCGTCGAAACGCACGTCGCCATCGAGCCGCACGCGCGACAGGTCGGCACCGAAGAGGTTGCTGCGGCGCAGGTCGGCACCGCGCAGGTCGGCGTGGTGCATCACCGCGTTCGACAGGTTCATGCCCGCCATCACGGCCTGGCGCAGCACGGCCTTGCGCAGCATGGCGCCCGCCGCGCTGGCCAGGCGCAGGTCGCAGCGCGCAAAGCGCGTGCCGGTGAGGTTGGCGCCGTCGAGCCGCGCCTGCACGAGCCGCGCGCCTTCGAGCTGGGTCTCGCCCAGGTTGCAGCGCATCAACTGCGCGCCGCTCAGGTCGGCACCGGCAAGGCTGCAGCCCTGCACGAACACCGCGCCCTCGGCCTGCATGCCGGCCAGCCGCGCGCCGTCGAGCTTGCAGCCGACGAAGTTGCCGCGCTGCAGACGCGCGGCGCGCAGGTCACAGCCGCTCAGGTCGCATTCGATGAAGCTGCAGTCGTCGAGGTCGGCCTCGGCCAGCACCAGCCCCTGCAGGTCGAGCTTGTAGAACACCTGGCGTGCCGCCTGCACGCCGCTCCAGTCGGCCGCGCCCCATCGGGTGTCGAGCAACTGGGCGCCGGCCAGTTGCGCGCGACGCAACTGCGTGTCGGCAAGCAGGCAGCCGCTCAGCACGGCGCCGCGCAGGTCGGCTTCGTCGAACACCACGCCGGCCAGTTGCGCGCCACCGAGGTTGGCCCCAGCGAACTTCGCGCCCACGCCGACAACGCCGCGCAGGTCGGCATGCGCGAGCACGGCGCCCGAGAAATTAGCGCCCGAAAGATTGGATTTCGACAGGTTGGCGCTCTCCAGCCACGCGCCCGCGAAACTCACGCCGCGCAGATCGAGGCCCGAGAGGTCGGCACCCGTGAGGTCCATGTTCTCGAAGTAGCGCATGCCGCTGGCCGCGGCCCGTGCGATCTCGGCGCGCAGCGTTTGCGCTTCGGCCGCCGGCATGGGGTCGGCCGGTGCCTGCGCATGCGCCGACTGCCGGTAGGCCAGCCGCTCGGCGGCCTCCTGCTGCACGAGCGCGGGATAGACCTTGGCGGTGTCCACCGCCCTGCCCTGCGCCGCGAAATCGGCGCGCATCGCATCGAAGCGTCCTTCGGCGCTGAAGCGCGGCGGCCCGCGATGCTGCAGCGCGGCCAGCGGCAGCTTGTGCTCGGCCGCGAACGCCAGCGCCTTTTCCGCCTGCGTCACGGCGTCTTCGAGCGCGGCCCACTGCTGGCGCTCGGCTTCCTTCATCTGGCGTTCCATGTAGGGCGCGAGCGCCGCGCCGGTGGGCACCTTCTCGCGCGCCGGCATCTTGATGCCGAGGGCGTCGGGGTCCCGCCCCTGCGCGCGGACCTCTTCGCGCGCCAGGGCCACGTCGGTCTCGGCACGCAGGTATTGCGCATCGCCCTGCAGGCCGTCCATGGCGAAGGCCGCGCGCGCGGCTTCGACGGCGGGATCGAAGGTATCGAGGCCGTCGGGCAGCAGGTCGCCGTCGTGCAGCATGTGGACGCTGCCCGTGCGCGGATCGGCGCGCCGCGCGATCGCGTCCGCATAGTGCGCGTCGCTTCGGCGCTCGCCGAGCCGCTCGACCGCGCCCATCAGCGTCACCACGTCGGCCCCGTCGTCGGTGGCGACTTCGGCCAGCCCCTGGAACAGCAGGACGGCGCGTTCCGCATGCGGAAAGAACCAGGCGGTCGTTAGCCGCAGCGGCACCTCACGCAGCTTGGGCTCACTGCCCTCGCTGCCCGTGCGATAGCCCGCGAACACACGCGCGCAAAGGCCCGGCAGGCGGCCTTCGATGTGCGCCTGCTCCGCATGCATGTGATCGAAGGCAAAGGGCTCGTCGCCGCGCAGCGGCTGGTCGAACCACTGGTCCGGCGGCGCGAGGTTGAAGTGGCGCCAGTCCAGGTCGGGCGGAAAGCCGGGCGCGTGCGCCTGCATGTAGCCGGCGTCGTAGGTGCCCCGGTATTGCGCACGCTGCGGATGCATGAGGTCGAGCGCGCCGAAACCCGCCGGCGGCACCGCATGGTCGGGCCGCAGCAGGCGGCTGCCCGGCAGCTCGATGTTGGGCAGCCACTGCGCACCGCCCTGCACCGCACGGCCCTTGCCCGCGGTGTTGAGCGCGAAGTCCGCGCCGCCGTAGGCATGCGCCCAGTCGATGGGCATCTGCTCGAAGGGCTCGGGGGCGGTAGCCTGCGCGCCGTCCCAGCGGCGCTCGCCGAAGACCAGCAGGGTTTTTTCGCGCGCACCCAGCCGTGCGCGCACGGCGCAGGCGGCGGGCTGCCCGGGCTGTGGAAATGCACGGCCGTGCACCAGGAACTCGGCCGTGAGCTTGGCCACGCCTTCGTCGATCAGCGGCACCGCCATCTCCTGCGACAGGAAGTCCCACATCGACTGCTCGCTCCACAGCGCGCCGCGCTCGCCCTGCGCAAAGGGCACATGCAGGCAGGCGGTCACGCACAGGCCGAAGCGCTTTCGGTACTCCACCGGCCGGGTCGACAGGCCGAGCGCCTGGGGCTTGGTCACTTGCATGCGCGAACGGCCTCAGGAGCCGCCATGGGGTGGCGTGTAGGGCGGTGGGAGCGGGGGCATGTCCGGCACGGGCGGAATGACGGGCGCGGCCGGCGTGGCAGGGCGGGCGCCCGTCGAGGGCGCGTCTTCCTTCGACAGGGCATCGGCGGTGCGGCTGGCATTGGTGCCGCCGAGAAGCTGGTCGTCGATCTCCATCGCCAAGCCGCCGAGGACGGGAAACATGACTATCGCGCCTTCGGTCCCCCGCCGGTCGGCGATGGCGGCCAGCCGGGTCAGCCGGCTGGCCAGATTCGTCAGGCCCTGGTCGCGCGCCTCCTGCGCGGCCGTTTCGAGGTCGGTCTTGGCCTTCTTGTACTGGTCGAAGGTGGCCTTGATGTCGAAGATGCCGTGAATGGCCGAGATCGCGCCGAACACTCCCGCCGCGACATGGCCCGCCACTGCCGCGCCGGACCCGGCCCCGGCACCAGCCCCCGAGTTGATGATCTTGACGGTGGCCAGGTCGATCGACAGCGGCTCCTGCGTCAGGTCGGGCCCGCCGACGTTGCTCATCTTGACCGCGAGCGTGTTCTCCATCTGCACGCCCAGGAAGTTCGAGACGTCCAGCGCCAGCGCATTGCTCATGCTCAGGCCCATGAAGGTGGAGCGCGTGACGCCCAGGTTGGCCTCGCTGTTCGAGCCGATGTAGCCGCTGGAGTTGGAGCCCAGCACGGTGGTGTTGGAGCCGATGGAGGTGGCGTTGATGTCGCCCACCGCCATGATGTCGACCGAGGTGTTGCTCAACATCTTGATCTGGTTGGCCATGATCGAATGCTTGCCGCTCGTGACATCGTTGCGCACGCCGCCGCTCTGCATCTTGGTGTTGCCACCGACGAGGTAGGCCATGTCGGCCCCCACCGAGGTGGTCTGGAAGCCGACCACGCCCACGTCCTGGTTTGCGCCCACCACGGTCCCCTGGAAGCCGCCGATGGCGACGTTCTGGTTGGCCGACACCACGAGCGCCTGGAAGCCGATCACCGAGGTCTTCTGGCCCGCATGGAAGATGTTTTCCTGGAAGCCCAGCACCTGCGTCTTCTGACCGCCCGCGCCGATGCTGTTGCTCTGCGAGATACCCACCACGTTGGTCTGTATCTCCGCCACCGTGTTCTTCTCGTTTCGCTTGACCAGCGCGGTGCGGTCGCGGTCCACCGTCTCGCTCTGGTCGCGCCCGACCGAGAGCGAGTCGTCCACTTCCACCGAGGTCGACATGTTCCGCTCGGCATGGATGTTGACCAGCTCCTGTCCCTTCTTGTCCTCGAACATGATCTCGTTGTAGTTCGAGGGCCCGCCGCCCGGCGTGGAGCGCGTCTTGAAGCCGCTCTGGGTGGGCGACTTGTAGGGAATCGGCTGGTCGTCGTTGTAGACCCGCCCGACGATGATCGGCCGGTCGGGGTCGCCGTTCATGAAGTCGACGATCACCTCCTGCTTGATGCGCGGCATGAAGTAGCCGCCCCATGCCTTGCCGGCCCAGGGCTGCGACACGCGGATCCAGCAGGTCGACTTTTCGCCGTGTTCTTCGCGGTCGTCGTAGCGGTCCCAGTGAAAGTGCACCTTGACGCGCCCCATCTCGTCCACGTCCAGTTCCTTGCCCTTGGCGCCGACGACGATCGCGCTCTGCGGGCCGGGCATGGTCACGCGCGGCGTGAGGCGCGGCGGACGGAAGGCCTGCTTGGCCGACAGCGCGGTAATCAGGAAGGTGCTGGTGCCGCGCGTGCTTTCGCTGAGCGCGGGCGTGGTATCGATCATTGCGAGAAAGGCGTCGAGGCAACCGGAGTTGACGGCGTCGTCGAGCAGCGCTTCTTGCAATACGCGGCGGATCGGCTGCACGGCGATCTCGGGGCCCAGGCCTTCGTAGCCGGGGTGCGTGGCGGCGAAGGTGCAGCCGGCAATGATGTAGTCGTCGTCGCCCGCGCCGTCGGGGTCGCCGCGGAAGGTGAAGCTGTGGCCCACCGCCACGTCGGGCCAGTGGGTGACGGCCCAGTGCGGTTCGTGCCGCGTGTCGAGTTCGTCGGCGCGCACGGCCAGCACGGCTTCGGCGTCGTCGGCGTTGAAGTAGCCGCCCGGGTATTCGAAGACTTCGAAGTCGGCCAGCTCGTGGTTGTCGGACACGTCGGCGCCGGTGCTCAGCAGCCGCTTGATGGCCTTGTAGTCCACGTCGCGCGAGGCGTACTTGCCCGACTGCAACTGGCGTGCGGTGGTCCAGCGTTCGATCTGGTTGAAGCGCGCCTCGCTGGCGCCGGCCTTCACGAATTCGAGCACGCCCTTCACGGGCAGGCCGGCGTGGGCCATGTCGGTCACGTCGGCCAGCATCATGGTGCCGGGCGCGGTGTGCGCGTCGAACCAGTAGTAGATGCCTTCATCCTCGAGGATGCGCGAGAGAAAGCGGTAGTCGCTCTCCTGGTATTGCACGCAGTAGCGTCGCAGCGGGTGCGGGCCGGTCACGCCGTCGTTCTTGATTTTCTTGACGGCCTTGATCGGGCTGTCCTCGAACACGGCGTCGAGCACTTCGAGCACCGGCTTTTCCTGCAGGATGCGCGAGTTGGTGCGCTTGGTGAGCAGCCAGAACCATGAGCGCAGGCTGATGCGGTATTCGAAGAAGCGACCGATCTGCGCGCCGCGTGCGAAGCGCACGGCATGGCCTTGGGCGTGGCGTTCGTGCTTGCCTTCGTCGGCGTCGAAGAATTCGATGACCACATCGAACGCGCGCCCGAGGATGGCCCGGGGGTCGATGGCACGGTTGGTCGAGAGCACCGTGAGTTCGTAGCTCGACGGCCGCGAGAACGCCTCGTGGCCCACGATGCGCCAGAACATCAGGTCCTTGTTGGCGGGCGAATCGCTTTCGATGCGGAACTCGTGGTCGGCCATCTTTTTTCTCTTGAAGGTGGAGGCGGTTTCAGCGGGCTGGCTTGGGGGTTTTTTCGGGGTGCGGGTTCGGGTTCATTCGGGGCGAGTGCGAATGACACCAGGAGCTCCCCTCCGCGAATGTCCCCCGCTTCGCTCCTCCTTTATTTCGCTGCGGGGAGCACCTGGTGCCATTCGCACTGGGGCACGCTGCTGGTGATCCTGCGATCAACCACCGCTCTGTCCAACGCTCACGTCGATACGGGGCTCTTTTTCGCGAAATAAAGGAGGAGCGAAGCGGGGGACATTCGCGAAAAAGAGCACCGTGTCGGCGGGAGCGTCGCCCTGAACAGCAGCAGCGCCCCAAACCAACAACGCGACGATCAGAAAAACAGGTTTTCATTTCAGTCGAACGCGTAAGTAAAGTCAGCGTCCTTCACATCCAGCGCAACACGGCGAATTTCTCCACCCGAGGCCAGACGCTGCAGGTACTCGACAGAAATCGTGGGCAGCACGGTGTTGGTCAGGATCGCGTCGATCACGCGCCCGCCCGACTCCGGGTCCTGGCAGCGCGCGACCACCTGGTCGACCACCGCTTCGGTGTAGTCGAAAGGCACGCCGTGGTTGGCTTCCACCCGCTTCTTGATGCGGCCCAACTGCAGCCGCACGATCTTCTTCATCATGTCGGGCGACAGCGGGTAATAGGGAATGGTGACGATGCGGCCCAGCAGCGCGGGCGGGAACACCTTCATGAGCGGTGCCTTGAGCGCATCGGCCAGCGCGTTGGAGTCGGGCAGCAACTCGGGGTCGCGGCACATGCTCATCACCAGCTCGCTGCCGGCGTTGGTGGTCAGCAGGATGATCGTGTTCTTGAAATCGATCATGCGGCCTTCGCCGTCTTCCATCCAGCCCTTGTCGAAGACCTGGAAGAAGATCTCGTGCACGTCGGGGTGGGCCTTCTCCACTTCATCGAGCAACACCACGCTGTAGGGGCGGCGGCGCACGGCCTCGGTCAGGATGCCGCCTTCGCCATAACCCACGTAGCCGGGCGGCGCGCCCTTGAGCGTGGAGACGGTGTGCGCCTCCTGGAACTCGCTCATGTTGATGGTGATGATGTTCTGCTCACCGCCATACAGCGCCTCGGCCAGTGCAAGCGCGGTCTCGGTCTTGCCGACGCCCGAGGTGCCGCAGAGCATGAAGACGCCGATGGGCTTTTGCGGGTTGTCCAGCCGCGCGCGCGAAGTCTGGATGCGCCGCGCGATCATCTCCAGCCCGTGCTTCTGGCCGATCACGCGCATGTTCAGCGTGTCGGCGAGTTTGAGCACCGCCTCGACTTCGTTCTTGACCATGCGGCCGACGGGAATGCCGGTCCAGTCGGCAACGACCGAGGCCACGGCCTGTTCGTCGACGGAGGGCAGGATCAGCGGCGACTCGCCCTGCACCGCATGAATCTTGGCCTGCAGCTCATGCAGCTCCGCAAGCAGCACCGCCCGGTCTTCGGCTTGGGGTTGGGGCACGTCGGCCTTGGCATCGCCGTCAGCCTTCGATGTATCCACCGGCTTGTTCCCCGCCCGCAGCTTCGCGCGCAGCTCAAGCAACCGGTCGACCAGCCCCTTCTCTTCCTGCCAGCGCGCATTCAACACATCGAGCTGTACCTTCGATTCGGCCAGCAACGTGGTCACCTGCGCCGCACGCTTGGTCACGTCAATGCCGATGGCCTCCTCGCGCCCGATGATCTCCTGCTCGACCGTGAGCCCTTCGATGCGCCGCATGCAGTCTTCCACCTCGGGCGGCGTCGCGTGCTGCGACACGGCCACGCGCGCGCATGCGGTGTCGAGCAGGCTCACGGCCTTGTCGGGCAACTGCCGCGCGGGAATGTAGCGATGGCTCAGCTTCACGGCCGCTTCGATGGCCTCGTCGAGCAACTGCACGCGGTGGTGCTTCTCCAGCACGCTGGCCACGCCGCGCAGCATCAGGATCGCCTTGGTCTCGTCGGGCTCGGGCACCTGCACGACCTGGAAGCGCCGTGTGAGCGCCGGGTCTTTTTCGATGTACTTCTTGTACTCGGCCCAGGTGGTCGCGCCGATGGTGCGCAGGTTGCCGCGTGCCAGCGCGGGCTTGAGCAGGTTGGCCGCATCGCCGGTGCCCGCCGCGCCGCCCGCGCCCACCAGCGTGTGGATCTCATCGATGAAAAGAATGATCGGCGTGGGCGAACTCTGCACCTCGTCGATCACCTGGCGCAGTCGCTGCTCGAACTCGCCTTTCATGCTCGCGCCGGCCTGCAGCAGGCCGATGTCGAGCGTAAGCAGCTTCACGTCTTTCAACTGCGGCGGCACGTCGCCACGTGCCAGGCGCTGCGCGAAGCCTTCGACCACCGCCGTCTTGCCGACACCGGCCTCGCCGGTGAGCAACGGATTGTTTTGGCGGCGGCGCATGAGGATGTCGACGATCTGGCGGATCTCTTCGTCGCGCCCGGTCACCGGGTCCATCTCGCCCTTCTTGGCCTTCTCGGTGAGATCGACCGCGAACTTCTTCAGCGCATCGCCCTTGCCCATGGCGGCCGGCGCCATCGCGCCCGAGTCTTCGCCCGGTGCGCCGCTGCCCATGCCGGTGCCGTCTTGTGCGCGCATCTGCGATTCGGGCGAGGCGTCGCAGATTTTTGCGAAGTTGTCGGCGAGGTCTTCGACCTTGACCTTCTCGAACTGCTTCGACAGATTGAACAACGGGTTGCGCAGGCTCTGCGTCTTCAGCATGCCGACCAGGATGTAGCCGGTGCGCACCTGCGCTTCGCCGAACTGCAGCGTCGCGTAGGTCCACGCGCGTTCGATGGCGTTCTCGATGTGGGGCGAGAAGTCGCTGATGGCGGTGGCGCCGCGCGGCAGGCGGTCGAGCGCGGCGGTCATGTCCTTGGCTATCACCGACACATCCAGGCCGTAGTGCTGGATCACGCGGTGCAGGTCGGAGTCTTGCGTCTGCAGCAGTTGGGCGAACCAGTGCTCCAGTTCCACATACGGATTGCCCCGCATCTTGCAGAACACGGTCGCGCCTTCGATGGCCTTGTAGGCCAGCGAATTGAGTTTGCCGAAAAGGGCGGTGCGGCTGATTTCACTCATGAAGGACTCCGTATCTCGTCTAGACGAATGAAGCTGGTTGGATTGAAAAAAAGCGAAGTTGAAAGGCAAGGCCGCATCAATGCGCTCCCGCCGGTTGACGGCCGATGCGCACGTCCGCCGCATCGCGGCTGCGCGTGCGCTCGCCGAGCCACGAGACCCAGCCCAGGCGCGGCGCATTGCCCTTGGCATGGCCCAGGCGCGTGGCGGGCACCTGCGCTTTTTCGAGCACAAGCTCGGCGTCCCATTCGAGTTCGTCGCCCAGCAGTTGCAGCATCCAGCGCTGCAGCACGGGCTGCGCATTGCCGATGGGAAGAAACATGCGGTACTGGTCCAGCGTGAGCGGGCCCAGGTGCAGGCGCACGCGGTGCTGCCGGTCCCACGCGCGCGTGCCGAGCATCGCGCCCATGCCCATCGAACGCGAACTCTCGCCCTGCCCCAGCCGCGTCAGCTCGCCGGGCGGCAGGCTCATCCAGTGGCCGACCCAGCGCTCCAGCGTCACGGGCACGCCGAAATAACTGCACAGCACCGACGCCACACCTTCGGCGTTGTGCACGCGGCGCGCGAGCCAGCCCGAAAAATGCAGCCGCGCGTCGTCATGGATCTCGTCGCGCTCGATGCGCCCCGGCGCGCCGATGCCGACCAGCGCGCCGATCTGCAGCCGGAACCGGTCTTCGTTCGGCCGGTCCAGCGCCACCGCCGGACGCGCCTGCGCCCAGGCCCGATAGAAGTGCAGCGAGAAGCGATGCAGGAAGGTGTCGAGAAAGGCCAGCCAGGTCGGGTCGCCGTGGTTGAGGCTGCGCTCGCGGATGAAGTCGCTCAGGTGCACCGGCAGCGGACCGTTGGGGCCGATGTAGCTGAAGAAATGCTGGCGCAAGCGCGGTGGCGAATAGGCGCTCGCCCCCTCGAAGCGGCTGAAGCTGGCGGGCGCGAACGACAGCGAGGGCTCCTGCCCCACGCGCAGCGGTTCGGCGCTGGGCAGCAGCGCGCGGCCCCAGCGCGGCGTGGTCTTGGCGATCGACTCCAGCCGGCGCAGCGCCGCGAAGTAATCGAAGGACCAGGGCTCGGCCGACCATGCGTGCACCGCGCCATCGACCCGCGATGCGGCCGTGCCCTCCAGCGCCGGTGCGGCTACAGGATCTGGCGCGTCCCGCACAGCGGTCTCCAGCGCATGGTCTCGCCCTTGCCCGCGATGCGAAGCACGGTCTCGACGAAATGATTGACCTCGACGTGGCGCGCCAGATAGCGCGCCAGCACGGCACCGAACAGGAACGCGCTGTGGCCGTGGAAGGCGTCCTTGTCGACTTCGAGCGTCACCTCCAGCCCGCGCCCGAAAGCGATCGGCCCCTTCATCGGCAGGCGGCGCGCCACCGGCTTGCTCTTGACCGACAGCAGCCCGCGCACCTGGCCCTGGCGCATTTCGTCGGCGTGCACCGCGTAGAGCATCAAGGTCTCGCGCAGCGCCGCTGCCCCCTGCTGCGGCGTGCTGTCGGACAGCGAGAGGTAGTTGAGCGCCAGGTGATCGAGCACGCGCCAGCCCAGCCCCTGACTCACCACCGGCGACACCGGCCGCGACGGGCCGCGCACCATGCGCACGCGCTGCACGGGGAAGGAGTCGACGCAATCGAAGTCGTTGTCGCGGCCCATCGGCAGCAGCAGCGGCAGGTCGCGGTTGGTGCACAGCGCGGTCACCGCCAGTTGCCGCAGCGCGGCCGCATACGGGGCCTGCTGCGGGTCGACGATCTGCATGTAGACCTCGGAGCCGATGTGGCTGCTGCGATGGCCTTCGGTGCGTTGGCGCACCGACAGCATGCGCGGCTCGCGCGTGGTCGTGAAGTAGGCCGGGTGGCTGTACCGCGTGCCGTGGAAGGCCGAGTAGAAGGGCCGGAAGACCTGCTCGACGGCGGCCGTGTCCGTGCCCGGCGCGCCATGGCCGATGGCCTCGGTGACGGTGTGCACCTCGAAGTCCTGCGGCCGCGTGCGGTCGGGCAGCAGGTGAAACTGGCTCACGCCTTCGGTCAGCGGCACGCGGTCCAGGCGCCGGCTGAACAGATTGATGGCCGGCACGCAATGCAGTTGCACGTTGTCGGCGCTCACCAGCTTTTCGAGCGCGGCATCGCCCCGCGAAAAAAGCAGCACGATCTCGATGTCGGTCACCGGCATGGACGCCAGCAGCGGCTGCAGGCCTGCAATGCGCGCGAACTGGAAGCGCTGCGGAAAGGCGAAGTACTCCTGCAGCAGCCGGAAGCCCGAGAAGCCGGTGGCGGTGACGGGCAGCAGTGCCTCGTCGTCCTCGAAGCCCATGGCGCGAATCGCGTCGGGCGGCAGGTGGCGCACCTCGCCCTGCAACGCGCCCGTGGGCGACAGCGGCCGCACCATCACGCCGACCGGCTGGCCCAGCGCGCATTCGTGCAACTGCCAGGCCACGTCTTCGCCGCCGCTGAAATGCAGCACGAGGTCGTCGAGCGCGATCTGGCTGAAGTTCAGACCCGCCGTCGCGTGCAGCGCGATGCGCAGGCCGCCGCGAATGCTTCGCGCCTGCGGGTGCGTGTTCAGCGGCAGGTCGGGCGCGTAGGTGAAGTACTGGGCGCGCTGGATCTCCAGCGGCCACACGCGCAGCGCGGCGGCGGTGCGAAATTCGCAATGCGTGTTCTGGCCCACGGCCTGCCGCGCGCGCAGGCCGCTGCCACGCGGCAGTGCGGGGCCGGTCGCAAGGTTCGCGTCTTCCGGGTCGGGCGTGAACGAGACCACCGCCATCGCCGGCGTGGGCGCCAGGAAGTGCGGATAGACGACGTCGAGCAGGTGCCCGGTGAAGCGCGGGTACTCGGCATCGAGCTTGAGGTTGACGCGCGCCGACAGGAAGGCCGTGGCCTCGATCAGCCGCTCGACATACGGGTCGGCGACTTCCTGGCCTTCGATGCCCAGGCGGTGCGCGATCTTCGGAAAGGCGCGCGCGAATTCCGAGCCGCTTTCGCGGAAGTAGCGCAGCTCCTGCTCGTACAGGGTCAGCAGCCGGGGGTCCATGGCATGGGGCTCACGTTTTTTGCGCCATGTCCTGGATCTCGATGCGCCCTTCTTCGAGGTCGACCCGGCTGCGCATCAGGAACTCCAGCGGCACGGGCTGCGCCCAGAGCATGCCGCGTATCTGCAGGCCGATGCTGTTGTGGGAGTCCAGGGCGGAGCCTTCCATGATGAGTTCCACTTCGAGAGTGCGGGACAGGATGCGCGGCTCGAACTGCAGGATCGCGTTCTTCAAAGCCTGTTCCATGCTGACACGCTGCACCGACGAGGTGAACTGGCCAGACAGCATAGGCAATCCGTAGTTGATGACCGAGCGCGCCGCATTCGGAAACTGCCGGTCGTCCATCGACAGGCCGTAGCCGGTGGCGTTGAAGAGCCAGCTCAGGTCGCGCAGCACGGCCGCGCGCAATGCCTGGCGGGTCAGCGTGCGTTTTTCGTCGCTCTCGCGTTTCTCGCTGGGCGCGTTGTCGACGAGGCGATCGAGCAGCGAAGGCTGCAGGCGTTCCTGGGCCGTGGCAACGTCAGCCATGGCCGGCCTCTTGCGCACCGTCTTCGTCTTCGGCCGCGGGCGTGAACAGGATCTCGCGCACGTCCATCAGCGCGTACTCACCCGCGTCGCTGCCGAGCACGCGCTGCCCATAGCCGGCCCAGACCTCGGGCCGCAGCTCGCGCCACTCGGTCTTGCGCGCGAGTTGCAGTTCGCCGTCTTCGGTCTTCTCGGTGCCTTCGTAGCGCGTGGGAATCAGCGCGAGGGTTTCGCCGCCGTTCTCGAACTGCAGGTGCGCGGGCATCCACACGCAGTCGCGCAGGTCTTCGGGCGGCTCGATCTTGATGTGCGCCAGGCGCGCGTAGGGAATCCAGTAGTACTTGCCATTGACGAAGGCTTCGAGCACCGGGCCCAGACGCATGTCGGCATCGGCCAGCCATTCGAAGGGTGCGCCGTCGATGGTGCCCGCGATGGCGGGCGCGCCGTCGAAGGCGCGCTGGCGCAGGTCTTCGGCCAGCGCCGCTTCGCCGCGCCCCTGGCGCAGCAGCGACTCGATGAGCAGCGCCAGCCATTCGTCGGGCTGGCCGAAGATCATGGGCGTGCGCGTGCCGGCGAACACTTCGGCGCGCAGGCCTTCGCAGCGCACGGCGTCGCCATACACCTGCTTCATCGGAACGGCGAGCGCGTCGAGTTCGGCCGCCACGGTGAGCTGGTTGAGCGCGCGCTCCCACTGCCCGAGCACGCACAGCAACTGCGCCATGAAGACGCGATGCTTGCTGTCGGCGGGCCTGGCGCGCACCTCGTCACTCAGTGCCTTGAGGGCTGCGACCGGATCGGCGGACTTGAGGAGTTCGGCGGAAGTCATGGCGTGGCTTTCCGGTGGGCTCAGTTGTTGAGGAGCTTGGCTGAACGCACCGCGCCACGGATGCCGCTGACAAGCTGCGGTGCGCTCTTGATCTCGATCGCGCGGTAGCTGAACACGATGATCTCGCACGGCCGCTTGGGCACGCCGCCCGTGAGGATCGCGTGCTGGCTGATGCGGCCGCCGGTGAGTTCGATCTCGAAGAAGGGCTGGCGATCGGCGTTGTCGCCGCCGGCCTTGAAGACCAGGATGTTGACGATCAGGTCGCTGTCCTGGCTGTACAGCAGGCTGGCGATCGAGGCGGTAGCCGCATCGCAGTCGCGCACCACCGCCAGCGGCAGGCCGCGCGCGACGCCCTTGCCCGAACCGGGCGCGGACGCGACCTCCGCCACGTAGGAGTAGCCGCCAATCTCCAACACCTCCATGTTGTCCGAGAAGAGAGACTGGATCTCGCCCACCACCTTCTTGCCCTTGCTCTCGAGCGTCATGTAGAAGTCGCTGCCCGATGCCTGCGACAGCAGGTCGAGCATGCGCAGCGCATCGTCGGTCTCCAGATACCCGCCGTTGTTGAATGACATTGCCATCTCCTGAAAAAACTACCGTGCGGGCGGGGCATCGCCCGCCCACCGGACCACCGCGGCAAAGGCCTGCCGCTCGCTGTCGGGCTGCAATGCCCCGCGCACCCGGACCTCGGGTGCCGTCGTGTTGTTGCTGGCCACCGCGCCCGTGCCGAACAATCGCGGCGCGCTGTACGGTGCGGCCGGCGTGGCCAGCACGAGCAGCCGGCCGCCTTCCGCGTTGAACCACGGCAGCTCGAAGCGCTTGGCGGCGGGCGCGTCGCGCGTGCCGCGCTTGAAGCGGTTGGTCTCGCCCGGGTCGTCCGGATAGACCTGGCGCACGCCGCCCTGCGGATCGACGCCGACCACGACAAGGTCCACCGAACGCCCGCTGCCGTTGCGCACGTTGAGCACCGCGCGCTCGCCGCCGCGCAATGGCAGCAGCCGTGACTCGGCCCGCTGCGCCGAGTCGCTGCGCAGCAGGCGGTCGCCGCTCCACACCTCGAACACGGCCTCGAAGCCGTCGAACTGCGCATCGCGGGCCAGCGCATCGAGCTGGTTGAGCCACTTCAGGCGTGCCAGCATTTCGAGGCGGCGGCGCGCGGCGGCCGCGTCGGGCAGCGATGTCTTCGCGGCCGATGGCGCGATGCCGAGCGAGGGCGAGAGCACTTCAAGGCGGTTGCCCGCCGCGCCGCTCCAACGCACGTCGGCGTTGGTGTCGGCCTCGCCCACGGCGACGATGGAGGCGGGGTAGTCGAGGCTCAGGCCGGGCGGCAGGCCCTGGTCCGCGCGCACGCGCAGCGCCAGCGAGGCCGGCTCGCCGAGCGGCGTCGTGCTCCACAACGCGGCGCCGGACAGGTCGCGCAAAGCGGGCGGCACGGGCATGCGGGCCCGGTCGAGGTCCACCTGCGAGAGCGTGCCCTGCGCGCTGCGCACCGTGCCGTCTTCCATGGTGGCCAGCACGCGCAGCGGCTGCCGGTCCGCAAGGCCGTCGAGCTGGCCGGCCTGCAGCGTGAGCGTGTCACCGGCCCGCTGCGCGCGCCAGACAGGGCGGGTCGAGACGGCCTGCGCGCGGTTGGCGAACAGCGGCGCATCGAGGTTGCCTTCGGCCACCGGTGAAGGCAGCTCGCGCGTCGGAAAGCGCTGCGCGAGTTCGTCGATGACCGGCGGGTAGACGGCCAGCACGCCGTCGAACAGGTCGCGCCAGGTGGCGGGCTTGCGCGACAGGGCTTCGACCACGGCCCAGGTGAGCAGCCCCTGCGGCCGCGCACCGCGGCTCTTGCGCGGCAGCCGCAGCTCGGGCGTGATCTGGTGGCTCTCGGAAGCGAAGAGCGCGACATAGCGGGCACGCGGCACGGTCTCGGTCGGCACGGGCGGCGTTGCCGCGCGTGCGGGGGCGGAAGGGGCCGGCGCTGCACCACTACTGGCCAATTGCACGGCGCGTAAACCGCGCCAGCGCACTTCGTCATCGGCCGGGCCTTCGGCGGTGACGGGTGCATCGACCGCACCACGGGTCATGGAGTTGGCGGAGCAGGTGTCGAACACCGAAGCGACGAAGACGTTGCGGGCGAGAAAGGCCTGGATCCAGCCGTCGAAATCGACATCGCGCACATCGCCGGTCAGCACCGTGTCGCTGCCGAGCGTGCCGCGCACATCGCGCGCAAGGAAATTCTCCGACAGGCCATCGGGCTCCTGATAACGCTTGGCGGTGTCGCGCAGGCGGGTGCCGTGGCCCGAGAAATAGAGCAGCACGAAGTCGCCGCTTTTCGACTGCGCGAGCAGCCGCGCCAGCGCCTCGTGGATGGCCTGCGCATCGGGCAGCGCGGCGCCGCTCACGCCGTCGGCGAGCATGGTGATGTCGGGCGCGGCGAAGCCCTGCCTGAGCAGCGCATCGCGCATCAGCATCACGTCGTTGCGCGGGGCCTGCAGCCAGAGGGCTTGGGGCTGGTTGACGAGTTCGGAAACGCCGACGAGCAAGGCGCGCTGGGTGGCGAAGGCGCTGCCCGAAACGAACAGCAGGCACACCATCAGCAGCCGCATTGCTCCTTCCCCCTTTGGGGGAAGGCTGGGATGGGGGCAGGCAGAGCGCCCCGTGGATGCGCCGCGTGCCCCCACCCCTGCCCTCCCCCGGAAGGGGAGGGAGAAAGACAGAGGCGCGGCAAACCTCATGGCCGCTCCGACGCCGGCCCCACCGACTCGACCAGCGGCGATGCCGCCAGCACAGCCAGTCCTTCGACCGGATCCTGCACACGCAGTCGCCATGTTCCGCTGACACCGGGCCCGCCCACCACTTCGGCCGAGACGGACTGCAGCAGCCGGTCGGCCTCGTCCATACGCACGCCGTCTTTCCAGCGCACGAACAGATCGGCACGTGCCGGTGCGGGCGCGGTCGGCACGGCGCGGTAGCGCACCTCGTCGTCTTCCGTACCGCCGCCGCTGAACAGGCCGATGTTCTGCACCACCACGCACAGGGCCAGCACCGCGAAGGCCGGGCGCACCCAGCCGTCGGCGCCGAACCAGCGGCGGATGCTGCCCCACCAGCCGCCTTCGGGCCGTGGCAGCGGCGTGGCGCGCGGGGAAGGCGTCGGCGTCTCGATGGGCGATTGCGCCGGGGCCGAGCCCAGCCGCAGCCCCGCATCGCGGTACAGCGCCTGGTAGTCAGCACGCGGGTCCTGCGGGCCGAGCGGCGTGCCCGACAGCACGGAGAACACACCGCCCACGCTGCGCAAGGCGATGCGCCCCGGTTCGGGTGCGATATCCAGCGTGGCCTGCGCAGCCCATTCGTCATGCACCGCGCCGATCGCCGCCAGCCGCGTGGCCGAGACTTCGCCGAGCACGCGCGCGCACAACTGCGGACTGGCTTCGAGCGTGAGCACGTTCCAGGTCTGGATCACGCCGAACATCGGCTCGAAGGGCTCGTCGTCGGGCTCCAGCAGCACGTCGAAGGCGCAGGCCCAGTCGGCCTCGCTCGCGGCCATCCAGCCCTGCCACACATCGCCACGGATGCAGCGGTCGAGCAGCACGCCGAGCAGCCGCCCTTCATGCACGACGCTGACGAGGCGGCCCGGCATCCAGCGCGCGGAGAAGGCGCGCCGCGCGACGGCCTCGCGGCGCCGGGCCAGTTCGGTAAGAGGCAGGAGCAGGTCCGACAGCGCAGCGGCGCCCACGGGTTCGGCCCCCGTTCCGGGAACCGAGCCCGGCATGGCCACCGTGGCGGTGCCGGGCAGCGCATCGTCGGGCACGGCCGCGCTGGCGGTCTCGAATGCGTTGCGGATCACGCTGAGCGGGGGCCAGAGTTCGGTGTTCATGGCGTCTGTTCCTGAATGGCTATGTCTTCAGGCATAAGACGCTTCAGCACCGAGGATTTTGAAAACCTGCAGGATCGCCGCCATGTTCTCGGCCTCGATGGCAATGCCCAGCGTCTGCTGGAGCCAGCCGCCGAGCCGGGTCTTGGCGTAGTCCGCGGGCAGCCCCTCGCGCTTGTGCACCAGGCCGAGCCGGCCCGCGCGGTAGTGGTACGACGCAATGGCATGGCGCGAGGCAATGCCCGACAGCCCGCCTTCGGCCTCCTTGCCGAAGCCTTCGCACAGCAGCAGGCGCTCGGGCTCGGGCAGCTCGGCGATGAAGGCGCGCGCGGCCAGTTGCACCGCCTGCGCGCTCAGGCCGTATTCGGCCAGGCAGCCTTCGAGGTCTTCGCCGGCGCCGATCTCGTCTTCGAGCTGGGCCTCGGTGATCTGCTCTCCGATGGAGAGCTTGCGGCGAAACGAGCTGGCCCGGGTGCAATCGATCAGGTAGCGACGGAAATACGCGCACAGCGCGAAGGCGGTCGAAGGCGCGCTGTGGCCCGCGCGCTCTTCCGATTCATCGGGGTCGGCATCGAGCCGCAGCACCTTGACATAGATGAACTGCGCCACCAACTCCTGCCGCCCTTCGCCCAGCACCTGCAGCTCGGGCGGATTGCAGGCCACGAGCGCATCGCCCACGATGCGGTACATGGCGCCCATGTCGTTCGAGGACAGCGTCTGCCGCCGCCGCCAGAGGCGGACGAGTTCGGCGCTTTCCGCGGACGACAGGGTTTCTTGCATGGAGGAACAAGAACAGTCAGTCGTCTACGCACACGCCTTCGGTGGGCACGAGGCATTGGGGCAGGTTGGCACCCACCGGGCCGCCGCGCGTGCGGATGGCCGACGACGCCGCGGCCTGCGCCACGGCCAGGCCGCGCGGCAGAAGAATCCACAGCTGGCCGCGCTCCTTCATGCGGCGCGCATTGGTCGCGGCCTGCTGGCCGTTGCCGAAGAAGTAGTCGGCCCGCACCGCGCCACGGATGGCACCGCCGGTGTCCTGCGCGATGGTCAGGCGCTGCATCGGCGCGCCGCTGCCGGGCGTGCGGGTCGAGACGAATACCGGATAACCCAGCGGCGTGCTGCGCGGATCGACCGCGATCGAGCGCCCCGCCGACAGCGGCACGCCGAAGGCACCCACCGGCCCGCCGATCGGCGACGTGGCTTCCTTGAAGAACACATAGCTCGGGTCCTTGATGCCCGAGCCGGCCACCGCGCCGGCCGTGCGTCGCCCCGGCACCACGACCGCGCCGCTGGCGGTGGGCCGGGCCAGCGTGAAGCCGCGCGTACGGATGGTGCCGGCCGCGACGGCGCTGGTGTCGTCGTCGTCATCGCTGTCGTCGAGCTGCAGCTCGATGGACGAGCCGCGCACCTTGACCGCGCTGCGCGGCTTGCCGTTGGCGGCCTGTGCGAGCGTCGGGCGGAAGGGCTGGCCGTTCTGCTCGGCGTAGGCCACGCGGATGATCTCGCCGCTGGCCAGCTTGATGCGGCCCGAGCCCTGAATCTGCATTTCATACAGCGCGGTGGCGCTGCCCACGAAGGCCAGCACCTTGGCGTTGGGTGCGCCCTTGGTCTCGATTTCTTCGCGCGTGTAGTAGGGCAGCAGTTGCTTGCCTTCGACCCGCAGGCGCACCTTGCGGTCGAGCGTGTCGCGCGAGATGCCCGCGAGATCGAGCGCATAGAGGCCCGGCGCGCCCATGTCGCGCGTGCTCAGCCCGGCCTGCACCAGCACGTTGCGCCCTTCGACGCGCGCCGCCACGGTGCCGCTGCCGGCCGGCAGCTTGCGCGCATCGGCGAACAGCATGTCGTCGGGCTGGCCGTACACCGGATAGATGAACGGCGCGGCGTACTGCCGGCTGCCCGCGATCTCGGGCTCGAAGTAGCCGGTGACCACGCCATCGGGCCGGCGGTCGTCGTCGCGGATCTGGTAGGCCGAGAAGCCGTTCTCGAAGAAGCCGCGAATGGCGGTGTTGCTCTTGCCGTCGACCTTCAGGGCCTTGTCGCACACCTCCTTCCACTCGGCGCCGCGCGCGGTGAGCACCTTGCAACTGCCGAGGAAGGCAGGCCAGCTCTCGGAGAAATCATCGCGCGACCAGCCCGGCACCGCGTCGAAGCCGACCGATGTGTAGGTGGCGAGTTGCGTCGAGAAGGTGCGAGCCTGCCCCGCCACGCTGGCACCGGTGGGCGCGGGACGCGACGCCGAGGTATCGGCGGCGGCGCTGGTGTCGGCGTTTGTCGCCGCAGGCGGTGGCGCGGCACAGCCGGCCAGCGACGCCACGGCGGCGGCGGTTGCCCAGCGAAGCAGTGCGGGAGTGAAGCGCGGCGACTGTGAGGTCTTCATGAAAGTCTCCTTGTCCGGAAAAAGGCGACCCATCGGGCCGACGTTCTACAGACGATTACTTCTCGACAATTTTGAAATTCGCGACGCCATAGACGTCGTTGCATGGCGCGCTGCCGGGCGCGCAAACCGGCTTGCCCAGCAGCGGCGACGGCCCGGAGCCGCGCGTGGCTTCGAGCGCGGCCAGCACCGGCAGCGGGAACACCGGGAACACGCCGTCGTTCTGCACGCCCGCGGCGCTGAAGTCGCGCTCGTGCTCGCTCACGAGCACCGCGAACTGGTCGGTGCCGGCCGGCCCGCCGGCGTCCATCGGCCACGAGGCGCGCGGCAGCGAAAGCGCGCCGCCGGCGGTGATCTTGTTGTACTTGTCGAGCAGGTTGGGGAACAGCAGGAACATCTCGCCACCGCTCGACAGCAGGAACACATAGACGAAGCCCTCGCGCTTGCTGCGCACCTCGAAGGCGAGCCGGTCCTTGCCGATGGCAACCTCGGCTTTCTTCGGCGTGGCCGTGACGTCGAAGCCGGCAGCGGCGCCGGCTGCGAACGATTGCAGCGAATCGGCGGGGGTGCGCGGTGCCGGTGGGGGCGGTGGTGCGGGAGCGGGGGCAGGCGGTGGTGGTGCTGATGGTGCTTCGGCGACCTTGGTGTCGGGCGCTGGCGGTGGGGTTGTTGTTGTCGTCGTGGTCGTGCTCTGCTTGCTGCCGCCACCCACGTCACCGGCCGTCGTGCGGCCCTGGAACCACCACCAGCCACCTCCGGCCACGACTGCGACGAGGGCGACCGATGCGAGTGCGGCCATGGTCTTGCCCTTGCCCTTGCCCTTGTCGTTGGTGCTCGTGTTGCTGCCTGCGGGGGCGGGAGCCGATGGCGATGCCTTGCCGCTGCTCTTCTTGTTGTTATTGCTGCTGCTGTTGTTGCTGCCAATGACCGTCGCGGCATTGGCATTGCTGTTCGTGTTGGTGTTGACGCCGCGCGCAGCCGATGGCGGTTGCGTGCGCGGTGTCGGCGCAATGCTGTGGCCCACATCGAGGTCCAGCGCCGCGCGCAGTTCGGCCATCGACTGCGGTCGCTGCTCGGGCCGCACGCCCAGGCCCGCGTCGATCGCCTGCAGCAGCCGCAGGCTGTAGCGCTGGCGCAGGATGTCGTTGCCCGCCAGCGGCACATAGCTGTCGGACAGCAGCCGCGCCACCGAAGGCGGCGGCGCGCGCCCGCACACGGCCACGTGCATCACGGCCGCGAGCGCATACACGTCGGTCCATGCGCCTTGCGACATGTCGGGCATCTCGGCGTACTGCTCGATGGGCGCGTAGCCGGGCTTGAGGATGACGGTGATCGCTTGTGTCTTGTCGGTGATGACGCGGCGTGCCGCGCCGAAGTCGAGCACCACCGGACGGCCCGAGCCTTCGAGCAGGATGATGTTGTCGGGTGCGATGTCGCGGTGGTAGCAGTGGGCGTGGTGCATCACCGCCAGCGCCTGTGTGACGCCGTCCATGATGCGGATCAGCCAGGCCTCGTCGACGCCCGCGGGGATGGCCACCAGGGCTTCTCTCAATGTGTCGCCACGGTAGAAGGGCATCACCATGTAGGTGGTGCCGCGCTCCTGCCAGAAGCGATAGACCTTGAGCAGCGACGGATGGTCGAACTGGGCCAGCAGGCGGGCTTCGTTGATGAAGCTGCGCATGCCGAGGTCGAAGGTTTCTCTGTGGCGCTCCGACAGGGGGACGACGGTGCCGTCCTGCTGTCTTGTCGACAGGGAGGTCGGCAGGTATTCCTTGATGGCGACGACGCGTTCTAGGTCGTGGTCCCAGGCTTCGTAGACGACGCCGAAGCCGCCCTGGCCGATGATTCGCGTGATTTCGAATTCTGCGAGGCGGCTGCCTACCAGGAGGAGGCCGGCTTCATGTGTGCCTGCGCCTGGGGTTGTTGGGGGTACTGCTGGTGGGGACAGGCTGGTGGGGGCGCCGCCTGTGATGATGGTTGCTGAGGTGTCGTTGCTGCTTGTGGGCTGCTGCGCGGGGCGGGAGACGACTCGGGTGCGGTCGTCTTCTGGGGGTTGGGTTTTGGGGGAGTCGGTCATTGACTGGCTCCTGATGTTTGAACTGCGCTTTGGGTTTGCTTTCCGAGGCCGGGTCTCGCCCCGGCAGGCGACCTACTTTTCTTTGCTTCGCCAAAGAAACGTAGGCAAAAGAAAGGCGACCCCACTGTCTGCGACCCCTGCGCTTCGCTACGGGGCAACCTGCGGTGCTCACGTTTCGCGGGGTCCGCAGAACTCGCTTCGCTCAAACAGCTGCGGCCCTGATCCGCGAAACGCTCCGCTCCTCGGCGCAGCCAGAGGGGGGTTGGATACCGAACGAGCCATCGCTTCGCTCGGCTCGAGCCCCCTCTCCCCTTGGGGAGAGGGTTGGGGTGAGGGCCGACGGCGCAGGAACACCGCCTCGCCTGGATGAAAGCCGATGCCCTCACCCCCGCCCTCTCCCCAAGGGGAGAGGGAGCAAATCCCAAGGCCGAGCGAAGCGAAGGCCCGAACGAAACCCAAGGCCGAGCGCAGCGATGGCCCGAAGGCTTCCCATCCCTTCTGGCTGCGCCGAGGAGCGCAGCGTTTCGCGGATCAGGGCTCGCAGCTGTTTGAGCGAAGCGAGTTCTGCGAGACCCCGCGAAACGCGAGCACCGCAGGTTGCCCGCAGCGAAGCGGAGGGACGCAGACAGCAGGGTCGCCTTTCTTTTGCCTACGTTTCTTTGGCGAAGCAAAGAAAAGTAGGTCGGCCGCCGGGCCGAGACCCGGCCTCGGGAAAGAAAACGATTAGCTCCCCTCATTCCCCGCCCCCGAGAAACAAAGCTTCGAATTGCGCATCGACAGGCAATCCAGAAGCAGTCATCCGAACCCCGCCCTCAACAGCCGGATCCCCCAACCACAACGAACCCCCTACCCCCGGCAACTCAAGCGATGCAGCAGCACCGCCAGCAGCGGCAGCAGCAACAACAAACAACCGCCCAAGCACCGCATCAAACCGCAGCGCATCCAAATCCCCATCAAGCCCTTCCAACGCAGCCTGCGTCCCCAACGCCCACCAGTGCAACGCGGCACCCAGCGCCTCCCCTTCCAGCCGATCCGCAACCCCGTCATCCAGCTCGACAGCCAGCGTGAACGGAAAGTACCGCCCCACCCCATCCACAGAAGGCATCAACACCCCGATCCACCGCCCCTCCCCCGCCACCTGCGCCCCCAGCGCAAAGCACCAGATCGGCGCTTCGAGGTAATGCGAAGTCCAGTCCGCATGCCGATCCCGCAGCCGTGCGAGTCCACGTTGCAGCCACGCATCCCACACAGAGCGAAACGATTCAGGCAGCCGCCGATGCGCAAAGTCCCCCATGCCCGGCAACTTGCCGAACCACCCCGGCAATTCCGCCGAAGCGAAAACGGAAGAAGGAAGAGAAGCAGAGGCAACGCTCACAACCCCTCCGGACAGGAAAACTCCCGCAGCTCACGCAGCCGGATCGGATGCTGCACGCTGTTCGTCGTCACTTCAAAACGCGTCTTGCGCGCGCCAATCTGGAAGGTGATAAAAAACTTCTCGGGC
Source organism: Variovorax raffinosi (assembly GCF_051216615.1). NCBI lineage: Bacteria > Pseudomonadati > Pseudomonadota > Betaproteobacteria > Burkholderiales > Comamonadaceae > Variovorax > Variovorax raffinosi. The sequence goes on from NZ_JBPJZR010000002.1 coordinate 651,444, forward strand.
GCGTCACCGGCTTCGAGCTGGCCGTCGTCGAGCGCACGGAACAGCGCCCACGGCCCATCCACCGCCGAGCCCGAGCTGCCGGTGGTCGACGGCGGGCTCACCTGAATGCGCACCTGGTTGCTGCCCTTGGGCCCCGGCCACTGCACGGCCATCGGCACCACGGGGCCGTGCGCGTACTTCACGAGCTGGCCGTCGACGTCGAGGATGAACTGGGTGATGCCCGCGTCCATCTCCACCGGCTTGAAGTCCAGCCGCATCGACGGGCTGCGGCCACCCGCGCGAAAGAAGATGTCCTTGATGCGCGCGGCGCGCTCGAACTGCGCCAGCGCCTGCGTGGTGATGGCGCCGCGTTCGGCCACGGGCTTGTAGCGCCACGGGCGCGTGCTGGTGTCGACCAGCGCGGCCAGGCGCTTCTGGAAGAAGTCGTCCATCAAACCGCCGGGGCCGAACATCTGGCCGAAGTCTTCGGGCAGCACGTCGCGCTTGCTGCTCGGCACGAAGGGATAACGGCCGGCAATGGCGCGCGCGCAGAACTCGGCGACCGGGCGCAGGTCCTGGCTCAGGTTGCCGCGCTCGGCCACCTGGGCCTGCGCCGCACCCGACTGGCTCAAGTTCTCGACCATGGTGCGAACAGGCTCTGGCAGGCGGCCGGCGTCGGACTTGAGCTTGCCCGCCACGTCGCCGGGCGGCGGCGAAGTGCGGCCCTTGACCGCCGTGTCGACCGCGTTGAGGTACACGTACACCTCGTTGAAGAGCTTGAGCGCATCGTCGATGGGCGCGGGCTGGTTGGGGCCGCCGGCGGTGACGAGGCGGCGCAGCGGCTCGAAGCGGTCGTCGACGATGCTCTCGATGCGCTTGCCCGGCGCCACCTGCTTGCCGGGGTCGCCGCCGAACAGGTCTTCCAGGCCCTTGCGCGTGTTGCGCACCGTCTCGGTGGCCTTGCTGACCACGTCCTTGCCGGCGTCGCCCTGCGGGATCAGCGTGGTCTGCTTCACCACCGCGCGCAGGAAGTTGGCCAGCGGCGAATCGACGCCCGAGAGGATGCGCGCGGTCTCGATGTTTTTTTCCAGCCCGTTGGCGCGGATCAGGCGCACGTCGGCGAGCAGTGCCTCCCACTGCTTGACGTACTCCTCCAGGTAGAGGCGGCGCACGCGATCGGTCAACGCGCCGAGCGCGGCCACGTCACGCAGGCGGTCGGCGGTGCCCTTGTCCTGCCCGAGCACCCACGGGTCTTCCGCCGCGAGCAGGCCGGTGAGCACGGTCACTTCGTTCTGGAAGCGCTTGTGATAGCCGTCGTAGGTGAACATGCCCGGCACGCCATCGGTCAGCGGCTTGCCGCTGATGCGCTCGAACACCAGCGGACCCGAAGGACCGGTGGCGGTGGCCACGCTGAAGGCCGGAATGTCCTTGCTGGCGCGCTGGCGCTTGAGGCGGCTGAACACGCGCTGCTCCAGCGGATAGCTCGCAAGCACGGCGCGCACGCTGCGCACCAGGTTCTCGTCCATCTTCAGCGGCGAGCGCGGTGGGCCTTGCGCGATGAGCACGTCGAGCTGGTCTTCGAGGGCCTTGCGCTGGTCTTCGGGAATGCCGCGGTCCAGGCTGCGGGACCAGTCGAGCGTGATCCAGGCCTTGAGCGCCTCGGCATCGAAGTGCTCGGGCTGGTAGAGCATCAGGTAGCTCTTGAGCGCTTCGTAGGTGTACTCCAGGTTGTCCTTCTGCGCGGTGCGCAACTGGTCTTCGATTCGCTTGGCGATCTGCGGCAGGAAGGCGTCGTTGAGCGCGCGCTGGTGCGTGAGCATGGCGGCCGCATCGAGCTTGTCGCCCTGGTAGAGGCCCAGCGTCATCGACAGCGGCTCGTCGCCCTGGTGGTTGTCGGGTGTCTTCCAGATGTCGCGCAGGCCCTGCAGCACGGGCGCGACCTCGACCAGGTTCTGCACACGCGACGGCAATGCGGCCAGGGTCTGCTGCGCGGGCGCGACGCGGGCCTCGACCGACTTCAGGTAGTTCATGTTCTGCAGCGTGCTGTAGCCCCAGGCCGCGAGCAGGCCGACGGTGACGAGCGTCATCGCGGTGACGCCGATCACGCGCAGCGTGTGGCGGCGGCGCTCCAGCTTCACGTCGGCACCGGCCAGGCGCTGCTCGGGGAACACCACGTCGCGCAGCAGCGAGGTGAGGAAATAACTGCGACCGCTGCTCTTTTGCGGCGCGAGCATCGCGCGCTCGATGCCGAAGCTGCGCGAGAGGCTGCCCATCACGCGGTCGATCGGGCTGCCTTCCTGCGTGCCGCTGGTGAAGTACACGCCGCGCACCCACGGCGGCTGCGCGAAGCGCGAGCCGGTGAACACCTGGTCGAGCAGGTCGGACAGCAGCGAGCCGATGGAGCCGAACTGCGCCGGAAAACCGAAGATCGCCGCGCGGCGCGTGCCGTCGGTCTCGCGCTGCATGCGCGCGATGAGGCCGTCGTTCACGCGGTTGTGCAGCAGCGCGAACTCGCGCTGGAACGCGGCCGACATGCCCTTCTCATCGACCTGCACGACTTCCTCGGGCGGCAGCGTGAAGCCGAAGACCTGCGCGCGCTGTTCCTTGCCGAGGTCGTCGAAGTAGTCGGTAAAGCCGTACAGCAGGTCGCTCTTGGTGACGAGCACATACACCGGCAGGCGCGTGGTGAGCTTGCTGTCGAGTTCGAGCAGCCGCGCGCGGATCGAGGCCGCGAGCTGGGTGCGCGCCTCGGGGCCCTGGCTCAGCAGGTCGGCCACGCTGACGGTGAGGAACACGCCGTTGAGCGGACGGCGCGGGCGGGCCTTCTTCAACAGGCCCAGGAAGCCTTCCCACGCGCTCTTGTCTTCCGACTGGTGGCTGTCCTGCGTGGTGTAGCGGCCGGCGGTGTCGATGAGCACGGCCTCGTCGGTGAACCACCAGTCGCAGTTGCGCGTGCCGCCCACGCCGCGAATGGCGCCGGGGCCGAACTTCTCGGCCAGCGGAAAGCTCAGGCCCGAGTTGACCAGCGCCGTGGTCTTGCCCGCGCCGGGCGCGCCGATGAACACGTACCAGGGCAGGTCGTACAGGTAGCTGCCGCCCGAGATCGACATCCAGTCGCGCCAGCCCGGCTTCTTGCCGGCGGCATGCAGGCGCATCTGCTTGAGCGTGGCGACGGCTTCGCTGAAACGGGTGTCGAGGATCTTCTGTTCGCCGTTGACCGGTGCATCGGTCTTGGCCGCCGGCGCCTTCATGAGCCCATCGGTCAGGTGCTGGCTCGCACGGCGCGCGCGCCAGCGGCGGTACAGCGCGCGCAGCACCACGATCAGCACGATCACGCCGATGACGATGGCGCGCGTGGTCTCGCTCTCCAGCGGCGCCAGCGTGCCGATCTTCACCAGCGGGCCGATCCACCAGATCAGGAGCGCGACGACGATCAGCGCCAGCAGGGTCAGCAGCAACGGGCTGAACAGGAAGCCGAAGATTTTCTTGATCATTTCGTCGCTCCTGGGGCGGGAGCAGCCGGGGCAGCGACAGCAGCGGCAGCAACGCGGTCGGGTTCGGTCAGCAGCACGATGTCGACGCGGCGGTTGCGCGCGCGGTTGGCCGGCGTGTCGTTGGGCGCGACCGGCTCGGCGTCGGCCTTGCCGTCGGAGCGCATGCGCGCCGGATCGACCAGCGTGGTCAGCGCGCCCTTCACCGCATCGGCGCGCGCGGCCGACAGGTGCCAGTTCGACGGATAGCGCAGCGAGCGGATCGGCTGGTTGTCGGAGTGGCCGGTGATGAGCACGTCGCCCTTCACCTCGGCCAATGCCTGGCCGATGCGGCGCAACACCGGCAATGAAGACGCCATCGGCTCGGCGCTGCCGGAGCCGAAGAAGGAATCGCCGCGCAGGCGCACCACGCTGCGGTCGGCTTCGTCGGTCACCGTCACCAGGCCCTGCTTGATCTCGGGTTCGAGAAAACGCGCAAGCCGCGGCGACTTGGCCGGCGCGGCCGGCGGCGCGATCTGCAGGTTGGGCACGCGCAGGCCGGACACCGCCGAGTAGGTGGTGTCGGAGCGGTAGTTGAGCGTGAGCCGCAGGCCGAACCATGCGAGTGCAAGCAGCAGCGCAAAGCCCGCCGCGAACACCCACAGCGGCAGCGACTCGCGCAGCCGCACCGTGCCCGCGCCCTGCCCGCGCCAGTGCGGCGAGAGTTCGGCTTCGAGCGGCGGACGGTCCTTGGCGATCAGGTCGGCCAGGCGCTGTCGCACCGAGTCGAGTTGCGCGCGGCCGTTGTCGACCACGCGGTAGCGGCCCTCGAAGCCGAGCGCGAGCACGCTGTAGATCAGCTCCAGCAACTGGCGGTGCGTGGGCACGTCCTGCGCGAGCTTGGCCAGCAGCTGGAACACCTTTTCGCCGCCCCAGGTCTCGTTGTGGAACTGCACCAGCAGGCTCTGCTTGTTCCAGCCGGCCTGCACGCCCCAGGGCGTGTTGGCCACGGCTTCGTCGAGCGCGGTGCACAGCACATAGCGCGCGGCCAGCACCGATTCGTTGCTGACGCCCGCGCGGCGCGCACCGGCGTCGAACTGGTTGACGGCATCGGCGGTGGACGCGCGCAGCGCCGGCACGTTGGGCGGCTGTGCGAGGTTGCGCAGCTTGCCGATCAGCACCAGCAGCTTGCCGGCGGCGGACACGAGCGGATTGAGCAGGCCCAGTTCGCCGACCTCGGCGGGCGGCGTCGGGTCGGGGCCACCGAAGAACGGTGCGGGCGCGGGTGCCGGCGGCGTGCCACCCGGCGTGCGCGGCTTGGGCTTGATGACCGTGCGCTCCGACTCGAAGGCGGCAAAGGGGTCGGGAGGTGTGCTGCTCATGATGGTGTTCCGTTTCCGTCAGCCCATGGGGCTAGGAACGAATGGCCCAGAACGCGAGGTCCAGGCCCGGGAAGTCGCCGGCAATGTGCATCGCGATGCCGCCCGACTGTTCGAGCTGCCGCCACAGGTCGCTGTTGCGCGTTTCGAGCTCGAAGTAGTTGGCGCCCGCGTGAAAGGGAATCTGGCGCGGCGCCACCGGCATCGGCGTCAGCGTGACGCCCGGCAGCGCGAGGTTCACGAGGTCGCGGATGCGCTCGACCGGGCCGATCTTCACCTGCGTGGGAAAGCGCGCGCGCAGCGCTTCGCTCGGCATGTGCGCGTTGACCGCCAGCACGAAGGTCGCGTTGCGCTGCAGCTCCACGTCGGCCACCACCGCCACGCGCACGCCATGCTTGCGGTCGTGCAGTTCGATGCGGATGGCCGACTGCTCGAACACCATCGACAGGCTGCGGCGCAGGTCGTCCATCACAGGACGGAAGCTCAGCGCAAGATCATCGTGGATGTACGGCCCGAAGCGCGCGACACGCCGCGAATCGCGAAAGCTCGCAAGGTCGCCGGCCAGCCCTAGCGCATGCTCGAAGAAGTGCTGCGGATGCAGCAGCGCGGTCTTGGCCAGGTGCGCGAAGACGGCCTCGTTGCGGTTGACCGCCTGCAGCAGCATGAAGTCGGCGATCTCGGCCACGCCGCCGGTGCCGCCCTGCGTCATGCGCCCCGCGAGCGCTTCGCCGCGCTGGCGCAGCAGGCCCAGCAGCTCGTCGAGCCACGCGCGAATCACGGCATGCCCCGCCACATCGAGCAGCGGCGGCAGCATGGCGCGTTCGAGCTGCACCTGGTTGTCGACACGGCGCTCGACCACGCGCGCCACGCCCAGCGTGGTCCAGGCGTCGGTGGCTTCGCTGGCGCGCATCAGGCGCGTGTGGAGCTGGCCCAGTTGCAGCATCGCCGTGCGTTCGCCGGCGGTGTTGGAGTCGGGCACTTCGGATTCGAGCACGCGGTGGCGCACCAGCTCTTCGTAGTCTTCCGCATCGGCTTCGCGCGCGCCGGCGCGGCGCAGCGGCAGCGCCAGCACCACGGCTTCGTCGCGCATGGTGGAAGGAATGTCGATGGGCTCGGGCAGCGGATCGACCGCCGGCATGTCGAACACGGTGCCGTCGCCGAACACGCCGACCGCGCGCACCAGCGCGAGCTTGCCCAGCGTGAGCGCGGCCGCGTCGATCTCCAGCTCGGCAAAGCCCCAGGCGTAGGGGGTGGTCGTGCGCAACAGCACATGCCGCGCATGATCGGCATGGCGCTCGCTTTGCTGCAGGTGCTGAGGCTGCAACAGCATCCCCTCGCTCCAGACCACTTTTGTTCGCCAACTCATCCGCACTCCGTCAACGGCAAGGGTGCCTGAAAGAAACACGAAGTTTCCGGCGCGAAGGACGGATGGCAAATCCGCCTAATGGTCTAGGCGGAGCGGTTTGGAGGTACGGCGAAGGGAGTAGATGCGGGGAAGAAAGGGGCGCGCGGCACGCGCCCGTCTCCCTATCAGGCTTACGGGTTGTCTTCGTCCTGGGCAGAAGGCTGGGCCTTCGGGAACGCCAGCACCAGCGCGGCCGCTGCACTGGAAGCCGTTACCGCTTCGACCAGTTCATAGCCTGCGGCATACAGTTTTTTTGCGAGCCATTCATTGCCGTTCGACCCGAAGGTCCAGGAAATCGCGCACGCAACAAGGAGCACGAAGATGCTTGCGCCTGGTCCGACCAGCAGGTTGCCCACGAAGTCAAAGGCGAGCACTCCGACGATGACGCCGAATCCCAGGCTCCACATCGAATTGAACAAGGCCCAAAGCCCGCCAAAGAGGAATGCCATCCAGTTCCATCCTTCGGGGATGGCCGCGATGTCGCCTGAGGGGTGCTTGAATATTTGATAACGCTTCATGTTTTTTCTGTTGCTTGCTACTTCTGTTTTTGAATCAGGGCTGTGCCCTCCCTTTCAACCCATCGGCGCCTCTGGCCTGATGCCCTCCTCCTTTCATTCCTCCCTGTGATTGACGATTCACCGGCTGCCAGTCGTTCGGTATGCGCCTTCGCCAGGCAGCCGCGCCGGTGCCCGCGTCGGGCGACCAGCAACAACAGGAAAGGCAGAAGGATGAACAGACAGGAAGCGCGGCATCGACCTCTTCCGTGACAGGAAAAGAGGTCGCGGCAGTTTGCGGGCCGCGACACGCAGGCACTGCAAACAATGGTCACCCAGCCCGCATCAGGGCAGAGAAACTCTCGCGAAACGGGGATTTGTCATGTGCGAGCCGCGGGGCCCGCCAACTGGCAAGCGTCGCGTGCTCAGCGCCCGGCAGCCAGCGCGCGCAAGGTCTCGACCTGCTCGTTGTAGGTCTTCTCTATGCGCTGCAGCCGTTGCTCGCGCGCGGCCTCGTTGACCCACGAGGCGGCCATGGCCCGCTGCTTGCCGAGGCGGTATTCGAGCTTCGCCTCGGGCAGCAGCGCGCTGTCGTCGGCCTCGGCATAGCCGTAGGCGGCGCGCAGGGTCTCCAGCACCTTGCGTTCGGCGTCGGCGCGCGCGCCCTTGCCTTTGCCGTAGCCGGTCAGGAAGCCCTGCAGCCGTGCCTGGAATTCGGGCGGGTAGTCGCGCCGCACCACCATCGGGGCGCCGGGCGGCGGATCGGATTGCCAGACCACCTGCAGCCGCGCGGCCTCGACCGGGAACTGCTGGCGGAAGCGTTCGAGGTCGGTGGTGTTGTTGGTCGCCACGTCGGCGTCGCCGTTCGCCACCGCGAGCGCGGTGGCCTGATGGGTGCCGACGAACTCGCTGAGAAAGCGCGTTTCCATCTCGATGTTGTGCGGCAGGAACAGTTCGCTCTGCGGCACGATGAAGCCAGTGACGGATCGGCTGTCGCCGCGCGCGAGCCGCCAGCGTTCGGGCTGGGCGAGCATGCCTTCGAGGGAGTTGAGGGGGGCGGCCTTGCGCATGAGCAGCACGGCGCGGTGTTCGGGCATGCCGGGGCGACGCGCGATCTGGGCCACCACTTTCATGCGCCGCTGCATCACGGCGTCGAGTGCCATCTTGGCGGAGAGAAAGGCCATGTCGATTTCGTTGCGGCCGATGGCGCGGTCGAGTTCTTCGTACGACGGCACGGAGTAGGCATCGACCGGCATGCCGAGGGCGCGGCTCATGTCGGCCATGAGCGGTGTCCAAAGGGCACGCGATTCAACGGTGCCACCGAGGGGCAGTACGCCGAAGCGGACCGACTTGATGGTGGGGGTTGTGCTCTTTTCTGGTGCTCCGGCGTTTGTTCCTTGCGCCGAAGCATGCGGCGGCAGGGACAGTGCTGCTGCGATTGCTACGACGCGGCCTAGAGTTGCCAGCAGTTGCTTGAGTCGGGGGAGCATGTCGGTCGCTTTGTTTTGCTTTGCTGGCGCTTCAGGAAATTCGTTCGGGGCGGGTGCGAATGACACCAGGAGCTCCCCTCCGCGAATGTCCCCCGCTTCGCTCCTCCTTTATTTCGCTGCGGGGAGCACCTGGCGTCATTCGCACAGGACACGCTCTGCGTTTGCGGCTGATCAACGACCGCTCTGAGCGCTCGCGCCGATACGGGGCTCTTTTTCGCGAAATAAAGGAGGAGCGAAGCGGGGGACATTCGCGAAAAAGAGCACCGTGTCGGCGCGAGCGTCGCCCTGAAGAACAACCACGCCCCAAACAACAGCAGCGCCGGGAACAACACATTCCAGACACCACGCGACGAATAAGAAAACAGCTTCTCATCTCAAGGCGTCACGTCTTTCAGCACACTCACCTGCTCCGCATAACCGCTGTCGATGCGCTGCAGACGGGCCTCTCGCGCGGCGTCGTTCACCCATTGCGCCGTCATGGCGTTCTGGCGGGCCAGTTGGTAGGCCAGCTTGGCGGCCGGCTGCAGCGAACTGTTGTCGGCCGCCACGAAACCCGCCAGGTCGTGCAGCGACTTGAGCACCACGCGCTCGGCATCACCACGCGGACCCTTGGCTCGGCCGTAGTTGGTCAGGAAGGTTTGCACACGCGTGCGCAGCTCGGGCGGGTATTCGCGCCGCACCACGATCTGCGCGTGCGGAATCAGGTCCGACTCCCACAGTACCTGCAGCCGCTGCGTCTCGGCCGGAAAGCGCAGCTTGAAGCGCTCGAAGTCGGCCGAATTGTTGGTGGCCACGTCCGCCTCGTTGTTGGCAACAGCCAATGCGTTGGTCTGGTGGGTACCGACGACCTCGCTCAGGAAACGCGTTTCCATCACGATGTGATTGGGCAGGAAAAGCTGCAACTGCGGCACGATGAAGCCCGACACCGATTGCTTCTCGCCGCGCGCAATGCGCCAGCGCTCGGGCTGCTCCAGCAGGTCCTTCAGCGTGTTGAAAGGCGGCACCTTGCGCGACAGCAGCAGCGCGCGGTAACCGGCCAGGCCGTCGTGCCGCACCACCTGCGCCACCACCTTCATGCGGCGCTGGGTCACGGCGTCGAGCGCCATTTTTCCCGAGAGAAAAGCCATGTCGACCTCGTCGCGCTGGATGGCCTGCTCCAGCGCTTCGTATGAATTGACCGACAGCACGCTCACCGGCCGGTTGATGGCGCGGCTGAGTTCGGCCAATAGCGGATCCCAGTCGCTGCGCGACTCGAAGGCACCGCCCAGCGGCAGGATGCCGAAGCGCACCGGCGGCTGCAGCGGACTGCTGGCCTGGGCCGCGGCCCACAGCGGCAGACCCATGAGCAAGCCCAGCGCCGCCACACGAAGGGCGCCCGGAACAGCGGTGAAGCGACGCAGGAAAACCAGCATTTTTGAACCGGAAGACATAGGGACGCTGCGGACCAGCGGGTCTAACATGGGCTACGCGGACGCCATTAAATAGCAAATGCAGACATTCTTTGTGATGTTTTTCCTGTCTTCCATGTTCGGGGCGGGGCTCATAAGCTCGGCCCTCATGCGCCCACTTCCTTCATGAGCTGGAACTTCCGCGTCCTCCGGGGGCTTGCGCGCATGACCTTCGCGCAGCAGTTGATCCTGCTGGCGCTGGTGCCGGCGACGCTGGCCACGCTGGCGGCCATTGCCGTGCTGACGCGGCAGCACCTGGGCAACCTCACCGAGCTGATGCGTGCCAACGCGCAGACGGTGGCGATGCAGGTGGCCACGGTGGCGCAGGCCCCGCTGGCGCGCATGGACCGCCGCGCGTTGCAGCGCACCGCGCAGTCGGGCACTTACCAACCGCATGTGCAGCAGGTGCAGATCTGGACGGAAGACGGCGAGATCGTCGCCAACTCCGAGACGGTGGACCGCGCGCGCGGCGAAGGCCTGCAGGTGGTGGTGCCCATCGTCAGCGACGACGGACGGCACAACGGCAAGGTGATGGTCGAGATCAGCCTGGGCGCGGTGCAGACCGCCCGGCGTTCGGTCTGGCTCAACGTGGTGCTGGTGCTGGCCATCAGCCTCGTGGGCGTGGGCCTGGCGGGCTGGTGGGCGGCGCGGCGCATCAGCGAGCCGATCCGCGCGCTGGGCAAGGCGGTCGACCGGCTCGGCGCGGGCGAAGACGCGAGCGTGGCGATCGAGGGAACGTCCGAAGTGCGGCATCTGCAGCACGGCTTCAACCAGGCAGCACGCGCGCTTGCCGAAAGCCATGGCCTGCTGCAAAGCCGCATCACCGAGGCCACGGCCGAGCTGGCGCGCAAGAACGCGCAGCTCGAAGTGGCGAGCCAGGCCAAGACGCGGCTGCTGGCCGCCGCCAGCCATGACCTGCGCCAGCCGCTGCATGCGCTCACGCTGTTCTCCGACGGGCTGGCCAACGGCGAGACCGATCCGGTGAAGCTGCAGCGCATCGGCCACATCCGCGAGTGCGTGGACTCGCTCGACCGACTGTTCTCGGAGCTGCTGAACCTGTCGCAGCTCGACGCCGGCGTGCTGCAGCCGCAGTGGACCGACTTCCCGCTGGACCGGCTGTTCGACGAGATCAGCCGCAACTTCCGACCGGTGGCCGAGCAGCAGGGCCTGCGGTTGGTGGTGCGCAAGACCGAGGTGTGGGTGCGCTGCGACTACGTGATGCTCTCGCGCATCCTGAACAACCTGGTGTCGAACTCGCTGCGCCACACCATCGAGGGCGGTGTGCTGATCGGCGCGCGGCGGCGCGGCAAGGGCGTGCGCATCGACGTGCTCGACACCGGCGTGGGCATCGCGCTGCAGCACCAGGCCCGGGTGTTCGAGGAGTTCTATCAGGTGGAGCCCACCGGCCGCCAGGCGGCACGCGGCGCGCGCGGCATGGGGCTGGGGCTGGCCACGGTGCAGCGGCTGGCCGAGCTGCTGAACACGCGCGTCGAACTCAGCTCCCGGCTGCACAAGGGCACCTGCGTGCGGGTGCTGGTGCGCTCGGCGCCGGCCGCCCTGCCCGCGCCGGCCGGCTCGCCCATCATCACCGGGCTCGAAGAAGAAGCCAGCCTTGCGAACGTGCGCATCCTCGTGATCGACGACGAGCGCACCATCCTCGAAGGCCTGACCGTGGTGCTCGCCAACTGGGGCGCCGAAGTGCTGGCCGCGCAGACGCGCGCCGAAGCCCTTGCGCTGGCCGATGCCTGGGACCAGCCGCCCGACGTGGTGGTGAGCGACCTGCTGCTGCAAGGCGGCGACAACGGCCTCGACGTGATCGCCGCGCTGGAGCGCCATCCGCGCGGCATCGGCCCCGGCACCGCGCGCCTGCTGGTGACCGGAGAGACCAAGCCCGACCGCCTGCGCGAAGTGGCGAGCGCGGGCATCACGGTGCTTTACAAGCCGGTGTCGCCGCGCGTGCTGCGCCAGGCCATCCAGGCGCAGCGCCTCGCCGCGCTGCAGCTCGCGAGCGAGATAGGTGCGTAGGTAGGTGCGTAGGTAGTCCATCGGGCATAGGCCGTGCAGCCACCGGGGCGTGCATTCCGTCACGCGGGCAGGCCCTCGCGGGGGCTGACATAAGCCCTCCGCCTTATCGCGCAAAGGGGGGCCCGTCCTTACATTGGATCATTGCCCCTCGCTGCGAAAGCAGTCCATGTCTGTTGCCGTGAACCACCTTCTTTCGCGTGTCCCCGCACGCGTGCGCCCTCTCACCCGTGCCCTGCTGGCCCTGGGCGTGATGCTGGCCGGCGGTGCCGCATCGGCCGCCAGCCTCACGGTGCTGATGGGCGACGACATCGCGGCGTCGTCCGAATTCGTGCAGCAGCTTCGCGCGGACCAGGAACCGGGCAGCCGCTTCGAGCTGGTTCGGCTCTCGCCCGGTGGTGTCGATCCGCAGCAACAGCAACAACAGACCGCAGACGTTGCCGGCGCCGAGCCCGAACGGGCCGCCAATGCCGGCGTGCGCACGCGCAGCCTGCGCACCACCACCAGCGATGCGCCCCTGACCATGGCCGTCGGTCCGGCCGCCGCCCGCGCCGCCGTCGAACGACCGGGCCAGGAGCCGCTGGTGCTGGCGATGCTGAGCCGGCTCGACTACGAAGCCCTCAAGGCCAGCAGCCCCGCCCTCAAGCGCGGCGACCGGCGCGTGGGCGTGCTGCTGCGCGACCCGGCCATGGCCGACCAGTTGGCGCTCATCAACGCGGTGCTGCCGCAGAAGCGCCGCGTCGGCGTGGTCGCCACGCCCGAGTCCGAACCGCTGGTGCGCGAGCTGCAGCGTGCGGCCCAAGGCGCCAGCCCGGCGTGGGACGTGCACGTCGAATACGCGCCCGATGCCCGCTCGCTCGCTGCCGCGTTGCGCGTGGTGGTGCCGCAAAGCGACGCGCTGATGGTGCTGCCCGACCTGATCGGCGACAACCAGGCGGCCACGCTCTCGGTGCTGCGCGCCGGCGCCGGTGCCGGCGTGCCGGTGTTCGGCGCCAGCGAAGGCCTGGTGCGATCGGGCGGCCTGGCCGCCGCGGTGTCGACACCCTCACAGCTGGCCCAGCAGGCACGCCTGCTCGGCCAGAAGGTCGCCAGCGCGAGCAGCGCCGGCGCCAACAACAGCAACAACAACAGCGGGCCGCTGGTGGAAGCGGCAACGCCGGCCACCGTGCGCGTCAATGCCACCGTGGCGCGCGGACTCGGCCTGCGTCTGCCGGAGGAACGGGAACTGACCGAACGGCTCGCGGTCCCGAGATGAACACCGACCGCCTCCCCGAAGGCCCGGTACCCACCGGGACGGCGGGCCCGCACGCGCCGGCCGATGCGCCGGTCGACGCGCCGGTCGACGCGCCGGTGCGCCAACCGGCCTCCCACACGCTGGTCGTGCGCGGCAACCTGCAGCGCGACCTGTTCCGCCTTGGCGTGGTGCCGTGCGCGGCGGTGGCGCTCGCGCTCACCGGCTGGTTCACGCACAACCGGCTGCAGACGCTCGAAGCCGCCTTCGACGCCGAAGGCCAGGCCGTGGCGCGGCAGGTGGCGGCCATGTCCGACCTGAGCCTCTACGCGGGCGACCTGCCGGCGCTGCAGAACGTGGCCAACGCGGCATTGCGCGGCGGGCAGGTGACGCGCGTGGAGATCAGCAACAGCGCCGGCGTGTATGTCACGGCCGGGCCCAAGACCGCATCGCTCGCGCAGTTGCGCATGTTCACCTCGCCGGTCACGTTGCGCGAAGCCTCGCGCGCCAGTGCCTTCGCGCCCGCGGGCTCCACCGCGGCGGGCGACGCGCCCATCGGGCTGGTGCAGACCTTTCGCGACACCACGGCCTACACGCGCGAGCGCAGCCGCTCGCTGATTGCGGGCATCGGCATTGCGCTGGTCGCGCTGCTGGCGGCGTGGGCTTCGGTGCGCCACATGGCGCGCACCGTGGCACGGCCGCTGCGGCGCGTATCGCGCACCGTGGCGGCATTGGAAGCCGGGCACTTCGAGATGCGCTGCGACGTGGTCGAAGGCGGCACGCGCGGCACGCATGAACTGGCGGTGCTCGCGCACGACATCGACCGACTGGCCGAACGCCTGCAGCGCAACCGCCAGGTCAGCGAGGAGCGCGTGCGCGAAGCCACCGCCGTGGCACTGCAGCGCATGGCCGAGGCCGAGCAGGCCGCGCTGTCGCGCGCGCGCTTTCTTGCGGCCGCGAGCCACGACCTGCGCCAGCCGCTGCATGCCATGGGCCTGTTCATCGACGGGCTGCTGCCGGGCGCTTCGCCCACGCAACGCCCGGCCGTGCTGCGGCTGCAGGAAAGCACCGAGTTCATGGGCGTGCTGCTCGACGACCTGCTCGAAATCTCGCGGCTCGATGCGCAGGTGCTGACGCCGGCCATCACCAAGGTGTCGCTCGCCGCGCTGTTCGACCAGCTCGATGCGCAGCACACCGCCACCGCCATCGAGGCGCGCATCCGCCTGCGCTGGAGCGACCGTGGCCTGGCCGTGCGCACCGATGCGGCGATGCTGCGGCGCATCGTCGGCAACCTCGTGACCAACGCCCTGCGCCATGCGCCCGATGGCGGCACCGTGCTGGTGGCCGCGCGGCGCAGCCCGGCCGGAGTGCGCATCGAGGTGCGCGACAACGGCGTGGGCATTGCGCCGATCCACCAGGGCCGGATCTTCGAGGAGTTCTACCAGGTGGCGAACACCGAGCGCGACCGCCGCCGCGGCTTCGGGCTGGGGCTGGCGATCTGCGCGCGCATCGCCACGCTGCTCGGCACCCGCATCACCGTGCGCTCCGCGCTGCAGGCCGGCAGCACCTTCGCCTTCACGCTGCCCGCGGCGCGCACCACCGATGCCGTGCCGGCCGAGCCGCCGCCGCTCGCACCCGCGCCGTTGGCCGGCCTGCGCTGCCTGGTGGTGGACGACGACCCGGTCATCCTCGACGGCAGCCGCACGCTGCTGGAGCAATGGGGCTGCCAGGTCGAATGCGTGACCAACGGCCCCGAGGCCATCGCGCGGCTGGGCACCGGCGACATCCACTACGACGCGGTGCTGTGCGACCTGCAACTGGCGGGCGACGGTGACGGCGTGGACGTGATCGACGCCGCCAAGCGCCTACAGCCCGACGCGCTCGCGGTGCTGGTGTCGGGCGCCACCGGGCCCGAGGTGCTGCAGCGTTTGCGCCATGGCGGCGTGATGCTGCTGACCAAGCCGGTCGCGCCGGCCAAGCTGCGCGCGCTGCTCACCACGCGGCGGCACGCGCACGCAGTCTGACGCCGGCTGTTCAGGCCGTGGCGTCGGCCCGCGAGAACTGCCGGCGGTACACCGTCGGCGACACCTTGAACGCCGACAGGAAGTGCTTGCGCAGCGACACCGCCGATCCGAAGCCGGCGCCGGTCGCCACCTGCTCGACCGGATGGTCGGTCGTCTCCAGCAGCCGCTGCGCCAGCGCCAGCCGCTGGTTCTGCACCCACTGGCCGACGGTGGTGCCGGTGGATTCGCGAAAGCGCCGCGTGAAGGTGCGACGGCTCATCAGCGCGCGCCGGGCCAGGTCGTCCAGCACGTGCGGCACATCGAGGTGTCGGCCGAGCCACTCCAGCAGCGGCGCGAGGCGGTCGCGCTCGCCGGTGGCGGGCATGGGCTGCTGGATGTACTGCGCCTGCCCGCCCTGCCGGTGCGGCGCGACCACCATGCGCCGCGCGGCGCGGTTCGCCGTTTCAGCGCCGTAGCGCACGCGCAGCAGGTGCAGGCAGCAATCGATGCCCGCGGCGGTGCCGGCGGAAGTGAGCACGTTGCCGTCGTCCACGTACAGCACCTCGGGCTGCAGTTGCACCTGCGGGTATTGCTTTGCGAAAGCCGGTGCCAGCTTCCAGTGCGTGGTGGCCGGGCGGCCGTCGAGCAGGCCGGCCTCGGCCAGCACGAAGGCGCCCAGGCACAGGCCGACCACGGTGGCGCCTCGTCTGTGTGCGGCCTGCAGCGCGCGAATGAGCGCGGGCGGCGCGGCGCTGCCGTCGTCGCGCCATGAGGGCACCACCACGATCTGCGCGCGGCGGATCGCCTCCAGCCCGTGCGTCACGCCGAGCGTGAAGCCCGCGTTGGTCTGCAGCGGGCCGGGCTCGGGCGCGCACACGCGCATGCGAAAGCGCGGCGCGCCGTCTTCCGTGCGGTCTTCGCCGAAGACCATGCAGGGCACGGACAGGTGGAATGGGCTGATACCGTCGAAGGCAACGACGGCGATGGTTTCGACGGCAGGGCGGGTCATGGCCCGATCTTATCGATGAATGGCTTCCGGGCCACTTTCGGCAAAGGGCGACAACGCGAAGAATCAGGCCATCCCATCCACACACAAGAAAGAGCCCTTTCATGAGCAACACCGCCCCGCGCCGCGCCCTCGTCGTGATCGACGTGCAGAACGAATACTTCGAAGGCGGTGGCCTGCCGATCGAATACCCGCCCATCCTGGACACGCTGCCCAACGTGACCCGCGCCATGGATGCGGCGCACGCCGCCGGCACGCCGGTCGTCGTGGTCCGTCACCATGCGCCCAAGGGCGCGCCGGTGTTCCAGGCCGACACGCACAACGGCCAGCTCCATCCGGAGGTCGCGAACCGCCCGCGCGATCACCTGATCACCAAGACCTTCCCGAGCGTGTTCACGGGCACCGACTTCGCCGAGTGGCTCACCCGCCACGAGATCGACACGCTGAGCGTGGCGGGCTACATGACGCAGAACTGCGACGCATCGACCGTGTTCGAGGCGATGCACCGCGGCCTGAACGTGGAGTTCCTGGCGGACGCCAGCGGCGCGCTGCCTTACGAAAATGCGGCGGGCAAGGTCACCGCGGAAGAAATCCATCGTGTCTTCAGCGTGGTGTTCCACAGCAACTTCGCGGCGGTGACGTCGACTGCCGCGTGGATCACTGCGATGCAGGAAGGGCAGGTCATCGCGAAGGACAACGTGGTGATGTCCAACCGTCGCGCTCGCGGCGTCTGACGCGGCCTGCGTTTTAGGGGCGCTGCTGTTCAGGGCGGCACTCACGCCGACACGGTGCTCTTTTTCGCGAATGTCCCCCGCTTCGCTCCTCCTTTATTTCGCGAAAAAGAGCCCCGTATCGGCGCGAGCGTTGGACAGAGCAGTCGTTGATCGGCGATCACCAGCAGCGTGCCCCAGTGCGAATGGCACCAGGTGCTCCCCGCAGCGAAATAAAGGAGGAGCGAAGCGGGGGACATTCGCGGAGGGGAGCTCCTGGTGTCATTCGCACTCGCCCTGAATGAACCCGAACCCGAACCCACCCCGAACAACGAATCGGATCGCAGAAAACCTCAGAAGTCCGAGCACCCGTTGCGCTTCTCGGTATCCACGCAACTCGAAAGATTAGGCCGCGAGCGCACACGCGACCACTCGCGCGCAAGCACATCGCCCCCTTGCGCCGCGCGGTCGCCTTCCAACGGCCCAGTCGCAAAGCAGATCGGCGGCGGCCCGATGTTGCGGTCGTACAGCCAGGTGCTCGGCAGGTCCCGCAGAACATCGGGGCGCGGCAGGTTGGGCAACCCCGCGACGAGCAGATTGCCCGGCACCACGTTGACCGCATAGCCCTCGGCCGACGTAAAGACACCGTTGATCGGGTACACACCCTGCGGGCTCGACTGCACCGCTGGCGAACCAACGATGCCGAAGAAGCCCGCACCCGTGTCGCCAAGGATCAACCCACCGATGCCGTAGCTGAACAGCGGGTTCGGATAACCGAATGGCCGGCTCACATTGCCGATGACCACCGTGGCCGTTGGCTGCTGCGCGTAGATGAAGTGGTTGGCACCTGCGGGAATGTTCACCGAACACAGGCCCGAGTAGGCGCAGTGGTACAGGTTGGGATACAGCCCCGAACCCAGCAAACCGCCGCGCGTTTCGCCGACCCAGGTGTCAGCCCACACGCGCCACGGCGCGCCGCCGATCGTGTAGGCGCCGAGGTTCTGGAAACGCGAAGCCGCCACGAGGTCCGTGCCGTTCGTGCTGCTCACGTTGGTGCCCAGCAGCAGGTCGCCGGTCAGCGTGCGCACGAACACCGTGTCGGCCGCCATCGAGGTGGCCGCCTCCACCTGCGGCGCATTGCCGGCCGCATCGAATCCGACGACCGAGACCGACCCCAGTTGCACCGTATCGACATCGACATAGCGGAAGGCCCCGGCCGCACCGCCGCCGACCGTGGCCGCGCTGACGTTGTTCGGCGCCTGGTCGAGCAGCACGCTGCCACCGGTGGAGCGCGCCATCAGCGTGGTGGCCGTGATCGGTGCATTGGCGGCCTGC
Organism: Variovorax raffinosi; assembly: GCF_051216615.1. Classification (NCBI taxonomy): domain Bacteria; kingdom Pseudomonadati; phylum Pseudomonadota; class Betaproteobacteria; order Burkholderiales; family Comamonadaceae; genus Variovorax; species Variovorax raffinosi. The sequence continues at coordinate 669,416 of NZ_JBPJZR010000002.1, forward strand.
GTGATGTTGCCGCGCGAGAGCAGGCCGAGCTTCGGCACCGTGACCGCGCCGCCCAGGTTGATGTTGCCGCCGCCACCGTTCTCCAACGTGAGCGCCGAAGACAGCGACAGCGGGCCGACGACGTTGATGTCCGCCGCGTGCGCGTTGCTGCCGGCCACGATGGTGGACGCATTGAGCCGCGTGAACTCGTCCGCCGACACCGCGAAGCCCGTGGCCGCCGTGCCGCCGAGCGTGATGGGATTGGCCGTGCGGTCCACCGCGTTGCCCGTGGCATCCACGCCGCCGGGGCGCAGGTCGAGCACGTTGCCCGCGCGCACCGTGCCGCCGATCACCAGTGCATCGACCGCGCCGCCGTTGCTGGCACGCAGCACCACATTGCGGTTGCCGTCGACGCGTGCCGTTGGTGCGATGGTGACGCCCGCGCCGCCCGACTGCGATTCGCCGGCGATGTCGATGCTGCCCACGCCGAGCGTCGTGACCAGCGCGTTGTTGGCGATCAGCACGCCGCCCGAGGTGTCGCCGGCGGGGCCGGCCGTTGCGAGCCCGCGAATGGCGATGTTGCCGTCGACGCTGCGCACCAGCGCGTCGTTCAGCTCGACGCTCTGCACGGTCGTCGTGCCGAAGCTGGTCGTCGGCGCACTGCCGACGCCGACGATCTGGATGTCGCCACTGGTCGTGAGGATCTGGCTCCGTGCCGTGCCGTCGGCGATGCGCACGCCCGGGCCCTGCACGCCGATGCCCGAGATGGCCACGTTGCCCGTGCTGCTCTGGATGTTGACGCCGTTGAACTCGACCGTCGCGCCGGTGGTCGAGAAGGTGGGCACCCCGCGCTTGCCGGTGATCTGCACGAAGCCGCCGGGGCCCGCATCGCCCAGCGCGGTGATGCGCGTGTCGATCGTCGTGTTGTTCAGCTGGATGGCGCGGTTGCCCGTGCTGGTGGCGTCGGCATTCATCGTGACGTTGCCGCCGTCGGTCAGGATCTGCCCGCTGTACACGATGCCGTTGCCGAAGCCACCGCCGACGCCCTTGGCGTTGAAGACCACGTCGAGCGGGCCCGTGGTCGACCGGATGACCGTCGGCACGAACGGGCTGCACGGGAAGCTGGGGCACGGCGGCGGGTTCTGGCCGATGCCGTTGTTGGCATCGAGCCGGAACGTGACCGGCGTGGTGCCGACGGTGCGCTCGACCACGACGCCGCTGTCGAAGTTGATGTTGCCCGGGCTCGTGCCCGCGGTGCCGGTGGTGATGGTCACGCTGGTGCCCTTGTCGAGCGCCGCGTTGATGTCGCCGTCCTGGATGGTCGAGTTCATCACCGGAACAAAGGGGTTGGTGGGCAACGAACCCGGCCCGTTGCCATGCGCGATGGTGACGTCGAAGGGGTCGATCAACCAGGTACCCGCGGCGCCCACCGGCGCCGATGCATCGACGCGCAGACCCGACAGGTCGAAGTGCGGCGCCGAGGTTTCGATGAAGCCGCCGTTGCCACCCGCGCTGCCGCCGCGCGCCGACAGGCTGCCGAAGGCGCGCAGCGTGTCGCCCGCAATCACGCGCACGGAGCCGCCGTCGCCCGTGGCCGAGCTGGCATTGGCGGCCAGGCCAGCCTGGGCGCCGATGGCGATCACGTTGGTGGCGTTGATGTCGATGGTGCCGGCCTTGCTCGCGCCGCTCGCGTCGATGGTGGGAACGGTATAGACGTCGTCGACCAGCACGTTGCGTCCGGTGATCGCGACCGTGCCGCCTGCCCCGGTGCCGCTCGATACGTCGAGCATCGCGGTGCTCACCGGCAACGGAAAGTCGCTGTTGCCGAAACCGCGCGTCACGGACACGTCGCCGCCGCGGCCGTCAATGGCGATCCGGCCGCCTTCGGCACGGATGCCACCGTCGCCCCCGACGCTGATCGTCACGGCACTGGGGTCGGACGCGCCCGGCACCACGGCGCCCTGCCCGTTCACCTGGAAGCTCTTGCCGCCGGCGGTGCCAGCGACCGACACCTGCTGGCCCTTGCCGGCCACGATGTTGCCCCCAAAGATGGCCACCCCGTCGCCCGAGCCATAGCTCACGCCGTTGCCGTTGTTGGCTAGGCTCGCCGCGCGAACGAAGCCGGCGTCCGCGGAAAGATCCTGCAGGTTGCCGCCCGTGCCGTCGATGCCGACGCGCTCGCCCGCCACGATGACCGTGCCGGTCAGCGACACGCCGGTGTTGAGCCCCGTCACCACGGTGGGCGCGCCGACGCTGTCGTTGGGCGTGACTTCGCTCGCATAGACCGCGGCGGGATCGCTCGCCGTCCAGTTGCGCGAGCTGCCGACCACCGACACGTCGCCCGTGCCGGTGCTCAGCGCCGTGCCGCCACTGTCGGTGGCGCGCATTTCCACGCCGGCCGCACCGATGGCGCCCTGCCCCGTGATGGCGATGTTGCCGGCGCCCGTGGTCAGGCTGCCGCCCGCAATGAGCACGCCGCCCGCGCTCACGTAGTAGGCGGGGTCGCCGCTGGCGGAGCTGCTGGTGCCCTGCCCGCGCAGGCTGATGGCGCCGGTGCCGCCGCAGGAGCCCGATGCCATCGCGCAGGTGGAGAGATGACTGTCGGAGAGCGTGACGCCCGCCAGCGCGACTTGCGGGCCGCCGTCCGAGTCGGCCGTGCCGCCGACCGCATACCCCGCGACCGCGTCGCGCTGTCCGTAGAAGCGGATGTTGCCGCCGTTGGTGGCGATGTTCGCGCCCGACAGGACGATCGCGCCGCCGGCCTCGCCCTTGTCCGCATTGGCGTCGAAGTCCACATGCAGCGCGCCGGCATTCGACTGGATCGACGATCCCGAGAGCATCCGGATGTTGCGCAGCGAATCGACCGTGAGCCGCGCGTCGCGCCCTTCGGACTTCACGATGCGGGTGCCGTCCTCGAAGACCACGTCGGGCGCGCGGCCGTCATTGGGGGGGGCGCTGTTGCGCAAGGTGACGTCGGTCGCGTGGCCCAGCGCGTAGCCGATGGCGCCGGTGCTCACGCGCGTGTCCGCCGTGTTCTGCGCGTAGCTCGACGGGTCGTAGGCCGGCGTGGTGCTGTCCACGTTGAGCGTGCCGATGGCATCGGCGACCCAGACGCCGTTGGCGCCCGTAGCGCCGCCCGCCGCGTCGATCCTCGCCGCATTGCTGATCTCGAGCTGCCGCGCACTCGTGGTGATGGTGCCGCCGGCGCCGCTGCCCGCGCCGCGCGCCTGGAGCTGGCCCGAGACATGCACGAAGTCGGCGCTGAGGCCGACCGTGCCGCCGGCGCCGTTCACGCCATTTGCGCCTGTGGCGTTCGCGCTCCACACCGCGTCGGGCGACATGCTCACCGCATTGACGCCTGTCACCTGGATCTTGCCGCCCTGGCTGCCGCCGGCATCGGCAGTGCCGGTCAGGCGCACATAGTCGGCCTGCGCGGTGATGCTGCCGCCGGCCACGCCTGCGTCGGTGCCGCTCGCATCCAGTTTCCCGCCGAGCAGCATCTCGTTGGAGCGCGCCTTCGACTGGCCCGCGTCGAGCACGATCTCGCCGTTGCGCGAGGACAGCGATCTCGCCTGGATCACGCCGGTCTGGCTCACGACCAGATGCCGCGCATCGACATCCGCCGCGGCGGCCATCAGCACCACGCGCCCGCCATCGGCCGAAACAACGCCCCACTGCTTGTTGTTGTTGCTCTTGTCGATGCTCCCCACGTTCATGAGCTGTGCTGTCGCCGTCGGGTCGCTGGCCTGCAGGTCCGCCAGCTTGAAGGTGGTCCGCCCGTCCACCGGCACCGTGAAGGTCGTGAGCCCGTCGCCGTCGAAGTCCAGATTCATCGTGAGCTTGCTGGCCGACACCAGGCCCACCGAGCCGCGCGCGACATCGATGTTGCCTTCGTTGCGCACCGAGCCGCCGACCAGCGCCACCGTGCCGCCCGGCGATGCGATGATCGTCGCGCCGCTTTCCACCTTCACCTGTGCCACGCTGTTCGCCGGCCCCATGAAGACGAACTGGTCGCCCTTGCCGAGCGGCCTGTCCTGCATGCCCGCCGGTATGAAATTGCTGTCGTCGATCTTCAGGGTCGACGCCACCAGCCCGCCCACGTTCACCGACGATCCGCTGCCGAACACAATGCCGCTCGGGTTGATGAGGAACACGCTGCCGCCCGGCAGACCCGGACTGCCCAAGAGCGATGTCTTCAGCGTGCCGTCGATGCGCGACGCCTGGATGGTGAAGCCATCGCCCACCACGCGGTTGAGCAGCACGGCGCGAGTGCTCGGCTGCACGATGTTGACCGTGCCGCCCGCGCCGATCGAGAAGGTCTGCCAATTGGCGATGCCGCGCTGGAACTGCTGGTTGATGGTCATCAGCGCGCCGATCTGCGACATCGTGACCCCGCTGTTCATCGGCGTGGTGAAGCCACCGGGCATCGTCACATCCGCCATGGCCGGGCCGAGGCCGGCACACACCAGCGACAGCGCAAGAGGCCGCAGCGCAAGGCCATGCAGCGGCCGTTGACGGGAAAGGTTGCGTTGCTTCATGGTCAGAACGCCTTGATGAGCTGCACGTACAGCCGTGGGTTGCGGCCACCGCCGTCGGCCTGCGCCGCCGGTGTTCCCGCGCGCCAGGCCAGCGTCGCGTTGATCGAGAAATTGCCGGGCCGCGACCAGCTCAGGCCCACGCCGTAGCCGCGCAGGCTGTGGCTGTTGATGCCGTCGTAGGGCGTCGGGTTGCGCACGATCTTTCCGCGCGCCGCGTCGTAGAACAGGAAGGGCGTGAGTTCTTCGTTGAGCGACCAGCGCCATTCGGCCGTGCCGATCAGGCCCTGGTCGACCAGCAGTTCGCCCGAGGGGTAGGCACGCACGGCGCGCGCGCCGCCCAGCGCGAGCTTTTCCGATGCGTCGAGATTTTTGCTGGCCCATTGGCCGCCGAGCGAAAGGTACAGCGAATGGCGCGGCACGATGGCCTGCAGGCGCGACAACTGGAAACTGAGCTTGGTGAAGCCGCCTTCGGTGCGGTGGCCCGTGATGCTCTGGTCGAACTCGCGGCTCTCGCTGTCCTTGATCGACAGGTTGCCGTGGTACAGCGTGCCCGAGCTGGCCCAGTAGCCGCCGCCCAGAAGCTCGTCGCGGCGCTCCCACGTCCAGCCCACGCTGAGGCCGTGCACGCGCTTCTTCGAGGTGAAGTCGGCTGCGCGCAGTTCGTCGGTCAGGTCTTTCACGTCGATGCCCAGGCGCAGAAACAGGTTCTGCTGCCGCTGGCGAATCAGCGGGTAGTTGAGCGAGAAGTCGAGCACGTTGGCGCGGCCGCGCGCTTCGAGGTCGACGAACTGTCCGCCCAGCTCGTAGCTCACGCGCGAGATGCCGATGCCCGCGCGCAGGCCGCTGGTGCCGATGGGCGCTTCGTACGCGATGCGGCCGAACTGCAGCGCATTGCTGTTGGACACCATGACGCGCATGTCGAGGTTGTCGCCGATGCCGAAGGGGCTGAGCCAGCGCGCGGTGCCGCCCACGCGGTAGCGGCCCGATTCCTTGGTGCCCTGGTTGTCGCCCTCGGCCGTGAAGGCCCAGCGCGGTGCGGCCGCCACTTCGACGGACAGGTCGGTGGTGCCGGCCTGCGTTCCTTCCTGCAGGCCAGATGACACCTTGATGCCGGGCTGGTCGGACAGCAGCAGCATCGCGCGTTCGTAGGCGGGCGCGCTCACTGCTTCGCCGGGTTGCAGCGGTGCGAGAAAACCGCGCACGCGCGCCTCGCTGATGGGTGCATCGGGAGCCACCACCACGTCGACCTTGCCGAGGCTGCCTTCGATGACGCTGATCTCGACGATACCGTCGCGCACGGTCTGCACGGGCACCACGGCTTGCGCGAGGAAGTAGCCGCGTTCCTTGTAGCGTGCGGTGATGGCCTTGGCGAGTTCTTCGAGGTCGCCGAGCGTGACGTCGCGGCCGATGTAGGGGGCGGTGATGGATTGCAGCTCTTCGTTGCTCAGCGCCTTGACGCCGTTGAGCCGCAGGTCGTTGAGCTTGAACGATGTGCCTGGGGGGCGCGGTGGCGCGGGCAGGCTCTGCGGTGCGACGGCACCGGTGGCTTGTGCGAGTGGCCGGTCGCAGGTGCCGCAGGGGTCTTGTGTCAGCAGCAGCGTGTTGGTGTCGGCGTCGGCCGCGTGGGTGCGTTGGGCGGCGACGAGCAACGTGGCGCCGACCAGGGCGGTTACTGCAAGGGCGATGGGGTTGGGCCGTTGGAGAGCGCGCATTTCAGTGCTCCGCCGCGCGTTGTGCTGCGGGTTGTTTTTGCTGTTTTTCTTGGCGCTGCTGTTCAGGGCGGGTGCGAATGACACCAGGTGCTCCCCTCCGCGAATGTCCCCCGCTTCGCTCCTCCTTTATTTCGCTGCGGGGAGCACCTGGTGTCATTCGCACAGGGCACGCTGCCGGTGATCTCGCGATCAACGACTGCTCTGTCCAACGCTCGCGTCGATACGGGGCTCTTTTTCGCGAAATCAAGGAGGAGCGAAGCGGGGGACATTCGCGAAAAAGAGCACCGTGTCGGCGTGAGCGTCGCCCTGAAGAACAGCAGCGCTCAGAACGACGCTCTTCAAACAAGACACAAAGAGCCAAAGAGAAGGTTTCCATCCGAGTGGCCAACATTTCAACTCCCGACAGTGAGGCGCCAGTTGCCGATCAGGTTGAACGGCGCCCAGAAGAAGGGGTGAGACATCTTGGGGTCCTTCAACACGGCGAGCTGCCCGGCCTGCATGGCCTTCTGGATGTCACGACCCTTGGCCAGCTCGCCATAGAGCGTGCTCATGAGAACGGCCGTCGCGTCGTCCGACACCGGCCACAATGACGCGATCAGGCTGGAGCTGCCGGCCGAGAGAAAGGAACGCGTGAAGCCCAGCACCTCGTCGCCCTGCGCGATGCGCCCCAGCCCCGATTCGCAAGCCGACAAGGTGACCAGCGCCGTGCCGTCCATCGGCATTTCGAGGATCTCGTGCGCTTCCAGAAAATTCTGCTTGCCGCCTTCATTGGCCAGCAGGATGCGCGAGTACAACGGGTCGACCGCATCGGCCTCCGCATGCGCCGCCACGTGCATCAGCGGCGAGCGCGAGGCCACGTCGCGGAACTGCGTCTTGGTGGCGGCTGCGCCCATGTAGACGGTGTTGCGCGGGAACAGTTGCGCGAGCTGTTTCACCTCGGACTCGGCACCGGGCAGGTCGTACTTGTCTTCGATGCGCGGATTGCCGAAGGCCACCAGCGATGCGCTCACGCGCGGCGTGCGCTGCGCCAGTTGAACGGCGATGCTGATGGACGGCGCCACCGACACCGGGTGCGTCTCGATCACATAACGGCCGTCCAGGCGCAGCGCCTGGAACGGCAGGTAGTGCAACGGGCCGTGCGGCACGACGATCAGCCGCTGGCCCGGTGACAGGCCCAGCGGACCGAGCAACGCGGCGCCCAGCTTGTCGGCGTTGGTGATGGCCGTGCGACGGCCGCGCACGATGGAGTTGCGAAAAGTCTCGACCAGCTCGTTGAGATCGTCGCGCTTCACTGCCACCGTCTTCTCGGTGATGCTGCTCGAACTGACGAGCCACACCACCAGCCGGTCGGGCAGCGAATGGAACTGCACCACGCGCTCGTCGGGCGCCAGCGTGCGCTGCAGCGCGGCAAGGTCGACGGTGTTGGCGGCCTGGTCGTTGATCTTCGCGCGGCCGCGCACCGCGTCGAGCAGCGCGCGCGAGCGGCTGTGCTCGCTGACCTCGAAGGCCTCGCGCGCATCGCCCGCGTCGCTGTAGATCGACACGCCGCGCTCGAACACCGTCTGCAGGTCCGAGAACAGGCCCATCTTGAATTCTTCGCTGCGGAACTTGGCGCGCACCTTGTCGACGTCGCCGAGCGCACGGCCCACCGCTTCGGCCGCGGCCTGTTTCTGGCCGAGCGCGAGTTCGCTGCGCGCCACGCCGTCCCAGGCCCAGAGACGGTAGTACTCGGTGTCGACGCCGACCTGGCGCGCGGTGAGCGCGCGGTACGCATCGCGGGCTTCGGCTGGCTTGTTCTCGGCCAGCAGCAGGCGCGCGCGGGTGCGGTCGAGCTGCGCGGTGAGCGGTGCGTCCTTGGGCGGCGCCATGGTGCCGAGCACTTCGCGTGCGCGCACCGCATCGCCCGATTCGATCAGCGCATTGACCAGCGAGGCCTGCACCAGCGGCGCATAACGCGACGAACTGTTGGCCAGTGCTTCGTCATAGCTGAGCACGGCGCCGGAGAAATCGCCGCGCCGCGTGCGCACGTCGCCGATCACTTTCTGCACCGGGCCGACGACCAGCTTGGGGTCGCGCGCCGGATGCTTGAGCGCTTCGCGTGCAAACTCTTCCGCTTTTTCGAGCTGGCCCGAATAGCTGTAGACGATGGCGAGATCGCGATTGGCCATCGCCATCAGGTTCGGATCGTTGGTGGCGTTGGCCAGGTGCAGCGCCTTGCTGGCGGCACGCACGCTCTGGCGAAACTCGCCGGCCTCGGCCAGTGCGACGGCCTGGCTGCAGTACTGGTAGCCCGAGAGCTTGACCGCGTCCTGCCCGTAGAGCACGGCACCTTCGCTGGTCAGTGCCAGCAAGGTGTCGGTGTCGGCCAGACGCGCCTGCTCCATGCGGTCGGCGGCGGCTTCGGCACCCGATGCCTGTTGTTGCTGTGGCTGTTGCTTCTGCGGCTGCTGCGCCGTCGCCGAAGGACCGAAGCCCAGGAGAAGAACGCCTGCAAGCCCGAGTGCCGTTGCGATCCCCGCACGATGACGTGCAGGGCGTCTCCACCCCCATCTCGATATCCACGCCATTGGATCCCCCGCGCGCGGCCCATGCGCCCGCCGGAAGCGGGCGGTCGACGCGGCGAAAGTGCGCGCCGTTCAGGCCTCGTGGGGAAAGTCTAGGAGCGGGCTGTGGCCGCGCCTATTCGCAATACGGTCTAGCGCAAAAGGACTACCGGACTGATCGGGCTCGTTGATTTTTCGATGTCGAGTACGTCACACATTGCGCGTTGAATTCGAGGTGCGCGTCCCATGCGCAGGGCTGGGTGACCATTGTTTGCAGTGTTGGCTGTGTAGCGCCCGCAGACTGCGCGACTTCTTCTCCTGTCACGGAAGATGTCGATGCCGCGCACACTCTCAGTTCGCTCCCCCGCGATCCCTCTTGTTCTTGGACTGCCCGCGCTGGAGCCCGTGCGGTTGTCAGGGCACGAGGGGCTCGACAGCCTCTTTGCCTACGAGCTTCTCCTCAAGACCCCGGATGCATTGAACCTCGGCGCCTCGGGTGCGGCCGACTTCGATCTGGATGGATTCATCGGCCGGGAGATCGCTTGCTCGATCGAACTCGATGGGGGCTCTGCCCGCCAGATCAACGCCCTGATCACCGATGCCGGCATGTGGGGCGACCCGGACCTGCCGCTGTGCACAGGAAGGGTTCACAACCAGGCCAACCAGCCGCCCTGGGCGCTGCCGGGCCAGTCGGCGCTCAGCGGCTTTCGATCCAGAACGCTCACGAGCGAAGGCGGCAACAGCGCCAGCGCCCGAGCCGGACTGCATCGCATGGTTGTCGGCATGTACTACTGGCAGCTGAGGCGCGTCGAGGCGAATGTCAAACGCGACCCAGACAAGCTCTTCGAATTCGCTGACATTCTTCCAACCGAACTTCCCCTGGCACGAAAGGCCGCCTATGACCTCCTTGAAAGCGTGGGCCTCGGCGGCCTGTCCATCGACGTGGATGCGATGGCCAAAGCCGAGGGAGGCGGCACTGGCTACCGCATGCAGCTCTGGGAAGAAGACAGCTTCGCGTGCGACGAGTTGGTCAAGCGCCTTTGGAGCGGTAATCCTGACAACCAGTTGCCTGAACCCGGCTTTTGCACAACTGCTCTCCGCTACGCCATCCAGGCTCGGGGGAACAGCGCCTCAGGAGCAGCCAGTCATGCAAACTGAAGCCGAGAAGAAGACCCAGCGCGAGGCTTACAAGGTCGAAGCCCAGAGAGCCCAGGCTGCCTATGACAACTTTCGCTACACCGATGCGCAGCGCGAACAGACCATCGAGTTCATTGGCGCGGCCATGAAGGTGATTCGCGGTGAGGCCGAGTTCGACAGTCTGAAGCGATTACTCCCCGTCATCCGCACCGGCATGGGACTGAAGCCGGAAACCATCGCCAGGTTCGATTTTGATTCGAGTTTCTTGAATAAGTGGACCGGCATCGACGTGAGCACAATCCCGAAGCGGGATGGGAGCACGGGCTTCGAGCCAGTGTGGTTCCAGATCGATTTCCGTCCCGAAATGAACATCTCGCGCGAACGCCTGGAGAAATTGCTGGAACTCAAGGTCGTACGCGGGTGGACAACGACTGGGGGAAATCTGGTGTGGGAGGGGGCAAATCTCGAAGGGCTGCCAGATTTCAACGGCGGCTCATTCTTGTATTCACCACTGAAGCAGCCCCAGGAAGATTTTGATATTGAGGTCAGACTCACCTACTTGAACGGCCCCGACAAAGACCCCTGGACCGCCGCAAGGCTCAGTGATATTCAGATCCGCCGGATGTACCTGACCCCCGAGCAGATCAAGACGCGCAACGACTAGAAGCGCAGTCAACTACCTCGAACAAGAGCCGGGCAGGAAGCCTCTGCAGCCGGCGCATCCCAAACCCTCACGCCGGCACCGCATCGATATTCACCCGATCCCAATGCCGATGCCTCGCAATCGCAGCAATGAAGTCATTCGCAATCTGCGTCGCTGCCGTCGCGTCACCCAGGTTGGTCACCGGCGTGGCCGCAACCACGACACCCGCGGGCGCATCGGCGTCCGCCGCAATGCCCAGCGTGGACAACAACTGCACGCCCTCGCCCACCGTGCAGATCGCCTTGCAATGCTTGTACGCCTCCAGCACAAAGTGCACCGCATCGCCGATGCCCGCGAGTGCCGTGGCGCTGTCGCTGCCCGCAGGCACCAGCACCGCGTCGAACATCACCGACGGCGTGTTGGCAAAAGTCATGTCGACATCGATCTGCCGCTTGGACGCGCTGGCCACGGTGCCGAGCTTCGGGCCCACCACCTTGCATTGCGCGCCCGCCTGTTCGAGTGCATCGCGGATCGGCTTGAGCGAGGCCGAGTCGACGCCATCGGCCACGAGGATCGCGACCTTGCGTGTGCGGATGGAGCCATCGCCGGTGTCGGCCATGCTCAGCGCCGGTGACTCGTCGATCGGCAGCGCGATACGGTGGTCGCGAAAGCCCGCGCGACCGGCTGCCGCCTTGGCATCGGGCTCGCCGATGCCCAGCGGCTCGGCCACGCGGCGCGCGAGTTTCTCGTCGACGTGCGCAAGGTTGTCGACCATGCGCTGACGGATCGCGGGCACTTCGAGCTTGGACAGCTCGAAGCGGAAGGCCGCGACGATGTGTTCCTTCTCGGCCGCGCTCTGGCTGTTGAAGAACAGGCGTGCCTGCGTGAAGTGATCGTCGAATGAAGGGCTGCGCCTGCGCACCTTCGGTGGATCGATCTCTTCGGGAAACGACTGAAAACCGTTGCTGCCGCCATCGACACGGAACTCGGCGCCGCCGCTGCCCAGCGTGTTGGGCTCATAAGCCACCTGGCCGCGCGCAATGGTCTGGCGGTGCATGCCGTCGCGCTGCATGTTGTGGAACGGGCACACGGCCTTGTTGATCGGCAGTTCGTGAAAGTTGGCGCCGCCCAGGCGCGAGATCTGCGTGTCTGTGTACGAGAACAGACGCCCCTGCAGCAGCGGGTCGTTGCTGAAGTCGATGCCGGGCACCACGTGGCCGGGGTGAAAGGCCACCTGCTCGGTCTCGGCGAAGAAGTTGTCGGGGTTGCGGTTGAGCACCAGCTTGCCGATCTTCTGCACGGGCACCATTTCCTCGGGAATGAGCTTGGTGGGGTCGAGCAGGTCGAAGCCGAGCGAATGCTCCTTGTCCTGCGGAATGATCTGCACGCCGAGCTCCCATTCAGGGAAGTCGCCGTTCTCGATCGCTTCCCACAGGTCGCGGCGATGAAAGTCGGCGTCCTTGCCGGCAATCTTCTGTGCTTCGTCCCACACCAGCCCGTGGATGCCGAGCTTGGGCTTCCAGTGGAACTTCACGAAGTGGCTTTCGCCGCGGCCGTTGATGAAGCGGAAGGTGTGGACGCCAAAGCCTTCCATCATGCGCAGGCTGCGCGGAATGGCGCGGTCGCTCATGGCCCACATCAGCATGTGGGTGCTCTCGGGCATCAGTGAAGCGAAGTCCCAGAAGGTGTCGTGCGCGCTCGCGGCCTGCGGCATCTCGTGGTGCGGCTCGGGCTTCACGGCGTGGATGAGGTCGGGGAACTTCATCGCGTCCTGGATGAAGAACACCGGGATGTTGTTGCCCACGAGGTCGTAGTTGCCTTCGCGGGTGTAGAACTTGACGGCGAAGCCGCGCACGTCGCGCACCGTATCGGCGGATCCGCGCGAGCCGGCCACGGTCGAGAAGCGCACGAAAACGGGCGTCTTCGCGTCCGGGTCCTGCAGAAAGTCGGCGCAGGTGAACTGCGACATCGACTTGTAGACCTGGAAGTAGCCATGCGCCGCAGAGCCACGCGCATGCACGGCGCGTTCGGGAATGCGCTCGTGGTCGAAGTGCGTGATCTTCTCGCGCAGGATGAAGTCTTCGAGCAGCGTGGGCCCGCGCACGCCGGCCTTGAGCGAGTTGTGGTTGTCCGGAATCTGCAGGCCCTGGTTGGTGGTCAGGGTCGAGGGATGTTCGACGGTGAAGCCCTCGAGCTGCTGCTGCTTGGCGTTGCTGCCGTCCCCCGCCTTGGTGCTGGCGCGGCGGCCTGCGGCGGCCTTGTTCTGTGGCGTCATCGTGGACCTGGAATCTTTCATGGGGTGGGCGCTCAGCCCGCTTCGTTGCTGTCGAGGAACATGTCCAGCACATTCACCAACGCGACCAGGCAGATGCAACCCGCAACGGCGGCAACGGCCCAGACAAGGATCTCGTCACCCCATGCGGAGGTGAGCGAGTCGAAAAGCGATGAGATCTCCATGATTCCCTCCAAGGAAGCAGACAGACGCACTGGCGCGCGGTGGTGGCGGATGCAAGCGAAATGCAAGGTTATGTTTCGCGCGGGCCGCCACCCGTAGTGGCCGCCCTCCCCCCTCTGTGGGAGAACAAGCGGCTGCGCGGTAGGAGCGCGCCGACAGCGCATCGCGGCGGCCTACGCGGCTTCGGGCGTCCTGGCCGCGCGACGCGCACGGGCGTCTCGCATAGCATGGCCGCAAGACGGCATCAATCGTGCTTGCTGTCTTCACCGTGTCTCGCGCACCGGGCGCAATCACCCGGATCACCCAGGGAAGAAAGAAAGAACGCCATGCAGATCAGGATCGGTTTCGACATCGAACTCGGCGTCACCGCCCCCACGGCGTTGATCTACATGCTGCAGGTGCATCCGTCGCGCACGGCCGACCTGCAAGGCAGCGAGCACATCACCATCAGCCCGCCGCTGCTGACCGACCACTACCGGGACAACTTCGACAACCACTGCGCGCGGGTGCACGTGCCTTTGGGCGTGAGCAGCGTGCGGCTGCGCAACCATGCGGTGGTGTACGACACCGGCTGGCCAGACCCAGTGGACCTGGGCGCCATCGAGCATGCGGCGGCCGACCTGCCGGTGTCGACCTTGCCGTTCGTTCTGCCCAGCCGCTACTGCGAGGTCGACGGCGAATTGCTGCAGTTCGCCTGGGCGAACTTCTCGAACGTCACGCCGGGCTGGTCGCGCGTGCAGGCGATCTGCGACTTCGTGCACCGGCACCTGCGCTTCGACTACCAGAACGCGCGCGCCACGCGCACCGCGCTCGAGGGTTATCGCGAAGGCACAGGCGTGTGCCGCGACTTCGCGCACCTGGCGATCACGCTGTGCCGCTGCATGAACATTCCGGCGCGCTATGTGACCGGTTACCTGGGTGACATCGGCATTCCGCCGGTGCGCTATCCGATGGACTTCAGCGCGTGGTTCGAGGTGTACCTGGGCAACCGGTGGCACACCTTCGATGCGCGCCACAACACGCCGCGCATCGGCCGTGTGGTGATGGCGCGCGGGCGCGATGCGGCTGATGTGCCGATCACGATGGTGTTTGGGGCGAACACGCTGCAGCGGTTTGATGTGACGACGGAAGAAGTGCTGCAGTAGTTCTGGTTTTTCTCCTTCCCCTTCCGGGGGAAGGCCGGGATGGGGGCTCGGCGGCCTTCGATCAGGCGCTGCGCCTTTTTGGGAGGCCGTCGTGCCCCCACCCCAACCCTCCCCCAGCGGGGGAGGGAGCAATGCAGGCCGCTATTTGTTTGTTTGCTGCAGCCTCAGGCCGCGCCAGCCACCGCCCCAAGCTGGCGTTCGCTCGGACGCGCGAAGTAGAACCACTCGGCACCAGGCAGCGCCATCGCGTTCGGGAACACGATGAAGCCATCGTCGGGTGCGTTCAGCATCGTGCCGTCGTGGCGCATGCCGATGGGTTCGCCGCGCTGCACTTCGTCGAAGGTGGCCCAGTCGCGCACGAAGCTGTCGTCCTCGTGCAGCCGGTCGGTCACGCTCGCCAGGCGCAGCAGCCTGGGCGGCTGGGCAGATGCGCCCGCAAAGCCCGCTGGCAGCGGTGCCATGCCCAGCAGCGCGAGCGTGCGGCGGATGGCGCGCCACGCCACCTCGGGCGCCTGTGGGGCTTGATGCTGGCCGCATTCGAGCGTGACGCCGTAGCCGCCGCAACTGCGGATGTATTCGTTGGTGCCGCGGCCGAAGTCGATCGCCGCTTCGTCGGCCGGCGCACCGCCCGCGCGCTGCGCAAGGCCGGCCGCGTAGATGTCGAGCCAGCCTTCCACCACGATGGGCGTGCCGATGTGCAGTGCGAGCTGGCCTTCTTCGTACGAGCGGGCGAAGGGTTCCAGCGTGCCGGTGTTGTCGCGCGGGCCGATCATCGCGAAGGCCTCGCCCTCGCTCTGAAAGGAATGCAGGTCGAGCAGCACCTCGTGGCGCGCGATCACGGGCGCCAGCCGGTTGGTGATGCGGGCTTCGTAGTCGGCGGGCTCTTCGCTCGGGCGAAACAGCCGGTTGAGATTGCGCTCGCCCTCGCGTTGCAGACGGCGGCGCGCGAGCGGGTTGGCGACAGGCACCAGGGTCAGCTCGCCGCGCTGCAGTTGCAGCATGCCGGTGTCGAATTCAGCCAGGATGCGTTCGATGCCTTCGGTGCCGCAGGTCTCGTCGCCGTGCACGCCCCCGATCACGAGCAGACGCGGGCCGGGGTTCAGCGAGGCAAAGGTATGGATGCGCAGGCTGTCGGTGGCCGCGCCGTCAAAAGGGTCGGAAGACATGCGGAGGATTATTGCGGAGCGCTTTCCCCACGCGCAAAGGCACTATTTATTTCGTAGCGGCCTTTGTTTTGGCGATGCGGCTGTTCAGGGCGGGTGCGACGCCCTGAACGAACAGCAGCGCCAAGAACACCCAAAGTCAAAAGCGCAAAAGACCCTAAGCGCCAACACCAGCCAACTGCTTGCGCATGTCGGCAATCACGGTCCCATAGTCCTTGGCATTGAAGATCGCGCTGCCAGCCACGAAAGTGTCCGCACCGGCCGAGGCCACGCGCGCGATGTTGTCGGCCTTGATGCCGCCGTCGACTTCCAGGCGGATGTCGCGACCGCTCTGCTCGATGCGCTTGCGCGCGAGTTCGATCTTGCGCAGGGCCGAGTCGATGAAGCTCTGGCCGCCGAAACCGGGGTTCACGCTCATGATGAGGATGAGGTCGATGTCGTCGATGGCCCAGTCCAGCGCCTCCAGCCCCAGGCCCGGGTTGAACACCAGCCCGGCCTTGCAGCCGGCATGCTTGATGGCCTGGATGCTGCGGTGCACGTGGGGCGAGGCATCGGGGTGGAAGCTGATGTAGTCGGCGCCCGCTTGCGCGAACGAGGCCGCCAATGCGTCGACCGGCTGGATCATCAGGTGCACATCGACCGGCACCGGGGTGCCGTCCGCCTTCTTGGCGTAGGGCTTCAGGGCCTGGCAGATCATCGGGCCGAAGGTCAGGTTCGGCACGTAATGGTTGTCCATCACGTCGAAATGGATCCAGTCGGCACCGGCCGCGATCACGTCGGTCAGTTCTTGGCCGAGGTGCGCGAAGTCGGCGGACAGGATGGAGGGCGCAATGCGGAACGGGGTGCTCATGCCCGGGATTCTCGCAGCCGGCGCAAGTCCGAGGAAAGGGCTCCGTTACCATCGCGCCCATGTCACACAGCCCCTTCAGCGTACAAGTCGAACCACGCTACCTGGCCGACCAGTCCTCTCCCAAGGACAACATCTACACCTTTTCGTACACGATCACCGTCACGAACACGGGTTCGGTGGCCGCCCAGCTCATTGCCCGCCACTGGCTCATCAACGACGCCTCGGGCCATCCGCAGGAGGTCAAGGGCCTGGGCGTGATCGGCCAGCAGCCGCTGCTGGCACCCGGCGAATCCTTCCGCTACACCAGCGGTTGCCGCCTGCAGGCCGCCAGCGGCACCATGCACGGCAGCTTCTTCGTGGTCACGGAAGAAGGCGAACGCTTCGATGTGCCAGTCCCGATGTTCGTGCTCGAAGCCGACATTGGCGGCGCCCCAATTTCACGCGTCTTGCACTGAGCACGACGCCCTTTTTTCTTTCCCCCGCTCCCCATGGCTGCTGCATCTCGCGACTTGCAGGGGCTGCTTGCCGGCCTCGACCCCACGGCCGATGTGGCGCAGCGCCACATCTGGCTCATCAATCTCTTCGATTGGCTGCGCGGTGACCGCGCCTCGCCGCAGGCGGCCATGAGCCGCGTGCAACTGCTGCTTGACGCCATCGAGGCGCGACCCGAGCTGCGCGAACGCCTGCGCGCCTGGTGGCGCGCGTTCACGCAGACGGTCGACCTGACGACGCTGCTGGCCGACTACGGCTTCGCGCCGCGCACCGCCTTCGCCAGCGAGCTGGGTGAGCGGCTGCGCCGCAAGATCCTGCCCGGCACGCCCGAGACCACCGATGCGTCGGACCTGTTCCGCATGGTGCTGCCGGGCGTGTTCGATGCGGGCTGGATCGCGCTGCTCGACGAAACCCAGCTCGGGCGCATCGGCGCGCTGCTCGCCGACGCCGCGCTGGACGCGGACGGCGCGCCGCGCTGGCGCCACACGGTGATGGACGCCGTCACCTACTGCGCCAGCCAGGTGGTGGCGGCGGGCTTTTCGCCCGAACTGCGGCTGCGCATGAGCACCGAGCAGGCCGCATCGCGCCCCTTCCACGCCTTGATGGCCGACCTGGACGAACTGCGCGAGCAGATGTTCGAGCAGCCGCCCGGCGAAGAAAGCGACGAAGCACTGCAAGCCGCCTTCGTGGCCTTTCGCGACCGGCTCGACGCCTGCCGCGCGAGCGCCTCCTCGGTCTACACGCACCTGGAAGACAACGGCATCTCGGTCGGCCTGGTGTTCCGGCTGCGCCAGTTGCGCGAGCGCGTGCTGCGCATCCGCGAACTGCTCGACTGCCTGATGTCGCCCAACCCCGCGCCCAGCGTGGCACGGCTGATGGGCCGGCTGGTGCTGGCGGGCGGCGAGCGCAACAGCATCCGCGCGCTGATCGCGTCGAACTCGTCGATGCTCGCGGCCAAGGTGACCGAGCGCAGCGCCGAGACCGGCGAGCACTACATCACCCGCGACCGCGCCAGCTACGCGCAGATGGTGAAGAAGGCGGCCGGCGGCGGCGCGCTCACGGCCATCACCGTGCTGCTGAAGTTCAGCATCTATGCGCTGGGCCTGTCGGCCTTCTGGGCGGGCCTGAGTTCGGGGCTGATGTATGCGGCGAGCTTCGTCGCAATTCAATTGCTGCACCTGACGCTGGCCACCAAGCAGCCCGCGATGACGGCGCCCGCGCTGGCGGCGCGGCTGCGGGACATCAAGTCGGATGCCGCCGTCGATGACTTCGTCGACGAGGTTGCCAACCTCGTGCGCTCCCAGGTGGCGGCCGTGCTCGGCAATGTGCTGGTGGTGGTGCCGGCCATGCTCGGGCTGGCGCTGCTGGTGCAATACGCGCTGGGCCGGCCGCTGCTCGACGCGGCGCATGCCGCGTCCACGCTGCATTCGCTGTCGCTGGCCGGGCCGACCGCGCTTTACGCGGCAATCACCGGCATCCTGCTGTTTTCGGCCAGCATCATCGCCGGATGGACAGAAAACGCCTTTGTCCTGCATCGCATGGACTCCGCCATGCGTTACAACCCACGCATCGGCGCTTTTCTGGGCGCCGCACGGGCCCGCCGCTGGGCCACCTTCATGCGCACACACATCTCAGGCTTTGCCTCCAACATCTCGCTCGGCCTCATGCTCGGACTGCTGCCCGCGTTCGCGGGTTTCTTCGGGCTCGGGCTGGACGTGCGCCATGTGACGCTCTCGGCCGGGCAGATTGCCGCGGCCGCCGCGTCCACGGGGCTGTCGGTGTTGCAGCAGCCTGCGCTGTGGTGGGCGGTGGCGGCGATTCCGGTCATCGGCGCGCTCAATGTGAGCGTGAGTTTCTATTTCGCCTTCCGGCTGGCGCTGCGCGCGCACAGCGTGAGCCTGGGAGACCGCGCACGCATCCGTAGCGCGATCTGGGCCCGCTGGCGCAGCCGGCCCATCAGCTTCTTTCTACCTGCATGAATTTGACGAGCTTCATCAACGATCTGCTGGGTTTCTGGTCCGAATGGGTGCGCCCCTCGGCCGGCCTGCCCACCGTGCTGTGGTCCCTGTTGCTGGCCGCGGCCGCGGTCTCGGGCCACCTGGTGCGCCGCTACCTGGGCTTGCCCAAGGTGATCGGCTATTCGCTGGTGGGCGCGGTGGTGGGCTTTGCGGGGTTCGAGGGCGCGATCTGGCCGCTGCGTGGCATCAGCCTTTTCCTGCTTGAACTCGGCGTGGCCGTGGTGCTGTTCGAGGCCGGCGGGCGGTTGCCGCTGCGCTGGTTCCGCCACAACCCGATGGTGCTGGTGCAGAGCCTGCTCGAAGCCACACTCACCTACTTCGGCGTGTTCTGGGTGCTGATGCTGCTGGGCCTGCCCGAGCCGGTGGCCAACCCGATCGCGCTGATGGCCATCGTCGCTTCGCCGGCGGTGCTGAGCCGCGTGATCATCGACACCCGCGCCGCCGGCCCGGTGACCGAACGCGCGATGACGCTGGCCACGCTCAACACCTTCTATGCGCTGGCGCTCGGCTATGCGCAGGCCGGCCTGATCGAACGCGCGCCGCAGACGCTGCTGCAAAAGCTCTACCCGGTGGCGGTGGTGCTGGGTCTGTCCTTCGTGGTCGGCGCGATCGTGGCGCTGGCCCTGCGCTCGGCCCTGCGGGTGATGAGCCCGACGAGCGAGAACACGTCGATCCTGCTGCTCGCGCTCATCGCGGCGGGCGCCGCGCTCACGGCGCATGTCGGCGGCTCGGCCCCGCTGGCGGCGCTGATCGGCGGCGTGCTGCTGAAAACACTCAACCCCAAGCCCTGGGCCTGGCAACGGCAACTGGGCACCGCGGCGTCGCTGTTGACCATGCTGATGTTCGTGCTGGTGTCCATCGTGGCGGCGCAGGCCGACTGGACACTGCCCGTGGCCAGCGTGGTGCTGGCCGTGATCGGCGTGCGCCTGGTCACCAAGATCGCCGGCGTGGCCATTGCCAACCCGGGCAGCGGCGCCAGCTGGAAGCAGGCCTTCTGGGTCGGCTGCGCGATGTCGCCGCTGTCGTCGATCGCATTGCTGATCGCCTCGAACTTTGCCAGCGCCTCGCCCCTGCTCGGCACCATGATCACGCAGGTCGCCCTGCCCTCGATTCTCTTGATGGAAGTGGTGGGCGCGGTGCTCGCCACCGTGGCCATTCATGCGGTGGGTGAAAGCTCGGTGCCATGGGTGCCACAGGCCTTCAGCACCACGGAAGACACGCAGCGATGAGCACAGCCATTCCCACCATCGACCCGGACAGCGACGACGTGCGTTCGGCGCCGCTGGCGGCCGATCCCGCGAGCCGCATGGTTAAGCTGGAGCCGTTCAACAAGTCGGAAGCGCTGTCGCTCGGCGTGGAGCTGGAGCTGCAGCTCGTCAACACGCACGACTACGACCTCGCGCCGTATGCCGAAGACATGCTGCGGCTGATGGCGCAGACGCCGCTGCCCGGCAGCGTGGTGCCCGAGATGACGTCGAGCATGATCGAGATCTCGACCGACATCTGCCATTCGGCGCAGGACGTGATCACGCAGCTTTCGCCCATTCGCGAAGCGCTGATCCGCAATGCCGACAAGCTCAACATCGCGGTGGTCGGCGGCGGCACGCATGCCTTCCAGCAGTGGCATGAGCGCCGCATCTACGACAAGCCGCGCTTTCGCGAACTGTCGGAGCTGTACGGCTACCTGAGCAAGCAGTTCACCATCTTCGGCCAGCATGTGCACATCGGCTGCCCCGATGCCGATGCGGCGCTGCTGATGCTGCACCGCATGTCGCGCTACATCCCGCACTTCATCGCGCTGTCGGCCTCGTCGCCGTTCGTGCAGGGGCAGGACACGCAGTTCGACTCGGCCCGGCTCAACTCGGTGTTCGCATTTCCGTTGTCGGGCCGCGCGCCCTTCACGCTGAGCTGGAAGGAATTCGAGGCGTATTTCGAGCGCATGACCCGTACCGGCGTCGTGCGCAGCATGAAAGACTTTTATTGGGACATCCGCCCCAAGCCCGAGTTCGGCACCATCGAGATCCGCGTGTTCGACACGCCGCTCACCGTCGAGCGCGCCGCCGCGCTCGCGGGCTATGTGCAGTCGCTGGCCGCGTGGTTCCTGCAGGAGCAGCCCTTCGAGCCTTGTGAAGACGACTACCTCGTCTACACCTACAACCGTTTCCAGGCCTGCCGCTTCGGGCTCGACGCGGTGTATGTCGACCCGGCCACCGGCCAGCACATGCCGCTGCGCGACCACATCCTGATGACGATGACGCAGCTCGAATGGCACAGCGAGGCGCTCAACGCCACGCAGGCGTTGGGCGAATTGCGCACCAGCGTCGAGGCCAACCGCAACGATGCGCGGTGGCTGCGGGAGAAGCAGGGGAAAGAGCGGTTGTTGGCGGAAGTGGTGCGGCAGGCGGCGTTGAGGTTCAGAGGGCAGGCCTGAACGTCTTGCTCCTTCCCCCTTTGGGGGAAGGCTGGGATGGGGGCGGGCAGAGCGCCCGATGGATACGCCGCGAGCCCCCACCCCAACCCTCCCCCGGAAGGGGAGGGAGAAAGACAGCCTCCCCACCCCTTATGCTCCCACCCCATGGGTGAATTCGACCTGATCACACGCTACTTCAAACGTCCCGCCAAGCGCTCCCCGCTCGGCGTGGGTGACGACTGCGCCTTGCTCGCGCCGGCCGCGGGCATGCAGCTCGCCGTTTCTTCCGACATGCTGGTCGAGGGGCGGCACTTTCTCTCCACCGTCGATCCGGCGCGGCTGGGCCACAAGGCGCTGGCGGTGAACCTCAGCGACCTCGCGGCCTGCGGCGCGAAGCCGTTGGCCTTCACGCTCGCGCTGGCGTTGCCGGGCGTGGACGAGCCCTGGCTCGAAGGCTTCTCGCGCGGCCTCTTCGCGCTGGCCGACGCGCACGGCTGCGAACTGGTGGGCGGCGACACCACGCGCGGGCCGCTCAACATCTGCATCACGGTGTTCGGCGAAGTGCCGGCTGGCGCGGCGCTGCTGCGTTCGGGCGCGCGCGCCGGCGACGACATCTGGGTCAGCGGCACGCTGGGCGATGCGCGGCTGGCGCTGGAGGTGTTTCGCGGCACGCTCGCGCTGTCGGCCGATGCCTTCGAGTCGGCGCGCACGCGCATGGAACAACCCACGCCGCGCGTGGCGCTGGGCCAGGCGCTGCGCGGCACGGCCACGTCGGCGGTGGATGTGAGCGACGGGCTGATCGGCGACCTGGGCCACATCCTCGGATCGAGCGGCGTGGGCGCCACGCTCGATGCCGATGCGGCGATCGCGTTGATCTCGGTCGAGGCGCCGGGCCTTGGCAAAGAAATCCTGCGCACCTGCGCGCTGTCGGGCGGCGACGACTACGAGCTGGTCTTCACCGCGCCGCCGTCAGCACGCGATGCCGTCGAACAGGCCGGCAAGGACAGCGCAACACCCGTCACGCGCATCGGCCGCATCGATGCCGAAACCGGCCTGCGCATCGTCGATGCGAGCGGCGCGCTGGTGGCGCAGCGCTTCGGCTCGTTCGATCACTTCGTCTGACCCCTGCCCCTTCGCGGAACACCGCGGAACCGGCTTTGCCGGGCCGCAGGTGTTGCCCCCGGTAGGGGGTTGGAGAAGCGACACGAAGTGCGCGAAGCCTGGGGGCGAGCCTTAGTTTCCGCGCACCATCGCCTGCATCTTTCGTTGAGCGGCGTTGATGGCGGCCGACTGGCCGTTCAACTGCTGCAGCATCTTGTTCAGCTCAACCTGCACGGCCGGGTCGGTCACGGTGACCGAAGAGCCCGAGACCTGGATCTTCGATTTGTTCTGCTGCAGAAAATCGCCGATGGTCAGCGCGCTGTCGAACACGGTGTCGAGCGCGGGGAACACTTCCTTGAACGTGGTGGCGGGCGCCGTCACGGTCCTTTCGTAGGCCTTGTCGTAGACCTGCTTCAGGTCCTCAGGCTGCTTGAGTTGCGCATGCGCCGCATCGGCCTTGGCGACCTGCTGGTCGAGGGCGGTGCGCAGGCCACCCAGCCCGTCCTTCGCGGCCTTGAGGTCGTCGCGGCGCGAAGCCAGGTCGGCAATCGAGCGCAGCGCGCCCTTGGCCATGACCTCGCCCATCGGTTTGCTCACCGACTGGTTCATGCCTTCGTTGAAATCGGTGATCACCGCGTAGTGCTGCGCGTAGTCGCCGAACGATGTTTTTTCTTCGGGCGTCGGCGTCGGCACATGCAGGCCGGGCTTGTCGAGCACGCGCGTCTGCAGGAAGGCGATGAAGGCGGTGCGCTGCTCGGCCTCCTTGTTGCCGCAGGCCACCAGCGCAAGGCTGAAGGCCACTAGGAGCGACAGGGCCCCGAGACGTTGAATGAAAGTTCTCATGGTGCAAGGCCCTCCCGTTGTTGCGGACTCAAAAATTATAGGGAGCGCTTCAATGCCTCGATGAAGGCACGCGCCGCGGCCGAAAGCGAGTGGCCGCGCTTGATGACGACCGAGATATCGCGTGCCACGCGCGGCGCGCTGAGCACCTTGATCACCAGCGAGGGATCGGCCTCGGCGCGGGCAAAGGCCGAGGGCATGATCGACGCGCCCATGCCGGCCGCGGTCATCCAGATCGCGGTGGAGAGAAAAGAGACTTCGTTCACCACGTCGAGCGTCACGCCGGCCTCGGCCGCGGTACCGTCGATGAGCGGCCGCACGCCGTAGCCGGGCCGCACGGTGATGACGGGGTGGCGCCCCAGGTCGCTCCAGCGCACGACGCGCGCCTTGGCCAGCGGATGGTCGCTGCGGCACACCAGCGCAAGGTGGTCGCGCATCAGACGCTGCACTTCGACCTCGGTGCCGGGCCGCTCGGGCGTGCCGATACCAAAGTCCACATGCTCGCCGATGATGCGCGAGATGAACTGGTCGGGCGCGCAGTCGTTCACCAGCACGCGCACTTTCGGATGCTGTTCGTTGAAGGCGCGCATGGCATCAGGCAGCAGGAAGCCCGCGAGCGTGGGCGTGATGGCCAGCGTGACGCGGCCGCGCTCCAGCGTGGCCAGTTCACGGAAATCGTTCGACAGCGAATCGACGTCGCGCAGGATGCGCTCGACCGTCACCATCATCTGTTCCGCCGCGGCGGTGGGCTTGAGCGAACGCGTGGTGCGGTCGAACAGACGCGTCTCCAGCCCCTCCTCGAGCTGGCGGATCAGCATGCTCACCGCCGACTGCGTGACGAACAGTCTTTGCGCCGCCGTGCTGAGCTTGCGCAACTGGTAGACAGCCAGGAAAGCGCGCAGTTGGCGAATCGTAGGACTGAAGTTCGTATTCATCAGGAAAGATGATATTTCATTCGAAATTTCTTGATTTACGAATGAATCCTGCCATCGTTCAATCTGTGCTCAAACCGATAACTCATATTCAAGGAGTCCCGATGACAGTTCCCCTCGCCCGCGGGACGAGCGCACTGCGTCGGCAGCTCGTGCTGGCGACGGCTTGCACGGTCCTCGGCGGCGCGGCCCTCGCGCAGGCTCCGGCCGGCGACTATCCGAACAAACCCATCCGTATGGTCGTGACGTTCCCGCCGGGCGGCAGCGCCGATGCGGTGGTCCGCATGCTGGTGCCGCGGCTCAACGAGAAGCTGGGCCAGCCGGTGGTGGTGGACAACCGGCCCGGCGCTGGTGGCAACGTGGGGCTTTCGCTGGTGGCCAAGACGCCGGCCGACGGCTACACGCTGGGCCTGGGCGCAGCGGGCGCGCTGACCGCCAACGTGAGCCTGTATCCGCAGATGCCTTTCGATCCGGTGAAGGACTTCAAGCCGGTGGGCATGGTCGCGGCCACGCCCTTCGTGATCGTCGGCCATCCCTCGATCGCGGCGCGCACGCAGCGCGAGCTGATCGCGCTGGCGAAGTCGCAGCCGGGCGGGCTGTCGATCGGTCATGGCGGCAACGGCACGGCAATGCACCTGTCGGCGGCGCTGTTCGCGCAGATGGCCGATGTGAAGCTGGTGGAAGTGCCCTATCGCGGCTCGGGCCCGGCGGCACTCGATGCCATCGCGGGGCAGATCCCGCTTGCGCTGGTCGACCTGCCCGCTTCGCTGCAGCAGATCCGTGCCGGCAAGCTGATCGCTTTTTCGGTCACCAGCGCGCAGCGCGTGCCGATGCTGCCCGACGTGCCCACGGTGGCCGAGGCCGGGCTGCCCGGCTACGACTCGACCGGCTGGTTCGGCGTGGTGGCGCCGGCCGGCACGCCCGCGCCCATCGTGGCGCGGCTCAATGCAGAGATCAACGCCGCGCTCGGCGACGAGCAGATCAAGGCCTCGATGCGCAACCTCGGCGCGGAGCCGGCGCCAGGTTCGACCGAAGCCTTCGAGGCCTACATCCGCTCCGAAACGAAGAAGTGGGCGAAGGTCATCCAGACCGCCAACATCCGGCTTGACTGACGGGAACCGACAGGATTTCTGAGAAGACATGACAGACAACACCGCACTGACCGCCGACGTGATGATCGTCGGCGCGGGCCCCGTGGGACTCACGCTGGCGATGGACCTCGCCTCGCGCGGCGTCTCGGTGATCATTTGCGAAACGCGCCATTTCGCCGAGCCGCCGAACGTGAAGTGCAACCACGTGGCCTCGCGCACGATGGAGCAGTTTCGCCGCCTGGGCGTGGCGCAGAAGCTGCGCGATGCGGGGCTGCCCGCGGACCACCCGAACGACGTGGTGTTCCGCACCAGCGTGACGGGCGCCGAACTCACGCGCATTCCCATCCCGTGCCGGCGCGACCGCTACACCGAGACCGAGGGCCCTGACGCATGGTGGCCCACGCCGGAGCCGCCGCACCGCATCAACCAGATCTACCTGGAGCCGATTTTGCTGAAGCACACGGCCGCGCTGCCTGGCGTGACGCTGCTCAACTGCACGCAGTTCGCGGGCTTCACGCAGGACGACGACGGCGTGACCGCCATTGCCACCGACATGGACAGTGGCGTGACGCGCAGCATCCGATGCCGCTACATGGTGGGCTGCGACGGCGGCAGCTCCGCCGTGCGCAAGCAGATCGGCGCCAAGCTCGAAGGCACGGCCGTCATCCAGCGCGTGCAGTCGACCTTCATCCGCGCGCCGAAATTGCGCGCCATGATTCCGGGCAAGCCGGCGTGGTCTTACTACGCGATGAACCCGCGCCGCTGCGGCACGATGTTCGCCATCGACGGCCACGAAACCTGGCTGGTGCACAACCACCTGAACGCCGAAGAACCCGAGTTCGATTCGGTCGACCGCGACCAGTCGTTGCGCGACATCCTCGGCGTGGGGCCGGACTTCGAATACGAGGTCATCAGCAAGGAAGACTGGGTCGGCCGCCGCCTCGTGGCGAATCGCTTTCGCGAAGGCCGTGTGTTCCTGGCGGGCGACGCGGCGCACCTGTGGGTGCCCTATGCGGGCTACGGCATGAACGCGGGCATTGCGGATGCGCTCAATCTCTCGTGGCTGCTGGGCGCCTGCGTGCAGGGCTGGGGCGACGAGGCCATCCTCGACGCGTACGAAGCGGAGCGCCAGCCGATCACCGAGCAGGTGTCGAACTTCGCGATGGACCATGCGCAGAAGATGATCCGCGCGCGCCGCGCCGTGCCGCCGAACATCGAGGAACCCGGCCCGGCGGGCGATGCGCTGCGGGCCGACATCGGGCGCGAGGCCTACGAACTCAACGTGCAGCAGTTCTGCTGCGGCGGGCTCAACTTCGGCTACTTCTACAGCGGCTCGCCGATCATCATTGCGGACGGCGAACACACGGCACCGCCCTATTCGATGGGCGACTTCACGCCCTCCACCGTGCCCGGCTGCCGCGCGCCGCATTTCTGGCTGGCCGATGGCCGCTCGCTCTACGACGCCTTCGGCCCCGGCTACACGCTGCTGCGCTTCGACCGCAGCGTGGACGTGAAGCCGATCGAGCATGCGGCACGCGCCTACAAGATGCCGCTCACGGTGCTGGACATCGAGACCGAGGACGTGCCCAAGGCCTACACGCATCGCCTGGTGCTGTGCCGCGCCGACCAGCATGTGGCCTGGCGCGGTGCCCATCTGCCGGCCGAGGTCTACGACCTGGTGGCGATGCTGCGCGGCGAAGCCAGGCGCGTTCGGGCGCGCAAGCGGGCGTTGGCCTGGGAAGGCGTGGTCGCCTGAACCCGGCACTGGCAGGGCCCGTTCACCAGGCCCGCCGCGCCACGGTGCGGTACGCCAGCCACGCGGCCAGCGCGGGAGCCAGCGCAAAGCTTGCGAACAGCCAGATGGCCGCCGAGCGCCCGCCTTCGATGCCGCCCGGCACGGTCAGGCCCGCTGCATTGGCGACCAGCCCCGCCACCGCCGCGCCCACGGCCATGCCGTAGAGCTGCACCGTGGTGATCGAGGCCGAGGCCCGGCCTTCCTCGCCCTTGGGGGCCAGCGACATCACCCGTGTCACCAGATGCGGCCAGCCGATGCCCACGCCCAGCCCGACCGCCGCCAGCGCGATGGCCACCAGCACCGTCTCGAAGCCCGCGCCGAGCAGGCCCGGCGCCGGCAGCAACACCACCAGCGCAACCAGGCCCAGCGTGCAGATCACCGGCCCGGTGCGCAGGATGCGGTCGGCCCCGGCACCGCTGCGGCCCGACGACAGCAGCGAGCCCGCGCTCCAGCCGCCGGCCATCGCCGCCGTGAGGTAGCCCGCCATGAGCGGCGAATGGCCGTGCAGCAACTGCAGGAAGTACGGCACGAAGATTTCGGTGGTGGTGCCGATCAGCAGCAATGCCACGCTGGCGTAGATGGCGCCGAGCGGCGTGCGCACGGCATAGGCGCCGGTGGGCAGCACGCGCACGCCGGCGCTGCGGTCGATGCGCGTGGCGGCGAAGCCGATGGCCAGCCCGAGCACCACGCCGGCCGCCTGCCAGGGCAGGTCGGACAGGAAGCCGCTCGCCGCGATCACCAGCACCGAGGCCGCGAGCAGGCCGATCTGCAGGGCCGGCACGCGCGGCAAGGTTGCGGGGCGCTCATGCTTCACGCCGGCCGAGGGCCGCAGTTGCACCAGCACCAGCACCGCCTGCGCCGCCGCCACCGGCAGCAGGAACCAGAAGGCCCAGCGCCAGTGCCCGGCCTGCGCGAACAGCCCGCCCACGGCCGGCCCGCACAGCGTGGCAACGCCCCACATGCCCGAGACCAGCGCCACCGCGCGCGGCCAGAGCCGCGGCGCGAACACCAGCTGGATCAGCCCGTAGCTCAGCGCGGCAAGCATGCCGCCGCCCAGCCCCTGCACCGTGCGGCCCGCGAGCATCCATGGCATGGCCGACGCCAGCGCGCAGCCCATCGAGCCGGCGGTGAACACCGCCAGCGCGGCCAGGCAGGCACCGCGCGGCCCGAGCACCGCCAGCAGCCGCACCGACAGCGTGGCACCGAGGATCGAGCCGACCACGAACAGCGTGGTGCTCCAGGCGTACCAGTCGAGCCCGCCGATCTCGCGCACCACCGATGGCAGCACGGTGGTCACGATGTGGACGTTGATGGCATGCAGCGCGACCCCGCCGGTCAGCGCGAGCGCGCGCCAGCCATTGCGGCCGGTGAACAGTTCGCTCCACGCGGCAGTGGGGGGTGGCGCTTGCAAGGCGGCGGAATCGGCGGAAGAGGAAGACGACATGGCAGGCACGAAGAACGGAAAGGAGCCCGAATACTAGGCGGCACGCCTTAATTAAACAAGCTATTGCTTTGATAAATAGAAACTTCGGCGCGCAGGCCGGGGCGCAGATGCGCGACACTTCTGCCCCTGATGCAAGCCGTTTCTTCCTTCGACACCCGCGACATCCACGACGCCACCGGCCCCATGCCGAAACCCACGCTGCCCCGCCCCACCGTCCGCTTTCTGTTCTCGCACCCCGCGCATGCCATCGCGCTGGGTTTCGGCTCCGGGCTGCCGCGCTTCGCGCCCGGCACCGTCGGCACGCTGTGGGCCTGGGTGGCCTTCGTGGTGATGCAGCTGTGGTTCACGCCCGCCACCATCGGCTGGATCATCCTGGCGTCGCTGCCCATCGGCTGGTGGGCCTGCACGGTGACGGCGCGCGACATGAACATCGCCGACCCCGGCGCCGTGGTGTGGGACGAGGTGGTCGCCTTCTGGATCGTGCTCTGGCTGGTCACGCCGGCCGGGCTGCTGGCGCAGGCCGTCGCCTTCGCGCTGTTCCGTTACTTCGATGCCGCCAAGCCCGGACCGGTGGCCTGGGCCGACGCGCTGTTCAAGCAGCGCGACGCGGCGCAGGTGCGCTGGTGGCGCGCGGGCTTCGGCATCATCCTCGACGACCTGGTGGCGGCCTTCTGCACGCTGCTGGTCATTGCGCTCTGGCGCGCATGGTGACAAGACCGATGATGGATTCTTCTTCGACGCTGCCCGCGCAGCCCACGCTCGCCGACCAGGACACGCCCGCATTGGTCGTGACGGTGGCCGGCCTGCTGCAGCAAAAGGGCTGGATGCTGTCCACCGCCGAAAGCTGCACGGGCGGGCTGATCGCCGCCGCCTGCACCGAGCTTGCGGGCTCCAGCGCATGGTTCGAGCGCGGCTTCATCACGTATTCCAACAGCGCCAAGACCGAGCTGCTGGGCGTGGACGCCGCGGTCATCGAAGCGAACGGCGCGGTCAGCGAACCGGTGGTGCGTGCCATGGCCACGGGCGCGATCGCGCACTCGCCGCCGTCGCGCGTGGCGCTGGCCGTCACCGGCGTGGCGGGGCCGACCGGCGGCACGCCCGACAAGCCGGTGGGCACCGTGTGGTTCGGCTGGTCAGTCGATGGCGAAGTGCGCACCGAGCGCCGACGCTTCGACGGCGACCGTGCCACGGTGCGCGCGGCCACGGTGCACTACGCGCTGCAGACGCTGGTCGAACTGCTCGCGCGGTAAACGTCGAAGCCTGGGCTTAGTCAGGCGTTCATGAAATCGCCGACGGGCCGGCGCGGCGCAGCGGACACCGGCGCCACCGGATAACCAAGGCGGCACATCATCTGCACCGTGGGGCTGCGCGCGTCGCGCGGCGGCGCGGTGCCCAGCAGCATGTCGTGCGCGGCCGCATGGTGCGACGCCATCTCCGCGAACTCTTCGAGCGGCTGGCTCATCGGGTGCATGCCCAGGCCCAGGTCGGTGGCCCGCAATTGCTGGCGCACATAGGCGCGCCCCGCGGCGATCTGCTCGGTGCGGCTGTTGCCGCGCGTGCTGAGCCAGATGAAGCCCATCGCGGTGTGGGCCTGGTCCTCGAACATCTGCAGCGTCTGCCGAAACGAAAGGCTGTCCTCGGCCGCCGGCACCTTGCGGTCGAACTGGCCCAGCGCCACGGCCACGCGCAGGGCCGGATCGTTCATCGAGAAGCCGTCGCGGTGCGCGAGGATCTCCTGCGGCCCGACGCGCAGCATGCGCAGGTTTTCAAGCGCGGTCTGGGGCGTGGCGAGTTCCACGCGCGCGGCCGCCGCACAGAGCCTGCGCAAGGGCAGCACGCGCGTGATGTCGACCGTGCCGGCGCACTGCACCCGTCCGCTGGCGGGCGTGACCGCCATGAGGCCCTGCAGCATGTCGGCCGACACCGGGCGCCCGGTGTCGAAGCGCTGCTTGGGCGTGCGCCGGCGCAGCACCTGCGCGAACAGCGGGTCCGGCTTGCCGCCGCCCGACAGCTTCAGGCGTGCCACCGGAATGTGCGGCCACCGCCGCGGCTCGCCCACCAGCTCGCCCTGCGGCCACAGTTGCACGCTGGCCGTCACGCCCTGCTGCCCCAGCGCCATCACCAGCAGTTCGATGAAGGCGCCATGGCCGATCAGGACCTGCCGGCCGAAGGGGTCGGTCTCGGGCTGCACGCGCGCCCGGTCGCAATACAGCACGATGGCATCGGGCTCGCGCAGGTCGACCATCCAGGGCTGGCAGTTGTAGGCCGTGGGGGCGGTGACGGCATAGGCGACGGCACGCTTGCGCACGTCGCGCTCGTCGCCGGGGCCGTTCCAGATCTCGAAGGCAGCGGCCGGCACCTCGTCGTTCAGCCACCAGGTGGCCATTGCCGCAGCCCCGGTGCTCAGCGCGATGCCGCCTCCCAGCAGGCGCACGAAGTTTCTGCGTTGTCTCATGGCGTCGATTCTTGGAAGCACCGGCGTGTTACACAATTGCCTGAATCGCCATACCCGCTATGCAGTAATGAATACTGAAACCGCGGGAAGGCGAATGTCCATCCGAGCCGGCAAGGACCTCCCATGAGCCCCAACCTTCAGTTCGACTGGCGACTCGTCCGGTCTTTTCTTGCCGCGCTGGACTGCGGCAGCCTGCTGGGCGCGGCGCGCATGCTCGGCGCGAGCCAGC
This sequence comes from Variovorax raffinosi, assembly GCF_051216615.1. NCBI lineage: Bacteria > Pseudomonadati > Pseudomonadota > Betaproteobacteria > Burkholderiales > Comamonadaceae > Variovorax > Variovorax raffinosi. The sequence goes on from NZ_JBPJZR010000002.1 coordinate 700,388, forward strand.
CCACGCTGGGGCGGCACATCGCCGAGCTTGAATCGCAACTCGGCGTGGTGCTGTTCGAGCGCACCGGCCAGGGCCTGCGGCCGACCGCGATGGCCACCCAACTGGCCGAAGCGGCACGCAGCATGGAGAGCGGCGCGCACGCAATGGCGCGCAGCGTGTCGGGCGCCAACACCGCGCTGGGCGGCACGGTGCGCCTCTCGGCGAGCCAGGCCACGGCGCGGCATCTGCTGCCGGCGCTGCTGGCGCAGATGCGGCGCGAGCTGCCCGAAATCCAGATCGAGCTGGTGGCCACCAACGAGATCAGCAACCTGCTGCGCCGCGAGGCGGACATTGCGCTGCGCATGACCGCGCCCGAAACCAGCTCGGTGATTGCTCGGCGCGTCGGCAAGCTCGCGCTCGGCACCTTCGCGCAGCGCGACTACCTGCGCCGGCGCGGCACGCCCCGGCAGGCGAGCGACCTGTTCAAGCACGACCTGCTGGGCTACGACCGCGACGACAGCATCGTGCGCAGTTCCGCCCAGCTCGGCGCGCCGCTCAAGCGCGAAGACTTCTGCTTTCGCACCGACGACGTCAGCGTGTACTGGGAGGCGCTGCGCCAGGGCATGGGCATCGGCTTCGTGAGCGAGTCGCTGGCCCGCACCGACGACGAGGTGGTGCGCGTGCTGCCGGCGCTCAAGCTGCCGGTGCTGCCGGTGTGGCTCGCGGTGCACCGCGAGGTGCGCACCGACCGGCGCATTCGCACGGTCTATGATTTCCTCGCGCGCACCATTCCCAAGGTGATGTGACCCCGCTCCCCAACCCCAGAGGCCCCATGACCGCAGCCACCAATGCCCAGACCATCGAGCGCTTCTACAGCGCGTTCGAGAAACTCGATGCCGCCACCATGGCCGCCTGCTACGCCCCCGACGCGGAGTTCGACGACGAGGCTTTTTCGCTGCGCGGCCGGCGCGAGGTCGGCGGCATGTGGCGCATGCTGGCCCTGGCCACGCGCGCCAAGGGCGCCGACGTGTGGCGCCTGAAGTGGAGCGACGTGCAGGCCGACGAGACCACGGGCCGCGCCCACTGGGATGCGCACTACCGCTTCAGCGCCACCGGCCGGCTGGTCGACAACAGCATCGACGCGCGCTTCACCTTCACGCCCGAGGGACTGATCGCCACGCACAAGGACAGCTTTCCGTTCTGGACCTGGTCGCGCCAGGCCCTGGGCACGCCGGGCCTGCTGCTCGGCTGGACACCGATGCTGCGCAAGAAAGTGCGCGCCACCGCCGCCACCAACCTTGCCGCCTTCCTGGCACGCCAACCATGAGCAATACCACCGATCTCACTTTCACCAACAACGAAGCCCTGCACCGCTACGAGGCTGCGCTCGACGGCAAGCTCGCGGCCTATGCCGAATACAACCTGCTGACCGAAGCGATCATGTTCACGCACACCGAGGTGCTGCCCGAGCACGAAGGCAAGGGCGTGGGCTCGGCCATCGCGCGGCATGTGCTCGACGAGGCCCGCGCCAAGGGGCTGCATGTGATTCCGGTGTGCCAGTTCATCGCGGGCTACATCCGCAAGCACCGCGAATATGCCGACCTCGTCCGGCCGGACATCCAGCGCGCCTTCAAGATTTGAGCGAGGCGGCCTTCGGCGCGGGCAGCCACGCGAAGGCCACGATGCCCAGCACCAGCAGTGCAGCGATGGTCGCCAGCACCGCGGTCAGCGGGTCGGCGCCATGCGCTGCGGCCACCGAGGCCGCGACACCCGTTCCCCATTGCATGAGCGCCACGCCGAGGAACATGGCCATTGTGAAGACGGCCATCGCGCGCCCGGTGAGCGCGGCCGGGTAGGCGCCGCGCACGTCGGCGTACTGCCAGACGATGAAGCCCGAGAGCACGCCGATCAGCACCATGCCGCCGATGTCGAGCCAGGCCGAGTGCAGAAAAGCGATGAGCGCGAACAGCACCGCGTAGACCAGCCCGCAGGCCACGATCCAGCGTCGGCGCGCGGCGGCACCGTCGCGGTCGAGCTTGCCGAACAGCGGTGCGCCGAACAGCGAGACCACCGACACCAGCAGCGCCACGTTGCCGCTCTGCACCAGCGAATAGCCGTGGCGCTCCATCATGAGCGGCCCGAGCCAGAGCCCGCGCAGCGAGATGAAGGCCGCATAGGTGACCGCGCCGAGCACGATGATGCCGAGCGTGTGCGGCATCGCGAACAGCGCGCCGAACTGGCGGATGGCCTCGGGGATCGATTCCTTCACCTGGGGCACGGCGGATGGGGGCTCGTGCACCCAGCGCCAGATCGCGAGCCAGGCCAGCGCGGCGGCCACGGCCAGCACAAGGAAGCCCGCGCGCCATGACCAGGCCTGCACCAGCCAGGCCAGCGGTGTGCCCGTGGCCAGCATGCCGAGGCCGCCGATGGCCAGCACCATGCCCGAGACGGTGGCGAAGCGCGCCGCCGGAAAGTGCCGCGCGATGAACACGGTGCACACGAGGAATGCCGGCGCGCAGCCGATGCCGATCAACGCCTGGCCCGCCACCAGCACGAGGTAGCTGGACGACACGGCCGACAGCAGCGCGCCCACGATGGCGATGGGAAAGGCCACCAGCACCGTGCGCCGCACGCCGTGCAGGTCGATGCCGATGCCCATGAAGAGCTGCATGGCGCCGAACGCGAAATGGAAAGCGCCCGAGAAGATCCCGAGGGCCTGAGCCGACAGCTTGAAGTCGGCCTGCAGCGGGCTCGCCATGATGGCGCCGACCGTGCGGAAGGCCTGGCTCAGCGCTACACCGGCGCACAGCGCGAGGACCATGACCCAGGCTGCCCTTGGCGTCAGGGGTTCTGTGGTGGGGCGCTGTGTCTGCGGGGGCATGTCGGTGTGTTTTTGTTCTTGGGGGTTCGGGGTCGGGTTCGGGGTCATTCAGGGCTTGTGCGAATGACACCAGGTGCTCCCCTCCGCGAATGTCCCCCGCTTCGCTCCTCCTTTATTTCGCTGCGGGGAGCACCTGGTGCCATTCGCACAGGACACGTCGTGCGTTTGCGGCCGATCAACAAGTGCTCTGAGCGCTCACGTCGATACGGGGCTCTTTTTCGCGAAATAAAGGAGGAGCGAAGCGGGGGACATTCGCGAAAAAGAGCACCGTGTCGGCGTGAGTGCCGCCCTGAACAGCGGCGCCCCAAACGAACAGAAAGACAAGGTGTCATCCTGGGAGCCGAGCCCAGTCACTCACCGTGGCACTTCTTGTATTTCTTCCCGCTGCCACAGGGACAGGGATCGTTGCGCCCAGGCGTGGCTTCCTTGCGGATCGTCTCGACCTTCGGCCCCAGGCTCTTCCAGAGCTGGCGCAGGTCGTACACCGCCCAGATGACCGCGCCGAAATCGTCCAGCCGCTGCTGGCTCACGCTGGGCGGGCCGTCGTCGCTGTACATCGACACGGTGGGCTTGGCGGTGTCGTCTTCGGTGAGCGCCACGATGTTGTCGAGCGCGTCGTTGAGCATCTGCGCGGCTTCCTTGTCGCGCGGAGCGGCCCACTCCTCGGGCCAGTTCTCGACCGCGTACATGAAGCCCAGCGCCCAGACCTGTGCGAACGAGGGAATTTCCTCGCCCGCCATCTCGGCGCGCTCTTCTTCGGGCAACGAGGCGATGGCGCCGCGGGTGTCGAGCACCTCGGGCTGCCAGCTGCGTTCGTCGTCCAGCGTCTCGACGGGGGCGTCCAGGCCCTCTTCGATCTCGCGCCAGCGGCGCTTCCAGTTCCAGACGAACTCCATCTGCTGCGCGGGCTTGAAGCTGTCGCCCAGCAGCACCGGCCAGTATTCGGCAGGCGGAATCGGCCGGCGGGTGCAGATCAGCGCGGCCATGAAGCCTTCGCAGAACTCCCACTGGGGAATTTCCTCGTCGTGCTCGCGCATGGCGTCCAGCGCTTGGTCGAGGGCATCGAAGTCGTCGGGGCCGAGGGGTTCCTGGGCCGGTGGAGGGGTCTGGGGGGTATCGGAGGAGGTCGTCATGGCAAGTTCGGGGCAGCCCTCTATGATGCAGCAGGCTCTGGTAGTCATCTCATTTCTATGCCCACGATTATTCCGTTTCCGACGCGTTACAGCGCCTTTGCCCTGTGCGTGCTTGGTCTGGTCGCCTGCCTCGCCACTGTTTTCGTGTCGCCGCACCTGTGGCTGGCCTGGATCGGGGTGGTGGTTTTCGCGGTGCTCAGCGGCACCGGCGTGCACGACCTGCGCCAGACCCGCCACGCCATCCTGCGCAATTACCCGGTGATCGGCCACATCCGCTTTCTGCTGGAGTACATCCGCCCGGAGATGCGGCAGTACTTCATCGAGAGCGACTCGGAGGCCGCGCCCTTCTCGCGCGCGCAGCGCTCGCTGGTCTACCAGCGCGCCAAGGGCGACCCGGACAACCGGCCCTTCGGCACGCAGCTCGACGTGACCATCGCGGGCTACGAGTGGATCAACCATTCGATGCAGCCGACGAAGCTGCCGGACCATGACTTCCGCATCGTGATCGGCGGCACGCCGCAGCCGGCCGATGCCAACCCTGCGCAGGTCTGCACGCAGCCATACAGCGCCAGTGTGTTCAACATCTCGGCGATGAGCTTCGGCGCGCTGTCGGCCAATGCGATCCTGGCGCTCAACCAGGGCGCCAAGATGGGCGGCTTTGCGCACGATACCGGTGAAGGCTCGATCTCGCAGCACCACCGGGTGCACGGCGGCGACCTGATCTGGGAAATCGGCTCCGGCTACTTCGGCTGCCGCAACGACGACGGCACCTTCAGCGAAGAACGCTTCACCACCAATGCGCGCGACCCGCAGGTGAAGATGATCGAGATCAAGCTGAGCCAGGGCGCCAAGCCCGGGCATGGCGGCGTGCTGCCGGCGCCGAAGGTCACGCCCGAGATCGCGGCGGCGCGCGGCGTGCCGGTGGGCGTGGACTGCATCTCGCCCTCGTCGCACAGCGCGTTCTCCAACCCGACCGAGATGATGCATTTCGTCGCCAGGCTGCGCGAGCTGTCGGGCGGCAAGCCGACCGGCTTCAAGTTCTGCCTGGGCCATCCGTGGGAATGGTTCGGCATCGTCAAGGCGATGCAGGCCACCGGCATCACGCCCGACTTCATCGTGGTCGACGGTGCCGAGGGCGGCACGGGCGCGGCGCCGGTCGAGTTCAGCGACCACGTGGGTGCGCCGCTGCAGGAGGGCCTGCTGCTGGTGCACAACACGCTGATCGGCGTGAACCTGCGCCACCGCATCAAGATCGGCTGCGCCGCCAAGGTGATCACCGCCTTCGACGTGGCCCGCATGATGGCGCTGGGTGCCGACTGGTGCAATGCGGCACGCGGCTTCATGATGGCGCTGGGCTGCATCCAGGCGCAGAGCTGCCATACCGGCCACTGCCCCACCGGTGTGACCACGCAGGACCCGGTGCGCCAGCAGGCGCTGGTGGTGCCGACCAAGGCCGACCGCGTGCGCAACTTCCACCGCAGCACGCTGCATGCGCTGCAGGAGCTGGTGCAGGCCGCGGGCCTGGACCATCCGCAGCAGATCACCGCGCACCACATCGTGCGCCGCATCTCCGACACCGAAGTGCGCCTGTTGAGCAACCTGGTGATGCAGGTGCAGCCGGGCGCCCTGCTCGGCGCGCTCGACGAGCAGCACAATGTTTTCCGAACCTACTGGCCGCTGGCCAGCGCAGAGAGCTTCCAGCCCGTGACGCAGGGCCCGCAAGGGCTGAGGGTCACCGGCCTCGCCATGGCTGCATGAGCGCAGCGCGAAGTGCGAACGTATTGACCTGATGAATCCACTGAGACGAGGCGCATCGACGCGCCTGCAGACGCGCAAGGGAGCCGCTTCGGCCCCCGCGCCCGTCGATGCCCTTCCGAACCCGCCCGCGCCCGGCGACTACGCCGAATTCCTGCGCGCCACCCTGCCACGGCAACAGAAAAACGTGGCGAGCCACCGCTTCGGCAGCGAACGCGTGTGGCTCAAGAAGGCCGGCCCGCGCCACGGCAAATGGGGCTACCGCGTGATGGCGGCGGTCGCGCGCATGGCGCGGCTGGACATCATCAAGCCGGTGCCCAACCCGGGCGGCGAAGCGGCCATTGCCACCGAGGCGCGGCGCCTGAAGCAACTGGCGGCCGCCGGCCTGCGCGTGCCCACCGTGCTGGCGCAGCAGGCGGACGGCCTGCTGATCTCCGACCTCGGCGAAAGCGGCCGCGCCACCGTCGTGCTGCAGGAGCGGCTGGACCATGCCGCCGCCACCGGCCCCGCCGCCCTGCTCGCCGTGTGGCGCGAAGGCCTCGTGGCCATCGCGGCCGTGCATGTGTGCGGCCAGCACCTGAGCCAGGCCTTCGATCGCAACCTCGTGCAGTGCCCGGATGGCGTGATCGGCTACATCGACTTCGAGGACGATCCCGCCGAAGTCATGACACTGGCCGAATGCCAGGCGCGCGACTGGCTCAGCTACCTGCATTCGACGGCCATGATGCTGGAAGCCGCCGCGCCGCAAGCTGCGGGGCAGCACTGGCATGCGGCGCTGGCGGGAGTGAACGAAGAAGTGCGCGAGCGCATCGCCAACGCGGCGCGGCGCATGAAGTGGGCGCAGAAGCTGCCGGCAAGCCGGCGCTGGGGGCGCGATACGCAGCGGGTGCGGGCCGTGGCACGGCTGCTGGGGCAGTGGCACGGGGTGCCGCCCACCCACACGCACACGCCTGCCGGCTAGCTAGGGCGAAAAGGCGGCCTGCACCGCGACGCCCCGCAGCGCCAGCCGCTTCTTCATCGACAGCACCGCCCGGTCCTTGCTCAGCAGCAGCGCGCCGTGCGCCACGGCGAGGTCGATGAAGACCTGGTCATCTGGATCGCTGCAGACGCAGGGCGCGCGCGGCGGCGTGCCGGCCAGCATCTGCACGCGCGCATCGAAGTCGGCCAGCACGGCGGGCACTTCGAGCCCCCGCTGCGCCATGCGCCGGGCGATGAGCGGATAGCCGAGCACGCGCGCAAGCTCGGTGCGCATGGCGTCGGACGCGATCCAGCGCAGTTCGCCGGCCGCCAGCCTTTCGGTCAGCGGCCCCCATGACGGGTCTTCGAAGACCAGCAGGTCGAGCGCGATGTTGGTGTCGATGACGACGGGGTCGGATGCGGGGGCGGTAAAGGTCATGGATGCGTGAGGACTATCGCCGATGTTGCACCATGCAGGGGCGGCGTCAGCCCCGAGTGGGTTCGGCGCCCGACAATGCTGCGGCGCCGCTCGCGCATTGCACGCCGTGCACTCCTCCAACCCGCCCTTCTTTTTTCATGAAACGACTTTCGCTGCTCTGCCTTGTCCTGCTCGCCGGCGCGGGTGTCCGGGCCGAGTGGCTGACGCTGAATGGCTCGCCCGGCGACGCCGGCAACACCTACGTGCAGGTCGATCCGACCAATGTCGAGGTGAACGGATCGCTGCGCAACGTGACGCTGCGCATGAGCCTGGCGGAAGACCGCACCAACAAGGACGGCGTGCGGTTCCGCTCCTTCCTGGCCCGCGCGAGCGTCGATTGCGAGGCCCGCAGCGCGCGCTACGTGAGCACCACCTACTTCGCCCAGCCGAACTTCGTCGGTGAACCTGTGGCGGTGAAGAATTTCGAGGAAGACGACGTGCGCCCCATGACCTTCGAAGGCGCGCCGGGCGACCTGGCTGCACGCACGGTGAATGCGGCGTGCAGCGTCGGCGCCCCGCGCCAGCAGTGATTCAGCAACCTGCCTATGCGCCCGCTTCCTGCTGCGGCGCCCGGTTGGAGCCCCGGACCAGGTCGAAGCGGAACAGCCGGCATTCGATCGGGCCGTTCCACATCGGCACGCGGCGCGATTCCTTCAGCCGCATCTGCTTGGGCAGCTTCAGGTCGGGCGTGAGCACCCAGGCGGTCCAGCCGGCGTAGTTTTTCTTCCAGTGCGTGGCCAGTTGCGGGAAGAAATCGCCGCTGTTGCCATCGCCGCTTTCTCCGCCGCCAGAAGAGGTCTGGGCGGCTTCGCGCGCGCCGAAGCGGGCCACGCCGCCGACTTCAATCCGCTCGCCGTACGGCGGGTTGAGCATGATCACGCCGCCTTCGGCCGGGGGCATGCGCTGCAAGGCATCGCCACCGCGGAATTCGATGGCGTTGGCCACGCCGGCGCGCTCGGCGTTGCGCTCGGAAAAGTCGACCATGCGGTGCGAGACGTCCGATCCGAAAATTGCGACATCGCCCGTGGACACTTGGGATTCAGCTTCTTTTTTGATAGCAGTCCAGACATGCGCCTGGAACGGCAGCAGCTTCTCGAAGCCGAACTGCCGCAGCGAGCCGGCCGCGATGCCGCGCGCGATCTGCGCCGCCTCGATGGCGATGGTGCCGCTGCCGCAGCAGGGGTCGTACAGCGACTGCGCGGCCACGGCGCCGGTCTCGGGGTTCCACCAGCCGCTGGCGGCCAGCATGGCGGCGGCCAGGGTTTCCTTCAGCGGGGCATCGCCCTTGTCCTGGCGCCAGCCGCGCTTGAACAGCGGCTCGCCCGAGGTGTCGATGTACAGCGTGCAGTGGTCGGTGGTCAGGTGGGCGAACACGCGGCAGTCGGGCCACTGGGTCTCGATGCTGGGGCGCACGCCGTGGGCCTTGGCGCGGAAGCGGTCGGCAATGGCGTCCTTGATGCGCAGCGTGGCGAAGTTCAGGCTCTGCAGCGGGCTGTGCTGGGCCGTGGTCTCGATCTTGAAGGTCTGCTTCGGAGTGAACCAGATCTCCCAGGCCACGCCGCTGGCGATGGCGTAGAGGTCGTTCTCACTGCGGTAGGGGGCATGGGCCAGCTCGACCAGCACGCGTTGCGCCAGGCGGCTGTGCAGGTTGAGCTTCAGGCCGTCGCGCCAGTCGGCACGCACCCGCACGCCGCCGCGCAGCGTGAGCAGGTCTTGCCCGGCGCGGCCGGTCAGGGCGTGTACCTCCTGGGCGAGGAATTCCTCGACGCCGGCGGCGCAAGGCAGGAAAAAGGAAAGATCGTTCACGGAAAGTTGGCCATCGGGAAGCCCGACTAGGGGCCTCCATTGTCGCCGCGTCACGGTTCTTCTCTATATAGTCGATTCGCCCATGACTCCCACCCCTGCCCCCAAGGCTGCCCCGGCCGCGCCCGGCGGCGACGGCTTTGCGATCCAGTGCGAGGTGTTGCGGCTGTCCGTGCGGCCGATCGGGCCGGTGCTGCTGGTGCAGTACCTGTTGAACTGCGGGGTGGCGGCGCTCTTTGCGTGGCAGTACTCGCTGTCGCGCGCGCTGGTGTGGATCGCGCTCGTCACGCTGGTGACGGCGATGCGCGGCTTCTTCCCGCAGCGGCTGCCCGACCCTTTCACGCCCGAGAACCTGCGCGCCGCGCAGCGCACCCACACGCTGCGCACCGGCATCTGGGAGCTGGCGCACGGGCTGGCGGGCGTGCTGCTGTTCAACCCGGAACGCGTCGACCAGCAGTTGCTGCTCGGCCTGATCCTGATGGGCATGACGCTGTCGTCGGCGTTCTCGGTGTCGTTCTACACGCCGGCCACGCAACTGGCGATCACGCTGCTGCTGGCGCCGGTGGTTCTCACGGGGCTCTGGCTGGGCGCGCCGATGATGGTGGCGGTGGTGGTCATCGGCATCGGCCTGATCGCGATGATGTGGAAGCTGGTGGCCGAGCGTTCGCGCCAGCTCGAGGAAAACATCGGCCTGCGGCTGAACGAGCGCACGCTGCGCGAACAGGCGCTGGCGGGCCTGCGCGCCTCCGAGCAGGCGCAGGCCGAACGGCTGCGTTTTTTCTCAGCCGCCAACCACGACCTGCGCCAGCCGGTGATGGCCATCGGCCTGCAGGCCGAGGTGCTGCGTCAGCAGTTGCAAAGCGGCGCGGACATGCCGGCGGTGCAGTACACGGTCGCTTCGCTGGCGCGCGCGCAGCAGGCGCTCGAAGGGCTGACCAACCAGTTGCTCGAAATCGGCCGCATCGAGGCCGCCGTCGACCCGTTGCGGCCGGCGGCGGTGGCGTTGGCGCCGCTGCTGCAGGAGCTTGCGCGCCAGGCGGGAGACGGCCGGGTGATGGTGCGTTGCCCGGCGGATGCCGTCGTCTGGAGCGATGCGGTGTCGTTGCGCCGCGTGCTCGCCAACCTGGTCGACAACGCCGTCAAGTTCACGCCGCGCGGCCGTGTGTTGCTGGCGGTGCGGGCGCGCCGGCGGGGCAACGGCGAGCGGGCCTGGCGTGTCGAGGTGCGCGACAACGGCATCGGCATCGCGGCGGATTCGCAGGAGCGGGTGTTCAACGACTTCGAGCAGATCGGCAATGTGGAGCGCAATCTGCAACACGGCCACGGGCTGGGCCTTGCGATCGTGCGGCGGCTGGCGGCGCAGTTGGGCATCGAGGTCGGGTTGCGCTCGGCGCCGGGACGGGGCTCGGTCTTCAGCTTCGAGCTGCCCGCGGCTTCAGGCGATGCGGTGGTGGTCGCGCAGCCCTCGCCCGTGCCGCCCGCCGGGGCCGACACGCTGCGCCCCGGGCTCGCCGTGCTGGTGGTGGAAGACAACGCGGTGGTGGCCGACAGCCTGTCCGCGCTGCTGCGGCAGTGGGAGGTGGCGCCGCGCGTCTACACCAGCGCCGCCGAGGCGTTGGCACTGGCCGATCTGCATGCGCTCGATGCGGCGCTGTGCGACATCCGGCTGCCGGGCGTGCTCGACGGCATTGCGCTGGCCGAGAAGCTGCAGCGGCAAAAGCCCTCGCTGACCATCGCGCTGATTTCCGCCGACATCAACGAAGCCACGCAGCGGTTGGCTGCAGAGCGGGGCTGGCATGCGCTGCGCAAGCCGGTGCAGCCGGATGAGTTGCGGGCTGTGTTGCTGAAGGCGCAGCGACAAGGCTGAGCGCTTGTTCGAGTCCTTGGGTAGATGCATGCGGCTCGTCCGGGGCGAGTGCGAATGACACCAGGAGCTCCCCTCCGCGAATGTCCCCCGCTTCGCTCCTCCTTTATTTCGCTGCGGGGAGCACCTGGTGCCATTCGCACTGGGGCACGCTGCTGGTGATCCTGCGATCAACCACCGCTCTGTCCAACGCTCACGTCGATACGGGGCTCTTTTTCGCGAAATAAAGGAGGAGCGAAGCGGGGGACATTCGCGAAAAAGAGCACCGTGTCGGCGGGAGCGTCGCCCTGAACAACAGCACTCTAAACAACACCGCCCCGGACAGAGCACCCTGGCACGGCCCATGCGATGGGGTCAAGGCTTCCGAGATATGCTCCGCGCACAGGCCGCCGGTCCTGCCCCCGATGTCCGCCGACACACCCTCCCCACTCCCCGCCGCCGACGCGCGCAGCCTGCGCTATGGCACGGTCGCGATCGTGCTGCACTGGCTGCTGGCGGCCATGATCGTGGGCTCGCTCGGCGTGGGCCTGTACATGACGGGCCTGCCGTTTTCGCCGTTGCGGCTGAAGCTCTATAGCTGGCACAAGTGGGCTGGCGTCACCATCCTGCTGCTGTCGGCGTTGCGGCTGTTGTGGCGCCTGAGCCATCGGCCGCCGGCTTTGCCCGCGCGCGTTGCGGCGGCCATGCCGGGCTGGCAGGTCGCGGGGCACCGGGTCAGCCATGCGCTGATGTACCTGCTGTTCTTCGCGGTGCCGCTCCTGGGCTGGGCCTACAGCTCGGCGCTCGGCGTGCCGGTCGTGTGGTTCGGCGTGCTGCCGCTGCCCGACTTCGTGCCGCTCGACAAGGACTTCGCCGAGGCCGTGCTCAAGCCGCTGCACAAGGGCAGCGCGTTCACATTGGCCGGCGTCACGCTGCTGCATGTAGCGGCGGCGCTCAAGCACCACTGGATCGACCACGACGGTCTGTTGAAACGCATGTGGCCCGCGCCACGCAAGGAATCTGCCGGATGAAGCGCCTCTTCCATCTCCCGCCCTTCGTGGCGATGGCATTCGCATGTGCCACGGCCATGCCTGCGGGCGCCGAACCGGCCGCCACGCGGCTGGTGGGCGACAAGAGCCAGATCGTCTTCGTCAGCAAGCAGATGGGCGTGCCGGTGGAGGGCAGCTTCAAGAAGTTCGATGCGCAGGTCGCCTTCGACCCGAAGAAGCCCGAAGGCGGCACGGTCGCGCTGCAGATCGACACGGCCAGTGCGGGCTTCGGCGTGCCCATGAGCGATGCCGAACTGCCCAAGCAGCCCTGGTTCGACGCCGCGCACTTTCCGCAGGCGAGCTTTCAGTCGAGCGCCATCCATGCGCTGGGCGACGGCAAGTTCGAGATGGCGGGCAAGCTCACCATCAAGGGCGTGGCGCGCTATGTGACGGTGCCGGTCGGCATCGTGGCGGCCGGCGGCAACTACGCGGTGGCCACCGGAAGCTTTACGATCCAGCGGCTCGACTACAAGGTGGGCGACGGCGAATGGACCGACACCTCGGTGGTCGCCAACGAGGTGCAGGTGCGCTTCAAGCTCACGCTCGCGGGCTTCGGGCCCCTGTGAAGCGCCTGACCGGGCCGGCCCGTACACCTCTTACTCACCAGAACGCTTTCATGACCTCCACATCCATCGCCATGAAAAAGCTCCTTCTTGCAGCGGCGCTGTCGGCCACGGCCGCCACGCTGGCCACGGCACAGGAATACACCGCGCCGGCCGTCGCCGCCAAGCCCGCGGGCGGGCCGGCGAAGAACGCCAACTACGTGGTCGACCCCACGCACACCTTCGTGATGTACGAGATGGGCCACTACGGCACCACCACCAACCGGGGACGCTTCAGCACGAAAGACGGCTCGGTGAAGATCGACGGCACCGGCAGCAGCGGCAAGGTGGACATCACGATGGACATCAGCTCCATCAACACCGGCGTCGACCTGCTCAACCGGCATGTGCAAAGCAAGGATTTCTTCAACGTGGCGGAATTTCCGACCGGCCGCTTCGTGGCCGATCGCATCGACTTCAGCGGCGACAAGGTGGTCGACGTGCCAGGCACGCTCACCCTGATGGGCCAGACACGGCCGGTGACGCTGAAGGCCGTGCGTTTCAACTGCTACCTGAGCCCGCTGATCAATCGCCAGGTGTGCGGCGGCGACTTCGAGACCACGGTGGAGCGCAGCGACTGGGGAATTACCTGGGGCCTGAACTTCGGCTTCGAGAACAAGGTGAAATTGCTGGTGCAGGTGGAAGCGGTCAACATTCAGCCGTAACCGCTCCTGGCGTGCCCGCGGAGCCCCGCCTATCTGACGATGCTCTTGTGGGTGTTCTGTGCGAGGCGGCCTTCGCCGGCCCGGGACGACTTCAGGCGCTGGCGAACTGCGGCGACCGCACGTGGAAGATTCAGCAGGGCGAGCATCCAGGCGCCCGTGACAACGGTCATCACCACGCCGAAGATCAGTTGCTCGGAAAGCGGTGCGTCGTGCCAGTAGAAAAAGCTCAGCAGGAACGACAGGACCATGGCCCAGACAGCGAGGAGTAGAAGATTTTTCATTTTTTGCACCGCGGTAGTCCGATGCAGAAAATGTAAACCAAAAGATATCAAAGTACTACTTACAGTTTACTTTTCAATCTCCGATCAACGTGCACTTCTGCACGCTGTTCGGGCTTTTCACCGCATCCCAAGGAATAGCAACCGATGGACAACACCCTTTCCCTGCTAGGTATCGCCGGCGCCATGGCCGTGGGCGCGATGAGCCCCGGCCCCAGTTTCGTCATGGTGGCGCGCACGGCCGTGGCCTCGCGCCGAGACGGGCTGGCGGCGGCGCTGGGCATGGGCGCGGGCGGCCTGGCTTTCTCGATCGCCGCGATGGCCGGCCTGCAGGCCGCGTTCCTGGCGGTGCCCGGCCTGTATCTGGCCATCAAGGGTTTGGGCGGCGCCTACCTCATCTACCTGGGCATCCGGATCTGGCGCGGCGCGCGGCAGCCGCTGGACGTGGCACCGCAGGACGCCGGCACCACTTCCCCGCGCCAGCAAGGCCGGGGCGGACGCACCTTCCTGCTGGGCCTGGCCACGCAGGTCAGCAATCCGAAGACGGCGGTGGTGTACGCCAGCATCTTCGCGGCCTTCCTGCCGCGCGAGGTGCCGCTGGTGCTGGCGCTCGCAGTGCCGGTGGTCATCTTCTGCATCGAAACCGGCTGGTACACCATCGTCGCGCTGGCGCTGTCCTCGGCGGCACCGCGCTCGGCCTACCTGCGCTACAAGACCTGGATCGACCGGGCGGCCGGCGGCGTGATGGGCGCACTGGGCCTGCGGCTGGTGTGGTCGGCCGTGCGCGGCGGCTGAACGCCGGGGGCGTCTACAGCAGGCTCTCGGGCGTGAGCGGCGCCAGCAGTTCGAGCATGGTGCGGTCCCAGAAACCCGAATCGGGCTCCTCGTGCAGCACGGTGGTCTGGCCGCCGTCTTCGCTGACCCATTCGATGCGCGAGCCGCCGCTGCCTTCGGCAAAGCGCAGCCGGTAGGCGCCCTGCTGCTTGAGCACGTCGAGCAGCTTGAGCGTCTGCTGCGCCATCTCGGGGCTGCGGATGAACAGCCCGATCTCGGTGTTGTGCGATTCGGAGCGCGGATCGAAATTCATCGAGCCGACGAACAGGATGCGCTGGTCGATCACCGCCGACTTGGCGTGCAGCCGCCCGACCGAGGTGCCGAACAGCCCCAGCCGCACGCTGCGCCGCGTGCGCGTCGAACTCAGTTCGTAGAGGTCGACGCCCAGCTTGAGCATGTCCGGCCGGTAGCGCCGGTAGGCGGTGTGGACCAGCGGCTCGTCGGTGGCGGCGAGCGAATTGGTGACGACGCTGATCTTCACGTTGCGCCCGCGGATCTCGCGCATCACCTCCAGCCCCGTGGCACCCGGGATCAGGTAGGGCGAGACGATGGTCACCTCGGAGCGCGCGCGGCGCATCTGCTCGACCACGTTGTAGCGCACGCTGTCGACGTCCAGCAGCGGCACGCCGCCGTACGACGCGGTCTTGCCGATCACGCGGTCGGGCGAATCGGCATACGCCTCGGCGGTGGTCCAGATCAGACCGAGCTTGCCGGCGTTAAGGTCTTCGACCATCGGGCTGTAGCCGAGCAGGTCGTTGGGCGCGGGCTTCGGCGGGGGCGGCGTGGTGTCGGGGCCGGTGGCGGCGTCGAAGCGCTTTTGCAGTTCTTCGCGCGGCAGCTCGCTCGCCACCACCGACTGGATCGGCCGCACGTAGACGCTGTTCCAGTACTGGTCGAACAGCACGCCAAGACGCGGGACCAGCGCACCCGCGACGAAGGTGTCGAGGTCGATGAAGTTCTCGCCCGAGGTGCGCGTGAAGTACTGATTGCCGATGTTGCGCCCGCCCGCCACCGCCATCGCGCCATCGGCGATGAACAGCTTGTTGTGCATGCGCCGGTTGACCCGCTCGAAATCGAACAGCGACGCGGTGAAGCGCTTGAGCAGGCTGCCGCGCCCGGCCGGGAACGGGTTGAACAGGCGCAGCTCCACGTTCGGCGTGGCCGCCAGGCCGAGCAGCAGTTCGTCTTCGCCGGACGTGTACAGGTCGTCCATCAAGAGGCGCACGCGCACGCCGCGCTGGGCCGCATCGCGCAGGGTGCGCATCAGGTAGCGGCCGGTCTCGTCGTTCTCGATCTGGTAGTACTGCACGTCGAGCGTGCGCTGGGCGCGGCGCGCCAACTGGATGCGGGTGTCGAAGGCGAAGTCGCCGCCCGGCATCAGCCGAAAGCCGCTCAGGTCGGGGTCGGGCTGGGAGGCCAGCGCGATCTTGCCGAGCGCGGTGTCGTTCGATGCGGCAATGGCCTTGGTGGGCGGGCGCGGCGCCTCGTCGGGCAAGGTGGCGCAGCCGGCGAACAGCAATGTGGCCGCAATGACGAAAGCCCAATGCCCGCAGCGCGAAAGCAGGCGATGGGTCACCGGTGGCCCTCTACAGCGCCTTGCGCAGGTTCGCGGGCGCGATGCGCAGCGCTTCGCGGTACTTGGCCACCGTGCGCCGCGCGCATTCGATGCCCTGCTCTTTCAGCATCTCGGAGATCTGGCTGTCCGACAGCGGCTTCTTGATGCTCTCGGAGGTCACGAACTGCTTGATGAGCGCGCGCACCGCGGTGCTCGATGCGTTGCCGCCGGTCTCGGTGCCCAGCGCCGAGCCGAAGAAGTACTTCAACTCGACCGTGCCGAACGGCGTGGCCATGTACTTGGCGGTGGTCACGCGCGAGATGGTCGACTCGTGCAGGCCCAGTTCGTCGGCGATCTCGCGCAGCACCAGCGGCCGCATGGCCAGTTCGCCGTGCACGAAGTAGCTCTTTTGCCGTTCGACGATGGCATTGCTCACGCGCAGGATCGTGTCGAAGCGCTGCTGGATGTTCTTGATGAACCAGCGCGCCTCCTGCAGGCGCTGCGACAGCGCCTGGCTGCCCTCGCCCTTGTGCGACTTGAGCGCGCCGGCATAGATGTCGTGCACGCGCAGGCGCGGCATGACTTCGGGGTTCAGCATGACGCGGAACTTGACGCCGGTGCCGCGTCCGGTCTTGGTGACGATCACGTCGGGAATGACGATGTTGCGCTCGACGTCGACAAAGCGGCGCCCCGGCTTGGGTTCGAGCCGCGCAATGATCTGCAGCGCCGAGCGCACCAGTTCTTCGTTGCTGCGGGTGAGCGTGGCCAGGCGCTTGAAGTCGCGCCGCGCGAGCAGCTCCATCGGCTGCTTGCAGATGGCAATGGCGATCTTGTAGACCTGCGCCTGCTCTTCGTCCATGTCGCGGTCTTCGGCGGCCAGTGCGCGCAACTGGATGCCCAGGCATTCGCCCAGGTCGCGCGCGCCCACGCCCACGGGCTCCAGGCTCTGCAGCAGGCCGAGCGCCACCTGGAAGTGGTGCACGAGGTCGTCGAACTGGTCGTTGTCGTCGCCCGCAAGGCCCGAGGCCAGGGCGGGCAGCGAGTCTTCGAGGTAGCCGTCGTCGTTGAGCGATTCGATCAAAAAGCGCAGCGCGGCACAGTCGTTTTCGTTCAGCCGAAGGCTCAGCGCCTGGCGGTGCAGGAACGATTGCAGCGACTCCTGGCTGCGTGCGAGTTCGGTGGCGTCGGCGCGCTCGTCGTTGCCCAGGTTGTTCTGGCGCGCGGGTGCGTCGCTGCCCCACTCGCTGTCGTCCGGCGCCATGTCGACGGTGCCGTCGCCTTCCCAGTCGGGCTCGCGCTCGGTGATCTCGGCGGCGGGGCCGTCGGATTCGCCCGGGGTGCTGGCCTCGGTGGATGCAGTGCTCGTGCTGCTGGCGGGTGCCGAGGCGAATTCGCTTTCGGCCGCTTCGCCCGCCTCGTCGCGCGGGACCGGCGTGTCGACGGCATCGAGCCCGAATTCCTCGCGCGCCGCTTCTTCCGCGGTGCGTTCGAGGAACGGGTTCTCGTCCAGCATCTGCTCCACCTCCTGGCTCAACTCGAGCGTGGAGAGTTGCAGCAGGCGGATCGACTGCTGCAACTGGGGCGTGAGCGCGAGATGCTGCGAGACGCGAAGGGACAGCCCTTGCTTCATAGGAAAACGGCTCCCCCCCAGGCTGCGCGCTTCGCGCTGCGCCAACCCCCTGCCGGGGGCGGGCCGGCTGCTTCGGGCGGCCGTGCGCGGCGGCCCCCGCGAAGGAATTCCGCCCGGATGACGGCCGCGATCATCCTTGACCCGCGCCGCACGATCACATCCGGAAGTGTTCGCCCAGGTACACCCTGCGTACTTCGGCGTTGTCGACGATCTCCGAGGGCGTGCCTTGTGCCAGCACATGCCCGTCGCTGATGATGAACGCGTGATCGCAGATGCCCAGCGTTTCACGCACGTTGTGGTCGGTGATGAGCACGCCGATGCCGCGTTCCTTCAGGAAGCTGATGATCCGCTGGATTTCGATGACCGCGATCGGGTCGATGCCGGCAAAGGGTTCGTCCAGCAGGATGAAGCGCGGCTGGGTGGCCAGCGCGCGCGCAATCTCGACGCGGCGGCGCTCGCCGCCCGACAGCGCAAGCGCGGGCGAATCGCGCAGGTGGTCGACCCGCAGGTCGCTCAGCAGCTCGGTCAGGCGCTCTTCCATGTGCTGCTTCGAGAGCGGCACCAGCTTGCCGCTCTCGTCGGGCTCGCTCTGCAGTTCCAGCACGGCGCGCACGTTTTCCTCGACCGTGAGCTTGCGGAAGATCGAGGCTTCCTGCGGCAGGTAGCTCAGGCCCATGCGGGCGCGGCGGTGGATCGGCATGTGGGCGATGGGCTCGCCGTCGATCGTGATGTCGCCCGCGTCGGCACGCACCAGGCCCACGATCATGTAGAACGAGGTGGTCTTGCCGGCGCCGTTGGGCCCCAGCAGGCCGACGACTTCGCCCTTCTGCACGTCGAGCGAGACGTCCTTCACCACCGTGCGGCTGCCATAGCTCTTCTTCAGGCCGCGCGCCACCAGGCGGCTGCCCGGCTTGCCATTGGCGTCCTGGGTTCCAGCGGTTTCGATCACTTGCGGGTTTCTCCCTCGGCACCGAGCGTGGTGGTCGAACGCAGGCCCTTGCCCGGTGCCGGGGTGGACGCCGGGGCCACGGGCTTCGCGCCAGCCGGGGCGGAAGCGCCGGCCACGGGCGCCGGGACGGCCTTGGGGGTGAGGATGGTCTTGACGCGGCCGGTCGGGGACGAGGCGTTGACCGCCGTGTTCGGCGGCACGGTGGAACCGTTGACCGTGTAGGTGTCGTTGCTCTGGTCGTAGACGATCAGGGCGCCGTGGCTCTCGTCGTTCGGCGTCGAGCCGAGCAGGCGGCGCATCTCGGCGTTGCGAATGAACTTGACGTTGTCGGCGCGGCTGTCGTACTCGATGACGTCGGACTCGCCCTCGATCCATTCGTCGGGCGCATTGCGTTTCTGCTTGTAATACGCGCGCTTGCCGGGCGCCGCCGTGACCACGCCGTACTGGTAGCCCTCGGGGTCCTGGCGCACGTCGAGGCGCGCGCCGCGAATGATGATGGTGCCCTTCGTGACCAGCACGTTGCCGGTGAACACGCTGGTCTGCTTCAGGTCGTCGTAGCGCATCGAGTCGGACTCGATGTTCATCGGCTTGGAGCGGTCGGCGGTCTCGGCCAGCGCGCCCGAGGCGAGACCGGCCAGCAACAGCGCGCCGGCGGCCAGGCGGCCGATGCGACGAAGGAGGGAAGTGGTGGGGTAAGAATGCAATGTCATAGAGGCACGAAACTTGCTCTGCGGCATTGTATGCGGCTGATTACAGCAGCCCACCATCGCCGATGAAAAAGCCCGCCAAAGCGAGCTTGTGTTCCATTCAGGAAACACCTTGAAACCGATCGGGCCGGTTCGCCGGTGCCATCCCTTTGGGGAGAAAGGCGCGGCGGACACGAAGTGCCCCGCGCCTGGAGGGGGCCGGTCAGCCCTTCTTTGCTTCGCCGACCAGGTAGTTGACGACCTGGAGCACCTTGGTCATGTTGCCGGCGGTTTCGCCATCCACATACCAACGGCCGGCCACGGCCATTGCCGGCACGCCGGCCACCTTGTAGGCGTCGGTCATCTGCGAGGCGCGCTTGGCCTTGCTGGCCACGCCAAAGGAGGTGAAGACTTCCTTGAACTTGGCGCCGTCGAGGCCGTTGGCCGCTGCCCAGGCAATGATGTTGGCGTCGCCGTTCACGTTCTGGCGCTGCGCGTGGATCGCGTTGAATACCTTCGGCTGGTATTCGTCGACCTTGCCCATGGCCTCGAGCGCGTAGTACAGGCGCTGCTTGGCTTCGACGTCGTTGCCCACGAAAGGCACCGGGATGCGGCGGAAGGCCACTTCCTTCGGCACGGTCTTGACCCAGGCTTCGAGCGACGGCTCGAAGTCGTTGCAATGCGGGCAGTTGTACGAGAAGAACTCGACCACCTCGATCTTGCCGGCGGGTGCATCGACCGGCACGCGCTTGTCGAGCACCAGGTACTCGGTGCCGGCCTTGGGCGCACGCGCCTGTGCGTGGGCCGGGTTGGCAGCCAGGGACAGCAGCCCGAGCGAAGTGGCGGCCAGCGAAAAGTCACGACGTTTCATTGAAAGGGTTCTCCTGTTGGTACGGCAGACTGAGCCGGCGCGCGGCGGGGAGTTCCCCCGCTCACGGCACGCCCAAGGCGATGAATGGTGGCGGCAAACGCCGCGCGGCGAAGCTTAAAGGCTATTTGTGGCGGCGCCCCGCCCACACCTTGTCAGCGCTGGACGCGGACCAGAGCCGATTCGAGACCGCCGCCGTCGAGCCGTTCCTTGAGCCGGTCGGCGTCGTCCTTCTTGTTGAACGGGCCGGCGCGCACGCGGTAGACCGTGCGGCCCGCCTGCTCGCGTTCGGTGACCTTGGCCTCGACGCCCATCAGCGACAGCTTGGCGCGCTGGGCCTCGGCATCGTCGGTGGTGCGGAAGGCGCCGGCCTGCACGAAGTACATGAACGGATCGGCGCCCGAGGCCGCCGCCGGGGAAGCCGCCGTGCTGCCGGCGCTGTTGGCGTGGCTGCTCGGCGCGGCCGAGGCGGTCGTCGTGCTGCCCGAGCCACCACCCGAACGCGCACGGGCCAGGTCACCCAGCGGATCGTTCGACGGCGGCAGCGCATTGGCTTCGGCCGGCACGGGCGCGGTGCGCGGCGGCTTGGTGGGCGCGACCACCACGGGCACCGGTGGCGCCGTCGTGGGCGGCACGGTCGCCGGCGTCACGGGGGTCGTTGCCGGCTCGCCGGTGACGGGATTGACGGGACCTGTGGCGACCGGCGCGGGCTTGGTGGCCCCGGCCTTGCCGGCCAGCGGCGCGTTCGGGTCCCAGTCGCGGTTCTTGCGTGCTTCGGCTTCATCCTGCTCGGCGCCGCCCTTCTGGGTCTTGGTCACGAACGGGATCGGCACCTTGGTCACGTAGACCGCGATGCCCAGCGCGACGCCAAGGCCGAGCACCAGTCCGATGATCAGGCCGATGACGATGTTGCCGCGTTGTCTGGTTTTCTTCTTCATGGTGAGGAGGTTTACATCTTGCTCGGCGCACTGACGCCAAGAATCGCGAGGCCATTGTGCAGCACCTGCGCGGTCGCGGCGACCAGCGCCAGCCGGGCCAGCTTGACCGCTTCGTCGTCGACCAGAATGCGCTCGGCGTCGTAGTAGCTGTGGTAGCTGGCGGCCAGTTCGCGCAGGTAGAAGGTGACGTCGTGCGGCGCGAAATCCTTGGCCGCGGCCGTGAGCATGGCCGGGTACTTGGCCAGCAGCAGCATCAGCGCCTGGGCCGCCGGGCTTTCGAGCGGCGACAGGTCGACGCCCGCCAGCGTGGCGCGGTCTCCGCCCCAGCCGGCCAGCACCGAGCAGATGCGCGCATGCGCGTACTGCACGTAATAGACCGGGTTGTCGTTGTTCTTCGTCACGGCAAGGTCGACGTCGAAGGTGTATTCGGTGTCGGGCTTGCGGCTGAGCAGGAAGAAGCGGATGGCGTCGGTACTGGTCCACTCGATCAGGTCGCGCAGCGTGACGTAGCTGCCGGCGCGCTTGCTGATCTTGACCTCTTCGCCGCCCTTCATCACACGCACCATGGTGTGCAGCACGTAGTCGGGGTAGCCCTCGGGAACGCCCTCGCCCGCCGCCTGCAGGCCGGCGCGCACGCGCGCGATGGTGCCGTGGTGGTCGGTGCCCTGGATGTTGATGACCTTGTGAAAGCCCCGCTCCCACTTCGCGATGTGGTAGGCCACGTCGGGCACGAAGTAGGTGTACGTGCCGTCCTGCTTCTTCATGACGCGGTCTTTGTCGTCGCCGTAGTCGGTCGACTTCAGCCACAGCGCGCCGTCCTGCTCGTAGGTCTTGCCGGCGGCCACGAGCTTCTGCACGGCAGCCTCGACGCGGCCGCTGGTGTAGAGGCTGGACTCCAGGTAGTACTGGTCGAAGTGCACGCGGAAGGCCTGCAGATCGAGGTCTTGTTCGCGGCGCAGGTAGGCCACGGCGAACTCGCGGATCGCGTCGATGTCCTCGATGTCGCCTGTGCCGGTGACTTCGCGGTCTTCCGACTTGACGGTCTTCTTCTGCTTGAATTCTTCGGCGATCTCGGCGATGTAGTCGCCGTTGTAGGCCGGTGCCTTTTCGCCGCTGGGCCATTCGGCGTCGCCGGGCTTGAAGCCGCGCGCGCGCAGTTGCGTGCTGTTGGCCAGCGTCTGGATCTGCACGCCGGCGTCGTTGTAGTAGTACTCGCGCCAGACGCTCTCGCCCTGCGAGGCGCGCAGGTTGCAGATGGCGTCGCCCAGCGCGGCCTGGCGGCCGTGGCCGACATGCAGCGGGCCGGTCGGGTTGGCCGAGACGAACTCGACCAGCACCTTCTCGCCGGTGGCGGGCTGTTGGCCGAAGGTTTCGCCGGCCGACAGCACCTCTCGCACGATCTGCTGTTTCGCCGCCGTCTTCAGGCGGATGTTGAGAAAGCCGGGCCCGGCGATCTCGATCGCCTCGACCCATTGGCTGAAAGCGGGGGTGGCGAGCAGCGCAGCGCTCAATTGCTCGGCCAGTTCGCGGGGCTTGCGCCCCAGCGGCTTGGCGAGCTGCATCGCGGCCGTGCTGGCGAAATCGCCATGCGCTGCCACCTTGGGCGACTCGAACGCGGCTTTGGAGCCAGCGCCGGGCGAGAGGGATTCGAGCGTGTTCGCGAGCGCCGCGAGCAACTCTTGTTTGACCAATAGCATCCGTGAATTTTACCGGGGGCAAACCCGGGGCCCGTTAACGTTCGTCATCCGATCGTTGTCCTGGCCCGTTAGGATGGTCGGCCCCGAGGAGGGGCTCCTGTCAAACCAACCTTGCAAGGACACATCCATCATGAAGAAGCTCCTTTCCCTGGTCGTTCTGGGCGCATGCCTTTCCTTCGGTGCCGCGCAGGCTCAAGACAAGGCCGCCGCGCCGGCAGCAGCGCCTGCCGCCGCTGCCGCACCCGCCGCCGGCGCGAGCTGCGATGCCAAGGCTGTAGACAAGAACGGCAAGGCCCTGGCGGGTGCCGCCAAGGCCAGCTCGATCAAGAAGTGCGAGAAAGAAGCCAAGGCTGCAGCCGCTCCCGCCTGCGCGACCAAGGCCATCGACAAGAACGGCAAGGCCCTGGCCGGCGCCGCCAAGAACAGCTTCATCAAGAAGTGCGAAGCGGACGCAGCCAAGGGCTGACACCGCGCTGCGCTGAATCTGGCGCAAGAAAGAATGAAAGAGGCCCGCCGCGTGCGGGCCTTTTTCATGGGCCAGCCGGCCTACTTGCCGAAGCCGCGCGCGAGGAACACGGCCACCAGCGGAATCAGCGCGATCAGGTGCGCCTGCACCATCACCAGCTTGCGCGTCTTCCTGATGTCTTCTTCCTGCGGCAGCTTGCCGGTGGCGCGCAGCGTCTTGCGCCAGCGGAAGTAAGTGAGGGTCGGAAAGATCGACAGCACGCCCACGATGATGAACAGCCCCAGCTTCACGTGCAGCAGCGGGTTGGTCCAGTACCAGGCCGTGCCCTTCACGCCCCACCAGGTGCGCGCGATGCCGGTCGCGAGCACCGCGATGGCCGCGATGCCATAGACCATGTCGACCTTGGCCAGCCGCTCCACCACCGCGGCATTGAGCCACTGCACGCGGCACAGCGCGGCCTCGCTGGAGATGAAGACGACCATCGTGAGGATGGCCAGCAAATGCAGGTACGCGAGGATGGCTTCGAGCGTCATCGATGGCTTTCTTCTCTTTGAGTTGCAAATGCAAACAGATTGTGCCGTCGCTTGAGCGCCCTACGCCCTGCCTCCCCAGAATTCGGGGTTCCCGTACTGCGCCTTGAGGAAATCAAGCCACAGTCGCACCCGCAGCGGCAGGTGCTTGGCGCCTGCGAACACCGCGTAGATGCCGTTGGGCGGCGCGGCGAAGTCGTCGAGCAGCGGCACCAGCAGGCCCGCGTCGATCTCGGCCTCGACCTCCCAGGTGCTGCGCCAGGCGATGCCGTGGCCGGCCAGGCACCAGTCGTGCAGCACCTGTCCGTCGGAGCAGTCGAGCGGGCCGCTCGGCCGCAGATGGATCAGCTCTTGCGCGCCGCCCTCGGCGGTAATGCGAAAGGCCCAACCGCGCGTCTGCGAGGCGTCGCTCGACAGCGTGAGGCAGGCAAAGCGCGTGAGTTCGCCGGGGTGCCGTGGCATGCCATGCCGCCGGATGAATTCGGGCGTTGCCACGCAGCGCCGGCGGTTGTCGGCCAGCCGCACGCTCACCAGCGACGAGTCGGGCAGGTCGCCCACGCGCACCGCGCAATCGAAGCTCTCGCCGGTCACGTCGACCACGCGGTCGCTGAGGTTCAGCGAGATCGTCACTTCCGGATGCAGCGCATGAAAGCGCGGCACCAGCGGCGCGACGTGGCGGCGGCCGAAGCCGGCCGGTGCCGTCACGCGCAGGTGCCCGCTGGCCTTGATGCCGCCGGCGCTTACGCTCGCTTCGGCATTCGCGAACTCGGCCAGCAGGCGCTGGCAGTCTTCAAGAAAAGCACTGCCCTCGTGCGTGAGCGTGATACGGCGCGTAGTGCGCACCAGCAGCTTGACGCCCAGCCGTTCTTCGAGCGCGTCGAGGCGGCGGCCCATGATCGCGGGCGCCACGCCCTCGGCCTTGGCCGCGGCGGTGAGCCCGCCACGGGTCGCGACCGAGACGAAGGATTCGAGTTGCTTCAGGCGGTCCATGGGGCGGGAACTATATCGCCCGCCGCCACGGCTGCGCCCTTATTCGGGCTGAACGCCCGCCTCGCGCACCGCCGCGCCCCAGCGCGCATGCTCCGAGCGGATGTACTGCGCCGCCTGCTCCGGGCTGCCGCCGCCGGGCGTGCTGCCCTCGGCCAGCAGTTGCGAAATGGTGGCGGGCTTGGCCAGCGCCTTGTCGATCGCGGCATTGAGCTTCTTCACGATGTCGGCGGGCGTGCCGGCCGGCACCACGATGGCCTTCCAGTCCACCGCCTCGAGGCCCTTGTAGCTTTCGCCCACGGTCGGTACCTCGGGCATCACCGGCAGCCGCTTGGCCGAGGTGACGGCCAGCGCGCGCAGCTTGCCGCCCTTGACCATGGCGAGCGCGCCCTGCGGCGTGGCGAACATGTAGTCGGTCTGGCCGCCGAGCAGGTCGGTGATGGCCGGCGCGGCGCCCTTGTACGGCACATTGAGCACCTTGAAACCCGCGCGCTTGGCGAGCACCTCACCGGCCATGTGGCCCAGCGTGCCGGTGCCGGCAAGCGCTTGCTTGATCTCGCCCGGCTTGGCCTTGGCGGCCGTGACCAGGTCGGCCAGCGACTTGAACGGCGCGTCCGCACGCACCACCAGCACCACGGGCTGCGAGGCGACGATCGACACCGGCACCAGGTCCTTCAGCGCGTCATACGGCATCTTGGGAAACAGCGTCGGGTTGATCGCCAGGTTGGCGGTCTGCCCCAGGCCGACGGTGTAGCCATCGGGCTTGGACTTGGCCACCACGTCCATGCCGATGTTGCCGTTGCCGCCCGCGCGGTTGTCGACGATGAAGGTCCACTTGGTGTCGTCGACGAGCTTCTGCGCGATCAGGCGCGCCACGATGTCGGTGGCGCCGCCCGGCGTGTAGGGCACGACGAGGCGCACCGGCTTGTCGGGCCAGGCGGCGGTGTCAGCGGCAGTGGCGTCGATGGCGGGAAGGCATGCAGCGGCTGCGGCGCAGGCCAGCAAGGCGCGCCGTGTGAATGAAAACATGGGGTCAGTCTCCGAGGGTGATGTGGTGTGTCTTGAGGGCTGCGATCTCAGCGTCGCTGTAGCCCACTTCCTTCAGCAACTCGTTGCTGTGCTCGCCGATGTGCGGCGGCTGCAGGCGGATCGCCGGCCGCTCGCCGTCGAGCGTGAACGGCATCAGCGGCACCTTGGCCGTGCTGCCGTCGTTCATGCGCACCGGTGCGAGGCCGCCGGTGGCGTTGAGGTGCGGGTCGTCGAACAGGTCCTGCGGCTTGGTGATGGGCGCGAAGGGCAGCTCGTTCTGCTCGAACACGGCGGCGAGTTCGGCCGCGCTGCGGCTCGCCATGTGCGAGCGCAGGATCGGCATCATCCAGTCGCGCGCCAGCACGCGGTCGTTGTTGGTCTTCAGGCGCGGGTCGGCCAGCATCTCTTCGAGGCCGAAGGCCTTGCAGAAGATGGCCCACTGCTTGTCGCTGACGGCGGCAAGAAAGATCTGCTCGCCGTCCTTCACGGTGAACACGTCGTACACGGCCCACGCCGAGATGCGGCTGGGCATCGGATCGGCCGCCTTGCCGGTGGCGGCGAACTGCATCATGTGCTGCGCGACGAGGAACACGTTGTTCTCGAACAGCGCCGACTGCACCTCGCAGCCCTTGCCCGTGAGGTCGCGCTGTCGCAGCGCGGCCATCGCGCCGATGGCGCCGAACATGCCGCCCATGATGTCGTTGACGCTGGTGCCCGCGCGCAGCGGGTCGCCCGAGCGGCCGGTCATGTAGGCCAGGCCGCCCATCATCTGCACCACTTCGTCGAGCGCGGTGCGGTGGTCGTACGGGCCGGGCAGAAAGCCCTTGTGGCTCACGTAGATGAGGCGCGGGTTGAGCTTGGCCAAGGTCTCGTAGTCGAGCCCCAGCTTCTTCATCGTGCCGGGCTTGAAGTTCTCGCTCACGATGTCGGCGGTGGCGATCAGGCGCAACGCGGCTTCCACGCCCTCGGGCTTCTTCAGGTCGAGCGCGATGCTCTTCTTGTTGCGGTTGAAGGTCGGGAAAAAGCCCGAGCCCGAGCCGAGCAGGCGGCGCGTGTTGTCGCCCTCGATGGGCTCGACCTTGATGACCTCGGCACCGAGGTCGGCCAGCAGCAGGCCGCAGGTCGGCCCCATCACCATGTGGGTGAACTCGACGACGCGGATGCCGGCATACGGCAGCGTGTTGGGCGATGTGTTGGCTTCAGACATGTGCGATGGTTTCCTGAACGAAGCCCTGAACAAAGCCTTTGGGCAGGCCGGCTTCGGGCGTCATGCCGTAGACCGGTTCGCCGGGCAGCCCGGCCATGAGCGGCGCGCGCGCCGCGATGAGTTTCTGGATGTCGATGCCCGTGCGAACGCCCATGGCCTCGAACATGAAGACGAGGTCTTCGGTCACCGCGTTGCCCGAGGCGCCGGGCGCATAGGGGCAGCCACCGAGTCCACCGAGCGAGGCGTCGAAAGTACGCACGCCTTCGTCCCACGCCGCAAGGCAGTTCGCAAGGCCGAGGCCGCGTGTGTTGTGCATGTGGGCCGCGCCGGCATGCACGCCGATCTCCGCGCGCAGGCGCTTGAAGAGCCG
The DNA here is from genome assembly GCF_051216615.1 of Variovorax raffinosi. NCBI lineage: Bacteria > Pseudomonadati > Pseudomonadota > Betaproteobacteria > Burkholderiales > Comamonadaceae > Variovorax > Variovorax raffinosi. Next base: position 727,557 of record NZ_JBPJZR010000002.1, read on the forward strand.
GCGCACCTGCGCGGGGTTGGCATAGCCCACGGTGTCGGAAAGCCCCGACTCGTCGGCGCCGGCCTCAATGCATTGCGCGGCAAGACGGATCACATCGTCTTCCGGCACCAGCCCCTGCAAGGTGCAGCCGAAGGCGGTGGAAATGCCGGCTTCGAGCTTCACCTGCGGCGCGATGGCGCGGCGCAGTTCGGCGATGGCGCGCACCTCCTCGACCATTTCTGTCGGCGTCTTGCGCACGTTGGCCAGCGAATGCGCCACGCTGGCCGACACCGGCATCGTGAGCTTGTGCACGCCCGCCTCCAGCGCGGCCTGCGCGCCCTTGCGGTTGGGCACCAGCGCCATCACCACGAGGCCGGGCAACGTGATCGCATGGCGCACCACCTCGGCGGCATCGGCCATCTGCGGCAGCAGCTTCGCGGGCACGAAGGAAGCGACCTCGATCTCGCGCACGCCGGCGGCGTGGAGCGCGTCGATCCAGCGCAGCTTGTCGGCCGTGGGCATGGTCGCCTCGACCGATTGCAGGCCGTCGCGCGGGCCGACCTCGCTGATGAGGACATCGGGGGATGTCATTGAATTTGTCTCCTTGCGGCGATCCGGCATGGATCGCTTGACAGTTCTATTAGACAGAACTAAATTCCGTTAAACAGAATTAGACCGCCGATCGACTTTCACTGTCAAGCCCAAGCCATGCCCCGCAAAGCCCAGACCGAATCGGTTTCCGACCTCAATGCAGCCCCCGGCGGTGCCGCAGCGGTCGACCGCGCGCTGAGCCTTCTCTCGGCCTTCCAGCCGGGCGACGAGGCGCTGTCGCTCGCGCAATTCGCCGAGCGCACGCAGCTCTACAAGAGCACCGTGTTGCGGCTGCTGGCTTCGCTTGAACATGCGCGTCTGATCCGCCGACAGGACGACGGGCGGTACGCGCTGGGCATGGAGATCGCGCGGCTGCATGGGCTTTATGCCGCCTCGCAGTCGCTCGACGGCATCGTGCTGCCGGTGCTGCGCGCGCTCGCAACCGCCACCGGAGAGAGCGCGGCGTACCACGTGCGGCAGGACCAGGGTGACAGTTGGGTACGCCTGTGCCAGTTCCGCGTCGATTCATCGCATGTGGTGCGCGACCACGTGCGCGCGGGCGACCTGTTGCCCAACGACCGGGGCGCGGGCGCACGCGTACTGATCGCCTTCGGACCCGAGGCCGAGCGGCCGCGCGGTGCCAAGGAACGCAAGCTGTACGAAGCCATTCGCGCGCAGGGCTACTGCGCGTTGGTGGGCGACCGCACGGCCGAGTTGGCGGGCATCTCGGCACCGGTGTTTAGCGCCGATGGCAGCCTTGCTGCGGCAGTCACGTTGACGATGCCGACTCACCGCTATGACGAGCGCTACATCGGGCCGGTGCGTGCTGCGGCGAAGGAACTTAGCGGGCAGGTTTGAACTGCGTGCGTGGTGGGTTCATTCAGGGCGGGTGCGAATGACACCAGGTGCTCCCCTCCGCGAATGTCCCCCGCTTCGCTCCTCCTTTATTTCGCTGCGGGGAGCACCTGGTGCCATTCGCACATGGACACGCTCTGCGTTTGCGGCCGATCAACGACTGCTCTGAGCGCTCGCGCCGATACGGGGCTCTTTTTCGCGAAATAAAGGAGGAGCGAAGCGGGGGACATTCGCGAAAAAGAGCACCGTATCGGCGGGAGTGCCGCCCTGAACAGCAGCGCAAAAAGGACAGACGACAGACAGACCGCAGTCTCAGGCGTCGGCCTTGAAGCCCGAATTCTTGACCGGCATTTCCCAACGCTTCAGATGCGCGGCCTGGATCGCTGCAAGCTCAGCCGGCCCCGCATGCGTAGGAACCAGCCCCAGCGCATAGATCTTTTCCTGCACATCGGGCAGCCGCATCGCGTCGGCCACCGCCTTGTCGATGCGCGCGACCAAGGCAGGTGACATTCCCGGCGGGCCATACAACCCGAAGAAGGCATCAGCCGTCACATTGATTCCGGCCTCCTTCAGCGTCGGCACATCGGGCAACGCGCGATTGCGCTGATCGCCCGTCACCGCGAGGATGCGGACCTTGCCGGCACGGTGATGCTCGATGGTTTCGGACGCGGTATCGACCATCAACGGCACCTGCCCGCCGATCAGGTCCTGCGCGGCAGGCGCACCGCCGCGATACGGTACGTGCGTCATCGGCACGCCTGCAGCCTGCGCGATCAGCTGGCCGGCAAAGTGCGGCACCGTGCCCGCGCCCGAAGTCGCGTAGTTGGCCTTGGCGGGGTTCGCCTTCATCCACGCCAGCACCGTCTTGAGGTCACCGGGTGGCGCGCCCGGCCCGGCCGTCACCGCGAAGTCGAAGGTGCCGCCGAGCGAAATCGGCGTGAAGTCCTTCGCCGGGTCATAGCCGAGGTTCGGGTACAGCCACGGATGAATCACCATCGCGCCGCTGGGCGAGAAAGCCAGCGTGTTGCCATCCGGCGCCGCGCGCCGCAGCTCGCCCAGCGCAAGACGGCCGGCCGCGCCCGGCTTGTTGTCGATGATGACGGTCTGCCCCAGCGACGCGCGCATCTTGTCGGCGAGCACACGCGCCACCACGTCCGCCGACCCACCCGGCGGAAAGCCGACCAGGATGCGCACCGTGCGGTCCTGTTGCGCGAGAGCCATCGGCGCGATGGCCGTGGTGGCGATGACGGCAGCGGCCTGCGCTGCGAACTGGCGGCGTTTCATGTGCTTTGTCTCCTCGGGGGTGGTTGTCTGAATGCGTGAGAAGGGGTCAGCCGCGCAGCGCGGCCAGCACGGCCTTGTTCTGCTCCGGCAGGCCGATGCTGATGCGCAGCCACTGCGGCAGGCCGTAGTTGGCGAGCAGCGAGACCTCGATGCCGGCGGCCAGCAGGCGCGCGTGCACCGCCTGGCCATCGCCGACCTGCACCGTCAGGAAGTTGCCCGAAGAGGGGATGTACGTCAGGCCCAGCTCGGTGACGCCCGCCGCGAGCTGGTCGCGCCCGGCGGTGTTGAGTTCATACGTGCGCACTAGAAATTCGGTATCAGCCAATGCAGCCACGGCCGCAGCCTGGGCCGGCGTCGTCACGTTGAAACGCGGACGTTGCGCATTCATGCGCGCCGTCAACGCCGGCTGCGACACGCCGTAGCCGATGCGCAGCCCCGCCAACCCGAAGGCCTTGGAGAAGGTGCGCGCCACGATCAGGTTGGGCAGGCGCCGCACCCATTCGATGCTGTTGTAGCGCTGCGCCGGCGACAGGTATTCGGTGTAGGCCTCGTCCAGCAGCACCGTCACATGCGCGGGCACCGACTGCAAGAACGCCAGCAGCGGCGCGGCCTCGATGAAGGTGCCGGTCGGGTTGTTGGGGTTGGCGACGAACACCAGCTTCGTGTCGTCGCCGATGGCGGCGCGCATGGCGTCCAGGTCATGCCCGAAATCGCGCGAGGGCACGACGGTGGCGTGCGCATGGGCGTGCGCATGGGCGTGCGCCGTGGCCGCCGCATAGACGATGAAGCCGTACTGCGAATAGACGACGCCCTCGCCCGGCTTCAGGCTCACCTGCGCCGTGAGTTCGAGGATCTCGCTCGACCCGCTGCCGAGCGTGAGCCATTCGGATGGCACATCGAGCTTTGCGGCGAGCGCGTTCTTGAGCGCGGTGCCGTTGGCGTCGGGGTAGTTGCCCGCGCCTTCGAGCGCGGAGGCTGCCGCGCGGCGGGCCGATTCGGGCATGCCGAGGGGGTTTTCGTTGGAGGCCAGGAGGATCATTGCGGCAGGTGTGAATTTATTTAAGAAGTTAAATATATCCCGCATTGAAAGCCTCTCTATCAGTGCCTACCCTTTGAATGCAAAGGCGCCTTTGCACCAATTACCTCCGTTTTTGTCACTGATAAATCCCGCTTTCGGCTCTTACTCGCCAGCAAAGTATCGAATAAAGTTCAGCCATCCTTCGTTTTCAAGTTTCAGCATTGCGTTCTCCAGGAGAAAAAACATGACCGCCCGCACCCCCTCCCACGGACTCCAGGTCGCGACCGAGCTGTATCGTTTCATCGAGGACAAGGTCCTGCCCGCCAGCGGCGTGGCCAGCGACGTCTTCTGGAAGGGCTTCGACGCCATCGTCAGCGACCTCGCACCCAAGAACATCGCGCTGCTCGCCGAGCGCGACCGCCTGCAGATCGAACTCGACACCTGGCACAAGGCCCACCCCGGCCCGATCGCCGACATGCCGGCCTACCGCGCCTTCCTTGAAAAGATCGGCTACCTGCTGCCGCAACCCAAGGGCGCCAAGGCCACGACCGCGAACGTCGACTCCGAGCTCGCGCTGCAGGCCGGCCCGCAACTGGTGGTGCCCATCCTCAACGCACGCTATGCGCTGAACGCCGCCAACGCACGCTGGGGTTCGCTGTACGACGCGCTCTACGGCACCGATGCCATTCCCGAAACCGATGGCGCCGAAAAGGGCAAGGGCTACAACCCCGTGCGCGGCGCCAAGGTCATCGCGTTCGCACGCAACGTGCTCGACCAGGCCGCACCGCTGGCCAACGGCTCGCACAAGAACGCGACCGGCTACAGCGTGAAGGACGGCAAGCTCGTCGTCGCGCTGCAAAGCAGCAGCACCGGCCTGGCCGATGCCTCGCAGTTCATCGGCTACCAGGGCGATGCGGCCGCACCGTCTTCCGTGCTGCTCAAGCACAACGGCATTCACCTGGACATTCGCATCGACCGCAGCACCGCCATCGGCAAGAGCGACGCGGCGGGCGTGAGCGACCTCGTGCTCGAAGCCGCGCTCTCGACGATTCTCGATCTCGAAGACTCGGTGGCCGTGGTCGATGCGGCCGACAAGGTGGTCGCGTATTCCAACTGGCTCGGCATCGTCGAAGGCACGCTGACGGAAGAAGTCGCCAAGGGCGGCAAGACCTTCACGCGCGGCCTGAACGCCGACCGCGAATACACCGGCGCCAACGGCCAGCCCGTCAAGCTGCATGGCCGCTCGCTGATGTTCCTGCGCAATGTCGGCCACCTGATGACCAATCCGGCCATCCTGTATGCCGGCGGCAAGGAAATCCCCGAAGGCATCCTCGATGCCGTGGTGACCACCACCATCGCCACCATCGACCTCAAGCGCAAGGGCAACTCGCGCACCGGCAGCATCTACATCGTCAAGCCGAAGATGCACGGCCCGGCCGAAGTGGCCTTCGCGAGCGAGCTGTTCGGCCGCGTCGAGCAACTGCTCGGCCTGCCCGCCAACACCGTCAAGCTCGGCATCATGGATGAGGAGCGCCGCACCAGCGTCAACCTGAAGGCCTGCATCGCCGAGGCCGCCGCGCGCGTGGCCTTCATCAACACCGGCTTCCTCGACCGCACCGGCGACGAGATGCACACCGCCATGCAGGGCGGCCCGATGATCCGCAAGGGCGACATGAAGTCCAGCGCGTGGATCGGCGCCTATGAAAAGAACAACGTGCTGGTCGGCCTCTCGTGCGGCCTGCGCGGCAAGGCGCAGATCGGCAAGGGCATGTGGGCCATGCCCGACCTGATGGCCGCGATGCTCGAGCAGAAGATCGGCCACCCCAAGGCCGGCGCCAACACCGCCTGGGTGCCCTCGCCCACCGCCGCCACGCTGCATGCGCTGCACTACCACCAGGTCAGCGTGACGGCAGTGCAGCAGGAGCTGGAAAAGATCGATGCCGACGCCGAGCGCGACAACATCCTCAACGCGCTGCTGCAAGTGCCGATCGCGGCCGAAGCCAAATGGACCGCCGAAGAGCGCCAGCAGGAAATCGACAACAACGTGCAGGGCATCCTCGGCTACGTGGTGCGCTGGATCGACCAGGGCGTGGGCTGCTCCAAGGTGCCCGACATCCACAACGTCGGCCTGATGGAAGACCGCGCGACGCTGCGCATCTCCAGCCAGCACATCGCCAACTGGCTGCTGCATGGCGTGGTGACCAAGGCGCAGGTCGACGAGACCTTCCAGCGCATGGCCAAGGTGGTGGACGAGCAGAACGCGGGCGATGCGCTGTACCAGCCGATGGCCGGCCACTTCGCCACCTCGGCTGCGTACAAGGCGGCGCAGGACCTGGTGTTCAAGGGCATCGAGCAGCCCAGCGGCTACACCGAGCCGCTGCTGCACGCATGGCGTCTGAAGGTCAAGGGCGAAGCCTGAGCCGCACCCGCCTCGCCCGGCCTCGATACCGGGCATAGGTAGATGAACGAACGGCGCCCGAGGGCGCCGTTCTGCATGAAGGGCGGCATGCCATTAGCATTCGTGCCGCTCCCTTCTTCTTTCAGGCCCTCCCTTTTCGATGAACACGAACGCGGCATCGCCGCCCCCGCCGCGCTGGTCGACCTCCGCGGCCGCCATGCTCGTGGCCCTTGCCAGCGCCTTCGCCCTGAGCCAGGCCTTCCGCACCGTCGGCGCCATGATGGCCACGCCGCTCAGCAGCCACTTCGGCCTGTCGCCCCAGCAGCTCGGCACATGGGCCGGCACCTTCCACTTCATGTTCGGGATCATGCAGCTCGCGATGGGCGTGTCGATCGACATGTTCGGCGTTCGTCGCACGGTGCTCACCGCTTTTCCGCTGGCCATTGCGGGTGCGGCGCTGTGCGCGGTGGCGTCGAGCTTTCACATGCTGCTGCTCGGGCAGGCGCTGATCGGCGTCGGCTGCGCGCCAGCGTTCCTGGCCTGCACGGTGTTCATCGCGCGGCACTTCGACGCCTCGCGCTTCACCGCGATGTCGGGGCTGGTGATGAGCATGGCCGGCCTGGGCATCGTGTTCACCGGCACGCCGCTGGCCCTGCTGATCGAGGCCGCCTCATGGCGCGCCGGCTATGCGGTGCTGGCCGCGTTCGCGGTGCTCTCGTGGATCGTCATCTTCTGGCGCGTGCGCGAACCGGCGCGCGCGATGGACCTTGCGCCGCAGTCCGCGCCGGCCGAACGCCAGTCGCTGCGCAAGGCCGTGCGCGAACTGCTGCCGCTGTTCGCGATGCCGCACACGCTCGGCCTGCTGTGCTTTGCCTGCGTGTCGTATGCGGCCTTCATCACGCTGCGCGGCCTGTGGCTGGGGCCGGTGCTGCATGAACGACACGGCCTGTCGCTCGTCGCGAGCGGCAACGTCGCGCTGGTGATGACCGTCACCGGCATGATCAGCCCGATGCTGTTCGGCCGCATGGACCCGGGCGCCGCGCGGCGCCCCCGCTGGATGATGGGCTGCGCCTGCGCCGGCGCGCTGATGTTCGCGGCGATGGCGTTCACGCATTCGCGCGCGGTCGACATTGGCCTGCCGATCATCTACGGCCTTCTCTCCGGCTACAGCGTGCTGCAGTACGCGTACACCAAGAACGGCTACCCGGCCGCCATGACGGGGCGCGCGATGGCACTGATGAACATGGCGATGTTCCTGGGCGTGTCGCTGATGCAATGGACGACGGGCGTGGCCGCGTCGTGGGGCGTGGCGCATGGCGTGGAGCCGTTCCGTGCGGTGTTCCTCACGGTGGCGGGCATGCTGGCGGCGGGGACGCTTGCGTTTCTTGTGCTGCCGCGCGCGCACGAAGGCTCTCGTACGGCATCAGCCGGGCTTTGACCAAAGCACGCAGCATCTTCCGGTGCTGCCTTCTTTCTACGCGCCTCGTTTCGCTTTCTTCTTTGCGGGTGCACGGACTGGCGCCGCCGTCGACAGTTGGCGAATTTCGCGGCGCAATTCCCGCTCGAGTTCCTGCTCGGTCGGCAAATGCAACTGATAGCGGCTGGCGAAGATGTTGCGCTCCTGTTGCTCGCCCAAGGTGTACTTCACCACAGCGTCATTCTTGTCGGGGCACAGAATGACGCCCAACGTCGGGTTGTCGCCTTCGGTGCGGCGTTCGCGATCGTAGTAGTTCACGTAGAACTGGATTTGCCCGAGGTCGGCGTGAGTCAGCTTGCCGACCTTGAGGTCGATCAGCACATAGCATTTCAGCACCGCGTGATAGAAGACCAGGTCGATATAGAAATGGTCGCCATCGATCGTGATGCGCTCCTGCCGCGACACGAATGCGAAGCCTTTGCCCAACTCAAGAAGAAAGGTTTGCAGGTTGTCGATCAGCGCCTGTTCCAACGCCGACTCCACGAGTCTCGGGGATTCGGGCAACCCGAGGAATTCGATCACCACCGGGTCTTTCAATGCATCGAGAGGCTGTGCCACTTCCTGCCCGTGCGTTGCCAGCCGCATCAAGCCCTTCTTGTCCTTGCTCTTCGCCAGGCGGTCATACAGCAGGCTCGCTGTCTGGCGCTGCAACTCGCGCACCGACCATGCATTGCGGATCGCCTCGATCTCATAGAAAGCGCGCGCTTCCGGCCGGGTCACGCGCAGGAGCTGTCGGTAGTGGCTCCAGGAAAGGGAAGGATGCAGCACACCGGGAAGCCAGTCGGCCTCGGTTGTCGATTTCCGAGACGGTGTCGCGGAAATCGGCTGCGGGGGCAACGCTTGAGCTGCGGGGAATTTCCGAGGCACCGTCTCGGAAATCAATTGCGGGTAGTCGACATAGAACTGCCGGAACGCCTCGAGGTTGTCCACCGAGTAGCCGCGACCGAACTCCGTGTTCAAGCGGGCGGACAGCTCGGCAAGCAGCTTTGCGCCATAGCCGGCGCGCCGCTGCCCACGCTGTTCTTCCTCGACGATCTCGCGCCCGATCAACCAATTGGCGGCAACCTGCGTCGTGTTGACTGTCCGCGCCACGCCCGCACGCGCGGCCTCCAGAATCTCGCGCACCCGCCCGAAAAGAGGACGTGTGGAAGGTACGGCCTTTGCGCGAATCGGCGTCGTCGCGCGAACACGGGATTTGTCGGAAGTTGGCAAGGCAGCGCTCTGAGGGAGTTCTTCAGGAATTATGCAGGCGCGATAAACGACCGACGGGCCAGCTCGATACCAGCGCGCTCGCAATGCTCGTCCTCTGGAGGCAAAGATGCACATCTATCATCCCGCCGATGGACCCTCGCATTCACGACGCGCTCACGCGCTGCCTTCACGCGATCAATCTCGACAACGCCTTCGGCTATTCACCGAGCGCCGAGCAGAAGGCACAGCTCGATGCGCTGGCCGTTGAGATCCAGCCACTGATCGACGCACTCGCCGCCGAGCCCTATGCGGGCAAGGGACTGGGTTGCGGGTATCTCGGCCACCGCGGCTATCGCACGCCGTGGGCCGGCCTGATGTACCGGCTGCGCGGCAGCCGCAGCGGCGACAGCCTGAGCTGGAAGGACCGCATCGAAGTGCTGTTCGACACGGCCGGCCTCGACGCCAGCGAGATGCTGGCCTGGACGTTGCAGGTGGAAGACGAGATCCTGCGCGACCATCTGCTGCTGCACATTGCAGCCGATCTCGCGATCGAAGGTGAGATGGCGCGCGTCGAGCAGGAGATCACGCCGCGCCTGCGCCCCGACATGGCGTACCGCGCCGACCGCGTGCTGCTGATGGAATACGCGCGTCGCGGCGATGTCGACGGGTTCCTGCGCAAGCACAAGCAATCCGAACAGCGCAAGGAACGCCACACGCTGCTCGATGCGCGCGAGTTGCTGGTCGAGCAGGTGGCCGCGCGGCAAGGCCTCGATGCGGCGTTGCGCCTCGCTGAAGAGACCAAGGGCTTCGGCGACAGCTATCGCGAAACGGCCATGCGCACCTATGCGGCCACGGTGAACGTGGCGACAATGCGTGCGTGGATCGCGGCGCACGCGCCGCTCTTCGCATCGACGCCGGGCCTGGAAGAAGAACTGCTGGTGAAGGCCTATGCCAAGGGGCCGCGACCCGATGACGGCGACAGCAGCGACGGCAGCGATCCCTTCGACGAACTGTTCGCCAGGGTCGATGCGCTCGACAAGTCGTTGCGCCACGGTGCGGCCCGCCTGCGCGATTCGCTGCTGCTCGACCTCGGCATGGCCGTGGGGCCGGGCCCGCGCCGGCTGCTGTGCCGCAAGAAGATCGGCAATGCGTCGATCAAGCGCGAGCTCGAGAGTTAGACGCAGGGCCGTCACAGGAATCGCCAAAGCGCGCCCGCACCTTCTGCAGGCTCAGCTTGCACATGGCCGCGGCGTACACATGGTCGCGCCCGTACATCTCCCGATGGTCGGGTGACCCGAAGGCCGGCTTCTCGCAACCGCCACGGCGCGTGACCGGGCAACGACGCAGCACGTCGTAGTACGTCACATCGAGCATGGTCCGCCGCAGTTCGGGCAGCGGCGCGATGGTGACCTCGAACCAGCAGCCGTTGACGCGGTGCCATTGCGTGAACTCGTCGATCACATGGAAGACCGTGTGTCGCTTCTTGTCAGGCGACCAACTGGATCGTGCGGCGCGATACGCCTCTTCCTGCGCCTGGCGCGCTTCGCGCAAGCGCCGGTTGGGCAGCACGATGCCGGTGACCGGGTGCACGAACAGCTCGACATGCGCAGCTTCGCGAAGCGGCACATGGTCCGCTGGCCTCCACCGGCGCGATCTCACCCACACCTCGCCGTCGCGCATCACCGCCTCGCGTTCGACGAAGTCGTCGATGTGCTCGAAGATGTGCGCCTGCACAGTGCTGCGACGGTCGATGCCGCTGCACAGCTCGGCGTACACCTTGTCCCACGGCCGATGCACCTGCTTGTGCAGCCAGCGCTTGAGCGGCGCGAGGTTCTCGTTGAGCCACTTCGTGCGACCGTAGCCGCGCTTCATGCCCAGGTGCGAACCACGCTCCTTGCTGTTGCGCCATGCGCGCCCGTCGCCTTGCACGCCACCACCGCGACGCGGCCGCTCGACGATGACCTTGTCCATGTCGTCACGCATCGTCGCCCCTCCCCGCAAGGCTGCGCGCAGCCTTCTGCAATGCCACCTTCTGCGCCCGCCGTTCCGCACGGTGCGTGCGCAGATGGCGCCCTGCGCCCTGCCCCGTTTCGCGGCGCGCCATCGCGGCCACCACGGGGTTGCGCGGTGCCGTTGCCGGCACCGAAAAATAAAACCGGCCCAGACGCTTCTCGTCGTCGCGGGCCTTTCGTTGAGCACTCATGTGCGCACACTCCAAAAACAAAAAGGCCCCGGCGAATGGCTGCGCGGGGCCTTTGTCGATGGGCCTCGGCGGATGCATGGATGCACATCCGGCCGGGGCGGTCGGTGTGCGGGTCAGGTGTTCAGAAAACGGTTCATTGATGTGTGTTGTCGCCCGGGAGGTTGGTCGTCGCCAGGCGAGGAGAAAAAAACTGTTGCTGAAAAAGAAGGGCGGATTGTGGCGAGCGCGCATGCGATGCGCAAGCGCCGCGCCGTGCGCTGTGGTGCAAAGCCGACGCGCAACAAATCGGCGAGCGGGTGCGAATCCAAACGCGAACGGGCGCCGTATTCGATTCAAGCGCATCGCGCCTCCGAGCTGTTGGCGGTTTCCACAGACACCTCAAGAACCATTCTTTCCAGGAGCCTTCAATGAAAAAACTCATGATTGCAGTCGGCGTTTCGGTCCTGCTCGGCGCTTGCGCGGGCGGCATGGGCATGAGCGGCAGTGGCAGCAGCGGCATGTCGTCGAACCCGATGGTGGGCGGCGCCGCGATGTACCCGACGAAGGACATCGTCGACAACGCCGTGAATTCGAAGGACCACACCACGCTGGTCGCCGCCGTGAAGGCCGCGGGCCTGGTCGATACGCTCAAGAGCCCGGGCCCGTTCACCGTGTTCGCACCGACCAACGAAGCCTTCGCCGCACTGCCGGCCGGCACGGTGGACACGCTGCTCAAGCCCGAGAACAAGCCCACGCTGACCAAGGTGCTGACCTACCACGTGGTGCCCGGCCGCATGGACGGCCCGGCGCTGATGAGCGCGATCAACGCGGGCGGTGGCAAGGCCGTGCTGAAGACCGCCAGCGGCGGCACGCTGACCGCGACGATGAGCGGTGGCAACGTGTGGGTGACCGATGCCAAGGGCGGCACCGCGATGGTGACGATTGCCAACGTGTACCAGTCGAACGGCGTGATCCACGTGATCAACAAGGTGCTGCTGCCGGGTTGATCGCCCGCGATGCGGCGGGCCTTCGTCAGGCTCGCTGCGCCGCCTCGGCTTCATCGCGCAGCCACTGCGCGAAGTCCTGCGCGTCGCGATTGTTCGCGGCGCGTTTCGACATCTCGATGAAGTAGCCGCGGTGCGATACGGCGCCCTCGCCGAGCGGCGCCACGAGCCGGCCGTCGCGCACCAGCTCGCGCAGCAACGGCAAGCGGCCGATCACCACGCCCTGCCCCGCCACCGCGGCCGCCACGGCATCGGCGTACTGCGTGAAGCGCAGCGTGCTCTTCATGCGCAGGTCTTCGAGCCCCATCACCTTGAGCCACGGCTCCCACTCGGCGGTCGGAGCCTTGCTGTGATCGGGGTACTCGACGGTCAGCAGCGTGACCCCGGCAAAGTCCGACAGCTTGCGCAGCGACGCGGCAAGCTGTGGCGAGCACAGCGGAATGATCGACTCCTCGAACAGCGCCGGGCCGACGCCGCGATCGATGGGGGAGAAGCGCACGGCCAGGTCGAGGCGGCCGGTGTCGAGGTCGAGCGCATCGAGCGTGGCCGACACGCGCACGTCGACCTGCGGATGCGTGCTGGTGAAGCGCGCCAGTTTGGGAATGAGCCAGAGCGATGCAAAGCCCGGCGTGGTGGTGATCGCCACCTGCCGCGGCGCAGCGCTGGCGCGCACGCGGGCGGTGGCGTCGCGCAGGCGCTCCAGGCTGTCGGTCACTGCTCTTTGCATGACGCCACCCGCTTCGGTGAGCGACAGCGCGCGATGGTGGCGCTCGAAGAGCAGCACGCCCAGGCTGGCTTCGAGCTGCTGGATCTGCCGGCTCACGGCCGACTGGGTCAGGTGCAGTTCACCGGCCGCCAGCGTGAAGCTGAGCCGGCGCGCGGCGGCTTCGAAACTGCGCAGCAGCTCGAGCGGCGGGAGTTCGCCGCTCAGGGCGCCAGGGGCTTTCGCATTCTCTGCAAGCATGCAACGAGTTCCGAATGACCGCGTGTAAGAGGGGAATCGACTCACTATATTCATTCGTATCCCGAATGCAATGGAGCTTCCCATGAGCACCCACCCGTCTTCTTCGCCCACCTCTTCTTCCCGTTTCGACCTCAGCCTGCCGAGCCGGTCCATCTTCGCGGTGCCCGATGGCGCCGGCGTGGGCATCGAATGCCGCAGCGGCTCGGTCTGGGTCACGCTCGACCGCGATCCGCGCGACATCGTGCTGGCACCCGGCGAGCGCTTCGAGGGCACCGAGCACCGGCGCGTGCTGGTGTCGGCGCTGGAGTCCTCGTGCATCACGGTGACCGATGCGCAACCGTCCGCGATGCCGCTGCCCGCGCCCGTGCGCCAGTGGTCGCCTTGGCGACTTCTGCCCCACGGGTTGTCCCCGGCTTGACCTGAGTGCCACCGGCATCGACCCTCGATGCCATGGGTTTGCCGAAACTGAATGCCGCCGTGGTGACGGGCGGCTTTTTGTTTTGGGCGCACGATTCACGCTGTTTTCTTTTTTGAGAAGGACATGAACATGGCAGAGGCATACATCGTGGCCGCCGCACGCACGGCGGGCGGGCGGCGCGGCGGCAAGCTCGCGGGCTGGCATCCCGCGGACCTGGCGGCGCAGGTGATCGACGCGCTGGTGGCGCGCAGCGGCATCGACCCCGCGGCGGTGGAAGACGTGATCCTCGGTTGCGTGAGCCAGGTCGGCGAGCAGGCGACCAACATCGCGCGCAACGCGGTGCTGGCGTCGAAGCTGCCTGAATCGGTGCCCGGCACTTCGGTCGACCGGCAGTGCGGCTCGTCGCAGCAGGCGCTGCATTTCGCGGCGCAGGCCGTGATGTCGGGCAGCATGGACGCGGTGATCGCGGGCGGCGTCGAGAGCATGACGCGCGTGCCGATGTTCACGCCCAACGTGCTGCCGGCCAAGGCCGGCCTGGGCACCTACATGAGCCCGGCGATGAAGAAGCGCTACCCCGGCGTGGAGTTCAGCCAGTTCACCGGCGCCGAGATGATCGCGCGCAACTACGGCATCGAGAAAGACATGCTCGATCGCTACGCGCTCGAAAGCCATCACCGCGCCATCGCCGCGAGCCGCGTGGGTGCGTTCGACCAGGAGATCGCGCCCATCGAGATCCTGCTGGCCGACGGCACGGGCACGGGCGAGCAGCACACGGTGGATGAAGGCATCCGCTTCGACGCAACGCTGGAAGGCATCGCGGGCGTCAAGCTGATTGCGGAAGGCGGTCGCTGCACCGCCGCCACCGCCAGCCAGATCTGCGATGGCGCAAGCGGCGTGCTGGTGGTGAACGAACGCGGCCTGAAGGCGCTGGGCGTGAAGCCCCTTGCGCGCATTCACCACATGAGCGTGATGGGCCACGACCCGGTCATCATGCTGGAGGCACCGCTGCCCGCCACGCAGCGTGCATTGAAAAAGGCGGGCATGCGCATCGAGGACATCGACCTGTACGAAGTCAACGAAGCCTTTGCACCCGTGCCCATCGCGTGGCTGCAGGCGCTGGGCGCCGACCCGGCGCGGCTCAACGTGAACGGCGGTGCGATTGCGCTGGGCCATCCGCTGGGCGCTTCAGGCACCAAGCTCATGACCACGCTGATCCACGCGCTGGGCCAGCGCGGCAAGCGCTACGGCCTGCAGACCATGTGCGAAGGCGGCGGCATGGCCAACGTGACCATCGTCGAAAGGCTCTGATGACCACGCCCCAATACATCCTCTACGAACTGGCCGATGGCATCGCGACGCTCACGCTGAACCTGCCGGCCAAGCTCAACCCGATCGCGCATGGCTTGCAGGTCGAGCTGAAGGAAACGCTGGAGCGCATCCGCGACGACCGCGCGGTGCGCGCCGTGATCCTCACCGGCGCCGGCAAGGCCTTCTGCGTGGGCGCCGACCTGAGCGCGATGTCGCCCAGCGAAGCGGGCAAGTCGCTCGGCACGCAGGCGGCTGAAAACATGCAGGCGCTGAGCAACCCGCTGATCGAGACGCTGCGCACGCTGCCGATTCCGGTGGTGGCGGCCGTCAACGGACCCGCGGCCGGCGCGGGCGTGGGCATTGCGCTCGCGGCGGACGTGACGATCGCGGCGCGCAGCGCCTACTTCTATCTGCCCTTCCTGCCCAAGCTGGGCATCGTGCCGGACCTGGGCTGCACCTGGGCCATTCCGCGCCGCGCCGGCAGGGCGCGCGCCATGGGCATGGCGCTGCTCGACGAGCGCGTGGGCGCGGGGCGTGCCGTGCAATGGGGCCTGATCTGGGCCTGCGTGGACGACGAGCAACTGCTCGAAGAAGCCCGCCGGATCGCGCTGCGCCTGGCGAGCCTGCCGGCGCATGCGGTGGTGGAAGCGCGCGAAGCCTTCGAGGCCTCGGAGCGCCACACGTTGAAGGAGCAACTGCACTACGAGAGCGAGCGGCAGCGCGAGCTGATCGACCGCCCGAGCTTTCGCGAAGGCGTGAGCGCGTTCATGCAGAAGCGCCCACCGGTTTTCGAAAGCCGCTGATCGCGAGGCTGGTGCGGGGTCAGTGCGGACGCGAATTGATCTCGTCGGCGTCGATCAATTCGGCCACCAGCACCGCTTCGGGGCCATCGAGAAAGTACTCCGTCGAAAGCGGCGCACGCAGCCGCATGAACTTGTCTTCGCCGACCTGCATGGTGTGGCCCGCGCCCATCTCGGCACCGCTGTCGATGAGGTAGCGCAAGACATTGCCGAACACGTCGAAGTACTTCCGGCCTTCGTGGTGGCCCTCGGCCAGCGCGGCGAAATCGGGATGGCCGAAGTGATGCGCGCCATAGGTGCGCATCCAGACGCCCTGCACGCCTTCGACTTCGTACTTGACGAAGCCGCAGTACAGCGCCGGCAGATCGAGATAGCGCAGCAATTCGATGCTGTCGCCTTCGTTCTCGGCGTCGAACACGCCGGCCGGCAACGAGGTGCGGGCCGATTCGTTCAGCACCGCCAGCGCACCGAGCCGGGCCAGCGCGCCGGCCACGGTCGCGAGGGCCACGTACTGTTCGAGCACCGAGGCCTCGTAGCCCGCGTAGTAGAGGATGACGTGGCTGCGGTGCGCGCGAACCCGGGCCTTGAGTTCTTGCGGATAGTGCGCCGGCGCGACGCAGGCCGCGACCGATTCGGCCGGCATCGGCGCGTCGAAGCCGACCATCCGGACCACGTGCTTCTTCCAGCCCGCCAGCGCAATGAAAGTGCCGGGCTCTTCCGAAATCTCGCAGCGCGCATCGCCGGTGGAGCGGTGGTAGGCGCGCAATGCCTGCCCGAGCGCGGCGACATCGATGGCCAGCGCATCGGCGAACACGGCCGTCAGCGCGATGGTGTCGCCGGCATCGGGGTTGGCCACCAATGCGCCGGCATCGGCCGGCTCGTCCTTGCGGCCGAAGAAACGGGAAAAGATGCTCACGCGCGGACTCCTGAAAATTTGTGTGCCTGTTGCCCAGGGAATGGCGCGGCGCCGGTTGCGCGCCATGCGCGCACGCCCTCGTGCGCGGCGTTCAGAAACGAACTGTAATCGCGCGAGATCGATCAATTGGCCATTGGCCTGCGGCTGGCGATTGCGCCAGAATGGCCCTCCCGCGAAGCGTTGCCGCCATGCGCCCTGGACGCCCCAGGGCGATGACCGTCGCGTCACAGCACGGAGATTGCCCCATGAGCACCGCCACCCTCAACGCCTTCTACGCCCAGTCGGGCGGCGTCACCTCGGTCATCAATGCGTCGGCCTGCGGCGTGATCGAAACGGCGCGCCGGCACCCTGACCGCATCGGCAAGCTCTACGCCGGACGCAACGGCATCATCGGCGCGCTGACCGAGGAGCTGATCGACACCGGCGCCGAATCGGCGGACGCCATCGCGGCATTGCGCAGCACGCCTTCCGGCGCGTTCGGCTCGTGCCGCTACAAGCTCAAGTCGCTCGAAAAAAAACGGCGCGAGTACGAGCGGCTGATCGAAGTGTTCAAGGCACACGGCATCGGCTATTTCTTCTACAACGGCGGCGGCGATTCGGCCGACACCTGCTTCAAGGTGAGCCAGTTGTCGCAGTCGCTCGGCTATCCGCTGCAGGCGATCCATGTGCCCAAGACCATCGACAACGACCTGCCGCTGACCGACTGCTGCCCCGGCTTCGGCTCGGTCGCGAAGTACGTGGCGGTGTCGACGCTGGAAGCCTCGTTCGACGTGCGCTCGATGGCGGCGACATCGACCAAGGTCTTCGTACTCGAAGTGATGGGGCGGCATGCGGGCTGGATCGCCGCCGCCGGCGGGCTGGCTGCGGACCACGGCATTCCGGTGGTGGTGCTGTTCCCCGAGATCGAATTCGACAAGCCGCGCTTCATCGCGCGCGTCGACGAACTGGTCAGGCAGCACGGCTACTGCTCGGTGGTGGTGTCCGAAGGCTGCCATCACCCCGACGGCACCTTCCTCGCCGAGCAGGGCACGCGCGATGCCTTCGGCCATGCGCAGCTCGGCGGCGCTGCGCCGGTGGTGGCGCAAATGGTCAAGGACGCGCTGGGCCACAAGTTCCACTGGGCCGTGGCCGACTACCTTCAGCGCGCGGCCCGGCACATTGCCTCGGCCACCGACGTGAAGCAGGCCTACGAGCTGGGCCAGCGCGCGGTGGAGCTGGCGCTCGAAGGGCGCAATGCGGTGATGCCGACCATCGAGCGCATTTCCGATGTGCCGTATGCCTATCGCCTGGGCAGTGCACCGCTTGAATCGGTGGCGAACGTCGAGAAGCCGATGCCGCGCGATTTCATTTCGGACGACGGTTATGGCATCACCGAAAAATGCAGGCGCTACCTGCTGCCGCTGATCGAGGGCGAGGACTATCCGGCCTACCGCGATGGCCTGCCGGTTTATGTGACGCTGCAGAACGTGGCGGTGGCGAAGAAGCTGCAGCCCTTCGAGATCGCGTGATGACAACAACGGCCACTGCGGTCATCGACACCACGCGCTGCCCGCTGTGCGGCGAGTTGAACCGCTGCGCGATGGAGATCGAGCGCGAGACGGGCCAGGCACAGCCGCCCTGCTGGTGCATGCAGGCGGACTTCAGCAATGCGCCGCTGACCAACCTGCCGGAGGCGATGCGCGGCCTGGCGTGCATCTGTGCCCGGTGCGCGGCGGGCACCACGCCCGCTCAGGACTGACCGGGCCCCTGCGATTGCGACTGGCTCTGCGCCTGTTGATCGGGTGCGGGCTGCTGCTCGACGACAGGCTCGGGCGCAGGCGCCGCCACGTCGCTGGCCATCACCATCGTCGGTGCCGAGCCGTACCGCTGCCCGGTGATCACGCCGTGGATGAACTGCAGCTTGCCCACCGCCGCGCGCGGCAGCACGAAGGGGTAGTAGTCGGGCTGCCCCATGCTGCGCGACAGCTCGTTCAGCACATTGGTCAGCAGCACCCAGCCGTTGATGAAGTCGAGGAATTTCGCGGCATCGGGGTGCGCGGGTTGCCAGAGGTCATCGACGGTGAAGAGATCGCTCGCCAGTTCCACGTTGGTGGCGTCGACGCCGAAGCTCATCGCGGTGTCCGCCGTGTCGGCCATGTGCAGGTAGTGGGCCCAGGTCTCGGCCCAGTCTTCCCACGGATGCGTGCTGGCGTAGCTGCTCACGAAGCGGTCGGCCCAGTCGGGCGGCGGGCCTTGTTCGTAGTGCGTCTGCAGCGCGGCCGCATAGTCGGCGCGGTCGTCACCGAAGAGCGCGCGGAAGTCGTCGATCCACGGCGTGGGCAGCACCAGCAGGTCCCAGTAGTAGTGGCCGATCTCATGGCGGAAGTGGCCCAGCAGCGTGCGGTAGGGCTCGCGCATTTCGGCGCGGATGCGTTCGCGCACGGCGTCTTCGGCTTCTTCCGCGTTGAGGGTGATCACGCCGTGCTCGTGGCCCGTCATCACGTGCGGGCCGCCCGGCATGTTGCTGAGGAAGTCGAAGGCCAGGCCGTGCACCGGATCGGCATGGCGGCTCACCACCGGCAGGCCGAGCGCGAGCAGTTGCGAGACGAGCCGGCGCTTGGCCTGCTCCAGCTTGCGCCAGAGTTCGCCGTTGCTCTCCACCGAAAGATCGGGAATGGTGCGCGTGACGCTGCACGCCAGGCAGTAGCCGGGCGCCAGGCCCTGGGTGTCGACGGGAGGGGTCTCGCCCTCGCGCGGCGCCGGCACCATCCAGCTGCAGGCGGCGGGCGTCATGAGATTCGCGCAGCGGCGGTACGTGGGGCCGTGCGGATCGCCGAAGACGGTGAAGGTGTCGGGCAATGCGCCGCCGCCCGCGGCCGGTGCGAGCGGCATGACGCCCAGGCGATCGATGACGTAGCCGAGCGGCGTGTGGCAGGCCAGGCATTCGCTGTTGCGCAGGAACACGGGGCGGCCGCACTGGCAGCGGTAGGCACGGCTGACGGTCGGCGCGGCAAGCTCGGTCGCTAGCGTGGGTGCGGCCTCCGGCTCGACATTGCCGATGGGACCATCGAGCTGGCCGTTGGCTTGTTCGTTCAATGGGGAGTCCATGTTGTTGTACTGATCTTGACGCGAAGGGGACAGCCGCTGCATTGTGCGACCGCCCGGTGCGCCCTTGGCCGCGCAAACACCGATATGCTTGTAGGACGACGGACCCCGAGACATTCCGCCGCCCCATGACCTCCCCACAGACATCCGAAGCCGCGACCACGCCGGCCCCGCCTTCCATCGGCACGATGCGCCAGCGCTATGGCGAACACTACCGCTGGTACCTGCTGCTGTCGGTGATGGTGGGGACGATGGCATCGATCATGTCCTCGACCATCGTCAACGTGGCGATCCCGGGCATGAGCCATCACTTCTCGCTCGGGCAGGAGCGCGCGCAATGGGTGAGCTCGGGCTTCATGGTGGCGATGACGGTGTCGATGCTCACCACGCCGTGGCTGCTGTCGCGCTATGGCTACCGCCGCACCTACGTGGGCACGATGTTGTTGCTGCTGGTGGGCGGCATCGTGGGCGGGCTGGCCAACAACTTCTCGCTGGTGCTGTTCGCGCGCGTGGCCGAAGGGCTCGCGGCGGGCGTGGTGCAGCCCATTCCGGCCATCATCATCCTGCGAGCCTTCGAGCCACACGAGCAGGGACGCGCGAGCGGCATCTTCGGCATGGGTGTGGTGCTGGCGCCGGCCATCGGGCCAAGCATCGGCGGCGTGCTGGTCGACCTGTTCGGCTGGCGCTCGATCTTCTTCATGGTGGTGCCGTTCTGCCTGGCGTCGCTGTGGCTGGCCTACAAGTTCGTGCCGACCACGGCGCCCGGTGGCGTGGCGGCCGTGCGCGGCGGCGGGCTCGACGGGCGCGGGCTGGCACTGGGCACGGTCGGCACGCTGTGCCTGCTGAACGGGCTGGTCGAGCTGCGCGGCGATTCGCCGTTGCAGGCGGCTTTGCTGCTAGCCGGCGCGCTGGTGGCTTTCGCGGCCTTCGTGTGGTGGCAGCGGCGGCTCGCGGCCTCGGGCGGCACGCCGCTGATGAACCTTGCGCTGTTCCAGTACCGGCAGTTCGCAATGGGCAGCGTGGTGGCGTTCATCTACGGCACGGCGCTGTTCGGCTCGACCTACCTGCTGCCGGTGTACATGCAGGTGGGGCTGCACCTGTCGGCCTCGCACGTGGGCACGATCCTCCTGCCGGCGGGCATCGTGCTGGCGGTGACGATCGCTGGCGTGGGCCGGCTGGCGGACCGGCATCCGACCTGGGTGCTGGTGACCATCGGCCTTGCGCTGCTGGCCACTTCGTTCGCGCTGATGATGCTGCTGCGGCTCGACAGCGCGCTGTGGCTGCTGGTGGCCTTCGCGATCATCGGGCGCATCGGGCTGGGCTTCATCCTGCCTTCGCTCAACCTCGGATCGATGCGGCCGCTGGCCAAGCCGCTGATTCCGCAGGGCGCGAGCGCCATCAACTTCGTGCGCATGCTGGGCGGCGCGGCCGGCGTGAGCCTGTGCGCCATCGTGCTGGAGTGGCGGCTGGCGGCGCATGGCGATTCGCTCGCCAATCCGATGAGCAGCCCGGCGCGGCTGGCCGCGTTCGACGAGGTGTTCGCGATGCTGGCGGGGCTGTGCGCGCTGGCTGTCTGCGCGGCCTGGCAACTGCGCGAAGGCCAGAAGAGGACGGCGCGCAACACGGGGTAAACACCGGCGGTGGGGAGGGTCGCTTTCGCATTCAATTGTTATCAGTTGTATCCAGATCGCGAAACGGGTTCCCCATGCATCGCAGAAATTTTCTTGCCGCCTCGGCTGCGGCCATGGCCGGGTTCGGCCCTTTGTCGTCCGCCATTGCCGCAGAGAGCGGCGTGAGCGACGGCGAGATCGTGCTCGGCCACACCGGCATCCTGAGCGGCCCGCTCGGGGTGCCCATCAAGGTGGTAATGGCCGGCGCGGGGCTGGCCTTCGATTCAGTCAATGCGCAGGGCGGGCTGTCGGGCCGCAAGATCAAGCTGGTCTCACTGGACGACGAACTGGTGCCCGAGAAGGCCGTTTCCAACTACGAGAAGCTGCTGGGCGAGCACCACGCGTTTGCCTTCTTCGGCTGCGTGGGCTCGGGCACCACGGCCGCGGCAGCGAAGGTGCTGAACCAGAGCGGCGCGCCGATGGTGGGCGGCTATGCGGTGTCGGACTCGGCGCGCGACAAGGTCAACGGCTCGGGGTATTTCGTGCGCGCCACCTTCGCGCGCGAGGCGCAGGCGCTGGTGCAGCACCTGACGACCATCGGCGTGTCGCGCATCGGCGTGGCGTACCTCGACAACCCGGGCGGCGCCGAAGTGGCGAAGCTCGTCGAAGCGGCCTTGACCGCACTGCAACTGAAGCCGGCGGCGGCCGTGCCGGTCAAGGGCGACGGCTCGACCAACGAGGCGGCCGGCAAGGCGCTCGCGGACAGCAAGGCGCAGGCGGTGATCATGTACCTGGGCGGCGGCATCGGCGGCGAGGTGATGAAGAGTGCATGGGTAGCGGGCGGGCGCCAGATGTTCTACGGCATGTCGATCGTGCCGGGCGACGTCACGGCCAAGCTGGTGGGCGACAAGACCAGCGGGCTGGCCATCTCGCAGATCGTTCCGTACCCGTGGAGCGAGGTCGATGCGGTGGCGCGTGACTACCGGCAACTGGCCGAGCGCGCCAAGGTGGACGTGGGTTACCTGAGCTACGAGGGTTACGTCAACGCGCTGGTGATGATCGAGGCGCTGCGCCGCACCGGCCGCGAGCTGACGCGCGCGAAGCTGCACGCCACGCTCAAGACCATGAAGCTGCGCGTGGGCAACATGGAGATCGACTTCACCGGGGCCAGCAACACGGGCTCGCGCTTCATCGAGATGGTGCGGGTGACCAAGGAAGGCAAATTCCTGCGCTGAGGAAAACGGAAGCGTTGCAGCAGCGCGAAGGTCGGATTAAGCGGCGTCGGCGGCGGGGCCCTGCGGGAATCGCGGTCTAATCGCAGCCATGTGCCAATTGCTAGGGATGAACTGCAACACGCCGACCGATGTGACCTTCAGCTTCACAGGGTTCGCGCAGCGCGGCGGCCGCACCGACCATCACGCCGATGGCTGGGGCATCGCGTTTTTTGAAGACCGCGGGCTGCGCCACTTCGTGGACCACCAGCCGGCCAGCGAATCGCCGGTGGCGGAGTTGATCCGGCGCTATCCGATCCAGAGCCGCAACGTCATTGCGCACATCCGCAAGGCGACGCAGGGCGAGGTCAACCTGCAGAACTGCCACCCCTTCGTGCGCGAGCTGTGGGGCCGCTACTGGGTGTTTGCCCACAACGGTGATCTGAAGGATTTCCGCCCCAGGTTGCACGGCAACTTCCACCCGGTGGGCAACACCGACAGCGAGCACGCCTTCTGCTGGCTGATGCAGGAGCTGGCCAAGTCGCACGCCGATGTGCCCAGCATCGAGGAATTGACGCTCACGCTGCGCGAGCTGGCGCCGCAACTGGCGAGCCACGGCACTTTCAACTTCATGCTGTCCAACGGACAGGCGCTGTGGGCGCATGCCTCGACGAACCTCTGGTACGTGGAGCGCCGGCACCCCTTCGTGACCGCGCAACTGTCGGATGAAGACCTGGCGATCGACTTCGCGCAGCACACCACGCCCACCGACCGCGTGGCCGTGGTCGTGACCGCGCCACTGACCACCAACGAGACCTGGACGCCTTTTGCGCCGGGGGAATTGCACGTGTTCGTGGACGGGCAGCGATCCGGAAACTGAGGTTTCAACGAAACCTTTTGGCTGACACTTTTTTGCAACAGTGCAAGAAAGTATCGGTGGCGAGGCAGCAGAAGAGAATAATAACGGTTCTCATTTGCAGCCTACCGGACCGTTCATGCCCGCAGTTTCCACCCTTCGCCTTCGCCCGACCGTGGCGGCTTCGCTCCTTGCCCTGCACACTCTCGGCGCCATGGCGCAGACCCCGGCTGCAGAGCCTGCCGCATCCAGCGGCACCCTGGCCACCATCAACGTCGAGGCCAGCGCCGACGCATCGGCCGCAGGCCTGACCAAGCCCTACGCCGGCGGCCAGGTGGCACGCGGCGGGCGGGTCGGGATCCTGGGCAACCAGGACATGATGAGCACGCCGTTCTCGAGCACCAACTACACCAACGAGTTGATCCAGGACCAGCAGGCCAAGAGCGTGGCCGACGTGCTGCTCAACGATCCGTCGGTGCGCCAGGCGCGCGGCTTCGGCAACTTCCAGGAGCTGTATGTGGTGCGCGGCTTCCCCGTGTACTCCGACGACGTGGCGTACAACGGCCTCTACGGCATGCTGCCGCGCCAGTACATCGCCTCCGAATTCTTCGAGCGCGTGGAAGTGTTCCGCGGCGCCAACACATTCCTGAACGGTGCCGCGCCCGGCGGCAGCGGCATCGGCGGCGCGATCAACCTGCTGCCCAAGCGAGCGCCCAACGAACCGCTCACCCGCGTCGGCTTCGGCGTGCAGAGCGGCGGCCAGGGCTTCGTGAACCTCGACCTGGCACGCCGCTTCGGTCCTGACGACAGCCTGGGCGTTCGCGTGAACGCCGTGCGCCGCGACGGCGGCACGGGCGTCAAGAACGAAAGCCAGCAGCTCAGCGCCTTCGCTGTCGGCCTCGACTGGCACAACCGCAACGTGCGCCTGTCGGCCGACTTCGGCTACCAGGACTACGACCTGAAGGACGGCCGCCCGAGCCTCACGCCCTCCTCGACGCTGCCGATCCCGCGCGCGCCCGACGCCAAGAGCAACTTCGCGCAGCCCTGGACCTACTCGAAGGAAAAGGACAAGTTCGCCACCTTCCGCGGCGAGGTCGACATCACCGACAACATCACGGCCTGGGCCGCCGGCGGCGTGCGCCGCAGCAACGAAGACAACGTGCTGTCGAACCCGACCCTCACCGACGCGTTCGGCAACACCAGCAACACGCGCTTCAGCAACACCCGCAAGGACCGCATCGGCACGGCCGAGATCGGCGTGCGCGGCAACTTCGTCACCGGCCCGGTGAAGCATTCGGTGGTGGCCTCGGCGGCCACGTACAGCAACGACCGCGACAACGCCTACGCCATCTCGCGCGGCAGCATTCGCAACAACATCTACGCCCCCTACGCATCGGCCTACCCGATCGCCAACAACTTCACCGGCAACACGCTGGACAACCCGCGCCTGACCGACAAGATCGACACCTCGAGCATCGCCATCGCCGACACCATGTCGTTCATGGAAGACCGCCTGCTGGTCACGCTCGGCGCGCGCCGCCAGACCATCAAGCAGACCAGCTTCGCCTACAACACGATCAAGGAAACGAGCGCCTACGACAAGAGCAAGACCACGCCGGTGGCCGGTGTCGTGTTCAAGATCACGCCGACCGTGTCGGTCTACGCCAACTACATCGAAGCCCTCGTCAAGGGCAACGTGGCGCCCGGCACGGTGAACAACCGCCCGGTCACCAATTCCGGCGAGGTATTCGCCCCCTACCAGGCCAAGCAGAAGGAAATCGGCGTCAAGTACGACGGCGGCACGCTGGGCGCCAGCGCCGCGTTCTTCACCACCGACCAGCCGGTCTACCAGTACTCGGGCCAGACCTACGGCCTCTACGGCAAGCAGCGCAACCAGGGTCTGGAGTTCTCCGTGTTCGGCCAGCCTGTGAAGGGCCTGCGCCTGCTCGGCGGCCTGACGCTGCTGAACGCCAAGCAGAAGAACACACAAGGCGGCGCCACCGACGGCCTCACCGCCATCGGCGTGGCCAAGCAGCAGGCCAACCTCGGTGCCGAGTGGGACGTGCCGGGCGTGCGCAACCTGTCGCTGAATGCGCGCCTGCTGTACACGTCCAAGCAATACGCCAACGCCACCAACACCCAGCAGATCCCGGGGTGGACGCGCTTCGACATCGGCGCGCGCTACCTGGTCGACCTGGGCAACGGCCGAGCGCTCACGCTGCGCGCGCGCATCGACAACCTGTTCAACAAGTCTTACTGGGCTTCGGTGGGCGGCACGCAGGGCTCCAACTACCTGGTGATGGGCGCGCCGCGCACCTTCGCAGTGAGCGGCACCATCGACTTCTGATGCGCGCCTTCGCGACCGCCGTTCACCGCTGGGCGGGACTTGCGGTCGCGCTGTTCCTCATCGTCTCGGGCCTGACCGGCGCCGTCATCTCGTGGGACCACGAGATCGACGGCTGGCTCAACCGCAAGCTCTACGACACGCACAGCCGCGGCCCCTTCAAGGACCCGTTCGAGCTGGCCGCCGCGGTCGAGGCGCACGACCCGCGTGCGCGGGTCGCGTACCTGCCGCTCGGTTTCGAGGAAGGCCACGCGGCCGGCTACTTCGTGCAGCCGCGCGTCGACCCGGTCACGGGCAAGCCTTTCAAGCTTGGCTACAACCAGGTGTTCGTCGATCCGGTCACGGCCGAAGTGCGCGGTCGCCGCGACTCGACCGCCGTCTCGCTCAGGCCCGAGACGCTGATGCCCTTCCTGCGCAAGCTCCACTACATGCTGCACGTGCCCGCGATGTGGGGCACCGACCGCATCGGCTGGTGGATCATGGGCACGGTGGCGCTGGTGTGGCTGCTCGACAGTTTTGTCGCGCTCTACCTCACGATGCCGCGGCGGCTGCGCAAGGCCGTGCACCCGGCGCACCGGCCCGCGACCGCCTGGTGGCAGCGCTGGAAGCCGGCGTGGACCGTGCGCTGGGCGGCCGGCGGCTACAAGCTCAACTTCGACCTGCACCGCGCGGGCGGGCTGTGGATCTGGGGGCTGATCATCGTGGTCGCCTTCACCTCGTTCTCGCTGAACCTCTACAAGGAGGTGTTCCACCCGGTGCTCTCGCTGGTGTCGAAGACCACGCCGGGCCCGTCGGCGCTGGTGCCACTCGCGCCGCTGGGCACGCGCATCGAACCCACCATCGGCTTTCGCGAGATCGTGGCGCAAGCCGATGCCGAAGCCCGGCGCCGCGGCTGGACGACGCCGCTGGGCGGCGTGTTCTACAACGCGCGCGGCGGCTTCTACAACGTCTCTTTCTTCGACCATGCCACGCACGACGACAGCGACGGCATGGGCCTGTCGAACCTTTATCTCGACGGGCGCGACGGCCACGTCATCAGCAGCAACCGCCCGTGGCACGGCACGGCGGCCGACGTGTTCGCGCAACTGCAATTGCCGCTGCACGGCGGGCGCATCCTGGGCATGCCGGGCCGCATCATGATGTCGGCGCTGGGGCTGGTGGTGGCGATGCTGTCGATCACCGGCATCGTCATCTGGGCGCGCAAGCTGCGCTCACGGCGCCTGCAGGCCCGGCGCGAGCGCGAAGCCCGCGCGGTGGCCTCCAGGCTCAGGCAGGACGCAGGGTTTTCTCCAGCGCGTCGATGAACATCTTCGGCACGTCGAAGCCTGTCTGCTCGGTGATTTCCTGAAAGCAGGTCGGGCTGGTCACGTTGATCTCGGTGACCGAGTCGCCGATCACGTCGAGCCCGATCAGGAGCAGCCCACGCGGCGCCAGCGCCTGGCCGATGGCCTCGGCGATCTCGCGGTTGCGCGCGGTCAGCGGCTGCGCCACGCCCTTGCCGCCGGCGGCCAGATTGCCGCGCACCTCGGTGCCTTGCGGGATGCGCGCCAGCACGAAAGGCGCCGGCTCGCCCGCGATGATCAGGATGCGCTTGTCGCCCTGAACGACCTCGGGCACGAAGCGCTGCACCATGATGGTTTCGGCGCCGTCCTTGTTGAGCGTCTCGACGATGGAACCCAGGTTCAGCGCGTCCTGCTTCACGCGGAAGATGCCCATGCCGCCCATGCCGTCGAGCGGCTTCAGGATGATGTCGCCGTGCTCCACATGAAAGTCGCGCACGGCCTGCGCGCTGCGCGTGACGAGGGTGGGCGTGACGAACTGCGGAAACTCCATGATCGCGAGCTTCTCGGGATGGTCGCGCAACGCACGCGGCGAATTGACCACCTGTGCGCCCTCGCGCTCGGCTTGCTGCAGCAGGTGCGTCGAGTAGATGTACTCGGCGTCGAAGGGCGGGTCCTTGCGCATCAGCACCGCGTCGAAGTCCTTCAGCGCCTTCGACTCGGTGATATCCACCGTGTACCAGTCCTTCGCGTCGCCGGTCAGCGTGATCTGCTGCACCACGGCCGTGACCACACCGCCCGACTTCCACTGGATGTCCTGCGGCAGGCAGGCCGCGATGCGGTGGCCGCGACGCTGCGCCTCGCGCATCATCGAGAAGGTCGTGTCCTTGTAGATCTTGAAATGATCGAGCGGGTCGGCGACGAAGAGGATGTTTTTCATCAGGCGTTCTTTCCGGCGCCGGGAACGGCGGCCACGTGTGTGTCTGGCGCGATGTTGCCGGAAGCGGCGATGTCCTTGCCGGCCGGGGCCTTTTCCGCTGGGGGTGCGCGTCCGATCTGCTGCACGGCGAGCGCGACGGCACCGGCCACCACGCCCCAGAACGCCGAGCCGATGCCCACCAGCGTGACGCCGGACAGCGTGACCAGGAAGGTGATCAGCGCCGCCTCGCGGTGCCGCTCGTCGCGCACCGCAGCAGCCAACCCGCCGCCGATGGTGCCCAGCAGTGCCAGCCCCGCGATGCACGCCACCAATTCCTTCGGAAACGCCGTGAGCAGCCCCGTGACCGCCGCGCCAAAGAGTCCAATCACCACGTAGATGGCGCCGCAGCTCACGGCCGCCGTGTAGCGCCGCGCCGGATCTTCATGGGCTTCGCGGCCCATGCACATGGCGGCCGTGATCGCGCTCAGGTTCAGCGCGAACGCACCGAAAGGCGCGAGCACCAGCGTCGCAAGGCCGCTGATGGTGATGAGCTTGCTGACCGGCAGGTCGCTGTACCCGCTCGCGCGGATCGCAGCCACACCGGGCAGGTTCTGCGAGGCCATGGTCACGACGAAGAGTGGCAGCGACAGGCTGACGATGGCCTGCCAACTGAAGACCGGCATCGTGAACACCGGCCAGGTGAGCGAGAAGTGCACGGAAGACCACGCCAGTTGGCCGCGCGCCGCCACGAAGACGATGGCCACGAACAGCGTCAGCGGCACCGCGTAGCGCGGCACGAGCCGCTTGGCGACGAGGTAGGTGCCGAGCATCAGCAGCACCAACGGCAACGCGGTCTGCGCGGCGATGAAGGCCGAGATGCCGAAGCGGGCGAGCACGCCGGCCAGCAGCGCGGAGGCAATCGCCATCGGGATCTTGTTCATCACCCGCTCGAACCAGCCGGTGGCGCCCGCAAGCACGATCAGCACCGCGCACACAATGAAGGCGCCGACCGCCTCGCCCATGCCGTAGCCCATGCCGGCAACGGCCAGCACCGCCGCGCCGGGCGTGCTCCAGGCAATCATCACGGGCTTCTTCCACCAGAGCGAGGGCAACGCCGAGGCCAGGCCCATGCCGATGCCCAGCGCCCACATCCACGAAGCCGCCATCTCCGGCGTGGCGCCGAAGGCCTGCGCGGCCTGGAACACGATGGCCACCGAACTCGTGAAGCCCACGAGCACGGCGACGAAACCCGCGGTGAAAGCCGAAAGGCTCAGGTCTTTGAAGAACGACATCGGGCGATTGTGCCGCCGCCCTCAGATCTCGATTTTTGAGCCCAGTTCAACCACCGCGTTGTTTGGCAACCCCAGGAACGCCGCCGCTCCGCTGGCGTTGTGGTGCATCTGCGCGAACAGCTTCTCGCGCCACGGCGCCATGCCGCTGCCGAGCGTCGGGATCACGACGTCGCGCGAGAGGAAGTAGCTGGTCGTCATCGGCTCGAGCTGGCAGCCGCGCATGCGCGCATGTTCAAGCGCACGCGGCAGGTCGATGTCGTTCTTGAAGCCGTAGTGCACCGTGATCTGCCAGCAGTGGTGGCCGAGCGCCTCGATCTCGATGCGCTTGTCCATCGGAATCCACGGTACCTCGTGGTTGCGCACGGTGACGAACATGTTCTGCTCGTGCAGCACCTTGTTGTGCTTCAGGTTGTGCAGCAGTGCATTGGGCACCGTGCCCGGCTCGGCTGTGAGAAACACGGCGGTGCCGTCGACGCGCGCCGGTGGGCTCACGAACACCGAGGCAAGAAAGGACTTCAGGTCGATCGCATCGGCGTGCTGCGCCTCTCCCATCAGGCGACGGCCTTCCTTCCAGGTGATCATCAGCGTGAACACGAAGCCGCCGATCATCAGCGGGAACCAGCCGCCCTCGAACAGCTTGAGCAGGTTCGACGCGAAGAACAGGAAGTCGACCACGAAGAAGACGGCGGTCGATGCGATGCACAGCGCCAGCGGCAGCTTCCACGCGTAGCGGATCACGAAGAAGGTCAGGATCGTGGTGATCAGCATGTCGGTGGTCACCGCGATGCCGTAGGCCGCCGCCAGGCTGCTGGAGGTGCGGAACATCACGACCGCCAGCACGATGGCCACGAACAGGCCCCAGTTGACCAAGGGAATGTAGATCTGCCCCGCCGTGCGCACGCTGGTGTGCTCGATGTTCAGGCGCGGCAGGTAGCCCAGCTGGATGACCTGCCGCGTGACGCTGAACGCGCCGGTGATGAGCGCCTGCGACGCGATCACCGTGGACGCGGTGGCCAGCATCACCAGCGGTATGAGCGCCCACTCGGGCGCCATCATGAAGAAGGGGTTCTTCACGGCCTCGGGGTTCTCCAGCAGCAGCGCGCCCTGGCCGAGGTAGTTGAGCGTCAGCGCCGGCATGACGACCGAGAACCACGCGATGCGGATCGGTTGCTTGCCGAAGTGGCCCAGGTCGGCATACAGCGCCTCGGCCCCGGTCACGCACAGCACCATGGCGCCGAGCAGGATGAAGCTCGTCCCCGGGTTGCTCCAGATGAACCTCAGCGCATACCAGGGGTTCAGCGCCTTGATGATTTCAGGGTGGTGCAGGATCTGCCACACGCCCAGCACCGCGATGGCTGCGAACCACGCCAGCGTGATCGGCCCGAAGAATTTGCCGATGCCCGCGGTGCCGCGCTTTTGCACCGCGAACAGGCAGAACAGCACGACCAGGGTGATCGGGATCACGTAGTGCGTGAAGTGCGGCGACACCACCTCCAGGCCCTCGACCGCCGACAGCACCGAGATCGCCGGGGTGATGACCCCGTCGCCATAGAAGAGCGAGGTGCCGAAGATGCCGACCACCAGCAGCAGATGGCGCAGCCTGGGCTTGTCGGCCACGGCCCGCGAGGCCAGCGCGAGCATGGCGACCAGGCCGCCCTCGCCTTCGTTGTCGGCCCGCAGCACCAGCACCACGTACTTGATGGAGACGATGACGGTCAATGTCCAGAAGAACATCGACAGGATGCCGTAGACGTTTTCGACCGTGAACGGCACGTGACCGTGGCCGAACACTTCCTTGACGGCATACAGCACGCTGGTGCCGATGTCGCCATAGACAACGCCGATGGCGCCGACGATCAGGCCGGCTGAGATTGATTTGGGGGCTGACACGAAGTCGATGGAAAAGGGCTGGCTGCTTGATCGACGCGTCAGACACGCCGGGGACCTACGGCGGCGGACTGTCGCCCGCCACGCATCCCCTCCGCCCTTTTGTTTCCTTTGATGTGGGGCCGCTATTTTGCCGTTGCGCGCCGCCGCCGCAACCTGCCCCTTCAATCATTCGTAGATTTCGGCGTCCGGATCGGTTGCTTCCATCTCGTAGCTGGCCGCCACCATGGCCAGCCGGCCGACCACGCCATACATGTAGAAGCGGTTCGGCGCGCTGGCGCCGGGCTTGGCACCGGGCTGCGGCATGTGCGCGCTTTCGGAGAAAGCCAGCGGCACGAAGCTGGCGTCGGGCAGCTTGAGGTTTTCGTCGGCGGCGCGCTCGGCATGCACGCGGTAGAAGCCGCCGACCACGTAGCGGTCCATCATGTAGACGACCGGCTCGGCCACGCCGTTGTGCACGCGCTCGTTGGTGAGCACACCCTCCTGCACGATCAGCTCAGTGGGTTCGCGCAGGTCCCTGCCGGCGCCGGTCTTCGCGGCCGAAGACGTGCTGGTGCGCGACTTGCCGATCAGCGTCTCGACGTCCTTGGCATCGCGCACGGTGATCACGCCCGGGCTGCCGCTGCCGCTGTGACCGCCCTTGACGACCACGAAGGGCTTCTCGTTGATGCCGTATTCCTTGTACTTGCGGCGCACCTTGGTCAGCACCGCGTCGACATGGCTGGTGAGCACGTCGATGCCGCGGCCCTCGGCCACGTCGACGCCTTCGGCGCGCGCATAGATCGGGTTGATGAGCCAGGGGTCGATGCCCAGCAGCTTGCCGAAGCGCTTGGACAGCTCTTCGTAGCTGTGCAGGTGGTTGCTCTTGCGGCGCACTGACCAGCCGGCATGCAGCGGCGGCAGCAGGTACTGCTCGTGGAGATCCTCGAGGATGCCGGGCGTTCCTGCGGAAAGCTCGTTGTTCAGGAGAATCGTGCAGGGATCGAAGTTCTTCAGCCCCAGACGGCGCTTGCTGCGCACCACCGGCTCCAGCGTCACGGTGTCACCGTTGGGCAACTCGATCTTCTTGGGCGACTTGATCGCCGGATCGATCGAGCCAATGCGCACATTGAGCCCCGCCATGTGGAAGATGCGCACCAGTTGCGCGACGTTGGCGAGATAAAAGGTGTTCTTCGAGTGATTTTCCGGAATGACGAGCAGGTTGCGCGCCTCCGGACAGATCTTCTCGATGGCCGCCTGCGCGGCCTGCACCGCCAGCGGCAGCATCTCCTTGGTGAGGTTGTTCCAGCCGCCCGGAAACAGGTTGGTGTCGACCGGCGCCAGCTTGAAGCCCGCATTGCGGATGTCCACGGCGCTGTAGAACGGCGGCGTGTGCTCCATCCATTCGAGCCGGAACCAGCGCTCGATGGCCGGCATCGAGTCGAGCACCCGCTGCTCCAGTTCGTTGATCGGGCCGGTCAGGGCAGTGACGAGATGCGGAACCATGCGGCGGCCTTCTTGGATTTGTACTTAGAGGTGGAGCGGAATTGTAGGATTTGGGGGTGGCCGCCCCAATGACAAGACCGAGGGGGCGCGCATCAGGTCCGCACTTCGCCTTGACCGAGCACCACGTACTTCAGCGACGTCAGCCCTTCGATGCCGACCGGGCCGCGCGCGTGGAACTTGTCGGTGCTGATGCCGATTTCAGCACCCAGCCCGAACTCGAAGCCATCGGCGAAGCGTGTGCTCGCATTGACCATGACGCTGGCCGAATCGACCTCGCGCAGGAAGCGCTGTGCATGCACATGGTCGCGCGTGACGATGGCGTCGGTGTGGTGGCTCGAATAGCGGTTGATGTGCGCAATGGCTTCATCGACCCCGGCCACGACCTTGATGCTGATCACCGCCGCGAGATATTCCTCGGACCAGTCGGACTCGAGCGCATCGACCACCCGGGCCTTCGGATCGAGCGCACCGTCGGCGCGCAGGATGGCGGCGGCCGCCGGGTCGCAGCGCATTTCCACGCCCTTGGCCGCGAAGATGGCGGCGATCTCGGGCAGGAAGTCTTCCGCCACCGTGGCCGACACCAACAGGCCTTCGGCCGCGTTGCAGGGGCTGTACTTCTGGGTCTTGGCGTTGTCGACGATGCGCAGCGCCATGTCGAACTCGGCCGTGTCGTCCACGTAGACGTGGCAGTTGCCATCAAGATGCTTGATGACCGGCACCTTGGCGTCGCGGCTGATGCGCTCGATCAGGCCCTTGCCGCCGCGCGGAATGATCACGTCGACGAACTCGGGCATGGCGATGAGCTGGCCCACGGCCTCGCGGTCGGTGGTCTGCACCAGTTGCACCGCCTCGATCGGCAGGCCGGCTTCGGCCAGGGCCTCGGACACCAGCAGCGCCAGCGCCTTGTTCGACTCGATGGCTTCCGAGCCGCCGCGCAGGATGGCCGCGTTGCCGCTCTTGATCGCGAGGCTCGCAGCCTCGATGGTCACGTTGGGGCGGCTCTCGTAGATCATGCCGAAGACGCCGATCGGCACGCGCATCTGCCCCACGCGGATGCCGCTGGGCTGCTGCTTCATGCCGATGATCTCGCCGATCACGTCGGCCATGCCGGCAAGCTGCTCGCAACCGAGGGCAACGGTCTCGATGACCTTGGGCGTGAGCTTGAGCCGGTCGACCATCGGTGCCGAGAGGCCGGCGGCGGTGGCGCGCTCCAGGTCTTTCTGATTGGCGACGGACAGCACCGGGCCGGCGTCGCGCAGGCGCCGGGCCAGCGCCTTCAATGCTATGTTTTTGGTAGCTGCATCCGCACGGGCCATGAGGAAAGCAGCGGCTTTGGCTTGCAAACCCAGGGTTTGCATGTGCTCGCTGACGTTAAACGCGTTCATGCCGGCATTTTCCCACGCCGACCCGTGGCCCGGCTGACAGAGGCTTTTTGGCGCCTCCAGCCACCAGGATCAGGCGCGGCGCGCGCCGGCCGGTGCGCTGCTGCAGGCGCGGCACAGCATCAGCGCCAGCCGCTGCAACGCCTGCCAACCGCTGGCGGGCCAGTCAGGCTGCTTCAATCCCTTGCAGATGCCGTCCACCAGGTGCGCGGCGCGCAGCAATCGGGTGAGCATGCGGTCGTCCAGGCGGGGCAGCACGCGCTCGAAGGCGCGCTCGCGCGGGCCCCAGATGCGGTTTTCGCGCAGTGCCATCGGCAGCGGACGGCCGGAAGCCATGGCGTCTTTCACACGCTTCAAGGCGCGGATGTCTTCGGCAATCGTGTAGTGCACCAGCACTTCGGCCTCGCCCTCGGCCTGCAGGCCGTCGAGCATGCGCGCCACGCGCTGCGGGTTGCCGGCGAGCACGGCTTCGGAGAGCTTGAAGACGTCATAGCGCGCCACGTTGTTGACCGCGCCTTCGACCTGCTCCCAGCTCAGTTCGCCGGCCGGATGCAGCAGCGCGAGTTTCTGGATTTCCTGGTGCGCCGCCAGCAGGTTGCCTTCGACGCGGTCGGCAAAAAACTGCAGCGTGCGCTGGCCTTCGTCGCCGGGCATCACGCGCTGGCCCTGCAAGCCGAGGCGCTGCGCGATCCATTGCGGCAGCGCCGCGCGCTCGATCGGGTCGACCTGGATGCTCACGCCGTTGTTCTCGAGCGCCGAGAACCAGGCACCAGTGCGGGTGGCCTTGTCCAGGCGCGGCAGCATCACCAGCGTGAGCGTGCTGTCGTTACCGGGCGCGCCTTCGGCCAGTTGCTGCAGCGCGGTGCTGCCGTCCTTGCCGGGCTTGCCCGAGGGAATGCGGATCTCGACGATCTGCTTGTCGGCGAACAGCGAGAGCGAGCCGCCGGCCGCGAGCACCGCGCTCCAGTCGAAATGCGCGCCGGCCACGGTGTACGAGCTGCGCTCGGTGTAGCCCTGCGTGCGCGCGGCGGCGCGAATGGCATCGGCCGCTTCCTGCGCGAGCAGGGGCTCGTCGCCGTGGATCGTGTAGAGCGGCTTCAGGCCCTTCTGCAGGTGGGCACCGAGTTGGGCACTGGCAAGTTGCATGGAATCGCGAAGGCCGTGGCCTAGAGTTCTTTCACGGCCGCCAGGCGGCGCATCACCTGCTGGGCGATGTCGGCCTGCATGTCGCGGAACAGCAGGTCGGCTTCGCCTTCCTTGGCCAGCGCATTGGTTTCGTTGTAGCTCAGGTCGCGCGTCTGCGAGACCTCGGAGGCTGCAAGCAGGTCCTTGCCGCCCGGCGTGTGCAGCCGGAAGCGAACGCGCAGGCGCAGTTGCAGCTCGCGCAACTGTCCCTGCGAATTGGTCGAGATGATCAGGCGGTCGCGGTCTTCACCGAGGATCTCAAGCACCGCATCGGCCGTCTTGGCTTCCTCGGGCGTCACCAGCGTCACGGTGCCCGTGGCCCGGAACTCGCGCCGAAGCTGGTTGATCATGGCCGTGTTGCCCGTCAACGACAGCGTCTTGAACGCGAAGACCGGCGCCTTGCGCAGCTCGAAGCCGCAGCCGGCCAGGCCCAGGGAGGCACCCGCTACCGTGAGGCCGAGGAGAAAGCCGCGGCGCGGCAGCGAGACATTGCGTGTGTTCATGCTTGAGTCGTTCAAAGGACCACGTTGACCAGACGGCCGGGAACCACGATCACGCGCTTGGGCGGCGCGCCTTCGGCGAAATTGACGAAGTCGTCGCAGGCGAGCGCCAGCTTCTCGATCTCGTCCTTGGAGGCGCCGGCGGGCACCAGCAGCTTGCCGCGCAGCTTGCCGTTGACCTGCAGCATCAACTCGATCTCGTCCTGCTGGAGCGCACCGACGTCGACCGTCGGCCAGGGTGCATCGAGCAGGCCGCCGAAGGTCTTGTCGTAGCCGAGTTCGTTCCACAGCTGCTGGGCGATGTGCGGCGTCGCCGGGTACAGGCAGCGCAGCAGGATGCCGAAGCCTTCGCGCAGCGCGGCCGCGTCGCCAGCGCTGCCGTCGGGCTTGAAGCCTTCGAGCGCGTTGAGCAGCTTCATCGCGCCCGACACCACCGTGTTGTATTGCATGCGCTGGTAGTCGTAGTCGACCTGGCGCAGCACCGTGTGCACCTCGCGGCGCAGCGCCTGGGCGGGCTTGCCGAAGGTCTGGCCGCCGGCCGCCACGGGCTGCACGTCCGCCTGCGCCGCGCCGAAATTCCACACCCGGCGCAGGAAGCGGTAGCTGCCCTCGACGGCCGCGTCGTTCCACTCGAGCGTGGCTTCGGGCGGCGCGGTGAACATGGTGTACAGGCGCGCGGTGTCGGCGCCGTACTTCTCGATCAGGTCTTGCGGGTCGACGCCGTTTCGTTCCGTCTTGCCCATCTTGCCAACGCCGCCGTATTCCAGCTTCGTGCCGTCGGCCAAGGTACCGCCAGTGATGCGGCCCTGTGCATCAACCACCGGCGTTACTTCCAACGGTGGAAAGAAGTTCTTGCCGCCCTTTTCGCCCCGGTTGTAGAAGATGTGGTTGAGCACCATGCCCTGCGTCAGCAGCTTGCTGAAGGGCTCGTCGGCCTTCACGAGGCCCAGGTCGCGCATCACCTTGGTCCAGAAGCGCGCGTACAGCAGATGCAGGATGGCGTGCTCGATGCCGCCGATGTACTGGTCCATCGGCATCCAGTAGTCGGCGCCGCCGGCCACCATGGCTTCGTCGTTCTTCGGGTCGCAGTAGCGCATGAAGTACCACGACGAATCCACGAAGGTGTCCATGGTGTCGGTCTCGCGCCGCGCGGGCTTGCCGCAGACGGGGCAGACGACGCCGGCGTGGAAGCCTTCGTGCTTGTGCAGCGGATTGCCCGAGCCATCGGGCACGCAGTCGGTGGGCAGCACCACCGGCAGGTCTTTCTCGGGCACCGGCACCGCGCCGTGTTCATCGCAATGGATGATCGGGATCGGCGTGCCCCAGTAGCGCTGGCGGCTCACGCCCCAGTCGCGCAGGCGCCAGGTGGTCTGCAGCTCGCCCAGGCCCTTCTGGCCCAGCGCATGCGCCACGGCGGCCACGGCCTCCTTGTAGGTCATGCCGCTGAAGTTGTCGGAGTTGATGGTCACGCCGCGCTGCTTGTCGCCGTACCAGTCCTGCCACTTGTGATAGTCGAAGTGCGGCTCGTCGTCGACCAGCACGACCTGGATGATCTCGATGCCGTACTTGTTGGCGAAGGCGAAGTCGCGCTCGTCGTGCGCGGGCACGCCCATCACGGCGCCGTCGCCGTAGCCGATCAGCACGTAGTTGCCGACCCACACCGGCACCTGTTCCTCGGTGATCGGGTGCGTCACGGTCAGGCCGGTGGGCACGCCCTTCTTCTCTTGCGTGGCGAGTTCGGCTTCGGTGGTGCCGCCGTTCTTGCACTCCTCGATGAAGGCCGCGACCTTCGGGTCGCGCGTGGCGGCATGCGCGGCCAGCGGATGCTCGGGGGCCACGGCGCAGAAGGTCACGCCCATGATGGTGTCGGCACGCGTGGTGAACACGTACATGCGGCCGTCCTGGATCGGCTTGCCGTTCGCATCCTTGATGTCATGCGTGAAGGCGAAGCGCAGGCCTTCGCTCTTGCCGATCCAGTTTTCCTGCATCAGCTTCACGCGCTCGGGCCAGCCCGGCAGCTTGTGCTGCGTGTGCTCGAGCAGTTCTTCGGCGTAGTCGCTGATCTTCAGGTAGTAGCCCGGGATCTCGCGGCGCTCGACCGTGGCACCGGTGCGCCAGCCCTTGCCGTCGATCACCTGCTCGTTGGCCAGCACGGTCTGGTCGACCGGGTCCCAGTTCACGACCTGGGTCTTGCGGTAGGCAATGCCCTTTTCGAGCATCTTCAGGAACAGCCACTGGTTCCACTTGTAGTAGCTCGGATCGCAGGTGGCAATCTCGCGGCTCCAGTCGATGGCCAGGCCCATGGCCTGGAGCTGGCCCTTCATGTAGGCGATGTTCTCGTAGGTCCACTTGGCGGGAGGAACGCCGTTCTTGAGCGCCGCGTTCTCGGCCGGCAGGCCGAAGGCGTCCCAGCCCATGGGCATCAGCACGTTGTAGCCGCTCATGCGCAGGTAGCGCGTGAGCATGTCGTTGATCGTGTAGTTGCGCACATGGCCCATGTGCAGCTTGCCGCTGGGGTACGGCAGCATCGAGCAGGCGTAGTACTTCTTGCGGCTCGCGTCTTCGGTGACGCGGTAGGCATCGGCGGCGCTCCATTGCGCCTGGGCAGCGGACTCGACGTCGCTGGGTTTGTAGCTGGGGTTCATGTCGGCTCGGCAAGGCCCGGCGCGGGGCGGCCGGGGAAGGCGGATTATCGCGCCCGGGCGAAGCCCCGGCCCGCCGACCCTAGACTCGGGGCACGTAACCTGCATGTTGCGCGGGTAACCGCTTGCCCTTGGGCAGGTTTTCGCACCGCCTGGAACGCCATGAAACTGCGCCTGAAACACCTCGCCCTGGGCCTTGCGGCCGCCGCCGGCCTCGCCGCCACGCCCCTGTGGGCCCAGCACAACGACAAGCCCCTGCGCATCGTCGTGCCCTTCGCCTCGGGCGGCGCGCAGGACGTGATCGCCCGTTACCTGGGCGCCAAGCTCACCGACAAGCTCGGTGCGCCCGTGATCATCGACAACAAGGCCGGCGCCGGCGGCATCGTGGCCGCCGACGCGGTGGCCAAGGCGACCGACGGGGCCACCGTGCTGCTGGCCACGGGCGGCGCCATCACCATCGCGCCCCATCTGCAGGCCAAGCTGCCCTACGACCCGGTGCACGACCTGGTGCCCGTGGCCCTGGTCGGCGACACGCCCATGACGGTGTCCGTGCGCACCGAAAGCCCCTACAAGACGCTGGCCGACGTGCTGCGCGACGCCAAGGCCAAGCCGGGTCAGGTGACCTACGCCTCGACCGGCAACGGCACCGTCTCGCACCTGACGGGCGCGCTGCTGGCCCAGGCGAGCGGCGTGAACCTGCTGCACGTGCCCTACCGCGGCGCCGCGCCGGCGCTGACCGACCTGCTCGGCGGACAGGTGGCGCTGATCGTCACCAGCGTGGCGTCGATCGAGCCGATGGTGGTCAGCGGCAAGGCGCGCGTGCTCGGCACCTTCTCCCGCGTGGCGCTGCCCAGCATGGGCACGGCCCCGACGGTCGGCGAAGCGACCGGCCTGCCGGGCATGGAAGTGCCGGTCTGGGTCGGTGTGATGGCGCCCGCGCGCATGCCGGCCGCGAGTGTCGAGAAGCTCTCGGCCGCGCTGGTCGAGGTGTGCAACCTGCCGGAAACGAAACAGCGCTTTGCGCAACTGGGCGCGGTCAATACCTGCGGCAATGCGGCAGCGCTGGGCAAGGTGATCACCGAGGACAGCCAGCGTTGGGCCAAGGTGATCAAGCAAGGCAGCATCAAAGTTGACTGAGACCACGAAGAAGATTCACCGGGTCGGCATCGCGGGCACCGGCGCCATCGCGCTGGCCAGTGCGGCCTGGCTGCGCCACGCGGGCCACGCCGTCACGCTCTGGTCGCCGGGCGGCCAGGGCGCCGAGGCCCTGCGCACGCAGGCACTGGAAGCCAACGGCGTCCAGCCCTGCAGCGTGACGGTCGAAGTGGCCGACGACCCGGCGCAGTTGTGCCGCGCGTCCGACGTGCTGCTGCTCGCCCTGCCCGTCAACGGCCACCGGCATGTGATGGATGCGCTGCTGCCCTTCATTCGCGACGGGCAGACGGTCATCGTCAGCTCGATGGCATCGCTTTCATCGCTCTATCTTTACGAAAGCGCCCGGCGCGCCGGCAAGCAACTGACCGTCGCCAGCTTCGGCACGACCGTGCTGACCGCGCGCCGCGCATCCGGCACGCAGGTCAAGGTCATGACGCGGCGCAAGGCCGTGGGGGTGTCAGCCCTTCCGGGCGCGCACGTTGCGCAGGCCGTTGAGCTGTGCACCGAGCTGTTCGGCGACGGCTTCTTCGCGCAGGACAGCGCGCTCGCCAGCGCCCTGGCCAACGTCAACCCGCAATCGCACGGCCCGCTCGCGGTCTTCAACTGGACGCGCATCGAGCGTGCCGAAAACTGGCCGCAGTACCACTGCATGACGCCGGGCGTGTCCCGTGCGATCGAGGCGCTGGACCAGGAACGGCGCGCCGTCGCCCGGGCCTTCGGCATCGAGGTCGGCCCCATCGAGGAACACTTCGCGCGCTCCTTCGGCACCGCATCCGCGCGGCTCGAAGACATCGCGGCCGAGCTGCATGCCAAGCGCGGCGGCCCGCCCGGACCCGTCGACACCGACACCCGCTACGTGACGGAGGACATGCCTTACGGCCTCGTGTTCATCGAGGCGCTGGGCGCCATCGCCGGCGTGTCGACGCCCGCCACGCGCACCATCGTTGACGCCGCCTCGCTGGTCAACGGCATCGACTTCCGGCGCGAGAACGACCTGCTGGCCCCGCTGGGCCTGGCGAACGAAACCGTCGCCGGGCTGCTCGGTCGGCTGTAGCTACGGCGCGGCGTCCGCCGGGAAGACCGGCTCGCCGAGGTTGAGCATCAGCCGGTTGGCCCAGGCGAACAGCGCCACCGAATGGATCAGGTCGAGAATTTCCAGCTCGCTCAGCCCGACCTCCTTCAATTCGCGGATGTCTTCGGCCGACACCTGGTCCGGCTCAGCCCCCAGCTTGACCGAGAACGCGACGATGGCCTTCTCGCGCGGCGAGGTGCCGGCGGACGTCGGCTCCTCGAACACCTGGGAAATCACGTCGTTGCGCTTGGCCAGTTGCTCGAAGCGCTGCGCATGCACCGAGGCGCAATACACGCAGCCGTTGACGCGCGATTCCACCGTCGCGCCCAGCTCGCGCTCCGCGCGCGGCATGCCGCCCGGCGCGAACATGATCGCGTTGAAGGCAATCGAGCGCTGCAGCAAGATTTCGGGCTGGTGCGCAAGCACCAGGAAGTACGGCGAGGTGCGCGCCTGCGGGCTCATCTCGTCCAGCGCCGCCAACTGGGCCGGCGTGGCGGTGTCGACGTTCACCGTGGCCAGCCACGGCTTCCATGTCAGCACCTCGTTGGTGAAGCCCTTGATGCGGATCGGGAGCGTCATGCTGGCACCTCCACCGCTGCCAGCGCCTGCAGGCCCGCGGCGACGCGGATCTGGTACGACAGGAACGCGATGAGCTGGCTCAGCGCCACGATGGCAGGCGTCGACAGGCCGCCGTCGGCGAGCGACTGGACCGCCGCCCTGTCTCCTTCGATGGGGCGTTCGATCAGCTTGCCGGTGAAGGCCAGCACCGCGCCAAGGCGTGCATCCGCCACCGGCTTGCCGCTTTCGACGGCGGCAATCACGGCGCCGTCCGCGCCCTCTGCCACGAGCCGTTCGCGGTAGTGCGCGGCCAGGTTGCCGGCCTTCGACACGCGGCAGGCGTGCAACGCGACCAGCAGGCGCTCGGCGACCGACAGGCCTTCGACCGTCGAAGCGAACATCGCGTCATAGCTGCCCTGCGTTGCGGCGACGACCTTGTCGCGCTGCCGGCGCAGCGCCCAGGTGGATTGCGCCGGCGTCAGCGGCACGGCGGCGTCGATCACGTCGACGGCGAGAGATGAATCGGTGGTGTTTGTCATGAAGTTCAGTTTCGTTCGGACGGCGGCAGCGCGGGCAACCATTCGTCGCCGAACAGTTCCGGCTCGCTGTAGGCCTCGAGATTGGCGAAGTGGTGGTCGAAGTCTTCGCGGTAGAACAGGCTGGCGATGCCGCTTGCGAGCCGCTTGGCGCCTTCGCTGATCGCGGGAATGTCGCCCGATACCGTGCCGTGCGACAGCGCCGCCGGATAGCAGAAGCAATGGATGCGGCCCAGCCCCGGGCACGCGCCCGCAACGCGCTGCTGGAATTCGAAGACCGGCCCGAGGTCGGGCGAGTCGGCCAGCTCCTGGTCTTCGTCGCCGGGGGCGGGCACGAAGCGGTCTTTCCAGGTCCGAACGTGGGAGGCGATGCCGTCGAACTCGGGGCGATGGGCCCAATCGACCTTGAAGCCGGTCGAGACGATCAGGAAGTCGAACACGAAGTCGCCCTTGGGCGTCGACACGCGCATGGCCTCGCCTTCGGGCGCGATCGAAAGGATCGGGCAGCCGAAGTTGAAGAAGGCGTTCGGATGCCCCGACACCCGCAGCGTGCTGCCGTGCGGTGGCGGCACGTTCGCCACGTTGATGTAGTGGCGGATGCGCCACTTCAGTTCATCGGGCAGGTCGTAGTGCCCCTGCGTGAGCCCCGGCACGCCGGCGCCCTTGCCCTTGTTGACGCGCGGCAGGTCGGGCCGGCGGATCAGCAGCTCGACGCTGTGCGCGCCGGCTTCCAGTGCGGTGCCCGCGCTGTCCATGGCCGAGGAGCCCGCGCCGACCACGCCCACGCGCAGGCCGCGCAGCTGGCCGTAGTCCATCTCGTCGGAGGAATGCGCCCACTTCGAGCGCGGCAGGGCATTCACGAAAGCGGGGATGGCCGGGCCGCCGAGACCGTCGCGGCCAGTGGCAAGCACGACACGGCGCGCGAGAACGCTGCGCGAGCCTTCCGGCGTGCGCAGGTCGAGGCGAACGGCCGTCGCATCTGGCAGCGGATGAATACCGGTGACGGTGGTGTCGTTGCGCACGTCCACGCCCATCACGCGGCGATACCAGACCAGGTAGTCCATCCACTGCAGGCGCGGGATCTTGTCCATGGCCGTCCAGGCTTCGAGGCCGAACTGGGCCTCGAACCAGGCGCGGAAGGTCAGCGCCGGCAGGCCCAGCGCCGGGCCGGTCAGCTCCTTGGGCGAGCGCAACGTCTCCATGCGCGCCGTGGTCGCCCACGGCCCTTCGTTGCCGGCGGGCGAACGGTCGAACACCACGGCACGGATGCCCTGCTGCGCCAGCGCGACCGAAGCAGCCAGCCCGGCCTGCCCGCCACCGATGACGACCACGTCCAGCACCGCCTCGCCAGCGATCTGCCGCGCGGGCATCCATTGGCGGCCGGGAAAGCCGAGGTATTCGAGGTCCTGGGCGAGCCGCGCTTCGAGCACGGCGAGGGAAGAAGCGGA
This sequence comes from Variovorax raffinosi, assembly GCF_051216615.1. Classification (NCBI taxonomy): domain Bacteria; kingdom Pseudomonadati; phylum Pseudomonadota; class Betaproteobacteria; order Burkholderiales; family Comamonadaceae; genus Variovorax; species Variovorax raffinosi. The sequence goes on from NZ_JBPJZR010000002.1 coordinate 770,388, forward strand.
ATCTGATGTCATTTTGAAAAGCGGAAACGGCGCCCAGTGTAGAAAGCTTCGCGGGTCGTCAGGCCGCGTGTGCGCCTGCAAGGGCGTACCACTGGCCCGAATCTCGCATGCCACAATGAATTCCGACCACAGGGGTAGGCATGAGCATGAGCAGCAGCAACAGCGAATGGTGGCGTGGCGCGGTGATCTACCAGATCTATCCGCGCAGCTTCATGGACAGCAACGGCGACGGCATCGGCGACCTGCCCGGCATCACCGCCCGGCTCGACCATGTGGCCAGCCTCGGGGTCGATGCGATCTGGGTTTCGCCCTTCTTCCGCTCGCCCATGAAGGACTTCGGCTACGACGTGGCCGACTACCGCGCGGTCGACCCGATGTTCGGCACGCTGGCCGACTTCGACGCGATGCTGGCGCGCATGCATGCGCTGGGGCTGAAGCTCATCATCGACCAGGTGCTGTCGCACACCTCCGACCAGCACGCGTGGTTCGTCGAAAGCCGCGCGAGCCGCGACAACCCCAAGGCCGACTGGTACGTGTGGGCCGACCCCAAGCCGGACGGCACGCCGCCCAGCAACTGGCTGTCGGTGTTCGGCGGCTCGGCCTGGCAATGGGATTCGCGCCGGCGGCAGTACTACCTGCACAGTTTTCTCACCGAGCAGCCCGATCTCAACTTCCACTGCCCCGCCGTGCAGGACGCGCTGCTGGGCGAAGTGCGCTTCTGGTGCGAGCGCGGCGTGGACGGCTTTCGCTTCGACGCCTGCAACCACCAGTTCCACGACGCACTGCTGCGCGACAACCCGTCGGCCTCGGTCGAATCGCAGGGCGAGGTCAGCACGGTGCGCGTCGACAACCCGTATGCGATGCAGCAGCACCTGCATGACAAGAGCCAGCCCGAGAACCTGCTGTTTCTCGAACGCCTGCGCCAGTTGCTCGACGGGTTCGGTGCGGTGGCGCTGGGCGAGGTCGGCGACGAGAACGCGCCGCCCGTCATGGCGCAGTACACGGCGCGCGGCAAGCGCCTGCATCTGGCCTACAGCTTCAGCCTGCTGACGGCCGATCACAGCGCCAAGCACATTCGCCATCAGGTCGAGGCGCTCGACCATGCCCTGAAGGCCACCGACGGCTGGGGTTGCTGGGCGGTGTCGAACCACGACGTGCCGCGCGTCGCCACGCGATGGAGCGACGGCGAGCCGGCCGATACGCGGCGCGACCGTCTCTGGCTCGCGCTGCTGCTCACGCTGCGCGGCAGCGCCAGCATCTACCAGGGCGAAGAGCTGGGCCTGCCCGAAGCCGAGGTGCCGTTCGAGCTGCTGCAAGACCCCTATGGCCGCGCCTTCTGGCCCGAGTTCAAGGGCCGCGACGGTTGCCGCACGCCGATGCCCTGGACAACGGATGCGCCCAGCGGCGGCTTCACCACCGGCACGCCGTGGCTGCCGGTGTTCGGCCCGCACCTGCCGCTGGCGGTCGAGCGACAGGCCGGCGATGCCGCTTCGATGCTGGCCTTCAGCCAGGCGCTGCTGCACTGGCGCCGCACGCAGCCGCTGCTGCGCACGGGCGGCATCGTTTTCTTCGACGCGCCCGAGCCGCTGCTGTGGTTCGAGCGGCGCGACGGCGCCCGGTTGCTGCAGGCGATCTTCAACCTGGGGAGCGAGCCGGTGACGATGCCCCTGCCCGATGGGCTGGTGCCGCTCGCCGGCCAACCGCTCGCATCAACCACCACAGTGCAGGCGGAAAGCGAAAGGCGCATGCTGGTGCTGGCGCCGTATGGCGTCTTTCTCGGTGAACCTGCCGGCGAAGGACAAGTCTGATCACCATGCCCCAGAAGCTTCTGCTGCCCGAATCCGAAGTCCGCGCGCTGATGCGCGCCGAGCATGGCGATCCCTTCGCCGTGCTGGGCCCCCACGAGACGCGCGAAGGCCTGGTGGTGCGCGCCCTGATGCCCGGCGCGCAGAGCGTGGCGGTGATGCATTCGCGCACCGGCTGGCCGCTGGCGATGCTCACGCGGCTGGAAGACTCCGACGTGTTCAGCGCGCTGGTGCCGGCGGCGGAGGCCCGGCTGGGCTATTCGTTCCAGGTCGACTGGGGCACGCACAGCTCGCGGCTGCAGGACCCGTACCGTTTTCCGTTCGTGCTCGGCGACACCGACGTGTGGCTGCTGGCCGAGGGCACGCACCTGCGACCCTGGGAAAGGCTGGGTGCGCACCTGCGCGAGATCGACGGCGTCAAGGGCGTGGCCTTCGCGGTCTGGGCGCCGAATGCGCGGCGGGTGTCGGTGGTCGGCGACTTCAACAACTGGGACGGCCGGCGCCACATGATGCGGCTGCGCCGCGAGTGCGGCGTGTGGGAAATCTTCGCGCCGCACGTGGCCACGGGCGACGCCTACGAGTTCGAGATTCTTTCGGCGCAGGGCGAGGTGCTGCGCAAGGCCGACCCCTTTGCCTTCTCGTCGCGAATGCGGCCGGATACCGCTTGCGTCGTGGCACCGCTGCCCGCACCGGTGGCCATGACCGAGGCCCGCGCGCAGGCCAATGAGCGCCATGCGCCGATCAGCATCTATGAAGTGCACCTGGGTTCGTGGCGCCGCAAGAACGGCCACGAGTGGCTGGACTACCGCGAGCTGGCCGACACGCTGGTGCCGTATGCGCGCGACATGGGTTTCACGCACATCGAGCTGCTACCGGTCAGCGAGCATCCCTTCGACGGGTCGTGGGGCTACCAGCCGATCGGGCTGTATGCGCCGACCTCGCGCTTCGGCACGCCGGGTGACTTTCGCCATTTCGTCGAAGCCGCGCATGCGGCGGGGCTGGGCGTGATCCTCGACTGGGTGCCCGCGCACTTTCCGACGGACGCGCACGGCCTGGGCCGCTTCGACGGCACGGCGCTGTATGAGTACGCCGATCCGCGCGAGGGCTTTCACAACGACTGGCAGACGCTGATCTTCAACTACGCGCGCACGGAAGTGCGCAACTACCTGGTCGGCAATGCGCTGTACTGGCTGGAGCGCTATGGCGTGGACGGGCTGCGGGTGGATGCGGTGGCGTCGATGCTGTATCGCGACTACAGCCGCAAGGCGGGCGAGTGGATACCGAATTCGATCGGCGGGCGCGAGAACCTGGAAGCGATCGAATTCCTGCGCCGCATGAACCGCGTGGTGGGCGTGGAGCGGCCGGGCGCGGTGACGCTGGCGGAAGAGTCGACGAGTTTCCCGGGTGTGACGCGGCCGCCGGAAGACGGCGGGCTGGGCTTTCACTACAAGTGGAACATGGGCTGGATGAACGACACGCTGGCGTATGCGGGCACGGACCCGGTGTATCGCAAGCACCATCACCAGCAGATCACGTTCGGGCTGATGTATGCGCACACCGAAAACTTCGTGCTGCCGCTGTCGCACGACGAGGTGGTGCACGGCAAGGGCTCGATGATCGGGCGCATGCCGGGTGACGAGTGGCAGAAGTTCGCGGGGCTGCGCAATCTGTATGGCTATCTCTGGGCGTATCCGGGGAAGAAGCTGTTGTTCATGGGCGGCGAGTTCGCGCAGTTTTCCGAGTGGGATGCGGACCGGGGGCTCGACTGGCATCTGCTGGAGCATGCGCCGCACCAAGGGGTTCGGCGGCTGGTGCGCGACCTGAACAACGTGTACCGGCACTTTCCCGCGCTGCACGAGCTGGACAACGAAGCCGCGGGGTTCGAGTGGATCGTGCATGACGATTCGGACCAGTCGGTGTTTGCCTTTGTACGGCGGGCGCGCGATGGGTCGTTCGTGATCGCGGTGTGCAACTTCACGCCTTTGCCTCGGCATTCGTATCGGCTGGGGGTTCCTGTGGCGGGGGGCTATCGCGAGATCATCAATACGGATGGTGCTGTGTATGGCGGGAGCGGTGTGGGCAACGGGATTGTTGAAAGCTCTGCCGTGCCTTGGCATGGGAAGGCGGATTCGGTTTCCGTGAGCGTGCCGCCGTTGGGGACTGTGATGTGGGTGCTGGTTTGATGTCTCGCGTTTGTTCCGAACGTTCGAGGGGGGCGCGGCGACGGGCGCTGCATGCCCGGACGGCCGACGTCACCGGCCCTTCGGGCTGCCCTGCGCTGCTCACGACAGGCGGGGTCTCGCCCAAACTCGCTTCGCTCAAACAAGGGCGAGCCCTGATCCGCCTGTCGCTGCGCTGCTCGGCGGTGCCTCAACGGCCGACCGGACATGCAGCACCCGCCGCCGTGGGCACGCTGGTTTCTTGTTCCTCCGCGTTCTGGTCATGCTGAGCATTGGGACGCCCTTTCCTCTGGGGGCATCGCTGTCCTCGGGCGGCGTCAACTTTGCGCTGGTTGCGCCTGGTGCGGAGGCTGTCGAACTCTGCCTCTTCGATGGGACGGGGGCGCACGAACAACAACGCCTGCGGCTGCCTGCGTGCACCGATGGGGTCTGGCATGGGCTGCTGCCAAGCGGGCGTGCAGGGTTGGTCTACGGGTATCGCGTGCATGGTCCGTGGGCGCCGCATGGCGGACAGCGCTTCAATCCTGCGAAGCTGCTGCTCGATCCGTATGCGCGGGAGATCGTGGGGCGCTACGACGGGAGCGCGCTGTTTCTGGGGCATGACTCCGCTCAACCGGATCAGCAGGATTTGCGGGACAACGGGGCTGTTGCGCTCAAAGGGCGTGTGGTGGCGGCGGGCACGACTGCGACACCACCGGGACATGCGCGCATCGCTGCCGGCGAGCGCGTGCTTTACGAGCTGCACGTTCGCGGCCAGACGCGGTTGCATCCAGGCGTGCCGGCCGCACTGCGCGGCACCTATGCCGGTCTGGCGGAGCCAGCGGTGCTCGATCACCTGCAACGCCTTGGCGTCACCACGTTGAGCCTCATGCCCGTGCAGCACCGCGCCGACGAGCAGCGGCTGCTGGCCATGGGCCTGAGCAACTACTGGGGCTACAACACCATCGGTTGGTTCGCGCCGGAAGCGCGCTACTGGAGCGGCCGGCCCGGCACCACGCCGGCGAGCGAGTTCCGCGCGATGGCCGATGCGGTGCACGCGCGCGGCATGGAACTGGTGATCGACGTGGTCTACAACCACAGCGCCGAGAGCGACGAGGTCGGCCCCACGCTGTCGATGCGCGGCATCGACAACGCCTTGTACTACCACCTGCGCGAAGACGACCGCGCGCTTTATGAGAACTGGGCCGGCACCGGCAACTGCCTGAACCTCGGCGAGCCCCGCGTGCTGCAGCTCGTGATGGACAGCCTGCGTTTCTGGGCCTGCGAGATGGGCGTCGATGGCTTTCGCTTCGACCTTGCGCCGGTGCTGGGGCGCAACGCGGCGACGGGCTTCGATCCGCGTGCGCCGTTCTTCGCGGCGATTGCGCAAGACCCTGTGCTGTCGCGCACGCTGCTGATCGCGGAGCCTTGGGACATCGGCCCCGGTGGCTATCGCCTCGGTGAATTTCCGCCGGGCTGGCTCGAATGGAACGACCGCTACCGCGACGCGCAGCGCGGCTTCTGGCTGCGGCAGGCGCACGGCGACGCGGTGGGCCTTGGCGACTTCGCGCACCGCTTCACGGCTTCGAGCGCGCAGTTCGCGCACCACGGCCGCGCGCCGACCGCCAGCGTCAACTTCATCACCGCGCACGACGGCTTCACCTTGCGGGATCTCGTGAGTTTTGAAGAGCGCCACAACCTCGCCAACGGCGAGAACAACCGCGACGGGCATGCCCACAACCTGAGCAACAACTGCGGCGTCGAGGGCGCGAGCGACGATCCTGCGGTACTGGCTTTGCGCCTTCGCTTGCGGCGCGCGCTGCTCGCGACGCTGATGCTCTCGCAGGGCACGCCGATGCTGCTGGCCGGCGACGAGCTGGGTCACAGCCAGCAGGGCAACAACAACGCCTATTGCCAGGACAACGAGACCACCTGGCTGGCATGGGTCGGCGCGTCCGACCCGGCCGGTGACGCGGCGCAGATGAGCGCTTTCGTGGCCCGGCTCGCGGCCCTGCGCCGTGAAGCGCCCGCCTTGCGCAGCACGCATTGGTGGCCTGCCGAGCCACTGCCGGGAACATCGCCCGGCATCCGCTGGCTTCGCCCCGATGGCGAGCCGATGACGCCGGACGACTGGCACCTGGGCACGGCCCTTGCAATCCTGTTCGCAGATGCTGCAACGAACGAGGACAACAACAACGGCAATCAGGGCGCATGGCTGGTGATGCTGAATGCGGGCGCGGAAACCGTGTCCTTCAACCTGCCGGCGGGTGCGTGGCATGGCTGCCTTGCCACCGACCCCGGGCTCGATGCGGGTGGCGCGCCACAGGCGCTCGACGGCACGGCACAAGTCCCCTTTTCGAGCCTCTTGATTGCAAGAACGTAGGAGCCAGCCGCACGGCGCGGTGCTAGTCTCGATGCAGAAACTCTGACGACGGATTCCAACGAACGAACGAACGGAGACACAGGATGGACAAGCAGATCACCACGCAGGAACCCCTGCAGGCTCATCAACTGGTCCGACGCACCATCGCCCTGGTGCTGGCCGGTGGCAGGGGCTCCCGCCTCAAGCAGCTGACCGACCGGCGCGCCAAGCCGGCCGTGTACTTCGGTGGCAAGTTCCGCATCATCGATTTCGCGCTGTCGAACTGCCTGAACTCCGGCATCCGGCGCATGGCGGTGGTCACGCAGTACAAGTCGCATTCGCTCATGCGCCACCTGCAGCGCGGCTGGAGCTTCCTGCGGGCCGAGCTGAACGAAATGGTCGACGTGCTGCCCGCGCAGCAGCGCGTGGGCGACGAGCACTGGTACCGCGGCACGGCCGACGCGGTGTTCCAGAACCTGGACATCATCCAGACCCGCTCCACCAAGCACGACTACGTGGTGGTGCTGGCCGGCGACCACATCTACAAGATGGACTACTCGATCATGGTGAAGGACCATGCCGAGCGCGGCCTGGGCTGCACGGTCGGCTGCATCGAGGTGCCGCGCATGGAAGCCACGGCCTTCGGCGTGATGGCGGTGGACGATGGCCGGCAGATCACGGCCTTCCTCGAAAAGCCGGCCGACCCACCCGCCATGCCCGGCCACCCCGACCTGGCGCTGGCGAGCATGGGCATCTACGTGTTCGACTCCGAATACCTCTACCAGCTGCTGGAGGAAGACAGCGTCAACCCCGATTCGAGCCACGACTTCGGCAAGGACATCATTCCGCGCGCCGTGGCGCAGGGGCGCGCGCTGGCCCATCCCTTCACCATGTCGTGCGTCACGCGGGCCTCTCGCGGGCCGGGCGCGAAGGCCTACTGGCGGGACGTGGGCACGATTGATGCATTCTGGGCAGCCAACCTCGACCTGGCCTCGATCACCCCGGAGCTCGACATCTATGACACCGACTGGCCCATCTGGACCTACCAGCGGCAACTGCCACCGGCCAAGTTCGTGCTCGACCGCGAGGGCAAGCACGGCATGACGGTCAACACCATCGTCTCGGGCGGCTGCATCGTCTCGGGCTCGAAGGTCAGCAGCTCGGTGCTGTTCTCGGGCGTGCGCATCCATTCCTTCTGCGAGATCAACGAGGCCGTGCTGCTGCCCGACGTGGAAGTCGGCCGTGGCGCCCGGCTCAACCGCGTGGTGATCGACCGCGCCTGTGTCATACCGGATGAGATGGTGATCGGCGAAGATGCCGAGGCCGATGCCGCGCGCTTCGAGCGCACCGAGAACGGCGTGGTGCTGGTCACGCGCGAAATGTTGAAACGATTGGCCGCCTGAGGCCGCGACGATCCACGAACGATGCGAATCCTCCAGGTCAGCGCCGAAATCTTTCCCCTGCTCAAGACCGGCGGCCTGGCGGACATCGCCGGCGCCCTGCCCATCGCGCTCATGGCGCAAGGGCAGGACGCACGGGTGCTGCTGCCGGGCTTTCCCGCCATCGTGGCCGGCGTGCGCGATCTGGTCCCGCTGGCCGAATTCACGGCGCCGTGGGGCGAACGCTTCGGACTGCGTGCGGGGCACATCGCGATCGACGGCGCGCCGCCGATCCCGGCCTATGTGATCGACGCGCCGGCGCTCTACGACCGGCCCGGCAACCCCTACGAGGACACGGCGCGCCAGCCCTACAACGACAACCACCGTCGTTTCGCTTTGCTCGGCTGGGCGGCGGCACAGCTCGCGCAGGGCCTCGACCCCGACTGGCAGCCCGAGGTGGTGCACGCCCACGATTGGCACGCCGCACTGGCCCCCGCGTACCTTGCCTTCGCACGGCAGTCGGGCGGGCCGCGCGTGGGCAGTGTTTTCACCGTGCACAACCTGGCCTACCAGGGCGTGTTCGCGCCCTGGCACTTTGCCGAGCTGGGCCTGCCCGCCTCCGCCTTCCACATGAACGGGCTCGAATACCACGGGCAGGTGTCGTTCATGAAGGGCGGGCTCTACTTCGCCGACCGGCTGACCACGGTGAGCCCGACCTACGCGCTGGAGATCCAGACGCCCGAGCAGGGCTTCGGGCTCGACGGCCTGCTGCGCCAGCGCAGCGGCGTGCTCAGCGGCATCCTCAACGCGGTCGACGACCAGGTCTGGAACCCGTCCACCGACGCTGCGCTGGTGCAGGGCTATCACACGCCCGAGGGGCGCCACATGGCGGGCAAGGCGCGTTGCAAGTCAGTGCTGCAGCATCAGCTCGGTCTGGCCGAGCGGCCGGATGCGCCGCTGTTCATCGTCGTGAGCCGGCTCACCGAGCAGAAGGGTTTGCATCTGGTGCTTGGCGGCATCGATGCGCTGTTGTCGCAAGGTGGCCAGTTGGCGCTGCTGGGCAGCGGTGAAGCGTGGCTGGAGGAAGCATTCCGTCAGCGTGCGGCGGCTGCGCCGCAATCGGTCAGCGTCACCATCGGCTACAACGAGGCGCTGGCGCATCAGCTCTTCGGCGCCGGCGACGTGACGCTGGTGCCGTCGCTCTTCGAGCCCTGCGGCCTCACGCAGATGTACGGCCTGAAGTACGGCAGCCTGCCGCTGGTGCGCCGCGTCGGTGGGCTGGCGGACACGGTGGTCGACAGCACGCTGGAAGACATGGCCAGTGGCGAGGCCACCGGCTTCGTGTTCGACCATTTCGACGATGCGGACTACGCACGCGCCTTGCGCCGCGCCTTCGCGCTCTACGACCGCGCACCTGACTGGCGCCGTGTGCGGGGCAATGCCATGCGACGGCCGGCCGACTGGGGTACTGCGGCGGCGCAGTACATCGATGTTTATCAGCAGGCGCTGGGATGACTGTTTGCTCTTCTGTTCGTCGCGTTGTGTGGTTTGGGTGCTGCGGCTGTTCAGGGCGACGCCCACGCCGACACGGTGCTCTTTTTCGCGAATGTCCCCCGCTTCGCTCCTCCTTTATTTCGCGAAAAAGAGCCCCGTATCGGCGCGAGCGTTGGACAGAGCGGAGGTTGATCAGCGGTACACCAGCAGCGTGCCCCGTGCGAATGACGCCAGGTGCTCCCCGCAGCGAAATAAAGGAGGAGCGAAGCGGGGGACATTCGCGGAGGGGAGCTCCTGGTGTCATTCGCACTCGCCCTGAATGAACCCGAATCCGAACCCGCCTTGAACAACAGCAACGCCGGAAACACAAGCAGCCAGCAAACACCACTCACCCCGGGAGCGCCAAAACCATGACGATCAAAGACTTCGCCTACGACCATCCCGACCGCGACGTCGCGGCCTTCAAGCGCGCGGTGGCCAACAAGCTGATCTACGCGGTCGGCAAGGACCCGGTCGCGGCCAGCCAGGACGACTGGCTCAACGCCACCTCGCAGGCCGTGCGCGACCAGCTGGTCGAGCGCTGGATGATGACCACGCGCGCCAACTACGCGCAGGACCTGAAGCGCGTCTACTACCTCTCGATGGAGTTCCTGATCGGGCGCACCTTCACCAATGCGCTGCTGGCCGTGGACCTGTTCGACACCGTGCGCGAGGCGCTGGCCGACTTCGGTGTCGACATGTCGGCACTGGCCGAGCGCGAGCCCGACGCGGCGCTGGGCAATGGTGGCCTGGGCCGGCTCGCTGCGTGTTTTCTCGACTCGATGGCCACGCTCGGCGTGCCCGGCATGGGCTACGGCATCCGCTACGAATACGGCATGTTCCGCCAGCGCATCGTCGATGGCCAGCAGGTCGAAACACCCGACTACTGGCTCACGCGCGGCAACCCGTGGGAATTCCAGCGGCCCGAGGTCAACTACCGCGTGCGCTTCGGCGGTCATGTGCAAAAGCGCGAAGGCATCAATGCGCCGTACGGCGCGGCCGACTGGGTCGACACGCACGACGTGCTGGCCGTGGCCTACGACACCATCATCCCGGGCTACGGCACGCAGGCCACCAACACGCTGCGGCTGTGGTCGGCGCGCGCCACCGAAGAAATCGACCTGTCGGCCTTCAACCGCGGCAACTACATGGGCGCGGTGGAAAGCAAGAACCAGTCGGAGAACGTCTCGCGCGTGCTTTACCCCGACGACTCGACGCCATCAGGTCGCGAGTTGCGGCTGCACCAGGAGTATTTTTTCTGCAGCGCGAGCGTGCAGGACCTGCTGCGCCGCTACCTGCGCAACCACAAGACCTTCGACCAGCTCTCGGAAAAAGTCAGCATTCACCTGAACGACACGCACCCGGTGCTCGCTGTGCCCGAACTCATGCGCCTGCTGCTCGACGAGCACGGCCTCGATTGGGACACCGCGTGGGCGCACACACAGAAGGTGTTCAGCTACACCAACCACACGCTGATGCACGAGGCGCTGGAGACCTGGCCGGTCGAGATGCTGGGCCGCATATTGCCGCGGCACCTGCAGATCATCTACGACATGAACGCGAAGTTTCTGGCCACGGTGACGCAGAAGGTCGGCAACGACGTCGAGCTGATGCGCCGGCTGTCGCTGGTCGATGAAGCGGGCGAGCGGCGCGTGCGCATGGCCTATGTGGCGGTGCTGGCGAGCCATTCGATCAACGGCGTGTCGGGGCTGCATTCGGAGCTGATGAAGCAGTCGATCTTTGTCGACTTCGACAAGATCTTTCCCGAGCGCTTCAACAACAAGACCAACGGCGTGACGCCGCGCCGCTGGCTGGCGCAGGCCAACCCGCCACTGGCCGCGCTGCTCGACCAGCGCATCGGCAAGGGCTGGCGGCGCGACCTGTCGCAGCTCGAAGCGCTCAGGCCGATGGCGGCGCAGCCAGCCTTTGTGCGCGCGTTTCGCCATGCCAAGCGCGAGAACAAATTGCGGCTGGCCAACTGGGTCGAGCAGCACCTGAAGATCGACATCGACACGGATGCGATGTTCGACGTGCAGGTCAAGCGCATCCACGAATACAAGCGGCAACTGCTCAACGTGCTGCATGTGGTGGCGCGGTATCACCGCATCCTCGATGCGCAGGCTGCCGGCACGCCGATCGACATCGTGCCGCGCGTGGTGGTGTTCGCGGGCAAGGCCGCTTCGGCCTACGCCATGGCCAAGCTGGTGATCCGGCTCATCAACGACGTGGCGAGCACCATCAACGCCGACGCGCGCGTGGGCAAGCTGCTGAAGGTGGTGTTCCTGCCGAACTACAGCGTGAGCCTGGCCGAAGTCATCATGCCGGCGGCCGACCTGTCGGAGCAGATTTCCACCGCGGGCACGGAGGCCTCGGGCACCGGCAACATGAAGTTCGCGCTGAATGGCGCGCTCACCATCGGCACGCTGGACGGCGCCAATGTGGAGATGCGCGAGAACGTCGGGCCGGAGAACATCTTCATCTTCGGCAACACGACGCCGGAGGTAGCGGACATTCGCGCGCGGGGCTACCAGCCGCGCGACATCTACGAAGAGAACGCGGAACTCAAGCGCGTGCTCGATACGATCCGCGACGGCGCGTTCTCGGCGGGCGAACCCGCGCGCTACCAGGGCATCTACGACGCGCTGGTGAACTGGGGCGATCACTATCTGCTGCTGGCGGATTACGCGAGCTATGTCGCGAAGCAGGCCGAGGTGGATGCGCTGTACCGCGACTCGGATGCCTGGACGCGGATGGCTGTGCTGAACGTGGCGGGGATGGGGGCGTTTTCTTCGGACCGCACGATTGCGCAGTACGCGCATGAGATCTGGCACACCAAGCCGGTTGTGCTCGCCTGAGTCTTCGGCGTTGAGTCTTCGGCATTTCTCCCTCCCCTCCCGGGGGAGGGCCGGGGTGGGGGCAAGCAGCGCTCACCAGGGGCGCTCTGCCCGCCCCCATCCCAACCTTCCCCCAGCGGGGGAAGGAGCAAGACAAGACAGTGTCAGCGCGGCTTTTGCTGCGCCGCTTCGGCCTCTGTCACGAACCCGATACGGCTCAGGCCGGCCTTGTTCGCGATCCCCATCAGCGTGACCACCTTGCCGTAGGGCACGGTCTGGTCGGCGCGCAATTGCACCTCGGTGTCCTTGCTGTCGGCGGCGGCCTTCTCAAGCCGCGTCGCCAGTTCCTCATCCGTCACGGCCTGGTCGTTGAGGAAGACCTTGCCCGAAGCATCGACGGAAAGGCTCACGAACTTCGGCGCGTCATTCGGCTGCCCCGCATCGGTCTGCGGCAAATCGAGCTTGATCGAGCTGGCCATCAGCGGCGCGGTGATGATGAAAATCACCAGCAGCACCAGCATCACGTCGACCAGCGGCGTGACGTTGATGTCGGACAGCGGCCGCTGCGCGCCCGCGCCCATCGCACGCCCGCCGCCGCCAGCGCTGCTGCCCAGGGAAGTGCGACCGAAGGCCATGGTCGGGCTCAGACCGGCATCGGCCGCGCGGGTGGCGGTGCGGCGGGCTTCGGAGCTTCGCCGAAGCTGCCGAGCAGGTCATGCGCGAAGCCTTCGAGTTCGGCTTCGATGCGGCCGATGACACGGCCGAACACGTTGTAGGCCAGCACGGCCGGAATGGCGACCGCCAGGCCGAAGGCCGTCATGACCAGCGCCTCGCCGACCGGCCCGGCCACCTTGTCGATGGTGAAGCCGCCGGTCTGCCCCGCGATGCCCGACAGCGCGCCATAGATGCCCCAGACCGTGCCGAGCAGGCCGACGAAAGGCGCGGTGGCGCCGACCGTGGCAAGAAGGATCTGCCCCGCCTGCAGGCGCCGCAGCGCACCGTGCAAGGCGTCGCGCAGAACACGGGTGAGTTGCTGGTTGCGATCGCCCGTGGCGCCCAGCGTGCCGCCTGTCGAAACGGTGGCCGCGCTCTTGATGGCGGACACGGTGGGCGAGACGAGCATCGCGCGGTCGAAGGCCTTGAGCTTCTGCTCGGCATCGGCCAGCGTGGACGACTGCCAGAACGCGGCAATGCTGCGCAGCACGTCGCGCGTGCCGCCGCGCAGCAGCCAGGCCTTCCAGAGGATCACGACCCAGCTCGCGATCGACATCGCCAGCAGCAGCGCCGCCACCGCGCGGCTGACGCCGTCACCATGCGTCAGCAGTTCCAGCACGCTCATCGGCGGTCCTTTTTATCGGCGGATCAGCGCAGGCCGAGCACGTCGAACATGTCGAACAGGCCCGCTTTCTGGCCGCCCAGGAAATGCACGGCGCGCAGGGCGCCCTGCGCGTAGGTGACGCGGCTCGACGACTTGTGGGTGATCTCGATGCGCTCGCCGATGCCGGCGAACAGCACGGTGTGGTCGCCCACGATGTCGCCGCCGCGGATGGCCGAGAAGCCGATGGTCGAGGGGTCGCGCTCGCCCGTGATGCCTTCGCGGGCGTAGACGGCGCATTCCTTCAGGTCGCGGCCCAATGCGTCGGCGATCACTTCGCCCATCTTGAGCGCGGTGCCCGAAGGCGCATCGACCTTGAAACGGTGGTGCGCCTCGATGATCTCGATGTCGTAGCCGGTGGCCATCGCCTTGGCCGCCATCTCGAGCAGCTTGAGGGTGACGTTGACGCCCACGCTCATGTTGGGCGCCATCATGATGGCGATGTCTTTGGCGATCTCGGCGATCTCGGCTTTTTGCGCATCGCTGAAGCCGGTGGTGCCGATCACGGCCTGCACACCCAGTTCGCGGCAGACCGCGAGGTGCGCGAGCGTGCCTTCGGGGCGGGTGAAGTCGATGAGCACCTGCGCGTCTTTCAGGCCGGTGCGCAGATCGGAGACGATGGGCACGCCGCTGTCGAAACCCAGGAAGGCGCCGGCATCGGTGCCCAGGGCCGGGTTGCCGGCGATGTCGAGCGCGCCGGCGAGGCGGCAGTCCGGCGCATTGCGCACGGCCTCGATCAGCATGTGGCCCATGCGGCCCGAAGCCCCGGCGATCGCGACGCGGCGCGATGCGGGGACGGAAGGAGAAGAAGAGGAAGAAGAAATGGATTCAGTCACGCGGGTTCAGTCTTCAGAATGGCCATGAGGCCACTGGCATTCATGGACACGGGACGGACGCCGCCTGACTCGGCGGGCGCCGCCCGCTGCTGGTGCGCTCAGCGCGTGGCTTCGAGCGGGGGGTAGGCTGCGGGCAACGGCGGCAGGCTGGCGGAAGCGGCGGCATCGGCCTTGTTGCTCTTGTCGTCCTTGGCCGGTGCGTATTTCTTCAGATCGTCTTCGGACGCTTCAAGCGGCGGCACCTTGCCGGTTTTCTTGCGGGTGTCGAGCGTGGCGACGAAGTCTTCTTCGCTGGGCATTTCGTCGCCCTCGAAGCGGTCCATCAGTTCGCCGTTGAAGAACACGGTCAGGTGGCGTTCTTGCGGCTCGACGCCCTGGCGGCGGATGGTGAAGACGTAGTCCCAGCGGTTGGCGTGGAACACGTCGCTCAGCAGCGAGGTGCCGAGAACTTCACGCACCTGCTGGCGGGACATGCCGGGCTTGAGCGCCGCGACCTGTTCCTTCGACACGAAATTGCCCTGCACCACTTCAACTTTGTAAGGGGTGATGGCCGAAAGCGCGCCACGCGTGCGATCGCTGAAACTGCTGCAGGCACCCAGGAAGAGCGTCGCGGTGACGGCAGCAACCAGCAGCCAGGGACGGCGTTGGAGAATGGCAGGCATGGGAGGAAAAGGGGGTAGCGATATGATCGGCCATTGTAGCGGCTGGCCTTTTTCAGGGCCTTTGCCGCAGCCCAGGGCGCAGGAACCAACATGGCCAATATCGACGAACTCAAGAATACCGGCCTGAAGGCCACATTGCCACGCCTGAAGATTCTCGAAATCTTCCAGACCGGCAGCCAGCGGCACATGACGGCCGAAGACGTGTTTCGCGTGCTGCTCAACGAACATTCCGACATCGGCCTTGCCACCGTTTACCGCGTGCTCACGCAATTCGAGCAAGCCGGCATCCTGGAGCGCAGCCACTTCGAAAGCGGCAAGGCGGTCTACGAGCTGAATGAAGGCACGCACCACGACCACCTGATCTGCACCTCGTGCGGCAAGGTGGAGGAGTTCTACGACGCCGAGATCGAGCGCCGCCAGCAGATGATTGCCAAGGACAAGGGCTGGATCCTGCAGGACCACGCCATGTCGCTCTACGGCCTTTGCGGCGACTGCGTCAAGAAGCGCTGAGCCACCACAGGCAGAAAAGACGGACGGCGTCAGTCGCCGCCGTCGCGCCCGTTTTCCATGGCCTTGTGGTGGCGCGCCACGAAGTCCGCATAGGTGTCGATGCCGCGCAACTGCAAGATCGAGTTGCGCACGGCCGCCTCGACCAGCACGGCGATATTGCGCCCCGCCACCACCTGGATGATGACCTTGCGCACGGGGATGCCCAGCACGTCCTGCGTGAGCGGCGCTGAAGGCATGCGCTCGTAGTCGCGCTCGAAGCTGTCGCGCCGCACGAGGTGCACGATGAGCTTCAGGCGCATCTTCCGGCGCACCGCCGTCTCACCGAAGATCGCGCGGATGTCCAGCAGGCCGATGCCGCGCACTTCCAGCAGGTTCAGCAGCAGATCGGGGCAGCGCCCTTCGATCGTGTTCTGGTTGATGCGGTAAAGATCGACCGCGTCGTCGGCCACGAGGCCGTTGCCGCGCGAGATCAGCTCCAGGCCCAGCTCGCTCTTGCCCAGGCCCGACTCGCCCGTGATCATCACGCCCATGCCCAGGATGTCCATGAACACGCCGTGCATCGAGGTGCGCTCGGCGAAGTGCTTGGACAGGTAGGCGCGCAGCAGGTCGATCACGAAGGCCGACGACTCGCGCGTGGCAAACAGCGGCAGTTGCGCGCGCTCGCAGATCGACAGCAGCTCGTCGGGCGCGGCCTGGCCGTCGGCCAGCACCAGCATCGGCGGCTCCAGCGTGACGATGCGGGCGATGCGGCGGGCGCAGTCTTCCGGGCTGCCGCGCGTCAGGTAGGCCACTTCGCGCGCGCCCAGGATCTGCACGCGGTACGGGTGGATGTAATTGAGGTAACCGACCAGGTCGGCAGCCGACTGCGCGCGGCTGATGACTTCGGGGTCGAACTGGCGCTCCGAGGCACCGAGCCCTGCGAGCCATTCCCAGCGGAGCGACCCACGGAACTCCTCGAACATGGCATCGGCGCTGATGACGGTCGGCTTCATGCGTTCAGGAGACGGCACTCACGCGCCGGCATTTTCTTGTGATGGACGAAGGCAGCAACGCAGCTTAGCAGCAGCTGCGAGTGCCGACGCATGCGCTCAGGCGACTTGGGTGGATTGCCAGCCGGCGATGAGGCCGTGCAAGGCGGCCGCGTCGGTGCTGGACTTGATCTGCTCGCGCAGGCTGGCATCGCTCAGCAGCTCGGCGATTTCAGAGAGGATTTCGAGGTGCTTCTGCGTGGCCGCTTCGGGCACCAGCAGGAAGATCAGCAGTGCCACGGGCTGTTCGTCCGGGGCGTCGAAGCCGATCGGATTGGCCAGCTGGAACACGGCGGCCATTGGTGCCTTCAGGCCCTTGATGCGGCCATGCGGAATGGCGACACCGTGGCCCAGACCGGTGGAGCCGAGGCGCTCGCGCGCAAACAGGCTGTCGGTGATGAGGGCACGGCCCAGGCCGTGAAGGCTTTCGAACAGCAGGCCGGCTTCTTCAAAAGCACGTTTTTTGCTGGTGGCGTCAACGCTCACGAGCACTTGAGCGGGCGGCAGGATGGACGCGAGGCGATTCATGGTGGGTGCAGAGCGGGCGCGATTATGCACCCGCTTGGTAAAAACCCCCAGTCCCTCTACCTACTTTTTGTCTACATGTTGCCCAGAGGCCTCGTACGCCTCGAAGGGGCTTGCAAAGCCCCAGCACAACAGTCGGAAAACAAAAAGCCGCCCGAAGGCGGCTTGTGGCGTGAGCCCCGAAGGCTCCTACATCAGGCGCTTGGGTGCCGCGTGATGGTGGTCTTGCAGGCGGTCCTTGTGGCGCACGACCTGGCGGTCGAGCTTGTCGACCAGTTCATCGACCGCAGCGTAGAGATCAGCGTGGCTCGACTCCGCGAACATGTCATTGCCCTTGACGTGGATGTTGCATTCCGCCCTTTGGCGGCGTTCCTTTTCCTTCTGCTTTTCCACCGTGAGGATCACCTTCACATCGACCACCTGGTCGAAGTGCCGTGTGATCCGGTCCAGCTTGCTCGTGACGTAGGTGCGCAAGGCAGGGGTGACGTCGAGGTGATGACCGCTGATCGTCAAATTCATGAATGACCTCCTGGAATTGACGGTTGGGGAAATGACCGCGCTTCGGAATGAAGCGTGGCCGGCGAAACAGTGAGTCGGGGGAGAGGGAGAAGAAGAGAGGGGGAAAGAAGAGGAAAGAGGGGTCGGTCAATTCACTATGCCCAAGCTGTCACGGTATTGCAATACCCGAGTTGCCCGGGGGTGCTGGGCGCGCAAAACGCCGCATGATCCGCTATTCAATCCATAGCGGACAACGTCAGCAGGGCAACCGCTTCGGCGCTTTGAAAGCAAGTGTTTGCGCCGGCGCGCGTCGGTGACCATGCCGCCCGAAGGGCCGGCTCGCTCAGCGCCAGGCGGCGCGCATGCGGTTGCGCAGGTCGATCACGGCGGCCGGCGGCGGCACCGCCGGGGGCAGCACCGGTGCAGGCGGCCAGGTCTGCTGCTCGAAGCCGGCAAGGTCGGCGTCCGGAATGAAGCGCGTGCGGTTCGCATACAGGTGCCGGTCGCCGCGCGCCGCCTGCTGCGGAATGTGGAAGCGCTGCGGCACCAGCAGGTGCAGGTGGTCGCGCGCCCGCGTCATCGCCACATAGAGCAGCCGGCGCTCTTCCTCCAGTTCGTGCGCGCCCTGCGCCACGTCGGCCGGCATGCAGCCGTCGACCACATTGAGCACATGCACCGAATTCCATTCCTGCCCCTTGGCCGAATGGATGGTCGAGAGGATCAGGAAGTCTTCATCGAGCAGCGGCGGCCCGGGGCGGTCGCTGGTGGCTTCGGGCGGATCGAGCGTGAGTTCGGTGAGAAAGCTCTCGCGCGAGCCATAGCCCGCGGCAAGCCGCGCAAGCTGCTCGACGTCGGCACGGCGCACGCCGGAGGTGTCTTCGTACAGCCGCTCCAGATGCGGCTGGTACCAGTCCATCGCCAGTTCCACATCGGCCGGCCATGCCAGTGAAGGCGCTCGCAGCGCGGCATAAGCCTTGGCAAAGTCGTCCCACTGTGCGCGTGCTGCAGACGGCGGCACGAAATCGCGCACGGCGGCCACGGGGTCGGCCGCCTGGTCCATCGCATCGAGCAGCCGCGTGCCGGTGACTGGCCCGATGCCCGGTATCAACTGCGTCACGCGAAAGCCCGCCATGCGCCCGCGCGGGTTCTGGGCAAAGCGCAGCACCGCAAGCAGGTCTTTCACATGCGAGGCCTCCAGGAACTTGAGGCCGCCGTACTTCACGAACGGGATGTTGCGCCGCGCCAGTTCGAGTTCGAGCCCCGCGCTGTGCGACGAGGTGCGAAACAGCACCGCCTGCGACTTGAGCGCCAGCCCGCCCTCGCGATGCGCCAGCACCTTGTCGGCCACCCAGCGCGCCTGCCCGGCATCGTCGGCCACGAGCACCAGCAGCGGCTTGCCGGCCGAGGGCCTGTCGGTCCAGAGCGTCTTGGCGTGCCGCTCGGCCGCATGCGCGATCACGCGGTTCGACACATCGAGGATCGGCTGGGTCGAGCGGTAGTTGCGCTCCAGCGTGACCACGCGCGCCGCCTGCGTGAACTGCGAGGGAAAGTCGAGGATGTTGCGCACCGTCGCGCCGCGAAACGAATAGATCGACTGCGCGTCGTCGCCCACCACCGTCACGCCGCGCCCGTCAGGCTTGAGCGCCAGCAGGATCGAGGCCTGCAGCAGGTTGGTGTCCTGGTACTCGTCGACCAGCACATGGTCGAAGCGCGCGCCGATTTGCGCGGCCAGCGCGGGCTCGGCGACCATCTCGGCCCAGTAGAGCAGCAGGTCGTCGTAGTCGAGCACGTTCTGCTGCTGCTTGGCCTCCACGTAGCCACCGAACAGCTTCTTGAGTTCGGCCTCCCATTCGTCGCACCAGGGAAAGGATTCCTTCAGCACCTGGGCCAGCGGCGCGCGCGTGTTGACGCAGCGCGAGTAGATCGACAGGCAGGTGCCCTTGCGCGGGAAGCGATTGACGGTGGCAGACAGGCCCAGCTCGTGCCGCACCAGTCCCATCAGGTCTTCGGCGTCGCCCCGGTCGTGGATGGTGAAGTTCTCGTCCAGCCCGATCTGCGGTGCGTACTCGCGCAGCAGCCGCGCGCCGATGCCGTGGAAGGTGCCGGCCCATGGCAGCGCAGGCGGCACCGCCGACTGCAGGCCGAGCACGCGCGCCAGCACCTGTCCCGCACGGCGCCCCATTTCCTGCGCGGCACGGCGCGAGAAGGTCAGCAGCAACAGGCGTTGCGGATCGACGCCACCCGCGATCAGGTGCGCCACCCGGTGCGCCAGCGTGCTGGTCTTGCCGGAACCAGCGCCGGCAATCACGAGCAGCGGGCGATGGTCGCCGCCGACGGCTGCGCCCACGCCATGCTCGACCGCCGCGCGCTGCGCTTCGTTGAGCGTTGCCAACGCCGCGGCAAGACGTTCGGACTGGCTCGTCGCGGCAACGGAAAAAACAGGGGGCGCAGCGGTCTGCATGGACACGACTTTACTGTATGCCCGTCCAGTCCCATCACCCTGCTGCCTGATGGCCAGTGACATAATCGCGCCTCGCTGCAACTGGAGACTCTCCCCTATGGAAACCGCCCCGTCTCGGCAGCTTTCAACTCCCTTTCACACGGCCTGATCGCTCACGTCGGGCCCGGGAATTGAAAGCGCCCCTCCCTCGCCCATCGTTCAGTCATCCCCGGGAGTGAGCCCATGCTCAATATCTTTACGCTCGCCAACGGCCGCCTCGTTCAGGAAGAGATCGAGGCACTCGAAGAGCTCTCCAAGTTCCAGCCGATCTGGGTCGACCTCGAATCGCCCACGCTCGAAGAAAAGCGCTGGATCAAGCAGTACTACGGCCTGTCCATTCCCGAAGACGCGATGGACGAGGACATCGAGGAGTCGGCCCGCTTCTACGAAGAAGACAACGGCGAGCTGCACATTCGCTCCGACTTCCTGATCGACGACGACGAGAACCCGCGCACGGTGCGCGTCGCCTTCATTCTCAACCAGCACAACACCGACCTGCGCAGCCGCGGCGTGCTGTTCTCGATCCACGACGAAGACGTGCCCGTGTTCCGCCTGCTGCGCATGCGCGCACGCCGCGCGCCGGGGCTGATCGAAGACGCCAAGGAAGTGATGCTCAAGCTGTTCGACGCGGACGCCGAATACTCGGCCGACACGCTGGAGAACATCTACGACGAACTCGAAGTGGCCGGCAAGAAAGTGCTCTCGGGCAACGTCACCGACGAGCTGGCCGGCGAGGTGCTCGGCCTCATCGCGCGGCAGGAAGACTTGAACGGCCGCATCCGCCGCAATGTGATGGACACGCGCCGCGCGGTCAGCTTCATGATGCGCAGCAAGATGCTCAACGCCGAGCAGTTCGAAGAGGCGCGGCAGATCCTGCGCGACATCGAATCGCTGGACAACCACACGGCCTTCCTGTTCGACAAGATCAACTTCCTGATGGATGCGACCGTCGGTTTCATCAACATCAACCAGAACAAGACCATCAAGATCTTCTCGGTGGCCAGCGTGGCGCTGCTGCCGCCCACGCTGATCGCCAGCATCTACGGCATGAACTTCAAGTTCATGCCCGAGCTGGACTGGTCCATGGGCTATCCATACGCCCTCGTGCTGATGGCGGCGAGCGCGCTGGGGCCGATGTGGTATTTCCGCCGGCGCGGCTGGCTCAAGTAGCCGCTTTTATGGCGGGCAGCGTGGCCAGCCACGCGCCGACCAGGGCGAGGCTGTAGCGGCTCGCCACCTCCACCACGAAGCGCGCGAAGTCGCCATGCGCGGCATCGTCGGCGCGGTCCGAGATCGTGCGCATCGCGGCGAAGGGCACGCCGTAGTCGTGGCACACCTGTGCCATTGCCGCGCCCTCCATCTCGACGGCGAGCGCATCGGGCAGATCGCGCTGCAAGGCCGCGCTCTCCGCCGTGGTCGATACGAAGCGGTCACCGCTCACCAGCAGGCCACGGTGCACTTTGGGCTGCTGAAGATCGAATTCGTCGACGGCTTGCTGGCCGACCAAGGCCACCGGGTCGCGCAGCACATCGGCCGCCACGGCCGACAGCGCGTTGCCGATGGCCGCGTCGGCCGGAAAGCGCGCCATGCCCATCAGCGGCACCTCGTGCCTGGGGAACAGCGGCGAGGCGTCCATGTCGTGCTGCAGCAGTTCGGTGGCAACGACCACGTCGCCGACGTTCACGCCCGGCGCCAGTCCACCCGCCACGCCGGTGAACACGATCGCGCGCACGCCGAAGCGCTCCAGCAGCACCGTGGCCGTGACCGCCGCCGCGACCTTGCCGATGCGGGACAGCACGGCGACCACAGGTTGGCCCTGCAGATGGCCCACCCAGAAGTCGCGCCCCGCCACTCGAACACGCTGCTCGTCAGGCATCTGCGCAAGCAGCGCGCTCAGTTCCTCGTGCATGGCCGCCACGATGGCGACCGGTGCGACGCCACTCATGCGGCCACGTCCATCACTTCATGTCCACGCCGTAGAAGGTGTGGCGGCCGAACGGGCTCAGCTTGAAGTCGATCACTTCCTTGCGCACGGGCTTCAATTGCACCGCATGCGCGATGGTGAACCAAGGCGCCTGCTCCTTGAAGATGACTTGCGCCTTCTTGTAGAGCGCGTCGCGGTCGGCCTGCTTCACCGTGCTCTTGGCCTTCACCACGAGGTCTTCATACGGCTGGTAGCAGAACTTCGAGATGTTGCTGCCGCTCGCCGACTTCGCCGAGGCGCAGCCCAGCAGCGTGTAGAGGAAGTTGTCCGGATCGCCGTTGTCGCCGGTCCAACCCAGCATGCCCATCTGGTGCTCGCCGGCTTGCAGGCGCTTGCGGTACTCGCCCCATTCGAAGCTCTTGATCTCGGCCTTGACGTTGATCTTGGCCAGGTCGGCCTGCATCAGCTCGGCGATGCGCTTGGCGTTCGGGTTGTACGGACGCTGCACCGGCATGGCCCACAGGTCGGTCGTGAAGCCGTCGGGGAAGCCGGCCTGCGCCAGCAGCTTCTTGGCGGCTTCGGGGTCGTACGGATCGTCCTTGATCGCGTCGTTGTAGGACCACATGGTCGGCGGGATCGGGTTCTTCGCCGCAACGCCGGTCGTGAGGTACACGCCATCGATGATGGCCTTCTTGTTGATCGCCATGTTGATGGCCTTGCGCACGCGCACGTCGTCGAAGGGCTTCTTCGTCGTGTTGTACGAGAGGTAGCCGACGTTCAGGCCGGGCTGCTCCAGCACCTGCACGTTCGGGTCCTTGCGGATCGCATCGAGGTCGGCCGGGTTCGGGTAGGGCATGACATGGCATTCGCCCTTTTGCAGCTTGGCCCAGCGCACCGACGCATCGGGCGTGATCGCGAACACGAGGTCGTCGATCTTGGCCTTGCCAGCCCAATACTGCGGGAAGGCCTTGAAGCGGATGATCGCGTCCTTCTGGTATTGCACGAGGTAGAAGGGGCCGGTGCCGATCGGGTCCTGGTCGACCTTCTCAGGCGTGCCGGCCTTGAGCATGGCGATGGCGTATTCCTTCGACTGGATGCCCGCGTACTGCATGGCCAGGTTCGCAAGGAACGGCGCCTCGGCCTGGTTCAGCGTGATCTTGACGGTGTAGTCATCGATGCGGTCCACCGACTTCAGCAGCTTGGGCATGCCCATGTCGTTGAAGTACGAGTGGTTCTGGCTCGTGACCTTGAAGAAGGGGTCGCTCTCCTTCCACTGCCGGTCGATCATGAAGATGAAGTCGTCGGCGTTGAAGTCGCGCGTGGGCTTGAAGCTCTTGCTGGTGGTGTGCCACTTCACGCCCTTGCGCAGGTGGAAGGTGTAGACCGTGCCATCGGGCGAGATGTCCCATTTTTCGGCCAGGCCCGGCACGACCTTGGTGCCACCGCGCTCGAACTCGACGATGGTGTTGTAGACCTGCGTGGTCACGTCGAACGAGGTGCCGGTGGTGTTCATGCCCGGATAGAAATTCTCCGGGCTGCCTTCTGCGCAATACACCAGCGTCTTGGCAGACACGACGCCACAGGCCAGGGTAAGGGCCGCAAGCGCTGTCGGTGCCAGAAGCGCCAGCTTTCGTGAGCGGCGCGTAGCGGTGGGCTGGGTCTTCATGGGGACTCCTTGGGACACGGTTGAAAAAGCAGGTTGCTAGGGATTCGTCGCCATCGAGATGGCAGGCGAAGGGACATCGGCGCGCACCGGGGCCGCGCCGTCGAGGAACTGTTCCGAGAAGTGGCAGGCCACCAGCCGCTCGTCGAGCATGCGCGGCAGCGGGCGCTCTTCGCGGCAACGCGGTGCCACGTGCGGGCAGCGCGTGCTGAAGACACAGCCCGAGGGCGGATTCAGCGGCGACGGCAGCTCACCCTTGAGCACGATGCGCTGGCTGCTGAGCCCGGGCGTCGATGCCAGCAGCGCCTGCGTGTAGGGATGCAGCGGCCGCGCGAAGATGCGCGACTTGGGGCCCTGCTCCACCGCATGGCCCAAGTACATCACCAACACGTCGTGCGCGATGTGGCGCACCACGCCGAGGTCGTGCGAGATGAAGAGGTACGCGAGGCCCAGCTCGGCCTGCAGGTCGGCCAGCAGGTTCAGCACCTGCGCCTGGATCGACACGTCGAGCGCCGACACCGGCTCGTCGGCCACCAGCAGGCGCGGCGACAGCATGAGCGCGCGCGCGATCGCGATGCGCTGGCGCTGGCCGCCCGAGAACATGTGCGGATAGCGGTTGGCGTACTCGGGCCGCAGGCCCACGCGCGCGAGCATCTCGCGCGCCTTCGCGGCACGCTCCGGCTTGCCCAGCGTGGTGTTGATCGCGAGCGGGTCTTCGAGCACCGCCGAGATTTTCTTGCGCGGATTGAGCGAGCCATAGGGGTTCTGGAACACCAGTTGCA
Source organism: Variovorax raffinosi (assembly GCF_051216615.1). Lineage (NCBI taxonomy): Bacteria > Pseudomonadati > Pseudomonadota > Betaproteobacteria > Burkholderiales > Comamonadaceae > Variovorax > Variovorax raffinosi. Next base: position 794,763 of record NZ_JBPJZR010000002.1, read on the forward strand.
CGGCCTGGCGCAGTTCGCGCTTTTGCGCTGTCGCCTGGTTCACCGCATCGGCGCCGACCAGCGTGAGCTGCCCGGCCGTGGGCTTTTCGATCAGCGCGACCATGCGCGCCAGCGTCGACTTGCCGCAACCCGACTCGCCCACCACGGCCAGCGTGCGGCCGCGCTCGATGCGAAAAGAGATGTCACCCACGGCGCGCAGTTGCGAAGGCGCGCGGAACAGCCCACGCCGGATTTCATAAGTGCGCTGGAGGTTGCTCGCCTCCACCACGACGTCGTTCGTCACTACTGCGCTCATTGCACGGCCTCTGCCACCGATGGCCGCGGCCGGTCTTTCTCGATGGCCGCCATGCGCCCAGGCTCGCCGAGCGGGAAGTGGCAACGCACCTCGGCCTCCTGCCATTCGCGCAGCGCCGGCCGCACATGGCAGGCGCGCTCGGTGACGTAGGCGCAGCGCGGCGCGAACAAACAACCGGCGGGCCGGTCGTGCACGCCCGGCACCATGCCGCTGATGGTGGCGAGCCGCCCTTCGGGCGCGGCACGTTCGGGCAGCGCCGCGAGCAGCGCCTCGGTATAGGGATGCTGCGGCGATGCGAAGAGGCGGTCGACGCGCTGCTGCTCCATCAGCTGCCCCGCGTACATCACGGCAATGCGCTGCGCCATTTCGCTGACCACGCCCATGTTGTGCGTGATGAGCACCAGCGCCATGCCGCGCTCTTTCTGCAGGTCGCGCAGCAGGTCGAGGATCTGCGCCTGGATGGTGACGTCGAGCGCGGTGGTGGGCTCGTCGGCGATCAGCAGGCGCGGGTTGCAGGCAATGGCCATGGCGATCATCACGCGCTGGTTCATGCCGCCCGAGAGCTGGTGCGGATAGCTGCCCAGGCGCGAAGACGCGGCCGGAATGCCGACCTGTTCGAGCAGCTCGGTCGCCCGCCGCTTCGCATCGCGCTTGTCGAGCTTCAGGTGCAGCCGCAGCGTTTCCATCAACTGGAAGCCGATGGTGAAGCAGGGGTTGAGGCTGGTGGTCGGCTCCTGGAAGATCATCGCGACCTCCTTGCCGACCAGCGAGCGGCGCACCTTGTCGGAGACACCGAGCAGCTCCTTGCCCGCGAAGCGCATGTGGTCCGCGCGCACGCGGCCGGGGTAGCCGACGAGGCCCATCAGCGCCATCATCGTGACGCTCTTGCCCGAGCCCGATTCGCCGACGATGCCGAGCACCTCGCCCTCTTCGAGCCTGAGGCTCACGCCATCGACCGCATGCAGCACGCCGCCCTGTGTGGGGAACTCGACGTGCAGGTCTTTTATTTCAAGCAAAGGCATCTGTTCTTTCCTTTGCTTCAGCGCTTGAGCTTGGGGTCGAGCGCATCGCGCAGACCGTCGCCCAGCAGGTTGAACGCCAGCACCGCCGCGAGGATCGCGAGGCCCGGGAAGGTGACGACCCACCATGCGCGCAGCACGAACTCGCGCGCATCGGCCAGCATGGTTCCCCACTCGGGCGACGGTGGCTGCGCACCGAGGCCGAGAAAGCCGAGGGCGGCCGCATCGAGGATGGCGGTGGAGATACCGAGCGAGGCCTGCACGATCAGCGGTGCGGCGCAGTTGGGCAGCACCTCGCGGAACATCAGGCGCAGCGTGCCGGCGCCGCTGACGCGCGCGGCGGTCACGTAGTCGCGCGAGACCTCGGCGATGACGGCCGCGCGCGTGATGCGCACATAGTGCGGCAGCACCACGATCGCCACCGCGAGCATCGCGTTGATCAGCCCCGGCCCGAGGATCGCGACGATCACGATGGCGAGCAGCAGGCTCGGCAGCGTGAGCACGATGTCCATGAGCCGCATGATCGCGATCTCGAGCATGCCGCGGAAAAAGCCTGCGATGAGCCCGAGCACCACGCCCACGATCACCGACAGCACCACCACCGCGACACCGATCGACAGCGAGAGCCGTGCGCCGTACATGAGGCGCGAAAGAATGTCGCGCCCGATCGCGTCGGTGCCCAGCAGGTAGCTGATGTTGCCGCCCTGCTGCCACGCCGGCGGCAGCAGGAAGACCGCGCTGTTGGTTTCGTTCGGCGCATGCGGCGCGATCCACGGCGCGAACAACGCGACCAGCAGCAACAGGGCAATGATGACGAGCCCGATGACCGCGCCACGGTTGGCCGAGAAGGCCGTCCAGAACTCGCGCCAGGGGCCGGGAGGCGCGGGACTTGCGCTGGTGAAAATGGTGTGTGTGCTCGCCATGTGTTCAGCGCCGGATGCGGGGGTTGATGACGCCGTACATCACGTCGACGAGCAGGTTGACGATCATCACGATGGCGCCGAGCAGCAGCATGCCGCCCTGCAGCACCGGATAGTCGCGACGGCCGATGGCCTCGATGAGCCACTTGCCGACGCCGGGCCAGGAGAAGATGGTTTCGGTGAGGATCGCGCCGGTGAACAGCACGCCCACCTGCAGCCCGATGACGGTGACGACCGGGATCAGCGCATTGCGCAGCGCATGCAGCCCCACCACGCGAAAGCGCGAGAGGCCCTTGGCGCGCGCGGTGCGGATGTAGTCTTCGCCGAGCACTTCGAGCATGGCCGAGCGCGTCATGCGCGCGATCACGGCAAGCGGCACGGTGCCCAGCACGATGGCCGGAAGAATCAGGTGATGCAGCGCCGACCAGAAGGCATCGATGTCGCCCGCGCGCAGCGAGTCGATCAGCAGGAAGCCGGTGTCGGGCTCGATGAAGTACTGCACCGCGATGCGCCCCGACACCGGCGTCCATCCGAGCTGCACCGAGAAGAACAGGATCAGCAACAGGCCCCACCAGAAGATCGGCATCGAGTAGCCGGTCAGCGACGTGGCCATGACACCGTGATCGAAGATGGAATTGCGCCGCACCGCCGCGAGGATGCCGGCCGGCAGGCCGAGCAGCAGCGCGAAAAGAATGGCGCAGACCGCGAGTTCGACCGTGGCCGGGAAGAGCGCGAGGAACTCGCTCATCACCGTGTCCTGCGTGATCAGCGACTTGCCCAGGTCGCCATGCAGCACGCGGCCGATGTAGATGCCGTACTGCACGAGCACGGGCTTGTCGAAGCCGTAGGCGGCGCGCAGTTCGGCATGGCGCGCGGGATCGATCCCGCGCTCGCCGGCCATGGTTTCTATGGGATCACCCGGCACGAGCCGGATGAGGAAGAAGGCGAGCAATGTCATGCCGATGAAGGTCGGCACCAGCAGGCTCACACGGGTAAGAATGAATCGAAACATCGACCCGCGAATATGCAAGATCGATGCCGTGGCCCTACCCGGGCCGAACCCTTACTTCTTCGTGTCTCGCAGCTCGCGGCGAAGGATCTTGCCGACCGGTGTCTTCGGCATGTCGGTACGAAACTCTACGATTCGCGGTTGCTTGTAACCCGTAAGGTTTGCTCTGCAGTATTCGCGCACTTGCGCCTCGGTGAGCGAGGGATCTTTCTTGACGATCACGAGCTTCACGGCCTCGCCAGTCTTCTCGTCGGGTATGCCGACGGCCGCGCATTCGAGCACGCCCGGAATCAGTGCAACCACGTCTTCGATCTCGTTCGGGTACACGTTGAAGCCCGAGACCAGGATCATGTCCTTCTTGCGGTCGACCACCTTGAAGTAGCCGCGCTCGTCGACCACGCCGATGTCGCCGCTCTTGAAGTAGCCGTCGGGCGTCATGACCTTCGCGGTCTCGTCGGGGCGCTGCCAGTAGCCGGCCATCACCTGCGGCCCCTTGATCGCGATTTCGCCGCGCTCGCCCACCGGCACTTCGTTGCCTTCGTCATCGAGCAGCTTGAGCCAGGTGTTGGGCAGCGGCAGGCCGATGGTGCCGGTGTAGGCGGTGCTGTTGGTCGGGTTGCAGGTGGTCGACGGCGAGGTCTCCGACAGGCCGTAGCCTTCGCAGATCGGGCAGCCGGTTTTTTCGAGCCAGAGCTTGGCGACCGCAGCCTGCACGGCCATGCCGCCACCCACCGAGATCTTCAGGTTCTTCCAGTTGACGGTGTTGAAGTCGGGGTGGTTCGCCAGCCCGTTGAACAGCGTGTTGACGGCCGGAAGGCTGTGGATCGTGTGCTTCGACAATTCCTTGAGCACGCCCGCGATGTCGCGCGGATTCGGAATCAGGATCAGCTTGCCGCCCGTGCGCATGTTCAGCATCATGCCGACCGTGAACGCGAAGATGTGATACAGCGGCAGCGCGCACACGCTGGTTGGCTGTTCGTTGGGGGGCACCTTGTCCATGGCCGGACCGTTCCAGGCTTCGGACTGCAGCACGTTGGCGATCACGTTGCGATGCAGCAGCACCGCGCCCTTCGACACGCCCGTGGTGCCGCCGGTGTACTGCAGCACGGCGACATCGTCAGGGCCGATGGCCACGGGCTGCGGCGTGCGGCTGGCGCCCTTGTCGAGCGCATCGTTGAAGCGCACGGCGCCCGGCAGGCTGAAGTGCGGCACCAGCTTCTTGACGTTGCGCACCACGTAGTTGACGAGCGCGCCCTTGAGGAAACCAAGGCGGTCGCCCATGGAGGCCAGCACGATGTGCTTGATCGGCGTGGCCGCGATGCATTGCTGCAGCGTGGTGCCGAAGTTCTCCATGATGATGATGGCCTTGGCGCCCGAGTCCTTGAGCTGGTGCTCGAGTTCGCGCGGCGTGTACAGCGGGTTCACGTTGACCAGGATCAGGCCGGCGCGCAGGATGCCCGCGACCGCGATCGGGTACTGCGGGCAGTTGGGCATCATCGCGGCGACGCGGTCGCCCTTGACCAGGCCGAGCCCCTGCAGGTAGCCCGCGAAAGACTTGCTCTGCTTGTCCGTCTCGGCGTAGCTGATGTCCTTGCCCATGAAGCTGTAGGCCGTGCGGTCGGCGTACTTCGTGAAGCTCTCTTCCATGAGCGCAACCAGCGAAGGGTACTGCGAGGCATCGATATCGGCGGGCACACCCTGCGGGTAGCTGCTGAGCCAGGGACGGTCGGTCATGGATTTGTCTCCTCCGGGAGTCGGACAGTTGAAAACGAAAACGGCGCACGAAGTGGCGCCGCCAGGAACTCGCCCGCATCGCGGGCACGGACCTTCGGCCTATTCGATGGCCTTGCCCATATCTTCTACTACTTTCTTGGCATCGCCAAAAACCATCATGGTCTTGTCCATGTAGAAGAGCTCGTTGTCCAGGCCGGCATAACCCGCGGCCATGGAGCGCTTGTTCACGATCACGGTCTTGGCCTTGTAGGCCTCCAGAATGGGCATGCCGTAGATCGGGCTGCCCTTGGTGTGGGCAGCGGGGTTCACCACGTCGTTGGCGCCCAGGATGATCGCCACGTCGGCTTGGCCGAACTCGCCGTTGATGTCTTCCATCTCGAACACCTGGTCGTAGGGCACTTCGGCTTCGGCCAGCAGCACGTTCATGTGGCCGGGCATGCGGCCCGCCACCGGATGAATGGCGTACTTGACGGTGATGCCCTTGTCGGTGAGCTTTTGCGCCAGCTCCTTCACCGCATGCTGCGCGCGCGCCACGGCAAGGCCGTAGCCCGGCACGATGACGACCGTCTCGGCATTGCCGAGCACGAAGGCCGCGTCGTCGGCGCTGCCGGTCTTCACCGGGCGCTGTTCCTTCGCCGCGCCACCGGCGGTGGCGGCCTCGCCGCCGAAGCCGCCCAGGATCACGTTGAAGAACGAGCGGTTCATCGCCTTGCACATGATGTAGCTCAGGATCGCGCCCGATGAGCCCACCAGAGAACCGGCCACGATCAGCATTGCGTTGTTCAGGCTGAAGCCGATGCCCGCGGCCGCCCAGCCCGAGTAGCTGTTGAGCATCGACACCACCACCGGCATGTCGGCGCCGCCGATCGGGATGATGATGAGCACGCCCATCACGAAGGCCAGCGCCAGCATCGCGAAGAACGCGCCCCAGCTTTCGGTGGCCACGAACAGCAGGCCCAGCGCAATGGTCAGCAGGCCCAGCACCAGGTTCAGCATGTGCTGGCCCTTGAACTGCACCGGCGCGCCCTGGAACAGGCGGAACTTGTACTTGCCCGACAGCTTGCCGAAGGCGATGACCGAGCCGCTGAAGGTGATGGCGCCGATGGCCGCACCCAGGAACAGTTCGAGCCGGTTGCCGTAGGGAATGCCGTAGCGCAGGAAGCCGTCGATGACGATGGCGCCGTCGGGCGTCTGCGCACCGATCAACGCGGCCACGGGCGCGGCGGTGATGCCGAAGGCCCAGGGCTCGGCCACCGCGGCCACGCCGATGAACACCGCGGCCAGGCCGATCATGCTGTGCATGAAGGCGACCAGCTCGGGCATCTTGGTCATCTCGACCTTGTTGGCCATGAAGGCACCCAGGCCGCCACCGACCACCACCGCCGCCAGCACATAGGCGATGCCGGTGCCGAAGTCGACGTTGAGCGAGCGCGCCTGTCCGTGGATCAACGCGATGGTGGTCAGCACGGCAATCGCCATGCCGGTCATGCCGAAGATGTTGCCGCGGATCGAGGTGGTGGGATGGGACAGGCCCTTGAGGGCCTGGATGAAGCAGACGCTGGCAACGAGGTACAGCAGCGTGACGAGGTTCATGCTCACTTGGCGGCTCCCTCTTCTGCCTTGACAGCACCTGGTGAGGCCTTCTTCTCTTTCTTCTTGAACATCTCGAGCATGCGCCGCGTGACCAGGAAGCCGCCGAAGACGTTCACCGCCGCCAGCGCCACGGCGAGCACGCCCATGGTCTTGCCCAGCGGTGTGGTGGTGAGCGCGGCCGCCAGCATGGCGCCCACGATGACGATGGCGGAGATCGCGTTGGTCACCGCCATCAGCGGCGTGTGCAGCGCGGGGGTGACGGTCCAGACCACGTGGTAGCCGACGTAGATCGCCAGCACGAAGATGATCAGGTTGATGACGGTATGGGAAACGGGATCCATGGCGCTTGTGCTCCTCGCGTTTTCGCTTGTTCGCTTATTTACGGGTGACCTGGCCGTCTTGCGTGACGCGGCAGGCAGCGACGATGTCGTCCTCGAGGTCGATCTTCAGCGCGCCCTCTTTGGTGACGATCAGCTTGAGGAAGTCGAGCACGTTGCGCGCGTAGAGCGCCGACGCGTCGGCCGCCACGAGCGCCGCGAGATTCGTTTCGCCCACGATGGTCACGCCATGCTTGACCACGGTCTTGTCGGCTTCCGACAGCGGGCAGTTGCCGCCCACGCCATCGGGACCCTTGCCGGCGGCGATGTCGACGATCACCGAGCCGGGCTTCATGGCCTTGACCATGTCCTCGGTGATGAGCGTCGGCGCGGCGCGTCCGGGAATGAGCGCGGTGCTGATCACGATGTCGGCCAGCGCCACGCGCTTGGCGACTTCGATCTGCTGGCGCGCGAGCCAGCTCGCAGGCATCGGCTTGGCATAGCCGCCGACGCCGACGGCGGCTTCTTTTTCTTCATCGGTGTCGTACGAGACCTCGATGAACTTGCCGCCGAGCGATTCGATCTGTTCCTTGACGCTGGGGCGAACGTCGGAGGCTTCGATGACGGCGCCCAGGCGCTTGGCCGTTGCAATGGCCTGCAGGCCGGCGACACCGACGCCGAGGATGACGACGCGCGCGGCCTTCACGGTGCCGGCCGCGGTCATGAGCATCGGGAAGAAGCGCTGGTATTTGTCGGCCGCGATCATCACGGCCTTGTAGCCGGCGATGTTGGCTTGCGATGAGAGGACGTCCATGCTCTGGGCGCGGGTGGTGCGCGGCGCTGCTTCGAGAGCGAAGCCGACAACGCCCGCGCCGGCCAGGCGTTGCAGGCCGGTGGCATCGAAGGGATTGAGCATGCCGATGACGACGGCGCCGGACTTGAGCAGCGCGGCTTCGGCATCGGTGGGCGTGCGCACTTTCAGGACCATGTCGGCGGACAACGCGCCGGCCCGATCGGTGATCTCCGCGCCCGCAGCCTGGTAAGCCGCATCGGTCACGCTGGCGGCGACGCCGGCGCCTGACTGCACACGAACGGTGTGCCCTGAGGCCAGGAGTTTCTTCACCGTTTCAGGTGTAACGGCCACTCGGGTTTCGCCAGCCAGTGTCTCGGCAGGCACGCCTATCAGCATAGAGATCTCCTCAGGGCAAGGGGGCACACGGAATGCGGGCAGAGCTTACAGCAAGATTACAGACGCTTGCTGTCGCCAAAATGCCCACCGCCATTGGCCCCGGAACGCCTGTGGATGCTGCGGGTCTAGCTATCTAATTGGGAGCAAATTTGAAGATTCGGTCCTCATTTGGAGGCGGCCGGCGGGCCTAGGACATACCCGGCGATATCGCCTGTGATGCCACTTGTCCAGCGCTCAATTGTTGACAACACTTCGCCAACGCTTGCCCAAAAAAATCTTCATTTGTATCCAACTGCCGCCAATTGTCCGCACTATCTGCGTGAAAAACTGGATTTGCGTGCATTAGTTGCAATTCACAATTCTTACGCCAGTCGCAGATAGATACACTTCACCCAGATCGCCAGCTCACTGAGGCTGGCGCGGGGAGGAAAAGGGGATGGAATGCGAATTGCCGTACTTGACGATGGCCCGGATCAGCTCCGGCTGATCAATCAAACCATGGTGGGACTCGGACACGAGTGCCACCTCTACACCGAAGGACGAACGCTGTTGCAGGCGCTGCGCCGGCAGACCTTCGACCTGCTCATCCTGGACTGGAGCCTGCCCGACATGGCCGGGCCGGACGTGGTGAAGAGCATCCGGCAGGAGCTCAAGAGCCGCCTTCCCATTCTTTTCGTGACCGACAGGCGCGACGAAGCCGACATGGTCGAAGGCCTCAACGCCGGCGCCGACGACTTCATGGCCAAGCCGATCCGCGCCGGTGAACTCGAAGCGCGCGTCCGGGCGCTGCTGCGCCGCTCCTACCCCGCCCAGCACGAGTCCGAACTGATCTTCGGCCCCTACCATTTCTATCCGCCCTCGCGCGTGCTGAAGGTCCGGGGGGTGCCGGTCGAGTTGAAGAACCGCGAGTACGAACTCGCGCTGTTCCTGTTCCAGAACCTCGGGCGGCTGCTGTCGCGGGAGCATCTGCACGAGGCCGTCTGGGGCCTCGGCATCGAGGCGCTGTCCCGCTCGCTCGACACCCATATCTCACGCCTGAGAACCAAGCTCGACCTGCGGCCCGCCAACGGCTTCCTGCTGCTGGCCATCTATGGCCTGGGATACCGCCTGGAAACGATCGAGGCGGACGCGCTCCCCAAGGCCGGCACGCGGTAGGCCTGCCGGGCACCCCAGCCTTTGGGGAATCTCCTGCACGCTACAGTCTCCAACGGTTCTGCCGCCCGGAGACTGTCCATCGGGCGTCCCGTACCCCTCACAAGGAATGAGACGAATGCCCCGCATGATCAGGCTGTTGCTCGCCGCCGCGCTGCTTTGGAGTTGCTTGGGCCCGGCCTCGGCACAGGACATCGAGGCCAGCGACATGGTCCGGGGCGGCATGCAGGCGATCCAGATGATCGACCAGGGCAAGGCCGGCGAACTCTGGGACGGCGCCACCGCTGCCGCCCGCAAGCGCGTGACGCGCGCCGACTTCACGGACAAGGTCGCCGGGAGCCGCACGACACTCGGGGCACCCCGTCAACGCACTTGGGTGGCCATCAATCGCCGGGTGGTGACCGACCCTGACGGCGACACGGCTGGCCAGTACATCAGCATCGAATACGAAACCCGCTTCACCGGCAAGCCCGAGAGCACCCTGCGCGAACTCGTGAGCTTCCACCTCGACAGCGACCGCATCTGGCGCTTCAGCGGCTACGTGCTGCGATAGACAGTAGACAGGCCCTCAATCAATGGCTACAGCCAAATCCGCACGCTGGAAACCCAACGTCACCGTGGCCGCGGTGATCGAACGGGACGGGCGCTTCCTGCTGGTCGAGGAGCATGCCGACGACGGCCTCAAGCTCAACACGCCTGCCGGGCACCTGGACCCCGGCGAATCCCCCGCCGAGGGCTGCGCACGCGAGACCCTGGAAGAAACCGCCCACCATTTCACGCCAACGGCACTCATCGGTGTCTATATGGCGCGCGCCCGGCCACAGGCCGAGCGGGGCGAAGACATCACCTACATGCGCTTCGCCTTCACTGGCACGCTCGGCGCGTTCGAAGAAGGCCGCGCGCTCGACGAAGGCATCGTGCGCACTGTGTGGATGACGCCGGCCGAGATTCGCGCCAGCGTCGCGCGGCATCGCAGCCCGTTGCTGCTGCAATGCATCGAGGACTACCTGGCCGGCAAGCGCTACCCGCTCGAACTGCTCCACATCGACGAATCGGTGCGGTCGGTTCCACCACCGGTCAAACGATGACGCCGCCCCCGAGGCAACGCTCGCCGTCGTAGAGCACCGCCGACTGCCCCGGCGTGACGGCCCATTGCGGCTCGCCGAAGCGCAAGCTGAACCCGGTTCCCGCGCCCGCCTCGCCGACGCCCATGTCGCAAGCCGCATCGACCTGCCGGTAGCGCGCCTTCGATCCATAGCTGCCCGCCACGGGCGCCTCGCCCGCCACCCAGCTCGCATCGTCGGCCTTCAGTTCCGATGACAGCAGCCACGGATGGTCGTGCCCCTGCACCACCCAGAGCGTGTTCTTCTCGACGTCCTTGCGTGCCACGAACCAGGGCGAGTGGTCGCCCGAGCCGCGCTGCGCGCCCTTCTCCTTGACGCCGCCGATGCCCAGCCCCTGCCGCTGGCCCAGCGTGTAGAAGCTCAGCCCCTGGTGCTCGCCCAGCTTGCGGCCCCGGTCGTCCTTGATCGGGCCCGGTTCCTTCGAGATGTAGCGGTTCAGGAAGTCGCGGAACGGCCGCTCGCCGATGAAGCAGATGCCGGTCGAGTCCTTCTTCTTCGCATTGGGCAGGCCGATCTCTTCCGCGATGCGGCGCACCTCGGTCTTGTGCAGCTCGCCGACCGGGAACAGCGTCTTGGACAACTGCGCCTGGTTCAGGCGGTGCAGGAAGTAGCTCTGGTCCTTGGACGCATCAAGCCCCTTCAGCAGTTCATGCCTGCCGGTGGCTTCGTTCAGCCGCACGCGTGCGTAGTGCCCGGTGGCGATCTTCTCGGCGCCCAGGCGCATCGCGTGATCGAGGAAGGCCTTGAACTTGATCTCGGCGTTGCACAGCACATCGGGGTTCGGCGTGCGGCCGGCCTTGTACTCGCGCAGGAACTCGGCGAACACGCGGTCCTTGTAGTCGGCCGCGAAGTTGACGTGCTCGATCTCGATGCCCAGCACGTCGGCCACGCTGGCCGCGTCGATGAAGTCGATGTTCGACGAGCAGTATTCACTGTCGTCATCGTCTTCCCAGTTCTTCATGAAGATGCCGACCACCTCGTGCCCCTGCTGCTTGAGCAGGTGCGCCGTCACCGCGGAGTCCACTCCGCCGCTCAGTCCCACCACGATCCGTTGCTTTGCCATAAGCCCGCCATTGTCCCAGCCCCGGGGTAGGGGCTTCCCGCGTGTGGGAAATCGGGAAAACCCGTGTCGCCTGCATGTCAGGCCGCGCTCCCCGGCGGAAAGACCCGGCGCTACAGTGCCTTCGAAGGGCGGCACAGACCCGCCCGCGCGATTTGCAACAGCAGCACAGCGGAGACAACGCATGGCCCCCTCTTCTTCCTCCGCCCTCTCCGGCGACAACACCCCCTGGACACGCGCGTACCCGCCGGGCATGCGCTGGGACGCCGAACTGCCCGTCAAGCCGGTGCAGCAGATGCTCGACGAAGCCGTCGCGCGCTGGCCCGATCACTCCGCCGTCGAGTTCATGGGCCAGGTCATCACCTACGCGCAACTGGGGGCGGCGGTCGAGCGCGCCGCCAAGGCGCTGCAGGACCTGGGCGTGAAGCCCGGCGTGCACGTCGGCCTGTACCTTCCGAACACACCCCATTACCCGATCGCCTTCTTCGCCGTGCTCAAGGCCGGCGGCACGGTGGTGAACTACTCGCCGCTCGATGCCGAGCGCGTGCTGGCCCACAAGATCGAGGACAGCCGCACGGACATCCTGATCACGCTGGACCTGGTCAACCTCTACCCGCTGATGGCACGGCTGCTGGACGACTCACGCCTGCAGAAGCTGGTGGTCGGCAGCCTGGGCGACTACGGCGCGGCCGGCGACAAGGTGCAGGCCCAGTTGCAGGCCGCGGGCCAGATCGCTGCCGTGCCAACGGACGAGCGGCATGTGCGCTTCACCGATCTGCTGAAAAGCGAAGGCACGCACCGCACCTACCCACTCGGCGATCTCGCGCAAGAGATCGTGGTGTTGCAATACACCGGCGGCACCACCGGCCTGCCCAAGGGCGCGATGCTCACGCACGCCAACCTCAGCTCGGCTTCTGCGCAGTACTACGAGTCGACACGCGGCGAGCCACCGATCCTCGTCGAAGGCGCCGAACGCTTCCTGGTCGTGCTGCCGCTGTTCCATATCTTCGCGCTGAGTGCCGCGATGCTGCTCGGCGTGCGCCTGGGCGCGGCGCTGGTGCTGCACACGCGCTTCGATGTCGATGCCGTGATGAACGAACTCGCCGCCAGCAGGATCAGCGTGTTCCCCGGTGTGCCGACGATGTACACGGCCATCCTGTCGCACCCCAAGGCCAAGGAGATGGACCTGCGCTCGCTCAAGTTCTGCGGCTCGGGCGGCGCGCCGTTGCCGGTGGAAGTGGAGCAGCGCTTCTTCGCGCTCACCGGCTGCCACCTCAACGAAGGCTGGGGCATGACCGAGACCTCGCCGGTGGGCACCTTCACGCCCGCGCGCGGCGTGCGCAAGGCGGGCTCGTGCGGCATGCCATTGCCGCAGGTGCGCATCAAGCTCGTGAGCCTGGACGATCCGACGAAGGACGTGACCGCATTCGGCGAAGCGGGCGAGCTGTGCGTCAAGGGTCCGAACGTGATGAAGGGCTACTGGAACAACCCCAAGGCCACGGCCGAGTCGATGACACCCGACGGTTATTTCCGCAGCGGCGACGTCGCGAAGATGGACGCCGACGGCTACTTCTACATCGTCGATCGCACCAAGGACATGCTGCTGTGCGGCGGCTACAACGTCTATCCGCGCGTGCTCGAAGAAGCCGTGTACGAGCACCCGTCGGTGGCCGAGGTCTGCGTGATCGGCGTGCCCGACGACTACCGTGGCCAGTCGCCCAAAGCCTTCGTCAAGCTGAAGGAAGGCGCGCCCGAACTGACGCTCGATGCGCTCAAGCTGTTCCTGAAAGACCGCCTGGGCAAGCACGAGATGATCGGCGCGCTGGAGTTGCGCGCCGAGTTGCCCAAGACGGCGGTCGGCAAGCTGTCGAAGAAGGACCTTGTCGACGAGGAAGCCCGCAAGCGGGCCTGACCGCTGCGGCTACTTCTTCTGGCCGAAAGCTTCGGCCAGCAGCTCGTACGAGCGCAGCCGCGCGACGTGGTCGAACACCTGCGAGGTGATCATGAGTTCGTCGGCGCCAGTGCGCGCCACGAACGCTTCCACGCCCTTCTTCACCGTCTCGACCGAACCCACCGCAGAGCACGACAGCACCGAGTCGAGCAGCGCGTTCTCGGCCGGCCCGACCTTCTGGCGGTAGTTCTCGACCGGCGGCGGCAGGCGCCCCGGCCGGCCGCTGCGCAGGTTGACGAAGGCCTGCTGCCACGAGGTGGCGCGAAACTCGGCCTCTTCGTCGGTGTCGGCCGCGAACACGTTGAAGCCCAGCATCACGTACGGCTTTTTCAGTTGCGCCGAAGGCTTGAAGGTCTCGCGGTAGATCTGGATGGCCTGCATGATCTGCTGCGGCGCGAAGTGCGAGGCAAAGGCATAGGGCAAACCCAGGTGCGCCGCGAGCTGCGCGCCGAAGGTACTGGAGCCGAGGATCCACACCGGCACTTCCAGCCCCTCGCCGGGCACGGCCCGCACGGGCTGTTGCGGTGCCTTCGACATGAAGTCCATCAGCTCGAGCACGTCCTGCGGGAACTGGTCGGAATCGGATTCGAGATTGCGGCGCAGCGCCCGCGCGGTGCGCTGGTCGGAGCCGGGCGCACGCCCCAGGCCCAGGTCGATGCGCCCCGGGTACAGCGACTCCAGCGTGCCGAACTGCTCGGCAATCACCAGTGGCGAATGGTTCGGCAGCATCACGCCGCCGGCGCCGATGCGGATGGTCGAGGTGCCCGCCCCCACGTACGACAGCAGCACCGCCGTGGCCGCGCTCGCAATGCCCGGCATGCCGTGGTGCTCCGCCAGCCAGTAGCGCGTGTAGCCGAGCTTCTCGCCATGCTGCGCGAGCGAGAGCGAGTTGCGGAACGACTGTGCCGCGTTGCTGCCCTCAATGATCGGGGAAAGGTCGAGGATCGATAACGGAATCATGGGCGCGATCATGGCGCGAACCGCCCAACGCCGTCGCCCGAGGGGCTATTCGGTTTGGTATAGCGTCGTCACGCTGGCGAAGTCGCGGCCGTTCTGCTCCACGTTCACCTGGAAAGGCACGCTCTCGCCGGGCGCGATGGCCGGCAGGTTCTCCACCAGCTTGAAGCCGGTGAGCTGCCCGCTGCGGTCGCGCAGGCTGACCCACAGCCGCACCTTGCCGACGATGTTCGTGCCCGGGTTCTTCACGCTGCCCTTGACCTCCACGCTCTTGTAGGTGAAGCGCTGGCTGAAGTTGAGCAGCACGCTGCCGGTTTCGGCCTTGGTGCCCGTCACCTTCACTTCCAGCGACATGCGCGGCCCCGGCATGGCGGCGCGGCGCATCGGCTTCCACTCGATGCGGGTGTCGGTGATGCGCTCCATGTCTTCCGGCTCCAGGAAGATCGGAAAGCGCTCGCCCGGGTACAGGTACGCCAGCCCCGAGATGTTGGTGGTGCCGTCGGCCTTGCTGCCGCTGAAGCGCGAGATCACGCCGCCCGGCGCGATGGCCACCGTGTCGGTGCTGCGGTTCACCAGCTCGGTCAGGAACAGCCGCTGCTGGATGTTGTTGCGCCCGTCGATCAGCGGCAGCAGTTCGAGCTGCTTCGCATCGAAGCGCTCGCTGTCGTCGGCCAGCAGGTCTTCGGTGCCCAGGCGCAGTTCGGGGTTGAAGCGCTCCGGTGCGCTGGTGCTGCGGATCACGCGGTCGGTGCTCAGCACCGCCGTGCGCGCACCCGAGGTCTCGATGGTGCTGTAGCCGATGCGGTAGTCCCACGCCGCGATGGCCGCCGCGCGGCCGAAGCGGGCAATGCTCAGGTCCACCGAGGTCTGCGCGCCAGGCTTGAGTTCATTCGATTGCCCGTAGCCGTGGCCGAAGCCGATCACCTGCCCTGCATCGTCGTACAGCGTGGCCAGCACCTCGATGCCGCCGATCATGGCCGCGTCCTTGCGCGTGTTGGCGACGCGGCCCACCAGCCGCACGCGATCGCCCTGCTGCACCAGCCGCACGCGCGCGAAGGTCATGCGCGGTCCCTCGACGGCGTTGTAGGGCTCGGACAGCTTCTGCACCCGCAGGTCCTGCCGCGTGATGTTCTTGCCGCTGGGCATGTCGATCAACGCGGGCGTGCTCTCGCCAGGTTCGAGCACGGAGATCGGCACCATCTCGCTGCGCTCGTCGAGCCGGTTGTCGCCGTCGTAGTAGGTGGCGCGGATGCCCGCGCGCGACAGCGGCTTGCCGGTCTCGTTGCGCGCCACCACCAGCAGCTTGGGCACCGCCGAGCTGCCGCTGCCCACCAGCACCTGCCTGGGTTCGCCGAGCTTCAGGCCATCCGTCGGAATGGTGCGATCGACGATGGCGGCAACCACCGGCTGCGCGCTTGGCGGGTTGCGCGATTCGAGGAGCACTTCGATGATGCGCCCCACCAGCACCACGCCCAGCACGACGATCACGCCGATGCCGATCTTGCGCAGCATCAGCTTCTGCCGGAGCGCTTCCTCGGCCGCCAGGCGCCGGCCTGCTTCGTTCTTGACCTGGTCGAGCACGCGCTCAAGCCGATCGGACACGTTGTCCTCGACCAGCGTGACGGAGCCGCAGTGGTCGCAGGTGTATTCATTGAGGCCGGTGCGCTTGAGCACGCTGCTGCCGCATTCGCCGCACTTGAGCGTCTGGAGATCGATGGTCATGAAGCGCTTCCGGTTTCTTGTTTTGCCTGCGATTCTCCCTGCACCCCGTTTCCTGCCGCGGCGGCCCGCGCGCTACCAGCCGAAATCGTCCAGCAGGGCTTCAGCCGTGGCGGCATCGCCGAGCAGCGGTGCGAGCCGCTCGACCAGGCGCGCGCGCTGCACCGGATCGACGCTGTAGTCGTCCAGGAACAGACCGTCGTCGGCCTCCTCCACGAACTGGCCCACGGTGCCCAGGCAGGCGGCCATCTGGAAGATGTCGGCAAAGATCGGTGCGTCGTCCTGCCATGCGCCCGCACCGTGCCGCGCGAACTGGATCGCGCCCGTGCGCAGATCGAAGATGAAGGGGTCCGCCCCTTGGTCCGCCACCACGAGCCAGTGGTCGGGCCAGTCGGCGATGCGCTCGCCGGTGATGCCGTCCCAGCGGTAGCCGGCCTGCTGCTCCCACAGACGCGCAAGCGGCAGAATGCTGAAGGGATTGCCAACGTTCGGGACCTCGAGGCCCGCATGGCCCACGCGCTCATTGATCCACTCGCCGAGCGGGCCGATCTGTTCGTAGAACGTTGCGATGACGGGCGGCAGCGGGATGTCGCCGCGCCAATGGTCGGCGGCCGGTTGTGCTGCCAGTTCGCCGAAGGGAGCCAGGGCCGCGCGGGCCTGTTCGATCGATGTCAATTTCTTCTCCGGTCAGGTGTTGCAGGCGGCTTGCAGCGCGGTGCGCAAGGCATCCACATCGCCGGCCGCGACTTCACGCACGCCTGGCAATGCGGCAAGGCCGCAGGCGGTTGACGCCACCACGGGCAGGCCTGCCGCCACGGCACGCAGGAGCGCACGCGGCGCATGCTCGACGTGCGCGGGCAGCACGACGACGCTGGCGCCGGCCAACCCGTCGCCCCGCCAGTTCATGTGCTCGACAGGGTCGATGCCTTGCCACAGTTGCGCATCATCGGATGGCGAGCCCAGCACGCGCAACCGGCACGGCCAGCCTTGCAGCGCAGCGGCCAGTTCGCGCGCACCCTTGCGTGCCAGTGCGCTTGCGGCGAACACGATGAGCGGTGGTTCTTTGCGTTCGGCCGCGAGAGTCTTTGCGTTGGACAGTACCCAGTCGAGCTGCAACAAGTTTGCTTGCGGCGCTGACTCGGCGAGTTGTCGTGCGACTTCCGCGTGGGGCGTGACCACAGCCACGGCACGGGCCAGCGCGATGGCCTCGGCCCGCACGAGCGCGGGATCGGCGCGAAAGTCGCGCAACGTGGCATCGCCGGGCCAGCGTTGGGACGCGGCATCGAGCCTTCGCTCGATCACTGCCATGGGCAACGCACTGGCCAGCACCGTGACATGACGACCGTCGAGCGCACCGGCTCTTTGCAGGTGCGGCAACAGCGACTGCTCAATCACCAGTTGCGTGTGTTCGGGCTTCAGGCGCGCGGCGAAAGCCAGTGCCAGCCAGCGTTGCCCATCGATCAGGCTGGCCTGCCGCCGGCCCGCGTGCCGCGCCCAGAGCCGTTGCCACAGCGCGCGGCGCAGGCTCGCGGCCCACGGCGATTGCGCGGGCGCTGCGCCGTCGGGCACGGGCTCCCGGTGCCATCCAACTGCGGATGCGCGCCAGAACGCCAGCCGCATCGGCACCGGCTGCATGCGGTCCGCGCCGGGGTGATTCGCCCCCAGGTAGCGCGCGAACTCCGGCGTCCACGCATCGAGCAGCACGGCAGTGCGGCCTTGCGGCGCCACATCGACCAACGGGCGGTGCCGAAAGCAGGCGGTCTGGTCGCAACTGAGGCAGCCGCGCGCCAACGGCAGCACGGGGGCCGCGCGCTCTTCGCTCGCCCGCCGCAGCGTGACCGGCACACCCGGCATCGCCAACGGCGAACGCGCGCGGATGCGCAGCACCAGCTCGGTGGCGGTCAGCTCCACTTCGAGCCGCCATGCGTGTCTGGCGCGCAGCTTGAGGTCGACGTAATTCCAGAACACCGTCGCATCGATGGCGTCGGCGGCGGCTGCCCCAGCCTGCTCGATGCGCGCCGTGTGCCCATGCCGCTCGACCAGCTCGAAGCCGGCACGCACCGCCACCGTGGCGAGCGCATTCGACAACTGGCAAAGGCCGCCGGCCAACGTCGGCACCACGCAGCCGCCGCGCAACTCGCGGCCCACCACGAAACCGCGCCACGCGCTCGGCCGCCCCAACTGGCGCCAGAAGCTCAGCACTTCGCCGGCCGGCACCTCGATCGCGTCGAAGGCGCGGCGGGCCACGCGCAGGTTGTGCACCTTGCCGGCGACCAATGGGAATTCGTCCGCGCGCCCGTCCGACCACAAGGGCGTGCGGTATTGCGCAAGCACCGGCGCGTCGGCCAGTGCGTGATCGCCGCCATGCCAGCGCCGGGCCGAGGGCCGCAGCGTCTCGCGCAGCGCGTGGGCCGTGGCCAACAGCCGCGAGCGCAGCCAGAAATCGATGGCGTCGATGCGGCGCGGCGGCTGCCAGGCCTGCACGCTCACGCGGAAGGGCCTCGCTTGCGCCATTGGCCGAGATCGGCTTCGATGCGCTCGTTGATGTCGCCGCTCCACTTCGCATCGAAGCCGGCGGCGCGCAGCAGCTCGACGATGCGATGGCCGACCACGACGGTGTTGGCTTCGCGCTGTGCGATCTCGGGGATCATGCCGCCGCTGAACGCCAGGTGCAGGCGGCCGGTGCGCACCGCCGTGTCGAGGTCCTGCGAGTGATAGAAGCAGCATCCGCGAATGCCCGAGGCCAGGCGGCCCGCCGCGCGCCATTGCTCGCGCACGTCGTCATGGCCATCGGACAGCGTGTTGCCCGCGCGGTGCAGCGCAATGATTTTTTCGCCGCG
Source organism: Variovorax raffinosi (assembly GCF_051216615.1). NCBI lineage: Bacteria > Pseudomonadati > Pseudomonadota > Betaproteobacteria > Burkholderiales > Comamonadaceae > Variovorax > Variovorax raffinosi. The sequence goes on from NZ_JBPJZR010000002.1 coordinate 813,642, forward strand.
CAGTTGCACGAAGACGGCATCGAGCCGGTCGTACTCGGTCTGCGCGGGCCAGTCGCGCTCGGCGGTGTGCTTGGCGGCGCAGGCGCGGCCGGCCTCTGCCTTGATCCAGGCGCGGTCTTCGGCCGTGAGCTCATCGGGATCGAGGTACTCGTCGGTGATCATCCATTCGACATCGGCGTCGGCATGGAAGCCGCTCCACACGAGATCGTGGATGCGTCCGCGCGTGTCTTCGGGGTCGAGAGTGAGGGCCATGCGTGTGGGTTGCCGCGTCAACGGCGACGGATCATGCTTTCTTTTTTACGGCGGGAGCGCCTTCGTATTTTCGCCCGACTGCACCACATTGATGCAGTAATGCGAAAGCATGCGGTCTTGCGGCTATCCCTTCCGCGTCGCCATCATGAGGGATGCGTGATGGCAAGGCAATGCGCCTTTCGGCGAAGGCGGCCCCTGCCGAACGGCCGCCTGGCGCGGGTTGGGGCCGGCCAACTGCACCGGCGTGGTGCCGCTTCGCGAATGGCTATGCTCGGCGCCTTCCCATGCCTTCCCGCCATTCATCCTTCGACCTGACCGCGCCTGCAAGCGGGGAGCCCACCGAGTGGACTTCCAACGCGCCGCAGGTCACCGAGCGCACGCCGCAGTCGGCCTCCGACTGGGTGGCGTGGCTGATCGCGCTCGCGGTGCTGGCGTTCTTCGCGGTGTTCGGCTTCCGGGCGATGACCTGGGCGCTGGCCGGCGGCTGGCAATGGCTCTGGATGGTGATCGGACTGCCGGTGTTCGCGACTTTTTCCGTGCTGACGGTGATGTTCGTCGTGAAGCGCCTGCGCGAAGGACGCCGCGTGCGCGTGGCGCTGGAGAACATGTCGCTGGAGCGGGGCGAAGGCTTTCGCGTCGGCGAGCCGCTCGAGTTGCGCCTGCGTGCGACGGTGCCACGGGCACGGGCCGGCGAACGCACGGTGGCGCCTGAGCGCATCGTCATGCGGCTGATACGGCGCGCTGCCGGTGGCGCGGCAAGCGGCGAAGAAATGCTGCCGGACGAGTGCTGCGACGAGGCTGTCGCGCATCGCGATGATGCGCGGGCCGACCGGCTGGTCTATGCCTGCGAGCTTTGCGCGAGCCCCGCGTACAGCGGCGGCGCAGCGCAATGGTCCGTCGAGCTGCACGACCCGGCGGCTGACGACGACCTGCCCTTTTTCGTGGCCGGCCTGCGGCTGCTGCCCGAGCGCTGAATCAGCGAGCGCCGATGGCCGCGATGAGCGCGTCCGTCGAACGCACGCGGCCCATGCGCGGGAACAGCTCCTTGTTCGCGAAGTTGTGCAGCTCGGCCGCCAGCGAACTCATCGCGTCTTCCACGAACACCAGTTCGTAGCCCCGGTCGAAGGCGGCACGGGCCGTCGAGTCGACGCCGAAGTTGGTTGCGATGCCGCTCATCACCAGCGTCTTGATGCCGCGACGGCGCAGTTGCTGGTCGAGGTCCGTGCCGTAGAACGCGCCCCACTGGCGCTTGGTGATCAGCACATCGCCGCCCTGCACCTCCAGTTCGAGCACCAGTTGCGAGAACTCGGGCGGCGGCACGGGCGACCCCGGCGGCCGGCTGATGGATGCATCCGCCGGCAGGCTCAGCAACGCGGTGACATCGACGCGCACCCACACCACGGTGCCGCCGGCTGCGCGCAATGCATCCGCGATGCGCTTGCTCCGTTGCACCACGTCGGCGGCGGCATGCGGCGCAAGCTGGCGGCCCACATTGCTGTGTTGCAGGTCGATGGAAATGAGGGCGGTCTGGCGGGGGTTCAGGTCAAGAGGGTCCATGCTGACCCATGATACGGAGGCAATGTGAGCCTGCCATGAGCGGGGTGGGCACAAAAAAAGGCCGGTCCATGCGTTGGCATGAACCGGCCTTTCGGCAGCGGCACTCGCCGAAGCGAGCGCATTGCTGACGAGGATTACAGCGGCAGTGCATCGCCACGAGCGGCAGCGCGGGCTGCGGCACGCACCGCGGCGCGGTCCACCGTGCTGGCAACGATCGGGGCCACGCCCGACGATGCGCCTTCGGCATACGGATCGGCGCTGTGTGCAGCGGCAACGGCTTCACTGCGGACGGCAGCGCGGCTGGTCGACGACACGAACACGGGTGCCGGGCCGGAGTTGGCGCCGGTGGCGTAGGGGTTGGCGCTGTGCGCGGCAACCACGGCCTGGCTGGAAACATCGGCGCGGCTGGCGCCCGAGGTGAGCTGGTGCACGCCTTCATAGGTTTCGGCGTGGGCAGAACCGGCAACAGCCAGCAGGGCAACGGCAACAGCGGAGAGGAGCTTCGAGGCGGTCATTTGGATTTCCTTCAGTTCAGTTCAATTGTTTTTGCACTTGGATGATTTCGAACCGGTCTTGGGTGGGTTGCCGTCCCTCTGGGCGCGGCCACCGCGCTCGGGGCCCTGTTCATCCAGATCGGCTTGGGGGCCGGTCTGTGGATTAATTGTGCGCCGATATCTAAGTAGAAACCCGTAGCAAACAGAACCACGGTGTTCACACGTTGGAAACAATCACCTGTCAGAAAGGGAGATGAGGGCTTGTCGTAGAGTGCCGGCATGAACGCGCCAGCCCCTTCATTCGCCCCGCTTGCGCCCTGGGGCACCCCGGACGCCGTCTTCGACGGGCTGGAAGGCGCCTGGGACCTGGACCGGACCATCGAAGGCCAGGCCGCCATGACCGGCACCGCCACGTTCACGCGGCTCGACACGGGGATGCTGAAGTACCGAGAGGAAGGCCGGATCCGTCTGGCCGACGGCAAGGAGTTCGACGGGCACCGTGAATACCTCTTCGAGCGCGCCGCTGGCGGTTTCGCCGTGTACTTCGCCGAGCAGCCACCGCGCCTTTTTCACGGCATCGCGATCGTGCATGACGGCGACGCGCTCGCCGGATCGGCCACGCACCTGTGCACACCCGACACCTACGACAGCAGCTACCGCTTTCTCGCCGATGGCTCCTTCGTGATCCGGCACACGGTGCACGGCCCGCGCAAGGACTATCTGTCGGCCACCACCTTCAGGCGGCGCAGCGCGTAGCCCAGGGACGAATCAGTCGCGGTCGAGCCGCCAGCCCGGCATGCCACGCATCACCGTCTGCACAAGCATCGCGCAGATGCCGCACTTGATCAGGTCGCCGGGAATGAAGACCAGCATGGCCAGCGCCGCCTGCGACAGCGACATGTGGGCCACCCACGAGAGCCCGACGATGCCGAAGGCATAGACCACCACGATCCCGCCGACCAGCGACGCGACGAAGGCCGCCGCCAGCAGCCCGGTGCCCGTGGCACCCGCCATGCGGCGCATCAGCAGGCCGCAGGTAAACGCGCCGAACATCCAGCCAAACAGGAAGCCCGAGGCCGGCGCCACGAACACGCTCAAGCCCCCACGTCCACCGGGCAGCAGGGGCAGGCCCAGCGCCACAGCGAGCAAAAACAGCGCAATCGCCAGGAACCCGCGTCGCGGCCCCAGCAGGCAGCCGGCGAGCATCACGCCCAGCGACTGCAGCGTGATCGGCACGCCGAACGGCAGGTCGATCTTGGGGATCAGCCCGAACACCGCCATCAGCGCCGCGAACAGCGCGATGTACGACAGGGAACGGGACGAAGTGAGGGAGCCGGTGGTGGTCATGGGAATCTCGTTCCAGAAAGAGGGTTCGGAATCAGCGGCCCAGCCGCGCGGCCAGCGCATCGGCCACGCGCTCTGCCGTCTGCAGGGTGCGGATGGTCAACGGCGCCAGCAGCCGCAGGCCGCCGCCATGCCCCGAACGGGCGCGGTAGGCATCGTCCAGGCGCTGCCACTGCACATAGAAATTTTCGGCGAAGCGCAGCATCAGGCCAAGGCCGAGCGCGATCCGCTCGGTCGGCACGCCGAAGCGCTGCAGCGGATGCATGAGGGTTTCGAGCACTGCCAGCAGGTCTTCGAAGCGCGTGGTCAGCGTCAGCATCAGCGCGAGCGTGGCCGCGCTGGCCAGCCGCAAGGCGCTGGCCACGCCCAGCGGCGTCGTGCCCAGCGCCCAGTGAAAGCCGACGATCAGCCCACCGGCAATCGCCACGCCGACCAGCATGCGCACGCGGCGCCATGCGGGGCGCCCGAGCGACGCGAAGATCAGCAACACCACGGCGCAGGCAATGGCCAGGTGAACAGGCCTGTCGACCAGCACCAGCAGCGTGCCGCACACCGACAAGACCGCGAGCTTGATCCACGCCGCGATCGCGTGCATCCAGGTTTGCTGTTCCGAATAGAGGCTACGCATGCGGCGCGCCCCGCTCTGCCCTGGCGCGCTCGCGCACATTCGCGGCATAGGCCTCGCAGACCTCGCGGCCCGGCCCGTCAGCGCGGACCTTGCCCTGCTCCAGCCACAGCACGCGCTCGAAGTCGTGCACGTGATCGAGCAGGTGCGTCGACAAGACAATCTGCTGGTCGGTGGCGTCAAGCTGCGCCGCCAGCCGCGCCTGGCTCAGCAGGTCGAGGCTGGCAAAGGGCTCGTCCAGCAGCAGCGTGGCCGGCTGGCTGATCTGCAATGCCAGGAGACACACCTGTTGGCGCTGCCCCTGGCTCAGCTCGCCGATGGCGCGCCCGGCCCATGCGTCGAGCCCGCGCTGCGCGAGGAAGTCGCGCGCCCGCTGCCGTGCCACCTGGCGCGTTTCACCACGCGCCGTGAGGCTGAACGCCAGCTCTTCAGCCACAGTCGGAAAAATGATCTGGTCGTCGGGGTTCTGGAACATCAGCCCCACGTGCTGCGACAACTGCCGCCGATCGGTCTGCGTGTCGCAGCCATGCACCACGACGCGCCCCTGCTGCGGCTGGTCGAGCCCGCTGATCAGGCGGAACAGGCTGCTCTTGCCCGCCCCGTTGTCGCCGACCAGCCCGATGCGCGCCTCCTGCAGATGGAGCGTCAGCCCCTCGAAGACGTGCTGGTTGCCGCGCACCAGCGTGACCGCCTCGAGGCGAATGCTGTGCGGGGAAAGGGGGGCGGTGGATGTCGGCTGCGGCAAGGGGCCGCCACTGTACCCGAACCCACCACGGCGGCTTGCGCCCTCCCGGCAGAGGGATCAGGCGGTAGCGGGAAAGAGTGCGTTGATTTCGCCGGCCGGGATCATCTCGCTGCTCATCGTGCGAAAGCCGGCGTTGTGCGTCCTGTCGTCGAATGCTTCGGTGGCGATGCGGCCAAGCACGCCGAGCACCGCCTGCAAAGGACCGCAACCGAGGCTGATGCGCCGCGCACCCGCATTGGCGAGCACGTCGACCGCCGGCGCTTTGGTATGGCCCGCATAGACGTTGACGGGCAACGCCACGGCGTCCGCAAGGCCCGCGATTTCTTCGAGGCTCGTCATGCCCGGCACGAAGATGCCGTCAGCGCCCGCCGATGCGTAGAGCCGTGCGCGGCGCAGCGTGTCCTGGTAGCGCGCGGCGGGGTCGTCGTTGGCGACGAAGTGGGTGTCGGTGCGTGCGTTGATGAAAAAGCGTGCGTCCAGTTTGCGCAGCGCCCCGATGCGCTCGCACAGGATCTCCGGCGGCGCGAGCTGGCGCGTGCCCGGCAGCACGCCGTCTTCGATGTTGATGCCGGCCACGCCCATGTCGATCAGCGCGCGCACGAGGTCGCACACCGCCTGCGTGCTGTCGCCGAAGCCGCGCTCGATGTCGACCGTCACCGGCACGCCGGCCACGCGACAGATGCGCGCACAGGCCGCGAGCAGTTCGCCGACCGGCATGCGCTCGCCGTCCGCATAGCCCAGCGACCACGCCATGCCCGCGCTGGTCGTGCCGATGGCCCGCGCGCCGGCGCGTTCGACGATGCGCGCGCTGGCTGCGTCCCACGCGTTCACCAGCACCAGCGGCTCAGGGCCGCTGTGCAAGCGATGGAAGATGTCTGTCTGCTGCTGGCGTTGCATGGTGGTCATTCGATTCCGGGGTGGTGGAGGAATGACCGGAGCATAGGCGCCCCGCGTCCGCGGAACTTGGAAAAAACTGCTGTCTGTTGTTGGCGCCGCGCCAACATCACCTGACGCCGTAGCGCCGCGCCGCGCGCAACGCCACCAGGCTCACCACCACGCCGAAGGCCACGTAGAACGCCGGCGCGATCTTGCTGCCCGTGGCCGTGATCAGCCAGGCGCTGATGAAGGGCGCGAAGCCGCCGAAGATCGCCACGCCGAAGCTGTAGCTCACCGACAGCCCGGTGCCGCGCGTGGCGGCTGGAAACAGCTCGGACATCGCGGCCGAAATCGGCCCCCAGTACGCCGAAGCCACCGCCCCCATGGCCGTGAGCGCCAGCATCAGCGCGGGCACCGACGGATGGTTCACCAGCAGGTAGAACAGCGGCACGATCATCACCAGCATCACGAGCGCCGCACTGCGCATGATGACAATGCGCCCCACCCGGTCCGACAGGCTGCCGAAGACCGGCACCAGCAGGAACTGCAGCACGCCGAACCAGAAGGTGCCCGCAAAGGCCATCGACGCCGGCAGCCCCAGTTGCCGCACCGCGAAGGTGGGCATGAACAAGCCCGTGTACGCCACGATGGTCGCCAGGATGATGAGCCCCATGGCCGCGAGCGTGCGCCCGCGCTGGTCGACCAGCGTGGTGCGCACCGGCGTGGCCTCTTGCGCCGCGCGCTTGAACTCCAGCCCTTCGTCGAGGTGGCGGCGGATGTACAGGCCGGCCGGCCCGATCAGCAGGCCGAAGAAGAACGGAATGCGCCAGCCCCACGACAGCAGCTGCTCGGGCGTGAGCAGCGCGTTGAGCCCCATGCCGAAGCCCGCCGCCAGGAAGGTGGTGATGCCCTGGCTGGCGAACTGCCAGCTGGAGAAGAAGCCGCGCCGCTGCGGGTCCTGCTCGGCCAGCAGCGCGGTGGCGCTGCCGAACTCGCCGCCGGCCGCAAAGCCCTGCAGCAGGCGCGCGGCAATGATGAGCGCCGGCGCCCAGAGCCCGACCTGCGCGAAGGTCGGCGACACCGCGATCAGCAAGGTGCCGCACAGCATGATCGCCATCGACAGCGTCAGCGCCTTCTTGCGCCCGGCCGCGTCGGCGTACGCGCCGAGCACCAGCGAGCCGACCGGCCGCATCACGAAGGTCACGCCGAAGGTGCCCAGCGTGATGAGCAGCGACACCGTGTCGTTCTCCGCGGGGAAGAACAGCTTGGAGATGGTCACGGCAAGAAAGCCGTAGATCACGATCTCGAACCACTCCAGCGCATTGCCGATGGAGATGGCCGTGATCACCCGCACCGTGCTTTGCCGGGCAACAGGGTCGGGAATGGCGGAGGCCGTGTGGGGTGCCAGGGTGCTCATGGTGCTGCGTGCTCCAGGGGTGGATGAACCGGTTGGCCCGCGACGGGCGAGACACCGAAGTGATGCAGCACGTTGCGCAGCACCCCTTCGAAACAGGGATCGACGCCGAGCACCCAGCTCGCGCCGACGGCGCCGGCGTTGAACACGCGACCGCCCTGCGGGCGCTCCCAATAGATCATCTCGGCCGACAGGCCGTCGAGCGACTCGGTCACGTTCGAGAAGTAGTCCAGGTAGGCATCGAGGCGGCCCGGCTTCGGCCGGCGCCCCTGCGCGATCACCTCGATGCCGCGCTGCGCTTCGGGCAGGCGCTGGCCGGGCGGCAGCGCATGCGTCATGCGGCGCAGCGTCGCCACGCTCAGGTCCCATTCATGGCCGATGGCACGCGGCAGGCCGCCGCCCGGTGCATGGCCGAAGGTCGAGCCTTCGCGCAGGTCCAGCGCATGCGGCTGCGAGAACAGGAAGTGCCGCGGCAGCGTAGCGTGGTACACGCCGAAGTCTTCGCCATCGGCAAAGGCCCAGCCAGCAGACTCCAGGCCGATGAGTTCGGCGCACGAGCGGCCGGCCTGCCTGAACTGCCCGCCGCGCGCCCAGTCCTGGCTGTGGTACTGCTCGCCGAACGGGCCGGCGGGCGGGCGGACCTTAGCCGCCTCCTCGCTGTCCTTGTCGTTGGGGCCGAGCACCTTGCGCTGCTCCATCACGGTGCCGTCTTCGTTGTAGCTCACGCGCAGGTACATGGTGTTGCCCGAGAGCACGATGGCCGTGCCGCCGCCCGACAGGTAGTCGTCGAGCCCGTCGCAGGCCGGCAGCGACCAGTACTCGCTGTGGCCGTTGATGACGACGGTCTTGTAGGCCTTCAGCAGCCCCGGATCGCGGTGCAGGTCGAGATCGCTCACCACGTCGTAGGCGTAGCCGGCCTGGTCGAGCCACACGTGCAGGCGGCGCTCCAGCCGCGTCCACTGGCAAAAGCCCGCATCGGCCGGGTCGTACAGCGCATTGGGGCTGGCGTTGGGCCAGGGCATGCGCAGCCCGACCTGGTAGGTGGGCTGGCCACCACGGTGGTAGGTGTAGCTGCTGTAGGCCGGCGCGTCGGGGTGGCTGTTCTCCAGTCCGACCGAGCGGCGCGGCCACACCGGATCGGCCACCACGTTCCGGGCGAAGGGCGTGCTCGCATAGGCCAGCCAACTGTTGGTGGCGCACAGCACCAGCACCGGCGCGGGCGCCTGATGCGCGGCGCGGCGCACGATGAAGCTGATGTCGTAGTCGGCCGCCTGCCCGTCCAGCAGAAAGCGCACGCGGCCCACGTAGACGCCGGACTTCGCATTGGCGGGCATGCGAAAGGCATGGCTTTCGGGCCAGCGGCAGTCGTAGAGGTCGTCGCCGGCCAGGCGCAGCCCGTGGCCGCGCGTGGGGTCGGCCAACGGGTCATAGCCGTTGTCGGAAAACTCGTTGACTCGATGCGGCTCGAAGGCCGGCCCGACGATCATCCAGGTGCCGTGGTTGACGATGCGGCCGGTGCGCTGGTGGCCGCTGGCGTCGGCCACCACATCGCCGCGCTCTTCGCGCAGCGGCCAGCAGGCGAGCACGCCGCGGCCACGGGCGGTGTGCAGACCCCGGTCGGCGAAGCGCTCGCGCACCTCGTCGGCCTGCAGTGCGTGCGCGTAGATCGCGGGCATGACGAGATCGCCTTCGAGGAAAGCATCCGCAAGGCCGTCGACACCGCTGCTGCCCAGGCGCAGCGGCGCGCGGCCCGGCAGCAGCGGGCCGGTCCATGCGCCGCGCGCGACCACCACGCCATCGAGCCACAGCACCGTGGCGCGCCCGTCCCAGGTGGCGACGATGTGGTGCCAGCGCCGGGGCACGAGCGTCCCACCGGCAAGCACGCCGTCGGCGCGGAAGGCGCCACCGTCGCCGAGATAGAAAACAGCGCGCCCGGCCTCGTCGATGAACAGGCCGTAGCCGCAGGCCCCGGGCAGGTCGTACTGGCCCATCACGCTCTGGCGCGTTCCCACGCTCCACGGCTGGACCCAGCATTCCAGCGTGATTGATCGCAGCGGCTGGTCGAGTCCGCGCTCCACGCGCACATAGGAGCCGGGGTGGATCGGCTGCACGCGCGGCGCAGAGGGCGCGAAGGCATGCAGCACGGTGTCGGCCGAACGCCCCTCGACATCGGGGCCGAGCTGGCACACCGAGAGCGTGTACGGCACGTCGCTGCTGATGTGAAAACGCACCACCTCGCCGGCGGCCACGCTCTTGCGGTCGGTGTAGCCGTGCACGCCCGGCACGTGCAGGCTGCGGTGAGGCGGGAGCGGTTGTTGTTGTTGCTGCTGCATGGCCACGGCTTTCGTCACGCGGCCGAAGCCACGGCCAGCCCCCTGGCCGCGACTTCGTCGGCCAGGTCGCGCAGCGAACGCTCCAGCAGGTCGACGAGTTCGTCGATCTCCTGCGCGGTGATGGTCAGCGGCGGCGTGATCATCTGGAAATCGCCGAAGGCGCCCAGGTTGGCACGCCGGTTGTAAAGCGCAATGCCGTGCCGCAGGCCGTGCTCGGTCAGCCGCGCCGGCGCATTGAAGCTGGCCGGCAACTGGCGCCGCGTTGCCTTGTCGGCCACCAGCTCGATGGCGGTGAACAGGCCTTTGCCGCGCACGTCGCCGACGATGGGCGAGCGTTCGGCCACCTCGCGCAGGCGGGCCATCAGCAGTTCGCCCATGTCGCGCGCGCGGGCCACGAGGTCTTGCGCGATCACCTCGCCGACGACCGCGTTCGCCACCGCGCACGACAGCGGGTTGGTGAAGTAGGTGTGGCCGTGCACGAAGCCGCCGCTGTTCGCGATCGCATCGACGATGCGGTCGGGCGCGAGCAGCGCGCCCAGCGGCGTGTAGCCGGCCGCCAGCCCCTTGGCCAGCGTCACGAGGTCCGGGCGCGCACCGGCCCAGTGATGGGCCGCGAGAAAGGCGCCGGTGCGGCCGGCGCCGCTCATGATCTCGTCGTAGATCAGCAGCACGCCATGCCGGTCGCAGATCTGGCGAATGCGCTCGAAGTACGCAGCAGACGAGACCACCGCGCCGGTGGACAGGCCACCGATGGGTTCGAGGATGAAGGCCAGCACGGTGTCGGGCCCTTCGCGAAGGATGGTGGCTTCCAGCGCATCGGCGCAGGCCATCGCATGCGACTCGACGGTGTGCCCCTCAGGCACGCGGTAGGACAGCGGCGCGGGCACCTTCGGCATCTCACGCACCATCGCGCCATAGAGCGATTGCGTGTGGGCGTCGCCGGTCACGGCCAGCGCGCCGAGCGTGGAGCCGTGATAGCTGGGGTCGCGTGAAATGATCTTGGCGCGGCGCGGCTGGCCGGTCACCACCGCGTACTGGCGCGCCAGCTTGATCGCCGACTCGTTGGCCTCCGAGCCGCCCGACACGAAGAAGGCGCGATCGAACCCCTCGCCCGCCAGCGCGCACACGCGGTCTGCCAGCTCGATGCTGTGCTCGCTCTCGAAGAAGCGCGGATAGGCGAAGGTCACCTTCGCGGCCTGAGCCTGCATCGCGGCCAGCACCCGTGGATTGCCGTGCCCGATGTTGGCGACCACCGCGCCGGCCGTGGCGTCGAGATAGCGCCGGCCGCTGGCGTCCCACAGGTAGATGCCCTCGCCGCGCGCGATGCGCGGCGGCCGGGGCGTGCCCTTCGCGGCATAGAAGCCGAGCACGGTGCCGCCCTTGGGCGTGTCGCCGACGGTGCGGGCGATGTCTGTGGTGGTGGCGCTGCTCATCGGGGGATTTCCATTCACTTGTCTTGACCGGCCCGACGATAGGCAGAGCCCGCCATGATGGGTAGACGTATGGGACGATGAAGTGCTATACGTCTGGCGCATGAAGAACACCCACGACCGGCTCGATCTGCTCGACACCTTCATCAAGATCGGCGAGAGCGGATCGCTCAGCAAGGCGGCGCGCCTGCTCGGCACCACCCAGCCCACGGTGAGCCGGCGCCTGCTGGAGCTGGAGCGCCTGCTGGGCTGCAAGCTGGCGATTCGCACCACCGCCAACTTCTCGCTCACCGACGAAGGCCGCTCGCTGCTGGCCGAGGCCCACGACCTGACCGACCGCTGGTCGGGCCTGTCGCAACGGCTCTCGGGCGGCCAGAGCCGGCCCGAAGGCACGCTGCGCGTGATCGGCCCGTCGGGTTACGGCACCGGCTTTCTTACCGACGCAGTGACCGACCTGCGTGCCGCCCATCCGCAATTGCGCGTGGAACTCACGCTGACCGATCGCGTGGTCGACCTGGCCGCTTCGGGCGCGGAATGCTGGGTGTGCGTGGGCGAAGTGCGCGACCCCGGCCTGGTCTGCCGCTCGCTGGGCCGCATGGAACGCGTGCTGATCGCCACGCCCGCCCTGCTCAAGCGCCTCGGCCCGGTCACGCTGGCCCGGCTGCCGCAAATGCCTTGCGTGGGCCTCGTGCCGTACGTGATGGGCAACGTGCGCCTGATCGACCGCGGCGGCCGCTCGCGCATCGTGCCGCTGGACACGCCGATCCGCACCGACAGCCTGCTAGCCAGCTACCGCGCGATCCTCAACGGCGCGGGCATCGGCGCCGCCGCGCCGTGGATGTGCCATGAAGACATGCAGGCCGGCCGCCTGAAGCGCGTGCTGCCGAACTGGTGGCTGGAGCCCATCGGCGTGCATGTCGCGCTGGCGCCGGGGCTGTATCGTCCGGCACGCGTCACGGCCTTCGTCGAGGCGCTGCGGCAGCGCATGCATGCGCTGCCTGGATTCAAGCCCGCGTCATGACTGCAAGGAACATCACCGTGGAAACTGCCATCCAGTCGACCTCTGCGGACGGCCGGTACATCGTTCGCATCGCGCCCTGGGAGGCGCGCAACACGCACTGGGTCTGCCCACCGGAGATCGTGGACACCCGCACGGGCAGCACCTTCTTCAAGTTCGAAAGCGAGAGCTGGTCCGCCGACCGCTCGGCTTGGGAGAGCGATTCGCTGGTGCGGCTGACGCTGCGCAAGTACCCCGGCGATCAGCCGCGAAACACCCTCGTCGTCAGGATCGATTGCATTCACGATACGGGCGACATCGAGGGCGGCGCGCGGGTGGCCCTGGACGCGCTGGAAGCGGCATTGGAGAAAGCCCTGCATGCCGCCTGAACACCCGCTCACCGTCTGGGGCCGGCTCAGTTCGTTCAATGTGCAGAAGGTCTTGTGGCTGCTCGACGAAATCGGGCTGCCGTACCAGCACATTCCCGCCGGCGGCGCCTTCGGGCTGCTCGACACGCCGGAGTTTCTGGCGATGAACCCGCACGGCCATGTCCCGGTCATCCGCGACGCGGACGGCACCGTCGTCTGGGAATCGCACAGCATCCTGCGCTACCTTGCCGCGCGGCATGGCGGCGCGGCCTTCTGGAGCGAAGACCCGGTGCGGCGCTCCCATGTGGACCGCTGGATGGACTGGTCCCAGAGCAGCCTGCAGCCGGCCTTTCTGACGGGGGTGTTCTGGGGTTTCTATCGCACGCCGGAGCCGATGCGCGACTGGCCGAGCATCGAGAAGAACCTCGGCCTCTGCACGCGGTATTTCAGGCTGCTGGACCAGGCGCTGTCGGGCCGCGACTTCCTGGCCGGCGACACGCTGAGCCTGGCCGACATTCCCGCCGGCACCAGCCTGTACCGCTACTACGAACTCGACATCGAACGGCCTTCGCTGCCGAACGTCGAGGCCTGGTACGAGCGGCTTTCGCGGCGCGATGCGTATCGCCAGCGCGTGATGCTGCCGTTCGACGAATTGCGCGGCCGGCTCGACTATTAGAAAGAAGCGGGCGAAGTTCAGGGCACGATCAGTTTCGCCAGCGCATGCGCCGTGGGCGACGCTTCGCGTTCGAGGTTCTCGATCACACTGCGCCGGTCGGCTTCGGTGCGCTGCTGCGACAGAAAGCGCTTGCCGGTCAGCGACCGGATCTCGATCTCGAAACCCACCAGCCGCTGCGACGCGTTCTCGGCAAACTCCTGCGACGCGTCGTTCAAGGACCAGGCTTCGGTACGCCCCGCCTCCTGCGATTCGGTCAGCGAAGCCAGGTGCGACAGCACCCAGGCCGGGTCGTCGATGAAGCGCAACGGCCCTTGGGCCTGCACCGCGACGTAGTTCCAGCTCGGCGCCAGCCGGCCACTGCGTTGCCCGTTGACATACCAGCGCGGCGAAATGTAGGCGTTCGGCCCCTGGAAGACGACTGTCACGCTGCTGTCGTCCGCGACGCTTTGCCACAGCGAATGGCTTCTGGCGACATGTCCTCGCAGCGTTCCGTGTGGACCGAGGTCGCACACCTCCAGCGGCAGCAGGTTCGCTTCCGCCGCGCCGTCGCTCGTGACCGTGAACAGGGTGGCCAGGGGATAGGCGCGCATGAGCTGCAGAAGCTCATGGCGCGGCTCGACCGAGAACAGGGGCTGTGTGTGCATGCGGAAAGTATCGGCATCCCGCCGGCCGGTGCCTGTCGCGAGGGAGTCGCGGCGCGCACCCGGTTTCCCTCCCGCCCGCGCTCCAGCTACAGTAGTCGCCCCAAACCGGTCATCCAGCCCTTCTGCCGAGAACCAGACGAGAGCCAGACAAGGCCGCAACCACACACCTCAAGGAATCAGACATGGGCGCGCAATGGAAAGCAAAACACAAGGATCTGGCGGCCAACGCCAAGGGCCGGCTGTTCGGCAAACTCGCCAAGGAAATCATGATGGCCGCGCGCAACGGCGCCGACCCGGCCTCCAACTCGCGCCTGCGGCTCGTGGTGGAGCAGGCCCGCAAGGTCTCGATGCCCAAGGACACGCTGGACCGCGCCATCAAGAAGGGCGCGGGCCTCACGGGCGAGGCGGTGCATTTCGAGCACGTCATCTACGAAGGCTTCGCGCCGCACCGCGTGCCGGTGATGGTCGAATGCCTGACCGACAACGTGAACCGCACCGCGCCTGAAATGCGCGTGCTGTTCCGCAAGGGCCAGTTGGGCACCTCGGGCTCGGTGTCGTGGGACTTCGACCACGTCGGCATGATCGAAGCCGAACCCACCGGCGCCGGCGCCGACCCCGAAGTGGCCGCCATCGAGGCGGGCGCGCAAGACTTCGAGCCGGCAGAAGAAGGCAACACCACCGTCTTCCTGACCGACCCGACCGACCTCGACCTCGTGAGCCGCGCGCTGCCGGCCCAGGGCTTCACCGTGCTGTCGGCCAAGCTGGGCTACAAGCCCAAGAACCCGGTCGATCCGGCGAGCCTGAGCGCCGAGCACCTGGAAGAAGTCGAAACATTCCTGGCCGCCATCGACGCGAACGACGACGTGCAGAACGTGTTCGTGGGCCTGGCCGGCTGAAGTTGCTTCATGCAGTGCCCTGTCTGCAACCATCTCAATTCGGCGACGGACGTGCGCTGCTTTCAATGCCGCACCACGCTGATCCAGGAAGCCGTGGGCCATTCGGACAGCTACCGCAAGACGACCGGCGCGTTGGACTCCCGCATGTACAGCGGCGTCGGCGCGTTCTTCGGCTTCTTTCTGGTGGCTGTTCTCCTGAAGTTCATCCTGTCCGGCGTGAACCTTGGTGACGGGGAGATCTACACCATCTCGGCAGTAGGTGCCGGGATCGGTGGACTCATCGGCCGTGCGCTGCTGCGCGCGAGGATGAAGTAGGCCCTCGGCGAGGCAAGAAGGAAAAAGAGCCGTGACCGCCCCGAAGGAAGCGCCCCGGCGACAACTCGCCGGCCAGTGCTTGTGCGGCGCGGTCCGCTACGCGGTCGCGGATGAATTCCTCTACGCCCTGAACTGCCACTGTGCGAACTGCCGGCGCGCGACGGGCTCGGCCTTCAAGCCCTTCGCGGGTATCGAGCGCCACAAGCTGGCGATCACGCAGGGCGAAGACAGGCTACTGGTCTTCGGCGAGCAGGACGCTGGCGACATGCACTGCGGGCATTGCGGCTCGCTGCTCTATTCGATCGTGCGTGAGGGCATGTACGCCCATGTCACCCTGGGCACGCTGGTCGATGCCCCTGCGATCCGGCCGAGCGCGCACATCTTCGTGGGCTCGAAGGCGCCGTGGTTCACGATCACCGACGCGCTGCCGCAGTACGACGAGCACGTGAAGCCAGCGGCCGAGGACTGACCGAGTCTTCGCGACGGGCGGCGCGCCTGCCCGCGCGAGCGCTCAGCCCAACCGGTCCGAGCGCAGACGCTGGCGCTCGTCGGTCATCGACCGCGCGGCCATGTAGACCGCGCCGGCTGCCGCCAGCCCGCCCGCGCCGGTGAGCAGAAACAGCAGCAGGATCTGGTACTTCGCGGCCTCGATCGGGTCCATGCCCGCCAGCAACTGGCCGGTCATGATGCCCGGCAGCGTGATGACGCCGGCCGCCGACATCTGGTTGATGATCGGGATCATCCCCCGGCGGATCGACGAGCGGATCAGCTCCGCGAGCGACTGGTTGATGGTCGAGCCCAGCGCCAGTTGGGCCTCGATGCCCGCGCGGCCCTTGGTCACGCCTTCGAAGAAACTGTCGAGCCCGAGGCTGGCCGAATTGAGCACGCTGCCCAGCACGATGCCCATCAGCGGAATGGCATAGCGCGGGTCGTACCAGGGTTGCGGGCGGATCGCCGTCATCAGCGCCAGCACCACCGTCGCCACGCTCGACACGCCGACCGCCGCCGCGCCGATGCGGAAGTTGCCACCGCCCTTGAGCCGCCACGCGGGCCGCACCGCCACCTCGCGCGCGGCGGCCAGGATCATCAGGATGACGATGGTGAGCGTGGCCACCGGCGACGCCGCGCTGAAGACGAAGCGCAGCACCAGCCCCACCAGCAGAAGCTGCACCACCATGCGCGCTGCCGCCCACAGCACCTGGCGATGCAGTTGCAGGTGCAGCATCAGCGAGGCGCCCGCGTTCAGCAGCACCAGCAGCGTGGCGAGCACGAGGTCGGTGGCGTCGAGATGGATGGTGGTCATGCGATGGCCTGCAGTTGGCCTTGCGCCATTTCAAAACGTCGGTGGCCCAGGCGCGCCGCCTGTTCCTGCGAGTGGGTCACCATCAGGATCGTCAGACCTGCTTGAAGCTGCCGCGACAGCAGTGCTTCGACTTCGAGCGTGGTCTTGGCGTCGAGCGAAGCGGTCGGTTCATCGAGCAGCAGCACGGCCGGCTTGCGCGCGAGCGAGCGCAGGAGCGCCATGCGCTGGCGCTCGCCCGTGGACAGGCGCGCAATCTCCGTGGCAAGCAGGTCGCCCGACAGGCCCACGTCCGCCAGCCAGCCCGCCAGCGGCTCGTCGACACCTTCCGGAAAATGCCCGGCCGCCGTGGGCGCCCACCATGCGGGCTCGGCCGCCTGGTAGATCACGCGGCGGCGCCATTCGGGGCCCGATCCTGCGTTGCGGTCGATGCCATCGAGCGCGACGGCCCCCTCCCCCGGGTCCATGTCCGCGATCAGGCGCAGGAAGACGCTCTTGCCCGAGCCGGACTTGCCGAGGATGCAGATGCATTCGCCCGCCGCCACGTCCAGGTCGATGAGCCCGCCGGTTCGCGTGCGCAGTTGCCTGATCCGCAGACGAGGAAGTGGATCGGTCATGCGGCGGAGCCTGCGAGGAACGACACGGCGAAAGCGGGGGGCATGAGCATCGCCGGATGCTAGGCGATGCGGCGCCCGCGCGGGGACTTCGCCGGGATGCCATACCGCGCCGCTGCGGATAGCGGCCGACGTCAGATTCAGTACACGTCGCGGCGGTAGCGGCCTTCGGCGATGAGGTCGTCGAGCGCGGCGCGCCCCAGCACTTCTTCAAGCACCGCATCGACACCCGCGGCCATGCCGGCCATGCTGCCGCAGACATAGACCACCGCGCCGTCGCTGATCCAGCGATGCAGCGCATCGGCCGCCTCGCGCAACCGGTCCTGCACATAGATGCGGGCGAGCTGGTCGCGCGAGAAGGCCAGGTCGACACGCTCGACCAACCCTTGCGTGCGCCATTGCGCCACTTCGTCCATGAAGAAGGCGTCGTGTGCGCGCTGCCGTTCGCCGAACAGCAGCCAGTTGCGCCGATGCCCGCGCGCGATGCGCTCGCTCAGGTGCCCGCGCAGGCCGGCGTAACCCGAGCCATTGCCGACGAAGATGCAGGGCACGTCGCCTTCGACAAGCTCGAAGCCCGGATTGCGCAGCAGGCGAAGCTCGATGTCCGCGCCCTGCGGCGCATGCGCGGTGAGCCAGCCGGAAGCGATGCCCAGCCCCGACGCATGGCGCGCCTGACGCACCAGCAGGCGCACGCGCCCTTCCCGTGCCACCGATGCAATGGAGTAACGCCGGGGCGCCAATGGCACCGGGTTGCCGGCACGCGACTGCGCGTCGTGCAAGCGCGGCAGCAGTTCGACCAGCGCACCCGGCTGCCATGAAGGCAGCTCGCCATGCGCCGGTGTGAGTTCGATCTCGTACAGCGGCGCGCCGATGCTGTCCGGATTGAGCAGGCGGCGTGCCGACAGTGTCCAGTTGGCAAAGGGCGCCTCGTCGGCCTGTGGCATCGGCAGATCGGCGATGCGATCACCGCCCGCACCGGCCAGCACGCCAAGCCTCTGTCGCCATGACGCAAGCGCGCCGGCATCGCCGTTGTCCACCTCGATCATCGGAAACATCGCCCGCGCACCGGCCGCGACCAGCGTCTGGTCGAGCGTGTGGCCGAAGCCGCAAAAGCGCGGGTAATGCCGGTCGCCCAGCGCCAGCAGGCCGTAGTGCAGATGCGAGAGCACCGCATCGCCAAGCTGCGACAGTTGCTGCGCAAAGCGCCGCGCCACGTCGGGCGGCTCGCCTTCGCCGAAGCTGCTGGCGACGATCAGCACGCGCTGGTGATCGCGCAACTGCCCGGCATCGAGCCGCGCCAGCGAAGCCAGCGTGACGGCAACGCCGGCCGCCTGCAGCGCGGCGGCACTGCGCAACGCAATGCCTTCGGCCGTGCCCGACTGGCTGGCGAAGGCCAGCAGCACGCGCTCGGGCACTGCGCCATCACCGTCGCCGTCGGACCGGGGCACCGCGCCAAGCGCCGCGCGTTCGGCACGAACCGCGCGCTTCTTGCGCCGCCGGTCGAGGTACAGCATCCAGCCCGTGACCGCGAACACCGGCAGCATCAACGACGCCAGCATCATCGCGATGCGTCCGGGCAGGCCGAAGTAGGTGCCCATGTGAAGCGGGTAGATCGTCGCCAGGAAGCGCCCGCCCTGCGACTTGGAGGCGTAGCGCTCGTCCTGCGTGACCTTGCCGTCGGGCAATTGGACCGTCGTGCGGTTGCGTGCGCGGTCGTGCGGCGGATCGGCGTCGAGCCAGGTGAAGAGCACCGAGGGCGTGGCACCCGAAGGCACGCGCAGGATCGCCTGGCTCCATCCACCGGAGCCCTTGGCGAGTTGCTCGAAAGCGGCCCATGCCGGCGCGATGTCGACCGCGCCCGCGTCCGCGCGCGCCATGTTGCGCACGCGCGGTGCCGTCGCCGCACCGGCCGCCGGCCGCGCGGCCGTTCGCGCGCCGCCCACCATCACGTCGACGGTGTCGCGCAATGCATCGAAGGCCCAGTACATGCCGGTGGTGGTGAGCACCAGGTACATCAGCAACGCGAACGTGCCGAACACCGAATGCAGGCCCCACAAGAAGGACCGGCCCTTGAGGGCGGTGTCGAAGGTGAACCATGCGCGCCAGTCGAGCGGCCGGCGTGGCCATCGCAGGTACAGGCCCGAGAGCGACAGCAGCAACAGGCCACCGGCCAGCACGCCAGCCGTTGTCTTGCCCTGCTCGCGCGGCAACAGCAGCCAGCGATGCAGTTCCTCGACCCACTCGAAGAAATCCGCGCCCACGAGCGGCGGCAGCGCGGCACCCGAATAGGGATCGAGGTAGATGGTCTCGCCGCGCCGCTCGCCCTTGGGCGGCGCAAAGATGACGCGTGCCGCGGCGCCCGGTGCTGCGTACACGGTGAGCGTGCCGACCTGCCGCTCGCCGAAAGCCTGGCGCACGACGCCGAGCAGTTGCGGCGGCGTGAGCGCCGGCACGGCCTGCGCGGGCACTTCGCGCCCGCCCGGGTTCATCGCGTCCAGCAGCTCTTCATGAAACGAAAGGACCGCGCCGCTCAGGCCGATCACGACCAGCACCGTGCCGGCCGTGATGCCGATCAGCCAATGCAGCTGGAACCAGATCTGGCGCAGTCCGGGGAGTTTCATTTATCGCGCACCCACTGCCCAGTCGATCGCCGCATCGAACAACTGCCGACCCGAAGGCGCGAGGTTGGTGAAGGTGTCGTTGTCCAGGAAGAACATCACCCGGCGCGCCGGGGCGAGCGATTCGTAGTCCATCGTCGCGCCCTTCTCGTAGCCAAAGATCGCCGCCTTCTCGGGCTGGCCGTAGAGCGTGGCGATGGTGATGGCGCCCAGGCCGGGCTTGCCCCAGCTCATGGCGGCCTGCTTGACGTAGACGTTGTTCACGCCGGCGGCGAGCCCCGCCGCCATCGGATGCGGGGCGTTCACGATCCAGAGGTAGCGCTCCTTGGGGGCTTCGCCGAAGTCGACGTCGTGCCACTTGCCGGTCATCGCGAGGTCGTCCAGCAGGTCGTTCTCCCAGGTGAGCAGGGGCACGGGCGATTGGCGCCACGCGCCGCTCACGTCCTTGGCCGCGACGGTGGACGAGATGACGACGAGGTCCGAGCCGTTCGCCACCGCAGGGCTGGCCGATTGGTCCTGCAGCGTGACGGCATAGCCGCGCGATTCGAGGTGCTGCCTGATCTTTTCGTCGGTCGGTAGATTGGGGCCGTCGCGCTGCACCAGCAGCACAACCTTGCGGCCCTTTCCCGGGGTCGTTGCGGTGGGTTCGGCGGCCTGCGCGGCATGCAGGCTGGTCAGCAGCGCGCATGCGATGAAGAAGGAAGCCGCGCGGCGCGTGATGTGGTTGAGTGGATTCATTCTGGGTGCGCCGTCTTGCTATCGCGCGACTTGCGAAGTTGATCGTGTGCTTTTGCTTGGGGCTGCAGTTGGGGACGGGTTCGGGCGCATTCGGGGCGAGTGCGAATGACACCAGGAGCTCCCCTCCGCGAATGTCCCCCGCTTCGCTCCTCCTTTATTTCGCTGCGGGGAGCACCTGGTGTCATTCGCACAGGGCACGCTGCTGGTGTACTGCTGATCAACAACTGCTCTGTCCAACGCTCGCGCCGATACGGGGCTCTTTTTCGCGAAATAAAGGAGGAGCGAAGCGGGGGACATTCGCGAAAAAGAGCACCGTGTCGGCGCGAGCGTCGCCCTGAACAGCAGCGCCGAAAAACAAGCACAACGCGGCGAACAGAAAAGCGGAGTTCCATGTCAGAACTCGAAGGTGGTCAACAACGACACCTGACGCGCATCGCCCATCGAGATGAAGTAAGTATTGGCAGCCGACGGGTAGTAAGTCTTGTCGAACAGGTTCTTCACGTTGAGCTGGAACTTCACCTTGCGCCCGTACATCCGCGTGTCATACGTGGCGAAGGCATCGACCGTTGTATAGGCTGGCAACTCGAAGCTGTTGGCCGAGTCGCCCGCACGCTTGCCGACGTAACGCGCACCCGCGCCCAGGCGCAGCCGGCCTTCACCGCCGAACACCTGGCCGGCGTCGTACACGGCCGAGATCGATGCCGTCTGGCGCGCCACGTTCCAGAGCCGGTTGCCAGCGTACAGCGGGTCCTGCGTGGTCTTCGCATCGACGAAGGCATAGCTGCCGATGGCGCTCCAGCGCTTACCGAGCTGGCCCGCGAAGTCGACTTCGAGGCCGCGCGAACGCGCCGCGCCCGCCGTGCGCCAATCGGTCAGCTTGGTCACGTCGTTGAACTGCGACACCAGCACGTTCTTCTTGTGAATGTCGAACAGGGCCACCGTGCCGGTGACGCCGCCCGGCATGTCGAGCTTGGCGCCGAACTCCCACGACTTGGCGCTTTCCGGCTGCACCGCCGAGTCGAGGACGAAGCCACTCGACAGCGGCGCGATGGTCGATGCGGGCTTGAGCGACTGTGTGTAGCTGCCGTACAGCGAGACGGTGTCGCTCCACTTGTAGACCAGCCCGACGCGCGGCAGCACCTTGGAGCCTTCGGTGTCGGTGTTGAGCTTGAACGGCCGGCCGCGCCCCGCCGTCTGCGTCCACGCCTGGTAGCGCAAGGCGGCGACGGCGATCCACTTGTCGCTCAGGTGGATCGAGTCCTGGAAGAACAGCGACTGGTTGTGGAGCTTGTCGGTCTGGTCGCTGTCACTGGCCGACACGGTGCTCGAAGGCAGCTCGAGGCCGTACACCGGGAACAGATAGCTGAAGGTGCGCGTGGTGGCCTGGCGCAGCAGGTCGGCGCGGTAGATCTTGCGGTACTCGGCGTCCACGCCGAACTGCAGGTCGTGCCGCATGCCCGCCAGCTGCACGCTGCCGTCGACATACGCGGTGCCATAGCTGTCGGTGCTCAGGGCGCCATGCGTCGCGTCGTTGCTGCGCGTGAGCGTGCCGCGCGTGGCGTTCAGGCCATTCACGCGCAACTGGTTGGCGTCATAGGTCTCGCGGTTGTAGCTGAGGTTCAGGTGGCCGGCCCATCCGCCGCCGAACTGGTGATCGACCGAGAGCTGGCCCAGGTGGGTTTCGCCGCGCATCTCATTGAACGGTTCGTCCAGGCGCTGCGTCTTCGGAAGATTCAGCGGACGCTGGGTGCGCGGGTCGAGCGCGGTGCCTCGGTCGAAGGGCGTGACGTACTTGCGGTACTCGTACCAGAGCACGGCCTGCGTGTCGTCGCCATACCAGGCGAGCGACGGCGCGACGAGGGTCTCGCGGTGCGTGCCGAAGTTGCGCCAGTAGTCTTCGTCGACGTGATCGACGATCAGCCGGTAGGCCAGGCCGTCCTCGCCGATGGGGCCGGTGGTGTCGAGCGTGGCGCCGGTGCCGGTGCGGCCGTTGGCGTAGCCCGACCCGAGCAGCGACACGGCCGTGCGCTGGCGCAGTTGCGGCTTCTTGCTGACCACGTTGATCACGCCGCCCGGGTCCATGATTCCGTACAGCAGCGATGACGGGCCCTTGAGCACTTCGACGCTTTCGGCCGCCGCATTCATGCCCCGGCCCTGCACCAGCGGCATGCCGTTGTGCATGATCGATCCGTCGCGGTTGCCGCCGAAGCCGCGCTTCATGATGGTGTCCTGCGTGCTGGCCAGGGTGTTGCCCTGGTTGATGCCGCTGACGTTGGCGAGCGCATCGTCGATGTTGCGCGGGCGCTGGTCGCGGATCACCTGGGCCGGCACCACGTTGACCACCTGCGGAATGTCGAGCACCGGCGCGGTGGTGCGCAGGGTCGATGCGTCGGGCGTGGGCTGGTAGCGGTCGTCCGCATCGGAGGGCGCGGGCGCGGCGCGGGCGACCACGCGCACGGCGGGCAAGGTGCCGTCTGCTTCGGTGTCGCTGCTGGATGCGGCTGCTTGCGGCGCGGGCACGGCCTTGCGCAAGGTGAATTCACCCACGCCGCCTTCCACGGCTTCGAGGCCGGTGCCGGCCAGCAAGGCGGCAAAGCCCGCCTGCACCGTGTAGCTGCCCTGGATGCCGTCGGAGTTCAGCGTGCGGGTGCTGGCGGGGTCGAACGACAGCGCCACGCCGGCGGCCGCCGCGAAGCGCCCCAGCACCGATGACAACGGGCCCGCATCGATGCGGTAGGCCTTGGCGGGCTGGTTCTGCGCACGCGCTGCAGCAAAGCCGGCGACGGGCTCGGCAGCCCATGCGGCGGCGGGCAGGGCCACGGCCGCGAACAGGCACAGCAGGGCCTTGTGCACGGCATGCGTGCTGGGCAAGAGGGCAAAGGCTTCACGCGCGCGGTCGCGGCGTGACGGGTTCTCGGACATTCAGATCTCCTTCGGCACAGGGTTCGGTGTTGGGCGTCTTCTCTGGTAGGCCGAACGAGATCGAAAAAGATGAAAGCCGGAACGAAAAGAATTTTGAAAACAGCAAGCTTGCGAGCACCAAAGCTCAGAGCGGGCCCAGCGTGACCCAGTAGCGCGTCATCGCGGACACACGCACCGGGAGCGAACGGGCGATCACCGCCAGTGCCTTGTCGGTGTCCTGGAGCGGGAACGCGCCTGACACGCGGAGGTCTTCCACCGCCGGGTCGCAGGCCAGCCGGCCACGGCGATAGCGCGACAGCTCGGCCACCACGTCGCCCAGCCGCCAGTCGTTCACCACGAGGCTGCCCTGCGCCCATTCAGCGGAAGCGGGGTCGGCCGACCGGGGCGCGTCGATGCGGCCGCGAACGAAGTCGACCTGCTGGCCGGCGCGCAGCACTACGGCCTGGCTGGGCGCTTCAGAGGCGCGGATTTCCACGGCGTCTTCCAGCACGGTCACAGCCGTCCGCTCGCCATCGCGCCGGACCGTGAAGCGGGTGCCGAGCGCGACGATGCGGCCGTCTTCGGTCTCGACCACGAAGGGCCGCGCATCCGCCTGCGCGCCGACGCGCAGGCCGCGATGCTTCGCGGTCTCGACCAGGATCTCGCCCTCCCGCAGCCGGACGACGCGGCTCGAAGCGTTCATCGCCACATCGACGGAAGTGCGCGTGTTCAGCAAGAGCTTCGAGCCGTCGGCCAGTTCGACCGACTGCTGCTCGCCGGTGCCCGTGCGATGGTCGGCCAGCCACGAACGCCAGCCGCCTTGCGCGTCGGTCGCCTGCCACGAGAGGTACGCCAGCGCACCGCCCGACGCCACGACGCCGATGCCGCGCAGCACGCGGCGCCGATCGGGCCGGGCCGCGCGCAGCGTGGACGCGGCAATGGGCCCCGGCACGCGCCGCAGGGTGGCCTGAATCGATTCGAGCCGTTGCCAGGCCCGCTGGTGATCGGGGTGCTGCTGGTGCCAGCGTTGCCACGCGGCCTCGTCGGCCTCGAGCACGTCGCCCGAGCACAGGCGCGCGTACCAGGCCACCGCCTCCTTGCGCACTTCGAGTTCGCTGCGGGCCGGCGGGCGCACGTCGCGCGCGTGGGCCGTCAATTCGGGCTGCTGCGTTCTCATGGTGCCAGCAGGTAGCAGTGCTCGATCGCCTTGAGCATGTAGTTGTTGACCGTGCGCACCGTCACGCCCAGGCGCCGGGCGATCTCGGCATAAGTGAGCCCGTCGAGCTGCGAGAGGATGAAGGCCTGCCGCACCGCCGGCTTCATGCCGTCGAGCATGGCGTCGATGGCGGTGAGGGCTTCGAGCACGATGGCCCGTGCTTCGAGCGACGGCATCTGCGGCTCGGGCAGTGCAGCCAGCGTGTCGAGGTAGGCCCGCTCGAGCGCGCGGCGCCGGTGGAAGTCGACCACCAGCCCATGCGCGATGGTCGCCAGGTACGCGCGGGGCTCGGTCGGCGCCACGGGCTCATGCTTGCTCAGCACGCGCACGAAGGTGTCGTGCGCAAGGTCGGCGGCGTTGTGCGAGCAGCCCAGCTTTCTGCGCAGCCACGCATGCAGCCACCCGTGATGGTCGCTGTACAACGCCTTCACTTGATGCTGCAACGCGAACTCGGCGGCCGACATGGCATTCCCACGCAGCCGGTCAAGCCGCAGTCAGAAGTTAATAAGAACTGTTCTCAATTATACAAAAGACCTCATGGCTGCGGATGAATGCCTGTTGTCTTCCCTTCCGTGGGCAGGGCGATCGCGGCGGCTTCACCTGCGCGCCGGCCCCTTTGCGGAGACGACGATCTCGGCGCTTTCGACAAAGCCCTGGATCAGCCGCAGGCGCGGCGATGCACGCTGCCACAGGATGCCGAAGCGGCGCGGCTCCGACGGCAGCGGCAACGGAATCTTCGTCACGCGCTGGCCTTCCAGCAGCGGCGATGCGATGTCGGGCACCAGCGAAACGCCCAGGCCGCGATCGACCATCATCGCGATGGCCAGCAACGAACTGAGTTCGAAGCGCTCCTGCGGCACGATGCCCGCGGCGCGCAGATAACGGTCGGCCTGCTTGCCGCCGCCGAGGTTGCGGTCGTAGCGGATCAGCGGCGAGGTTCTCAGCAGTTCATGCGGATCGCGCCGCGCCAGACGGCTCGGTGCCAGCAAGACGAGCGGCTCTTCGCGCAGCAGCGACCAGTCGAAGGTCTTGGCGAGCACATAGGGCGGGTACAGGCACACGGCCGCGTCGAGCTCGCCCTGCTGCACTGCCTTGTAGAGCGTGGCCGTCGTGCCCGATTGCAGAAAGACCTTGGCGCCCGGATGCGTCTTCACGAAGCGCGCGAGGATGTCCGGCAGCAGGCTGTGGATGGCCGTGTTGATGGTGCCGATGAGCAGTTCGCCGCCCGCCGCATCGCTGCCCAGCAGCGCCTTGATGTCGCCCACCTCCCGCAGCAGGTTGCGGGCCCGCTGCACCAGTTGGTGCCCCGCCTCGGTGGGCTGCACCGTGCGGCCGGCGCGCGCCAGCAGCGGCGCATTGAGTTCGCGCTCCAGCGTGCGGATCTGCTGGGCCACCGCCGCGGGCGTCAGGTCGAGGCGGCGCGCGGCCTCCGACATCGAGCCCGATTCCACCACCAGGAGAAAGCTGTGCAGGTAGGCCGTTTCCATGAAGATAAATTTCCTATCATCTGATCATAGAGAGCATATGTTTTTCTAATCTCATGAACTGCACACACTGCGGTACATGAGAAGCAAACTGTTCGTTCCCGGCACGCGCCCCGAGTTGTTCGCCAAGGCATTGGTCAGCGCGGCCGATGGCATCTGCCTCGACCTCGAAGACGCGGTCTCCGAGCCGCGCAAGAACGAGGCACGCGACACCGTGCGGCAACTGCTGCTGCAAGGCAGCGAGGCCGCCGCATCCGGCAAGACGCTGATCGTTCGCGTCAACGCCATGGACACGCCGCACTTCGCGCACGACGTGGCGGCGGCGGTGCAACCCGGCGTGCACCTGATCAACCTGCCGAAGCCGGAAAGCCCCGCGCATGTGCGCGCCGCCATTGAGGCGATCGAGCGCGCCGAACAGGCCAACGGCGTGCGCACGCCCGTCGGCCTGCTGCTGAACATCGAGGCGCCCGCCGCCTTGCGCACCGCGTCGCAACTCGCACTGGCCCATCCGCGCGTGGTGGGCCTGCAACTGGGCCTGGGCGACCTGTTCGAGCCGCTGGGCATTGCGCGGCGCGAGCCTGCAGCCATTCAGCAGGCGATGTTCGCGGTGCGCGTCGCAGCCGGCGAAGCGGGCATCTATGCCTACGACGGCGCCTTCGCCGACATCCGCGACGCCGACGGCTTCCGCGCCGAGGCCATGCTGTCGCGCAACCTCGGCTTTCTCGGAAAGACCTGCATCCACCCGAGCCAGATCGCGATCGCCAACGAGGTGTTCCGCCCCACCGACGAAGAAATCGCGCACGCATGCAAGGTGGTCGAGGCCGCCCGCGACGCCGATGCGAATGGCGTGGGCGCCTATGTCGTGGACGGAAAAATGATCGACATCCCCTTCGTGATCCGCGCGCGCGCCATCGTCGCGAGCGCGCGCAGCCTCGGCCTGCTGCCGGGCTGACCCTCTCGCTTCAAGAAAAAAACCGGAGACAAGACACATGCCCTCATCCCTTCGCCTGCGCGATCTAGCCCTTGCCATGGCCCTTCTTTCGGGCATTGGCCTGCCGGGCGCCAGCGCGTTCGCGCAGCCGCCCGCGTACCCGTCCAAGCCCGTCACCATCGTCGTGCCCTACCCGGCCGGCGGCTCGAACGACACCTTCGCGCGCCAGGTGGCCAAGGAACTGGGCGACGAACTCAAGCAGCCCGTGATCATCGACAACCGCCCCGGCGCGAGCGGCAACACCGGCACCGCGCAGGTCGCCAAGGCCACACCCGACGGCTACCTGCTGGTGGCCGTGTCTTCGAGCATGACGACCAACGCGGCCGTGCAATCGAAGCTCCCCTTCGATCCGGTCAAGGGCCTGGCGCCCGTGGCCATGTTCGCCAAGGGGCCGTTCATCGTCGCGGTCAACAACGACTTTCCGGCGAAGACCCCGGCCGAGCTGATCGCCGCCATCAAGGCGAAGCCGGGCCAGTACAACTACGCATCGTCGGGCTCGGGCAGCGTCAACCAGTTCGGCACCGAGCTGCTCAAGGCCAAGGTGGGCGACCTGCAGATCGCGCACATCCCCTACAAGGGCATGGGCCCGGCCGTGACCGACCTGATCGGCAACCAGACGCAGTTGCTGATCTCCAGCGGCCCTTCGCTGCTGCCAATGGTGCGCGCGGGCAAGCTGCGCGCCGTCGGCATCACGAGCCTGAAGGCCAGCCCGGTCGCGCCCGAACTCACTCCCATGTCCACGGCAGTGCCGGGCTACGAATTCGAACTCTGGTGGGGCCTGCTGGCGCCGGCCGGCACGCCGCCCGATGTGGTCGCCAAGCTCAACGGCGCCGTCAACCGCATCCTGGCCAAGCCCACGATCGCCGCCAACTTCCTGCGCGAAGGCGCCATCGCCACGCCGCTCACGCCGGCGCAGTTCGGCACCGTCATCGCCGACGACGTGGCGCGCTGGAAGACGCTGGCGCGACAACAGAACATCACAGCCGACTGAAGTTAGAAAGAAAGATCCATGAGCTTCGACGCCCCCCACGACGACACACGCCTGCCTGCGCGCGGCGGCCCGGCCGGGCCGTTGAGCGGCCTGCGCGTGCTCGATCTGAGCGCCTACATCGCGGGCCCGTACGGCTGCTCGCTGCTGGCCGACCAGGGCGCGGAAGTCATCAAGATCGAGCCGCCCATCGGCGACAACCTGCGCAAGTACCCTTCGACGCTGGAAGCCGAGAGCCGCGCGTTCATCGGTGTCAACCGCAGCAAGCTCGGCGTGGTGCTCGACCTGAAGAACGCGGACGACCTCGCCGCGCTGATGGCGCTGGTGCGCACGGCCGACGTGCTGGTGCACAACTTCCGGCCCAGCGTGCCGCCCCGGCTGGGCATCGCTTATGACCAACTGAAAACCGTCAATCCGCGCCTGATCTATTGCGGCGTTACCGGCTACGGCGAAACCGGACCGCTGCGCGAGAAGGCGGGCTACGACCAGGTGCTGCAGACCATGACCGGCATGTGCGCGCTGCAGGGCAAGCGCGGCGAGGCGCCCGAGATTCTTTATGGCTCGGTGGTCGACTACTACGCGGCCGCGCTGGTGGCCGCGGGCGTGGCCTCGGCGCTGTACGAGCGCGAGAAGAGCGGCCAGGGCCAGTACGTCGGCGTGTCGCTGTTGCGCTCGGCGCTCACGATGCAGTCGGCGCGCATGGTGTGGGCCGAGGGCGAGCCGAAGGACGTGGGGCGCGACATGCGTTCGGGCGGCATCACCGGCCTGCACCCCACCCGCGAGGGCTACATCTACATCTCGGCCAACACGCCGCATTTCTGGCAGGCGCTGTGCGCCAAGGTCGGCCTGCCCGAACTCGCGGCCGACGAACGCTACGACTCGGTGCGCAAGCGCGCTCAGCATTTCGCGGAGATCGTGCCGAAGCTGCGCACCGCGCTGGCTACGCGCACCGCGCTCGAATGGGAGGCGCTGTTCGGCGAAGATGTGCCCTGCTCCGCCGCGCGCACGGTCGAGGACATGTTCGACAACGAACAGGTGCTGGCCGAAGACATGGTCGCGACTTTCGCGCACCCCACGCTCGGCACGTACCGCGGCTTCACCCGCCCGGTGCAGTTCGGCCGCACGCCCGGCCCCGAGCCTTTTGCCGCGCCGACACTGGGACAGCACACCGACGCGGTGCTGGCAACGCGCAAGGCCCCATGAACGCGAGCGCCGCGTATCCCCACAGCAGCGGCACGCACAAGCCCATCGGCGTGGCGCCGGCAGGCGCCTGCGATGCGCACATGCACATCTACGACCGCCGCTTCGCGCAGTCCGGCTCACCGGATGCCATGGTCGATGGCGCCACCGTCGACGACTACCGCCTGCTGCAGCAGCGCATCGGCACGCAACGCACGGTCGTCGTGCAGCCGCGCGTTCACGGCACTGACAACAGCGTGACGCTGGCGGCCATCCGCTCGCTCGGCGCCGCGCATACGCGAGGCATCGCGGTGGTGCGGCCCGACGTGACCGATGCCGAACTCGAACGCCTGCACGCGGGCGGCATTCGCGGCATCCGCTTCACGCTCTACACGCCCACGCATGCGGCGACCGATTTCGCCATGGTCGAGCCCCTGGCGCAGCGCGTGCACGCGCTGGGCTGGCATGTGCAGTTGCACTGGAGCGCCGACCAGATCGTGGAACACGCGGCCTTGCTGGCACGCCTGCCCTGCACGATCGTGTTCGACCATCTCGCGCGGCTGCCCTTGCCCGATGCCGCATCGCATCCCGCGTTCAGTGTCGTCAGCCGGCTGCGCGACAACGGCCGCACGTGGATCAAGCTGTCCGGCGCTTACCTCGACTCCAAGGTGGGCGCAGCCGGCGGATATGCCGACACGACCGCCATCGCGCAGGCCTGGGTGCGACAGGCACCCGAGCGCGTGGTGTGGGGCAGCGACTGGCCGCACCCCACGGAGCCCATCGCCAAACCCGACGATGCGGTGCTGTTCGATCTGCTCAGCGAGTGGGTGCCCGATGCAGCCACGCGCCACCGCGTGCTGGTCGACAACCCGGCACGGCTCTACGACTTTTCCTGAAACCACAAAGACCGAGCGAGACATCCGAATGAAGACAAGAAGAAGACGCGTCCTGGCATCGATCGCGGCCCTGGCCGCCTGCGTGCCGCTGCTGGGCTGGGCTGCCGCATGGCCCGACAAGCCGATCCGCATGGTGGTGCCGTACGCGGCAGGCGGCGGCGCCGACAACACGGCACGCATCGTCGCGCAGCAGATGAGCATGGCGCTGGGCCAGCAGATCATCATCGACAACAAGCCGGGCGCGGGCGGCGTGATCGGTGCCGACAACGTGGCCAAGGCGCCCGGCGACGGCTACACGGTGCTCTACGACGCGTCGGCGTTCTCGGTCAATCCGTCGCTGCGCAAGCTGCCCTTCGACGCGGCCAAAGACTTCATTCCGGTGTCGCTGGTGGCCACCGCGCCGCAGATCCTCGTGGTGCCTGCCACCGCGCCATACAAGACGGTGGCCGAGTTCCTGGACTTCGCGCGCAAGAACCCCGGCAAGCTGAGCTTTGCCTCGGCGGGCGGCGGCACCGGCTCGCACCTGGCGGGCGAAGCGCTGAACGAGCAGGCGAAGATCAACCTGATGCACGTGCCCTACAAAGGCGGCGCGCCCGCGCTGACCGACGTGATGGGCGAGCAGGTGTCGGCCTACTTCGGCAACGCGGCATCGACCCTCGGCTATGTGCAGTCGGGCAAGCTGCGCGCACTGGCCGTGAGTTCGGCCAAGCGCGTGCCCACCTTGCCCGACACGCCGACGCTCGCCGAGTCGGGCCTGCCGGGCTACAACGTCGTCGAGTGGAACGGCGTGTTTCTGCCCAAGGGCACGCCGCCCGACATCGTGCAGAAGCTCGGTAAAGCAGTGCAGGCGGCGGTGAACGAATCCAAGGTCCGGCAGAAGCTGCTTCAGCTCGGACTCGAACCCGCAGGCACGACGCCCGAGGCGTTCTCGAAGTTCGTGCAGGACGAAACCGGCCGGGTCAGCGCGCTGGTGCGTGCGCGCAATATCCGGGTCGATTGATTCGCCGGCACGAAGATGAATCGAACGAGTGCGCCGGCACTTGATCGGCGCACTGCATGACAATCTCGCAGATCGATCAAATGCCCCGGGCAACACCGGGTGGGAGCAGCGAGATGGCGTATCTGAAAGAACTCAAGGTCACGTTCACGCGCAAGCGGGTGGACGACGACCTGCTGAGCAAGCCCGTGGACAGCCCGGAACAGGTGTTCGCGCTGTTCAAGGACATGCAGAACGAGACCAAGGAGAAGGTCGTCGTGCTGCATCTGAATCCGCAGCTGGAGATTCTTTCCTACGAGGTGGCGTCGATCGGATCGGCCACAGCAACGCTCATGGAACCCGTGGAGCTGTATCGCAACGCGATGCTTGCAAGGGCCAGTTCGCTGATCGTCGTGCACAACCATCCGTCAGGCAACTGCACGCCTTCACCCGCTGACATCAGCATTGCCGCGCGGCTGCACGAGCTGGGAACGATTCATTCGATGCCGCTGCAGGACTTCATCATCATCGGAGACGGGAAGTACACGAGCTTTCGGGAAGACGGACGGTTCTGACCTTGTTCAGCGGCGGTCCACAGGCCCGAATCAGCCGCGCGACACGCCGTCACCGACCAGCTCCCACAGCGCCTCGGCCACCGGCGCCATGTGCGCGGTCTGCCGGTACAGCCGGATGTCCACCGGCACCCGCCACGCGCCCGCGCCGGCATCCACCAGCGTGCCACTTCGCAGATCGTCCGCCACCAGGCTCATCGGCAACCACGCCAAGCCGCGCCCTTCGAGCGCCATCGTGCGCAGCAGCGCGGCATGGTGCGCGGTGAAGACCACCGACAGCGACGGCGCGAAGTCCTTGCCGAACTCGCTGTCCTGGATCGACCGCATGATCCGCCCCAGGCCCGATGCCTCGCTGTACGCCAGCACCGACGGCGCCTGGCCGCTGCCGAGCGCGTGCAGCGGCGCACCGTTCGCATCGGGCGCCGCGACCGGCACCAGCACGTCGTCGCTCAGGCGTTGCATCGGGTACTGCGCATCGTCCAGCCTGCCCGGCGCATCGGCATGGCCGTGGCACAGCACGAACTGCACGCGGCGCTGCAGCATCAGGTCTTCGCAGGCCAGGGAGCTGTCTGAGATCGTCTGGATCGGCCCCAGGGTCAGCCGGGCCTCGATGCTGCCCAGCCAGCGCGGAAAGAAGGTGAGCGACAGCACGTGCGTCGCCGCGAAGCTCAGGCTCGCGGCTGCGAGGTCATGCGCAGCCTTCGCCTTGATGCGGGCAGCTTCAAGGCCGGCCAGCACTTCCTGCAGCAGCGGCTGAAAGCGCTTGCCCGCCGCCGTCAGCGCTGTGGGGTGCGCGCTGCGGTCGAACAGGTCGACGCCCACCCACTCTTCCAGCGCCCGGATGTGGCGGCTGAACGCAGGCTGGGCGATGGCGCGGGCCTGCGCCGCGCGCGAGAAATTGCCGGTCTCGGCCAGGGCCAGGAAATCTTCCAGCCATTCGAGGTCGAGGGGTCGGTTGCCGGGGCCCATGCGCAGCGCGATCTGGTGGTTTGAATAGTTGTATGCGATTCGAGTATTGGACGGTTCGCACCCCGCCAGCAAAAGATGCACGCATTCCTGCACCTCGAACCACAACGGAGACACAGCATGCCTTCCATCGCGAATTATCGCGGGATCATTCCCGCCATTTCCTGCCCTTTCACCGCCGACCACCGCATCGACGAGCCGGCCTTGCGCAAGCTCGCTTCGTGGCTCGCGGGCCATGACGGCGTGGTGGCGATCATGACCAACGGCCACACCGGCGAAGTGTTTTCGCTGACCCCCACCGAGCGCGCCGAAGTGACCCGCATCGTTGCCGACGAGCTGCGCGGCCGCATGCCGGTGATCTCGTCCATCGTGTGCGAAGGGCTGGCCGAAGCCGCCGAGCATGCGCGCGCCGCGCAGGCCGCCGGTGCCGTGGCGCTCGACGTGATGCCGCCGCACCACTGGCTGCGCTTCGGTTTCACGCCGGGGCATGCGCTGCAGTACTTCGACGCCATCCACCGCGCCGCGCCAGAGCTTGACCTGGTCTGCCACGTGTACCCGGCATGGACGCGCGCCTCGTACTCGTCGCAGCTGCTGGCCGACCTGGCCCGCCTGCCCTACCTGCAGGCCTTCAAGGTCGGGCAGCGCGACATGAACAAGTACGCCCGCGACATCCAGGCAATCCGCGAGGCCGATGCGTCGAAGGCGATCCTCACCTGCCACGACGAGTACCTGCTGGCCTCGATGGTGCAAGGCGTCGATGGCGCGCTGGTCGGCTTCGCGACCTTCATTCCGCAACTCATCATCGACCTGTGGAATGCGGTGAAGGCCGGCGACCTGAAGAAGGCGATGGCGGTGCAGGCGCTCATCACGCCGCTGAAGGATGCGGTGTACGGCGGTGGTGAGCCGACCGGCGAAGCGCATGCGCGCATGAAGGGCGGCATGTACCTGGCCGGCGTGCTCGACAACGCCACGGTGCGCCCGCCGACCGAAGCGCCCAACGCGCGCGAAATGCAAGCGCTGCACGCGGCCGTGCAGCAGGCCGGCCTGTCCAGGCGCTGAGCGCCCGCCCGGCACGGCCCGGTCTTTCCGATAAACACAAGGAGACAAGAGACATGCAACGCCACCATTTCCTGCGCGCCGCGCAGGCCACGCTCATGGCCCTCGCGCTGGCCACGGCCGCCCCGGGCTTTGCCCAACAGACCTGGCCGAGCCGGCCGGTACGCATGGTGATCCCGTTTCCGCCGGGCGGCACGCTGGACACCATCGGCCGGCTGCTGGCGCAGAAGCTCGGCGAGCAGACGGGCCAGACCTTCATCGTCGAGAACCGGGCCGGCGGCAACGGCATCATCGGCGCCGACGTGGTGTCGAAGGCACCGGCGGATGGCTACACGCTGCTGTTCAACGCCTCGACCTTCACGACCGCGCCGATGACGATGAAGTCCGTGCCCTACGACGTGGTGAAAGACTTCGCGCCGGTGGCGCTGGTCGCCAAGGCGCCGCTGTCGGTGGCCATCAACAAGAACCTGCCGGTGACCGACGTGAAGTCGCTCATTGCCTATGCCAAGGCGCATCCGGGCAAGATGACTTTCGCGGTGGGCTCGATCGGCTCGGCCGGCCACCTGTCGACCGAACTGCTCAAGCGCGCGGGCGGTGGGCTCGACTACCTGATCGTGCCGTACAAGGGCACCGCGCCGGCCTTCCAGGATCTGATCGGCGGGCAGATCGACGGCTTCATCGACCCCATCCTCGGCTCGCTGCAGTACCAAAAGAGCGGCATGGTGAAGGTGATTGCCGTGACCTCGGCCGCGCGCGCCACAAGCCTGCCGAACGTGCCCACGGTGGCCGAGAGCATTCCGGGCTACGAGTTCTACAGCTGGTATGGCCTCTGGGGCCCGGCGAAGCTGCCGCCCGCCATCACGCAGCGGCTGAATGCCGAGGTCAACAAGGCATTGGGCACCGACATGCGCGAGACGCTCAATGCGCAGGGCCTGCTGCTCACGCCGGGCAGCGTCGACGACTTCGCCAGGTTCCAGGCGGCCGACATGGAGCGCTCGAAGAAGATCATTGTGGAAGGCCGCATCCATGTCGAATGAGGCC
Organism: Variovorax raffinosi; assembly: GCF_051216615.1. Taxonomy (NCBI): domain Bacteria; kingdom Pseudomonadati; phylum Pseudomonadota; class Betaproteobacteria; order Burkholderiales; family Comamonadaceae; genus Variovorax; species Variovorax raffinosi. The sequence continues at coordinate 848,144 of NZ_JBPJZR010000002.1, forward strand.
ACCGCAGCACCGCATGCCGTGGTGACGGGCAGCAGCGGCGGCATCGGCCGCGCCATCGCATCGCACCTGCTGGCGCAAGGCTGGCGCGTGAGCGGGTTCGACCTGGCGGCGCCGACGCTGCTGTCGCAGGCGGGCTTCACGCATGCGACGGTGGACCTGTCGCAGCCCGAAGACATCGCGCGCGCCACGGCCACGCTCGGCGACGTCGACGCGCTGGTGCATGCGGCCGGCGTGCTGCGCGTGGGCCCGCTGGGCCGGCTCGACCATGCGGGCGGCGAGCTGATGTGGCGCCTGCACGTCGATGCCGCCACGCGGCTGGCCGATGCCCTCGTGCCCGCGATGGCCGCGCGCGGCACCGGTGGCCGCGTGGTGTTCGTCGGCAGCCGCGTCGCGCAAGGCATGCCCGGGCGCGGACAGTACGCCGCGACCAAGGCCGCGCTGATCGCGCTCGCGCGAAGCTGGGCGGCGGAAGTCGCCGACCGGGGCGTGACGATCAACGTGGTGTCGCCCGGCGCCACACAGACATCGATGCTGCAGGACCCCGCGCGCGCGGGCAGCGCGCCGCGCCTGCCGCCCATCGGCCGGCTGATCCAGCCGGAAGAAATCGCCGCGCTCGCCGGCTTCCTGCTTTCCCCATCCGCCGCCGCCATCACCGGGCAGGACATCGCCATCTGCGGTGGTGCGTCGCTGCACCGCTGAGTTTTTTTCTCTCTCTTTTTCCATCACAGACAGACCATGAAAATCGTCGACATCCGCGAGTCCACGCGCCCCATCAAGTCGGACATCCGCAACGCCTACATCGACTTCTCGAAGATGACCCTGAGCCTGGTGGCGGTGGTCACCGACGTGATCCGCGACGGCAAGCCCGTCGTCGGCTACGGCTTCAACTCCAACGGCCGCTATGGCCAGGGCGGACTGATCCGCGAGCGCTTTTTACCGCGCCTGCTCGAAGCCGATCCCGAATCGCTCATCGACGAGACGGGCGACAACCTCGATGCGCACAAGATCTGGGCCCGCATGATGATCAACGAGAAGCCCGGCGGCCACGGCGAGCGCTCGGTGGCCGTCGGCACCATCGACATGGCCGTGTGGGACGCGGTCGCCAAGATCGCCGGCAAGCCGCTCTACCAGTTGCTGGCCGAACGCTACGGCAACGGCACGCCCAACCCGCGCGTGTTCGTCTATGCGGCCGGCGGCTACTACCACCCGGGCAAGGGGCTGGAAGGGCTGCAGCGCGAGATGACCAGCTACCTGGAACGCGGCTACTCGGTGGTGAAGATGAAGATCGGCGGCGCCTCGCTCGCGGAAGATTGCGAGCGCATCGAGTCGGTGCTCAAGCTGCTGGGCCCCGGCCAGCAACTGGCGGTGGACGCCAACGGCCGCTTCGACCTGCCCACCGCCATCGACTACGGCCGCGCGCTGTCGCAGTACCCGCTGTTCTGGTACGAGGAAGCCGGTGACCCGCTCGACTACGAACTGCAGGCGAAGCTGGGCGAGGTGTATGCGGGTCCGATGGCCACGGGCGAGAACCTGTTCTCGATGCAGGACGCGCGCAACCTGATTCGCCACGGCGGCATGCGACCCGACCGCGACTGGCTGCAGTTCGACTGCGCGCTGAGCTACGGGCTGGTGGAGTACCTGCGCACGCTCGACATGCTGAAGGCGCACGGCTGGTCGCCCTCGCGCTGCATTCCGCATGGCGGCCACCAGATGTCGCTGGCGATTGCAGCGGGCCTCGGGCTCGGCGGCAACGAGAGCTACCCCGACCTGTTCCAGCCCTATGGCGGCTTCCCCGATGGCGTGAAGGTGGACAACGGCTACGTCACGCTGCCGCCGCTGCCGGGCATCGGCTTCGAGGGCAAGGCCGATCTGATTGCGGAGATGCGCGCCCTCGCGAGTTGAATGAAAGGATGAACGGTTGAACGCTCAGGGCTGGAAGCCCGAGCGGCGCACCACCGGCTCCCACTGCTGGCGATAGGCCTTGAGCATCTGCGCGGTCTCCGCGGCGGTGCTGACCACGGGCGTGATGTAGAGCGCGTCGGCGGCCTTCTGCAGCCCCGGGTCTTTCATCACATCGTGGATCGCGTTGGCCAGCAGCTGCACCTTCGCGGGCGCCATCGAGCTGGGCGCGAAAAAAGTGTTCCAGCCATCGGCATCGATCTTCATGCCCGCTTCGCGAAAGGTCGGAATGCCGGGCGCGAAGCTCGCGCGCTTCTTGCCCGACACGGCCAGGATGCGGATCTTGCCGGCCACGTGCTGCGCATAGACCGAGTCGAGCGTGTCGATGGCAATCGGCAGGCTGCCGCCGATCAGGTCGGCCGACAGCGGCGCCGATCCGCCGTAGCCCTTGATCTGCGGCTGCACGCTCAGCGCATCGCCCACCATCAGGCCAAAGAAGTGAGGCAGGCTGCCGGTGGCCGGCACGCCGAAGACCGCCTCTTCGGGATGCGCCCAGAGCCGGCCCACCAGGAACATCGCGCGGTCGAGCTGCAGCTTGTTGCCCACCGCGAGCGCGAAGTCATAGCTGCTGACCTGCGACACGGGCACGAAGTCCTTGTCGGGGTCGTAGCCCGCGTCCTTGAAGACGAGCGGCGCCACCACCATCACGGCGGGGTTGCCGAGCATCAGCACGTTCTGCGACGCAGGCGTGCGCTTGACCTCCTTGGCCGCCAGCCGGCCGCCTTCGCCGGGGCGGTTTTCGACAGTCACCGCCACGCCGAGCTTGGGCGTGAGCCGCTCCGCGATCAGGCGCGCGATGCGGTCGGTGCTGCCACCGGGGGCATAGCCGACCACGAGGCTCAGCGGTCCGTCCAGCGCGGGTGCCTGGGCATGGGCCACGGGTGCGCAAGCGGCAAGGGCCATGCCCCATGCCATGAGCTTGCGCCGGGAAAGGAATGCAACCATCGGATCTCCTGGGGGCGGGTGATGAGCAGGCAGGCAGGCGCGATTCCTGCGCGGCGAAAATCGCCCGTCGAACCTGTTGCTGCTTGTGGAAACTTGTTACCGAGTTATACGTACGCCACAAACAGTTGATCTAATCCATCACCTGTGCGCTGAGGCGAGCGGACCACACTCCCGGCCCTTCTGAATCCATCCGTATGCCATCCTTTCCCGACGCGGCGGCGTTGCGCACGCCCAACTCCCTGGACGACCTGCTGCTGTACCGGCTGTCGCGCGCCGCGCGCGCCGGCAGCGGCATGGCGACCCGGCTGGTCGAAGGCGGCTTCGGCATCACGCGCCGCGAGTGGGGAATGATCGGCACGCTCGCGCAAGAGGGCGAGCTGACGTCATCGACGCTCGCCGAGCGCCTGCAACTGGACCGTGTGCGCACCTCGCGCGGGCTGCGCAGCCTCGTCGACAAGAAGCTGGTGGAGCGGCGCCAGGATGCACAGGACGGGCGCGAGGTGCATGTGCGGCTGAGCCCCTCGGGCCAGCAGCTCTTCGCCAAGCTGTTTCCGCGGATCGCGGCGCTCAACACCGATCTGCTGGCGGGCATCGATCCTTCGGAGCTGGAGATTTTTCTGCGCTGCCTGCGGCATCTGGAGCAACGTGGAAGCGAGCTGATCGCGCAGGGGGCCATCGTGGAGAAGGCGGACCGGCGCTCGGGGGGCACGCGGCATCGGTGGCCGGAGCGCGGCGGCTGAGCGATAAAGAAAAAAGGCCTCCTGTGCAGGTGCTGAAGGAGGCGCCCGCACTCATCGCCGGCCGAGAGCCGACCAGCACGCATCCGCAGGATCGAAACCCCAATCGCGCAACGCTTCACCGCCGCCCTCGCGTGCCTCGGCCGGCGTGCGGCCCGTGACGCTCGCGGTGCGCGAGAAGCGCGGCGCCGGTGCGGGCTGGCGCACGCCGCCGACCTGCACGAAGCTCTCGCGCGCCACGTGGTGTGCATGGCCCGGCACTTCGGCGAGCGACAGCACGGGCGTCACGCAAGCCTCGGTGCCGTCGAAGACCGCACACCACGCGTCGCGCGTGCGCGTGGCAAAGAGCGCTGTAAAGCAGCGTCGCGTTTCGGGCCATGCGGCGCGGTCGTGCTGCGGCGGCAGCGCATCGGCCGCCAGGCCCAGCCCCGCGAGCAGCGCTGCGTAGAACGCAGGCTCGATCGCACCGACCGCCACGTGCCGCCCGTCGCGCGTCTCGTACACGCCGTAGAAGGGCGCGCCGCCGTCCAGCAGATTGGATTCGCGCCGGTCCAGCCATTCGCCCGTGGCCACGCGCCCCAGGATCGGCGCCATCAGCAACAGCGAGCCGTCGACCATCGCCGCATCCACGACCTGCCCCTTGCCGCTTGTGCGCGCCTCCAGCACGGCGGCCATGACGCCGAGCGCGAGCAGCATCGCGCCGCCACCGAAATCACCGATGAGGTTGAGCGGCACGACGGGGCGCTCCGCCGTGCCGATGGCATGCAGCGCGCCCGTGAGGCCGAGGTAGTTGATGTCGTGCCCCACGGTCTGTGCGAGCGGGCCCTGCTGGCCCCAGCCCGTCATGCGGCCGTAGACCAATGACGGCGATGCGGCCAGGCAGGCATCGGGGCCGAGGCCCAGGCGCTCCATGACGCCGGGGCGGTTGCCTTCGAGCACCACGTGCGCGTTCTGCGCCAGCGCGAGCACGGCATCGCGTGCGGCTGCGTCCTTCAGGTTCGCCGTCAGGCTGCGCCGGCCGCGCAGAACCGTCTCGTGCCGCGCGTCCCGTGTGATGCCCATGTCGGCGGGCACGGGCCGCGCGATGCGCAACACGTCGGCGCCCATGTCCGCGAGCATCATCGCGGCCCAGGGCACCGGGCCGATGGCTTCGAATTCCAGCACGCGCAGACCGTGCAAGGGCCCCATCGCAGAGACCTTTCAGCGCGAGAAGTCGACGAGCACGCGGCCCGAGGTCGCACCGTCGAGTTGCCGCGCGCTGTGTTCCATCAGGGCGCCCAGCGGGATGCGTTGCACATGCGGCAGCACGGCCGCCATGTCGGGCTTCCAGTCGGTCGCGAGCTTGGTCCACAGGTGCCGCCGCTGATCGACAGGCGCATTCGCCACGATGCCGAATAGCTGCACGCGCCGCATGATGAAGGGCAGCACGCTGCCCTCGTAGGTGTTGCCGGCCGCATTGCCCACCGACGCCACGGCACCGCCATCGGCCATCGAGCGCAGCAGCCACGACAGCATCGGCCCGCTGACGTTGTCGATGGCGGCGGCGAAGCGCGGCTTTTCCAGCGGGCGCTGCGGCGCGTCGAGCACGGAGGCGTCGATCACTTCATGCGCACCGATGGCGCGCAGCCTTTCTTTCTGCGCCATGCGGCGCGTGATGGTCGCCACGCGATAGCCCGCGCGCGCAAGGATGGCCGTGCCCAGCAGGCCCACCGCGCCGCCCGCGCCGCTCATCGCCACGCTGCCCGTGTCGGGGCCGATCCCGAGTTCGATGAAGCGCTCCAGCGCCATCGCGGCGGTGAAGCCGGGCAAACCGATGACGGCCGCCTCGTAGGGCGTGAGGCCCTGCGGCACCGCCTGCACATGCGCGGCGGGCACGCGCACCAACGCGGAAAAGCCGCCGTCGAATGCAATGCCGGTCTGAAAGCCATGCACGAGCACCGCCTGGCCGGGCTCGAACAACGCCACCGATGACGCGACCACCTCGCCGACCAGCTCGATGCCCGCCACGCGCGGATACGACGCGATGATCTTCGCGCGCCCGTGCAACGAGAGGCAGTCCTTGTAGTTCACGCCCGCATGAAGGGTGCGCACGACGATCTCGCCGGCGGACAGGTCGTCGAGCCGCAAGGTCTCGATGCGGCTGCGCACGCCGCCCTCTGTCTGGTGCGTGCGAAGGGCCTCGAAGGTCTGGGGAATGCTCATGGGCACATCTGACCAGCGCCGGACCGCATCCGCAAGCCGGTGTTTCGCCTGTCGAAACACGGCTCGACCGCGCGGCCCGTGCGACGCCACCATGCAGGCCACCCGACCGGAGACACACCAGATGACGACAAGCACGCCAGCCGCCCGACTGTTCGGCGATCACTTTCTCGAACGCCTGCAGCCCGATGAGCAGGTCACCGTGCAACGTGTGCGCGACCTGTGCCGCGACACGCTGGGCCCGCAGGCCGATGCCGTCTCGCGCGAAGACGTGTTCGCATGGGACACCTTCCGCACGCTCGCACGCGAAGGCGTGGTCGCCACCGCGTTCCCGCGCGACTATGGCGGCACCGACGCGCGGCAGGCCGTGCGCATCCGCATCATCGAAGAGCTGGGCCGGGTGTGCAGCACCTCGGCCTCGATGATCACGGGCACCGACCTGTCGAGCCGCGCCATCGTCGCGGGCGCGAGCGAGGCGGTGCGCCGCCAGATCGTGCCGGGCCTTTGCACCGGCGAGCTGCAGGCAGCCTTCGCGCTGACCGAGCCCGGCGCGGGCTCCGACGTGCGCGGCCTCTCGACGATGATCCGCCGCGAGGGCGAGCGCTACGTCGTCACCGGCCGCAAGAAGTTCATCACGCGCGCGAGCACGGCCGACTGGTTTGCGGTGGTGGGCCGCGCCGAGGACGATCCCTCGGTGTTCATCGCCGTGCTGATGCCGCGCGATGCCAAGGGCTTTCGCATCAGCGCGGAGGTCGACAAGCTGGGCTGGTTCGGCGTGCCGATCTCCTCGCTTGAATTCGATGCGGTCGAGGTGCCTTCTTCACATCGCCTGGGACAAGAGGGTGACGGCTTTTCTCTCGCGCAGGACGCGCTGCTGCGCGCCCGCATCGGCCACGCCGCGATGGCGCTGGGCCGCGCGATCGGTGCGGTCGAAATCGCAAGCCGCTATGCGAGCGACCGCACCGTGTTCGGCAAGCGCGAGGGAGAGCATCAAGGCGTGCAGTGGATGCTGGCCGACATGGTCACGCAGATCGAGGCCAGCCGCGCCCTGCTCGCGCTCACGGCCGACAAGTACGACGCAGGCGCGAGCGACGTGTCGATCTTCGCGTCCATGGCCAAGCTGCAGGCCACCGATCTCTGCATGAAGGTCGTGACCGATGCGTTGCAGCTCACGGGCGGGCGCGGCTACCTGCGCGACTTTCCGCTGGAGCGCTTCTTTCGCGATGCCAAGCTCAACCAGATCGGCGAAGGCGCGAGCGAAGTGCACAAGACCGTGATCGGCCGCGACGTGATGCGCCGCGCGCCGCTGGCGGAGCGCAACCCGTGCCTGCGCGACGGGCCGCTCACGGACTACTGAGAGAACAAGGCTTCAGATCACCCTGGCCTCGCGCAGCGCATCGAGCGCGGCGGCGTCGAGGCCGAACTCGCCGTAGACCTCGGCGTTGTGCTCGCCGGTGTCGGGGCCGGTGCGCGGAATGGGCAGCTCGCGGCCCGGCACGCGCGGCACCACGCAGGGTGCGGGCAGCGTGCCGTAGTCCGGGTCGGGCAGGCGGATGATCGCGTTGCGCGCCTGGTAGTGCGGGTCTTGCTCGATGTCGGCGATGGTGAAGATCTTGCTGAACGGAATGCCCGCGTCTTCGAGCTTGCGCTCGACGGTGTCGTAGTCGTGCGATGCAAACCATTCGCCGAGCCCCTCGTCGAGCGCCTTGAGGTTCACCACGCGCGAAGGGTTGGTGGCAAAGCGCGCGTCGCCCGCCCACTCGGGTTTTTCGATGGCCATGCACAGGCGCTGGAAGATCGGGTCCGACGACGCGACCACCGAAAAATAGATGCCGTCGCGGCTGCGGTACATGTTCGAGGGCGCGGTGTAGCTCGCGCAATTGCCCGCGGGCATGCGCACCGTGCCGAGCTGTTCATGCTCCACGGGCAGCGGATCGAGCAGGCGGAACAGCGCCTCGGTGGCGGCCAGGTCCACTTCGCAGCCCAGCGCCTGCGGGTCGCCGCGCAGCCGTGCCATTTCCGATGCGATGGAGAACGCGCAGAACAATCCCGCCACCGCATCGCCCACCGGAAAGTTGCTGTGCAGCGGCGAGCCGCCCGCTTCGCCCGTGAGGTTGGTGAAGCCGCTCATCGCCTCGAAGATGCGCGCAAAGCCCGGCCGCGCCTTGTAGGGCCCGGTCTGGCCGAAGCCCGTGAGCCGCACCACCACGAGCCGCGGGTTGGCGCGGTGCAGCGTGGCCAGGTCCAGCCCCCAGCGGTCGAGCGTGCCGGTGCGAAAGTTCTCCAGCAGCACGTCGAACTGCGTCACCAACCGGAGCAACAGCTCGCGTCCTTGAGGCTGGCGCACATCGAGCGTGATGCCGCGCTTGCCGCGGTTGGCAATCTTCCACCACAGCGCCTTGCCGTCCTTCACGGGCTGCAGGCCGCGCAGCGCATCGCCGCCGCCGGGCAGTTCGAGCTTCACCACTTCGGCGCCCTGGTCGGCGCACAGCGTGGCGCCCAGGGGCGCGGCCAGCACGGTGGCCATGTCGAGGATGCGCACGCCGGAAAGGGCGCCGCGCGCGGGTTGTCGTTGCGTGTCGTCGGGGGTATTCAACCGTGGCTCCAATGCCGGAGCACAGGCCCCGGGAAAGCGCCGGTTTTGCCAGACGCAGCACGGGCCAACAATCGATGTTTCGCACAGCGAAACACCTGCTGCGTTTCATTGACTCCCCATTTCGATCGGCCAATCATGCCCACACCGCCGCGCTCTTCTTCACGCATGACAACCATCGCGCTTCCGGGTCTCGTCGATCCGCACGACCTCACCGCCGACCGCCAGTTCTCCATGAACCTGGCGCGCGGCATGGAGGTGCTGCGCGCGTTCACCAGCGCCGACCCGGTGCTGGGCAATCGCGAGATTTCGGACCGCACCGGCCTGCCCAAGCCCACTGTCTCGCGCATCACCTACACGCTCACGCTGCTGGGTTATCTGAGCCGCGATGCGGGCGCGCAGAAATACAAGCTCGGGCCCGGCGTGCTGTCGCTGGGCTATCCGTTGCTGGCCAGCATGCAGGTGCGCCAGATTGCGCGACCCATCATGGAAAGGCTGGCGCGCGAGACGGGCTGCTCGGTGAACCTGGGCATGCGCGACCGCGCCGACGTGGTGTACGTCGACACCATCCGCACCGACAACACCAACACGCACATGCCCGACATCGGCAGCACGCGCCCGCTGCTGGCCGCGTCCATCGGCCGTGCGCTGGTGCTGGCCTGCACGGCGCAGGAGCGCTCGGCCATCCTCAACCGGCTGCGCCTGCAGGACGCGCAACTGTTCCAGCAACTGCGCCCCGCGTGGGAAGCCGACCAGAAGCTCTTTGCCGCGCGCGGCTTCTGCCACTCGCGCGGCGACTGGAAGAAAGACATCCACGCGGTCGCCGCGCCCGTGCGCGTGCCGCCGCGCGAAACACCGCTGGCGATGAACTGCACGCTCGCCACCTACCGACCGCCCGGCGAAAAGATGGAGCGCGAAGTCGCGCCCCTGCTGCTCGATGCCGTGCGCCAACTCGAAACGGCGCAAGGCCTGCGCTGAACAAACAAGAAACCAAGCCCCCGCACCCATGATCCGCAACCCCGAAAAGTTCAACGCCCTGCTTGCCGAAGTCCGCGACTTCATCCGCAACGAATGCATGCCCATCGAAGCGGACGTCGACCGCGACGACCTCATTCCCGAGCCGGTGGTCGAGCGCATGCGCGCGCTGGGCCTGTTCGGCCACAGCATCCCCGAGCAGTACGGCGGCGCGGGCCTCACGAGCGAAGAGCTGTCGCTGGTGAACATGGAGGTCTCGCAGGCCGCCACCACCTTTCGCGCGCGCTTCGGCGGCAACACGGGCATCGCATCCGAATCACTGGTGGTCGACGGCACGCCCGAACAAAAGCAGCGCTGGCTGCCCGAGCTGGCCAGCGGCCGTCTCACGGGCTGCTTCGCGCTCACCGAGCCCGAGGCAGGCTCCGACGCCACCGCGCAGCAGACCGTGGCCGTGCGCGACGGCGACCACTACCTCATCACGGGCCGCAAGTGCTTCATCACCAACGCGCCCATCGCCGGCCTGTTCACCGTGTTTGCGCGCACCGACATGCAGGCGAAGGGCGCGGCCGGCATCACGGCCTTCCTGGTCGAGCGCGACACGCCCGGCCTTACCGCGCCCGCGGGCTATCGCAAGATGGGCCAGCACGGCTCGCCCGTTGGCGAGGTGATTCTCGAAGGCTGCCGCGTGCATGCATCGGCCATCGTCGGCGGCGTGCCGGGGCTGGGCTTCAAGACGGCGATGAAGGCGCTGAACAAGCAGCGCATCAACCTCGCGGGGCTGTGCATCGGCCCGGCCATCCGGCTGGTCGACGAGATGGTGGCGCGCGCCGCATCGCGCAAGCAGTTCGGCCAGGCCATCGCCGAGTTCCAGCTCGTGCAGCAGATGATTGCCGAGAGCAACACCGAAGTGCACGCCGCCCGCGCGCTGCTGCTGGAGACGGCGCGCAAGCGCGACGACGGCGCCGACGTGACCATGGAAGCGTCGATGTGCAAGCTGTTCGCCTCCGAGATGTGCGGCCGCGTGGCCGACCGCGCGGTGCAGGTCTTCGGCGGCGGCGGCTACATCAACGACAACGTGGCCGAGCGCTTCTACCGCGACGTGCGGCTTTTTCGCCTGTACGAAGGCACGAGCCAGATCCACCTCACCAACATCGCGCGACGCACCATGGCACGAGCCGGGCACCAGACCTGAGCCGGCGGCGCGCGCCAGTCATCATCAACGGAGACAAACCCATGACCCTCAAAGGCACCTTGCTGGCCGCGCTCGTCGCTGTCCAGTCCCTGGCAATGGCGGCGCCCGCACTCGCGCAGGGCAACTACCCGAGCAAGCCGATCCGCATCATCGTGCCGTTCACCGCCGGGGGCGTGGTCGACTCGATTGCGCGGCTGGTGGGCGAGCGGCTGTCGGTCAAGTACGGCCAGCCCGTCATCGTCGAGAACAAGGCCGGCGCGGGCGGCTCGATCGGCACCGACTACGTGGCCAAGGCCGCGCCCGACGGCTACACGCTGCTGTGCGTGAGCCCCGGCCATGCGGTGGCGCCGAGCCTCATCAAGGGCGTGGCATGGAACCCGGTGCGCGACTTTCGCGCCATCGAAGGCTTCGGTGTGATTCCCAACGTGTTCGTGGTGCCGACCGAGGTGCCCGCCAAGACCATGGCGGAACTGGTCGCGATGGCCAAGAAGGCCAACCCGCCGCTGACCTACGCGACGGCGGGCATGGGCACGTCCAACCACCTGTCGGGCGAACTGCTGGCGCAGAGCGCGGGCATCAAGCTCACGCACGTGCCGTATCGCGGCCAGCCCGACGCGCTCAGCGACCTGCTCGCGGGCCGCGTGACGATGATGCCGCTCACCGTGGCGCTGGCCGTGCCGCACATCAAGACCGGCAAGCTGCGCCCGCTGGCCGTGACCACGAGCAAGCGCTCCAGCGCCCTGCCCGACATTCCCACGGTGGCGGAGGCCACCGGCCTGAAGGGCTACGACGTGGGCACGTGGTTCGGCTTTGTCGCACCGGTGAAGACGCCCGACGCCATCGCCGCCAAACTGTCTGCCGACGTGGCCGAGATCCTCGCCGACCCGGCGATGAAGTCCAAGTTCGACGTGCTGGGCCTCGAGGTGGCGCCGCAGGGGCCCAAGCAGTTCGACGCTTTCATCGCGAGCGAATACGACAAGTGGAGCAAGGTCATCAAGACGGCGGGCATCGAGGCGCAATGAACACCGCGAGCGATTCGCCCGTGCGGCCGCCGCTGTGCGACAGGCTGGGCATCCGTCATCCGATCTTCGGTTTCTCGCATTCGGTGGACGTGTGCGTGGCCATTGCGCAGGCGGGGGGCTTTCCGGTGCTGGGCCTCGCGCGCGAGCTGCCGCACGAGATTCCGCACATCCTGGCCGAGGCCAGCGCGCGCATGGCGGGCATGCCCTACGGCATCGACCTGATGCTGCCCTCGCAGGTGCCCGAAGAGGCCGCGAGCATCGACAGCGTGCGTGCGCAACTGCCCGCGCAGCACGTGGCCTTCGTCGAGGGCTTGCGCGACCGCTTCCAGGTGAAGCCGCCGCAGCAGCCCAGCTTCTTCACGACGCAGGTGCGCACCAAGGCGCTGTTCGATGCGCAGATCGAGGCCGTGCTCGACTCCGATGCGCGCGGCGTGGCCACGGCCATCGGCCTGCGCGCCGACCTCATCGAACGGGCGAAGGCGCGCGGCAAGCTCACCTTCTCGCTGGTCGGCTCGGTGCGGCATGCGCGCAAGGCACTCGACATGGGCGTGGAGGTGCTGGTGGCGCAGGGTTATGACGCGGGCGGCCACACGGGCACGGTCGGCACGCTCTCGCTGTTGCCGCAGGTGATTGCCGAAGCGGGCGATGTGCCGGTGCTGGCTGCCGGCGGCATCGCGACCGGCGCGCAGGTGCTGGGCGTGCTGGGCATGGGCGCGCAGGGCGCGTGGCTGGGCACGCTGTGGATGGGCGCGAAGGAAAACCACACGCCACCCGCGCTGCTGCAGCGGCTGATTGCCAGCGGCAGCGAAGACACGCTCATCACACGCGCCCACAGCGGCAAGCCCTGCCGCGTGGTGCGCAGCGACTGGATCGACGCGTGGAACGAACCCGGTGCGCCGGCGCCGCTGGGCATGCCGCTGCAGCAGGCGCTGACGGGCGACGTGTTCGCCTCGATGCACGAGTTCGACGACGCGCGGCTCATCTACGAGGCGGCGGGGCAGAGCGTGTTCGGCATCGAGTGTGAGACCACGGTGGCTGCGCAGATGCATGCGCTGGTGGGCGACATGCAGGCTGCGTGGGGTCGCATGCGTGGCTGGGCGGCCCGGTAGGCGGCCCAGCCGCTCTAAAGGCTCGCCAACATCCCGGTTGAAGAGGCCTCGGCAGCCAGCTTGCCGTCGGCGTTGTAGAGCGCACCCTCGAGAAACGCAATGCGTTTTCCACGCCTGATCACTCGCCCTTCGACCCGTCCTTCGCCCGGTCCGACTTTTTCATAGAAGCTCACCTTGATCTCCAGGCTGAAGACGGTCTGCGCATGGTCCGTGTCGTGCATGACGGCATGGGCCATGGCGGCGTCAAGCCAGGCGGTGATGAAGCCGCCCTGCGCAATGGTGCCGTTCGTGTGGCAATACTCGCGTCGCACGGTGAAGGCGGCCTGGAGCAGCTTGCGCTCTGGCTCCCACCCGGTCACGTGGAAGTTGCCCATCGATTCACTCAGTGCCTGGCCCGAGCGGATTCGAGCCTCCAGATCGTCGTTCATTGGTTCGTGTGGCTGATGAAGTCATGGCCATTCTCATCCGAAATCGAACGACCGGCCGCGCCGTCGGCGAAGCCGAGGCGCGCGAGTTGGGCCTCGCTGCGTGACGGCACATTTTCAAACCCGGTCGAAAAAGTCGACAACAAAAAAGGGCCCGCGGCGCTGGCGCCGCGGGCCCTTTTTTACAACTGCCTGGAGTCGGTTCTCAGAACGGAATGTCGTCGTCCATATCGTCGAAGCCCGACGACGATTTGGCCGGCGCTTGGCGCGGAGCCGGTGCCGGAGCACGCGGTGCCGCTGCGGGTGCGGGTGCGGGTGCGCGGGGCGCGTATCCGCCACCACCACCACCGCCGCCACCATTGCCACCCTGCGAGTAGCCGCCGCCACCACCGCCGCCTTGCGACGAGTAACCGCCGTCGTCCTCAGGACCGCCCGACGGGCCGCCCTGGCCTTGACGGCTGCCGAGCATCTGCATCTGGTCGGCGCGGATCTCGGTGGTGTATTTTTCGATGCCGTCCTTGTCGGTCCACTTGCGCGTGCGCAGGCTTCCTTCGACGTAGACCTGCGAGCCCTTGCGCAGGTACTGGCCGGCGATTTCGGCCAGGCGGCCGTTGAAAACGATGCGGTGCCATTCGGTGGCTTCGCGCATTTCGCCGCTTTGCTTGTCTTTCCAGCGATCGGTGGTGGCCACTGTGACGTTTGCGACCTGATCGCCGCTCGGGAATGTCCGCATTTCGGGGTCGCGCCCCAGGTTGCCGACGACGATGACTTTATTGACCGATGCCATATGCACTGCCCCTGATAAGTAGATGGAAGAAGAGGAAGAGAACCCTCGATTGTGCCCCATGCCGAACGGCCACACCCCGCCCAAGTGCCAGAATGGGCGCCAGCGATGAACCGCGAACCTGACTTCTTCGAGCACCTGCGCACCGAGCTGTCGAGCGGCCGCGTCTGGCTCGACCGCGCCATCGTGCTGGGCTACGCCATCGCGGCCGGGCTGTTCGTGGTGGGCTTCACGCTGGCCAGCGACTGGATCTTCGCGGGCTTCCACCGTTTCTACCGCGCCTGGCCCTGGGCCGTGCTGCTGACCACGCCGCTCCTGACCGCCGGCATCGTCTGGTTCACGCTGCGCTTTTTCCCCGGCGCGGGCGGCTCGGGCATTCCGCAGATCAAGGCGGCGCTGCACCCCGCGCTGCCCGAGGAGCGGCGTTTCATGTTCGCCTCGCTGCGGCTCACGGTCGCCAAGATCGGGCTCGGCGCGGCGGGGTTTGCGGCCGGGCTGTCGATCGGCCGCGAGGGGCCTTCGGTGCAGGTGGCGGCCGGCGTGATGCAGCATGCTCGGCGCTGGCTGTCGCCCAACACGGCCATCGACGGGCGCGCGCTGCTGGTGGCGGGCGGCGCGGCCGGCATTGCGGCGGCCTTCAATGCGCCGCTGGCGGGCGTGGTGTTCGCCATCGAGGAGCTGTCGGGCCGGCTGGAGGCGCGCTCCAGCGGGCTGATCATCACGGCGATCGTGCTGGCGGGCCTGGTGGCGGTTTCGGCTTTCGGCAACACCAGCTACTTCGGCGTGATCCGCGTGCCCCGGCTGGGCTGGGACGCGCTCGGGCCCGGCCTGCTGGTCACGCTGCTCAGCGGCGCGGCCGGCGGGCTGTTCGCGCGGCTGCTGATCGCCTCGCTGACGGGCGCGCCCGGGCGCCTGAACCGCTGGCGGGCGCGCTTTCCGGTGCGCTTCGCAGCCGTCGGCGGGCTGGCGGTGGCGGTGATCGGGCTGGTCACGGGCGGCGTCACCTTCGGTGCCGGCTCGGAGGCGGTCAAGCAGATGCTGCAGGGCCATGACCAGCTGACGCCGCTCTACACGGTGCTGAAGTTCGTCGCCACCTGGCTCACGGCCTGGTGCGGCGTGCCGGGCGGGATCTTCGCGCCCTCGCTGTCCATCGGCGCGGGCATCGGCGACGCGGTGGCCCGGCTGGCCAATGGCGACCTGGGGCCGGCCCTCATCGCGATGGGCATGGCCGGCTTCCTGGCCGCGGTCACGCAGGCGCCGCTCACGGCCTTCATCATCGTGATGGAAATGGTCGACGGACATTCGATGGTGCTGAGCCTGATGGCGGCCGCCATGCTGGCCAGCCTGGTCTCCCGCATGATCAGCCGGCCGCTGTACGACACGCTGGCCGAACACATGGTCGGACGGGCCATCGGCACCACCGAACCGGTGCGCCCGCCCCCGCCCGAAGCGCCCCCAGCCGAACCGCCGGAACCCGCCCGCTCGCCATGAAATCGCGGGCGGTCTATCATGTCCGGTTGCCCTCGGACGATCGCCCCCTTTGAATTCGACATCCACTGAAGACAGCGCGGAGCGTGCACGCGACGCGCAACTCGAACGCGACACCTACCTCGGCGCGGTGCTTGCGCAGCAGCGCATCAGCATCCGCGGCGCGCGCACCCACAACCTGAAGAACGTCGATCTCGACATTCCGCGCAACAAGCTGGTGGTCATCACCGGCCTGTCGGGCTCGGGCAAGTCGAGCCTGGCCTTCGACACGCTGTATGCCGAAGGGCAGCGGCGCTATGTCGAGAGCCTCTCGGCCTATGCGCGGCAGTTTCTGCAGCTCATGGACAAGCCCGATGTCGACGTGATCGAGGGCCTGTCGCCCGCCATCAGCATCGAGCAGAAGGCCACCAGCCACAACCCGCGCTCCACCGTGGGCACGGTGACCGAGATCCACGACTACCTGCGCCTGCTGTACGCCCGCGCCGGCACGCCCTACTGCCCCGACCATCACCTGCCGCTGCAGGCGCAGACCGTCTCGCAGATGGTCGATGCCACGCTGGCGCTGCCCGACGAGCCCCGGCTGATGATCCTGGCGCCCGTGGCGCGCGAGAAGAAAGGCGAGTTCCTCGAACTCTTCGCCGAGATGCAGGCCGCGGGCTACGTGCGCTTTCGTGTCGACGGGCAGACCTACGAATACAACGACCTGCCCAAGCTCAAGAAGACCGAGAAGCACGACATCGACGTGGTCATCGACCGCCTGCGCGCGCGCCCCGACATGCAGCAGCGCCTGGCCGAGAGCTTCGAGGCCGCGCTGCGGCTGGCCGAAGGCCGTGCGATTGCGCTGGAACTGGGCGCAAGGCCGGAAGGCAGTGCCGATGGCGCTGCGGGCGCGGCCGACAAGGAGCACCTGTTCAACGCCAAGTTCGCCTGCCCGATCTGCCACTACTCGCTGTCGGAACTCGAGCCGCGCCTGTTCTCGTTCAACTCGCCCGTGGGCGCCTGCCCGAGCTGCGATGGCCTGGGCCACCGCGAGGTGTTCGATCCGGCGCGCGTGGTCGCCTTCCCCTCGCTGTCGATCGCCAGCGGCGCCATCAAGGGCTGGGACCGCCGCAACGGCTACTACTTCAGCATGATCGAGAGCGTCGCCAAGCACTACAAGTTCGACGTCGAAGCGCCCTTCGAATCGCTGCCTGCGTCGGTGCAGCAGGTGCTGCTGAACGGCTCGGCGGCCGAAGAGATCAAGTTCAACTACACCATGGAGTCGGGCAACTTCGCGGGCAAGAAGCTCACGAAGAAGCATCCCTTCGAGGGGATCATTCCGAACATGACGCGGCGCTACCGCGAGACCGATTCGGTGATGGTGCGCGAAGACCTCGCGCGCTTTCGCAACCTGCAGCCCTGCCCCGACTGCGGTGGCTCGCGGCTGCGGCGCGAGGCGCGCAACGTGTTCCTGGTCGATGAGTCGGCACGCCCGGCCGATGGCGGCGAGCCGCCGCGCATGGCGATCTTCGAGTTGAGCCACCTCACCCTGCGCGATTCGCTCGCCTGGTTCCAGACGCTCAAGCTGCGCGGCGCCAAGGCCGACATCGCCGACAAGGTGGTGCGCGAGATCGGCCTGCGCCTGAAATTCCTCAACGACGTGGGCCTGAACTACCTGAGCCTGGACCGCAGCGCCGAAACCCTTTCGGGCGGCGAGGCGCAGCGCATCCGCCTCGCGTCGCAGATCGGCTCGGGCCTCACGGGCGTGATGTACGTGCTCGACGAGCCCAGCATCGGCCTGCACCAGCGCGACAACGACCGCCTGATCGGCACGCTCAAGCATCTGCGCGACATCGGCAACAGCGTGATCGTGGTCGAGCATGACGAGGACATGATCCACGCCGCCGACCACGTGATCGACATGGGCCCCGGCGCCGGCGTGCACGGCGGGCGCGTGATGGCACAGGGCACCTACGCCGAGGTGTCGGCCAACCCCGAATCGCTCACGGGCCAGTACCTCTCGGGCGTGCGCAAGATCGAAGTGCCGAAGCACCGCACCGCGTGGTTGCCGGTCGTGAAGAAGGCCGCCTTCAACGAAGGCAAGAAGCCCTCGCGCTTTCCGCAAAGCCCCGCCGCCGAACGGCGCGCCGCGCGCGAAGCGGCCCACCTTGCCACGCAGACCGACCTGCAGGAGATCCGCGTGGTCGGCGCCACCGGCAACAACCTGAAGGACGTGACCGTCGCCTTCCCGGTCGGCCTGCTGACCTGCGTGACCGGCGTCTCGGGCTCCGGCAAATCGACGCTGGTGAACGACACGCTCTACACCGCCGTGGCGCGCACGCTGTACCGCGCGCATGAAGAGCCAGCCGCGCACGAGTCGGTCGAGGGCATCGAGTATTTCGACAAGGTCATCAACGTCGACCAGAGCCCCATCGGCCGCACGCCGCGCAGCAACCCTGCAACCTACACCGGCCTGTTCACGCCCATCCGCGAGCTGATGGCCGAGACCAACACCGCGCGCGAACGCGGCTACGGTCCGGGCCGCTTCAGCTTCAACGTGGCCGGTGGCCGCTGCGAGGCCTGCCAGGGCGACGGCGTGGTGAAGGTCGAAATGCACTTTTTGCCCGACGTCTACGTGCCCTGCGAGGTCTGCCACGGCCAGCGCTACAACCGCGAAACGCTCGAGGTGCTCTACAAGGGCAAGAACATCGCGCAGATCCTCGAGATGACGGTCGAGACCGCGCACGAGTTCCTGAAGGCCGTGCCGACCATCGAACGCAAGCTGCGCACGCTGCTCGACGTGGGCCTGAGCTACATCAAGCTGGGCCAGTCGGCCACCACGCTGTCGGGCGGCGAGGCGCAACGCGTCAAGCTCGCGCTGGAGCTGAGCAAGCGCGACACCGGCCGCACGCTGTACATCCTCGACGAACCGACCACCGGGCTGCACTTCGCGGACATCGAGCTGCTGCTGAAGGTGCTGCACCAGTTGCGCGACGCGGGCAACACCATCGTCGTGATCGAGCACAACCTCGACGTCATCAAGACCGCCGACTGGCTGATCGACATGGGCCCCGAAGGGGGAGCCGGCGGCGGCACGGTGGTGGGCGAAGGCACGCCGGAGGACATCGCGGCGAACGAGGCGAGCCACACGGGGCGTTATCTCAAGCGTTTGCTGTAGACCTGTCCATGCCTTCCTTCACACCGCGCCAATTCGTCCTTCTCGTTCTGCTGACCCTCGCCTGGGGTTTCAACTGGCCCGTGATGAAGCTCGGCGTGGCGGACTATCCGCCGCTCGGCTTTCGCGCGATCTCGATCTGGCTGGGCCTCCCGGTGCTGGGCCTTGCGCTGGTGTGGATGAAGGTGCCGTTTCGCGTGCCGCGCAGCGCATGGCCCGAGCTGCTGTGGCTGGGCGCCACCAACATGTTCGTCTGGCATGCCTGCATCATCCTTGCGGTGAAGGCGCTGTCGGGTGGGCGCGCGGCGATCCTGGGCTACACGATGCCGGTGTTCTCCGCCGTCATCGGGGCCGTGCTGTTCGCGGCCGTGCTCACGCGGCGCGCATGGCTCGGCGTGGGTGCCTGCGCGGTCGGTGTGGGGCTGTTGCTGTGGCACGAACTCACCGACTTCGCGGGGCGGCCCGGCTATGTGGCGCTGGCGCTGGTGGCGGCTGCGACTTGGGCACTGGGCACGCAGTTGCTGCGCCACACGCGCATCGGGTTGCCGACGCTCACGCTGTCGTTCTGGATGACGGCGCTCACGGCGGTGGTGATGACGGTGCTGTCGCTGCTCTTCGAGCGCGAGCAATTGCGCTGGCCCGGCAACGTGACCTGGGGATCGATCGGCTACAACGCCGTGCTGATCTTCGGCTTCGCGCACGCGGCGTGGTTCTATCTGGCGCGCGGCCTGCCGCCCATTGCCTCGACGCTGAGCGTGATGTTCATTCCCGTGCTCGGCGTGTTCAGCGGCGCGGTGTGGCTGGGCGAGGTCGTGCACTGGCAGGACTGGGTCGCGGTCGCGCTGATGATGGTCGCGATCGCGTCGGTGCTGTGGCCTTCACGGACGGCCAGCAGCACCTGAGGGAAACGCCGCCTCGCCTGCGATCGTCTCGACCAGGTCGTAGCAATCCCATTCACCCGTGGACTGCGCCGGCTGCTTGACGCGCAGCAGGTACATGTCGTGAAGCATGGTCCCGTCTTCGCGAATCCGCCCGTCTTTCACGTACATGTCGTTGAGCGTGGCTTTGCGCAGATACGTCAGGACGGCCACTGGATCGGTACTGTTCGTGGCGGCGACTGCCTTCAGGTATTGAAGCGCCGCGGAGTAGTCGGCTGCCTGAAGCGAAGAAGGCATGCGCTGCTGCCGCGCAAAGAAGCGCTCGGCCCAGCGCCGCGTTTGCACGTCGCGCGTCCAGAACCAGCTGTCCGCCAGATAGAGGCCCTGGGCTTTCTCCAAACCCATGTGGTGGATGTCGTCGATAAAGGTCAGCAGGCCGACGAGCTTCATCTGGTGGGTCATGTTCATCTTCTCCATCGCCGCCATCGCCTTGAGCAGTTCGGCGTGGCCGTTCGCCAGGCCCAGCACTTCGGCGCGGCTCTCGCGGGCGGCCTCCAGGTAGGGCGTGAAATCGTCCGCGCCATGCGGGTTCTTCACCGATCCGACAACGACGCCGCCTGCCGCCCGAACCGCCGCCGTGCCATGCGCCTCGAGCTCGCGCCCGAACTGATAGTCGGCGGTGACATAGAACCAGCGCTTCATCCCTTGGCGCGTCAACGCGAGACCGGGGACGGTGGCAAGCGCGATGGTGTCGTAGGCGTACTGGATGACAGGGAACGCCGCGCGCTCGCGTGTCTGGACCGAGGTGCCCGCGCCGACGACGAAGATCGGCTTTCCAAGCCTGGCCGCGATGGCGGTCATCGCCAGGCTGGTGTCCGAGTTGACGCCGGTGATGACCATGTCCACGCCGTCTTGCTCGTACCACTTGCGCGCGATCTCGGCCGCTCTGCCAGGGGCGTTCTGGTGATCACCGAGCAACAGCTCGACACGGCGACCCGCAACGGACCCGCCCATGTCCTCGATCGCCATGCGGATCGCCTCCGCGCCGGCCGGGCCGTCCACGCCTTGATAAGGACCGGCGAGGTCCGTGCAGAAGCCGATGCGGATGGGGTTGTTGTCAGTCATGCGTGCACCTTTCCGAGCCCACAGGCTCGGGGGAAACAAAGCGGCGGCGAGCGCCGCCTTGGTGGTTTGTCTTCGATTCACGGTCTTCTTCTACGGGTGATGGCTCGCGCGCCGCTCGACCGTGGCACCGCCGAAGATCAGGTTCTCGACCACGGGGCGCGCCGCAAAAGAGCCGGGGAAGATGGGCGCGGGCCTGCTGGCCTGGTCCAGCCGGGCGATGTGTTCGTCGCTCAGTTCGACTTGCAGCGCACCCAGGTTTTCCTCCAGCTGCGCCAGGGTTCGCACGCCGATGACCGGCGCCACGACAGCGGGATTCAACAAGGTCCACGCCAAGGCGACCTGTGATGGCGTCGCACCCGTCTCATGGGCCACGGCGCGCACCGCTTCGGCGATCTCCAGAGATCGGCTCGTCATGTGTCCGAACGAGGCGATGGTCGCCTGGCGCGTCGAGGAAACGGCGGCCTCGCCGCCTTGCCGCAGATCGCCCTGGGTGTACTTGCCGGACAGCACGCCGCCACCCAACGGCGACCATGGCATCACGCCAAGCCCGAGGGCCTGCGCCATCGGCATCAGCTCGTGTTCCACGGTGCGTTCGACCAGGCTGTATTCGATCTGCAGCGCCACCAGAGGCGACCAGCCGCGCAGGTCCGCCAGGGTCTGCAGCTGTGCCACCTTCCACGCGGGGGTGTTGCAGATGCCCAGGTACAGCACCTTGCCGGCGCGCACCAGATCGTCGAGCGCGCGCATGACCTCGTCGGCGGGCGTCGTGGAATCCCAGGCGTGAAGGTGCAGCAGCTCGATGCGGTCCGTGCCGAGCTGCTTCAGGCTGGTCTCGACCGAACGCACCAGGTTCATCCGGTGATTGCCGCCCGAGTTCGGATCGCCCGGCGTGCGTGCCATAGTGAACTTGGTCGAGACCACGATGCGGTCGCGCCTTCCGCTGAGCAGTTGGCCCAGGATGCGCTCCGAAGCGCCGTTGGTGTAGTTGACCGAGGTATCGACGAAGTTGCCGCCGTGATCGACATAGGTGTCGAAGATGCGGCGCGCCTCGGCGTCGTCCGCACCCCAGCCCCAGTCGGTGCCGAAGGTCATGGTGCCCAGCGTGAGCGGAGAGACGCGAATGCCTGATCGTCCGAGCAGGCGATAGTGATCCAGGGCGAGGTGAGTGAATGGCATGAAGGCTTCCAGAGAAGGTGTGTTGTTTCTGTAGCCTTGACTTTGCCATCGCACGCACGAATGGCCGTAGCCCTATCATCCGGAGTTCTTGCACGATCGTCCGATTCAACAAACCCCGCGGAGTGATGCATGAGTTCCCTGAAAAAGCTGGTCGATATCGTGAACCGCCATGTCCCCGGCGACGGCATCCACGACAGCCCGATCCCGGGCGTCGACCTGATCCGCGCGAGCACGCCGACGATGCCGATGCCGGTCGTCTACGAGCCGACGCTGTGCCTCATTGCCCAGGGCCGCAAGCGCGTGATGCTGGGCACGACCGCCTACGTGTACGACCCCGCCAGGTACCTGATCGCTTCGGTGGACCTGCCGGTCATGGGGTCGGTGATCGAAGCCAGCGAGGCCGCTCCTTATCTCTGCCTGGCGCTCGACCTGGACATGACGGTGTTGAGCGATCTCGCCTTGCGGCATTCGCTTCCCGACGAAAGCGACAGCGCGCCTGGCGCGGGCATGGCACTCAACAACACGACGCCGGAACTGCTGGATGCGATGGCGCGGCTGGCCTCGTTGCTCGACAGCCCCGGCGACATCGAAGCGCTGGCACCGCTGGTGACGCGCGAGATCCTCTATCGCCTGCTGGTCGATCCGCGCAACAGCATCGTGCGGCAATTAGCCAGAGCGGACAGCCGCCTGAGCCAGATCGCCAAGGCCATCTCATGGCTGCGCGAGCACTACGGCGAGGCTTGCCGGATCGAGGACATCGCCGATCTCGCGGGCATGAGCCGCTCCACCTTCCATGCGCATTTCAAGTCGGTCACCTCGATGAGCCCGCTGGAGTTCCGCAGCCAGCTCCGGCTGCAGGAAGCCCGCCGGCTGATGGTGGCTGAGGCGATGGATGCGGCGGGCGCGGGGTTCCGCGTGGGCTACGAAAGCCCTTCGCAGTTCAGCCGCGACTATGTGCGCATGTTCGGCGCGCCGCCGGCCAAGGATGCCGGGCGGTTGCGCAAGGAAGCCGAGGCGATGGCCTGAGCGATCGATCGGCTCAGGTCGTCGTCTGCACGTGCAGACGGCTGGTCTTGCATCGATGCAGCGCGCGGTAGTGCTCCAGTGGCCGCCCGTTGGCGCCGTAGGCAATCGATTCGATGCGCAGCAGCGGCTCGGGCTGCGGCAGGGCCAGCAGTTCGCAGGTCGCGGCATCGGGCAGCACCGCATCGATCCAGCGTTCGGCGCGCACAAGGCGCAGGCCGTATTGCCGGCGCAGCACGTCGTAGAGCGAGCGGTCGTCCAGGCGCGTGCGATGCAGGCCCGGCGCCAGGTCGGCTGGCACCACGGTTTCGACCAGCAGGCGCAGCTCGCCATCGACGCTGCGCAGGCGCTTGAGTGCAACGACCTGGGTGTCGTCGGTCAGGCCCAGCGACGCGGCCTCTTGCGCAGTGGGCGCGCGCAGTTCCTGCGTGAGGATCTGCGTGCGCACCGAGCGGCCCTTGCGTTCCATCTCGTCGGAGAAGCCGAGCACGGTCGAGACAAAATCTTCGTCACGCTCACGGGCCGACACGAAGGCACCGCGCCCCTTGATCTTGTAGATGAGGTTGTTGCGCACCAGGTCGGCCAGGGCCTCGCGCACCACGATGCGCGAGATGCCGAACTGGTCGCCCAGTTCCGCCTCTGAAGGCAGCTTGGCGCCGATGGGCAGCACGCCTTGCAATATCTGCAGGCGGATGGCATCGCGAAACTGCGCCCACAGGGGGGATTCGGAGCCGCGGTCGAGCACGATGGGAGTGTCGGTCGGAGAGTTCATGTCAGTGTTTCACCACGCGGTCGTGGATTTTTCTTGAGACCGGCTTTGTTGATTCTTTGCGCTGCTGTTCGGGGCGAGTGCGAACGACACCAGGTACTCCCCTCCGCGAATGTCCCCCGCTTCGCTCCTCCTTTATTTCGCTGCGGGGAGCACCTGGTGTCATTCGCACATGGACACGCTGCTGGTGATCGCCGATCAACAACTGCTCTGTCCAACACTCACGTCGATACGGGGCTCTTTTTCGCGAAATAAAGGAGGAGCGAAGCGGGGGACATTCGCGAAAAAGAGCACCGTGTCGGCGGGAGCGTCGCCCTGAACAGCAGCAGCGCTCAAAGCACACAACGCGACGAACAGAAAAGCAAGACGTCATTTCAGGACTGTCCGAAAGCCGGGCTGGTCATCAATGATGCATCGAAAGAAGATGCCACTTCAGGCGACACCGGCGAGAGGCGCACACCATGCCGTTCGCGCAAGGCGGTGGCGCAGGCCTGCAATTCCTTGTGCGCCAGAGCCGCATCCCACCCCAAAGCCTCGGCCGCAATGCTCGCCATTTCAGCCAGCGCAGCGTCGGTGACAAGGCCACGGATTGCGAGCAAGGTTCGGCGGATCACCAGGTCGTCGAGATGGACCACGCCCGTCTCAAGGCACAGATAGGAAAGTTCAGCCACCGAGTAATCGGGCGCATGCAGCAACGGCACGTCGCCCGAAGCCCCGAGGCGCTGCGCCAGCGGCAACGCCTTCGAGCCATAGCGGCGCAGCAGCACCTGTGCGCGCGCACGGCTCAGGCCCGAGGCCGTGACCATGCGATCGAGAAAGCGCTCCGTCGCCTGCGCATCGGCTGGCAATTCGGCGCCTCCGCCAATGGGCAGCCCCTCGGTCGATGCAGTGCGTGGGCGGCCCAACTGCTGCAGCACTTCGTTCGTCGCTTCTTCGGCCAGTGCGCGAAAGGTCGTCCACTTGCCGCCGACCAGGCCGACGATGGGAATGTCGCGCGTGGCATTGGGCAGGTCGACCACCACCGAATGGTCGCGCGAAATCTGGCCCGGCTTGTCGGCATCGGAACGCGCGAGCGGGCGCACGCCGACGTAGGTGTAGACCACGTTGTCGCGGCCAAAGGCCATGTTGGGAAAGACTTCGCCCAGCACGTCGAGCAGGTAGTCGACCTCGGCCGGTTCGGTCGCGATCTTGTCGGGGTCTTCCACCGGGATGTCGGTGGAACCCACCAACACGCGGTCGAGGAACGGGTAGACGATGCACACGCGGCCATCCACCGCCTCGAAGTACGCCATGCGGCCTTCGAGCGCGTCGCGCAGCGCCGGATGGTCGAGCACCAGGTGCGATCCCTTGGTGCCCATCACGCGCGAGCCCGCGCCGCCCAGCACGGCAGTGCTGCGGTCCAGCCACGCACCGCTGGCGTTGACCACGGTGTCGGCCGTCACGCGCACCAGCGCGCCGGTGATCTCGTCGCGCAGCGTGAGGATGTTGCCGGCGCAGCCCATCACGCGGCAGTAGTTTGCGGCAGCAGAGCGCGGCTGGTCGCGGCAGGCATCGCCGATGAGTTCAAGGATGAGCCACTCGGGGTGGCTGATCCACGCATCGAAGAAAGTGGCGGTCCAGCGCACGGCCGCGCGGAACAGGTTGCGGTCGGTCGGCGGCACGCGGCTGATGCGGTGGTTGGGCATCACGCGCTGGCGGCGGCCCAACAGGTCGTACAGGCGCAGGCCCGCGGCCACGGCGAGCAACCCGCGCGTGCGCTGCGGCGGCGTGCGGCCGAAGAACTTGAGCGCGCTGCTCATCAGGCCGCCGAAGAAGCTCGACAACGGCACCACGGTCTTGAGCGGTTGCACCAGATGCGGCGCGTTGCGCAGCAGCAGGTTGCGCTCGCGCGTGGCTTCGGCCACCAGCGAGAAGCTGCCGTTTTCCAGGTAGCGCAGGCCGCCGTGGATCATGCGCGACGGCGCGCTGCTGGCACCGGCGCTGAAGTCGCCCTTGTCGACGATGAGGCAATCGACGCGCTGCAGCGACAGGTCGCGGAACACGCCGACACCGTTGATGCCGGCACCGACGATCACGGTCGAAAAGTGGCGATCCGCCAGCGAGGCGGGACGCACGAAAGGCAGTTGCCAGGCGCTCATTTCGCGCCCCCTGCCAGATGAGAAAACACAGGGGACATGGTGTCGATCAGTTCGTTGAAACCGGCGTTGAAATCGGCATGGGCCTGCGCGTCGCGCGCATCGGGCTCGACGGTGTCGCAGGGCGCGAGCAAGGTGCTGCTGCCTTGCTCGGCGTGGTCGATGCCCTGCGACATGGCCGCATAGATCGCGGCGCCGCGCGCGCCGGTCTCGTCGTCGGCGCAGCGCTCGACCGGGCGGCCGAGAAATGCGGCGAGCAGGCGCACCAGCCGCACGTCGCTGGCACCACCGCCGAGCACGGTCAATGCCGACACCGGCAGGCCGCATGCCGCCAGACGCGCGGTGTGCCGCGCATGCAGCGCGGCCGTGGCATCGACCACGGCGCGCGCCATGTCGCCGCGCGTGTGATGGCTCTTGAGGCCGACGAAGCCGGCGGTGATGCCGCCTCCGCCATTCACGAAAGGCAGGAAGCGCAGGCTGCCCGCACCCAGCGGCATCGACATTGCAAGATCGACCACGGCACGCGCATCGGGCAGGCCCAGCACGCCGGCCAGCCACGCGATGTTGGCCATCGATGAGGGGCTGTTTTCCATGTACAGCCGCTGCTGCTGGCGACCGAAGTTCACGACGGCGGCAACGTCGGGCTTGGGCTCGATCACCGGCCCGATGACCGCGTTCACGCACCACGTGCCGAACACCGACACCGCACGCCCGCGCCCTTCGGCGCAGATCGCGGTCATCGAGGCGAGCAAATCGATGGCACCCATCGCGACGGGAATGCCCGCGGGCAATCCGCACAGCGCCGCTTCCGATGGCTGCAGTTGCCCGAGCACCGTGCCGCTCGGCAACAGAGGCCCGAAGGCACGCGGGCCGAGGTCCGCAATGCCCGAGGCATCGAAGGCCGCCTGCGACCACGTGCCGGTGGCAATCGACACCAGCCCGGCGGTGCTTGCGTCGCTCGCATCGGTCGCAATTTCGCCGGTAAGCAGAAAGGCGAGGTAGTCCTTCGCGAACAGCAGGCGGTGCACCTCGCCGCGCTGCACGGCGTCGGTGCCCAGCAGCTCGGCCGCGATCACCGTGGGCTGCCCCGGCCAGGGCTGGCAGCCGACGTCGGCGAACAGGCGCGGGCCGTGGCTGGCTGCCAGCGCCCGTGCACGCGCATCGGCCCGTTGGTCGGTCGAGGCCACGGCCCGTCCGCCCACAAGTTGGTTGCGCGCATCGAGCGCATAGAGCCCGGCGCCGTGGCCCGTGCAGCCGATGGCGCGGACTTCGGCCACGCGGGTGCCGAGCTGTTGGGCGACGTCGCGCAGCACATGGGTCAGGGCCGAGCGGATGGCGGTCGCGCTCACTTCGCATCCCCCCGCGGGCAGCCGGTCGTGCGGCAATGGCATTCGGGACAGGGCAACGGCGCGGCCGCTCCCGGCTTCAAGGGCCAGGGCTTTCAGGCTGCTCGAACCCATGTCGATGCCGATCAGTATGTTTGGCTTCATGTCATAACAGCTTCGGCGGAATAAAAGCGCCTTGCCAGTAGCGTTTCCCCTAGTTATCCCCGCAAACAGGCAGCGCGTACATTCTAGCCTGTCATAACAACTGTCGTGACAACGAGGATCCGAGAGCTGCCTTGAAACGCAGCATCAGCAAGCTGTGCCACTCAACGTGAGGAGACAAAAAATGAGGCGTAATTTCCTGAAGTCCGCGGCGGCCGCCGGTATCGGCCTGGCCGGTGCGAGCGCGCTTGCGCAGCAGCAAGCGGCAGCCCCCGCCGCCGGTGCCGGCCTGCGCGGCAATGCCAGCGACGTCTACGTGATGAACGTGATGGTGTCGGGCGTGGAGTACTGGTTTCCGGTCTACGAAATGATGAAGCAGCTCGGCCGCACGCTGGGCGTGAAGACGCGCTACACCGGCACGCCGGAGTACGACGTGAACAAGCAGCTCGCGTCCTTCGAGCAGGAACTGGCGCGCAAGCCGGCCGGCATCCTGCTGCACCCGATGAACCCCGACCCCTTCATCGAACCAATCAACCGCGCGGCGGCAATGGGCATCCCGGTCGTCACCTTCGCGGCCGACTCGCCCAACTCCAAGCGCACCTCGTTCATCACCTCGGACAACGACCGCGAAGGCACGCAGGCCGCCGACGCGATTGCCGCGTCGCTCAACGGCAAGGGCGAATACGCCGTGCTGGAAAACCCCGGCCAGGACAACCATGACCGCCGCATCGCCGCCTTCGTGAACCGCATGAAGACCAAGCACCCGGGCATGAAGCTGGTCGGCCGCGCCGCCAGCAACCAGGACCCGAACAAGGCCTACCAGGCGGTGCTAAGCCTGGCGCAGGCCAACCCGAACCTGGGTGCGCTGTTCATGCCCGAAGCCAACTCGGCACTGGGCGCGGCGCAGGCCAAGGTCGAGACCAAGAAGAACATCAAGGTGATGTGCTGCGACGTGAACGCGAAGATTCTCGACATGATCAAGTCGGGCGACGTGTTCGGCTCCATCAACCCCAACCAGGGCATGCAGGGCTACATGGGCATGATGATGCTGTTCCTTGCCAAGAACCCTTCGCTCATCGATCCGATGAACGACGCCAAGCGCAACGGCACCAACCCGATGGCCGTGCCCTTCCTGGACAACGGCTTGGCCGTGGTCAGCAAGGCCAATGCCGACGACTTCTACTGGGACAAGTACCTCGCCCGCCGTGGCACCAAGGGAATCGGCGAGTGAGCTCGTTGCTCGAACTGAAGGGGATCAGCAAGCGCTTCGGCGCTTCGCGCGCGCTCTCGGGCGTGGACTTCTCGCTGCATGCCGGCGAGATCCACGCCCTGTGCGGCGAGAACGGCGCGGGCAAGTCCACGCTGATGAACATCATCGATGGCATCCACCAGCCGGACGAGGGCACGATCTCGCTCGACGGGCAGAAGGTGGTCATCGACGGCCCGGCGCATGCGATGCGCCTGGGCATCGGCCTGGTGCACCAGGAGATCGCCCTGTGCGGCGACGCCACCGTGGCCGAGAACATCTTCATGCCGGAGATCAACGCCGGCAAGCACGCGTGGATGAACTACGCGAGCCTTAACGAGCGTGCCGCCAAGGTGCTGCAGCGGCTGGGGCAAGACATCGATCCGGCCTCGCTGGTGAGCACGCTGAGCATTTCGAGCCAGCAGCTCATCGAGATCGCCAAGGCGCTCACGCTCGACTGCAAGGTGCTGATCCTCGACGAACCGACGGCCGCGCTCACCGACAACGAGTCGGCCGCGCTGTTCAAGGTGCTGCATGACCTCAAGGCGCAGGGCATCGGCATCATCTACATCAGCCACCGCATGGCCGAAATTTTTGCGCATGGCGATCGCGTGACCGTGCTGCGCGACGGGCGCAACGTGCATTGCGGCCCGCTGGCCGAACTCAATGCCGACGACCTCGTGCGCCGCATGGTCGGGCGCGACCTGGGCAACTACTACCCGCCGAAGCAGGACGACCGAAGCTCGAGGGACCCCGTGCTCGAAGTGAGCGACATCGCCGATGGCGAACGCGTGCACGGCATCTCGTTCACGCTCAAGCGCGGCGAGATTCTCGGCATTGCCGGCCTCATGGGTGCCGGCCGCAGCGAACTCGCCGAGACCGTGTGCGGCCTGCGCCCTGCCACGCGCGGCACGGTGCGCCTGCGCGGCAAGGCATTGACGGTGCGCAAGTACAGCGACGCGCTACGCGAAGGCATCGCCTACCTCAGCGAAGACCGCAAGGCGGCCGGCGTATACCTCGACCTGCCGATCGCGCAGAACATCGCATCGATGGCGCTCAAGCGCGTCAGCTCGCGCTTCGGCCTGCTGCAGCGCGCGGCCGAACACAAGCTGGCGACCGACCTGGGCGCCAAGCTCAAGCTGAAGTCCGATGGCGTGGCCATCGACGTGGCGAGCCTGTCGGGCGGCAACCAGCAGAAGGTGGCCATCGCCAAGCTGCTGGCCACCAACCCGTCGGTGCTGCTGATGGACGAGCCCACGCGCGGCGTGGACGTGGGCGCCAAGTCGGAGATCCACCACATCCTGCGCGAGCTCGCGAGCCAGGGCGTGGGCGTGGTGGTGATCTCGTCGGAACTGCCCGAAATCATCGGGCTGTGCGACCGCGCACTGGTGATCCGCGACGGCCGGCTGGCCGGTGAACTGCAAGACAACGAAATGACGGAAGAGGCGCTGCTGCGGCTGGCCTCGGGACTCGAACAGGAGATGGCATGAACTACCCCGCACAACTCGACGCCAGCGCCGGCGTGCCGCCACGGCAGGCACCGGGCGGCCCGGCGAAGCCGCCCAACAAGCTCACCAGCATGCGCGAGATGGGCCTGTTGCTCATCATCGCGGTGCTGTGCGTGGCCATGAGCTTCGCTTCGCCCTACTTCCTGACATGGGACAACGTGCGCGCAATGCTGCTGTCGTTCTCCATCGAAGGCATCGTGGTGGTCGGCATGACCATCCTGCTGATCGTGGGCGGCATCGACCTGTCGGTGGGCTCGGTGGTGTGCTTCGCGATGGTGGTCACGGGCAAGCTCTTTCTCATGGGCCTGGACCCATGGACGGCCGGGCTGGTGGCCATCGGCGCGAGCGCGCTCATCGGCGCCATGATCGGCGGCTGCGTCACGCGCATCGGGCTGAACCACTTCATCGCCTCGCTGGCCTTCATGGTGATCGTGCGCGGGCTGTGCCTGGCGCTCACGCAGGGCACGCCGCAGTCGCTGTTCTCGCTGCCGGCCGAGTTCAAGTTCATCGGCCAGGGCACGCTGTTCGGCATTCCGGCGGTGATCCTGATCTTCCTGGCGATCGTGGTGGTCAGCGACTTCGTGCTGCGCCGCTCGACGCTGCTGCGGCGCGTGTTCTACACCGGCAGCAACGAGAAGGCCGCGCTGTACTCGGGCATTCGCGTGGGGCATGTGAAGTTCTGGGTCACGGTGCTGTGCTCGGCCTCGGCCGGCCTTGCCGGCGTGATCTACACGGCCCGCTTCGGCGCCGCCACGCCGACCTTCGGCATGGGCATGGAACTCAACGTGATCGCGGCCGCCGTGATCGGCGGCGCCAGCCTCAAGGGCGGCTCGGGCACGGTGCTGGGCGCGGTGCTCGGCCTGGCCCTGCTGTCGGTGGTGACCAGCTCGCTGATCCTGCTCGACGTGTCGCCTTACTGGCAGGACGTGATCAAGGGCCTGATCCTGCTCGCGGCCGTGACCATCGACCACATCCTGAACACCCGAAAGACCAAGCGATGAGCACCACCACAGCATCGACGATGAAGAAGACCACCCTCGGCCCCTCCGCCATCGAAAGCTCGGCCATCGGCCTGGGCACCTGGGCCATGGGCGGATGGATGTGGGGCGGCGGCGACAACGCGGCCGCCGTGCTGGCGATCCAGGCCTCGCTGGACGCGGGCGTGACGCTGATCGACACCGCGCCGGCCTACGGCCTGGGTCGCTCCGAGAGCATCGTCGGCACTGCACTGAAGGGCCGCCGGCAAGAGGCAGTGATTGCCACCAAGTGCGGGCTGGTGTGGCACACCCAACAGGGAACGCACTTCTTTGAAGAAGACGGCCACCCGGTGTACCGCTACCTCGGGCGCGAATCGATCTTTCATGAATGCGAAGAGAGCTTGAAGCGCCTGCAGACCGACTACATCGACCTGTACATCACGCACTGGCAGGACAGCACCACGCCCGTGGCCGAGACCATGGACGCGCTGCTTTCGCTGAAGAAGCAGGGAAAGATCCGCGCCATCGGCGTGAGCAACGTGAGCCCCGAGACGCTGGCCGAATACCTGCAGTACGGCCCGGTCGATGCGGCGCAGGAGCGCTACAGCCTGATCGACCGCGAGATCGAGCAGACGCTCGCGCCGCTGTGCAGCGAGCACAACGTGGCGGTGCTGGGCTACTCGTCGCTGGCGCTCGGCCTGCTGGCTGGCCCCATCGACCCCGAACGCCAGTTCACCGGCGACGACCAGCGCGCCACCAACCCGCGCTTCAGCGCGGCCAACCGCGTGAAGCTCAAGGCCTTCTTCGAAGAGCTGGAGCCGCTGCGCAAGCAGCTCGAATGCTCGTTCGGCCAGATGATGATTGCGTGGACGCTCGCACGCGGCAGCGTCTCGGTGGCGCTGTGCGGCGCGCGCGTGCCGAAGCAAGCCATCGAGAACGCGGCTGCCGGCGCGATCACCTTGCGCGACGACGCGCTGCTGCTGATCGACGCGGCAGCCGCCCGCCACCTGAACGCGCTGGCCTGACGGCCCGCCGCTTCACTCCCCTCACCTCTCTGAACAAGGATTCCCTTCGTATGTCGAAAGACAAGACCGCACGCCTGAACCGGCTGCTGAACAACGGCCGCTGCCTGGACATCGCGCTCGACCACGGCGTGTGCAACGAGCCCTCGTTCCTCGACGGCCTGGAGGACATGCCCCAGGTCATCGACAAGCTCGTGGGCGCCAAGCCCGATGCGCTCCAGCTCAACTACGGCCAGTCCGACCTGCTGCAGGACCGCCCTGGCCGCGACAAGCCCGCGCTGGTGATGCGCATCGACATGGGCAACCCCTACAACGCCACGCTGCACCGCGTGATGTGGGCCCAGTTGCAGAACGAGCACGATCCGGTGCTGCCGGCCGTGCAGCGCGACGCCGCCTGCGTGGTGGTCAACCTGTTCATGCTGCCGAACGAGCCCGACCTGTTTCGCCAGTGCGTGCAGAACATCGCGCGCGTGCGCGCCGACTGCGACCGCTACGGCATGCCGCTGATGATCGAGCCGCTGGTGATGCAGTCGCCCACGCCGGGCAGCCGCTACATGGTCGACGGCGATGCCGAGAAGATCGTCACGCTGGTGCGCCTGGCGCGCGAGATGGGCGCCGACATCGTCAAGGCCGACCCCACCAGCGACCCCGCCGACTTTCACCGCGTGGTGCAGGCCGCGCGTTGCCCCGTGCTCGTGCGCGGCGGCGGACGCGAAGACCTGCAACAGGTGTTCGCACGTTCGCGCGTGCTGATGGACCAGGGGGCGGTCGGCATGGTGTACGGACGCAACGTCTACCAGCACGCCAATCCGTCGGCGGTGGTGAGCGCACTGATGGCCATGATCCACCGCGGCGCCAGCGCCAAGGAGGCATGGGACATCTATGAATCGGGCGGCGTGAAGTAACGCTGCCACTCCGAAGGGGGTTTTGTACGGGAGGCGATGAACCCCTCGCCTGCCGGGGTGCGCCCTGCGCGCGCACTTTGCGATGAGTCTGCCGAAGAAGAAGAAATGGGTTGCCCTGCGAACTTCTAACAACTTGGAGGCGACGATGAAAATCCGGTATTACCTGATGGCGTTTCTGCTGCCATGCATCACCTTGCTGACGCATGCGGCAATCACCGGGGTCAGCCCGATCACGACCCTGAGCAACATGGCCACGGCGGTTTCCGCCGCCGTCGCCGACCCGCTCCCGCTGCAGGGGCCGGGCCTGGGCAACCTCACCTACACATCCGCCGAGCTGTTCAAGCCGGTGTCGATGATCACGAGTGCCGCGCACCCGCTCGACCCGGCGCACAGCAGTGCCTACGAATCGCGCGAGGTGCCCGCCACCTACCCCGGCCGCAAGGACTACGGCATGAACGCCGGCATCATGGTCAACGGCTACTTCCTCACCTCCTTCGCGCCGGACAGCGGCCTGGGCCCGGGCGGCTTCTTGCTGTACGACGTGTCGAACCCGCGCCAGATCAAGCTCGTCAAGAAGATCTACGAGCCCGATGACGCGACGGGTGGCCGCACCAAGGAGTTCCGCGAAACCCACTCCTTCGGCACCGCCAAGATCGGCGGCAAGACGTATGTGGTGCTGCCCAGCATCAACGGCGTGGAGTTCTGGGACTTCACCGACATCAACGACATCAAGCAGGTGAAGAAGCTGGCGCTGCCCGGCGTGAGCGGCGGCGACTACGAGAACGTGGCATGGCAGCTCTGGTGGCAGGCGCCGTACCTGTACGTGGCGTCCGCCGGGCGCGGCATCTTCATCGTCGATGCCACGGACCCCGCGAACGCCGTGGTCGCGAACCGTGGCGCCGGCAGGCCCAACCCGGTGCCCACCGGTGAACTCGGCGGCTTTCGCATCGGCCCGATCTTCACGATGGGCAACCACATGGTGCTGACCGCGATGGAAAGCAACGGCGGCTTTGCGAGCCTGGACATCTCCGATCCGCTCAACCCCAAGGTGCTCGATTCGATCGTGGGCACCACGCCGTTCTACTACGCGACCTGCTTCGACGGCCGCAACCTGCATGTCTCCACGCGCAACAGCGGCGCGAAGATGTACAGCTACGACCTCTCCGACCGCTCGCGCTTCGTGGCCGAAGACAACCGCCTCGTCATCGACGAGCAGTTGTACTGCGCCACGCAGGACAACTACGTCATTCAAGGTGCGCAGACGCGCATCCACAAGGTCGACGTGAGCAATCCGCTGAACCATGTGGAGGTGGGCCGCGGCAGCATCCTGCGCGAGGACGATCCGAACTTCACGCATTCGGACAACGGCCAGGTGGCGATGTTCGGCAACCTGGTCTTCGTGGGCAACGACCACGGCTCTGGCAGCGGCTTCATCGTGCATTCGGTCGACCCCGACACCACCAAGCCCGAGGTGAAGCAGGTCTCGCCCACCAACGGCGCGAAGCAGCAGGCGCTGACCTCGCGCATCGGCCTGGGCATGACCGACAACATCCGGCCCGAGAGCGTGAATTCCAACACCTTCATCGTGCGCCCCGTGGGCGGCAACACGCTGGCGGGCACCTACAGCGTGCAGCTGGGCATCATCAACTTCCACCCCGAGCAGCCGCTGCAACCGGGCACCAGCTATGAAGTGTTCCTGCCGGCCAACGGCGTGAAGGACTATGCGGGCAACGCCATCGGCGCGGACTACAAGTCGACCTTCAACACCGGCAACGCGACCGAGATCGGCCTGACGAACCACTGGCCGCTGACCGGCAACCTGACCGACGCCATCAGCGCCAACAACGGCACGCCGGCCTCGGGCGATGCCTTCGAGAGCATCGGCCTGAACTTCGCGAACCGCACCGCCGGTGTGCCGCTGAAGAACGACACCGTGGCCACCGTGCTCGGCGGCACCGCCTCGGTGAGCTTCTACATGAAGACCACGCAGACCGGCAGCGCGAACTCATGGACCGCGCCGGGCCTCTTCGGGCGCGACCAGTCCGGCGGCGCCGACGACGTGTTCTGGGGCTGGCTCGACAGCAGCGGCTTCATCAAGCTGTCGGTGGGCAACGACGCCGGCACCCGCTCGACGGTGGCCGTGAACAACAACGAGTGGCACCACATCGTCATGACACGCGATGCCGCATCGGGCGCACAGGCCGTGTACGTGGACGGCGCGAAAGCCAGCTCGACCGGCACCACCGGCAACAAGGGCATGTCGAACAAGTTCCAGTTGCTGGGGCAGATCCAGGGCAATGCCGCGCTGCTCAACGGCAGGCTGGCGGAAGTGCGCGTGTACAACCGCGTGCTCACCGACAGCGAGGTGACGACGCTGGGCGGCCAGACCATCATCGGCGACCCCGGCATCGGCGGCGGGCCGAAGCTCGTCAACGGCCAGCTGGTGTTCAACCCCGGCACGCTGGGCAGCGGCAGCGCGCAGTTCCGCTGGAACTTCGGCGACGGCACGCAGACGGCCTACTCGAGCGCATCGAACTACACCTACACCTACACGCGCCCCGGCCACTACACCGTGACGCTGACGGTGAAGGATGCGTCCGGCCGCGAGACCTTCCACACCTACAACCTCACCGTGATCGCACCGACCACGGCGCGGGCGCCGACGCACACCACCAACATCGCGGGCGATGCGAACTCGGTGTACTCGGTCAACCCCGACAGCGGCACGGTCGCCGCCATCGACGCGCAGACCCTGGCCAAGCGCTGGGAAGTGCGTGTCGGCGACGAACCGAAGACGCTGGCCGTGGGCCCCGACGGACGCATCTGGGTCACGGTGCAGGGTGAAGACAAGCTGGTGGCGCTGAGCGCGGCCGACGGCAGCCTCTCGGCCACCGTAGCGCTCGCTTATGGTAGCGGCCCCTATGGCGTGGCCTTCACGCCCGACGGCACCAAGGGCCTGCTGACGCTGGAGAGCAAGTCGATCCTGATGAGCTTCGACCCGAGCAACGGCGCCACCACCGGCGCGGTCGCGCTCGAAGGCAACCTGCGCGGCATTGCCGTCAACGCCGACGCGCAGGTGGCCTACGTCACGCGCTTCAAGTCGAAGATGACCGGCGGCCAGCTGCACAAGGTGAACCTGCAGAGCATGAGCGCCATGAGCACCATCGCACTGCCGGTGGATACCACCACCGTCGACACCGAGAGCCGTGCACGCGGCGTGGCCAACTACCTGAGCCAGGTGGTCATCTCGCCGGACGGCACGCGTGCGGTGCTGCCTTCGAAGAAGGACAACATCGTGCGCGGCAAGTTCAGGGACGGCAACAACCTGGTGCACGACCAGACGGTGCGTTCGATCCTGTCTCAGGTCAACCTGCAATCGGCGGCGGAAGTATTCGCCGAGCAGATCGACTTCGACGACCGCGCACCGGCGCGCGCCGCGCTGTTCTCGCCGTCGGGCGACTACATCTTCGTGGCGCAGATGGAAGGCAACCGCGTGGCCATCGTCGATCCGTACAGCCGCACGGTGCGTGGCGAGATCAACGCGAGCAGCGCGCCGCACGGGCTGTACCTGGACGCGACGCGCAAGCGCCTGTTCGTCAACAACTTCCTGGCGCGCTCGGTGTCGGTGCACGACGTGGCGGCGGTGCTGTCGTCGGAATCGGCGGCCGCGACCTTCCTGCAGAACGTGTCGACGGTGGCGCAGGAGCCGATGGCGGCGGCGGCGCTGCGCGGCAAGCAGGTGTTCTACAACGCGTCCGACCGGCGCATGAGCAAGGACAACTACATCTCCTGCGCGAGCTGCCATGCGGATGCCGGCGACGACGGCATGGTGTGGGACTTCACCCAGCGCGGCGAGGGCCTGCGCCGCACCATCAGCCTGATGGGCAAGCGGGGCATGGGCCACGGCAAGCTGCACTGGACGGCCAACTTCGACGAGGTGCAGGATTTCGAGAACGACATCCGCAACGAGTTCGGCGGCCTGGGCTTCCTGAGCAATGCCGACTGGGCCGCCACGCAGGACCCGCTGGGCGCGCCCAAGGCCGGCAAGAACGCGCAGCTGGACGATCTCGCGGCCTACCTGACCTCGCTGAACAAGTACATGCGCAGCCCGGCGCGCAACGCGGACGGCAGCCTGAGCGCCGATGCGGTGCGGGGGCAGACGCTGTTCGCGTCGGCGCAGTGCGTGACCTGCCACACCGGCGCCACCTTCCGCGACGGGCAGCGGCACGATGTCGGCACCATCCAGCTCTCATCGGGCAAGGGCATGAACCAGGCGCTGGCGGGCGTGGGCTTCGACACGCCGACGCTGCTGGGCACCTGGAACACGACGGCGTTCTTCCACAACGGGCAGGCGGCCACGCTGCAGGATGTGCTGGCC
The DNA here is from genome assembly GCF_051216615.1 of Variovorax raffinosi. Taxonomy (NCBI): domain Bacteria; kingdom Pseudomonadati; phylum Pseudomonadota; class Betaproteobacteria; order Burkholderiales; family Comamonadaceae; genus Variovorax; species Variovorax raffinosi. Next base: position 885,355 of record NZ_JBPJZR010000002.1, read on the forward strand.
AGCGGTCACGGCAACGCCAGCAGCCTGCCGGCCGCCGACGTGGTGGCGATTCGCGAGTACGTGCGGTCGCAGGACACCGACCCGACGCCGACGATCACCCGCATCCGTTCGAACCACAGCAACCTGTGCGTGAACATCAAGGGTGCGGCGACGGCGAGCGGAACGACGGCGGTGCAGTGGCCGTGCGGCAACGCGGGCAACGAGAAGTTCACGGTGATGAGCCTGCCCGGCGGCTACGTGCAGTTCAAGGCCGAGCACAGCGGCCTGTGTCTGGCGCAGAGCGGCACGGCGACGACGAATGCGGCGGTGGTGCAGCTGGCCTGCTCGGCGGGCGACACGACCCAATGGAGCCAGGTGGGCGGGGCCCTCAAGAACCGCGCTTCGGGTTCCTGCCTCGACGTGCCGAACAACGCGACGACGCAGGACACGGCGTTGATCACCTGGACGTGCAACGGAGGGAACAACCAGAGCTGGACGCAGCTGCCTTAGCGTTCTCTTTCTGATTCGTTCATGGCCGTGCAGGGGACCCGTTGGGGTTTTCTGCACGGCTTTTTTCTTGGCGCTGCTGTTGGGAGCGGGTTCGGGTTCATTCGGGGCGAGTGCGAATGACACCAGGTGCTCCCCTCCGCGAATGTCCCCCGCTTCGCTCCTCCTTTATTTCGCTGCGGGGAGCACCTGGTGTCATTCGCACAGGGGCACGCTGCTGGTGATCTCGCGATCAACGACCGCTCTGTCCAACGCTCGCGCCGATACGGGGCTCTTTTTCGCGAAATAAAGGAGGAGCGAAGCGGGGGACATTCGCGAAAAAGAGCACCGTGTCGGCGGGAGCGTCGCCCTGAACAGCAGCGGCACAGCACAAACCACGCAACACGAAAGGCAGGCCTTTCACACAAGACATGACCTCCCACGTCATGGACCCCACGCACCCGCTCTGGGAAAGTACGTCCATCGATCAACCAACCAGGAGAAAACACCATGACCGGCTTCAACATCCTTCCCCTCGCAGTCGCCCTGCTGATCGGCATTGCCGCACTCGGCTCGTGCCTGGGCATCGGACTGGTCGGCCAGAAGTTTCTGGAAAGCACCGCCCGCCAACCCGAAATGGTCGACGTGCTGCAGACCAAGTTCTTCCTGATTGCGGGTGTGACAGACGGCGCATTCATCATCGCCACCGGCATCGGCCTGTGGTTCGCGACGGCCAATCCCTTCGGCTGATCCGGGGTAAACGGGCCCCTGAAAACGGGGCCCGCGCACCAGGAAGTGACACGGACCACTGGCACCATTCGTGCTAGCACCGTTGACACTGAATCGTTTATGGTTAAAGTATTTAGCTATCAACGGTTCGATGTCACCGGTGCTGCATGGCGCAGTGCCGGTGCGTCGTTTCATCCTTCCCAGTCGGAGAACCCATGAGCCACCTGTCCCCGAAGTCGCCCGCGCTGCCGCGCACCCTGCTCTCGCTGTTGCTCTGCGGCGCAGCCCTTGGTTCTGCGGTGTCGGCCATGGCCGCTCCCGTCAAGGTCGGTTTGGCCCTCGACATCTCGGGGCCTTTCGCGGCATTGGGCGCCGAGGCGCGCGACGGTTTTGCGCTGGGCATCAAGCAGCTCAACGGCAAGCTCGGCGGGCAGGAAGTGGAGTTCATCCAGGCCGACATGGCCGGCAGCCCCGACCAGGCCAAGCAACTGGTCGACCGCATGATCCAGCGCGACAAGATCGACATCTTCAGCGGCCCCATCGGCTCCAACGTGGCGCTGGCCGTGGGCCCGACGCTGTTCAACGCCAAGGTGCCGTACCTCTCGGCCAATGCCGGCCCCAGCCAGTTCGCGGGTGCGCAGTGCAATGCGTTCTTCTTCGGCACCGCTTACCAGAACGACCAGTTCCATGAAGCCGCCGGCAAGTTCGCGCAAGACCGCGCCTTCAAGAAGATCGTGCTGATCGCTCCCAACTACCCGGCCGGCAAGGATGCGCTCGGTGGCTTCAAGCGCCAGTTCAAGGGCCAGGTGGCCGACGAGCTGTACACCAAGCTCGGCCAGATCGACTACGCCGCCGAACTCGCGCAACTGCGCGCGGCCAAGCCCGACTCGATCTACTTCTTCTTGCCCGGCGCGATGGGCATCAACTTCATCAAGCAGTTCGTGGGCGCGGGCCTGTCGAAAGACATCACGCTCGTGACCAGCGGCTTCTCGGCCGACGAAGATGTGATCGGCGCGGTGGGCGAGCCGATGCTCGGCCTGTTCAACACCTCGCATTGGGCGCACGACCTCGACAACCCTGCCAACAAGGCTTTCGTGGCTGCGTTTCGCAAGGAATACAACGGCCGCTATCCGTCGGTGTATGCCGCACAGGCCTACGACGCGATCCTCGCGATGGACGCGGCCGTGAAGCAATCGGGCGGCAATGCGCAGAACCGCGAAGCCGTGGTCGCGGCGCTGAAGAAAGCCAACTACGCATCGACGCGCGGCAACTTCAAGTACGCGAACAACCACTACCCCATCGAGAACTTCTACCTTCGCGTGATCGGCAAGGATGCACAGGGCAAGGTCACGAACAAGCTGATCAACACGGTCCTGACCAACTACGGCGACAGCTACGCCGACAAGTGCCCACTGAAGTAATTCGCCCCCAGACTGCGCGCACTTCGTGTCGCGTCTCCTCCCCCTATCGGGGGCAACACTGAGGTCCGGCAAAGCCGGTTCCTCGGTGTTCCTTGAATGAAAACGCGGGCAATCCTGTTGGTTCTATGAGTGGAATTCTTGTTCTGGAGCAGTTGCTCAACGGCCTCGGCTATGGGCTGATGCTGTTCCTGCTGGCGGCCGGGCTCACGCTGGTGTTCGGCATCATGGACGTGCTCAACCTTGCGCACGGCTCGCTGTTCATGTCGGGCGCGTATGTGGCGGCCGAGGCGCACACGCGCACCGGCTCTTTCACCGCCGCCATCGTCATCGCGGTGGCGGTCACCGTGGTGGTGGCGCTGCTGCTCGAAGTGCTGCTGATGCGCCGCCTCTACACGCGCGACCACCTCGCGCAGGTGCTCGCCACCTTCGGCGTGATCCTGGTGGCCGACGACATCGTGACGATGGTCTGGGGCCCGTCGCCGATCATGGCGCCGACGCCTGCCGCGCTTTCGGGGCCGGTCAACCTGATGGATGGCCTGCCCTATCCGTCCTACCGCCTCGTGATCCTGGTGGGCGGGCTGCTGGTGGCGCTGGCGCTGTACCTGCTGGTCAACCACACGCGCATCGGCATGCGGGTGCGCGCGGGCGCGTCCGACCGGCCGATGGCCGAGCTGATGGGCGTGCGCGTGGGCCGCATCTTCAACGGCGTGTTCCTGCTCGGCGCGGCATTGGCCGCACTGGCCGGGGCGCTGATGGGCCCGATCGTCGCGGTGCAGGTCGGCATGGGCGAAGCGATCCTGATTCCGGCACTGGTGGTGCTGGTGATCGGCGGCATCGGTTCGGTGCGCGGCGCCTTCGTGGCCGCACTGCTGGTGGGCGTGGTCGATACCGTCGGACGCGCCTTCGTGCCGATGCTGCTGCGCGCGACGCTGCCACCGGCTACCGCAGCAGACCTCGGCCCGCTGTTCGCCGAAGTCGCGATGTACGCGCTGATGGTGATTGTTCTGATCTTCCGGCCCTCGGGGCTGTTCTCGGCGCGCGCATGAAGCCCTCTTCCTCATCTTCACGCTACATCGGCCTCGGGCTGGTCTTCCTGCTGCTCGCGGCGTTTCCGCTGGTCGCGCCGCTGTTCGGGCTCGAGTTCTACATCGGCTTCGTGCGGCGCGTGCTCATCGTGGCGCTGGCCGCCGCGAGCCTCAACTTCATCCTCGGTTTCGGCGGCATGGTCGCGCTGGGGCATGCGGGCTTCATCGGCATGGGCGCGTACACAGTGGTGGCGCTCAGCGATGCGGGCGTGATGTCGGGCTGGATCATGTGGCCGGCGGCCGCACTCGTGGCCGGCCTCGTCGCCGCGCTGATCGGCACGGTGGCGTTGCGCACGCGCGGCGTGTACTTCATCATGACCACGCTGGCCTTCGCGCAGATGCTGTACTTCGTGGTGGTGTCGCTGCGGCGCTATGGCGGTGACGACGGCTACACGCTGATGTCCCGTCCCACGCTGCTGCCCGGCCTGGACCTGGGCAACGAATCGAACTTCTACTGGGTGGTGCTGGCCATCGTCGCGCTGGCGCTGTGGTGGCTGCACCGCGCGACGCAATCGCGCTTCGGCCATGCGCTGATGGGCATTCGCGACAACGAGACACGCATGCGGGCGCTGGGCTATCCGGTGTTCAGGCTGCAACTGGTGGCGTTCGCGATCGCGGGTGCGATTGCCGGGCTGGCCGGTGCGCTGCTCGCGGGTGGCAACGGTTTCGTGAGCCCGGCGACGATGCACTGGACGCAGTCGGCAACGCTGCTGGTGATGGTGGTCATCGGCGGACTCGGGCGCAGTTGGGGCGGGCCTGTGGGGGCTGTCGTGTGGCTGGTGCTCGAAGAAGCGTTGAAGCAGCACACGGAGCATTGGCACATGCCGCTCGGGCTGCTGTTGATTGCCGTTGCGTTGTGGGCGCCCAAAGGGTTGGCCGCACTGTACAAGCGCCGCCTGCCCCTCACCCCTACCCTCTCCCCAGAGGGGCGAGGGAGTAAGACAACACCATGAGCCTTTTCAGAATCGAAGGGTTGGTCAAGCGCTTCGGCGGACTGCTGGCCACCGACCATGTGAACCTGACCGTGGAGCGCGGCGAAGTGCATGCGCTGATCGGGCCGAACGGCGCGGGCAAGACCACGCTGGTGAACCTGATCACCGGGCTGCTGAAGGCCGATGCCGGTCGCCTGCTGCTCGACGAGAAAGACATCACCTCGCTGAAGGACCATCAGCGCGTGGCCGCCGGCATGTCGCGCTGCTTCCAGGTCACGCGCGTCTTCGCCAAGGAGACGGTGCACGACAACCTGATGCTCGCGGCGCAGGCCCATGCGGGCAGCAGCCTGCGCTTCATGGCGCCGCGCGCGAAAGAACGCGACCTGATCGACCGCGCGGTGGCACTGGCCGACCGCGTGGGCCTGGGCAGCGAACGCGATCGCATCGCGGGCACGCTGCCGCACGGTGCGCAGCGCGCGCTCGACGTGGCGCTGGCGCTCGCGGCCGAACCCAAGTTGCTGCTGCTCGACGAGCCGATGGCCGGCATGGGCCCGGATGAATCCGCGCGCATGGTCGAGCTGATCGAATCGCTGCGCGCGTCGATGGCCATCCTTTTGATCGAACACGACATGGACGCGGTGTTCCGCCTGGCCAACCGGCTCACGGTGCTGGTGCAGGGCAAGGTGCTGATGAGCGGCACGGCCGACGAAGTACGGGGCCACCCCGATGTGCAGGCCGTCTACCTCGGCACCGAAGCGGAAGGCCATTCATGACCACGACATTGCTCGAAGCGAAGGCCATCGAGGCCGGCTACGGCGCGAGCCAGGTGCTGTTCGGCATCGACATCGACATCCGCCCCGGCGAAGTGCTCGCACTGCTGGGCCGCAACGGCATGGGCAAGAGCACGCTGCTCAAGGTGCTGACCGGCACGCTGGCACCGATGCGCGGCCACGTGAATTTCGACGGCACGGCCATCGGCGGCCACAAGCCCGACGCCATTGCGCGGCGCGGCGTGGCCATCGTGCCCGAGGGCCGGCATGTGTTTCCGAACCTCAGTGTGGACGAGCACCTGCGTGCCTTCGCAAGGCCGCGCCCTGGCAGCGCACCACGCTGGACGGTGGAGGCGCTCTACGGCTTGTTCCCGCGCCTGTCGGAACGCAAGGCCAATGCGGGCAACCAGCTCTCGGGCGGCGAGCAGCAGATGCTGGCGATTGCGCGTGCGCTCTCGACACACCCGCGCCTCTTGATCCTCGACGAAGCCACCGAAGGCCTCGCACCGGTGATCCGCGAGGAGATCTGGCATTGCATCGCCACGCTCAAGGCCGAAGGCGAAGCGATCCTGGTGGTCGACAAGTACGTGCAGCGCCTGCTGCCGCTGGCCAACCGCCACGTGATCCTCGAACGCGGACGCGTGGTGTGGCAGGGCGACTCGGCCGCGCTCGACGCCGACCGCTCGCTGTGGACGCGCTACCTGGGCGTCTAGGCCTTCAGTCCGCGCCTAGCGCACTTCGCAGTCGACGGCATTCGACTTGGGTGCACCGCCGTTCGACGCAACGGGCGTGCTCGAACTGAACGCGGGCGGCGGCGTGAACGGTATGCCCGGGTTCGCCGGCAACATCACAGGCGGTTGTCTGAACGAGGGCGCGTAGCCGAACTGCCCCGAGCTGAAATTGCTCGTACCCGCCGGATTGGTCACATGGATCAACCCATCGAGCACCTGCACGTAAAGACCGGGCGCCCGTCCGGCGCCGGGCACCGGCGGCACGTTGTTCTGTGCAAGAGCGGGCGTCGCTGCCATCGCGACCACGGCGGCAAGCAAGGCGAAGAAGAGTTTTTTCATCATCGGTGTCTCGCGAAGGTGGCGGTTCAGGGCTGCTGCAGGGACACGACCATGCTGGCGTTGCCCTTCAGTGCGCCCATCGGCGTGTTGATGACGGTGGCGTCCTTGCTGCGCTGGCCCACGGCCCCGGCGGTGCTGCGAAAGCCGCCTTGTGCAAGGCCCAGCTCGATGCTGTCCTGCTGCGGCTTGCCGGCGTCGTAGTCGTAGCGCGTCACCACCAGCATCGACTGCGGCTGCAGGATCAGCTCGGCGCCGTCGTTGAACTTCAACTGCGCGTAGGCGTAGCTCTCGGTCATGAGCGTGTCGCCCCGGCGGATCTGCGAGTCCACGGCCAGGAGCCGGGTGGTGCCTTCGGCGCTGCGAACGACCAGCACGCCCGACAGGTTGGTCACCGTGCCGACGGCTTGTGCGTGGGCGGCTGTTGCCCCTGCGAGCGATGCGGCAAGGGCCAGCATGCCGGCGATGGATTGGAACGGTTTCATGGTGTGGGCCGGCCTCAGTTGCAGTACATCTTCTTCGCGGGCGCGCTGGACTTGGGCTCACTCGTCGCTACCAGCTTGGTATCGGCCTTGTCCTTGTCATCGGGCTTGTCCTTCGACTTCGGATCCGTGATGAACACAGCGCCGTTCATGGGCAGCAGCATGGTCACGACGGTGCTGACGACTTCATTGGCCGCCTGCTGCACAGGCGCGACCGGTGCCGACGCCGTCGGCGGTGACAGGATCTGGCAGAGCGCCGAGTTGGGCGCGATCGTGCAGATGTCGGCGGACGGTGGAGGCGCCACCGCGGGCGTCGATGCCACGGCGGAGCAACCCGCCAGCGACGGGCTCACCGCGCACATGGCCGCGCTCGGCAGCACGGCGGAGCAGCCTGGCAGCGCAGCGTTCACGGTGCAAGAGGCCAGCGTCGGCAACACGGCGGTGCAACCCGGCAGCGCGGCGTTGGCGGTGCAGGCGTTCAGTGTCGGCAGCACGGCCGAGCAGCCCGGCAATGCGGCATTCGCGGTGCACGCCGCCAGTGTCGGCGCGGTGACGGCCAGCGCACGCGCCACGGTCGCGCTGCTCGACGGATAGCTGACGAAGAGCGTGGCGGTGCTGCTGCTCGATGCCACGGGCGGCGCATTGACCTGGGCGAAGGCGCCGCTGTTGTATGCGCCGCGCGCCACCACGAAGTCGGCCGTCGCGCCGTTGGCGGGCACGAAGCCGCCCAGCGTGCCGAGGTTCAGCGTGCCGCCGAGGTTGGCCGATCCGTCCACGTCGAGCAGGTCGAAGCCGTCGTTGCCGAGCCGGATGTTCAGCACGCCGCTGCTGCCCTGCGTGTAGTTGCCCTGCACGGCAAGCGTGCCCGTGGCGCCGGCCGTGCCGGGCGACACGGTACCGTTGTTGAACAGCGTGGTGTCGCCACCCAGCGCGATGGTGCCGCTGCCCGCGATGCTGCCGTTGTTGTACAGGTGGGAGTTGTCGCTGCCCAGCGTGCTGCCGGCCTGCAGCACGATGGCGCCGTTGTTCGGGTTGTCGGCGCCCAGGCGCGCATCGAGTTCGCCTTCGTTGATCAGGACCGTGCCGCCGGCCAGGTTGGCCAGCGGTACATAGGCCGTGCCGGCGCCGCTCTTGACGACGGTGCCGCTGTTCGCGAGCCGCCCGGTGTCGCCCGCGGTGAAGAGCGGCCCGGCGCCCGAGGTGTCCGCCGCGATGCGCACGGTGGCGTTGGCATCGTTGGTGATCGTGCTGCCCGCAACCAGCGTCACATGCGATTGCGCGGCGAGGTTGAGGGCCGCGCCCGCCTTGTTGTTGAAGGCGCCGCTGCCCTGGAAGACCAGGCTGGCCGGCGACGCCGCGCCGAGGTTGACGGTGCCGTGGTTGTTCCAGGTCGTCCGGTCCAGGATGTCGAGCCGAGCCCCGTCCACGCTCACGAGGTTGCGCGTGGTGAGCGCGTAGCCCTGCCCGTTGATCGTGGCCGCCTCGCCGATGGCGAGCTGCGGCGCCGAGGCACCGATGTCCACCGCGCCGAGCAGCGTGATGTAGTTCTTCCAGGCCATCGTGCCCGCGCCGGCAAAGGCGACGTGGCTGTTCAGGCTCACGCTGTCGAGCGTCAGGCGCGTGCCGCCTGCAACCTGCACCTGCCCGTCGAGCGAAACGCTCTGCAGCGTCAGCGTGCCCGTGTCGACGCGCACCGTGCTGCCGGTGCTGTTGGCCATGCCGCTGTATCGCTGGTCGCTGGTGCTGTTCTTGATCAGCGTGCCGTTGTTGACGAAGTTGCTGACGAAGGCGCCCGAGCCCGCGAGCACGTCGGACTGCGTGCCCGAGGTGGTGATGCTGCCGTTGTTCTCGAAGTAGGTGCCTTCGTTGCGCGCATTGATCGCGCCGCCGCCGATCACGGTGATGGCCGCGCCGTTGCGCCATGCGGTGGCGCCCCGCAGCATGACCTGGCCGTCGACCACCACGGGCGCGCCCTGGGTCGAGAGCGAACCGCCCCCGCTGCTGTAGAGGTTGGTCGCGTGCAGCACCAGGCTGCTGCCACCGGCGCCGAACACCATCGCCGTGCCGAGCGTCACGTCGCCGGACCACTCGACGGTGCCGGTGCCGGTGAAGCCCGCACCCGCATTGAAGCCATGCCCGCCCGAGAGCGACAGCGTGGCGCCCGTGCCTACGTCGAAGCTGCCGGTGTGCGTGCCACCCTGGCCGAGCACCGCGATGCCCGCGCCGCTGACCGACACCGTGCCGGCGTTGTTGAGCACGCCCGAGACCGGCGTGCCCGCGACACCCACCGCCAGCGTGGCGCCCGATGCGACATTGACGCTCGCCGCGTTGATCGTCGAGCCCGGCAGGCCGAGCGTGGTCGTTCCGCTCACGATGTCGAGCGTGCCGTTGCCGTTCTGCATCACGCCCTCGGACACCGTGAGCACGCCGCCGTGCAGGTCCATGCCCGCGTTGAGCTTCACCGCATGGTTGTCGGCGGGATAGTCGTTCTGGTAGTTGCTGTTGAGGTTCAGCGTGAGCGCGCTCGCGCTGCTGCTGATCGGTGCGTTGATGACGATGTTGTTGCTGGCGTTCAGCGTCAGCGCCGATTCGATGGCCCCGGTCTTGGCGATGGCCGACGAGACGGTGATGTTGCCCTGGTCGATGTCCGTCGCCGGATTGCCGCGGCCGGTCGTGATGCTCACGTTCACGCCCTCGTTGAGCTGCGCCGTGACGACGTCGGCGCCGATCTGCGCGCCGGTGTCGGTCGAGCTGATGGCGCTGCCGCCGGTCGCGTTGTTGCTGCCGCCACCGGCCACGATCTCGATGCTGTAGGGGTCGATGTGCCACTCGCCGCCCTTGCCTACCTTGGGCACGTTGACGACGTCGAGCGAGCGTTGGCCCGAGGTATCGACATAGCCGCCGCGTCCCGCGCTTCCGGTGGCCGACACGCGCCCGTCGATGGCGGCCGCGCCGTCGGCGTAGAGCTGCACGTTGCCGCCCGTGGTGCCGTTGGCGCTGATGTCGGAGGCGGCCGTGGTCTTGAGGTCGCCCGACGCGCGCAGGAACACGCGGCCGCCCTCGCGCACCACGCTGTCGGCGTTGATGCTGCCGCCGTTGCTCACCAGCCCCGCCGCCAGGCCGATGCGGCCCGCCTCGGCGGCGATGCGTCCGAGGTTCTTCACCTCGCCGGCCGTGCCGGTGATGGCCACCGAGACGCCCGGCGTGCCGGTGTCCATCAGCTGCACGCTCTGGCCGGCCGCGAGCAGGATCTCGCCGTTCGGCGCGGTCAGCGTGCCGGTGTTGGTCACGCTCGGGGCGACCATGTAGATGCTGCCCCCGCTGGCGGTGGTGATGGTGCCCGCGTTGCGGATTTCGCCGGCGGTGGCGCCGGCCTTGAAGGTCAGGCGGCCCGCCAGGAAGTCGCTGTCGTTCACGTTGAGCGTGCTCGCGATGAAGCTGCCGACGTCGATGCGCGCACCCGGGCCGACCATGATGCCGGCCGGATTGATGAGCCACAGCGCGCCGTTGGCCTTGATCTGCCCGTAGATCAGCGACGGGTCGCCGCCGATGGTGCGGGCGAGCAGCGCCGAGGTGCTGCCGGGCTGGCGGATATCGACCAGCGCGTCCGCGCCCACATTGAAGGTCGCGAAGTTGACCAGCGCCTGCGGCGTGCCCTGGTTGATGTTCAGCGTCGTGCCGTTGCGCACGATCGAGACGTTGCCCGAGGTGACGTTCCACCCGGTCGGCAGCGCGCCCGGCGCGAGCTGTGCCCACAGGGGCGTGCCGATCACGGCGCACGCGGCGGCGATGGCAAGGGAGATGAAGCGGGGGCGTAGGTGCAAGCGCATGAGGGTCTGCCTTGTGGAGAGGGTCAGAACGCCAGCATGGCGCTCAGGTGCGCGCGCCAGTCGCCGCGCTTCTCGGTCAGCGAATTGCCGGCGTCGTTGACGCGGGCGATGTCCAGCCGCAGGTTGAAGTCGCGGCTCCAGGCGTAGCGCGCGCCAACGCCCATGCTCGAGACGGTGACGTGGCGCGGCACCGAAGTGCCCGCCACGCGGCTGTTGGCGCCGTAGCCGGCGTCGTAGAACACCAGCGCGCGCAACTGGCCCGGAATGCCGGTCAGGCCGGCCAGCTCGGGCGAGTACAGCTCGGCGTTGACGATGGCGCCGCTGTCGGCCGCCACCGCACGCTCCTGGAAGCCGCGCACCAGCGACAGCCCGGTCAGGCCGAACTGCTCGCTCGACACCAGCGGCGTGCGCGCGTACTGCGCGCTGCCGTTCAGGCGCACCTGCCAGTCGCCCGACAGGCCCTTGAACCACGAGGCCGCGCCGTGCAGCACCACGAAGCCGTCGCGCGTGTCGCGGTTGCCGGGCGTGAGGTACGAGTAGCGGTCGGTGCGGCCGTCGACATTGGTGTAGCGCGTGCCGCTCGCAAGGTTGCGCGAGATGCCGACGCTGTAGCCCAGCGTTTCGCCGACGCCTTCGCGCTGGCCGATGTAGGTCAGGCTCAGCGGGGCCGTGGTGTAGGGCACGCAGGACGCGATGGGCGGCGTGGGCGGCGCGATGCTCACGTCTTCGCCGCCGATGTTGCAGCGCGAGTCGATGCGCTTGCGGTCGATGCCGAGCACGAGCTTGGCGCTGTACTCGCCGCTGCGGCCCAGGAAGTGGTTCCAGCGCAGGCCGTAGATGTCGCCCTTGCCGGTGAAGCCCAGCACGCCGCCCAGCGTGGGCGAGCTGGCCGGCGAGTTGGCGCTCGACTTGCCGTAGACAAAGTCGATGCTGTCGCCCAGCGCATAGAGCGGAATCCGGTAGCCGAGCGAGAACAGCTCCAGGCGCATGCCCGAGGGGCTGTCGGGCGAGGTGGTGTAGGCCAGCGTGCCCACCTGGTCGCGGTCGAACAGGTTGGCATGCTGCAGCGCGATGCCGGTGCGCCAGCGCCCGCTCGCGGGCGTGCCGGTGTTGTCGAGCGTGGCGATGAGGCGCAGCGGGTTGTTGTCGGTCACCGCCACCTTGGCGTCGAGGGTGCCGGGCGTCGCGCCTTCGCTGAACGACACGCCGATGCGCTTGGCCGGGCTGTCGTTGGCCAGTTGCACCGATTCGGAAATGGCACGCAGGTCCGGCACGCGCCCCGGCTGCAGTTGCGGCAGGCTGGCGCGGATGTTGTCGGTGCTGAACCGGTTGTTGCCGGTGACGGCAACCGCGCCGATCACGGGCTGCGTGACCTTGAGCTTGACGATGCCACCGGTCAGCTCCTGCTCGGGCACCGAGACCTTGACCATCGTGTAGCCGGCCTTTGCGTAGGCCTGCTGCAGCGCATCGATGGCGCGCTGGATGTCGCCGTAGGCGCGCCCCGGGCCCGTCAGCGGGCCGACCAGCCGGTCGATCTCGGCGGGGCCGAGCAAGGTGTTGCCGTCGACCTCGAAGCGCACGATGTCGAAGCGTTCGCCCTGCGCACCCGCGCCCAAAGCCACCGCCACAAGTGTCGCGGCCACACCACATCGAACCCACCACTGTCTCATCGCGCGTCGCCTCATTGTTTTTGTTCCACCAGCAAGCTGAACAAGAGGGCGCCATCGTGGCGATGTTCAGAATAGATACGAATGGTATCTTGATGTAAACAAAAGTGTAAAGAGGACGGACCCGGAGCGGCGCGGAATCAGGTGCTTGGCACCTCCGTCCGCTGCCCGCCGTGGCTGCCGCCACGGCCCAGGACGCGCAGTGCCAACGCACCGACGACGACCGAGCAGCACGCAATGCCCGCCACCATCGGCAGCGGCGTGCCGTCGGCAAACGGCGCGACCAACGCCACGGCCACTGCGCCACCCGCGAAGTTCATCGTGCCCAGCAGCGCCGATGCGGTGCCGGCCCGCGCGGCATGCCCTTCCATCGCGACCACGAAGGTGGACGGCACGATCACGCCGTTGAGCCCATACACGGCCATCAGCAGGCCGACCAGCACGCCGAGGCGGTCGACGCCCGCCAGCGTCAGCACCAACAGCAGCGCGGTGACGGCAACATGCGCCATGACGGCCGTGCGCAGCACGCGCCGGATGCCGAAGCGCGCCGCGAGCCAGCCGTTCATCTGCGAGGCCGCGATCATCGACACGGCATTCAGCGCGAACAGCATGGCGTACAGGCGCGGCGACACGCCGAAATGCGTGCTCATCACGAAGGACGAATTCGCGACGTAGATGAAGAAGCCCGACAGCGTGAGCGAAGCCATGAAGGCCACGCCCATGAAATGCCGGTCGCGCAGCAGCACGCCGTAGCCGGCCATCGCGCCGCGCAGGCTGCTTTGCAGCCGCGCCGCCGGTGGCCGCGTCTCGGGCAGCAGCAGCGCCACCATGGCCACGGCCAGCACCGCGAGCGCGCCGATCACCCAGAACACCGCGCGCCAACTGGCCGCGTCGGCGACGAAGCTGCCGACCAGCGGCGCAAGGATCGGCGACACGCTGTAGACCAGGATCAACAGCGACATGAGCCGCGCTGCTTCGGCACCGGTGTGCAGGTCGCGCACCACCGCGCGCGGCGTCACCATGCAGGCACAGGCGCCGAGCCCTTGGAGGAAGCGGAACGCGATCAGCACGCCGATGCTGGATGCCAGCGCGCAGCCGATGCTCGCGGCCACGAACACACCCAGGCCCACGTACATCGGCCGCTTGCGCCCGAACATGTCCGACAGCGGACCGGCCACCAGCTGGCCCATGCCGGTCGCGATGAAGAAGGCCATCAGGCTGGCCTGCACCGCGTGCGGACCCGCGCCCAGCGCATGCCCGATGGCCGGCAGCGCGGGCAGGTACATGTCGATAGCCGACGGTCCGATCGCGGTGAGCAGGCCCAGCACGATGGCGTAGCGGGAAAGTTGAGCGTTCGATGAGGACATGCGCCGATGGTCGCGCCGCGGGCTGGATGATTGAATAATCAACAGCCCGCATTTCCTATTCATCCGTACAAAACCATGGACCCCTTGTCCGATGTGCTGTCGATGCTCTCGGTGAGCAGCACGCTCTCGTCGCGCTTCGAGGCGCGTGGCCTGTGGGCGTTTCGTTATTCGCACTACGCCTCGCACATCAAGCTGGGCGGGGTGCTGGAGGGCCGGTTCCGCCTGCAGGTCGAGGGTGCCGGCGCACCGGTCGTGCTGGAGGCGGGCGACTTCTTCCTGCTGACCAACGGGCAGCCTTTCACGGCCTCCAGCGATCCGCCCGGTCCGCTGCAGGACGGCGTGCAGATCAGCCGCGACCATCGCGGGCCCGATGGCGTGTTGCGCTACGACGGCCAGGGTGCCGAAGGCGGCCCGCTGGCCGTGATGGCCAGTGGCCGCTTCACCCTGCATGGCGAGGCCGGCGAACTGCTGTTGCGTTATCTGCCGCCGCTCATTCACCTGCGCGCAAGCGATCCCGGTGCGCGACCGCTGGTGGGGTTGCTCGACCTGCTGGCATGGGAAACGGCCGAGCTGCGGCCGGGCGCATCGCTGGCGCGCACCAACCTCGCGGCGCTGGTGCTGGTGCAGGCATTGCGCGTGTACCTGGCCCATGCGCCGCAACCTGAAGGCTGGCTCGGCGCGATGGCCGATGCGCGCATCGGCGAGGCGCTGTCGCAGATGCATGGCGACATCGCGCGGCCATGGACCGTGGAGCGTCTCGCTCAGTCAGCCGGCATGTCGCGCACGGCCTTCGCGGTGCGCTTCAAGACGTTGACCGGCTCGACGCCGCTCGACTACCTCGGCGGCTGGCGCATGACGGTGGCGCGCAATGCGCTGCGGCATGGCGACGAAGCCATTGCACGCATCGCCGAACGCGTCGGCTACCAGTCGGAAACGGCCTTCAGCGCGGCGTTCAAACGCACCGTGGGCGAAAGCCCGGGGCGCTTTCGAACGTTGAGCCGCGACGGCGCGGGCCTCGTCACACCGAGCGCGTGATCCCGCCGTCCACGCGCAGGTTCTGCCCGGTGATGTAGCCCGCGCCTTCCGATGCGAGAAAGCCGATGACGGCGGCGATCTCGCTGCTCTTGCCGTAGCGGCCCATCGGAATGCGCGAACGGAACTCGGCCTTCTCGGGCAGGCTGTCGATGAAGCCGGGCAGCACGTTGTTCATGCGCACGTTCTGTGCGGCGTACTTGTCGGCAAAGAGCTTGGTGAAGGCTGCAAGGCCGGCGCGGAACACGCCCGAGGTCGGGAACACCGGGTCGGGCTCGAAGGCGGCGAAGGTCGAGATGTTGATGATGGTGCCGCCGCCCTGCGCCACCATCAGCGGTGCCACGAGCCGGCTGGGGCGCACGGCGCTCAGCAGGTAGACGTCCATGCCGCGGTGCCAGTCTTCGTCGGTGATCTCCAGGATCGGCGCGCGAGGGCCGTGGCCTGCGCTGTTGACCAGCACGTCGACGCGGCCCCATTCGTTGGCGACGCGGTCCACGAGCCGCTTCACATCATCGTTCGACTGGTTCGAGCCGGTCACACCGATGCCGCCCAGCTCGGCCGCGAGCGCTTCGCCCTTGCCCGACGACGAAAGAATGGCGACGCGAAAGCCGTCGTCCGCGAGCTTGCGGGCCGCGGCGGCGCCCATGCCGCTGCCGCCGGCGGTGACGATGGCTACTTTCTGATCCGACATGTTGGTTTTCCTTTGTGCGAGTGAGCCCCGTATTTAGCCAAGGATCGGCATTGCGCGCTCGATACAATCGCCGCCGGCTTCATTCAGCCATCCGACATCCGCACGTAGCCAGGCCCGCCGGCCGCCCTCGCCGTTCCACGGCGCAGGGAATTCGCCAATCCGGATCCATGACATCCCGGTGCGCGCGTGCTCATTTCCCCGATTGCCATTGCCGACGAATTCGTGGTCCTGACCTTGCCAGGACAGGACGGGCCGCGCCCATGAACCGGGGCTCCCTGCCGTCCCCCGCGCACGAGCGCGACGACACGGCAAGCGCCAACGGCCAGCTCGCCAGCCTCTACGCACGCTGGCGCAAACCGCTGGTGCGCCTGTTCCGTGGGCGGCTGGGCAATCACGAAAAGGCCGAAGAAGCCGCGCAGGACGTCTTCGTGCGGATGGCTGTCGCGGGCAAATCGCTCGCACCCGAGGAAGAAGAACCCTATCTGCGCACCACGGCGCGCAGCGTCTCGCTCGACGAATGGCGCCGCAACGGCCGCAGCGCGGCGCCCGAAGTCGTGTCGATGGAAACGGCCGCGAACGAGCTGGCCGCACTGCCGGCGGACGACCGTCAGTCGCCGCTCGAACTCGCCGCGCACCGCGAGCGCCTGCAGCGCCTGGACGAAGCCGTGGCCGAACTCCCCGAGCGCCAGCGGCAGGCCTTCCTGCTCAACCGCATCGACGGCCTGAGCCACGACGAAGTGGCTGCCGCGATGGGCATTTCGGCGCGCATGGTGGCCAAGCATCTGCAACGGGCCATGGCGTATTGCCAGTTGCGCGTGAAGTACCCGAGCCTGCAGCGGATGACGCAGTTGCATGTTCACGATGAAACAGGCGACGAAGAGCGCCAGGAGACCCCATGACCACGACGACACGGATTCCCGCAGGCCTGTCACCGCAGGCGCTGCTCGCGCTGCACGAGACGGCGGCCGCGTGGTTCATGCGGCGCAACGAAGCCAGTTGGACCGGCAGCGACGAACGCGCGCTGGACGCATGGCTGAATGCGGCGCCCCTGCACCGCGAGATCTACGACGGCATGGCGCTCACCAGCCATGACCTTCATCAGATTCCGCTGGCGGAAGACGCGTCGTGGCGCATTGCCGCTTCGCCTGTCGCGCCCGTCGCCCCAGTCTCACCCGTCGTGGCCAGGCAGGTCGGCCGTCGCAAGCGCCCCGCCACTCTCTTCGGCCGCCGCGATTGGGCTGCGGCGCTGTCCGCAGCCCTGGCCGTCGTCGCGGTCGTGGTGCTGGCTGGTGGCTATGGCGTGCACCGCTGGGCCAACACCGCCACGTACACGGCCGAAGTCGCCACCGCGCGCGGTGAAACCCGGCACGTCGATCTGCCGGACGGCAGCAGCGTCGTGCTCAACACCGACAGCACACTGCGGGTGCGCTACTACCCGCGCCGGCGCGAGATCGTGCTGGACCAGGGCGAGGCCTTCTTCGAAGTCGCGGCCGACACCGGCAGGCCCTTCACGGTGGACAGCGGCATCAGCCAGGTCAAGGTGGTGGGCACCGCCTTCAACGTGCGCGCCGCGCCGCCGGAGACCGTCGTCAAGGTGCTCCGGGGCCGGGTCGAAGTGCGCCCGGACCGCCATGCAGCCGAGCCGCAGGTGCTGGTGATGGGGCCCGGCGCCGGCCTGGCCGTCGACCCCGTCACCGGCGCGCACCACAGCGTGCCGGCCGCGCCCGCCACCATCGGCGACTGGCGCACCGGCCAGATTCAGTTCCAGCGAACGCCGCTTGGCGAGGTGGCGCAGGAACTGTCGCGCTACCTGGGTCGGCCGGTCACGCTGGCCAGCGCGGACCTGGCGCAGCAACCGATCTCGGGCGTTGCCGCCACGGCCACACCCGAAGCCTTCCTGCAGGCGCTGCCCGAATTTCTTGCGTTGCGGGTTCAGCGGCAACCCGACGGCAGTTGGCGCATCGCCAGACGATGAGCCGGCCGATTCGCCGACCCGTTGTCGCTTGCCGCCACCGGAACAAAAAATTTCGGGCTTGACGCGCAACCCTGGGTTCTGACTTTCAGCGGGATCTGCGTTTTATATGTGTGAGGGCCGCGAATTCTTCGCGCCCTCCCGACTGCCAGCCAAGCAGCTCGACGGCCTGCGCCCTCGTTCTATCCAGCCAACGGTCTCCATCACCGGCGCGGGCACAGTCCCGCGCGGATCGACGAACGAACAGGAACACAGATGCGAGCAGCAAGGAATTTGAGGGGCGCGGTCGCGCGCGGGGCATTGGCGGCGGGCATGCGCAACGGGGCCGGCGCTTCGGTCGCGGCAGTGGCGGGTGCGCTGGCCATGCTGGCCGCGGCCGGCACGGTGCAGGCACAGGAGGCTCGCGTCCAGTTCAACATTCCGGCGCAACCGCTGGCGAGCGCGCTGCGCGCCTTTGCCAGCCAGGGCAGGCAACAACTGCTGTTCGACGAAGACAAGCTGGCCCGGTTGCGCGCGCCGGCCCTGAACGGCAGCTACACGCCGCGCGAGGCGCTCGACCTGCTGCTGTCCGGCACGGGCATCGCGGCCACGCGGTCGAGCCCCGGCTTCTTCACGCTCAAGGATGCGCCCGCCGCTTCCGGCGCCGCCTTGCCGGCCGTGACCGTCACGGCGACCAGCGACAACACCAGCGAAGGCACGGGCTCGTATGCCGCGCGCGCCAGCAACAGCGCGACCCGCATGAACCTGTCGTTGCGCGAGACGCCGCAGTCGGTGAGCGTCATCACGCGCCAGCAGATGGACGACCAGGCGTTGACCAACGTGCCCGAGATCCTGGAGAAGACCGTGGGCGTGACGGTCGGGCGCAACGACAGCGAGCGCTCGACCTTCTATGCGCGCGGCTTCTCGATCGAGAACTTCCAGTTCGACGGCGTGCCCAACACGATGGACAGCGCCGCGCAGTACACGACCTCGCTGGGCGACAGCGCCATCTACGACCGGGTGGAAATCGTCAAAGGTGCCACCGGCCTGCTCACCGGTGCGGGCAACCCGTCGGCCACCATCAACCTGGTGCGCAAGCGGCCGACGCCGGAGTTCGAAGCCTCGGTCTCGGGCAGCATCGGCTCGTGGGACAAGCTGCGCGGCGTGGCCGACATCTCGGGCCCGCTGAACGCCAGCGGCAGCGGGCGCGGGCGCGTGGTTGCGGCGGCGCAGAACGCGAACTCGTACGTCAACCACTACGGGCGCGACACGCGCAATCTCTACGGCATCGTCGAAGTCGACCTGGCGCCGCGCACCCTGCTCAGCCTGGGCGTGGACCACATGGAGACACGCGCCAACGGCGCCAGCTACGGCCACATTCCGCTGTTCTTCAGCGACGGCCGGCAGACGCATTTTTCGCGCTCCCTCAATCCGGCGACCAACTGGAGCTACTGGAACAACGAGAGCACCAACCTGTTCTCGACGCTCAAGCACGAGTTCGACAACGGCTGGAAGCTCGATCTCTCGGCCAGCCGCCTGCGGCAATCACGCGCCGTTGAAGTCGGGGCCGCGAGCTACGGCTCGCTCGACGCCGTGACCGGTGCGGGCCTGAACGTGCTGTCGGCCAAGATCCCAAGCGACGCCACCACCAGCGCGGTGAACCTTGCGCTGTCGGGGCCCTTCGAGCTGTTCGGCCGCGAGCACGAACTGTCGATAGGCCTGGGATGGTCGCGCCAGGCGCGCCGTGCGCCGGGCTACTCGAACGACTTCAGCCCGGTGCCGAATTACTTTGCGTGGGACGGCTATTTCGCCCGGCCCGACTTCGTGCACCAGGACGACCGCACGACGCGCATTGCCGAAAAGGGCGCTTTCGCTGCGGTGCGCCTGCGCCCGGCCGACGGATGGTCGGTGATCCTGGGCACGCGCGTGAGCTGGTACAAGCTGCACGACAGCACGCTGGGCCTGGACGGCACCTACAAGGTGGCCGACGACATTGCGGTGACCCACAAGACGATTCCGTATGCGGGCGTGGTGTATGACGTCAACCGACAGTGGTCGCTGTATGCGAGCTACACCGACATCTTCAACCCGCAGACTTTCTACAAGGATTCGTCGGACCGTGCGCTGGCGCCGCTGACAGGCAATGCAGCCGAAGTCGGCATCAAGGGCGAGTTGCTGGACCGCCGGCTGAACACGAGCCTGGCGTTGTTCTACGTGAAGCAGAAGAACGCGGCGCAGTATTCCGGCAGAAGCGACGCCACGGGCAACGAGATCTACAAGGCGGTGGACGGCATCACGAGCAAGGGGCTGGAGCTGGAGGTGTCGGGGCAGCTCACGCCGTCATGGAACATCGCGGGGGGCTACACCTTCCGCATGTCGCGCATTCCGCCGCAGCCCAATGAGATCCTGAGTTCGGTCAACACCAATCAGCCGAAGCATCTGGTGAAGCTGAGCACGAGCTATCGTTTGCCGGGCGACTGGAGCCGGTTGACGGTGGGTGGTTCGCTGTCGTGGCAGAGCAGCACGTACTACCAGACCTCCGACGGCACCGGCTGGCGTGCCAATCAGCCTTCGTATGCGGTGGTCGGTCTGATGGCGCGCTACGAGTTCAATCGCCATCTGAACGTTGCGCTCAACATCAACAACCTGTTCGACAAGGTCTACATGCCGGGCCTGGGCTCTTACAGCACCGGCGTGTATGGCGATCCGCGCAATGCGCTGCTGACGGTCAACTACAAGTTCTGACGTTCGGGGCTTTGATGCGTGGCGTTTTTTTGAGGCGCTGCTGTTCAAGGCGGGTTCATTCGGGGGCGGGTGCGAATGACACCAGGTGCTCCCCTCCGCGAATGTCCCCCGCTTCGCTCCTCCTTTATTTCGCTGCGGGGAGCACCTGGTGCCATTCGCACATGGACACGCTGCTGGTGTGCAGCCGATCAACGACTGCTCTGTCCAACGCTCGCACCGTGTCGGCGTGAGTGCCGCCCTGAACAGCGGCGCCTCAGAAAGCCCCAAAACTCAGGCAGTCGGCAAAGTAGCCTGCATCGACGCGCGCTGATTGAAGACCTCGAACCACTTCGCACTGTTCGGCGCCTCGGCACGCCAATCGACAGTGGGAAAGCGGAAGTCCATGTAGCCCAGCGCACAAGCGAAAGCGATCGTTCCGATGTCGACACGGTCACCAAAAGAAGGCGCCGCGGTTTCGAGCCATTCGAGGCCGGTGCGTACCTTCGCGAGCTGGCCATCGGTCCATTCGCTCCAACGCAGCGGCTCGGGGCGCAGCACGTTCTCATAGCGCGCGAGCAGTGCGGCGCCCGTCATGCCGTCGGCCAGCGACAACTCGGTCAGGCGTGCCCAACGGTCCGCGCCTTCGGCCGGGAACAGCTTGCCCGACTGCGTGGCGTTCAGGTACTCGCAGATCACGCGGCTGTCGAACAACACCTGGCCGTCACCGGTGAGGAAGGTCGGCACCTGGCCGAGCGGGTTCTTCGGAATGATGGTGGCATCGCGCTTCACCGGGCCGGCCGCGCTCGGCAGCTTCTCGATGCGGTCGGCAATGCCGAGTTCATGCGCCACGACCATGCACTTGCGCACGAAGGGGGAAGCGGGAGAGAAAAAGATTTGCATGATGGTGTGAAGTGATGTTTGTCGTCAGGCGTGTTCTGCAGAACCATGGGCCAGGTGCATGCCGGCCACCCAGCCGAAGGTTAGCGCAGGGCCGAGCGTGATGCCGGGCGCCGGGTACTCGCCGCCCATGACCGAGTGCATGTCGTTGCCGGCCACGTACAGGCCTGCGATGGGCTCGCCCTGCGCATCGAGCGCGCGGGCGTTCGCGTCGGCGCGAATGCCGAGCGCGGTGCCGATGTCGCCGGGGTACACCTTCACGGCATAGAACGGCGCCTGCTTCACCGGCGCGAGGCAGGCGTTGGGTTGATGCTCCGGATCGCCGAGGTAGCGGTTGTAGGCATCGCTGCCCTTGCCGAACACCGGGTCCTGGCCTTGCGCTGCGAGCGGGTTGAATTTGGCGACGGTGCGTGCCAAGCCAGTTGGGTCCACGCCCGCCTGCTGCGCGAGTGCTTCGAGCGTGTCGGCGCGGTACAGATAACCGGCGCGCACCAGATGCTCGCGCGAGCGGCCGCCGGGCAATGCGAGGCCAAGGCCCCACTTCTCCATGAAGGCGCTGTCGCACACCAGCACGGCAGGGATGCTCGTGGCCTTCGCATTCGCTCGGTACATGCCGCGCACGAACTCGTGGTACGAGGTCGATTCGTTGACGAAGCGCTCGCCGCGCGCATCGACCGCGATCAGCCCCGGCTTCGCGCGGTCCCACACCAGATGCGGATAACGCAGCACGCTGCCGTCGGGCCGTGTGAGCAGCGAGACAGGCGCCCACAGCGCCGGGCCCGTGTGGCCGGTGCCGAGCACGCCACCGGCCTGCTGCGCCATCGCGATGCCTTCACCGGCATTGTCTTGGGGCGACATCGAATATGGGCCGGTGGGCGCGGGGTAGTGCTGGCCGCGCATGGCCGCGTTCCACGGAAAGCCGCCGGTAGCGATGACCACGCCGCGCCGCGCGCGCACGGTCAGCTCCTTGCCGTCGCGGCGCAGGCGCACGCCGGTGACGGCGCCCGTGGCGTCCTTCTCCAGCCCCAGTGCCGGCGTGTTCAGCCAGAACGGAATGCCCTTCTTCAGCACGCTGTGAAAGAGCCGCGCCGCCAGCGCATTGCCCAGCAGCAGCCGCGTGCCGCGGTGATGGCCGCTCAGGCGGTCGCCGAAGTAACGCAGCACCATCTTCACGCCATGCTTCCACGATGCGAACGAGCGCCAGACCCCGAGCAGGTGCTTCACGTCGGTCATGTTGACCATCATCCCGCCGAGCACGCAGAACTCGGGCAGCGGATCGCGCAGTGTCTTGAAGTGCGCACCGAGCAGCCGGCCGTCGAACTCGATGGGGTCGAGCGAACGGCCGCCCATGGCGGCGCCTTCGCGGTCGGGGTAGTAGTCGGGCGAATAGGTGCGCGCGGCCAGTTGCACGTCGGTGCGTTCGCGCAGGTAGCGCAATGCAAGCGGGCCTGCGTCGAGGAATGCGTGGCGCAGCTCTTCGTCGCCGGCCGCGCCCACGGTGTTCTGCAGGTAGGTCCAGGCCTTGCCGCGCGTGTCGGGGTGGCCGGCCGCCTCGGCCTGGTCGTTGAGCGGCACCCACACGGCGCCGCCCGAGATGGCGGTCGATCCACCGATGCGATCGGTCTTCTCGACCACGAGCACGTCGAGGCCTTCGAGCTTTGCGGTGAGCGCGGCGGAAAGACCACCCGCGCCGCTGCCGATGACGACGACGTCGTACGCGGTCTTTTCTTGTTGCTGTTGTTGCTGTTGTGCCATCAGGACCCGGAGCCTCCGAGCGACTTGCCGCCATCGACAAACAACACCTGCCCCGTGACGAAGCAGGTCGAGGGCGATGCGAAGAAGGCCACCGCATGCGCGATGTCTTCGGGCCGGCCGGCCGCGCCGGTGGGCTGCAGCGCAAGCTGCGCGGCCAGGCGTTCGGGCGACAGCGCGCGCAGCAACGGCGTGTCGATCAGGCCCGGTGCGATGGCGTTGACCATGATGCCGCGCGGTGCAAGCTCCATCGCGCTGGCGCGCGTGTAGCCGACCAGCGCGGCCTTCGAGGCCACGTAGTGCGCGTGGTTCTTCGCGCCCAGATAAGCACGCGACGCGATGTTGACGATGCGCGCGCCGTCCGCCATCTTGCGTGCGGCCTCCTGCGTGAGCGTGGCCACGGCCAGCAGGTTCACTTCATACATGCGGCGGAAGTCCGCCGAGGTCACGTCGAGAAAAGCCCGCTCGTCGAAGATGCCGGCGTTGTTGACCAGCGCCGCGAGCGGCGGCAGCTGCTGCACCATCGCGCGCACTGCCGCTTCGTCGGTGAGGTCGATGGCGCGGCACTCCACGTCGAGGCCGACAGCGCGCAGCACCTGCGTTTCGCGCTCGGCCAGTTCGCCGTTGAAGTCGGCCATCACCACGTGCCAGCCATCGCGCGCCATGCGCTCGACGATGGCGCGGCCCATGCCGCTGGCGCCGCCTGTCACAAGGACGAGCGGCTTTTCTGTACTGCTGTTGTTCATGGTTGTTCCGATGTGCGGCGGTGCTCAGACCGCCAGGTAGCCGCCATCGACCGGCAGCACCACGCCATTGACGTAGCTGGCCATCGACGACGCAAGAAAGACGACCGGCCCGGCAATCTCGTCGGCCTCGCCGTGGCGCTTGATGGGCACGCGGCTCATGTACCAGTCGGTGCCGTGTTCGGTCTCGCGCTGGCCGGCCGTCATGTCGGTGACCATCAGGCCCGGCGCCACCGCGTTCACGCGCACGCCGTACGGTGCGAGGTCGCGCGCCAGCACTTGCGTGAGCGAGCGCACTCCTCCCTTGGCGACCACGTAGCCGGCCGACGAGATGCCCGCGCCGAAGGCGACGATGGACGACAGGTTCACGATGTTCCCCTGCGTGCGCTTGAGCGCCGGCACGAAGGACTGCGTGACGTTGAACACGCCCTGCAGGTTGACCGACATCACGCGGTCCCAGGCTTCGCGCGCGCCGGGTTCGTCGAACTTCGAGCGTGCCGAGATGCCAGCGTTGTTGACCAGCACGTCGATGTCGCCATGCGACGCCGCGACGCGCACCGCGAGTGCATCGACCGCCGCCGCGTCGCTCACGTCGACGCTCTCGGCATCGGCACGGCCGCCGGCTTCGCGGATCGATGCGGCCACTTGTTGGGCCACGTCGAGGTCGCGGTCCACCACGAGCACGTGCGCACCTTCGGCCGCCATGCGGCGCGCGATGGCTTCGCCCAGGCCGCGTGCGGCACCGGTGACGAGCGAGAGTTTGTCTTTGAGGAGCATGGGAGTTTCCTTCAGGGAGGCGCCGTCAGACGCCGAGGTAGGCGCGGCGCACGGCCTCGTCGTTTGCCAGTTGCGCGGCGAGGCCGTGCAAAGAGATCTCGCCGTTTTCGAGGATGTAGCCGTAGCTGGACACGGCCAGCGCAAGCTGCACGTTCTGCTCGACCAGCAGGATGGTGATCTTCTGTTCGCGGTGCAGGCGCTCGATGATCTCGAACATCTGCTCCACCAGCAGTGGCGACAGGCCCATCGACGGTTCGTCGAACAGCATCACGCGCGGGCGCGCCATCACCGCGCGGCCGATGGCCAGCATCTGCTGTTCGCCGCCCGACAGGGTGGCGGCCATCTGGTGCTGGCGCTCCTTCAGGCGCGGGAACATCGTGTAGACCGATTCGAGGTCGTTGCGAATGCCCGCGCGGTCGCGCCGCAGATACGCACCCAGGTCGAGGTTCTCGCGCACGCTCATGTCGCGGAACACCTGGCGGCCTTCGGGCACCTGCACGATGCCGCGCTTGACGAGTGCGTCGGAGCCCAATCGGTCGATGCGTTCGCCATCGAGCCGCACCTCGCCCTCGGTGCAGTCCACAAGGTTCGAGATGCAGTTGAGCGTGGTGGTCTTGCCCGCGCCGTTGCTGCCGAGCAGCGCGACGATCTCGCCCTCGGGCACGTCGACCGACACATCGCAGAGCGCCTGGATGCGGCCATAGGCGGCCGAGATGGCGCGCAGGGACAACAATGCTTCAGCCATGCGCGGCTCCCTTTCCATTTCCCTTGCCCAGGTAGGCTTCGATCACGCGCGCATTGCTACCGATTTCCGCGGGCGTGCCTTCCGCGATCTTTTCGCCGAAGGCCATGACGGTGATGCGGTCCGAGATCGACATCACCAGTTGCATCACATGCTCGACCAGCAGCACGGTGATGCCGTCGCGCGCCACCAGTTCCTTGAGCAACCGGTCGAGGCTTTCGATCTCGCGGTTGCGCAAACCGGCCGCTGGCTCGTCGAGCAGCAGCAGCTTGGGCTTGATGGCCAGTGCGCGCGCCAACTCCAGCAGCTTCTGGCGGCCGAAGTCGAGGTCGCGTGCCGGCTGGTGGCGTTCGTCGGCCAAGCCCACGCGCTCCAGCAGGTGCATCGCGAAGTCTTCGGTTTCGCGATCGGGGCGGCGCAGCAGCCGGCCCAGCGTGTTGGCGCCGCGCGAGTGCGTGCCGAGCAACACGTTCTCGAGCACCGACAGTTCGGCGAACAGCTCCAGGTTCTGGAAGGTGCGCGCGATGCCCAGCGAGGCCATGCGATGCGGCGACACGCTGGTCAGCTCGCGGCCCTCGAAGGTCACGCTGCCGCTGCTCGGCGTGTAGAAGCGCGAGATGCAGTTGAAGGTGGTCGACTTGCCCGCGCCGTTCGGCCCGATCAGCGCGTGGATGCGGCCCTGCTCCACCTGGAACGAAAGCCCGTTCACCGCCTTGAGGCCGCCGAACACCACGCTGATGTCGCGCACGTCGAGAAATGCAGTCGCGCTCATGCGTGCTTCTCCGTTGCATTCACGGAGGTCGCGCGCTGCGACTTGCGCCGCGCAGTGAACAGCGACGCCATGCCCTTGGGCAGGAACATCATGAAGAGCATGAGGATGCCGCCGTAGATGATTTCCTGGTACGACGGTGCCTGCCGCAGCAGCTCCGACGCCAGGCCGAACACGATGGCGCCGGCCACCGCGCCGCGCACCGAACCGAGGCCGCCCACCACCACCATCGTGAGGATCAGGATGGTGGTCTGAAAGCCCAGGCTCTCGGGATGAATGAACGAGGTGAACAGCGTGTACATGCCGCCCGCCACGCCCGCGAAGGCCGCCGACAGCACGAAGGCCGTGACCTTCACCATGCGCGTGTTCACGCCCATCGCCACGGCCGCCACGTCGCTCTCGCGCACCGCGCGGAACGACGAGCCCAGCCGCGAGCGCGACAGCGCCACGGTCAGCCACAGCATCAGCGCCGCGATGGCGATGACGAAGGGGTAGGCCTGCAGGTCGTTCATGAGCTGGTAGCCGCCGAGCGAGGCCGGCTTCATCTGCAAGCCGTTCGAGCCGTTGGTCACCGACTCCCAGTTCAAGAACACCCACTGCATCGCCTCGCCGAAAGCGAAGGTGGCCAACGCAAGATAGATGTCGCGCATGCGCAGCGCCAGCAGGCCGATGACCCAGCCCAACGCGGCCGACAGCACCGCGCCCGCAAGGATCGACACGAAGAACGGCGGCTGCCACTGGTTGTTGATGAGTCCGGCCGTGTAGATGCCGATGCCGAAGAAGGCCGCGTGCGACAGCGCGAACTGGCCCGTCTCGCCGATGACCAGGTGCATGCCCAGCGCGAGCACCGAGAACACCATCAGCAGGTTGACCACGTACAGCACGTAGCCGCTGGTGGTGAAGGGCAGGACCGCGAGCACCACGGCCATGCCGAGCAGCACCGCGCGGTCCCACCACGGGGACGAAACTGTCGAAGCGCTCATACCTTCTTCACCTGAGGCTTGCCGCCGAGCAGCCCTTGCGGACGCACCAGCAGCACCACCATGATCGCCACGAAGGGCGCGACCACGATGGCGTTGGACGAAATGAACAGCCCCACCAGGTTCTCGACGATGCCGATGATGAAGCCGCCGACCACCGCGCCCGGCAGGCTGGTGAAGCCGCCGACGATGGCGGCCGCATAGGCCAGGATCGCGATGTGGCCGATGTCGGGCGTGATGAGAATCTTGGGCGTGATGAGCAGCGCCGAGATGGCCGAGATGACACCCGTGAGCGCCCAGATCTTCATGCGGATGGTGCCGAGCTTCACGCCCACGATCTGCGCGCCGCGCGGGTTCATGCCCACCGCGCGCATGGCCTGGCCGGTGCGGGTGCGCGTGAACATCAAATACAGCAACACCATCACCACCACGGCCGAGCCGAAGATGGCCAGGTCGAGCAGCGTGAGCGAGGCCTGCCCGATCATGATCGGGTCTTGCGGCACCAGCGAAGGCAGCGAGCGCGGCGTGTCGCCCAGCCCGGTCTTGCGCACCAAGCCCTTGAGCAGGTACGCAAAGCCGAGCGTGGCAATCACGAGTTGCACGCCGACGCCGCGCGAGGCGGTCACGCGCTGCATCACCACGCGCTGGAACGCGGCGGCGAGCATGGCGGTGACCACGATGCTCGCGAGCACCGCGGCCCAGTAGGGCCATCCCCACACCACCAGCGGAAAGAGCGCGGCGTAGCCGCCGGCCATGAAGATTTCGCCCTGCGAGAAGTTCGGCACGTCGGTGGTCTTGAAGACCATGACGATCGCCACCGCGAGCAGCGCGTAGACGCTGCCGGTGACGATGCCGGACAGCACGCCCTGCTGGACGAACAGCCAGATGTCAGAAAGGCTCATGTCGCGCCGGCCCTCAGGGCTTGTACTTCCACACGCTCTTGTAGCTGCCGGGCACCAGGGCCATGTTGCTGCCGTCGAACTTGATGTAGATGGCCGACTCCTGCGCCGCGCGGTCGTCGGGGCCGAACTCGATCGGGCCGGCCATGACGCCGGAGTCGAACTTCATGGTCGAGAGTGCGGTCAGCACCTTCTCGCGCGTGGGGTTCGGGCCGGCGGCCTTCAGTGCGTTGACCACGGCCATCGCGGGCGGAATGCCGTAGGGCATGTAGGCCTGCGGATGGCCGGGCTTGGAAGCCAGTTCGGGGTAGGCGGCCTTGTACATGTCGTACACCCATTTCAGCTTGGGGCCGCCGGGCACGTCGGCCAGCACTTCCTGGATGTAGACGTTCTTGAAGGCATCCTTGTTGCCCACGTTCTCGACCAGTTGCTTCAGGTCGGCGGTGGAGTTCACGGCCAGCACGATGGGCTTGTTGAAGCCCAGCTCGAAGGCGCGCTTGACGATCAGGCTCACCGGCCGTGCATAGGTGGTGAGCAGCAGCACGTCGGGGTTGGCCGCCTTGATCTTCAGCATGGGCGCCGTCACGTCGGTGATGTTCGGGTTGACCGACTGCACCTGCAGGTCGATACCGCCGAGCGCCTTGGCCTGTGCCTGGGCCGATTCGAGGTTCCAGCCGCCGTAGGCGTCGTCGTGGTTGATGTAGCCGATCTTCTTGGCCTTGAGGTGCTCGCTCGCGAACTGCACCATCGAGCCGCCCACCGCATGCTGCGAGATGGAGAACGCGCCGTAGATGTACTTCGAGGGCGGATACAGCGCGCCGTCGCCCGAGGCGTTGAGCATCACCAGCGGAATCTTCGCGCGCTCGACGTATTCGCGCGCGCCCACCACGGCCGCCGAGCACGAGCCGCCGTTGAGCAGAAACACCTGGTCCTGTTCGGTGAGCTTCTTCACCGCGGCCAGCAGGTCATTGGCGTTGCAGCGGTCGTCTTCGACCACGAGTTCGATCTTGCGGCCGTTCACGCCGCCTTCCTTGTTGATCTTGTCGTAGTACATCTTCGCGGCGTTGATCACGTCGAAGCCGTAGTTCATCGACGCGCCCGACATCGGCGAGAACATGCCGATCTTGATGGTTTTGTCGGTCAGGCCTGGCTCGGCCTGCGCGAAGGCGGCGCCGGTCAGGGTGGACAGTGCGGCGACCAGTGCCACGCGTGCCAGGGCGGGAATCAGAGGGTTCTTTTTCATGAGCTGTCTCCGTTGGTATGTGTGAGTGAAAGGCGCTGCCCGCCTACTGCATGCGGTAGCCGCCGTTGACGTCGATCACGTTGCCCGTGATGTACGCCGCCTGCTCCGAGACCAGGTAGTCGACCGCGCCGGCCACGTCGTCCACCGTGCCGATGCGCCCGAGCGGGATGTTGGCGGCGGCGGCGGTCAGCGCGCCGCTGCTCTGCACGGTGCCGCGCAGCATGTCGGTGTCGATCAGGCCGGGGGCCACCGAGTTGACGGTGATGCCCATGTGCGCCGATTCGCGCGCCATCGCCTTGGTCAGGCCCAGCACCGCCGACTTGGCGCCGATGTAGGTCGCGCTGGAGCGGTAGCCGCCGAGCTGCGCCGCCACCGAGCCGAAGGTGACGATGCGGCCATGCGCCACGGGCAGCGCCTCGCGCCGCCGCAGGTAGGCGCGGCCGCACAGGAACACGCTGCGCGCGTTGACCGCGAAGGTGCGTTCCCAGTCGTCGAGCGAGGTGTCCTTGATGAGCGAGCGCTCGCCGCCGGGCATCAGCAGGATGCCGGCCACGCAGACCAGCGCGGCGACGGGGCCGAGCTGGCTTTCGATGCCGTCGAACGCGGCCTCGACCGCGGCCTCGTCGCTCACGTCGAACTGGCGGAAGTGATGGCCATCGCCCAGCGACTGCGCCACGTTGCGCGCGTTGTCGCCGTCGATGTCGGCCACGACGACGCGAAAGCCGCTGGCCGCGAGGCGGCGGCACACGGCCTCGCCGATGCCACGGCCGCCGCCGGTCACGAGGGCCAGCCGGCCGGGTGCTTGTGCATGATGTTCCGCCATGGGCTGCGAGTTCTCCGTGTCGCGTCGGTGCGACGTGAAAGTTGATCGAGGGCCGCATTGTGTATACATGGATACTTTTTACAGTCCTCGTTAACCCTGATATCACGCCTTAATTCTTATATTCACTGGCATCATGTATACCTGACATGGACACACTCTCCCAACAAGTCACAGAGACGCTGCGCACCTGGATCCTTCACGGGCGGCTTGCGCCCGGCATGCGGGTCGAGGAAGTGCCGATCGCCGAAAGCCTGAAGGTGTCGCGCACGCCGGTGCGCGCCGCGCTGGCCGCGCTGGCCATGGAAGGGCTGATCGACCACCAGCCGAAGAAGGGCTATCTGGTGCGCTCGTTCGCGCTCGAAGACATCCTGGCGGCCTACGAGGTGCGCTCGGTGCTGGAGGGGCTGGCCTGCCGGCGCTTCGCGGCGCTGGGCGTGGACAAGCCGACCGCCGCGCTATTGCAGGAGTGCCTGCGCGAAGGCGACGAAATACTTGCGAAGGGGCAACTGCTGGTCGAAGACCTGGCGCCCTACCAGCAGATGAACGTGAAGCTGCACAACGCGCTGATGCACGGCGCGGGCAACCAGTGGATCGTGCGCTTCGGCGCGCAGGCGCAGGCGGTGCCTTTCGCGTCGGACCGGATCATGCTGTGGAACGACCACGGCGTGATCCTGCGTTCGCACGACGACCACCACCGCATCGTGCAGGCGGTGATCGCGGGCGACGCGGCGCGCGCCGAGCAACTGATGCGCGAGCATGTGTACTACGCCGGCATCCTGCTGCGCGACAACTACCAGCGGCTGCTGGACGAGCGCAGCCGCGACGGTGCGGCCCAGTCGCCGCTCGCGATGGGAGACCTCGGCGACTTCAGCGCGGCTTGACGATGCGCAGCATGCCCTCTTGCGCGGTGGAGGCCACCAGCCGGCCGTCGCGCGTGAACAGGCTGCCACGGCACAGGCCGCGCGCACCGCTTGCGCTGGGCGAATCGAGCACGTAGAGCAGCCAGTCGTCCATGCGGAAATCGCGGTGGAACCACATCGCGTGGTCCAGGCTCGCGGGGCGCACCTGCCCGCTCATGAAGCTCAGGCCGTGCGGCAGCATCGCGGCGCGCAGCAGGCCGTGGTCGGAGGCATAGGCCAGCAGCGCGCGGTGCACCATCGGATCGTCGGGCAGCGGCGCGATGGCGCGCATCCAGATCGCGCTTTCGGACGGGCGCACGGCCGGCGCCAGCAGGTCTTCAGGCTCGACGCGGCGGTACTCGATGCCGTGCGGCTCCAGCCCCTTGACGCGCCAGCGTTCGGGCAGGCGGTCGCCCAGTGCGATGCGCTGGTCGAGTTCGCTCGGCAAGCCGTCGGGGCCATCCACCTGGGGAATGGCGGACTGGTGCTCGATGCCGTCGTCCACCGTCTGGAACGAGGCCGACATCTCGAAAATGATGCGCTCCTGCTGGCGCGCCACCACATGGCGGGTGGTGAAGCTGCGGCCGTCGCGCACGCGGTCGACGCTGTATTCGATGGGCGCATGCTCGCCCGGCAGCAGGAAGTAGGCGTGCATCGAATGCACCGGCCG
Source organism: Variovorax raffinosi (assembly GCF_051216615.1). Taxonomy (NCBI): domain Bacteria; kingdom Pseudomonadati; phylum Pseudomonadota; class Betaproteobacteria; order Burkholderiales; family Comamonadaceae; genus Variovorax; species Variovorax raffinosi. The sequence goes on from NZ_JBPJZR010000002.1 coordinate 916,762, forward strand.
TTCGGCGCCGACCGTGAGGCTGGCGGCCATCAGCGACTGGCCGAGCACCTGGCCGCCGAACACGGCGGGCGTGCCGATGTCTTCGCTCTGCGCCAGGAAGCGGTCGCCCCCGAGCGGCTCTAGCTGCATGAGGGCGACGAGTTCGTCGACGAGGCGGGAGGCGGTGGCGGGATCGGTGGTCATCTGGCGGGGAGCGGTCAACGCAAAAAAGGGCAACCCGCAACCATAGCAAAGGCCGGGCCCGCGGGCTGTCGCGGGTCGGTCAGGCCGTTCGGAGAGCGCTTCTTACTTGTAGAAGCAGAAGCCCATGAGGCCGGCGCGGCAGCTGTAGTCGGTGCCGCCCTGGACAACGCGCACGGGCACGCCGCCCAGCAGCATCGAGCCGTCGTCGGCATACACCAGCGGCGTGGCCGTGGCCTTGGTGAAGGCGCCGCTGAGCGTTTCCTGCTCGACGAAGTTGACGTAGTAGCGCTTCGCAAAATCGACCGTGTCGGCCGACTTCAACGGCGCCGCCGCATAGCGCTTGCCGTAGATGGTGCCGAAGTAGCGCAGCGCCGATCCGGTGCGGTCGCCGTACTTCATCTCCGCCCTCGCAAAGCCGGTCTGGATCAGGAAGACCCGGTCCTCAGGCGTGAGGTCGGCGTCGAAGGCGATCAGCATGTACTGGCCCTCGAAGCTCTGGTTGCGCGCCACCTTCATATCGCCGATCAGGGCGGGCGTGATCTTGGTGCGGCCTTCCCAGCGCAGCAGCGCCGCCACGGACGGGTCGCCGTCGAACACGTAGTGGTAGGTGTCGCCGGCAATGGCGATCTTGCGGCCGTCCTTGGCCGCGACAAGGCTCAGGATCCGGTCCTTGCCGTGCACGGGCTGGCCTTCGGGGGTACTGGCGCAAGCCGACAGCATCAGGCCGAGGGCGGCGCAGGAAAGGGCGAGGAGGATGCGACGCGCGGTGGTCGACAACGAAAGAAAGTGCACTTTTCGTCCGGGGTTCGAGTTCATCAAGCCCCGGACTCTAGCGCCATCCGCGTGCATGGCGCGTTCAGCGGTCCAGGTCCACGCCGTCGGCGGCCAGCTTCTTTTGCAGTGCCGGCACGTCCACGCTTGCAAAGGCCGTGCGGCCCAGCGATGCCGCCGCCGTGCCCGCGGCCTGCCCCATGACGAAGCAGCCGCCGCTGGCGCGCGCGGCCGACTGGCCTTCGTGCGTCATCGAGGCGCAGCGCCCGGCCACCAGCAGGTTGTCGACCGCCTGCGGCACCAACATGCGCCAGGGCAGGTGGTTGTAGACATTGGCTTCGTCGCGCGGGAAGGCCCATTCGATGCGGCCGTCGGCATGCATTTCCATCGGCCACGCATTCAGGCCGATGTTGTCGTCGAACTTCGCGGACGAAAGGATGTCCTCGCGCCCGAGCGCATACAGCCCTTCGATGCGCCGCGTCTCGCGGATGCCGACCTGCGGCGCGATCTCCACGATGGCCGACCCCGCGAAGCCCGGCACCTCGGCCTTCAGGAACTTGAAGTACTCGCTGATCTGTCGGCGGCCTTCGAGTTCGCCTTCGGTGAGTTCGCGTGCGTCCACGCCGTTCATCGCATGGCCCTGGGCATTGCGGATCTGCGTGACGTTGGCGCGCCATTCGCGCGGGTCCTTGTTGGGCCGCAGGATCGCGCCTTCGCGCGGAAACTTGTAGGTGCCCGGCTTTTGCGCCTGCACGCGCGCCATGACGTCGTTGATGGCCTTGAACTCGCCCACGGCTTCGAGCGCGGCCGGTGCGTCGACCTGGCCGATGCGGAACATCGTGGTCGGGAACAGCCCGCTGCCGTGGCCGTCGCCCACCTCGAAGGGCACGCCCGCGAAGGCGGCCACGTCGGCGTCGCCGCTGGCGTCGATGAAGGCATTGGCGCGGATCGCCTGGCGGCCTGACTTGGTCTCGACCACCAGCGCCGCCATGCGCTTGCCGTCATGAATGACCGCCGCCGCAAGCGCATGGAACAGCAGCTTCACGCCCGCGGCTTCGAGCAACTGGTCGGCCGCCAGCTTGTAGGCCGAGGTGTCGTACGAACGCACGCGGATGCGCCCGCCCATGCCGTCCTGCGGCGCGTTCATACCGTTGAGCGCGGCGATGCGGTCGATCAGGTCGTCGACCACGCCGTGCACGAGCTGCGTCATCTCGCCCTTGCGCTTGCCGTACAGGCCCGCGAAGTTGGTCACGCCGCCGGCCGTGCCCATGCCGCCGAGAAAGCCATAGCGCTCCACCAGCAGCGTGTTGGCGCCGTGGCGCGCGGCGCTCACGGCGGCGGCGATGCCGGCGGGGCCGCCGCCGACCACCACCACGTCGTATTCACCAAAGACCGGCAGCTCGCGTGCCGGCTCGTGCAGGGTCTGGGCGGTCATCACTGCAACTTGATGCCGCGTGCGGAAATGATCTTGGTCATGATCGCCGCCTCTTCGTTCACGCGCGTGCGCATGCCGTCCGGCGAAGTGCCCACGGCCTGCCAGCCCTGCTCGAAGAGCTTGCGGCGCACGTCCGGGTCTTTCATGACGCCTTCGAGTGCATGGCTGATGCGCGCCTGCGCGGTCTTCGACAGGTTGGCCGGGCCGAGCAGCGCCACCCACACTTCGAGGTTGAAGTCCTTCACGCCGGCATCCGACAGCGGCGGAATCTCGGGCACCAGCGCGCTGCGGCCACCCGTGAGGCCGATGGCCTTGAGCTTGCCGGCCTTGATCTGCGGCATGGCCACGCCCGGGGGAATCAGGCCCATCTGCACCTGGTCGCCCAGCATGGCGGTGATGACCTGCGGGTTGCCCTGGTAGGGCACGTGCTCGGGCTTGAAGCCGGGCACGCGGGTCTTGAGCAGCTCCATGCCCAGGTGGCCGACCGAGCCGATGCCCACCGAGCCGTAGTTCCACTTGTCGCCGGCCTTGCGGCCTTCGTCGAAGAAGGCGGTGCCCGAGGGCAGGTTGTTCTGCGCCACCAGCACCAGCGGCGCGGTCGCGATCAGCGACAGGTAGGTGAAGTCCTTCACCGGGTCGTACGGCAGCTTGGCGTACAGCATCTTCGACGACGTGAGGTTGCCGTTGATGACGATGCCCAGCGTGTGGTCGTCGGTGGCCTTGGCCACCTGGTCGGCCGCGATGTTGCCCGAGGCGCCGGCCTTGTTGTCCACCACGATCGGCTGGCCCAGCGCCTTCGACAGCGGCTCGGCGATGGTGCGCGCCGCGATGTCGGGCGTGGAGCCACCCGGAAAGCCCACCAGCAGTCGGATCGGCTTGGTCGGCCAGGTGTTGTTGTCGGCGCTGGCGGTCAGCGGCAGCGCGGCGGCGGCAGCCAGACCGCAGGCAATCAGGAGGGCTCTCTTGGTGGCTTGCATGGAGAAAGGTGTGAAAAAGTTGTCAAAAAACAAAGGGGGCCAGCTTAACTGTCGGGCAAGACACCGGGCAAGGCCGCACCCTGCTTAATCAAGGCTGATGTTGCCCCTGCGCACCAGCTCGCCATACACCTTGGACTTGGCCTCGGCGTTGCGCCCGATTTCCTCGGGCGACCACGCCAGCGGCTCGAAGGCGAAGGTGTCGAAGCGGGCGCGGATCTCGGGGTCGGCGATGACCTGGGCCACGTCGGCATTGATCTTCGCCTTGATGGCCGCCGGCACGCCCTTGGGCGCGAGCAGCGACACGAAGGAATTGACCTCCAGCGAAGCCGGGCCGCCGGCCTCGGCCATGGTCGGCACATCGGGCATCTGCGGAATGCGCTTGGGCGCGGCAATGGCCAGGTAGCGCAGCTTGCCGGCCTTGTAGATGCCCTGGCTCGACGGGATGCTGGCAAAGCTCCACGGCACGTCGCCCGCGCCCACGTTCGAGAAGAGTTGCGACACCTCGCGGTACGGCGCGTGCCGCATGCGGATGCCGGTCAGCGCTTCGAGCTGCTGCGCGCCCAGGTGGCCGGGGCTGCCGACGCCCCAGGAGCCGTAGACCATCGCATCCGGCTCGGCCTTGGCGGCGGCAATCAGGTCGCTCATGTTCTTCCACTTCGAATCGGTGGCCACGGCCACGAAGAAGGGCGTGCGGAACAGCGAGGCCACCGGGTCGAAGTGCTGCAGCGTCACGAAGTTCTTCGACTTGTACAGGTGCGGCAGCGCGGCGATGTGTTCGCTGTCGAGCTGCAGCAGCGTGTAGCCGTCGGGCGCGGCGCGGCGTGCCTGGTCGATGGCGATGAAGCCGCCGCCACCGGGCTTGTTGTCGATCAGCACGCGCTGGCCCCACAGGCGCGAGAGCTTGTCGGACACGAGCCGCAGCACCGCGTCGGGCCCGCTGCCGGCCGCGAAGGGCGTGACCAGCGTCACCGGCTTGTTCGGAAAGTCGCCGGCCTGCGCCAGCGCGCCCGTGGTGGCGGTCAGGGCAAGGATGCCGGTCAGCAGTGCGCGCGGAAATTTCATGGTTTTGTCTCCTGGGCCTTTGGCCTCGAATAGTGATGATGAAGAAGGGAACGGAATTCAGCGAGGCGAAAGAAGCGCCGTTGGCGCATCGTCCAGGCAATGCGCGGGGCGCCAGTCGTACAGCCACTCGACGGCATCGTAGAAGCGCTCGGGCGTGCGCCCCACCCAGAGGCTGTTGCGCACCAGCCGCTCGACGCCGCTGGCGTGATAGATGCGGCCCATCTCGCGCACCGACAGCACCACACGCGCCGTGCGGGCAACGCGCGCGGCTTCGTACAGCTTGAACGCGGCGGCCATGTCGAAATCGCAGGCCTTCACGGCTTCGCCCAGCGTCACTGCGTCTTCGAGCGCCATGCAGGCGCCCTGTGCGAGGTACTGCATCATGGGATGCGCCGCATCGCCCAGCAGCGTGGCCGGGCCCTCGCTCCAGCGCGCGACCGGGTCGCGGTCGGCGGTGCTCCAGCGGCGCCACGAGGTGGGCCGGTCGAGCAACTGGCGCGGGCGCGCATGCACGCCCTCGAAGTACGACAGCACTTCTTCCTTGCTGCCATCGGTCACGCCCCACTCTTCCTGCTCGCGGCTGTGGAAGGTGACGACCAGGTTGTATTGCTCGCCGTGGCGCAGCGGGTAGTGCACCAGGTGGCAGTTGGGGCCGGCCCAGACCACGGGCGCGTTCCAGCGCAGGTCGGCCGGCATGTCGGCCGCCGGCACCACCGCGCGATAGACCACGTGGCCCGAGACGCGCGGTGCATCGCCGATCAACTTCGCACGCACCACCGATTTCACGCCGTCGCAGCCGACGATGGCATCGGCGGTGAAGCGGCGGCCATCGCGCGTGATGGCCGTCACGCCATGCGCGCCGGTGTCGAGCGACTCGACCTGCGCCGAGGTGTGGAAGCGGATCAGCGGATGCTGCTTCACCGCCTCATGAATCGCACCGTGCAGGTCGGCGCGGTGGCTCACCGCATAGGGATTCTTGAAGCGCGCGCGGAAGGCTTCGCCGACCGGCACCGAGGCCACTTCGCTGCAATCGACCGCGTCCATCATCACCAGCCGGTCGGTGAACACCGAGCCCTTGCGCACCGCCTCGCCGACGCCGAGTGCATCGAGCGCCGCGAAAGCATTGGGGCCGAGCTGCAGGCCGGCGCCGATCTCGCCGATGGCGGCGCTCTGCTCCAGCAGGTCGATGGCCACGCCCAGCCGGGCCAGCGCGAGCGCGGCGGCCATGCCGCCGATGCCGCCGCCGACGAGCAGCACGGTGGGGTTGACTCGGGTCGACGTCATCTTGATGAATTCCTTGCGTATCTCTTCTTTGGGGAGCGGGTCATTCGATGCCTAGGCGCATCTAGGCGCGCACGGCATGCGAGACCAGCCCTTGCGCCCTCGCCCGATGAACGCCCAGCATCGCCAGCGTCAGCCCCGCGACGATGGCCGGAATGCCGACCACCGCGAACAGCGAAGGCAGCGACAGGCCCATGGCCAGCATCGCGCCGCCGCCCATCGAGCCGACCACCGACCCGATGCGCCCGATTCCGTTGGCCCAACTGACGCCGGTCGCGCGGCAATCGGTGGGATAGAAGCCCGCCGACAGCGCATTGGCGCCGACCTGCCCTCCGGAGACGCAGAAGCCGGCCAGGAACACCACCGTTCCCACGAGCCACGGCGTTGCGGTGACGCTGCCGATGGCGGCGATGAAAAGCGCCGCGAGCCCGTAGGCCGCAGCCAGCACGTAGTGCGGATTGGCCCGGTCCATCAGCCACCCCAGGGCGATCGCGCCCAGGGTGCCGCCCACCTGGAACATCATGGTGATCAGCGCCGCGGTCTGGAGGCTGACGCCGGTGGTCTTGAGCAGCGTGGGCAACCAGCTCGACAGCAGATAGATGATCAGCATGCTCATGAAGAAGGCCAGCCACATCAGCAAGGTGCCGCGCAGCAGGTCGGGCCTGAAGAGATGCGACACCGGCGAGCCGGCCGGCGGGCGCGGCGGCAACTTGTAGGTGGCGCCTTGCAGGTCTGTGTGGGGAGAAATGCGCCGCAGCGTGCGCGTGACTTCGTCCAGACGCTTGCCGGTGGTGACGAGATAACGGGCCGACTCGGGCAGCAGCACCCACAGCACCGGCAGCAGCAACAGCGGCAGCACGCCACCCACGACCAGCACCGAATGCCAGCCGTAGGCTTCGACGAGGCCGGCCGATGCCAGGCCGCCCAGCGCCGAGCCGACGGTGAAGCCGCAGAACATGGTCATGACCAGCAGCGAGCGCCGTTTCTCGGGGCAGTACTCTGCCGTCAGCGTGATCGCATTGGGCATGGCGCCGCCGAGCCCCAGGCCGGTGAGAAAGCGCAGCACGATCAACATGTCGAGCGACGTCGACCAGGCCGACACCAGGCTCATGAGGCCGAAGAAAAAGACGCTGAGCAGCAGCACCGTCCGGCGGCCGAAGCGGTCGGCAAAAGGCCCGATGGTCAGCGCGCCCACCATGAGGCCGAACAGGCCGGCGCCGAAGACCGGTGCGAGCTGGGCCGGCGCAAGCTGCCACTGCGCCCGGATGGCCGGCGCGATGAAGCCGATCGCGGCCGTGTCGAAGCCGTCGATGGCCACGATCAGGAAGCACAGGACCACGATCATGATCTGGTAGGGCGACACCCTGCGCTGATCGATGAAGCTGGCGACGTCGATGGTGGGTGGGACGGCTGGCACGTGGATGTCTCCTTGTCGTTATGTTCCCGGGCGCTGTCGTGTCGTGTCAGTCGATGCGAACGGTGAGCGAAGGCAGCCGCTCGATGCTCACCTTGATCGTCTGGCCAGCCTTCACCGCGCCCACGCCTTCGGGCGTGCCGGTGAAGATCAGGTCGCCGGGCTGCAGCGTGAAGAGCGTCGAGAGATTGGCGATGACTTCATTCACCGACCAGATCAGGTGCGCGATGTCGCTGCTCTGGCGCACCTGCCCATCGACTTCGAGCGTGATGGCGCCGCCGTTGATCTCGCCCACGTCGGCCAGCGTGCGCAGCGGTGCGATGGGTGCCGAGAAGTCGAAGGCCTTGCCGATTTCCCACGGGCGGCCCTGCTCGCGCATCTTCATCTGCAGGTCGCGGCGCGTCATGTCCAGGCCCACGGCGTAGCTGTGGATGTGGCTGGCGGCCTGCTCGACCGGAATGTCCTTGCCGCCCTTGCCGATGGCGACCACCAGTTCGGCTTCGTAGTGGTAGTTGCTCGTGAGCGGCGGGTACGGAATGGCGCCGGTCTGGCCTTCGGCCACGGGCACCACCGATGCGTCGTCATTGGGCTTGCAGAAGAAGAAAGGCGGTTCGCGGTCGGGGTCGAACCCCATCTCGCGCGCATGCGCCGCGTAGTTGCGGCCGACGCAGTAGACGCGGCGCACGGGGAACAGCTTGTCGGAATCGGCGATGGGCAGGCCGACGATGGAAGGGGGCGTGAAAACGAAGGACATGGGGGCTCCTGCCGCACACGGCGGCACACGGTCGAACAAATGAAAAGAAAGAAAAAAGAGAAGCGCCTGTGTTCAGGCGTCTTCGAGGAAGGCTTCGCGCAGGATGCCCATGGCCTGCTGCACGGGGCGGTCGGAGAAGCTGAAGAGCACCGTGTCTTCGGCCGGGGACAACAGCCGCAGCGGTGCCCACGACGGCACGACGAAGGTGTCGCGCGGGCCGAACTCGAAGCGCTGGCCCGCGATCTCGGCAATGCCATGGCCTTCGACCACGCTGTACACGGCGCCATCGGTCGCGCGATGCGTCTTGCCCGCGAAGCCCTTGGGGCAAAGCTGCAGGTTGGTCGAGATGGTCGGCATCGGTGAGCCACCCGTCAGCGGGTTGACGTAGCGCAGCTTGTGGCCCAGCCATGCATCTGGCGCTTCCTGCTTCTGCAGTTGGGCCAGTGCCTCGCGGCTGCGCGCATAGGGGTAGTTGAAGATCGGCGAGGTGGCCGACACATGGTCGTGCCGCACCGGCACCATGTTGTGGCCGAAGCGTGCAAGGCTGTGGCCTTCGGGCCGCGACACGTGCTGCACCTTGGCGTCGTCGTTCTCGGCGAAACCGGCGTCGAAGAAACGCAGCATCGGAATGTCGAGCCCGTCGAGCCACACAACCGGCTCGGTCACGCCGCCGATGCCTTCGTTGCCGTGGTCATGCCAGGCCCACGAGGGCGTGATGATGAAGTCGCCCGGGTACATGGTGGTGCGCTCGCCACCCACCGTGGTGTAGGCGCCCTTGCCGTCGACGATGAAGCGCAGCGCCGATTGCACATGGCGGTGCGAAGGCGCGATCTCGCCCGGCATGATGAGCTGCAGGCCCGCGTAGATCGACTGCGTGATCGACGCGTTGCCGGGCAGTGCGGGGTTTTCGAGCACCAGCACGCGGCGCACGGCTTCCTCGGCGGTGATGAGGTCGGCCGATTCCATCAGCAGCGGGCGGATTTCGTCGTAGCGCCACAGCGCCGGCACGCAGGGCGTCTGCGGTTCGCGCGGCACCAGTGCGTGCAGCGATTCCCACAGCGGCGAGAGGTTCAGCGGGCGGATGCGCGCGTAGTAGTCGCGGCGCTCCGCGGCGTTGGCCGGGGCGGGCGCGGGGGCTTTGTTTTGCGATGCGGGGTTCATGGCGGGTTTTTGTCTCCGGGCGCCAGCGACGAACAACAACAACAACGACGCCAACGGCGGCATTGTTGATCCGCACCACTATTTCCTCAAGGCCGGTAGCCAATACCCGGAATTGCAAATTCGGATAATGGTGTCTTTCGCCTTCGGAAAAGAACCCCTCATGTCCAAGCTCGATCTCGAATGGCTCGCCGTGTTCGACGAGGTCTACAAGACCGGCAATGTCTCGAAGGCGGCCGAGCGACTGGGCATGGCGCAGGCAGCGGCGAGCACCGCGCTCAACAAGCTGCGCGCGCATTTCGACGACCGCCTCTTCACCCGCACCGCGCAGGGCATGCAGCCCACGCCGCATGCCGAGCGCATCTATCCCAACCTGCGCGAGGCATTGGCGCAACTGGCGCAGGCCCAGGGCAACCGCAGCAGTTTCGATCCGGCGCAGGCGCAGCGGCGCTTTCGCATCTGCATGACCGACATCAGCGAGGTGGTGCTGCTGCCGGGCCTGCTCGACCATCTGCGGCATGTGGCGCCGGGCGTGCACATCGAGACCGAGATCATCTCCACGATCAGCGGGCGCCGGTTGCAGGACGGCGAGGTCGATCTGGCCGTGGGCTTCATGCCGCAACTGGACGCGGGCTTCTACCAGCAGACGCTGTTCATGCAGAACTTCGTGTGCCTGGCGGCGCAGAACCATCCGCGCATCGGCGCCCGGCTCACGCGCAAGCGCTTCGAGGCGGAGGCGCATGCGGTGGTGTCGACCTCGGGCACGGGCCACGCGATCGTCGACACGACCATCGCGCGGCTGGGGCTGAAGCGCGATGTGGTGGTGCGGCTGTCGAGCTTCTTGAGCGTGGCGCGCATCGTGGCGCACACCGAGCTGATCGTGGTGGTGCCGCGCATTCTGGGCAAGGTGTTGGCGACGCAGGAGCCGGTGAAGTTGCTGGAGCCGCCCTTCACGCTGGCGGACTATGCGGTGAAGCAGCACTGGCATGAGCGTTTTCATGCGGACCCGGGGAATGCGTGGCTGCGGCGCACGATGGCTCAGTTGTTCAACGGCTGATTTTTTGCGCTGCTGTTGTTCTTTCAGGGGGACGCTCACGCCGACACGGTGCTCTTTTTCGCGAATGTCCCCCGCTTCGCTCCTCCTTTATTTCGCGAAAAAGAGCCCCGTATCGACGCGAGCGCTGGACAGAGCGGTTGTTGATCGGCGATCACCAGCAGCGTGCCCCAGTGCGAATGGCACCAGGTGCTCCCCGCAGCGAAATAAAGGAGGAGCGAAGCGGGGGACATTCGCGGAGGGGAGCACCTGGTGTCATTCGCACTCGCCCTGAATGAACCCGAATCCGACCCAACAAACAAGGCATGGCATGGCACAAGCCTTGCAGACAGACGCGCATGCCCCGGAGACAGCCGGCGCGGAACCAGACACCGGCCGCTCGCATAATCGCGGCTCCCCACCACAGCCCACACAAAAAAGGCGCCCCATGTCCTCCATCACCCTGCGCTTTCTCGCCGAGCCCAGCACCGTCAACTTCGGCGGCAAGGTCCATGGCGGCACGGTCATGAAGTGGATCGACGAGGCCGGCTACGCCTGCGCGACCAGCTGGGCCAAACGCTACTGCGTCACCGCCTTCATCGGCAGCATCCGCTTTCACCGGCCGATCATGATCGGCGACCTCGTCGAAGTCGAAGCCCGCCTGGCCTACACCGGCACCACCAGCATGAACATCTCGGTCGAGGTGCGCAGCGGCGACATGAAAGGCGGCGCGATGGAAAAGACCACCGAATGCCTGATCGTGTTCGTCTCGGTCGACTCGCACGGACGGCCGCTGCCGGTGCAGAGCTTCGTGCCCGGCACGCCCGGTGAAATGGCCCTGGCCGAACGCGCCAAGACGCATCTCGACGCCAGCCGCGCGGCCGGCGCCACGCCCTGACCCTTCGCAACTAGGCGGAAAGCTCTAACGGCGAAGGCCGTGGGCGGCTAGAGTCCTGCGATTCGACGCCCCCTTTCAAGGAACATCCGCATGGCTACCGCCGACGACGACAGCAGCAACAACAACAAAGCCTCCGACCGCATCAAGGATTCCGCCCAGCAGATCTGGCTGGCCGGCCTCGGCGCCTTCGCCAAGATGCAGCAGGAAGGCAGCAAGGCCTTCGAGGCGCTGGTCAAGGACGGCGCGGGCATGCAGAAGAAGACCCAGCAAGCCGCCGAAGAAACCCTGGCGCAGGCCCAGACCCGCATGGCCGGCTTTGCCAGCGAGTTCGGCACCAAGGCCGCCGGCCAGTGGGGCAAGCTGGAGAACATCTTTGAAGAACGCGTGGCACGCGCGCTCGAAAAACTCGGCGTGCCCTCGGCCGCCGACATGGCCGCGCTGCAGGCGCGCATCGACACCCTCGAAGCCCAACTGAAGCACCGCGGTGGCGCCAGCAGCGAAACCGCCACGCCCGCCAAGACGGCGCGCGCCGCCCGCAAGACCGCTGCACGCAAGGCACCCACCGCTCCCGCGAAGAAAACCGTGCGCCGCCACAACAGCGGCAACGCCGGCTGATCCTGCCGATATTGCGGCACTGCACAAAAAATCAGCACCGCAAAACATGGCCCGCACCGTTCATGGTGCGGTGCACATACGCTAGAGTGTCCCCAAGAGACCACGAGACACACGGGGGCACCGACATGGCAAAGAAGGCGCCACGCCGCACAGCGCAACGCATCCTCGAAGCCGCATTGGACCTGTTCAACCGCTTCGGGGAACCGAACGTCTCGACCACATTGGTGGCGGGCGAACTCAACATCAGTCCGGGCAACCTCTACTACCACTACCCCGCCAAGGAAGAGCTGATCAACAAGCTCTACGAAGCCTACGAGGCTGAACTCAACGAGCTGCTGCACGCCAGCGAAGGCGTGCACGACGTGGAAGACGCATGGTTCTTCATGCACAGCCTGTTCGAGCTGATCTGGCGCTACCGTTTTCTGTACCGCGACCTCAACGACCTGCTGAGCAAGAACCGGCACATCGAGACCCAGTTCCAGCTCGTGCTGAAGAACAAGGCCCGCGCCATCCGCCAGTTGATCGCGGGCCTGGGCCGCTCCGGCCATCTGGAGATCGACGCGCACGAGGTCGACACGCTCGCGCAGAGCATGGTCGTGGTGCTGACCTACTGGCTCAGTTATGAATACGTGCGCAACCCGCGCGAGGCGCTGGAGCCTGCGCACGCACAGGGTGCGCTGCTGCGCGGCGGCCATCACACACTGCACCTGCTGGCGCCCTACCTCGGACGCGAACAGCGACGGCATCTGCTGACACTGAGCAATGCCTACAACGGGGAAGATGCCGCGAACGGCGGCAGCGCCGCGGCCCCCACTGTCGATATGGCGGTCTAGACCATGCCCCACCCAGACTTCAAACCGCTCTCGCTCATGTCCTCCGGGCCGGTGGCCGCCAACACGGAACCCTGGACCCCCCTGCCCTACGCCGACACGCCGCGCTACGACGCCCGCAGCGTGCTGCCGCACTGGCAGCGCCTGCATGCCGGCAACGGACTGCCGCCGCCGGCCGAGGATTCGCCGCTCGCCGAGGGCTGGGCCCTGTTCCACAGCGGCGAATTCGAACGCGCCGCCGCCCTCGGATTGCGGCACGGCGCCGACGGCCTGGTGCTCGCCAACCAGGCCACCGCCATCTACGCCAACTACCTGGAGCCGCGCGAAGCCGTGCGCCTGTCGATGTTCCGCCAGGTGATCGAGCGCGCCGGTGCCCAGGTGGCCGCCGAGTCCGAGAACTGCCACGCCCTCTACTGGCAGGCCTATGCGCTGGGCCGCTACAGCCAGGGCATCAGCGTGGCGCGCGCACTCGCGCAGGGTTTGGGCAGCAAGCTCAAGGCCGCGCTGGAACGCGTGATCGCGCTGCAGCCACAACATGCCGACGCGCACTTCGCGCTGGCCGCCTTCCATGCAGAAGTGATCGACAAGGTGGGCCCGCTGGTCGGGCGCATGACCTATGGCGTGCGTGCCGAAACATCGATCGAGCTGTTCGAGCGCGGCCTCGAAATGCACCCCGATTCGGCCGCCGGAATGATGGAGTACGCCCGCGCGCTGGCGATGCTGCATGGCGAGTCGCGCATGGGCGAAGCCACGCAGCTCTTCGAGAAGGCCGCCGCGCTGAAGCCCGCGGATGCGCGGGAGCGGCTGGACGTGGAACTGGCGCGGGTGGGGTTGCACGACTGAGTCTGGTACAGGCAGGTACCACGGCATTTAAGATGCGCGTTTTCTGCTTTTCAATTTGACGACCGCCATGTCCGATCTCAACGCCCTGTTCGAAGCCGCCCAGGCCAACTCCAAGCTGCTCGCCGAGCGGCCCGACAACCCGACACTGCTCAAGATCTACGGCCTGTTCAAGCAGGCCACCGAAGGCGACAACGCCGCCAAGAAGCCCAGCTTCAGCGACTTCGTGGCGCGCGCCAAGTGGGACGCATGGACGGCTGTGAAGGGCGTGAGCGCCGACGAAGCCAAGCAGCAATACATCGACCTGATCGAATCGCTGCGCGCCTGAGCGTCTTCGTCGATCAGCCGACGATCCCGCGCGCATGCAGCGCGGCGATCTGCTCGGCGCTCAACCCGATTTCCTTCAGCACCGCATCGGTGTCCGCGCCCAGCGCCGGCGCGTTGTGCCGGTGGCTGGCGGGAGTGAGCGACAGCTTGGGCACGAAGCCGGGTACGGAAAGCGCGCTGCCGTCCGGCATGGTCACCTGTTGCAGCATGCCGCGCGCGGCGTAGTGCGCATCGGCCGCGATGTCGGCGATGGTGTAGATGCGACCGGCCGGCACATGCGCCGCATCGAGCGCGGCCAGCACTTCGCTCACCGTGCGCTGCGCGGTCCAGTCGCCGATGGCAGCATCGAGCATTTCGACCTGCGCCACCCGTCCCGCATTGCCCGACAGCGCCGCATCGGCCGCGAGATCGGGCCGGCCGATGCACTCCATGAGCCTGCAAAAAATGCTGTCGCCATTGCCCGCGACGATGGCATAGCCGCCGTCCGCGCAGCGGTACGCATTGGTCGGCGCGATACCGGGCAATGCGCTGCCGGCGGCCTCGCGCACCGCGCCGAATTCGCCGTACTCGGGCAGCAGGCTTTCCATGCAGTTGAAGACCGCCTCGTAGAGCGCCACGTCGATCACCTGCCCCACGCCCTTCGGATGTTCGGCGCTCACCGTCGCATGCCGGTGCTGCATCGCCATCAGCACGCCGATCACGCCGTGTAGCGACGCCAGCGTGTCGCCGATCGACACACCCACGCGCACCGGCACGCGGCCCGGCTCGCCCGTGAGATGGCGCAGCCCGCCCATGGCCTCGGCCACCACGCCGAAGCCGGGGCGATCACGGTAGGGGCCGGTCTGGCCGTAGCCGCTGATGCGCAGCATCACGAGCGCGGGGTTGGCGGCCAGCAGCGCGTCGGGGCCCAGGCCCCAGCCTTCCATCGCGCCGGGGCGGAAGTTCTCGATCAACACATCGGCCTCGGCCGCGAGCTGGCGCACGATGGCCTGCGCCTCGGGCTCGCGCAGGTCGAGCGCCAGCGAGCGCTTGTTGCGCGACTGCACCTGCCACCAGACGGACGTGCCGTCCTTCAGCAGCCGCCAGGTGCGCAGCGGATCGCCCGCGCCGGGCGGCTCGATCTTGATGACCTCGGCGCCGAAGTCGGCCAGCGTGCGTGCGGCAAAAGGCCCGGCGATGAGTTGCCCGAGTTCGACGACCTTGAGGCCGGCCAGCGGGCCCGTGGCCGCAGGAGAAGAAGAGGTGTTCGTCATGGCGCCAGAGTGTGCCGTGCCGACGCCGGGCGCTCTCGGGGCGGGAAAACACCTATGAAATTTTGACGCGCTGCTTTCGGCGGCTTTTGCAGTGCAGCAATCGCACCGTGGCGCCCCGCTCTCCCCGGAGGAGAAAGCGCTTTGCTGCGATGCAATGCCCGTGTCCAGCGGCTTGCCTTGATGTCAAAAAAGTATCAACCTGAAGCGCCATCTCTGGTTGTTGACGTCCTGGGCGATTCGTACAGTCCGCCCCACGCTGTCACACGTCGCCATCCGCGACAAACAAGCAAGCCAACAAAGAGACAAGGAAAGAAGAACGCCATGCAACCCGATCTGGAAATCGTCGAAGTCCGCGGTGACGAGTCGTTCACCGCCTGGGCGCACGGCTATCCGTATCGCACGGTGCGCTGGCACTTCCACCCCGAATACGAAATCCAGCTGATCGTGGAAACCAAGGGCGTGTACTTCGTGGGCGACCACGTCGGCCACTTCGAGCCCGGCAACCTCGTGCTGATGGGTCCCGACCTGCCGCACAACTGGATCAGCGACGTGCCCGCCGGCCAGAGCGTCGAGCGGCGCGGCATCGTGATCCAGTTTCCGGCCACGCTGCCCGACCACATGGCGGCGGCCTTCCCCGAGTTCCAGCGGATCGTGCCACTGCTGGCCGAGTCGGGCGCGGGCGTGCTCTTTTCCGCCGAGACCGCCATTGCCGCCAAGCCGATCATGGAATCGCTGCTCGAAGCGCGGGGATTGCGCCGCGTGATCCTGCTGCTGTCGCTGCTCGAGTTGCTGGTCGACAGCAGCGACCGCCAGCGGCTCGCCAGCCCCGCCTTCAAGCCCGACCCCAAGGCCTTCATGTCGCATGCGATCAACAACGTGCTGGCGCACATCGCGGCCAACCTGGGCGACGACCTGCGCGAGCCGATGCTGGCCGAGCTGGTGGGCCAGAGCCCGAGCGCTTTCTCGCGGTCTTTCCGCAAGCACACGGGCCAGTCATTCGTGCGCTATGTGAACCGGCTGCGCATCAGCCGCGCCTGCGAGCTGCTCACCAACAGCGAGAAGCCTGTGCTCGACGTCTGCATGGACGTGGGCTTCAACAACGTGTCGAACTTCAACCGGCAGTTCCTGCTGCACAAGCGCATGCCGCCGACCAAGTTCCGCAATTTCCATCGCATGCAGGCCGCGGCCTCGCGTGCCGCCAACCCGCCGTAGCCGGGCTTCTTTTCGTGTTCCCGTGTCGTCACCGGCGCGGCCCCCTCGGGTGCCGCGTGGGGCGAGCCTTTGTCCGCGTTTTTTCGACCGTCAGTCAATCAGTCAGTCCATCACAAACCCAAGGAGACAGCCACCATGAAGAACATCCTCAAAGCCACCGCCCTCACCGCCGCACTGGTCTGCGGCGCATCCGCCGCGCAAGCGCAGGCGCCCAAGCAGCCGCTGCGCATCGGCATGACCTTCCAGGAACTGAACAACCCCTACTTCGTGACGATGAAGCAGGCTCTGGAAGAAGCCGCCGCCACCATCGGCGCGACCGTGGTCACCACCGACGCGCGGCACGACGTGGCCAAGCAGATCGGCGACGTGGAAGACATGATCCAGAAGAAGGTCGACATCCTGCTGCTGAACCCGACCGACTCCGCCGGTGTGCAGTCGGCCGTGCGCTCGGCCAAGAAGGCGGGGCTGATCGTGGTGGCGGTGGATGCCAACGCGCAAGGCCCGGTCGATTCGTTCGTGGGCTCGAAGAACACCGACGCGGGCCGCCTGGCCTGCGAGTACCTTGCCAAGAGCATCGGCGAGAAGGGCGACGTGGCGATCCTCGACGGCATTCCGGTCGTGCCGATTCTTGAGCGCGTGAAGGGCTGCCGCGAAGCGCTTGCGAAGTACCCCGGCATCAAGGTGGTGAGCACGCAGAACGGCAAGCAGGAGCGCGCCACCGCGCTCACCGTGACCGAGAACATCCTGCAGGCCAATGGCAACCTGAAGGGCATCTTCAGCGTGAACGACGGTGGCTCGATGGGCGCGCTCGCTGCCATCGAGGCCAGCGGCAAGGACGTGAAGCTCACCAGCGTCGATGGCGCGCCTGAAGCCATCAAGGCAATGCAGAAGGCGGGCTCCAAGTTCATCGCGACCACCGCGCAGTACCCGCGCGACCAGATCCGGCTGGCCATCGGCATTGCGCTTGCGAAGAAGTGGGGTGCGAACGTGCCGGCCGCCGTGCCGGTCGATGTGAAGCTGATCGACGCTGAAGGCGCCAAGACCTTCAGCTGGTAAGACGCGCAAGCAAACGAACTAGCGGACGGACAGGCCCGTGACCACGAACGACAACGCCGAGATGCTGCGGCTCGAAGGCGTCTCCAAGAGCTTCCCCGGCGTGAAGGCGCTCGCGGGCATCGACCTTTCGATCCGCAAGGGTGAGGTGCATGCGCTGCTCGGCGAGAACGGCGCGGGCAAGTCGACGCTGATGAAGATCCTCGGCGGCATCTACCAGGCCGACGAGGGCCGCATTTTTATCGAAGGCAGCGAGCGTCAGTTCGCGGGCTACAACGACGCGATTGCGGCGGGCATCGGCATCATCTTCCAGGAGTTCAGCCTGGTGCCGTACCTGAATGCGGTGGAGAACATTTTTCTTGGCCGCTACCTGAAGAACCGCTTCGGGCTGATGGACAAGGCGGCGATGAAGCGTTCGGCGCAGCGGCTCTTCGACGAGCTGGGCGTGCAGATCGACCTCGGCGTGCCGATCTGCCGGCTCTCGGTGGCGCAGCAGCAGTTCGTGGAGATCGGCAAGGCGCTGTCGTTGAAGGCGCGGCTGCTGGTGCTCGACGAGCCGACCGCCACGCTCACGCCGAACGAGGCGGGGCATCTGTTCAAGATCATGCGCGAGCTGCGTGCCAGGGGTGTGGCGATGATCTTCATCTCGCACCACCTGGACGAGATTTTCGAGGTGTGCGACCGCATCAGTGTGCTGCGCGACGGGGCCAATGCAGGACATGCGGACGTCGGTGCGACCGATGTGGATGCGCTGGTCGAGATGATGGTGGGCCGCCGCATCGAACACAACTTTCCGCCGAAGCCACAGCCTGCGCCGCGCGGCCGCAAGGTGCTTGAAGTGCCGGAAATTCAACTCGCGAAGGGCGGGCCGGTCAACGC
The DNA here is from genome assembly GCF_051216615.1 of Variovorax raffinosi. Classification (NCBI taxonomy): domain Bacteria; kingdom Pseudomonadati; phylum Pseudomonadota; class Betaproteobacteria; order Burkholderiales; family Comamonadaceae; genus Variovorax; species Variovorax raffinosi. The sequence continues at coordinate 934,737 of NZ_JBPJZR010000002.1, forward strand.
CTTCGATCTGTACGAGGGCGAGATCCTTGGGTTTGCGGGGCTGGTGGGTTCGGGCCGCACCGAGCTTGCGTTGGGAATGATGGGCGCCGACCGCGTGCATCGCAAGACCGTTCTGCGCAACGGCAAGCCCGTGCGATTGAACGATCCGACGCAGGCGCTGGAGAACGGCATCGGCCTGCTGCCGGAGAGCCGCAAGGTCGAGGGGCTGATCACCGACTTCACGATCCGCTTCAACATTTCGATGAACAACCTGGGCAAGCACCGTCATGCGGGGCTGGTGAGCCAGAGGTCGGAAAAACAGTCGGCGAGCGAACTCTCCAAGCGTGTGGGTGTGAAGGCGCCTGACATCGAGACGCGGGTTGCCACGCTGTCGGGCGGCAACCAGCAGAAGGTGGTGATCGCGCGTTGGCTCGGCCACGACTGCGAGGTGCTGATCTTCGACGAACCCACGCGCGGCATCGACGTGGGTGCCAAGGCGGAGATCTACAGCCTGATGCGTGAACTCACGCGGCAAGGCAAATCGATCGTGATGATTTCTAGCGAGTTGCCGGAGATCGTCGGCATGTGTGATCGCGTCGCTGTGTTCTCTGGCGGGGCCATCGTGGCGACGCTCGAAGGCGACGCCATCAACTCGGGCGACATCATGCGTTGCGCTACTTCTTCGGGGGGCCTTCAATGACTTCTGCTGCTGGTTTTTTGATTCGACGCGTTGTGTTTGGCGCTCGTTGTTCAGGGCGGCACTCCCGCCGACACGGTGCTCTTTTTCGCGAATGTCCCCCGCTTCGCTCCTCCTTTATTTCGCGAAAAAGAGCCCCGTATCGACGTGAGCGCTCAGAGCACTTGTTGATCGGCCGCAAACGCAGAGCGTGCCTAGGTGCGAATGACGCCGGGTACTCCCCGCAGCGAAATAAAGGAGGAGCGAAGCGGGGGACATTCGCGGAGGGGAGTACCCGGTGTCATTCGCACGCACCCCGAACAGAAGCCCACGTTTTCAAAACCTCGCAATGCCCAGTGGAGCACCTGAAATGAACACAACCGCTACGCACCCCACACCGCCGGCGCCTGCAGGCAGCTTCTTCACCCAGTTGCGCCGCTCCACAGCATTCCTTCCACTGGTAGGGCTCATCGCGATCTCGGTCTTCATGATCGTCGCGACCGACAACTTCCTCTCATGGGGCAACCTGCAGAACATCGCGCTGCAATCGTCGATCAACGCGATCATCGCGGTGGGCATGACGGCTGCGATCCTCACTGGGGGCATCGACCTTTCGGTGGGTGCGGTGGTCGCGCTGTCGGGCACGCTGGCCTCGGGGATGATGGTGCAGTTCGGGCTGCCGCCGATGCTTGCTGTGCCGCTGGGGCTGGCTGTCGGCGTGGTGATCGGCCTGTTCAACGGCTACTGCGTGGCCTACCTGCGCATGCCGCCGATCATCGTGACGCTGGCCACCATGGGCATTGCGCGCGGCATCGCGCTGATTTACACGGGTGGGTATCCGATCGACGGACTGCCCGATTCGTTCGCCTTTCTCGGCGGTGGCGTGCTGGCGGGCATCAAGGTTCCGATCCTCATCATGCTGGCCACCTACCTCGTGGCGTATGTGCTGCTGAACATGGCGCCGTTCGGTCGCTATGTTTATGCCATCGGAGGCAATGAGGAAGCCACGCGGCTGTCGGGCGTTCGCGTGTCGCGCTACAAGCTGCTCGTGTATGGGCTGAGCGGATTCACTGCTGCCGTTGCCGGCATCGTGCAAGCGGCGCGCGTAACCAGCGGACAGCCCGGCGTGGGCGTGGGCTTCGAGCTGGATGCGATCGCGGCTGTGGTGATGGGTGGCACGTCCATTGCCGGTGGGCGCGGTGCCATTGTGGGCACGCTGGTTGGCGCGCTGCTGCTCGGTGTGCTGAACAACGGTCTCAACATGATCGGTGTGTCGCCGTATCTGCAATTGATCATCAAGGGCGGGATTGTTCTGCTCGCGATCTTCATCAGCCGCGAAGCCAAACGCTGACCCCTCTTTCCTTCTGTCTTGCTCCTTCCCCCTCTGGGGGAAGGCAGGGATGGGGGCAAGCGGCGCGGGTTCTGGCCCAGTGCCTCATCGACCGCCGCTTGCCCCCACCCCTGCCCTCCCCCGGAAGGGGAGGGAGAAAAACCAAACCCAAACCCAACACCCCCCTCCGACCACAAGGACCCCATGTCGTACCAAAAACTCCAGCCCAACGCCTCAGGCGCCATCGGCGAACTTGCCGCCATGCAGGCCGTCGTCTGCCACGGCCCCAAGGACTACCGCCTCGAAACCGTGGCCATGCCCACCATCGGCCCGAACGAACTGCTGATCTCCATCGCCGCCTGCGGCATCTGCGCCTCCGACTGCAAGTGCCATTCAGGCGCAAAGATGTTCTGGGGCGGTGACGGCCAGCCTTCGTGGGTCAAGGCGCCGGTCATTCCAGGCCACGAGTTCTTCGGTTATGTCGAAGCACTCGGCGAAGGCGCAGCCGAGCACTTCGGCGTGCAGAAAGGCGACCGCGTGATCGCCGAGCAGATCGTGCCTTGCGGCAAGTGCCGCTTCTGCACCTCGGGCAAATACTGGATGTGCGAGGTGCACAACATCTTCGGCTTCCAGCGCATCGTGGCCGATGGCGGCATGGCCGACTACATGCGGCTGCCGCCGACCTCGCGCGTGCACAAGATCCCCGATGGCATCTCGCTGGAAGACGCGGCCATCATCGAGCCGCTGTCGTGCGCGATCCACACGGTGAACCGTGGCGACATCCAGCTCGACGACGTGGTGGTGATCGCGGGCGCGGGCCCGCTGGGTTTGATGATGGTGCAGGCCGCGCGCCTGAAGACGCCGAAGAAGCTGATCGTGATCGACCTCGTGCCCGAGCGCCTCGCCCTGGCGAAGGAGTACGGCGCCGACGTGACGATCAACCCCAAGACCGAGAACGCCGACGCCATCGTCAAGGGCCTGACCGAAGGCTACGGTTGCGACGTGTATATCGAGACCACCGGCGCGCCCATCGGCGTGACGCAGGGGCTGGAGATGATCCGCAAGCTCGGCCGCTTCGTCGAGTTCAGCGTGTTCGGCTCGGAGACCAGCGCCGACTGGTCGATCATCGGCGACCGCAAGGAGCTGGACGTGCGCGGCGCGCACCTGGGGCCGTACTGCTACCCCGTCGCCATTGACCTGCTGGCGCGCGGGCTCGTCACTTCGAAGGGCATCGTGACGCATGACTTTCCATTGACCGAATGGGAACGCGCCTTTGCGCTGGCAAACTCGCTGGATTCCATCAAGGTGCTGCTCAAGCCGCAGCCCAGATCCTGAGAAACCGAGAGACAGCCAACCATGAAATACGTGATCGGCATCGACATCGGCACGCAGAGCACCAAGTGCCTGCTGGTCGGCATCGACGGCAAGGTGCATTCGCAACACAGCGTGGCCTACCAGCCCGAAACGCCGAAGCCGTTGTGGGCGCAACAAGACTGCGCGGTGTGGTTCGACGCGGTGTGCGAGAGCGTTCGCACCTGCGTTGCACGAAGCGGCGTCGCGCCTTCGGACATTGCCGCGATGTGCGTGAGCAGCCTCTACGGCGGCGCGGGCATCCCGGTGGATGCGGCCATGCAGCCGCTGCACCCCTGCCTGATCTGGATGGACCGGCGCGCCACCGCTGAGGTCGCATGGGTGAACGCGAACGTCGATGTGCCGCGCCTCGAAGCCATCACCGGCAACGGCGTCGACAGTTATCACGGCTTCACGAAGATCCTGTGGATTCGCGACCAGTTGCCCGAGGTGTGGGCCAGGACCGCGTACTTCCTGCCGCCCAACAGCTACATCAACTGGCGCCTGACCGGCGAGCTTGCGGTCGATCACAGCTCGGCCGGCAACATCGGCGGCGTGTACGACGCGGCGCGGCGTCGCTGGTCGAGCGAAGCGCTCGACATGCTCGGCATTCCGGCGCGCATGATGCCGCCGCGCCTTGTCGAGTCGAGCGACATCGTGGGTGGCCTCAGCGCGGAATGGGCCGCGAAGCTCGGCCTTGCCGAAGGCATGCCGTTGATGGCGGGCGGCGTCGATGCGGCCGTGGCCACTTTCTGCGCGGGCGTCACCGGCAGTGGCGACCACGTGGCGATGATCGGCACCAGCATGTGCTGGGGCTTCGTGAGCCCGACGGTCGATGCGCGGCACAAGCTCATCACCATGCCGCACGTGTACCGGGGCGTGGACCGCAGCTATGTGTTCGGCGGTGCGATCACGGCGGGGGCGGCCATCACGTGGTTCAAGGACACCTTCTGCCAGGCCGAGATCGCCGAGGCCGCGCGCACCGGCGAAGACGCGCACGCGCTGATCGAGCGCAAGGCCGTCGACGTACCGCCCGGTGCGCAGGGGCTGGTCTTCCTGCCCTACCTGATGGGCGAGCGCAGCCCGATCTGGGACGCCCAGGCCAAGGGCGCATTCATCGGCCTGTCGCTCGCCCACAGCCGCGCGCATCTGTACCGCGCGGTGCTTGAGGGCGTTAGCTTCGCGCTGCAGCACAACATCGAAGCCGGCCGGCAAAGCGGGCAGCCACTGGACGACCGACTGATCGTGGTCGGCGGCGCGGCGCATTCGGATCTGTGGATGCAGATCGTGGCGGACATCACTGGCTATCGGGTGTTCACCATCGAGGAAGAGGTCGAGGCGGCGCTTGGTGCGGCGATGCTTGCTGCGCTCGGTGCTGGGTTGGTCGACGCTGCCGTCGCTGAGCGCGGCTGGGTCACGCTGGTTGAACGAGCGCGGCCGGAGCCTGCGGCGCAAGCCGTCTACCGCGATCGCTTCGATATCTACAAGTCGCTTTATCCGGCGTTGCGGGATGCGATGCATCGGTTGGGATGAACTCTTTTCTTTAGCCCTGAGGCGCTGCTGTTCAGGGCGGCACTCACGCCGACACGGTGCTCTTTTTCGCGAATGTCCCCCGCTTCGCTCCTCCTTTATTTCGCGAAAAAGAGCCCCGTATCGGCGCGAGCGCTGGACAGAGCAGTCGTTGATCAGCAGTACACCAGCAGCGCGTCCTGTGCGAATGACGCCAGGTGCTCCCCGCAGCGAAATAAAGGAGGAGCGAAGCGGGGGACATTCGCGGAGGGGAGCTCCTGGTGTCATTCGCACTCGCCCTGAACACAACACCCACCCAACATACCCACTGACATGACCACCTCCTTCGACTTCTCAGGCAAGCGAGCACTCGTGACCGGCGCAAGCAGTGGCATCGGCTGCGCAGTGGCGGCACGGCTCGCGCAATCAGGTGCGCAAGTAACGGCCATAGGACGCAACGCAGCCGCGTTGGATGCACTGCACGCAGAAGCCAACTGCACGCCGCTGGTACTTGACGTAGCCGACGTCCCCGCACTGGAACGCGCACTCGCGACATTGCCAGCCTTCGACCTCGTGGTGAATTGCGCCGGCATCGCTCTGCTCGAATCGGCCCTCGACCTGCAGGCCGACAACTTCGACGCCGTGATGGCAGTGAATGCACGCGCCGCCGCTCTGGTGGCCTCGCGCTGCGGCAAGGCCATGATCACGGCCGGTGTGCGCGGCAGCATCGTCAACGTGTCGAGCCAGGCCGCGCTGGTGGCACTCGACGCGCATCTTTGTTATTGCGCATCGAAGGCGGCCATGGATGCGATCACGCGCTCGCTGTGCCTCGAATTCGGACCGCACGGCATTCGCGTGAACAGCGTGAACCCGACCGTCACGCTCACGCCGATGGCCGAACAGGCCTGGGCCGATCCGGTCAAGAGCGCGGCGGCGATCCGGGGGATTCCGCTGGGCCGCTTCGCACAGGTGGAAGAAGTGGTCGCGCCAGTCCTGTTCCTGCTGAGCGACGGCGCGTCGATGGTGAGCGGTGTCGCGCTGCCGGTGGACGGCGGCTACACCATCGTCTGAAAGAAAAAAGAAGAAGAGAAGAAAGCCGCTCAGGCGAAGCGGCTGCCGCCCTGCGGCGCGTCGAGCAGCGCATCGAGGTTGCGCGTGATCTTCTCTTCGATCTGATCGCTGAAGCTACTGAACAGAAAGCCCAGCGTGGCATCGAGCGTGAAGGTGCTCGCCGTGACCTCGACCGTGCCGTCGATGCCCGCGCGGGTGAACTGCGCGGTGTCGCGGTCCTTGCCTTCGGTGTAGGCGCATTCGAGGCCGAACTCCTGCTCGGCCTGTTGCACCCATTGGCGCGCGACTTCGCGTGCGCCGGCAATGCCCAGCGTGTGGTTGCGTTCGATATGGATGTCAGGCACCGTGGTGATCTCCGTTTTTGTCGTTGTGGTCGCTGTGGGTTTGCAGGATACCGGTGGCCGCCTGCAGCGCGCTGCGGCGTTCTTCCTCGGTCGGCAATCTGGAAATGCGCCGGACCTCAGTGTAGAAGCGCGGCCAGTCGTGGCCCTCGCGCTCGAAAAGTTTCTCAAAACTGGGCACCAGGTCGTCGTAGGCGCCCTGCGCACCGAAGGCCGCGTTGTTGGCGCGCGCCACCCAGCCGTCGTAAGCGCCCTGGCGCGGGCCGGGCCAGCCTTCGCGCAGCTTGGCATAACGCGCGCGAAAGTCGGCCATGGCGGCCTGCTTCATGACTTCCACGGCGGCCCAATCCTTGGCCTTGGCTTGCGGCGATTCGTAAACCTGCGTCAGCGCGCGGCGGGTGTTGAGCGCAAGCGCCCGGAAGTCCTGGCGCTGCGAATCGAACTGCGTGTATTCGCGGCGGGCCGCCTCGCCGGCTTCGCGCTGCAGCCACATCGCGCCGCCGATGCGTTCGACCGCCGTGGCATACGACTCGTTGAACACCGTGTCGCCCGCCACGTAAAGCACCTGGTGCGCCAGCTCGTGGAACACGATGCGCGCGAGTTCGCCTTCGGGGTAGCCGATGAAGGTCGACAGCAATGGATCGCCACCGGCCCAGTTCATCCAGCCCAGCGTGGAGTACGCGGGCACGGGGTACACGGCCACCTCCATGTCGAGCTTCTTCTGCGCCTCGGCTTCAGCCTTGGCTGCGGCTTCGTCGTAGTAGCCGCGATAGCCCACGCAACCCGCGACCGGGAAGCACCAGCTCTTGAGCGTGAGCGAATACGGCGGCGCGGCCACCACGTTCCACACGGCGGCGGCGCGGTGCAGGTCGGCGTACGACTTGTAGCTGGGGTTGTCGGGCAAGCCCAGTTCGGTCACGGCGAAGCGGCGGATGCGCTGCGTGAGTTCGAGCTTGGCCTTGAGCTGCGTCGACACGGCCGGGTCGGCCAGCCACTCAGGCACGGGCTTGGCGGCCCGCATGATGCCGATGTGGCCGCTGGCCGATTGCCAGTAGTAGCCGAGGTCGGCGCAGCCGGAGAGCGACAGCAGCGCCGCACCGGCCAGCGTCAAGGCGAACAGGGGCCTCATGCTTTTTCGACTTGCACCAGACAGTCGTAGAAGGTGGGGCCGCGGCCGATGTCGGTCAGGCGCTGGCTGGTGAGTTCGTTGACGTTGGTGCCGTCCATGCCGAGCTTGCGCCACCAGATGCCCATGCCGTGCACCACGCCCTGGCGCGCGCGGCGCGAGACCTCGGCGCGGCAGTGGTGCTCGCCGCGCTTGTTGAACACGCGCACGGTGGCGCCGTCCTCGATGCCGCGCGCGGCAGCATCGGCCTCGTGGATTTCGAGCAGCGGCTCGACCTCGATGGCGCGCAGGCTCGTCACGTTGACGAAAGTCGAGTTGAGAAAATTGCGCGCGGGCGGCGAGATCATCGCGAGCGGGAACTCGGTCGAGCTGCCGGCCGGCTCCCAGTTGGGCACGTGGTCGGGCAGGCCGTCCATGCCCATGGCCTGAAGGCGCCCGCTGAAGAACTCGCAGCGGCCCGAAGGCGTGGGGAATTTGCCTTCGGCAAAGGGCGCATCGGGCAGCTTCACCGTGGTGAAGCCCTGCGCGAGCAACTGCGAAAAGTCGATGCTGTCTTCGGCAAAGGCGGTGCGGCACAGCGACTCGTCGCTTTCCGAGAAGCAGGGCTCGTCGAAGCCCATGCGGCGCGCCAGCTCGCGGAACACCCAGGCGTTGCTGCGGGCCTCGCCGCGCGGCGCCACGGCCGGGCGGTTGAGCAGCACGTCGGTGTGGCCGTAGCTGCAGTGAATGTCCCAGTGCTCCAGTTGCGTGGTGGCGGGCAGCAGGTAGTCGGCGTAGTCGGCGGTGTCGGTGCGGAACTGCTCCAGCACCACGGTGAACAGGTCTTCGCGCGCGAAGCCCGCCACCACCTTGGCCGACTCGGGCGCCACGGCCACGGGGTTGCTGTTGTAGACCACGATGGCCTTCACCGGCTTGGCGGTGTCGAGCAGCGCATCGCCGATGGTGCTCATGTTGACGGTGCGCGGCCGACGGCCGGCCATCAGGTCGGGCCGCTGCAGTGCGGCGCGGTCGACCGGGTAGTGGCCCGAACTGCTCAGCAGCAGGCCGCCCGCGCGGTCGCGCCAAGCGCCCACCAGCGCGGGCAGGCAGGCGATAGCGCGGGCCGCGTTGCCGCCGCCGCGCACGCGCTGCATGCCGTAGTTCAGGCGGATCGCGGCGGGCTTGGTGGTGCCGTAGGCCTTTGCCAGTGCCACGATCTGCTCTTCGGGCACGCCGCAGACTTGCGCCGCGCGCGAAGGCGGCCACTGCAGGGCACGCTCGCGCAGTTGCTCCCAGCCCAGCGTGTGGTTGGCGATGTAGTCGTGGTCGAGCCAGTCGTGCACGATCAGCTCGTGCATCAGTGCCAGCGCCAGTGCGGCGTCGGTGCCGGGCAGCAGCGCGATGTGCTCGTCGCACTTGTCGGCGGTTTCGGTCTTGCGAGGGTCGATGCACACCAGCCGTGCGCCGGCGCGCTTGGCGGCCTGCGCATGGCGCCAGAAATGCAGGTTGCTGGCGATGGAATTGCTGCCCCAGATGAGGATGAGCTTGGCCTCGGCAAAGAACTCGATCCGCATGCCGACCTTGGCACCCAGCGTGTAGACCATGGCCTCGCCACCGGCCATGGAGCAGATCGTGCGGTCCAGCAGCGTGGCGCCCAGCTTGTGGAAGAAGCGCCGGTCCATCGATTCGCCCTGCACCAGGCCCATGGTGCCCGCATAGCTGTAGGGGACAATTGCTTCAGGATCGCCCTGCAATGACCGAAGATGCGCGGCGATGTCGTCCAGAGCGGCATCCCACGACACCGGCTCGAACTGGCCGCTGCCCTTGGGCCCGACGCGCTTGAGGGGCTGCACCAGCCGCTCGGCATGGTCGTTGCGTTCGATATAGCGCGACACCTTGGTGCACAGCACGCCGCCGGTGTGCGAGTGGGCGGCATTGCCCTGCAGCTTCACGGCGACGCCGTCCTTGACCGTGGTGACGAGGGCGCAGGTGTCCGGGCAGTCGTGGGGGCAGGCCCCCAACACGGTGGACGTTGCGGGCTGGGTGGGTGCTTCTTCGAGCAAGGTATCCGGTGCGTGGGCCATCGGGCGAGTCTAATTTGTGCGCAAGCCAGAGCACAGTGGGAGGTTTTCAGGATGTTGAATCGCAGGCGTTTTTCTTTGACCGTCGGAGCGGCCGCCACGCTGGGCGGCTTCGGCATTGCACAGGCGCAGAGCGAGGCACCGCTGGTGCTGGGCCAGTCGGCGCCGTTCACCGGACCGGCGGCGCAACTGGGCATCCAGTTCCACCAGGGCGCCAAGCTGTTCCTCGACCAGTACAACGCACAGCCGGGCCAGCGCGACGTGGTCATCAAGAACCTGGACGATGGCTACGAGCCCGACCGCTGCGCCGCCAACACCCGCAAGCTGATCGAGGAAGACGTGTTCGCCCTGTTCGGCTACATCGGCACACCGACCAGCCTGGCCGCGCTGCCCTTGGCAGTGAAGGACAAGGTGCCGTTCATCGCACCGTTCACCGGCGCGATGTCGCTGCGCGAGCCTTTTCACAAGAACGTGTTTCACCTGCGCGCTTCGTACAACGACGAAACGGCGCTGATGGTGAAGCACCTCACCCACCTGGGCTTGAAGAAGATCGCTGTCTTCTATCAGAACGACGCCTACGGCAAGGCCGGGCTCGACGGCGTGACGCTGGCGTTGTCGCAGCAGGAGCTGAAGCCGGTGGCGCTGGCCACGGTGGAGCGCAACTCGTCCGACGTGGCACAGGCGGTGAAGACGCTGGTGGCTGCGCGGCCCGACGCGGTGGTCCAGGTCGGCGCCTACAAGGCTTGCGCGGCCTTCATCCGCGAGGCGCGCAAGGCGGGCTACGGCGGCAGCTTCATCAACCTGTCTTTCGTCGGCACGCAGGCGTTGGCCGATGAACTGGGCAAGGAGGCAGCGGGCGTGATGGTGACGCAGGTGGTGCCCTCGCCCTACAACCCGGCCAACGCGATCACGCGCGAATTCGCCGAAGCGGTGCGCAAGGCCGGCGGCGGCGCCAGCGCGAACTTCTCGAGCATGGAAGGCTATCTGGCCGCGAAGGTGCTGACGGAGGGGCTGCGCAAGGCGCCGGGCAAGGCCACGCGGGACGGGTTGGTCGCGGGGCTGGAGAGCATCGACCGCCAGCAGTTCGGCGGCTTCGAGGTGTCGTTCTCGTCGAAGAACCATGTGGGCTCGAAGTTTGTCGAGCTGTCGATGCTGACTGGTGACGGGCGGGTCAGGACTTAGATGTCCGTCCGCTCTGGGGGTGGTTCTTGGCGTTGCTGTTTCGGGTGTGGGTGCGGGTTCGGGTGCGGGTTCATTCGGGGCGAGTGCGAATGACACCAGGAGCTCCCCTCCGCGAATGTCCCCCGCTTCGCTCCTCCTTTATTTCGCTGCGGGGAGCACCTGGTGTCATTCGCACATGGACGCGCTGCTGGTGATCGCTGATCAACAAGTGCTCTGAGCGCTCACGTCGATACGGGGCTCTTTTTCGCGAAATAAAGGAGGAGCGAAGCGGGGGACATTCGCGAAAAAGAGCACCGTGTCGGCGGGAGCGTCGCCCTGAACAGCAGTGCCCTGAACAAACAGCAGCACCAAAACTCAACGCATCAAAAAAACTCAGCCAGCAAGCCCATCCACAGCCTGAAACATCGCCTGCCGAGCCTGGCTGACGATCTGCCCGCGCCAGGCATCGGTGTCCGTATAGAAGGCCTCGACCATCCGCGCACGAATGCCGTCAGCCAAGTCGGACGGCGCTTCCGGATGCTTGTGCAGCCAGTGATCGGCACGCAGCGCGCCGGTCACTTCGAGCATCGGCAACGTGCCGTATTCAAGCGCGATGCCCGTGTACTCGGCCTGCGGGCACTCTTCGTACATCGCGTCCCACATCAACCCACGCAGCAGCGCCGAGGTCGACGATCCGTCGTAGATCGACGTGACCGGCGCCGCGGGCGTACCCCACCAGGCGTTGGCGCGGGCATAGGCCACCTTATCGTCGCGGCAGGCAAAGATGCGTTCGCCCAGGCCATTGGGCCCGAGCCCCGTGTGCAGGTCGATCCAGGCCACGCGGCGTGCGCGACCCGCATGACGGCGCAGCACTTCGCGGATGGTCTTGTTGCTCCAGGTCGGTGCCTTGCCGCCGAAGAACAGGCCATCGTCGAACTGGTACTGGCCGCTGGTCACGGCCGCCTGGAACGCGGTGGCGCCGTGCTTGTCGATCCACTTCGCAATCGCGGCCTGGTTGTCGGGCGTGGGCGGCCAGGTGTCGGGCAACAGCAGCGCATGCAGCTTGGCGTAAGGCTCGTTCACCGGCACCGGCTTGGAGAAGTCGAGAAAATTGCGGTTCAGGTCGACGTTCTCTTGCGTGACGCGCCGGCCGTATGAAAAACCGTGCGGGTTCAGCGCGTGCACATACAGCACCGCCACACCCTTCGCCTTGGCCTTCTCTCGCCATTCGGCGTCGTGCAGCGCGAACACCTGCACGCCGCTGCCGCAATGGCCCTCGACGCCGTGGCAGGCACTGCTGACGATCAGCAGATGCTCGGCATTGGCATCGCCGTCGAGCGCCACGTCCATCGACAGGTCTTCACCGTCGCGGCCCTTGAGCGGATGCGCATGCGGCTCGACCGTGAGGCCGGCGCTCACGCAGCCCTGCAGGAATTTCTGGCGTGCCTGCGCGTAGCGCGGCGAGAAGGCTTCGGCGATGCCGATCATGGGGCACCGCCGCCGGGCTTGAGGAACTGCTCGGCGATCTGCACCCAGCAGGTGGCTCCCAGCGGGATCAGGTCGTCGTTGAAATCGTAGCTCGCGTTGTGCAGCGTGCACGGGCCTTCGCCGTGGTGCACGTCGCGGTGCGCGCCGTCGCCGTTGCCGATGAAGGCATAGGCGCCGGGCTTGGCCTGCAGCATGAAGGCGAAGTCTTCCGAGGTCATGGCGGCCTCTTGCTTCAACACGTTCTCTGCGCCGACGATGCCGCCCATCACGCGGCGCGCGAAGTTGGCCTCGGCCTCGGTGTTGATGGTCGGCGGGTAGTAGCGCTCGAAGCGGAAGTCGCAGGTGGCGTCATGCGCCGCGCAGATGTGTTCGCTGATCTGCTTCATGCGCGCCTCGATCATGTCGAGCACCTCGATCGAGAAAGTGCGCACGGTGCCCGACAGCTCGCAGTTGTCGGGAATCACGTTGTTGGTTTCGCCCGCATGGATGGTGGTGACCGAGATCACGGCCGAATCGGTCGGCTTCATCTTGCGCGTGAGGATGGTCTGGAAGGCCTGCACGATCTCGCAGGCGATCGGCACCGGGTCGACGCCGGTCTGCGGCAGCGCGGCGTGGCCGCCCTTGCCGATCACGTTCAGATGGAACTTGTTGCCCGAGGCCATCACCGGGCCGGGGCTCACGGCGAACTGGCCGGCGGCCATGCCGGGCCAGTTGTGCATGCCGAACACGGCGTCCATGGGGAACTGCTCGAACAGCCCTTCCTTGATCATCTCGCGGGCACCGCCGCCGCCCTCTTCGGCCGGCTGGAAGATCAGGTAGACGGTGCCGTCGAAGTTGCGGTTCTTCGCCAGATGCTGCGCGGCTGCGAGCAGCATCGCCGTGTGGCCGTCGTGGCCGCAGGCGTGCATCTTGCCTTGGTGCTTGCTGGCATGCGCGAAGGTGTTGAGTTCGGTGACGGGCAGCGCGTCCATGTCGGCACGCAGGCCGACGGCGCGGTTGCTGGTGCCGTTCTTGATGATGCCGACCACGCCGGTGGTGCCGAGCCCCCGGTGGATGGGAATGCCCCATTCGGTGAGCTTGCCTGCCACCACATCAGCGGTGCGGACTTCTTCGAAGCAGAGTTCGGGATGGGCGTGGAGGTCACGTCGGACGGCGGCAATGCCGGCCGCCTGGGTGACGAGGGAATCAATGAGTTTCATGGCGTGGTCTCAAAACGCCAGTCTATCCATTCCGGCATTTCGGAGCACGGCGGAAAACACGCAGTCGGCGTGTCAGTGGCCTGTGGTCCAGAAGCCTCGATGCGGCGCCGCGGCCTCGTCTTCGAGCAGCGGTCCCACCACTTCGACGCGCCGCTGGCCGCGCACGAAAACTTCGCGGCAGGGCAGCGAGAAGGTCGGGTTTTCGGGATGGTCGCCGGTCAGGCCGAGCAGCGCGTGTTCCGAAAGCGCATAGACCACGCGGCCGATGTTCGTCCAGTAGATGGCACCGGCGCACATGCAGCAGGGCTCGGCGCTGGTGAACAGCGTGCTGCGGGCCAGTTGCTCCGGCGTGCGCAGGCGCGCCGCCTGCGCGGCCGCGACCAGCTCCGCGTGCTGCGTGGGGTCGCCCTCGGGGGGCATCGAGTTGTTGCCGGCGGTCACGACGACTTCGCCGTGCTCGTCGGCCACCAGCGCGGCAAAGGGATGCCGGCCACGGGCCTTCGATTCTTCGGACAGCGCGATGGTCATGCGCAGCAGTTCGAGGTCGCGCGGGGACAGGTTGGCGGGCGTGGCGTTGTGTGGGCTGTGGTTCATGTCAGTAGAGCTTCGTCAGGAGAAAAAAGGTTTGTATTGATCAGCGCGCCACGGCAACGGGCGCTTCTTCGGTCACTGTCGCCGTGCCCCGGTTCAGCAAGAGATTGAGCAGCACCGCCGTGATAGCGCCCAGGAAGATGCCGCTTTCAAGCACCAGCTTGAGCGGGCCGCTGGCATGCGCGAACAGCGCGGGGAACGACATCGGCAGCACGCCCACGCTCACCGACACCGCCACGATGATCGCGTTGCGCGTGCCCTCGAACTTGACGCGCGAAAGCTCCTGGATGCCCGCCACCGTCGTCATGCCGAACATCACGATCGCGCAGCCGCCGAGCACCGGCCGGGGCACCGAGGCGATCAATGCACCGAGTTTGGGAAACAGCCCCATCAGCACCATGATCGCGCCCGCCGAGGCCACCACGTAGCGGCTCTTGATGCCCGACAGCGCGATGAGCCCGGTGTTCTGCGTGAAGGCGTTGTACGGAAAGCTGTTGAAGACACCGCCGATCATGGTCGAGAGGCCGTCCGCGCGAAAGGCGTTGCCCAGCGTCGCCTGGGTCGATGGGCGGCCGACGATCTGCCCGATGGCCAGGCAGTTGCCGGTGGTCTCGGCCATGATGACCAGCATCGCGAGCGTCATGATCAGGATCGGTGCCAACCCGAACGCGGGCAGGCCGAATGCGAAAGGCGCGCTCACCTCGAACCACGCCGCATGGCCCACCTGCACGAAGTCGGTGAGCCCGAAGGCCGCTGCAATCGCCGTGCCCGCAATCAGCCCCAGCAGCACCGCGAGGTTGCCGACGAAGCCGCTGAACCGCGCGTAGACGAACAGCGTGATGGCAATGGTCGCCAGGCCCAGCAGCAGGTTCTGCACGCTGCCGAAGTCGGGCGCGTCCGGGTTGCCGCCGCCCAGCCAGATCGCGGCGGCGGGCATCAGCGAAATGCCGATCACGGTGATGAGGCTGCCGATGACCACCGGCGGAAAAAAGCGCAGCAGCCGGCTGATGACCGGCGCCAGCAGCACCGTGATCGCGCCGCCCGCGATGACGGCGCCGAACACATGAGGCAGGCCGTATTCCTTGCCGATCATGATCATCGGCGCCAGCGCGATGAACGAGCAGGCCTGCACCAGCGGCAACCGCGCGCCGAACTTCCAGAAGCCCAGGGTCTGGATCAGCGTCGCGATGCCGGAGGTCAGCAGGTTGGCATTGATCAGTGTCACGACCTGCGCCTGCGTGAGCCCGAGCGCGCTGCCCAGGATCAGCGGCACCGCCACCGCGCCCGCATAGAGCACCAGCACATGCTGCAGGCCGTAGGTTGCCATCTGCTGCGGGGGCAGCACTTCGTCCACGGGGTGGACACCGGAAGAAAGGGTCATCGAAAGTCTCCGCGTTTTGTGTGTGAGCTGTTTTTCTCGCCCGGCTCTGTGGCTGGACGGGGCGGATGATCGATGGCCTGCATCGGGCGTCAAAGTTAGTATTCATCGTTTTTTTCGATGGAAGAAGGACGCCGTGCGCTATTCGCTGGAGCAGCTCGAAACCTTTGCCGCCGTGGCGCGGGCCGGTTCCTTTTCGGCGGCGGGGCGTCAGCTCGGCAAGACGCAATCGACGGTGAGCGCGGCCATCGGCAACCTCGAAGTCGACCTGGGCGTGGCGCTGTTCGACCGCGCGACCAAGATCCCCACGCTGACGGAAGCCGGCCATCGCATGCTGCGCGAAGCCAACGGCGTGCTCGACCGTTGCCTGGCGCTGGAAGGCCATGCGCAGAGCCTGGCGGAGTCGGTCGAGTCGGGCCTCACGCTGGCCATCGAGATCCCCTACAACGTGCTGATGCCGGCGTTCGCGGCCTTTGCCGAGCAGTTTCCGTATGTCGACCTGGAAGTGCGGCATCCGCTGCACGGCGATGTCAGCGCACTCGTGCAACAGGGCGATGCGCAGCTCGGCATCGGGTTCGCGCAGCCGGGCTATGCGCGCGAGCTGGACTTCGTGCAGATGGGCAAGCTGGTGATGGCGCATGTGGCGGCGCGCGGGCATCCGCTGGCGGCCATGGCGGCGGTGAACTTCACCGACCTGCACCGGCATCGCCGGCTCGCCTTCAGCGCGCACAGCGAGCGGCTGCCCACCACCGAGTACCTGGGCGCCACGCGATGCTGGCGCGCCGAAAGCTACCTGGCGCTGCTGGAGATGACGCGCGCCGGCCTGGGATGGGCCACCTTGCCGCGGCGGCTGGTGCAGCGCGAACTGGCCGACGGCGAGCTGGTCGAGCTACAGCTGGGCGCCTACCCGCACACCGACTGGCTGCTGGGTGTCGACCTGCTCTGGAACAAGGCACGCCCGCTCGGCAAGGCGGGCACCTGGCTGCGCGCCGAGCTGGCGCGCTTCAAGGTGTCGGAGACCGACAGTGCCGGCCATCCGACGACCTTCTGAAGAAAGCCGCCGACTTCAGCGGCCGATGCTCTTGAGGTACTCGGTACGCGCGGCGAGTGCGGTGTCGGTGAAGTCGGTGAACACGCCGTCCACGCCGAGCTTGTAGTACACGCCGTATTCGTTCTTGCCGTCCTTGTTGTAGTCGGACGCCAGGCGGCGCGACTCGTTGCGGAAGGTGAAGGGGTGCACGAACAGGCCGGCCTTGTGCGCGTCGGCGATCAGCGTGGTCGGGGCCATCGAGGTGGCGTCGGCGTCGTTGATCTTGCCGTCCTTGTTCACGTCGACCGGCTTGCCGTCGGCGCCGATGGTGCCCTTGATGCTGACGATGTAGCGCTTCCACGGGCCGATGCCGTCGGCATAGGTCTTGATTTCGGCCAGGCCTGCAGGCGTGACCATGGCGTCGAAGTTGCGCTTGTCGCCGGCCTTGGTCCAGTCGTAGGGGCGGTCGCTGGGCACGGCGAAGGTCACGGCGCCGGTCTTCAGGTCGACGCTGTCGCCGTCGATCAGCTGAATGATCTTGGTGTTCAGGCCTTTGCTCTTCATGTACTTCAGGCTGCCGGGCTCGAAGGACTGCACGTAGATGGGCGCGGTCTTGTTGTTCCAGCCGGCGGCGACGATGGCGGCGATCATCTTGTCTTCCAGCGGCAGGCCGAGTTCGCGGAAGTAGGTCGGGTTCTTCGACTCGGGGTAGATCGCGATGGTGCGGCCGGTTTCCTTCGTCTTGGCCTTGGCGAAATCGATGATCTCCTGGAAGGTCACGACCTTGAACTTGCCGTTGTATTCCTGCGCCCGCTCGGCGTCGGTGGAGATGCCGCCCAGCGTCTTGATTTCAGCCAGCGTGAAGTCGTTGCTGAACCAGCCGGTCTGGGTTTCGCCGTCGACCTTGATGGTCTTCTTGCGCGAGGCGAATTGGGCGTGCTTGGCCACGTCGGTGCTGATGGCCAGGTTGGGGTCATGGCGGGCGATGAGCACGCCGTCCTTGGTGGAGACCAGGTCCATCTCGATCACGTCGGCGCCCAGTTCGATGGCGCGCGAATAGGCTTCGAGCGTTTCTTCCGGCAGGTAGCCCGATGCACCACGATGGGCAATGACCAGCGGCGGATTGCCGTCGAGCGTCAGCAGCTTGTTGGAGGGGCCGGTGGTGCTGCAGGCCGCAACGCACAGGGCGGCGGTCGCGGTCAGGGCGATCTGAAGGGTGCGCATGGGCTTTATCTCCGTCCAAAAAAGAGGCAGCCTACCCGCTTCGCATGACGGCTTGAACGTCAGTCGACGCGCGGCACCGACTTCCGGGAGAATGTGTTGCATGCTCCACACGCTTTCCCCCCAAAGCCTTCTGCTGGCCCAAACTTTGGTGCGCATGAACACCATCAGCGCCAACAGCAACCTGCAACTGATCGACTTCGCGCAGAGCCACCTTGCGGCCCTGGGCGTGAAAAGCCGCATCACCTACAACGCCGAACGCACCAAGGCGAACCTGTTCGCCACGCTGGGCGAAGGCAAGCCGGCCGGCGTGATCGTCTCGGGCCATACCGACACGGTGCCCTGGGACGGCCAGGACTGGAGCGTCGATCCGCTGTCCGCCGTGGTGCAGAACGACAAACTCTACGGGCGCGGCTCGGCCGACATGAAGAGCTTCATTGCCATCGCACTGGCCAATGCCCACCGCTTCCTGGAAAGCGACTCGCCCTTCGCGGTGCACTTCGCCTTCAGCTACGAGGAAGAAATCGGCTGCTTCGGCGTGAAGGAACTCATCGCCGACATGCGCGATGCCGGCATCAAGCCGCTGGCCTGCATCGTGGGCGAACCCACCAGCATGGTGCCGGCCATCGCGCACAAGGGCGTGTACCGCTACAAGTGCTGCGTGCGCGGCAAGGAAGCGCATTCGTCGCTCACGCCCAAGTCGGTCAACGCCATCGAGATGGCGGCCCGCGTGATCGGCAAGGTGCGCGACATGGCGGAAGACTTCGAGCGCAACGAGCCGCGCTACGAGGGCTTCGACGTGCCCTTCAGCACCGCCAGCGTGGGCCAGTTCCACGGCGGCATCGCCGACAACGTGGTGCCGCGCGACGCCGAGTTCCGCTATGAATTCCGCGACCTGCCCACGGCCGACGCCCGGCGCATGCAGGCCGACGTGGTGGCCTACGCAGGCAGCATCGAGCCGGCGATGAAGAAGGTGGCGCCCGATGCGGGCTTCAAGTTCGAGACCATCTGCGAGATCCCGAGCTTCCTGGGCGCAGCCAACGACCCGATCACGCTGCTCGCGCAACGGCTGGCGAGCGAGGATCGCACCACCTTGGTGGCCTTCGGCACCGAAGCGGGCCTGTTCAAGAACGCCGGCATCCCCACGGTGGTGTGCGGCCCCGGCAGCATCGAGCAGGCGCACCAGCCCGACGAGTTCGTGAGCCTGGAACAACTCGCGCGCTGCGAGCTGTTCATGGAACGCCTGGCCACCTCGCCGGTCATTGGCTGACGACAACGGCAGCGACGCGCTGCGTCGCATGAAACGCGTCGCGCTCGGCCTGCTGTGCGCGGCGGCCCTGCTGTATGCGGCGGCGAGCGCGCTGCATGCGCAGCATCCGGCCTGGGGCTATGTGGCGGCCTTCGCGGAGGCCGCGATGGTCGGCGCCATCGCCGACTGGTTCGCGGTGGTGGCGCTGTTCCGTCGCCCGCTGGGCCTGCCGATTCCGCACACCGCGATCATCCCGAGCAACAAGGACCGCATCGGCGCCAAGCTCGCTGGCTTCATCTGCAACAACTTCCTGAGCACCGCGCAGGTGCTGGCCAAGCTGCGCCAGTTCGATGCGGCCGGCCGCATCGCCGACTGGCTGGCCCGCCCCGCGAGCGGCGAGAAGCTGGGCGAATGGGGCGTGGCCGCCACGCGCTACGGGCTCTCAGCCTTCGATGACGAGCGGGTGCGCGACTTCATGGGGCGCGCCGCTGCGGCGGGCCTGGCAAAGATCGACCTTTCGCGCCTGACCGGGCAGGCACTCGATGCGCTCACGGCGGGCGGGCGCCATCAGGCGCTGCTCGACGACGTGCTGCAGCAGGTGGCCGGCCTGCTCGAAGGCGAGGAGATGCAGGCGCACATCACCGAGGCGATTGCGCGCGAGATCAAGACGCTGCGCTACGTGGGCCTCGACCAGGTGGCGGCCAAGCTCGCCACGCGCAAGATCGTGGCGGCGGTGGCGCGCACCATCGGCGAACTGGCGGCCGAGCCCGACCATCCGATGCGCAAGCGCTTCGACCACTTCGTCGACGACTTCGTGGTGCGGCTGAAGCTCGACCCCGAGTTCCAGCAGCGCGGCGAGCAGATCCGCGCCGAGCTGATCGCGCACCCGGCCCTGGGCGACTACCTGCACGGGCTGTGGGGCGAGCTGCTGGCGTGGCTGCACGACGACCTGGGCCGTGGCAATTCGACGATCCGCCAGCGCATCGCGTCGATGGCCGGCGCCCTCGGCACGCGGCTGCAGGCGGACGAGCCGATCCGCCGCTGGATCAACGAGCAGATCGAGGCCGCCGCGCCGCTGGCCATCGAGCGCTACCGCGAGGACATCCGCCGCTACATCGAGGAGCGCGTGGGCGAGTGGAATGCCGAGGAGATGACGCTCGAACTCGAACGCAACATCGGGCGCGACCTGCAGTTCATCCGCATCAACGGCACGCTGGTGGGTGGGCTGGTGGGGCTGCTGATCCACACCGTCACGCAACTGCTGCGCGGCTGAGCGAAGAAGGCTTGGCAAGAGCTGAAGGCTGCGGGTAATCCACAGCGAACGAAAGTGCGCATCCTGTCCCCGCGGGGACGCGGCTGACACGTCCGCCTCCTAGACTGCTGCGCGCACACAAGAAGAGGAGAAGAACGCATGCCCCGCACTCGCCTACACGCCGCCTCACTGGCCGCCATCGTCGCCCTGCTGGGCGCCTGCGGCACGCTGACGCCACCGGTGTCCGCGCCGCCGTCATCGGCGCCATCGGCCGCGCCGTCCTTGCCGGCGACACCGCCCACGCGGCCCGCATCCTGGGCCGCGCCCGAAGTGCTGGTCGCGCCCTCTTCCTTCGCCGGCGTGCATGGCCTGGCCATCGATGCCAAGGGCCGCCTGCTCGCGGGCAGCGTGCTGGGCAACACGCTGTGGGAAGTGGACCGCGCCACCGGCGCGGCAAAAGTGTTCATCGACGCGCCCGAAGGCCAGGCCGACGACATCGCAGTCGGCCCCAACGGCGAGCTGGCATGGACCAACTACCTCATGGGCAAGCTGCGCTACCGCGAGAGCGACACCGCGCCGCTGCGCGTGCTCGCCAAGAACCTGCCCGGCCTGAACTCGCTCGATTTCGACCGCCGCAACGGCAAGCTCTACGCCTCGCAGGTGTTCCTGGGCGACGCGCTGTGGGAGATCGACCGCGACGGCAAGAAGCCACCCCGGCTCATCAAGAAAGACATGGGCGGCTTCAACGGCTTCGAGGTCGGGCCCGACGGCATGCTCTACGGGCCGCTGTGGTTCAAGGGCCAGGTGGTGAAGATCGATCCGGCGAACGGCGCGATGACGGTGATCGCCGAGGGCTTCAAGATCCCGGCCGCGGCCAACCTCGACGGCAAGGGCAACCTCTGGGTGGTGGATGCGCGCAGCGGCGAGCTGGTGCGGGTGGACCTCGCCACCGGCCGCAAGACGGTGGCGAAGCAGTTGCGCCCGTCGCTCGACAACCTGGCGATCGCATCGGACGGAATGATCTATGTGTCGAACATGGCCAACAACGAGGTGCAGTCCTTCAACCCGGCCACGGGCGAGCTGCGCACGCTCACCAGCGGCAAGGTGGCGGTGCCGGCCGGCATGAAGATCGACGGCAACGACCTCTGGGTGGCCGACGTTTTCGGCTTTCGCCATGTCGACGTGCGCACCGGCGAAGTGCGCGACGTGTTCCGCATGCAGCGCGATCCGGACCTGGACTATCCGTTCGCGGTCGGGCTGTCGGCGAAGCTGTTCGCGCTCAGCTCATGGTTCGGCGGCACCGTGCAACTGGTCGACCGCCAGACGCTCAAGACCGTCGAGACCATCCACGGCCTGAAGACGCCGTTCGATGCGGTGCCCATGGCCGACGGCAGCGTGATCTACGCCGAGCTGGCGGCGGGCAGCATCACCCGCGCAAGCGGGCCTAAGTTTGCCGACAAGTTGGTGCTCGCTAGCGGCCTGAGCGGCCCGGTGCAGATGATCGTCGGCCAGGACGGCGCGCTCTACGTCACCGAGGCGGCCGGCAAGCTGCTGCGCATCCCACTGGACGCCAGCGCGCCGCTGCGCACCGTGGCCGACGGGCTGGCGCTGCCTGAAGGCGTGGCGCAGACGCCGTGGGGCAGCTTCATCGTGGCCGAGAGCGCGGCGCGCCGGCTGGTGGAGATCGATCCGGCCAATGGCAGCCGCCGCACCGTGGCCGAGAACCTGCCGATCGGCCTTGCGCCGGGGCCCGGTTTGCCGCCGCCCTACGTGGTCACGGGCGTTGCCGTGGGCAGCGACGGGACGATCTACATGGCCGCCGATCGCAACAATTCGATATATCGTATCCGCGCCGTAAGGTGACGTAACAATAAGTGTAAATTTCAATTTACTTTTAAAAACAAATATTACAGACTGGTCGGGACGTCTCGTGGCGTCCCGATCGCATCCGGCTGTCGGGGGTATTGCCCAGGCGTTCTTTCCTGAAGGGACAACGCATGACTCCGCTCGTCGTAGGCCAATTGCTATCGCCCGAATACTCGCTCGGGCTGGTGGCGCTCTCCTTCCTGATCTCATTCGCCGGCTCGCTGGTGGCGCTCATCTGCGCCGGGCGCATGGTGGGCGCGGACGGCAAACCCAACCTCGCCGTCGTGGCCTGCGCCGCGGTGGCGCTGGGCGGCATCGGCATCTGGTCGATGCACTTCATCGGCATGCTGGCGTACCGGCTGCCGGTCGGCATCTCCTACAACATGCCGCTCACGGTGGTGTCGCTGGTGGCGGCCATCCTGATCTCGGGCATTGCCCTGTACATGGCCGGCGGCCGGCGCAAGTTCAGCAGGTCGGGCTGGGCGGCGGGCAGCCTGCTGGCCGGGCTCGGCGTGTGCGTGATGCACTACATGGGCATGTTCGCGATGAACATGCGCGCGTCGATGGACTTCAACATCGCCACGGTCGGCCTGTCGGTGCTGATCGCCATCACCGCGGCCGCCGCCGCCCTGTGGCTGGCGTTCAACCTGAACAAGTTCACCCACAAGGTCGCGGCCGCCGCCGTGATGGGCGTGGCGGTCTGCACCATGCACTACGTGGGCATGAGCGCGGCCAGCATGGTCTGCATCGCCGCGGCGCCCGCCGATGCGCTGGCCATCGGCGGCAGCTCCATGGGCCTCACGGTGTTCGGCACGGCCGGCGCGGTGCTGATCTTCATCTACTGGGTGGTCACCGGCAGCAGCCTCGACGCGCCGCCCACGCAGCGCCGCGCACGCACCAGCTGACCAGCTAGTTGGCACAAGCGGGCCCGGCGCCCGCGGCCTACAGTCTGTGCAGACCTCCAACAAGCGATCTGCACAGACTCTTCATGCCCGTCATCGAATCCCGGCTGCACGCGGCCAGCGACACCTTCCAGGCCAACCGCACCGGCATGCTCGCCCTGCTCGAACAGGTGCGTGCACACGAGGCCCGCGCCGCCGCGGCCTCCGGCGCATCGGCCGAGCGCTTTGCCAGGCGCGGGCAGCTCCTGCCGCGCGAACGCATCGCGCTGCTGCTCGACACCGGCGCGCCCTTCCTTCCGCTCGCCTCGCTCGCGGGGCTGGGCCATGACAACCCCGACCTGTCGAAGAGCGTGCCCGGCGGCGGGCTGATCTCGGGCATCGGCCAGGTGGCGGGCGTTCGCTGCGTGGTCAACGCCTCCGACTCCGGCATCGATGCCGGCGCGCTGCAGCCGATGGGCCTGGACAAGCAATTGCGCGTGCAGGAGATCGCACTCGAGAACAAGCTGCCCTATGTGCAGCTCGTGGAAAGCGCCGGCGCCAATCTCATGCAATACCGCGTGCAGGACTTCGTGCGCGGCGGCAACATCTTCCGCAACCTCGCGCGGCTCTCGGCTGCAGGCCTGCCGGTAGTGACGGTGACGCATGGCTCATCGACCGCAGGCGGCGCCTACCAGACGGGGCTGTCCGACTACATCGTGATGGTGCGCGACCGCACGCGGGCCTTTCTCGCGGGGCCGCCGCTGCTGAAGGCCGCCACCGGCGAGATCGCGACCGAAGAAGAACTGGGCGGCGCCGTGATGCACACCCACATCTCGGGCCTGGGCGACTACCTGGCCGAAGACGATCGCGACGCCATCCGCATCGCGCGCTCGATCCTCGGCGGCATCGACTGGGCGCGCGACGAAGCGCCCCGCAAGTTCGCGCCGCCGCGCTACGACGCAGACGACCTGCTCGGCATCATGCCGAGCGACGGGCGCCGTCCGGTGGACATGCGCGAAGTCATCGCGCGCATCGCCGATGGCTCGGAGTTCCTGGAATTCAGCGAGCATTACGGCAGCGCCACCGTCTGCGGCCACATCCGGCTCGAAGGCCATGCGGTCGGCATCATCACCAACAACGGCCCGATCGATTCCGATGGCGCGACCAAGGCCACGCACTTCATCCAGGCCTGCTGCCAGTCGCGCACGCCCATCGTCTACCTGCAGAACATCACCGGCTACATGGTGGGCCGCGCGCATGAAGAGGCCGGCATCATCAAGCACGGCGCCAAGATGATCCAGGCCGTGACCAGCGCCACCGTGCCGCAGATCACGCTGCACTGCGGCGCCTCTTACGGCGCAGGCAACTACGGCATGTGCGGGCGCGGTTTTGCGCCGCGCTTCTGCTTCTCGTGGCCCAACGCACGCACCGCCGTGATGGGCGGGGAGCAGGCCGCCAAGACCATGGCCATCGTGATGGAGGCCGGCATGGCGCGCAAGGGCGCGGTCGACACCGCGAAGATCGATGCGATGCAGCAGCAGATCGTCGAGCGCTTCGACCGGCAGATGAGCGTGTTCACCACCAGCGCGCTGCTGCTCGACGACGGCGTGATCGACCCGCGCGACACCCGCGCGGTGCTGGCCGAAGTGCTTTCCGTGTGCCGCGATGCCGATGCGCGCACGCCGCAGGCCATGCAGTTCTCGGTGGCACGGCCATGAAAAAATTCCACAAGATCCTGATTGCGAACCGCGGCGAGATCGCGGTGCGCGTGATGCGCACCGCGCGCACCATGGGCTACCGCACCGTCGCGGTGTATTCGAACGCCGACGCCAATGCCGAACATGTGCGGCAAGCCGACCAGGCCGTGTGGATCGGCGAATCGCTCCCCGCGCAAAGCTACCTGAACATCGCTGCCCTCATCGAAGCCGCGCGCACCAGTGGTGCCGATGCGGTGCACCCCGGCTACGGCTTTCTTGCGGAGAACGCAGAGTTCGCACAAGCCTGCCGCGACGCGGGGCTGGTCTTCATCGGCCCCTCGCCCGAGGCCATTCGCGCGATGGGCGACAAGGCCGGCGCCAAGCGGCTGATGCAGGCGGCCGGCGTGCCCTGCATTCCCGGCTACCAGGGCGAAGATCAAAGCGCCGCCAAGCTCGCAGCCGAAGCCGCGCGCATCGGCTGGCCCGTGATGATCAAGGCTACCGCCGGTGGCGGCGGGCGCGGCATGCGGCTCGTGACCTCGGCCGCGTCGTTTGCGGAGTTGCTGCAGAGCGCGCAGTCCGAAGCGCTCAATGCCTTCGGCGACGCCACGGTGATCCTGGAGCGCGCCATCGTCGCGCCGCGCCACATCGAAATCCAGGTGTTCGCCGACCGGCACGGCAATGCCATCCATCTCGGCGAGCGCGACTGCTCCGTGCAGCGTCGGCATCAGAAGGTGGTCGAAGAAGCGCCATCGCCGGCCGTGTCCGAAGCGCTGCGCGAACGCATGGGCGCCACCGCCGTCGCCGCCGCGAAGGCCATCGCTTACGAAGGCGCAGGGACGCTCGAATTCCTGCTCGATGCCGAAGGCCAGTACTGGTTCATGGAAATGAACACGCGCCTGCAGGTGGAGCACCCGGTGACCGAAGCGGTGACCGGGCTCGATCTGGTCGAGCTGCAACTGCGCGTCGCGGCCGGCGAGCCCTTGCCGCTGACGCAACAGGACGTGCACATCACCGGCCACGCAATCGAAGTGCGGCTGTGCGCCGAAGACCCGCAGCAGGGCTTCATGCCGCAGAGCGGCACGCTCGCCGCCTGGCGGCCGGCAGCAGCTCTGCGCACCGAGCACGCACTGCGCGACGGTGCGGTCGTGCCGCCCTTCTACGACTCGATGATCGCCAAGCTCATCGCCCATGGCCGCACGCGCGATGAAGCCAGGCACCGGCTGATTGCGGGCCTGCAGAACACGGTGGCACTGGGCCTTGCAACCAACCAGCAGTTGCTTGAACGCGTGCTCTCGCACGACGTGTTTGCAAGCGGCGGTGCGACCACGGCGTTCATCGCCGATCACCTCGATGCGCTGCTTGCGCCCGATGCGGCGGTCGACACGCATGCCGCCTTGCTCGCTGCGTTGCTGCTTCAACTGGGTGAGCGCGGCTGGCCTTCACCGCTCGCGCACACGCTCCCCAATGCCCTGCGATTCGCGCTCGACGGCAAGGTGCATGCGGCTCGCGTGACGCCGCGTGGCACCGGCCGCTTCGATGTGGCGCTGGACGATGAAGCGCCCACGCGGGTCGAACTGCTGGCCCGGCCGGGCGATGGCACCGTGCGCTTCTCGTGCCAAGACGTGGCGGATCAAGCACTTGCAGTGCGCGAAGCCGCCGGCCCTCTGTGGATTCACTTCCATGGCCGATCCTTCGAGCTGCACGACCTCACGCATGTCACCGAAGCACGTGCAGACACCGCCGGTGGCGACGGCCTGCTGCGCGCCTCGATGAACGGCCGCGTGATCGCCCTGCTGGTGGCCGAAGGCGATGCCGTCGCGGCCGGACAACCGCTCATCACGCTGGAAGCCATGAAGATGGAACACGTGCATTGCGCACCGCGCGCCGGCCGTGTCGCCGCACTGCATGTGGCCGTGGGCGCCCAGGTGGCCGCGCGCCATGTGGTCGCCGAGATCGCCGACGCATGACGATCATCGCCTCTCTCTTCTTTCTTTCAATGCCCCGGAAGTCTTTCGCATGAACGCCCCCTCTTCCCGCTACCGCTCCGTCTTCGCGCCCGGCCTTTTCGGCGGGCAGGTCATCGTCGTCACTGGCGGCGGCTCGGGCATCGGCCGCTGCACCGCGCACGAACTGGCGGCGCTCGGCGCGCAAGTCGTGCTGGTCGGCCGCAACACCGAGAAGCTCGCGGTCGTGCAGGCCGAGATCATCGAGGCCGGCGGCAAGGCCAGCACGCAGGCCTTCGACATCCGCCAGGAAGAAGCCGTGCGCACGGCGGTCGCGGCCATCGTTGCCGCGCACGGCCGCATCGACGGCCTCGTCAACAACGCCGGCGGCCAGTACATCACGCCGCTGGCCGACATCTCGGCCAAGGGCTGGGAAGCGGTGATCCACACCAACCTCACCGGCGGTTTTCTCGTGGCGCGCGAATGCTTCGTGCAGAGCATGCGCGCGAACGGCGGCGCCATCGTCAACATCGTGGCCGACATGTGGGGCTCGATGCCGAACATGGGCCACAGCGGCGCCGCGCGCGCCGGCATGGTGAGCTTCACCGAAACCGCGGCGCTCGAATGGGCCGCCAGCGGCGTGCGCGTGAACGCGGTGGCGCCGGGCTACATCGCATCGAGCGGCATGGACCACTACCCGCCCGAGGCCGGCGACATGCTGCGCGCCATGCGCAAGACCGTGCCCGCGGGCCGCTTCGGCAACGAAGCCGAGACCTCCGCCGCCATCGCCTTCCTGCTGAGCCCGGCCGCCAGCTTCATCAGCGGCAGCGTGCTGCGCGTGGACGGCGCGCGGCCGCAGGTGCGCATGGGCTGGCCGATGGCGCTGCCCGATGCACAGGCGCAGCAGCGCGCGGCGGTGCGGCCCTTCGATGGCTTTCACCTGGCGCAGACGCCGCGCGTGTTCCAGACACCGCCGAAGAACGAATCGAACGATTGACCGGAGACAAACAACATGCAGTACACCCACGAACACCTCGAAATCCAGAAGACCCTGCGCCGCTTCATCGACGAAGAGATCAACCCGCATGTGGACGAATGGGAAGCGGCCGAGATCTTTCCCGCGCACGAGGTTTTCAAGAAGCTCGGCAACCTCGGCCTGCTGGGCCTGAACAAGCCCGAGGCCTTCGGCGGTGCCGGGCTCGACTATTCGTATGCGATGGCCATGGCCGAGGCGCTGGGCCATATCAGTTGCGGCGGCGTGCCGATGGCGATTGGCGTGCAGACCGACATGTGCACGCCGGCGCTCGCACGCTTCGGCAGCGATGAACTGCGCCGCGAGTTCCTGACACCGGCCATCGCGGGCGACATGGTCGGCTGCATCGGCGTGAGCGAGCCCGGCGCGGGCAGCGACGTGGCGGGCCTGAAGAGCCATGCGCGCAAGGACGGCAACGACTACCTCATCAGCGGCCAGAAGATGTGGATCACCAACAGCCTGCAGGCCGACTGGATGTGCATGCTGGTCAACACCAGCGACGGCCCCGTGCACCGCAACAAGTCGCTGGTGATGGTGCCGATGAACCTTCCCGGCATCGAGAAGGCCAAGAAGATCCGCAAGATCGGCATGAACTCGAGCGACACCGGGCTCATCTATTTCGACAACGTGCGCGTGCCGCAGCGCTACCGCATCGGCGAAGAGGGCCAGGGCTTCATCTACCAGATGCAGCAGTTCCAGGAAGAGCGGCTGTGGGCCGCCGCGAGTTCGCTCGAATCGATGGAGGACTGCATCGCGCAGACCATCGAATGGGCGCAGCAGCGCCAGATGTTCGGCGGCACGCTGGCCGACCAGCAGTGGGTGCAGTTCAAGCTGGCCGAACTCAAGACCGAGGTGGAAGCGCTACGCGCCCTCACCTACCGCGCCTGCGATCTGCATGTGCAGGGCGAGGACGTGCTCGAACTGGCGTCGATGGCCAAGCTCAAGACCGGGCGCCTCACGCGGCAGGTGGCCGACACCTGCCTGCAGTTCTGGGGTGGCATGGGCTTCACGCTCGAAAACCGCGTCTCGCGCCTGTACCGCGACGGCCGGCTGGGCTCGATCGGTGGCGGCGCCGATGAGGTGATGCTCTGCATCCTCGCGAAGACCATGGGCATCGCCAAGCGGCCGCCGCAGCGCGGCTGAAGCGCAGCAACATGGACGCCGAACTGCAGGCCGACCGCGCGGCGCTCGCCGACACGGTGCGGCGCTTTGCCGAAAGCGAGATCGCGCCGCATGTGCAGGCATGGGACGACGCGGGCGAGTTTCCGCGCGCGTTGTACACGCGCGCCGCCGAACTGGGGTTGCTCGGCCTGAGCTATCCCGAGGCGTTGGGCGGCACGCCTGCCTCTTACACGCTCAAGCTGCCCGCATGGATCGCGCTCGCGCGCCACGGCAAGAGCGGCGGGGTGCTGGCCAGCCTGTTCTCTCACAACATCGGCCTGCCGCCCGTGGTGCTGCATGGCAGCGATGCGGTGCGCCAGGAAGTGGTGCCGCCGGTGCTGCGCGGCGAGAAGATCGCGGCGCTCGCCATCACCGAACCCGGTGGCGGCTCGGACGTGGCGGCGCTGCGCACGACAGCAAAACGCGACGGCGATCACTACGTGGTGAACGGCGAGAAGACCTTCATCACCTCGGGCATGCGCGCCGACTGGATCACGGTGGCCGTGCGCACTGGCGAAGGGCGCGGCGCGGGCGGCATCTCGATGCTGCTGGTGCCGGGCGATTCGGCCGGCCTTGGTCGCACGCGCCTGTCGAAGATGGGCTGGCTGTGCTCCGACACGGCCACGCTGCACTTCGACAACGTGCGTGTGCCCGCGCGTTATCTGCTTGGCGACGAAGGCGCGGGTTTCCGCATGATCATGGGCAACTTCAACGGCGAGCGCATCGGGCTGGCGGCCGGCGCGCTGGGCTTTTCGCAAGCCTGCCTCGACGAGGCGCTGGCCTGGGCGCGCGAACGCAAGACCTTCGGCTCTGCGCTCATCGAGCATCAGGCGGTGCGCCACAAGCTGGTGGACATGCAGATGCGCATTGCATCCACCGAGGCGTGGCTCGAAGCCGTGTCGGCCGAGGGCGATGCGCACGAGGCGGCCGGTCGCTTCAACGCGCCCGAGTGGGTGGCGCAGATCTGCATGCTCAAGAACCACGCGACGCAGACGATGCAGTTCTGCGCCGACCAGGCGGTGCAGATCCTGGGCGGCATGGGCTTCATGCGCGGCACGGTGAGCGAGCGCATCTACCGCGAGGTCAAGGTGATGATGATCGGCGGCGGTGCCGAGGAAATCATGAAGGAACTGGCTGCGCGGCAGATGGGCTGGTAGGCGCGCGCCTACACCAGTCAGGTCCATCTTCGCGCCCATCTGGAACGCCTGCGCCCTGCGCGTGTCCAACGATCCAGCGGCTCCTGTCGGGGCCGCGGGAGATCACCATGTTCTCTTTGACTTACGGCATCGGCTCCGTCATCTTCATCCTGCTGGTGGTGCTGGTCTTTTCGGCGATATGGATTTTCCGGGAGTACGAGCGCGGCATCGTGTTCACCCTCGGGCGGTTCTCGAAGGTCTCGGGGCCCGGCCTGGTGGTCGTGATCCCGGGCATCCAGCAGGTGGTGCGGGTCGACCTGCGCACCGTGGTGCTCGAAGTGCCGACGCAGGACGTGATCTCGCGCGACAACGTGTCGGTGAAGGTCAGCGCGGTCGTGTACTTCCGCATCGTCAACGCAGAGAAAGCCATCATCGAGGTCAAGGACTTCTTCAACGCCACCAGCCAACTGGCGCAGACCACGCTGCGCTCGGTGCTCGGCAAGCACCAGCTCGACGACATGCTGGCCGAGCGCGAGAAGCTCAACCTGGATGTGCGCGAGTCGCTGGACGTGCAGACGGCGTCATGGGGCATCAAGGTGTCGAACGTCGAGATCAAGCAGATCGACCTCACCGAATCGATGGTCCGCGCCATCGCGCGGCAGGCCGAGGCGGAACGCGAACGCCGCGCCAAGGTGATCCATGCCGAGGGCGAACTGCAGGCGTCCGAGAAGCTGTTCCAGGCGGCCCGCGTGCTGGCGCAGGAACCGCAGGCAATCCAGTTGCGCTATCTCGAAACGCTGACGGTGATCGGTGCGGACAAGAACACGACCATCGTGTTCCCGTTGCCGATGGACCTGATCTCGAGCTTCCTCGGCAAGCCCGCGTAGCGCACGCACGCAAACGGAAAACTGTTCTTCATGCACAGGGGGCACGGCGCATGGCCTTTCGCAAGGCGCGTGCTTACCATCGTCCCCCATGTTCAAGCACGTCGTGATGTGGGACCTGCGCGGCGAATCGCAGGAAGAAAAAGCGCAGGCCGCGCTGCTGCTCAAGCGCAAGTTCGAGTCGCTGCGCGGCCAGGTTCCGGGCCTGCTTCACATCGAGGTCGGCGTGGATTCGAGCCGCGTGGCCTATGCCTGCGACGTGGTGCTGTACAGCGAGTTCGACAACCAGGCGTCGCTGGACGGCTATGCCACGCACCCGGCGCATCTGCGCATTCGCGAGGAGCTGGGCGATCTGCGGATCGCGCGGCATCAGGTGGACTACGCAGTGGACTGAACGGCGCCGGCCTGCGCAAGCTCGATGCAGAACTCGCGCACCAGGCGTAGCGCAGGCGCCTCGGTGCGGCCTTCGAGCGTGACGAAGGCGAACTGCGCACTGAGCCCCGCCGCAGGCTCCACCTTCAACTCGGCCAGCTCGCCGCTGTCCTGCAGCGCGCGGGTGGCCGCAAGCACACCGAGGAAGATCGCGTCGGTGTTGCGCACGGCATCGATCAACGCGCCGATGTCTTCCGACGACACATGCAGCCAGCGCTGCGGGCTCGCATCGCTGCCGTAGCGCTCGACCAGGATGCGCGCCACGTCGTCGCTGACCATCGTCGATACCACCGGGTGGCGCACGAGGTCGTCGAAGCGCACGGGCTTGCCGCGGCCCTTCGCAAGCAGCGGATGGCCGCGCCGGCAAACGAAGCCGGAGCGCAGTGTCGGCAGTACGTCGATGCGCAGGTCTTCGCGCGGTGACACCGCCCGGTAGGTGAGCACCAGCGCATCGAGCGAACGCGCGCGCAGTGCCGCCAGTTGCAGGTCCGGCCCGCCGCCGTGCAATTGCAGGCCCACGCGCGGGTGGCTACGCAGCATGTGGATCAGCAGCGGCGATGAGAACAACGCGCCCGGCGCAGCGCCGAGCCCCAGCCGCACCGAGCCGGCCTGCCCGTCGGCCAGCAGTGCGGCCGCGCGCTTGAGTTCGTGCGTCTCCATCGAGATGCGCTTGGCGCGCGCCAGCACCATCGCGCCGAACGGCGTGAGCTCGTTGCGCTTGCCGACGCGGTCGACGAGCTGCATGCCGAGTTCCTGCTCGAGCATCTGGATGCTGCGGCTGAGCGCCGGCTGCGTCAGGTGCACTTTCTCGGACGCGCGGCTGAAAGAGCCGGTTTCGGCGAGCGCAAGCAGGTGATCGAGTTGCTGGAGATTCATGGCGGGCCGTCCTTTGTCATACGCATGAGGCGCACTCATGGTAATGACAAAAACAATGCATTGGACAGATAGAAGCCCGATTCCTAGCATCCATCGCGTACTACTTTGGACCAAGGAATTTCCCCATGAAGCGGTTCGATCAATGGCTTTGCGCGCTGGCTTTTCTAGGTTGCGCCACCGTGGCGATGGCGCAGGCGCCCTACCCCTCGAAGGTCGTCACGATGATGGTTCCCTACCCGGCGGGCGCGGCCAGCGACTTCACCGCGCGGGCCCTGAACGAGCTGATCGGCAAGGAGCTCGGCGGGCAGGTGATCGTCGAGAACATCGGTGGCGCGACCGGCGCCATCGCCGCGGGCAAGGTGCTGGCAGCGCCGGCAGACGGCCATTACCTGTTCCAGGGCTCGCCCAACGAGCTGATCCTGTCGGGGCTGGTCAACAAGAGCACGCGCTACAAGCCGGAGGACTTCCAGTGGATCGCGCCGGTGGCCACCTCGCCGCTGGTACTGGTGGTCAACAGCCAGCTGCCGGTGCACTCGCTCGATGAGTTCGTGGCGCTGGCGCGCTCGCGCAAGGACGCGCCGTTGAGCTACGGCACGCCGGGCGCCGGCACGCTGTACCACCTGCTCGGCGAACTCTTCACCAAGCGCACCGGGGCGCCCGCCACGCACGTGCCCTACAAGGGCGGCGCGCCCATCCTGCAGGACCTGATCGGAGGACAGATCGACTTCGCCTTCATGCCGTACCAGGCCTTCTATGCCGACTACGTGAAGCAGGGGCGCCTGCGCGTGATCGGTTCGCTGTCGCCCGGCAAGCGGCTGCCGCCGCCGTTCGACACGCTGCAGACCAGCGCGCAGAGCAAGGACATGAAGGACTTCGACTTCGGCATCTGGACCTCGTACATGGTGCGCCAGGGCACGCCGCGGCCCGTGGCCGAGCGGCTCAACGCCGCCATCGCAGCCGCACTGAAGAACCCGCATGCGCGCGCGCAACTGGAGTCGCAGGCCAAGACCGTCTTCGAGCCGATGAGCCTGGAGGCCGGAGAGAAGTTCTACGCAGCCGAGATCGCGCGCTACCGCGCCCTCGTCAAGACCATCGGCTACGAGTCGCCCTGAGCCCCCATTCCATTCCAGGAGATGCATCGATGAAAACGAGACAAATCAATGCGCCGGCGCTGATGCTGGCGATCGCGCTGTCGCTCTCCGCATGCGGCGGCGGAGGTGGCGGCTCGGGGTTCGGCGGCGGCATCGCACCGCCGCCGGCCGCGAACCCGGCACCAGCGGCGCCTGCACCTGCGCAGGACGACCTCACGACGGCGGTGACCACCGAGGGCAAGGTCGCGGGCACGGCCAGCGCGGACAGGGTGTCGTTCCTTGGCATTCCCTACGCGCAGCCGCCGGTGGGCGCCTTGCGCTGGGCGCCGCCGCAACCGCCGGCCGCGCACGCGGCGACGCTGCAGGCCACGGCCTTCGGCAACGCGTGCCCGCAGGCACCCGGTGCGGTGTCGGCACCGATCGCAGAAGACTGCCTTTACCTGAACGTGTGGAAGCCGACTGGCACGAAGCCCGGCGACAAGCTGCCGGTGGTTTTCTACATCCACGGCGGCGCGTTCACGCTGGGTTCGGGCGAGATGGGCCCGAGCCCGCTGGCCAGCCGCGGCGTGGTCGTCGTCGGCATCAACTATCGGCTCGGCGCGCTCGGCTATCTCGCGAACAAGGCGCTGCGCGCGGCCAACAAGGACGGCAGTCTCGGCAACTTCGCGGTGATGGACCAACTGGCCGCGCTCGGCTGGGTGCAGAAGAACATCGCGGCCTTCGGTGGCGATGCGGGCAACGTCACGCTGTGGGGAACGTCGGCGGGCGCGACGCAGAGTTTCTCGCTGCTGCAGTCGCCGAAGGCCAAGGGTCTGTTCCAGCGCGCGGTGATGCAAAGCGGCGGCGCGGCCGAGTACTCGAACCCGAGCATGGACACCTCGCTGGCAGTTGGCGACACCGCCGTGCAGAACCTCGGATGCAGTGCCGCTGCCGATGCCGTCGCCTGCCTGCGCGCGCTGCCGGTGTCGGCGCTGCTCGCACAGGGCGGGCTCAAGTGGCGGCCCACGGTCGACGCGCAGGTGATCACGCAGGTGCCCGCGCGCGCCTTCGCGACCGGCAATTTCAACCAGGTGCCCGTGATGATCGGCGGCGTCTACGACGAGGGCACGCTGTTCGTCGACACCAAGCTGAGCGCAACCTACTACCCACTGTACCTGCGCGGGCTCGCCCCGGCCGGCTACGACACCACGGCCATCGAGGCGGCCTACCCGATCGGCAACTACGCCGTGCCGGCGCAAGGCATCGCGCGCGCCATGGGCGACGCGATGTACGCCTGCGGCAACAGCGCGCGACGCGATGCGCTTGCGGCCTGGGTGCCGGTGTACGGCTGGGAAATGACCGATCCGCAGTTGTCGTTTCCGACGAGCCCGACGGCCTTCTACTACGGCACGGCGCACGGCATGGACAGCTACTACCTGACCGGCACGGTCGACGCGCTGCCCACCTATCCGTACTTCGACCCGGGCCGCGCCACGCCCGACGCGGCCACCACGGCGCAGCGCAAGGCGCTGTCGGCGCAGATGGTCGCCTACCTCCTCAACTTCGCGAAGAACGGCGACCCGAACGGCGACGGCCGCAGCATCACGACGCGCTGGCCGCGCTCCACGGGCCCAGCGGACCACGCACTGATCGAGTTCACCTACCCCGCCGTCAAGACATCGAGCAACGTGTTCGAGCACACGCACAAGTGCGACACGCTGTGGGGGCCCGACGTGTTCCCGCCGATGTACTGACGAACAAACCTGTCCCACTCACCCATCCATGAACGAACAACACGTCATCGACCACCTCGACGCCCGCCAGCCGGAGATCGTGGATTGGCTCAAGGCCTTCCTGCGCATCCCGAGCGTGAGCGCCGACCCTTCCTTCGCACCGGGCATGCACGAGGCGAGGCGCTTCCTCATCGAGCGGCTGCAGCAGATCGGACTGGCCGGCGTGCGCCTGCTCGACGGCGGCGGCGAGCCCGCCGTGTACGGCGAATGGAACGGCGCGCCCGGCCAACCCACGCTGATGATCTACGGCCACTACGACGTGCAACCGGCCGATCCCCTCGCGCAGTGGCGCACGCCGCCGTTCGAGCCGACGGAGGTGGACGGACGGCTCTACGGACGCGGCACTTCCGACGTGAAGGGTTCGACCACGATCGCGCTGGAGGTGATCGCCTCGTTCCTCGCGGTGCAGGGCCAATGCCCGGTGAACATCAAGGTGTTCCTCGAAGGCGAGGAGGAAACGGGCAGCCCGTCGCTGCGAACCATCGTCGAGCGCCACCGCGCGTTGCTGCAGGCTGACGCGGTGCTGTCCGCCGACGGCGGACGCGCGAGCGCGGAAGTGCCGACGATCAACACCGGCGCGCGCGGCAACTCGCAGCTCGAAGTGCGGTTGCGCACCGCGCACAAGGACCTGCACTCGGGCCGCTACGGCGGCAGCGTGCGCAACGCGCTGCACGAGATGGCGCGACTGGTCTCGTCGATGCACCATGCGGACGGCAGCGTGGCGGTCGAAGGCTTCCATGACGGCTCGGCACTGCCCACCGCCACGCAGCGCGCCGACACCGCGGCGTTTCCGTACGACGAGGCCGCATTCTTCTCGGACGTCGGCGGCAGCGCCCACGGCGAGCCCGGTTACACCGCGCGCGAACGCGTCACGCTGCGGCCCGCGCTCGACGTCAACGGCCTGTGGGGTGGCTACACCGGAGACGGCGGCAAGACCATCGTGCCCTGCGAAGCGCAAGCCAAGCTCACCACGCGCGTGGTCGCGGGGCAAGACCCGCGCGCCGTGATCCACGCCGTGCTGCGCCACCTGCAACGGCACTGCCCGCCAGGCTGCACGCTCGACGTGGTGGCAATGAACGACGGCTCACCTGCCTCCACCCTCGCGCCGGACCATCCGCTGGTGCGCGCGGCCGAAGCGGTGCTCGAGCGCGAGAGCGGCCGGCGCCCCATCCATGTGCGACTCGGCGCGAGCGTGCCGGTGACTTCGATCTTCAAGGAGATGCTGGGCATCGACACACTGATGTTCGGCTTCAACCTGCCTGATGAAGACGTGCATGCGCCGAACGAGTTCTTCAGGCTGGCGTCGATCCGACAAGGGACGCGGGCATGGACGCTGCTGCTCTCGGAGCTGGCGAAGCATCCGCCAGCGTCCTTTCACGTCGGCTGAAGCCCGACGAAGGGTTTCTTCAGAAACCTTCGCCGTCGTCGCTCGGCTGCGCGGCCTTCGCAGCCGCCGCGCGCAACTTGTCCTTCTTGCTCGGCCGCTTGCCCTTGATGCCGCCGGTGCCGGTGGCATCGACCACCGGCACGGCCACTTCGGTCGGCTCGAAGCCTTCGATGCGCTCGCGCGGCAGGCTCAGGCCCTGGCGCTTTTCGATCAGGCGGAAATGCGCTTCGGTGGATGCGCTCACGAAGCTGATGGCCAGGCCGCTTTCGCCCGCGCGGCCGGTGCGGCCGATGCGGTGGATGTAGTCGGTCGGCGAGCGCGGCAGGTCGTAGTTGATGACCACCGGAAGCTGCGCGATGTCGATGCCGCGCGCCGCAAGGTCGGTGGCAATCACCACGTCCCAGCGGCTCTGCTTGAACTGCGCAAGGATGTCGGTGCGCGTGCCCTGCGCGATGTCGCCGTGGAAAGGCACCGCGTACACGCCGTTCTTGTAGAGCTTCTCGGCCACGATCTGCGCCGAATGCTGGGTGGCGACGAAGACCAGCACGCGCTCCCACTCGTTCTCTTTCAGCAGATGGCGCAGCAGTTGCGTGCGGCGGTCGGGGTCGACCTCGATCACGCGCTGCACGATGTTCGGCTCGGTGCCCGGCTCGCCCTGCACGTCGATGACGGCGGGCTCGCGCAGCATGCCGTCGGCCAGCGCCTGGATGGCGGGCGGGAAGGTGGCGGAAAACAGCAGGTTCTGGCGCTGCGCGGGCAGCATCGCGAGGATGCGGTTGAGCTCGTCGGCAAAGCCCAGGTCGAACAGGCGGTCGGCCTCGTCGAGCACGAGCATCGACACGGTGTTGAGCTTGAGCGCGTTGTGGTCCACGAGGTCGAGCAGCCGGCCGGGCGTGGCGATCACGATGTCGGCGCCGCCGCGCAGGCCCATCATCTGCGGATTGATCGACACGCCGCCGAAGGCAATGGCGATCTTCAGGCGTTCGGGCAGGTGTTGCGCCAGGCTGCGCATGGTCTCGCCGACCTGGGCCGCGAGTTCGCGCGTGGGCACGAGCACCAGCGCGCGCACGCGGCGCGGCGACTGCGAGGCTTCGGCGACCAGTCGCTGCAGCAGCGGCAGGGAAAATGCGGCGGTCTTGCCGGAGCCGGTCTGTGCCGAGCCCCGCACGTCGCGACCTTGCAAAATCGCGGGAATGGCCGCGGCCTGGATGGCGGTCGGCGCGGCATAGCCGCTTTCGGCGGCGGCGTGCACGAGCGCGGGGGCCAGGCCCAGTGAGTCGAATGGCATGTGAGCAGACAGAGAGAAAACCCGAGATAGATAGAGAAGAGACGTATCGAATGTCGACGATGAAACAGCGCAATCAGCAGACCGGCAGTGCCCTGGTGTATTCCACCGAGGCCGGTGGACGCATGTGCCCCGACTGCGGCGAGCCCGTGGCCCAGTGCCGCTGCAAGGAACTCAAGGCGCGCGCGCCGGCCACTGACGGCATTGTGCGTGTATCGCACGAGACCAAGGGACGCAAAGGCAAGGGCGTGACGGTGGTCAAGGGCCTGGCGCTCGATGCGGTGGCGCTCGCGGCGGTGGGCAAACAGCTCAAGGCCGCCTGTGGCTCGGGCGGCACGGTGAAGGACGGCACCATCGAAATCCAGGGCGACCATCGCGAACTGGTGATCGCGGCGCTGGTCAAGCAGGGCCACACGGTCAAGCGGGCGGGAGGATAGATCGATGCAGCCCGAAGACCTCCAGCGCCTCGTGACCCTGCAAATGCCCTTCGGCAAGCACAAGGGCACGCTGATCGCCGATCTGCCCGGAAATTACCTGACGTGGTTTGCACGCGAGGGTTTTCCCTCGGGAGAAATCGGCCGGCTGCTCCAGTTGATGCATGAAATAGACCACAACGGGCTCTCGGACCTGCTGAAACCGTTGCGAAACCGCCCGTCGGGTCGAGATGTTTCTCAATAACACATGATTTCCCCACTTTTTTTGTAAATGGGGCTGGATAATCCGACCTACGTGTCTGTGAGCTTTGTCTCCCGTGCACGTAATTCGGTGATCGGTCAGTTTCGCGCCACAGCGCACTTGTTTGTTGTGATTCTGGGACTCCATCGCTTTGTTTTGTTGGTTTGAATTAGGAGTCCCTCCATGGGCAAGAAACTCTACGTAGGCAACCTGGCCTACTCTGTGCGTGACAACGACCTGGAACAGGCTTTCGGCGAGTTCGGCTCGATCGTCAGCGCCAAGGTCATGATGGAACGTGACACCGGCCGTTCGAAGGGCTTCGGCTTTGTCGAAATGGGCAGCGATGCAGAAGCACTCGCAGCCGTTGAAGCCATGAACGGCCATTCGCTCCAGGGCCGTGCCCTGACGGTGAACGAAGCCCGTCCGATGGAAGCTCGTCCTCCCCGCACCGGCGGTGGTGGCGGCTACGGCGGCGGCGCTGGTGGTGGCGGCGGCGGCTACGGTGGTGGCGGCGGCGGCGGTTACGGCGGCGGTGGCCGTAGCGGCGGTGGCGGCGGCTACGGTGGTGGCGGCGGCGGTGGCCGCGGCGGCTACTAAGCCCTCACACGCACTCATGAGGGCTTCGGCTCTCTGAATGAATAAAAAGCTCCTTCGGGAGCTTTTTTCGTTTCTGCTCCACCCCGTTTCGGGGACACCTGGGAGAACCCTGTCCCTGCGGTACGCATTTGTCCGTACCGGGGCGGTCAGCCAACGGTCAGCCGCCGGCGACGACCCTCATCCCTCCAAAACAAGAGGGTCGAGACAATGAAAATAAAGAGTCAGGCTGACTTCTTTTCAGGAGTCATGTTCACCACCGTGGGGGGCGCTTTCGCGATTGGCGCGACCACCTACACGGTCGGCAACGGGGCCCGCATGGGGCCCGGCTACTTCCCGCTGATGCTGGGCATCCTGCTGGCCGTGCTCGGGGTCATCATCATGTTCCAGGCGCTGGTGGTGGAAACCGCCGATGGCGACAAGATCGGCAAATGGGCCTGGAAGCCGCTGGCCTTCGTGCTCGGCGCCAACCTCGCCTTCGGTGTGCTGCTGGGCGGGCTGCCCAGCATCGGGCTGCCGGCGATGGGCATGATCATCGCGATCTACGCGCTCACGATCATCTCGAGCATGGCGGGCGAGCAGTTCAAGCTGCGCGACGTGCTGGTTCTCTCGACCATCCTGGCGGCAGGCAGCTATGTGGCGTTCATCTGGGCGCTGAAGTTGCAGATCCAGGTCTGGCCCACTTTCATTTCGGGCTGAGGAGAGCACACCATGGACCTGATCCACAACCTTTCCATCGGTTTCGGCGTTGCCTTCACCTTCACCAACCTGCTGTATTGCCTCTTGGGCTGCATCCTGGGCACGCTGATCGGCGTGCTGCCGGGCATCGGCCCGGTCGCGACGATTGCGATGCTGCTGCCTGCCACGTACGCGCTGCCGCCCGTGTCGGCGCTGATCATGCTGGCCGGCATCTATTACGGCGCGCAGTACGGCGGCTCGACCACGGCCATCCTGGTGAACCTGCCCGGGGAGTCGTCCTCGGTGGTCACCTGCATCGACGGCTACCAGATGGCAAGGCAGGGCCGCGCGGGCCCCGCGCTGGCGGCGGCGGGCCTGGGCTCGTTCTTCGCCGGTTGCGTGGGCACGCTGATCCTGGCGGCATTCGCGCCGCCGCTGACCGAGTTGGCCTTCAAGTTCGGCCCGGCCGAGTACTTCTCGCTGATGACGCTGGGCCTGATCGGCGCGGTAGTGCTGGCTTCGGGCTCGCTGCTCAAGGCGGTGGCGATGATCGTGCTGGGCTTGCTGCTCGGCATCGTGGGCACCGACGTCAACTCGGGCGTGGCCCGCTTCAGCTTCGACATTCCTGAACTCACCGACGGCATCGGCTTCGTGGTGATCGCGATGGGCGTGTTCGGTTATGGCGAAATCATCGGCAACCTCTCGCAGCCCGACGACGAGCGCGAGGTGTTCACGCACAAGGTCAAGGGCCTGTGGCCCACCAAGGACGACTTCAAACGCATGATGCCGGCCGTGCTGCGCGGCACGGCGTTGGGTTCGGCGTTGGGCATCCTGCCGGGTGGCGGCGCGTTGCTGGCTTCGTTCGCGTCTTATGCGCTCGAAAAGAAGATCCGCATGAAGCCCGGCGAAGTGCCCTTTGGCAAGGGCAACATCCGCGGCGTGGCGTCGCCCGAATCGGCCAACAACGCCGGTGCGCAGACTTCCTTCATCCCGCTGCTGACGCTGGGCATTCCGCCCAACGCGGTGATGGCGCTGATGGTGGGTGCCATGACGATCCACAACATCCAGCCGGGCCCGCAGGTGATGACCAGCAACCCCGAGCTGTTCTGGGGCCTGATCGCCTCGATGTGGATCGGCAACGCGATGCTGATCATCCTGAACCTGCCGCTGATCGGCATGTGGATCAAGCTGCTGACGGTGCCCTACAAGTTCCTGTTCCCCGCCATCGTTCTGTTCTGCGCGATCGGCGTGTACTCGACCAACAACAACACCTTCGACGTGTGGATGGTGGCGGCCTTCGGCTTCATCGGCTACCTGTTCATCAAGCTGCGCACGGAACCTGCGCCGCTGCTGCTGGGCTTCATCCTGGGGCCGATGATGGAAGAGAACCTGCGGCGTGCGCTGCTGCTGTCGCGCGGTGCGTGGAGCGTGTTCGTCACGCGGCCGTTGTCGGCGGGGCTGCTCGTCGCGGCTGCACTGTTGCTCGGGATCGTGCTTTTGCCGGCCATCAAGGCCAAGCGCGAGGAAGCCTTCGTCGAGGAGTGACCGGTTTCGGTTTTCGTCTTCGCAAAGAGCCCCCTTCTGGGGGCTTTTTTATTGCGGCTGTTTTTTGGGCGCTGCTGTTCGGGGTGCGTGCGAATGACACCGGGTACTCCCCTCCGCGAATGTCCCCCGCTTCGCTCCTCCTTTATTTCGCTGCGGGGAGCACCTGGTGCCATTCACACATGGGCACGCTGCTGGTGAATCGCTGATCAACGACCGCTCTGTCCAACGCTCGCGTCGATACGGGGCTCTTTTTCGCGAAATAAAGGAGGAGCGAAGCGGGGGACATTCGCGAAAAAGAGCACCGTGTCGGCGTGAGTGCCGCCCTGAACAGCAGCAAGCGCCGCACAGCGCAAAGCGTCAAACCAAAGACCAGGGCTTCATTTCAAAAACGCGTCGTAGGCCGTCTTCAGGATCAGCGCACTCACGACCACGATGAACACCACCCGCACAAAGCCTGCGCCGTGCTTCAGCGCCACGCGCGTGCCCAGCAGGCTGCCCGCCACGTTGGCCACCGCCATCACCAGCCCGTAGTGCCACCAGACGTGCCCCTTGGCGGCCAGCAATATCAGCGCGGCGGCGTTGGTCAGGGTGTTGATGATCTTGGCGGAGGCCGAGGCGTTGAGAAAGTCGTAGCCCATCCAGCGGACGAACAGAAACACCAGGAAACTACCCGCGCCCGGCCCGAAGAAGCCGTCATACAGCCCGATCGACAGGCCGATGGTGCAGGCCGCCAGCGTTTCGGCCCGACCGCTGAAGCGCGGCGCGTGCAGCCGGCCCATGTCCTTGCGCGCCAGCGTGTAGAGCAGCACGCCGAGCAGGATGACCGGCAACGCCCGGCGCAGGAAATCGCCCGGAA
The DNA here is from genome assembly GCF_051216615.1 of Variovorax raffinosi. Taxonomy (NCBI): domain Bacteria; kingdom Pseudomonadati; phylum Pseudomonadota; class Betaproteobacteria; order Burkholderiales; family Comamonadaceae; genus Variovorax; species Variovorax raffinosi. The sequence continues at coordinate 976,543 of NZ_JBPJZR010000002.1, forward strand.
ACATCGTGACGCCCCAGGCACCCAGCATCGAACCCACGAAACCGAGCAGCGCGGCCGGCCACAACGCGCCCCAGCGCATCTGCACCCGCTGGCTGAATTGGGCTGCGGCGGCGGCCGTGCCCCAAATGGACGCGCTCTTGTTGGTGCCCAGCAGCGTGGCCGGCGGTGCGCCGGGGAACACGGCGAACAGCGCCGGCACCAGGATCAACCCGCCTCCGCCCACGATCGAATCGACAAAACCCGCGAGCAGCGAAGCGCCCGTCACCACCAGCATTTCCATGGCTGGATTGTCTCACCGGGATTGCTACCGAAACGATAGCGGTGTATGCACGTGCTGCCTGCTAACCGGGGTTGTTTGCCTTCAGGAAAAGTGCGCCCCGCCCCATTCGAGCGGGCATAAAAAAAGGCGCCGACCAGCGGCGCCTTTTCAAGTTCAGACATGGCATCTCGTACGGAGCCTTGGAAAGCATTTTTCTTGTTCGGGGGATTGTCTCCTCGGACCCTCGGCAGCACGAGCAGGGCCCGTTCGCGAGTGGGCAGACTTTAGGCGGTGCACCGCGCCAGTGCATTGGGAATTACCCGCTTTGCCTTACCTCGGAAGACCTGTTTGCAAACCAAAGTGTTTCTGGTAGTTAACGATGTGGCACGACTTGTGCACGTAAAGCCACAGTCCACAACTCGAAGAAGAGCACTGCCATGGCCCTGGCCCCGCAAGCCTCCATCAACGCGGCCGACACCGCCTGGATGATGACCTCGACCGCGCTGGTGCTGCTGATGACGCTGCCCGGCATCGCCCTCTTCTATGCGGGCATGGTGCGCCGCAAGAACGTGCTGGCGACCATGGCCGCCGTCGTGGCGATTGCCGCGGCGGTCTCGCTGACCTGGTTCACGCTGGGCTATTCGCTGGCGTTCACCGAGGGCTGGCCCTGGCTGGGCGGCACCGGGCGTTTCTGGTTCTCGGGCTTCGAGTACCTGAAGGAGGCGGGCCAGGTGGCGGTGAGCCATGTGGCGCCCAACGTGCCCGAATCGGTTTATGCGATGTTCCAGTTGACCTTCGCGATCATCACCACGGCGCTGGTGTTGGGCGCTTTTGTCGAGCGCATGCGTTTTTCGGCGGTGCTGTGGTTCGCGCTGCTGTGGAGCGTGCTGGTCTATGCGCCGATCGCACATTGGGTGTGGGAGCCAGGTGGCTGGCTCGCGCAGATGGGCGCGCTCGACTTCGCTGGCGGCTCGGTGGTGCACGTCAACGCGGGCATCGCGGGGCTGGTCTGCGCCTACGCCCTCGGGCCGCGCAAGGGCTACGGGCGCGAGGCTTTCGAGCCGTACAGCCTGGCGTTCACGATGGTGGGCGCGGGCCTGTTGTGGGTGGGCTGGTTCGGCTTCAATGCGGGCTCGGCGGTGGCGGCTGACGGACGCGCGGGCCTGGCGATGCTGGTCACGCACATTGCGGCCGCCGCCGGGGCGATGAGCTGGATGGTTGGCGAATGGATCGTGCGGCGCAGCCCGTCGCTGCTGGGGCTGTGCTCGGGGCTGGTGGCGGGGCTGGTCGCGATCACGCCGGCGGCCGGTTTCGTGACGCCGCTGGCCGCGCTGGCCATCGGCGGCATCGCGGGGCTGGCCTGTTATTGGGGCGCGACCGGGCTGAAGCATCTGCTGGGCGCGGACGATTCGCTCGACGTGTTCGGCGTGCACGGCATCGGCGGGGTCGTGGGGGCGCTGCTCACGGGCGTGTTTGCGGACGCGCGCATCTCGGGCGTACACGGCGATGTGCTGACGCAGGCCATCGCCGTCGGCAGCGTGGCGATCTACAGTGCGACGGGCACGGCGGTGGTGCTGTTCCTCGTGCACATCCTGGTGGGATTGCGCGTCGATCCGGAAAGCGAGCAACTGGGCCTCGATCTTGCACAGCATCGTGAACACCTTGGGAGCTGACTCACCGACGGAGGAGAACCATGCCATCCATGTCAGAAAGCGAACGCATCGCCCTCGCCGCCCGCCTGCACGTGGCATTGCGGCGAAAGCACGGGCGCGTGACCGACACCGAGTGGATGGCAACCAATGCCGAGTACGCCGCCGAGATCGTGCGCATGACGCGTGCGCATGCGGCGGACACGCAGGACGTTGAGCTCGAACAGCTTGCGACACGCCTTGAGCAGGCCATGGAGCCGTTGGCGCGGGCTGCACGGCTGGCGGCGCGGCAACCCGATGGGAATCCGCCTACGCCGCCGCCTCGTTATGTGGGTGGGTTGCGCTGAGGCTGTGGGAGCGCTGCTGTTCAGGGCGAGTGCGAATGACACCAGGTGCTCCCCTCCGCGAATGTCCCCCGCTTCGCTCCTCCTTTATTTCGCTGCGGGGAGCACCTGGTGCCATTCGCACTGGGGCACGCGGCTGGTGATCCTGCGATCAACAACCGCTCTGTCCAACGCCCAATCCGAAAAAATTCAGGCCGCTGCCAGCGCTGCCTTGCGGATCGACTGCAGCGTGCTCCCCGGCGTGATCGCTTCCGGGTCCAGCAGGCAATGCAGGATCGCGGGCTTGCCGCTGGCACGGGCGCGCGCCAGTGCGGGGCCGAACTCTTCCGTAGTCGTCACGCGCTCGCCGTGGCCCCCGAACACTTCGGCATAGCCACGGAAGTCCGGGTTCTTCAACTGCGTCGCGCTGATGCGGCCGGGGTAATGCTTTTCCTGGTGCATGCGGATCGTGCCGTACATGGCGTTGTCCAACAGCACCACGATGATCGGCAAACCGTACTGCACGGCGGTCGCGAACTCCTGGCCGTGCATCATGAAATCGCCGTCGCCCGCGAAGACGACCACCTCGCGCTGCGGCCACAGCCGCTTGGCACCGACGCCGGCCGGCAGGCCGTAGCCCATCGAGCCGCTGGTGGGTGCGAGCTGGCTGGCGAACGCGCGGAACGGCCAGAAGCGGTGCACCCAGGTGGCGAAGTTGCCTGCGCCATTGCAGAAGATGGTGTCGGCCGGCAACACCTCGCGCAGATGCTGCATGACTTCGCCCATCTGCAGCGGGCCGGGAATGCGGATAGGGGCCGGGTCGCTCCAGCGCAGAAAGTCTTCGCGCGCGGCCTTCGTCTCGGCTTGCCAGACTGGTGCTGACGCGGGGCGCAATGCGCTCACCGCTTCGGCGAATGCCTGCGGCGTGGCGTGAATGCCCAGCGCAGGGCGGTAGAGCTTGCCGAGTTCGTCGGCGTCGGCGTGCACATGCACCAGCGGTTGCTTCGGCTGCGGAATGGCCAGCAGCTCGTAGCCTTGCGATGGCACTTCCGACAGGCGACCGCCGACCAGCAGCACGAGGTCTGAATTGCGGATGCGTTCGAGCATGCGCGGGTTCGCGCCAAGGCCCAGGTCGCCGGCATAGCAAGGGTGCTCGGCCGACATCAGCATCTGGCGACGGAACGAGCAGTACACGGGCAGCGAGAAGGCTTCGGCGAAACCCGCGAACTGCAGTGCTGCCTCTTCCGACCAACGGCTGCCGCCAAGAATGACGACCGGCCGTTGCGCCTGCGACAAGCGCTGCTGCAGGTCGGCCAATTGCGCCGCGCCGGGATGGGTTTCGGTCACTGCATAGGGCAGCGCATCGGCCACCGTCGCGGCTTCGGTCAGCATGTCTTCGGGCAGCGCGATCACCACCGGGCCGGGGCGGCCCGAGGTGGCGACGTGGAAGGCGCGAGAGACCAGCTCGGGCACGCGCGCCGGGTCGTCGATCTGCACGACCCACTTGGCCATGGTGCCGAAGACCGCGCCGTAGTCCAGCTCCTGGAAGGCCTCGCGGCCCAGCGCTTCGCGTGCGACCTGGCCCACGAACAGCAGCAGCGGCGTCGAGTCCTGGTGCGCGATGTGCACGCCGGCCGCCGCATTGGTGGCGCCCGGTCCGCGCGTGACGAAGCAGACGCCCGGCTTGCCCGTGAGCTTGCCCTGCGCCTCGGCCATCATGGTGGCGCCGCCTTCCTGGCGGCACACGGTCACGTCGATGGAAGCGTCGTGCAGCGCATCGAGCACGGCCAGAAAACTTTCGCCGGGCACGCAGAAGAGCTGTTGCACGCCATGGGTGATGAGCTGGTCGACCAGGATCTGGCCGCCGGTGCGGGAGGAAGTCATGCGATGTCCAAGAGGATGATGAAGGTATCGGGTCTTGCTCCTTCCCCCTCTGGGGGAAGGTTGGGATGGGGGCAAGCGGCGCTGGTTGTGCCGACAGCACTTGATACGCCGCCTGCCCCCACCCCTGCCCTCCCCCAAAGGGGGAGGGAGAAATTCAAAGTCATTCGAGGGCTTCGCATGCAGCGGCGATGCGGGCACAGGCTTCTTCAAGTTGCGCCATCGACGTCGCATACGAAATGCGGAAATACGGCGCCAGCCCGAACACGCTGCCCGGCACCACCGCCACTTCAAAATCCTGCAGCAGGTAGCGGCAGAAGTCGCTGTCGCTCTGCAGCAGCGCGCCGCCGCGGGTGCGCTTGCCGAGCACGCCGGCGCAACTCGCGAAGGTATAGAACGCACCCTCGGGCACGCGGCAATGCAGGCCGGGCATGCGGTTCAGCGCAGCCACCACGAAGTCGCGCCGCGCCTGGAAGTCGGCGCATCGTTCGGCCACGATCCCTTGCGGCCCGGTCAGCGCCTCGATGGCAGCCGCCTGGCTGATCGACGACGGGCACGAGGTCGACTGGCTCTGCACCACCGCCATCGCGCCGATCAGCGCACGCGGCCCCGCGCCGTAGCCCAGGCGCCAGCCGGTCATGGCGTAGGCCTTCGACACGCCATTCACCGTCAGCGTGCGCTCGCGCAACCGGGGTTCGATCGCCACGGGCGTTGCAAAGGCCAGCCCGTCGTAGAGGATGTGTTCGTAGATGTCATCCGCCAGCACCCACACCTGCGGATGGCGCAGCAGCACGTCGCACAGCGGCTGCAATTGCGCCGCGCTGTAGGCCGCGCCGCTCGGGTTCGACGGCGAGTTCAGAAAGAGCCAGCGCGTGCGCGGCGTGATCGCCGCTTCGAGCTGCGCTGCGGTCAGGCGGAATCCGTTCGCCTCGGTGCACGCCACCGGCACCGGCACGCCGCCGCAGATCTGCACGATGTCCGCGTACGAGGTCCAGTACGGCGCGGGCAGGATCACTTCGTCGCCGGGGTTCAGGCTCGCCATCAGCGCGTTGAAGATCACCTGCTTGGCGCCCGCGCTCACGCTGATCTCGTCGAGCGCGAATTCGAGCGCGTTGTCGCGCCTGAACTTGAGCTGCACCGCCGCCTTCATCGCCGGGCTGCCGTCGAGCACCGTGTAGCGCGTGTCGCCCTTTTCGATGGCGCGCACGGCCGCTTCGCGGATGTTGTGCGGCGTGTCGAAGTCGGGCTCGCCCGCGCCCAGCACGATCACCGGCCGGCCCGCGCGCTTGAGCGTGTTCGCCTGGTCGGTGATGCGTAGGATCTCCGAGACGTGGATGGCGCGCACGCGCTGCGCTGGCGAGAACACGGCGGTGTCGGGGGTCACTTGGCGTAGGTCTCCAGTGGCTTGTCGTTGGGTTCGAGCATCAGTTGCTTGAGCGCCGGGCTCATCGGCAGGTTCAGGCTGGTGTTCTTCGGCGGAATGGCCGCGACGAACCACTTGGTGTAGATCTTTTCCAGCTCGCCGCTCTTCATGAGCTTGCGCAGCGAATCGTCCACCGCGCTCTTGAAAGCCGGGTCGTCCTTGCGGAACAGCAGCGCGATGGGCTCGGAGCCCAGCGCCTCGCCCACGATGCGGTAGGAGGCCGGGCTCTTCGAGTTCGCAATGATGCCGGCGAGCAGGTTGTCGTCGAGCACGAAGGCATCGGCGCGGCCCGACTCCATGAGCAGGAAGCTTTCGAGATGGTCCTTGCCGAGCATCGTGTTGTACGAGACGTTCTGTGCGCGCTCGCGCTTGCGCAGCAGTTGCACGGCGGTGGTGCCGGTCGATGCCGACACGTTGCGGCCCGCGAGCTGGTCGAGCGTGGTGATGCCCGAGTCGACCTTGGTCGCCATGCGCACTTCGCTCACATACGTGGTGAGCGCAAAGGCCACCTGCTGCTGGCGTGCGGTGTTGTTGGTGGTGGGGCCGCAGCCGATGTCGAGCGTGCCGTTCTGCACCAGCGGGATGGTGTTCTGCGCGGTCACGGCCATGTATTCGAGCTTGGCGTTGGGCGCGATGTCTTTCAGCACGCGCTCGCACAGCTCGACGTGGTAGCCCACGTACTTCTCGCCCGCGCCGAGCATGTAGGCCATCGGCGGCGAGGCTTCGCGCACGCCGAGCACGACCTTGCCGTTGGCCTTGATCTTGTCGAGCGTGCCGGTGGTGGCGGTCTGCGCGCTGGCGCCGCCGAAAGCGAGCGCGAGCAGCGCTGCGGTGGCGAGGGTCTTCAATTGCATCTTCATCTTCTCTGTCTCCTGGTAGTTTTTCTTTGAAAGGCACGGCCGCTTCCTTGCCGCTGCAGTCGAGTGCTGCGCGGCAGGAACAACGGGCCGGGATCGGTCAGTCGCCGATGTCGAAAGTCACGCCTTGCGCAAGAGGCAGTGCCGTCGAGTAATTGATGGTGTTGGTGGCGCGGCGCATGTACGCCTTCCAGCTGTCGGAGCCGGCTTCGCGGCCGCCGCCGGTTTCCTTCTCGCCACCGAAGGCGCCGCCAATTTCAGCGCCGCTCGGTCCGATGTTGACGTTGGCAATGCCGCAGTCCGAGCCCGCGCTCGACATGAAGCACTCGGCCTCGCGCACGTTGAGCGTGAAGATCGACGACGACAGGCCCGCGCCCACCGCGTTGTGCCATTCGATGGCTTCATCAAGTTCGGTGTAGCGCACCACGTACAGGATCGGCGCGAAGGTCTCGCGCAGCACCGGCCCGGCGTGCGCCTTCAGTTCCACGAGTGCCGGGCGCACGTAGTAGGCGTCTTGCGTGCCGATGCCGTCGACGCGCTGGCCGCCGTGCACCGTCGCACCGGCTTCGCGGCTTTCGCCGAGCGCCTTCTGCATGCCGTCGAAGGCGGCGCGATCGATCAGCGGACCGACCAGCGTGCCGGCCTCGCGCGGATCGCCCACCTGCACATTGCCATAAACCTTCGCGAGCTTGGGCACCAGCGCGTCGTACACGCTGTCGTGCACGAACAGGCGGCGCAGCGTGGTGCAGCGCTGGCCGGCCGTGCCCATGGCCGAGAAGGCGATGCCGCGCAGCGTGAGGTCGAGGTCGGCCGAGGGCGTGACGATGGCGGCGTTGTTGCCACCCAGTTCAAGAATCGCGCGAGCGAAACGCGCCGCCAGCTTGGGCCCGACCTGCCGCCCCATCGCGGTGGAGCCGGTGGCCGAGAGAATCGGCACGCGGTGGTCGTCGACCAGCACTTCGCCGATGTCGCGCTGGCCCAGCAGCAGGCCGAGCAGGCCTTCGGGTGCATCGCCGAAACGTTCGATGGCGCGCTGCGCGATGGCGTGCGTGGCCAGCGCGGTCAGCGGTGTTTTCTCGGACGGCTTCCACACCACCGAGTCGCCGCACACCAGCGCAAGCGCCGCGTTCCACGACCACACGGCCACGGGAAAGTTGAAGGCCGAGATCACGCCACACACGCCCAGCGGATGCCAGGTTTCCATCATCCGGTGCTCGGCGCGCTCGGTGGCCAGCGTGAGGCCGTAGAGCTGGCGCGACAGGCCGACCGCGAAGTCGCAGATGTCGATCATTTCCTGCACCTCGCCCGCGCCTTCGGACGGGATCTTGCCGGCCTCCAGCGTGACGAGGCGGCCCAGGTCGCGCTTGGCGGCGCGCAGCTCTTCGCCCAGAAGGCGCACCAGCTCGCCACGGCGTGGCGCCGGCACATTGCGCCAGGCCTTGAAGGCTTCGTGCGCGCTGCCGATGGCACCGGTGGCCTCGACCGGCGTGGTCTGCGGCACCTGCGCGATCACCTCGCCGGTGACCGGGGAGCGCACCGTCAGCTCGCCGCCGGTGTAGGCGGTGTGCGGCACGCCCAGGCGCTGCAGCAGTTGTTCGACTTCGGTGGCGACGGGAAGGGGGGTGTGGGCTTCGGACATCCGGCCAATATCAGCGAATCCCGCACCCTTGCATAGTGAAAATATGGAAGGACCTGATGCGTTTCAGGAATGAACTTGCAGGATCTTCGTGCGGCTAGCGCACCAACCGGGTCGCGGCTGCCACCCACAGCATCACCAGCACCCCGTTGCTCACGGCGAACAACACCAGCCGGTGGATCACGTGGTTGTAGGTCAGGTGCACCCCGCTGTGCAGCACACGCAGGACCACATAGGTCCACGCCAGCCAGATCGCCCCGGGCGACGGCAGCACCGCCACGTAGATCAGCAGGCACACCACATAGAACAGCACCGGCACCTCCAGCAGGTTCATGTAGTTGCGGTTCGGAATGCGCACGGCATCGGGCACGGCCGGCGATTCGCCCAGACGGAAATCCGAGCCCCGGACTTCGCGGCGCCGCACCGCGCGGATGCGATGGAAGGGAATCAGCAGCAGGACGAGGCCAGTCCATGCGGCCAGGGCGAACACGGGGTAGAGGATCGAAGGGTTGTTCATGGGCAGGGCTCCTCGCGCGCATTGTCGTGTCGGGCGTGAGAGCCTGACTGGTCTGTTCGGCGACTGAAGGCAAAGTCGAAATTGCAAGGGCGGGCATGGATTCGCTGCTGCCCAATCAGGCAATATCAGGAATGCACTCGGAATTCGAACAAGAAATCGTGGTCCTGACGGACGCCGAGGCGGTGCGCCGCCGCACGGCCATGTACTTCGATGTCCATGATCGAAACATCGCTGCGACGCTCGCCATGCAGGCCCTCTGCCACGCAATCGACGATGCGATCGATGGTCGATGCACACAGATCCTCCTGAGGATCGACGGCGCGAAAATCGACGTCCGCTATGACAGCGGCATGCCTCTCGAACCCGATGAGCAGCATCCAAATTGGACGGTGGCACGGATATTCCTCACGATCCATGCCGCCTGCCATTCACGCAAGCGTCACCTGGAGGTAGGTTCGGAGTTCTGCCGGATCGGGATCGCCGTGCTGAACGCTGTCTGCAGCGAGTTCACAGCAGAGATCAGGGACAGCGGAAAGCAATCGCGGCTGCGCTTCGAGCGAGGCGAGTTGCAGGAAGAAGCACCGGTTTCGGCCACCCAGGAAGTGGACGAAACCCGACTGCATTTCGTGCTCGATCCGTCAATACTTCCGGACAACCGGCCCGGCGAGGATGCAATGCGCCGTGCCCTGCACGATCTGCGGTCCCGGTTTCCGGGCCTGAAGATCGAGATGGAATACGCGTCCGCGAGCGATTGAGGCGAATCGCTCGGCGACCCCCGCTCAACCCGGCCCGGGCGCCTCGGGCAACGTGATGCGCTGCCCCGCCGGTGAACTCGCCAAGCTCTGCGCCGGCCGCCGGAGCGTCGCATCGAAGGGGTTGATCTTCGGCCCGATGGTCGCCGCCTCGCGCTTCAACAGCTCGACCACCGTGGGCATGCGATCGGGATTGAGCCGGTCGGCGATGGTGCCCACGCTCAGCGCCGCCACAGCGCGCCCTTCACGGTCGAGGACCGGCACCGCCACGCCGGCCATGCCTTCGAGCAGCCCGGTGTTGCGCCCCGCATAGCCCTGCTGCCGCACGCGTTCGATCTCGGTGCGCAAATAGACCTCGTCGTACACGCCGTACTCACGCACGCGCGACAGGTTGAAGCGGATCACTTCCTCGCGCTCGGCTTCAGGCAGGAAGGCCAGGATCGCCAGCGCGCCCTGCCCCACGCCCAGCGCGATGCGCCCGCCGATGTCGCCGGTGAACGAGCGGATCGGGAACGGCCCTTCGCTGCGGTCAAGGCACACCGCGTCGAAGCCGCTGCGCGCCAATAAGAAGATGCTGTCGCCCAGGCTCGCGCACAGCCGCAGCAGCACCGGCCGGCAGATCGAACGCAGGTCGCCGGGGTTGCCCGCGCTGGCCGCGAGCGCGAAGAAGTCGATGCTGAGCCGGTAGAGCTTGCTGCGTTCGTCCTGCTCGACCATGCCTTCGGCCATGAGCGATTGCAGCAAACGGTGCGTGGTGGCCTGCGTGAGGCCCACGGAACGTGCGATCTGGGTCACGCGGCCGCCCTCGGCCTGCACCGCGCCGAGCGCGCGGATCACCGAGAAGACGCGGGGCACGCCGCCGCTGGCCGCCGTTGGGGTTTCCATACCGTCCTCCTGTGGAATTTCTTGGACTGCGTTCGGCCATCATATTTCATTGAACGGAATAAATTAGATAAATATTCTGATTAATGGAATACCCGAGGCGATCTGGCGCAATCGTTGCAATAGAGTGAATCGAAAGCAGCAAGTCGTCCATGGCATGCACCAAGGTGTCGCACGCCATCCCTTCGCACCGCAGAAAGGCTCTTCCATGTCATTCCTCCGGCTCACCGACGTGACCAAGTTCTATGGCGCCGCCCGCGCGGTGTCGGCCATGAACCTCACGGTGGAAAAGGGCGAGTTCGTCTCGCTGCTCGGCCCCTCGGGCTGCGGCAAGACCACCACGCTGCAGATGATTGCGGGCTTCGAGGCGGTGAGCAGCGGGCGCATCGAACTGGCGGGCAAGGACATCACGCATGCCAAGGCCAACACGCGCGGGCTGGGCATCGTGTTCCAGAGCTATGCGCTCTTTCCGCACATGACGGTGGCCGACAACGTGAGCTTCGGCCTCGAAATGCGCAAGATGCCCAAGGCAGAGCGCGCCGACCGCGTGAAGCAGGCGCTGGCGCTGGTGCACCTGGAGGCGCACGCCACGCGCTACCCGCGCGAACTCTCGGGCGGCCAGCGGCAGCGCGTGGCGCTGGCCCGCGCGCTGGTCATCGAGCCGCCGGTGCTGCTGCTCGACGAACCCCTGTCCAACCTCGACGCCAAGCTGCGCGAAGAAATGCAGTTCGAGTTGCGCCAGATCCAGCGCAAGGTCGGCACCACCACGGTGATGGTCACGCACGACCAGAGCGAGGCCATGTCCATCAGCGACCGCGTCGTGGTGATGGAAGGTGGCTGCGCCACGCAGATCGATCATCCGCAGCGGGTGTACGAGCATCCGAGCACGCGCTTCATCTCGACCTTCGTGGGCAAGGCCAACCTGCTGAACTGCCGCGTGTCGAACAGCGGCGCCACGCGCACCTGTGTCGAGGTCGGCACGCTCTCGCTCGACGTGGACGACACGGGCTTCCGCGTCGACGCATCGGCGCTGCTGAGCGTGCGGCCCGAAAAACTGCAGCTCGTGCCGCCGGGCCGGGGCCGCATCGACGGCGAGGTGCAGGAGCGCTTTTTCCTCGGCAGCCAGTGGCTCTACCGCATCGCCACGCCGGTGGGCGACCTCACGGTGCTGAGCCCCAACGACGGCCGCGACGCGCTCGACGAAGGCGCCCGCACCGGCATCGACTGGCCCGCCCACTGCATGCGGCTGCTGCCCGCCGACGAGGCCGTGGCGGCATGAGCAGCATGCAGAACAAGGCCACGCCTTGGTGGCTGTCGGGGCCGGCGCTGCTGCTGTTCACTGCGCTGCTGCTGGTGCCGCTGGCGCTCACGGCCGTGCTGTCGTTCAACGTGTACGACCCGGCCACCGGGCCGAAGGCCGGCGAGTTCACGCTCGCTCACTACGCGCTGGTGTTCTCGGACTCTTATTACCTCGGCATCTTCTGGCGCACCTTCTGGGTCTCGGGACTGGTCACGCTGATCTGCGTCGTGATCGGTGCGCCCGAAGCCTATGTGCTCAGCCGCATGCGCAACCCGTGGCGCTCGATCCTGCTGCTGGTGGTGCTCGCACCGCTGCTGGTGTCGGTGGTGGTGCGCGCCTTCGGCTGGAGCATGCTGCTTGGCCCCGAGGGCGCGGTGAACGGCTTGCTGGGCCTGCTCGGCATCGGGCCGGTGAAGATCCTGTACACCAACACGGCCGTGGTCATCGCGCTCGTGCATGTGATGCTGCCCTTCATGGTGATCCCGGTGTGGACCTCGCTGCAGAAGCTGGACCCGGGTGTCGAGAACGCGGCGCTTTCGCTCAACGCCACGCCCCTCACCACGCTGCGGCGCATCGTGCTGCCGCAGGTGATGCCGGGCATTCTGTCGGGCAGCCTGATCGTGTTCGGCCTGGCGGCGAGTTCGTTCGCGATTCCGGGTTTGCTGGGTGGGCGCCGCCTGAAGATGGTCGCGACCATCGTCTACGACGAATACCTGAGCGAGCTGAACTGGCCGCTGGGCGCCGCTGTTGCACTCATCTTGCTGGTGGCCAACCTCGTGGTCATGCTCAGCTACAACCGCCTCGTAGAAGGCCGCTACAAGAAAGCGCTGGGCTGAAGCGATGAACAAGAACGGCCCCATCGCGCTCACCTTCAACGCGCTCGTCATCGTCTTCATGCTGGCACCGCTGGTGGTGGTGTGCATCGTGGCGTTCACGCCCGAGAACACGCTGACCATTCCGACCACGCACTTCTCGCTGCGCTGGTTCAAGGCGGTGTTCGCGCACTCCGACTTCATGCAGTCGTTCTGGAACAGCCTGTGGCTGGCGCTCAGCTCGGCCACCATCGCGACGCTGCTCGCGGTGCCGGCCGGCATGGCGATCACGCGCTATGAATTTCCGGGGCGCGACTTTCTCAACGGCCTGTTCCTGTCTCCGCTGATCGTGCCGCACCTGGTGCTGGGCGTGGCGCTGCTGCGGCTGTTCGCGCTGGTCGGCGGCACGGGCAGTTTCGGCTGGCTGGTGATGGCACATGCGTTGATCGTCACGCCCTACACGCTGCGGCTGGTGGTGGCCGCGCTGGTGGGCTTCGACCGCAGCGCCGAGCAGGCCGCGCTGTCGCTGGGCGCGAGCCAGGCCACGGTGTTCCGGCGCATCACGCTGCCGATGATCCTGCCGGGCGTGACGGGCGGCTGGATGCTGGCCTTCATCAACAGTTTTGACGAAGTGACGATGTCGATCTTCGTCACCGCGCCGAGCACAGTGACGCTGCCGGTGCGCATGTACATGTATGCCACCGAGTCGATCGATCCGCTGATGGCGGCGGTGTCGGCGCTGATGGTGGCGGTGACCGCTGTCGCGATGATCATTCTCGATCGCCTCTATGGACTGGACCGCGTGCTGGTGGGCCGCAGATGAGCATGAACACATCATCGACAACAGGCGCACGCGGGCTGCTGCATCGCGTGGCTGAGCAGAACGGCCGCGAGGCCGTGGCCTTCACGCTCGACGGTGCACCCGTGCGTGCGCTGTCCGGGGACACGGTGCTGACCGCCGTGCTCACGCAATCCGATCAACTGCGGCGCAACGAATTCAGCGGGCTGCCACGTGCCGGCTTCTGCATGATGGGCGCCTGCCAGGACTGCTGGATCTCGACCGACGAAGGCGAGCGGCTGCGCGCCTGCTCGACCTTCATCGCACCGGGCATGGCACTGGTCACGGGAAAGAACGGCGCATGACGACGACCGCTACAACGGCCAGCGAATTGCGGCCCGTGATCGTCGGCGCCGGACCGGCCGGCGTGCGCGCCGCGCAGACGCTGGTGGTGCATGGCCTGCGGCCCGTGGTGATCGACGAGGCCCCGCGCGCCGGCGGACAGATCTACCGGCGTCCGCCAAAGGGCCTAACACAGCGCAGCGCGCAAACGCTCTACGGCTTCGAGTCGAAGCGTGCCGATGCGGTGCACGAAGCCTTCGACGCGCTGCAGGGCCGCATCGACCATCGCCCCGACAGCCTCGTGTGGAACGCACAAGCGCAACAGCTCGACGTGCTGCACAACCCGACGCGCAGCACCCGCAGCGTGCCCTACAGCCATCTCATCGTGGCGACGGGCGCGACCGACCGCGTGCTGCCGGTGCCGGGCTGGACGCTGCCCGGCGTCTACACGCTCGGCGGTGCGCAGGTGGCGCTCAAGTTCCAGGGCTGCGCCATCGGGCAGCGCGTGGTGTTCATGGGCACGGGGCCGTTGCTGTACCTGGTGGCGTACCAGTACGCGAAGGCCGGCGTGACGGTGGCGGCGGTGCTCGACACCGCGCGCCTTGCGGACCAGATCGCCGCAACGCCCGCGATGCTGACGCAACCCACCGTGTTCGCCAAAGGCGTGTACTACGTGGGCTGGCTGCGCGCGCATGGCGTGGCCTTGCACAGCGGCGTGCGCCCGCTGCGCGTGCTCGGCGATGAACAGCAAAGCCGCGTCACCGGCGTGGCATGGCACGACGGCCGCGAAGAACGCACGCTGGCCTGCGATGCCATCGGCTTCGGCTACGCGCTGCGCTCCGAAACCCAACTGGCCGACCTGCTCGGCTGCCGCTTCGACTACGCGCCGATGCACCGCGCCCATCTGCCGGTGCGCGATGCGGCGGGTCGCGCCAGCGTCGAGGGCGTGTACCTCGCGGGCGATGGCGCCGGCATCATGGGCGCGGACGCGGCCGAATGGGCGGGTGAGCGCGCGGCGCTGGCGCTGCTGGCCGACAGCGGCGTGGCCATCGACACCGCGCGCGCCACGGCACTCGAACACAGGCTCGACCGATTGACCACGTTCCGCCGTGGCCTGGAGCGCGCCTTCCCGCTGCCGCAGGACTGGGCCGCGCACGCGCCCGACGATCTGGTGGTGTGCCGCTGCGAGAACGTCACGGCCGGCACGCTGCGCCAGACCGTTGCCGTCAACGGCGCGGACGAGATGAACCGGCTCAAGGCCTTGTCGCGCGTGGGCATGGGCCGCTGCCAGGGCCGCATGTGCGGCGTGGCGGCGGCGGAGATCCTGGCGCATGCCACCGGCCAATCGGTGCAGCAGGTGGGCCGCTTGCGCGGACAGGCGCCGATCAAGCCGATCCCAATCCGGCTCGTGCCCTGCACGGAGGGCGACGCATGACGACGATCCGCACCTTGCGCACCGATGTCGCCATCATCGGTGGCGGCATCGTCGGCGCCTCCGCCGCGCTGGCGCTGCGGCAGATGGGCCTTGGCGTGGCACTGCTGGAGCGCGACCTTTGCGGCTCGCGCTCCAGCGGCGTGAACTACGGCGGCGTGCGGCGGCAGGGCCGCCCGCTGAGCCAGTTGCCGCTAGCGCAGCGCGCGCACCGCATCTGGGGCCGGCTGCCCGAACTGCTCGGCACCGACGGCGAATACATCCGCTCGGGCCATTTCAAGATCGCGCGCAGCGAATCGGACATGGCCTCGCTCGAACGCTACCGCGCGCTCAGCAGCGACTTCGACCTGGGCCTCGAACTGATTTCCGCCGCGCGCCTGCGCGAGCAATGCCCCTGGCTCGGCACGCGCGCCGTGGGCGGCTCGCTGTGCGTGGAAGACGGGCAGGCCAATCCGCGCCTGGTGTCGCCGGCCTTCGCGCTCGCGGCTCAACGGGCGGGCGCGCAGGTCTTCGAGCGCCACAAGGTCGACGAGGTCGCGCACGACGGCGCGCTGTTCATGGTGCGTTCCGGCAATGCGCTCGAAGTGCATGCGCCCGTGCTGCTCAACTGCGCGGGCGCCTGGGCCGGCGCCATCGCCGAACAGTTCGGCGAGACGCTGCCGCTGCGTTCGGGCCACCCGGTGATGGCGGTGACGGAGCCGGTGCCGCATTTCATGGACTGGAGCCTCGGCGTCGAGGGCGGCGGCATCTACTGCCGGCAGGTGGCGCGCGGCAACCTCGTGCTGGGCGGCGGCGCGGGCATTGCGCTCGATGCCGAACGCGCGCGCGTCGACCGCGACGCCATCGCCACGCTCGCGGTACAGGCCATCGAACTGCTGCCCACGCTGCGCCATGCGCATTTCATCCGCACCTGGAGCGGCACCGAGGGCTACCTGCCCGACCGCGAACCGGTGCTCGGCCCGAGCCGCACCACGCCGGGATTGTTCCATGGCTTCGGCTTCGCGGGTGCGGGCTTCCAGATCGGCCCGGCCGCCGGCGAGGTGCTTGCCGAACTCGCACGCGATGGGCGCAGCAGCACGCCCATCGATGCCTTTGCCATCGAGCGCTTCGCCCCCGTTCCCGAGCCTGAACCCCGACCCGCATCCACGACCGCTTCCGACGCCCTTCCCCACTGAAAGGAAAAACCATGTCCCGCCTCACCCGCACCTTCTTCGCACGCCGCCCCCTGATCGCAGCAGCCGCCGCGCTCGCATGCAGCGGGGCCGCGTTCGCGCAGACAGTCCCGACGCTCTACATCGGCATGAACGGCGGCACCATGGAGAAGGCGTACACGCAGTACGTGTTCCCGGCCTTCGAGAAGGCCTACGGCGCCAAGGTGGTGGTGGTGCCCGGCACCTCGTCCGACATCCTCGCGAAGGCGCAGGCCAACAAGGACAAGCCGCAGATGCACGTGATGTTCCTGGACGACGGCATCATGGTGCGCGCCATCGGCATGGGCCTGTGCCAGAAGCAGAAGCCCAACCAGTCACTGAGCGAAATCTTCCCCGCCGCGCGCTTCAAGGACGACATGGCCAGCGGCGTGAGCCTGGGCATGACGGGCCTGGCCTACAACGCGAAGATGTTCAAGGAAAAGGGCTGGGCCGCGCCCACCTCGTGGATGGACCTGGCCGATCCGAAGTTCAAGGGCAAGGTGGTGTTCCAGTCGATGTCGT
Source organism: Variovorax raffinosi (assembly GCF_051216615.1). Classification (NCBI taxonomy): domain Bacteria; kingdom Pseudomonadati; phylum Pseudomonadota; class Betaproteobacteria; order Burkholderiales; family Comamonadaceae; genus Variovorax; species Variovorax raffinosi. The sequence continues at coordinate 993,098 of NZ_JBPJZR010000002.1, forward strand.
CCTCGTCCTTCGGGCTGCACGGCTTCCTGATGTTCAACCGCATCCAGGGCGGCAACGACAAGAACGTGGAGCCCGGCTTCAAGGCCTGGCCCACCACCATCGGCCCGAACGTGCTGGAGTACATCCCGAGTTCGGCCAAGCTGTCGGAGATGGTCCAGACCGGTGAAGCGGCGATCTTTCCGCTGACGCCCACCATCGTGGACTCGCTCAAGACCAAGGGCATTCCGGTCGAGTACGCGCCGCCCAAGGAAGGCGCGGTGGTGCTGGTCACGGCCCAGTGCGTGATCGCCAACAACAGCGAGCCCGAGCTATCGCAAAAGCTCGCCGAGTTCCTGCTCAGCCCGGTGGCTCAGGCCAACGTGCTGCAGTACGGCGCGCAGATTCCGACCAACCCCAAGGCGCCAGTGACGGGTGACAGCGCAACGCAGGTGGCGAACATCAACAAGTGGATGAAGACGGCCATCACCATCGACTGGGAGAGCATCAACGCGAACCGGCCGGCGTGGAATTCGCGTTGGAACAAAACGATCGAACGTTGAGCTTGCCTTTGCTCCTTCCCCCGCTGGGGGAAGGTTGGGATGGGAGCATCGGCTTCCACCGCGAGCGCCGCTTGCCCCCACCCCAGCCCTCCCCCAGAGGGGGAGGGAGCAAGACCGTCATCGCCTCGCATCCGTCTTGCGCAGCAACACCGGCAGGCACAGCAGATAGAGCACGGCACCGACCAGCCACACGATGCCCGGGAAGCGCACGCGCAACGCGAAGTAGAGCGCGCTGATCAGCAGCGGCCCGGCCACCGAGGCCAGGCTGGAGATGCTCGCGAGCACGCCTTGCAGCCGCCCTTGGTCGGCCTCGCCCACGCGCCGCGAAAGCATCGCCTGCAGCGCGGGCTGGCCGACGCCGCCCATGCACAGCAATGGCAGCAACGCGAGCGCCATCCAGCCCTGCGAGGCGAAGGCGATCAACGCATAGGCCGTGCAGTCGGAGAGCGTGCCGACCGCGATCGCCACGCGCTCGCCCCAGCGCTCGACCAGCGGGCCCGCCAGGAAGCCCTGCACCACTGCGTGGATCAGGCCGAAGCCCGCGAGCGAAAGGCCGACCGTGGTGCCGTTCCAGGCGTAGCGGTCTTCGCCGTGGATCACCCAGGTCGTGCCGGCGACTTCGCCCACCAGCACGAGCACCAGGAACACGCCCAGGACCGGCAGCAGCGCGGGAAAGCCCGCGGCCCAGCGCAGCGGCGCAAGCGGATGCAGCACGCTGCGGTCGAAGGCCTGCGTCGCGAGCGCCGGCGGGCGCGACTCGCGCAACACCAGCAGGCCCACAAGGAAGGTCAGGCCGTTGAGCACCGCGGCCACGATGAAGGGCAGCCGCACGCCGTGGTCGCCGAGCACGCCGCCAATCGCCGGCCCGGCGATGAAGCCCAGGCCGAAGCAGGCGCCCATGCGGCCGAACCAGCGCGCGCGCTGGTCCTCGGGCGTGAGGTCGGCAATGGCGGCAGAGGCCACCGCCATGTTCGCGCCGGTCATGCCCGCGATCGCGCGGCCCACGAACAGCATCCACAGCGAGGGCGCGAAGGCCATGAAGAGCGCATCGATCGCCGCGCCCGCCACCGACACCAGCAGCACCGGCCGGCGGCCGAAGCGGTCGCTGAGCGCGCCGAGCACGGGCGCGCAGAGGAACTGCATCAGCGCGTAGAGCGACAGGAAGGCACCGAAGCGCCAGCCGAGATCACCCGTGTGGCCGACCTCGCGCAGCAGGCCCGGCACGATCGGCATGACCAGGCTGATGCCGACGGCGTCGAGCGTGACGATCGCAAGGATCACCGCATGCGCGTGGCGGCTGCCCGCGAACGAGGGGTTGGAAGAAATGTTGGAATTTATCATTGATAAGGAATTATCAGCGATAAATTCCAGGTTGTGAAGCACCCCCTATTTGCTCGGACACGGGCACGGACATCTGCATGAAACTGGATCGCGAAGTCATCCTCGAAGCGGCGCTGGCGCTGCTTGACGAGGTCGGCATGGACAAGCTCAGCACCCGGCTGCTGGCCGAACGGCTGGGCGTACAGCAACCCGCGCTGTACTGGCATTTCAAGAACAAGCGCGCGCTGCTCGATGCGATGAACTGCGAGCTCCTGCGTCGCGCCCACGACCGCCGGCTGCCGCTGCCCGAGGAAACGTGGGAGACCTTCCTGCGCGAGAACGCGCGCAGCTTCCGCCGCGCGCTGCTGGCGCGGCGCGACGGCGCGCGCCTGCATGCCGGCTCGGAGCCCGACCCGGATGATCTGGAGATGGTGGAGGCTCAACTCGCGGCCGTGGTCAGCCGGGGCGTGCCCGCAACGCAGGCCATGACGCTGCTGATCGCGCTGGGCCGCTACACCGTGGGCTGCGTGCTCGAAGAGCAGGCAGCACCGCCCGATGCAGAAGTGCGGCAGCAGACGCTCGATGCCGCCGCGGCGTCGCGCCCCTTGCTGGCCGAGGCCTTCGCCAACTACCGCAAGGCCGGCCCCGATGCGATGTTCGATGTCGGCGTGGACCTCATGCTCGAAGGCGCGAGGGCGCGCCTGGCGGGCGACAGCAAGCCCAAGCCCAAATCGAGCAAGCCAACGCCGCGCCGCTGACGCCGGGGCTCAGCGCCCGCCGTTGTCTTCGAGAATCCAGCCCGCCGCCTTCTCGGCCATCATCAATGTCGGGCTGTTGGTGTTGCCGCTGGTGATGGTGGGCATCGCGCCCGCATCCACCACGCGCAGGCCCTGCACACCGCGCACGCGCAGCCTGGCGTCGAGCACCGCCATCGGGTCGCTGTCGGCGCCCATCTTGGTGGTGCCGACCGGATGGAAGATGGTGGTGGCGATGTCGCCCGCGAGCCGCGCCAGGTCTTCGTCGGTCTGGTACTGCACGCCGGGCTTCCACTCCTGCGGCTTGTATTTGGCCAGCGCGGGCTGCGACGCGATGCGGCGTGTCACGCGCAGCGAGTCGGCCGCCACCTTGCGGTCTTCGTCGGTGCTCAGGTAGTTGGGCGCGATGGCCGGCGCATCTTCAAAGCGCTTGCTCTTGATGCGCACAGAGCCCCGGCTCGTCGGGTTGAGGTTGCACACACTCGCGGTGAAAGCCGGAAAGCTGTGCAGCGGATCGCCGAAGGCATCGAGCGACAGCGGCTGCACGTGGTACTGCAGGTTCGGCCATTCACGCTCGGGCGAGCTGCGCGTGAAGGCGCCGAGCTGCGACGGCGCCATGCTCATCGGGCCGCTGCGTTTCAACAGGTATTCAAGCCCGATCTTCGCCTTGCCGACCATCGACGACGCCAGCACGTTGAGCGTGGGCGCGCCCTCGATCTTGTAGACCGCGCGAATCTGCAGATGGTCCTGCAGGTTGGCGCCGACGCCGGGCGCGTCGAGCACCACGTCGATGCCATGTTGACGCAGCAGCTCGGCCGGGCCGATGCCCGAGAGCTGAAGAATCTGCGGCGAGCCGATCGCGCCCGCGCTCAGGATCACTTCGCGCTCGGCATGCGCGGTGGCCATCTCGCTGCCGTTCCATACCTCGACGCCGCTGCAGCGGCGCGTGCCGTCCGGCAGCGTCTCGAACAGCAGGCGCGACACCTGCGCGCCGGTCCACAGCTCGAAGTTGGGCCTGCCATAGCAGGTCGGCCGCAGGAAGGCCTTGGCCGTGTTCCAGCGCCAGCCGTTCTTCTGGTTGACCTGGAAGTAGCCCACGCCTTCGTTGCTGCCGCGGTTGAAGTCGGTGGTGTGCGGCACGTCGGCCTGCGCGGCGGCTTCGGCGAAAGCGTCGAGGATGTCCCAACGCAAGCGCTGTTTTTCCACGCGCCACTCGCCGCCCGCGCCGTGCATCTCGTCGGCACCGAGGTAGAAGTCCTCGTGCTTCTTGAAGGCCGGCAGCACGTTCTGCCAGCGCCACGACTCGTCGCCCGTGAGCTGCGCCCACTGCTCGTAGTCGCGCGACTGGCCGCGCATGTAGATCATGCCGTTGATGCTCGACGAGCCACCCAGCGTCTTGCCGCGCGGATAGCGCAGCACGCGGCCGTTCAGGCCCGCATCGGGCTCGGTGCTGTAGAGCCAGTCGGTGCGCGGGTTGCCGATGCAATACAGGTAGCCCACCGGAATGTGGATCCAGTGGTAGTCATCCTTGCGTCCGGCCTCGATGAGCAGCACGCGCTTGCGCTTGTCGGCGCTGAGCCGGTTGGCCATGAGCGAGCCGGCGGTGCCGGCGCCGATGATGATGTAGTCGAAGGTGGTCTCGCTCATGGCGTTTTGCGTGTCTCTCTTTTTTGTTCGACGAAATTGCGGCGCCCCTCGCGCCGCTCCGCATGCTACTTGGCTGTCGGCATCACGAACTCGGCGCCCTTGCCGATGCTCTCGGGCCAGCGCTGCATGACCGACTTCTGCTTGGTGTAGAAGCGCACGCCCTCTTCGCCGTAGGCGTGCATGTCACCGAACAGGCTCTTCTTCCAGCCGCCGAAGCCATGCCAGGCCATCGGCACCGGGATCGGCACGTTGATGCCGACCATGCCGACCTGGATGCGGCGGCTGAATTCGCGCGCCACATTGCCGTCGCGGGTGAAGCAGCTCACGCCGTTGCCGAACTCGTGCGCGTTGACGAGGTCGACCGCGTCCTTGAAGTTGGCCACGCGCACGCAGCCGAGCACCGGGCCGAAGATCTCTTCCTTGTAGATGCGCATCTCGGGCGTGACGTGGTCGAACAGCGTGCCGCCCATCCAGAAGCCGTCGCCGCAACCATCGCCGGCCACCTTGCCGTCGAACTGGCGGCCGTCGACCAGCAGCTTCGCGCCTTCCTTCTCGCCCTGCGCGATGTAGCCGGTGATGCGTTCGTGCGCGGCGCGCGTGACGATCGGGCCCATCTCGGCCGCGAGGTTGGTGCCGTTGAGCACCTTGAGCGTCTTGGTGCGCTCGATGAGCTTGGGCACGATCTTGTCGGCCACGTCGCCCACCAGCACCGCGACGCTGATCGCCATGCAGCGCTCGCCGGCCGAGCCGTAGCCGGCGCCGATGAGTGCATCGACGGTCTGGTCGATGTCGGCGTCGGGCATGACGACCATGTGGTTCTTCGCGCCGCCCAGGGCCTGCACGCGCTTGCCGTGGCGGGCGCCGGTTTCGTAGATGTAGTTGGCGATGGGCGTGGAGCCGACGAAGCTGATGGCCTTGACGTCGGGGTGCTCCAGCAGCGCATCGACGGCGACCTTGTCGCCCTGCACCACGTTGAAAACGCCGTCGGGCAGGCCGGCTTCCTTCAGCAGCTCGGCCATGCGCAGCGACGCGCTCGGGTCGGTCGGGCTGGGCTTGAGCACGAAGGTGTTGCCCGCGGCGATGGCCACCGGGAACATCCACATCGGCACCATCACCGGGAAGTTGAAGGGCGTGATGCCGGCGACCACGCCGAGCGGCTGGCGCAGCGTCCAGTTGTCGATGCCGGTGCTCACCTGGTCGGTGAAGTCGCCCTTGAGCAGTTGCGGAATGCCGCAGGCGAACTCGACGATGTCGATGCCGCGCGAGACCTCGCCCTGCGCGTCGGTGAAGACCTTGCCGTGCTCGGCGGTGATGAGGTGGGCCAGCTCGTCCTTGTGCTCGTTGAGCAGCTGCAAAAACTTGAACATCACGCGGGCGCGGCGGATCGGCGGCGTGTCGGCCCAGGCCGGAAAGGCGGCCTGCGCGGCGGCCACGGCGGCCGAGACCTGCGCGGCATCGGCCAGGCCCACCTTGCCGGTGACGGCACCGGTGGCGGGGTTGGTCACGTCCTGCGTGCGGCCGGAGGTGTTGGCGGCCGGCTTGCCGGCGATGTGGTGGTCGAGATGAACGGTGGACATGGATCGGGGCTTTCGCGTGACGGAAGAAGGAGGAGAAGGAGGAGGCGTTGCGGCAGTTTAGGCAGCGACCGCCGACGCGCATAGCCACGAGACTTGAACTTATTGTTCAGCATAGCGAACAATGGATGCATGAAACCTCAAAATATCGAGTCGCTGTGGACGCACCTGCACTGGCTCACGGTGCTGGCGCAGCAGGGTAGTTTCACGGCCGCCGCGCTGCGCCTGGGCGTGAGCAAGGCGGCCATGAGCCAGCGCATCGCCGAGCTGGAGCGCGCGGCTGGCGCGCCATTGGTGCAGCGCACAACGCGCAGCGTGCGGCTGACCGAAGCCGGGCAGCGGCTGGTGGAAGACATGCGCACGCCCTTCGAGCAGATCGCCCACAGCTTTGCCGGCGTGCGCGACCTGGCGGGCGTGCCGCGCGGGCTGGTGCGCGTCACCGCGCCGGTGGCCTTTGCGCGCCAGCAGCTGGTGCCGCGGCTGGCCGACTTCCTGCGCGCGCAGCCCGAGGTGCGGATCGAACTCGACCTGTCGGACCGGCTCAGTTCGCTGGCGATGGAAGGCTTCGACCTCGCGATCCGGCACACGGCCTCGCCGCCCGACACGCACGTGGCCTGGACGCTGTGCGACACGCGCTCGGTGCTGGTGGCCAGCCGCGCCTACCTGCGCCGGCGCGGCACGCCGCGCGAACCGACCGCGCTGGCCGAACATGACTGCCTGCACTACCCGCGCGCGCAGGACACGCCGACCTGGCATTTCGAGGCCCGCACGGTGTCACAGAAATCGAAGGCGCCGCGCCTCACGGTGCCGGTGTCGGGGCCGTTGGTCGCCAACAACAGCGAGGCGTTGCGCGACGCTGCCCTGACCGGCTTGGGCATTGCGCTGGTGCCCGACTTCAGCGCCCAGTCGGCGCTGCAGTCGGGCAAGCTGGTGGAAGTGCTGCCGCAATGGCGCTCGGTGGGCGCCTTCGGCGAGCGGCTCTATGCGATTCGCCCGTATGCCACGCACGTGCCGCAAGCGGTGAGCGCATTCGTCGCGTGGCTGCGGGAGGTGCTGGCAGGGGGCTTCGAGGCTTAGCGCCTGTTCAGACCTTCTCGGCCTGCCCGCTGCGCAATGAGCGCGTGATGGCCAGCCCGATGCGCGTGGCCTCCGTCGCATCGGACAGCGTGAGCCCCAGCGCGGCTTCGCCGCGGCAGGCCGCGACGAAGGCGTTCATCTCGTGCAGGAACGCATCGCCGAAGCGCTCGAAGAAATCGCCGGTGGACGCGAAGCGCACGCCCGCGCTGTCGCTCGTCACGATCCGGTCGCGCGCCGCGTCGTGGCCGACCAGCAACTTGCCGGCGGTGCCGATGACTTCGGTCTGCGTCTCGTGGCCGTGCGCGAAGGTGCGCGAGGCATAGAACACCGCGCGGCCACCGCCCTCGAAATCGACCAGCGCCAGCCCGTTGTCGACGTCGCCGTGCGGTGCAAGGCCCGGGTGCATGGCGATGGTGCCGGTGGCGAAGACGCGCTCTGCGCGCGGGTTGCCGAGCATCCAACGCGCCAGGTCGATGTCGTGCACGCTGCAGTCCATGAAGATGCCGCCGGACTGCGGCGCGTACTGCACGAAGAAGCCCGAGGGGTCGTTCATGTCGCAGGTCTGCGAGCGCACGAGAAAAGGCCGCCCGATGTCGCCGCGCCCCACGCCTTCGTGGGCGCGGCGGTAGCTCGGGTCGAAGCGGCGCACGAAGCCCACCATCGCCACGCGGTCCGGATGCCGTGCCGCGACGGCCTCCACGCGCTCGCAGTCGGCCAAGTCGAGCGCCAGCGGCTTTTCGACGAAGACATGCTTGCCGGCTTCGAGCGCCGCGATGGTCTGGGCCGCGTGCATGGCGGTCGGCGTGACGAGCACCACGGCGTCGATGTCGGGCGCGTGGATGAAGCGGTCGAAATCGGTGGTGAGTTGCTCGACGCCGAGTTCGCTGCGCGCGGCATCGAGTTCGGCCTGCACCGGGCTGCAGGCCCAGACGAGGCGCGCATCGCGGATGCGGTGGGCGATGTTCTCGGCATGGCGCCAGCCCAGTCGGCCAAGGCCGGCGATGCCGATGCGCAGCGGGGGTTTGCGGGTGGTGGTGTTGGTCATGGCGATGCTCATTCGGAAAAGGTGACGGGCTTTCCGGTCTCGAACGAGAGTGCCGCCGCGTCGGCCAGCTTCTGTGCCGCCACGCCGTCGTGAACCGAACAGCGGAAGCTGCCGCCCAATTGCAGTTGCTCGAAGAAGTGCGCCATCTCCAATTGGTAGGCCGCGCGGTAGCGCTCAAGGAAGAAGGGCTCCGGGTTGTCGGTGCGCACGCCATTCGCGTCCATCTGCGTGACTTCGTGCGGCCGGTGGTTGCCGGCGGCCAGCAGGCCCTTGGCACCCAGCACCTCGAAGCGCTGGTCGTAGCCGTAGGCGGCGCGGCGCGAGGCGTTGATCTGGCACAGCCGGCCGGCCCGGGTGCGGATGCTGACCACCGCGCTGTCGATGTCGCCGATGGCGCCGATGGCCGGATCGACCAGGCAGGCGCCGGTGGCGCTGAGCCACACGGCTTCGTCGGGGCCGGCGCTGCCGTCGCCCTGGCCGAGGATCCAGCGGAACACGTCGAAATCGTGGATCAGCATGTCGCGAAAGATGCCGCCCGATTGGCGCAGGTATTCGGCGGGCGGTGCGCCCGGGTCGCGGCTCGTGATGACCAGCATCTCGGGCGTGCCGATGTCGCCGCGCTCGATGCGCGACTTGACCTCGTTGAAGGTCGGATCGAAGCGGCGCTGAAAGCCGATCATGCAGGCCACGCCCGCCGCGCGCACCGCCGCGGCACACGCCTCGGCGCGCGGCACGGACAGGTCCACCGGCTTCTCGCAGAAGATGTGCTTGCCCGCCTGCGCGGCGCGCAGGATCAGGTCGCTGTGCGTGGTGGTGGGCGAGGTGACGACCACCACGTCGATGGCCGGATCGGCCAGCGCCGCCTCGATGGAGCTGGCCTCGGCCCCCAGGCGATGGGCCAGCGACGACGCGCTCTCGCCCACCGGATCGCTGATGTAGCGCAAGCGCACGCCCGGCAGTGCCGCGAGGTTGGTTGCGTGAATGCGGCCGATGCGGCCGGCGCCAAAGACGGCTACCTGTTTCATGAGTCGGTGAAGTTCGCTGGAAAGCGGGTTGGGGAAGAAAAAACAGCCGAGCGCCTCCCGCGCAAGGCCATGGCGATTCTGCGAAACCCCCTTCCGATTTGGAACAGGGTTTTCACTTATCTATTTAATTAGAAATTTCTTTGCAATTTTGATTCTTCATTTCTAGAATTTGCGTGACCGTCACACAGACGGGCCGGCCGGCGACAAACCACGCAAAAAAGCACGGCTTGCCCCAGGCAAAACCGCTCAACGCCACAGGAGACATAGAAATGAAGAACGCAACACGGCCTCTTCGCAGGGTGCTGTTCGCAGCGGCCATCGCCGCCGCCCTGGCCCTGCCGGCTTCGCCGGCGCTGGCCGACAACGAGCCCGTCGCGGTGCTCTTCCACAACATGGCCGAACCCTTCTTCGTGTTCATGAACCGCGAGCTGCTGGACGAGGCCCGCAAGCTCAAGGTCAAGGTGAACGTGGTCGACGGCCAGGCGAGTTCGCCCAAGCAGAGCGCCGACGTGTCCAACGCGCTGACGCAAGGCGTGAGCGGCATCGTCATCGCGCCGACCGACGCCAAGGCGATGGTGCCGGCCATCAACGAGATCCTTTCCGAGAACATCCCCGTCGTCACCGTCGACCGGCGCGTGGACGGCGCGAAGAAGCCCATTCCGCATGTCGGCGCCGACAACGTGGCGGGCGGCCGGAAGATGGCGCAGTGGGTGGTGCAGAACTTTCCCGAGGGCGCGCGCATCGTCTTCCTGACCGGCCAGCCCGGCAGCAGCTCGGCCATCGATCGCGCGAAGGGCATCCACGAAGCGCTCACTGCCGCTGGCCCCAAGTACAAGATCGTGGCGGAGCAGACCGCCAATTGGGCACGCGACCAGGGGCTGACGGTCACGCAGAACATCCTCACGTCGCTGACCGGCAACCCGCCGCAGGTGATCATTTCCGCCAACGACGACATGGCGCTCGGCGCCGTCGAGGCGATCCAGTCGGCCGGCCTCGGCAAGCAGGGCATCAAGGTGCTGGGCTACGACGCTTCGCCCGACGCGCTGAAGAAGGTGCGCGATGGCGAGATGGCCGCCACGGTGGAGCAGAGCCCCGGCCGGCAGATCCGCACCGCGCTGCAGGTGCTGGTGGCCAACATCCGCAACAAGACGGAGATCAAGACCGTCGCCATCGAGCCGATCCTGATCACGCGCGCCAACATCGCCGAGGCCGCGCGCTCCGGCGAGCTCAAGTAAGGCACCGGCCATGTCGTCCACCACTGCACTGCTGTCGGTTCGCGGCGTTCGCAAATCCTTCCCGGGCGTGAAGGCGCTCGACGGTGTCCATCTCGACATCGCGCCGGGCGAGGTGCACGCGCTGCTCGGCGAGAACGGCGCGGGCAAGTCGACGCTGCTCAAGATCCTCGCGGGCGCACAGCCGGCCGACGAAGGCACGCTCCATTTCGAGGGCCGCGCGCTGCTGCCCACCGACACGCCGATCCAGCGGCAGCGCATGGGCATCGTCACGATCTACCAGGAGTTCAACCTGCTGCCCGCGCTGTCGGTGGCGGAGAACATGTACATCGGCCGCGAGCCGCTCAGGCACGGGCTGATCGACTGGTCTCGCATGTACGCCCGCGCCCAGGAGGTGCTGACCGACCTGAAGGTCGACCTCGATCCGCGCGCCGAGGTGCGCACGCTCAGCGTGGCCAAGCAGCAGATGGTCGAGATCGCGAAGGCGATGACGGTGCAGGCCCGGCTCATCATCATGGACGAGCCGACCGCCGCGCTGAGCGGGCGCGAGGTGGGCCAGTTGCTGGACATCATCCGCGACCTGCGCTCGCGCGGCATCGGCATCATCTACGTGTCGCACAAGCTCAACGAGGTCAAGACCATCTGCGACCGCTACACGGTGTTCCGCGATGGCCGCTACGTGACGACGGGCACAGTGGCCGATGCCAGCGTCAACGACCTGGTGCGCCAGATGGTGGGCCGCGACGTGGCCGGCGTGAAGCGCCAGGCCACGAACACGCTGGGCGAGGTGGTGCTGCGGGTCGAGGGCGTGACGCGCCTGAAGGCGGTCTCGGGCACCAGCGCCACGTCGCTCTTGAACATGTCGGTGCACGTGCGGGCCGGCGAGATCGTCGGCTTTGCCGGCCTCGTGGGCGCAGGCCGCACCGAGATGGCCCGCGTGATCTTCGGCGCCGACCCCTGCGACAGCGGCACCGTGCGCCTGCGCGATGCGCTGGTGACGCTGCGCTCGCCGCGCGACGGCATCGACGCCGGCATCGTGCTGGTGCCGGAAGACCGCAAGCAGCAGGGCTGCTTCCTGTCGCACTCCATCCGCCAGAACATGACGCTGCCCAGCCTCGGGCGCCTGAGCAAGATGCGCTGGTTCGTCGACGAAGCGGCCGAGACGCGGCTGATCGAGGAGTACCGCCGCAAGCTGTCGATCAAGATGTCCAGCGACAAGGTGACCATCGGCACGCTGTCGGGCGGCAACCAGCAGAAGGTGCTGCTGGCGCGCTCGATGGCGCTGAACCCGAAGGTGCTGATCGTCGACGAGCCCACGCGGGGCATCGACGTGGGGGCCAAGGCCGAGGTGCACCAGGTGCTGTTCGACATGGCGGCCCAGGGGGTCGCGGTGATCGTCATTTCTTCGGAGCTGCCCGAGGTGATGGCCGTGAGCGACCGCATCGTGACCTTCATGAACGGCGTGATCACTGGCTCCACGCCCGGCGGCGAAGCCACCGAAGAGCAGCTGATGCGCCTGATGGCGCTCGGCGAGGACGCGTCACCGCAAGAGGCGGCACTGCCGCGCGCGCTCGCCGCCTGATGAAACCATCGATTCGCCCCGCAAGGAGACACCCATGACCCCCACCACCGCCACGGTCGAGGCGCGCAAGCCGCGCAGCTTCGATCTCGTGGGCTTCCTCGAAAAATACGGCGTGCTGCTGTTCCTGGTGCTGCTGATCCTGCTGTTCGCATCGCAGAACCCGCGCTTCCTGTCCACGCGGAACGTCTTCAACATCCTCACCGAAGTGTCGATCTACGGGATCATGGCGGTCGGCATGACCGGCGTGATCCTCACGGGCGGCGTCGACCTGGCGGTCGGCTCGCTTCTGGCCTTCGCCGGCATGTGCGCCGCGGCCGTGGTGATGGCCCTCGGCGGCGCCTTCCCGCTGAGCTGGCTGGTCGCCCTGCTGGTGGCCTGCGGTGTCGGCATGGCGGCGGGCTACCTGCACGGCAAGACCATCACCAAGCTGAACGTGCCGCCGTTCATCGTCACGCTGGGCGGCATGACGATCTGGCGCGGCGCCACGCTGATCCTGAACGACGGCGGCCCGATCAGCGGCTTCGACGAAAGCTTTCGCTGGTGGGGGCGCGGCGACGTGCTCGGCATTCCGGTGCCGGTGCTGGTGTTCGCGGTGGTGGCCGGCGCCGGCTACGTGACGCTGCGCTACACCCGCTACGGCCGCTCGATCTACGCCGTGGGCGGCAACCCCGAAGCGGCGCGCCTGTCAGGCCTGAACGTCAAGGGCATCCTGGTGAGCGTGTACCTGCTCGTCGGCCTGCTGGCGGGCCTGAGCGGCTTCCTGCTCGCGGCGCGCCTGGGCTCCGCCGAGGCGGTGGCCGGCATTTCCTACGAGCTGCGCGTGATCGCCGCGGTGGTGATCGGCGGCACCAGCCTCTTCGGCGGCCTGGGCGGCGTGGGCGGAACCATCATCGGCTCGCTGCTGCTGGGCGTGCTGCTCAACGGCCTCGTGATGCTGAACGTATCGGCCTACTACCAGCAGGTGGTGATCGGCGTGATCATCGTCATCGCGGTGGCCTTCGACACCTACGCCAAGTCGCGCCGCGGCGGCAAGCATTGACTGACTGACAAGACAACGACAGAAGACCAAGAGCCACAGAGAGAAACATGCAAGCATTGAATTTCCCCGAAGGACGCCGCTACGACCTGGCCTGCCTGGGCCGGCTCGCCGTCGACCTGTACGCCCAGCAGATCGGCAGCCGGCTCGAAGACGCCGCGAGCTTTTCCAAGTACCTGGGCGGCAGCTCCGCCAACATCGCCTTCGGCGCCGCGCGGCTGGGCCTGCGGGCCGCGATGGTCTCGCGCGTGGGCGACGAGCAGATGGGCCGCTTCCTCATCGAGACGCTGCAGCGCGAGGGCTGCGACGTGTCGCAGGTGCAGGTCGATCCGCAGCGCCTCACGGCGCTGGTGCTGCTCGGCCTGAAAGACCGCGACACCTTCCCCCTGCTGTTCTATCGCGAGAACTGCGCCGACATGGCACTGGAAGCCGACGGCATCGACGAGGCCTTCATCGCGCAATGCCGCGCGCTGCTGATCACCGGCACGCACCTGAGCGCCCCCGGCGTGCGCGCGGCCTCGGTCGCCGCGCTCGACCACGCGCAAAAGCATGGCGTGCTGCGCGTGCTAGACATCGACTACCGCCCCGTGCTCTGGGGCCTGACCAAGCGCGGCGAAGGCGCCAACCGCTTCGTGCCCGATGCGCAGGTCACGCAGCGGCTGCAGACGCTGCTGCCGCGCTTCGACCTGCTGATCGGCACGGAAGAAGAATTCCTCATTGCCGGCGGCGTGCCGGGCGACCTGATGGCGTCGCTGCGCGCGGTGCGCGCCGTGACACCCGCCGCCATGGTGGTGAAGCTGGGCGCGGCGGGTTGCTGCTTCATTCCCGGCGCGGTGCCCGAGCGCATCGAAGACGCGCAGACGGTGCAGGGCGAGCGGGTCGAAGTGCTGAACGTGCTGGGCGCCGGCGATGCCTTCGCCGCCGGCCTCATGACCGGCCTGCTGCGCGGCCAGTCTTTCGAAGAGGCCGCGCAACTGGCCAATGCATGCGGCGCCATCGTCGTCTCGCGCCATGCCTGCTCGGCCGCGATGCCGACGCCGGCCGAACTGGCGCACTGGTTCAGCGGCCAGCGCAACCCCAAGGTCGATGCGGACGCGCAACTGGCGCACCTGCACCGCACCACCGCGGCACGCACGCCGTGGTCGTCGCTGGCGGTGCTGGCCTTCGACCATCGCGCGCAGTTCGCCGACCTCGCGCGCCAGGCCGGCAGCGACGAATCGCGGGTGCCGGTGCTCAAGCAGTTGCTGGTGTCCGCCGCGGCCCGTGTGGCGCAAAGCCATTCGCTGCAGGGCCGCGTGGGCGTGCTGATCGATGGCAGCTACGGCACTGACGCGCTCGCGGCCGCCACCGGTTGCGGCTGGTGGGTCGGGCGGCCGGTGGAGCTGCCGCTGTCGCGCCCGCTGCGCTTCGATGGCACCTCGTCGGTGGCCTCGCAGCTCGTGCAGTGGCCGGTGGAGCAGACCGTCAAGTGCCTCGTGTACTACCACCCCGACGATGCGGTCGAGCTGCGGCTGGAGCAGGAGGCCCGCATCCGCGAACTGTGGGAGGCCACGCGCGCCAGCGGCCACGAGCTGCTGCTGGAGCTGATCCCGCCGGCCAGCATGCTGCCGAAGACGGACACCGATGCAGCCCGCGACGCCGTGGTGCTGCGCTCCATCGAGCGGCTCTACAACCTCGGCTTCAAGCCCGAATGGTGGAAGCTCTCGCCGATGGCGCCGCAGGCCTGGGACCGGCTGGCAGAGCTGATCGCCGCGCGCGACCCGCAATGCCGGGGCGCGGTGATCCTGGGGCTGAACCAGCCGCTGGCGCACCTGGCGCGCAGCTTCTCGGACGCCACCAATCCGGTGGTCAAGGGCTTCATGATCGGGCGCACGCTCTGGGCCGAACCCGGCCTGCGCTGGCTGCAGCAGGCCATCGACGACGAAACGCTGGTGCAGGAAGTGGCGCGCAACTTCGCCGCGCTGGTGGAAGCCTGGGACCTCGCCCACCAGCCGCTGCGCGCGGCCGCCTGAAGGAGCCCCCATGAAGCAAGACACCCAACGGCTCACCATGGCGCAGGCGCTGGTGCAGCACCTTGCGGCACTGCGCGTCGAGATGGACGACGGCACGGTGCAGCCGTACCTGGGCGGCGTGTTCGCGATCTTCGGGCACGGCAATGTGGCCGGCCTTGGCGAAGCGCTGGCGACACGGCGCGAGACGCTGCCGGTGTACCGCGCCCACAACGAGCAGGGCATGGCGAACGCGGCGACGGCATTTGCCAAGGCGCATTTCCGCCAGCGCGCGATGGCGGTCACGACCTCGATCGGGCCGGGCGCCACCAACCTCGTCACCTCGGCGGCGATGGCGCACGTCAACCGGCTGCCGCTGCTGCTGTTGCCCGGCGACGTGTTTGCCTCGCGCGCGCCCGACCCAGTGCTCCAGCAGCTTGAAGATTTCCAGCACGGCGACCTGAGCGTCAACGATTGCCTGCGGCCGGTGACGCGCTACTTCGACCGCATCATGCGGCCCGAGCAGATCCTCACCGCCCTGCCCCGCGCGATCCAGACCATGACCGACCCTGCCCAATGCGGCCCGGTCTGCCTGGCACTGCCGCAGGATGTGCAGACCGAAGCCTTCGACTGCCCCGCGCACTTCCTGCAGCCGGAGGTCATCCGCTGGCGCAGGCCGCAGCCCGAGCCCCGAGAACTGGCGCATGCGGCGGCTCTGCTGCGCTCGTCGCGCAGGCCGTTGATCGTCGCGGGCGGCGGCGTGCTCTACAGCCAGGCGTGGGACGCATTGCGCAGCTTTGCGGAAACCCATGGCGTGCCGGTGGCCGAGAGCCAGGCCGGCAAGGGCAGCCTGGCCTGGGACCATCCGCTCAACCTGGGCGCGGTGGGCGTCACCGGCTCGCCGGCCGCGAACACCCTCGCGCAAGAAGCCGACCTGATCCTCGCGGTGGGCACGCGTTTGCAAGACTTCACTACCGGCTCGCACAGCCTGTTCGGCCACGTGCCGCTGCTGAGCCTGAACGTCCAGGCCTTCGATGCCGCCAAACGGGGCGGTGCCACGCTGGTGAGCGATGCGCGCACCGGCCTGCAACAGCTCGGCGAGGCGCTGGAAGGCTGGCAGGCCGAGCCGGCGTGGACCGCGCGCAGCCGCACGCTGGCAGCCGGCTGGGTCGCGCGCGTCACCGAACTCACGACCGCGCAGCCGCCGCAGGGCCAGTTGCCTTACGACGCCGAGGTGATCGGCGCCGTGCGCGATTCCGCAAGCGACTCGCCGACCCGCGACATCGTGGTGTGCGCGGCCGGCACGCTGCCCGCCGAACTGCACAAGCTCTGGCGCAGCGGCGCGCCGGGCGGCTATCACATGGAATACGGCTACTCCACCATGGGCTACGAGATCGCCGGCGGCCTGGGCGTCAAGCTCGCGCGACCCGACAAGGAAGTGATCGTCATGGTGGGCGATGGCTCCTACATGATGCTCAACGCCGAGATCGCCACCTCGGTGCTGCTGGGCCGCAAGCTGATCGTGGTGGTGCTGGACAACCGGGGCTACGGCTGCATCCACCGGCTGCAGCGCGCCAGCGGCGGCGAGTGCTTCAACAACATGCTGGACGACTGCATTCCCGAAGGCGGGAGCGCATCGGACATCGACTTCGCCGCGCACGCGCGCAGCATGGGCGCACAGGCGGTGCACGTGGACGGCATCGCCGCACTGCGCAAGGCCATGCAGGCCGCGCGCGCCGCCAGCCGCACGCAGGTGATCGTCATCGACACCACGGCGGAACGCACCACGGCCGAAGGCGGCTGCTGGTGGGAGGTGGCGATTCCCGAGGTGTCGGCACGCGCCGAAGTGCACGACGCCCGCGCCCGCTACGAAGCAGCCAAACAACATCAACGACTCTGAAATAAATCGCCCCTGGGAGAGAACCACACCATGAACACCTGGAACGTCCGCATCGGCATCAACCCCCTGTCCTGGATGAACGACGACCTGCCCGCGCTGGGCGGCGACACGCCGCTCGAAACCGCGCTGCAGGAAGGCGCGGAAATCGGCTATGCCGGCTTCGAGCTGGGCAACAAGTTCCCGAAGGAGCCCGCGGCGCTGAAGGCCAAGCTGGCGCAGTACGGGCTGGCCTGCGTCTCGGGCTGGTACTCGGGCCACCTGGCCGAGGACACGGTCGACCACGAGATCGACCGCTGCGCCACCCACATGGAAAAGCTGCGCTTCAACGGCTGCCGCGTGGTGGTCTACGGCGAGGTCGCGGGCTCGATCCAGGGCCGCATGGACACGCCGCTGGCCAAGCGCCCGCGGTTCGCCGACGACGCGCAATGGAAAGCGTACGCACAACGGTTGAACGCCTTCGGCGAACACCTGAAGGCGCAATACGGCATCACGCTGGCGTACCACCATCACATGGGCGCCTACGTCGAGTCACCGCAAGACGTCGACCGGCTGATGGCCCTGACCGCGCCCGACTGCGTGTCCCTTCTGTTCGACACCGGGCATGCCTACTTCGGCGGGGCCGGCAACCCGGTCGAGCTGCTGCAGAAGCACGCGAGCCGCGTGGCGCACGTGCACTGCAAGGACGTGCGCGCCGACGTGATCCGGCAGGCGCGCAACAACGGCTGGTCGTTCCTCGACGGCGTGCTGAACGGCACCTTCACGGTTCCGGGCGACGGCGCGCTCGACTACGACATGCTGCTCGGCACGCTGCATGCCAGCGGCTACGAAGGCTGGCTGGTGGTCGAAGCCGAGCAGGACCCAGCGGTCGCGCCGAGCTACGCCTACGCGAAGAAGGGCTACGAGACGCTGCGCCGCATCGTGGACCGGATCGATGCCGCCAATGCCCAGCCCCTTGCAATGCAACAGGGAGCCCGTTGATGCCGCTCAGTCCGCTTCTTGTGAAGGCGTCCGCGCAAGGACGCACGGTGGTCGAGGTGACACCCGAGTGCGCCGGCTGGACGCACGTCGGCTTCAAGGTGCTGCGCCTGGCCGAAGGCGAGAGCGAATCGGTCGACACCGGCGCGCGCGAACTGTGCCTCGTGGTGCTGACCGGCACGGTTGACGTGGAGGTGGACGGCCAGCGCTTCGACAAGCTCGGCACCCGCGACAGCGTGTTCGAGCCCGTGTCGCCCGCGGCGGTGTACGTGCCCGGCGGCAAGACCGTCACCGTGCGCGCGCGGCGCAATGCCGAAGTCGCGTTGTGCACGGCGCCGGCCGGCACCGAGCCCCGTACGGTGTCGGTGATCGACCCGGCGGCGATGACGCGCTCGGTGCGCGGCAAGGGCAGCAACACGCGCCACGTCTGCGACATCCTGCCGCACACCGACCCGCGCGCGGCGCATCTGCTGGTGGTGGAAGTGCTGACGCCGGCCGGCCATTCGTCGAGCTATCCGCCGCACAAGCACGAGCGCGATGCGCTGCCCGAAGAAACACTGCTGGAAGAAACCTACTACCACCGGCTGAACCCGCCGCAAGGCTTTGCCTTCCAGCGCGTCTACACCGATGACCGCAGCCTCGACGAGGCGATGGCAGTGGAGAACCACGACACGGTGATGGTCCCGCGCGGCTACCACCCGGTGGTGGCGCCGCACGGCTACGACCTCTACTACCTGAACGTGATGGCCGGACCCACCCGCTACTGGGTGTTCAGGAACGACCCGGCCCACGAGTGGATGCTGCAGCCCGCAGCCTAGGGCCTGTTCACACTATGCAAGGGGTCGCGTTGTTTCGCAAAGGGGCTGGCTGCAAGGCGCCCGGGCGCAGCAAGGCTGAAGCCTTGCAAGCGCGGGCAACGCCGCAGACGGCCCCTTTGCGAAACAACCCGAAGGGAAGCTCGCCACAGCCCGCCCCTCGGCGTTGCGTTCCTTGTGCGTGCGAACGCACGCACGGCGTCACGCGCCTTGATGGGCGGGCTGTGGCGAGCTTCGCGACCCCTTGCATAGTGTGAACAGACCCTAGCCACTCCCGCCAACCGCCCCCCGCTTTCCGAACCGTCCAGCGACCCGCGTCGCTGGCGCAGGGCACGCCTGCGCCCTCGAGAAGCCAGGCCCCTTCTTTTTTCCACCGCCAACCGAAACCCACAAGAGGAGACATGACGTGAAATTCAGAAAGCCGAACCGACTTGCAGACACCGCAGCCACCGCAGCCGCAGCCCTCGTGCTGTTCGCCGGCATCCACACACTGGCCCAAGCCCAGTCGATGGACACGCCCACGGACGCGCCACCCGAAGCCGAGGTCAAGACCGATCCCACCAAGGACTTCATCAAGAAGGTCAACGACGCCACCGGCCTGGAGTTCTGGGGCTACGGCCGTGGCGGCTTCTTCGGCGCGCCCAAGGGGGTGCCCAAGGGCGGCTATTCGCTGGGCGGCGACCTGCAGAAGTACCGCCTGGGCAACGAGGGCGACAACTACCTGGAATTCGGCATCGGCAAGCGCTTCGACCTGGGCGACGGCATCAAGTGGGGCGTGTTCTACATGCCCACGATCTACAACGGCAAGAGCGGCACGGCGCAGGCGTACTTCTCGCTCAGCGGCATCTTCGGCAACAGCGCCACGCTGTGGGCCGGCCAGCGCTACCACCGCATCCAGGACGTGCACATCGTGGACAAGTGGGTGGTGGAGGACGGCGACAACTACGGCGCCGGCATCGACGACATCCCGCTGGGCCGCCTGGGCCGGCTCAATGTGGCGGTGCACACGGCCGATTCGGTGGACAACCGGAGCGGCAACCCGAACAACGCCAAGCGCATCAACGTGCAGTGGCGCGACATTCCGACGAACCCCGACGGCAAGCTCACGATCACGGGCGGACTGATCTCGGGCAACTTCGCCAAGGGCAAGGACGGCGGCGCGCTGGGCCTGATGCACATCCAGAAGAACTTTCTGCTGCCGGGGCTGAACAACATCTTCATCGCGCAGGCGTCGAGCGGGCACGCGTCGCTCAGCGGCAAGTTCTACAACCTGGACAACAGCACCACGACCACGGGGCTGCTGCTGCCGCCGGGCTTCGGTGCGTCCGCGTCCGACACCTTCCTGTTCGCGCCGCTGGTGGAGCGCACGGTGGTGACGCCGCAGGCGGGTGCCAGGCAGCGCCGCATCCTGGATTCGATGGACTTCCAGTTCGGGCGCTTCGGCGGGCAGACGCTGATCGGCTACCAGACCACGCGCCCGGACAACGGGCCGGAGACGAAGGATTTCACCCTCGGCGGGCGCCTGTCGTATGGCATTGCCAAGTACACCAAGCTGCTGACAGAGTTGAGCACCACGCGCCGCAGCACCAGCGACCAACCGCGCCAGACGCTGAACAAGGGGACCGTGGCGGTGGCCTTCTCGCCGAACACCAACTTCTGGACGCGGCCTGAATTCCGCATCTACGCCACGCGCGCCAGTTGGAACAAGGCGGCGGCCGATGCCAACGCCAGCACCTTCGGCGCCAACGGCCGCCGCAGCGCAACGATCTACGGCATCCAGATGGAAGCCTGGTGGGAATAGGAGAGACAGGCGGCGCGAAGCAACGGCCTGAGAAAGCGGCGCCGGTCGCGCCGCCGCGCGGGAAGGCACAGGCCCTAAGATCGTCCGGACCTGGCCGTCGCCTTTCCCCGTGCCCCACGCCCATGAACGCCACCACCTCATCGCAGCCTTCCCTCTCCGCAGAACAGCGACTGCTCAACGATATTTCGGTGCAGTACCCGAGCCTCAGCCGCCAGTTGAAGCTGATCGGCAAGTACGTGGAAACGCACCGCGAGCACCTCGCGATCGAAGGCATCCAGGAAGTGGCGGCCGCCTGCGGCGTGCAGCCGTCGGCGGTGGTGCGCTTTGCCAAGCACTTCGGGTTTTCCGGCTTCACGGAAATGCAGAAGCTGTTCCGTGAAGCGATCTCGCTGCAGATCGCGCCGGGGCGCAATTACCAGGCGCGCATCCGCGATGCGATCAAGGTCAACGAGCCGCTGGGCAGCACCGACATCGCGCGCCAGTTCCTGGGCGGCAGCATCGCCGGCATGCAGGAGTTGCTGGGCACGCTGGACCGCAGCGACTTCGATCAGGCGGTCGAATTGCTGGCCGCGGCGGATTCGATCTGGCTGGTCGGCATGCGCCGGTCGTTCTCGATCGCGTCCTACCTGGACTACGCACTGCAGCACACCGACAAGCGGGTGGCGCTGATCGGCGCGCTCGGCGGCATGCAGGAGGGGCAGTTGCGCTCCCTGCGCAAGGACGACGTGCTGCTGGCGATCTCGTTCGCGCCCTATGCGCCGGAAACCCTGGCCATCGCCGAGGCCGCCAGCCAGCGCGGCGCGCGGATCATCGCCCTGACCGACAGCCGCCTGAGCCCCCTTGCCGAGCAGGCCGAGGCCGTGCTGTGCGTGCAGGAGAACATCTCGTTCGGATTCCGCTCGCTGACCGGCGCCATCGGCCTGGCGCAGAGCCTGTTCATCGCGCTGGCCTACCGGCTCGAACTCGACGGCCAATAGATACAGGTACAGGTACGCAAGGCGCGTGGCGCGCCGGTCCAGGGCGCGATCCTGAAGGGATGCTGAAAAGCCCCGAACGGCACCTCATCGGCATTTCTGGCCCAGTCAGCGCGGTTCCTCGCAAAAAACGGCGTTGAGCCCTACGCAAACGAGGGGTCTGGAGCACGTGCGGCATGGATGCACCCGGTTACGATGCGCCCTTCCCCGCCTCCTTTTTGCTTACTTTCCTGTTCATGCGCCCCATGTCGAATGCACCGTCGCCTGCCGACGTTTCAGCCGCCGGCCGTGTGATGCCGCTGGTGCGGCAGCAGGAGCAGGACGGCCGCGCGTGGACCGTGGCCAGCGGCCGCTGGACCGCACTGGGCATGTCGTCCAAGCCGGCGTGGCTGGCGCTGTCGAAAAGCCTGGAAGCCGCGCCGCCCGCCGCCGACCGCGCCTGGGACCTGCGCCCCATCGAGCAGCTCGACCACATCGGCGCGCAGTTGCTGTGGGACCACTGGCGCCACGAATGGCCGGCCACGCTGGAGATGTCGCCGCAGCACAAGGCGGTGCTCGACCAGGTGGCGCAGTTCACCGCGGCCACGCCGAACGAGCCGCCCAAGACACTGAGCGACCGCATCCGCGAGTTCTCGCACAACGGTCCGCGCGCCATGTATGTGATGCGCGACTTCACCGGCCTGATCGGCCAGTTGGCGATCGACGTGGGCGCGCTGATCCGCGCGCCGCATCGCGGGCCGTGGCGCGATTTTTCCGGGCACCTCTACCAGTTCGGCGCCACGGCGCTGCACATCACGGCGCTGGTGGGCCTGTTGATCGGTGTGGTGCTGGCCTACCTGATCTCGCAGCAGTTGCGCCAGTACGGCGCCGAGACCTTCGTGGTCAACATCCTCGGGCTGTCGCTGGTGCGCGAACTCGGGCCGGTGCTGGCGGCCGTGCTGATCGCGGGCCGCTCGGGCTCGGCCATCACGGCGCAGATCGGCGTGATGCGCGTGACCGAAGAACTCGACGCGATGCGCGTCATGGGCATTCCGCACGGCTTTCGGCTGGTGATGCCGCGCGTGCTGGCGCTGGCCATCGCGATGCCGCTGATCAGCCTCTGGACCTCGATGGCGGCGCTCGCGGGCGGCATGCTGGCGGCCGATGCGGCGCTCGACATTTCGCCGGCCTACTTCCTGTCGGCGCTGCCGCGCGCGGTGCCGATCTCGAACCTCTGGCTGGCCATGGCCAAGTCGGCGGTGTTCGGCATCCTGATCGCGCTGATCGGCTGCTACTTCGGCATGAAGGTCAAGCCCAACACCGAGAGCCTGGGGCGCGGCACCACCTCGTCGGTCGTGACCTCGATCACCGCGGTGATCCTGGTCGATGCGCTGTTTGCGGTGCTGTTCAAGGGCATCGGGTTCCGGGGATGAGCGCATGAGCATGCCCATTCGCGCCGACACCCCCACCGCCGTGGTCGACATCCGCGGCCTGTGGACCGTGTTCACGAACGCCGAAGGCGAGCAGGTGGTGCACCGCGACCTGAACCTGCACATCGACCGTGGCGAAGTGCTGTCGCTGGTGGGCGGCTCGGGCACCGGCAAGACGGTGCTGCTGCGCCAGATCCTCGGGCTGGAAAAGCCGACGCGCGGCGTGGTCGAGGTGCTGGGCCAGCCGCCCGGCGAACTCAGCGCCACCGGCGCGGCCAACGTGGGCATGCTGTTCCAGCATGGCGCGCTGTTCTCGGCCTTCAGCGTGCTGGAGAACATCGCCTTTCCGCTGCGCGAGCTGAAGCTGCTGCCCGACGGACTCATCCGCAATGCGGCGCTGGTGAAGCTGCAGATGGTGGGCCTGGAGCCCCGGCACGCGAACATGAGCCCGTCGGATCTGTCGGGCGGCATGATCAAGCGCGTGGCGCTGGCGCGCGCACTCATCATGGACCCGCCGCTGCTGCTGCTCGACGAGCCCACCGCCGGCCTCGACCCCGAGGCATCGGACAGCTTCTGCAACCTGCTGCGCAGCCTGCACCGCGAGCTGGGCCTGACGGTGGTGATGGTCACGCACGACCTGGACACGCTGTTCGACCTGAGCACCCGCATCGCGGTGCTGGCCGACCAGAAGGTGATCGTCACCGGCGCGGCGCGCGAAGTCATCGCCTACCCGCACCCCTTCATTCATGAATACTTTCTCGGCGGGCGCGGACAGCGCGCCCTGGAGGCCCTGCATGAAAACCCCACCGAAGCCACACCGCCGCCCGCCACCAGCGCGGGCGCACGCTGAAAGGTAGCCCCATCATGGAAAACAAGGCCCATGCCCTCGCCGCCGGCGCCTTCGTGCTCGGCCTCATTGCCGTGCTCGTCGCCCTGGTGATCTGGTTCACGCGCGACAACACCGTGCGCAACGTCTACGAACTGTCCACGCGCGAGGCTGTCAGCGGCCTGCAGCCGCAGGCCATGGTGCGCTACCGCGGCATCGCGGTGGGCAAGGTGGCGTCGATCGACTTCGACCCCAAGGTCAAGGGCAATGTGCGGGTGCGCATCACCGTCGACGAGCGCGTGCCGCTCACCACCTCCAGCTTTGCCACGCTGAGCTACCAGGGCGTGACCGGCCTGGCCTTCATCGCGCTGGACGACAAGGGCGAATCGACCGTGTCATTGAAGCCCGACAACGACGACCCGCCGCGCATTCCGCTCAAGCCCTCGATGCTGGCGCAGCTGCAGGACCGTGGCGAAGCCATCATCAACCAGGTCGAAGAAGTAACCAAGCGCGCCAACCAGTTGCTGAGCGACCCGAACCAGAAGCGCGCGGCCGATGCGCTGGAGAACATCGCCGCCGCCTCGGCCAGCGCCAACACGCTGCTCAAGACGCTCGACAGCACAGTGAAGACGGGCCTGAACCCGGCCCTGACCAAGCTGCCTGACACGCTGGCTTCGGTGAAGAAGGCGGCAGGCGACGTCTCGCGCGTGGCCAACAACTTCAACACCACCGTGGGCCGCCTGAACGCACCCGACGGCCCGATGGAACGGCTGGGCGACGGCACCAAGGCGCTGGCGCAGGCGGTCGATTCGTTCAACTCGGCGACGCTGCCGCGCGTGAACCGGGTGGCCGACGACACCTCGCACGCCGTGCGCCGGCTGGGCCGCGCGGCGGACAGCATCAACGACAACCCGCAATCGCTGCTGTTCGGCAACGGCGGCGCGGCCGCGGGCCCGGGCGAACCCGGTTTTGCCGCGCCGGCGGCCACGCGTCCCTGAGGGAAGGCAAGAGCACCACCATGAACGCCATTCGATCCACCCTGAACACCCACGCGCGCCGTGCACGCCGCGTGGGCGCCGCGGCGCTCTTCTTCGGCATCGCGCTGCTGGCCGCCGGCTGCGGCGCGCTGCCCGACAAGCCCGCGCGCGCGGCGCTGTATGACTTCGGCCCCGGCGCCACGGCCCCGGTTGCCACAGCGGCGCCCGCTGCTGCAACGCAGTTGCCCACGCTGGCACTGGCTGAGTTCGAGAGCAACACGCGCATCGACGGCACGCAGATCCTGTACCGCCTGGGCTATGCCGACGCCAACGAGCTGCGCCCCTACGGCCAGTCGCGCTGGAGCCAGCCGCCCGCGCAACTGCTGCGCCAGCGGCTGCGCGACACGCTGGCGCAGCAGCGCACCGTGCTCGGCCCGGAAGAGAGCGCGACCATTTCGCGCGCCAAGGGTGAAGTGCCCGACACGCTGCGCATCTCGCTCGACGAGTTCAGCCACTACTTCGATTCGGCCAGCAGCAGCGTGGGCCTGGTGCGCCTGCGCGCCACGCTGATCCGCGGCACGGCCGGCGGCGACCGCGTGATGGGCCAGCGCATGTTCACCGTGCGCCGCCCCGCGCCCAGCGCCGATGCGCCCGGCGGCGTGAAGGCGCTGATCGCGGCCAGCGACGGCGCGGTGGCCGAGGTGGTGCAGTGGGTGGATCAACTGCAGAAACAGCAACCGCAATCGCAACAGCCGCGACAGTAGATCGCTGAACGGAGGGCCGCCCCATGAACGTCACGCGCATCGTCGGCATCCTGCTCATCGTGGCGGGCATCGCCGCACTGACCATGGGCAGCTTCAGCTTCACCAAGGAAACCCATCAGGCCAAGCTGGGCCCACTGGAGTTCTCGGTGAAGGAAAAGCAGACCGTCAACTTCCCGGCCTGGGCCGGCGTGGCCGTGATCGTGGTGGGCGGCGCGCTGGTGCTGCTGGGCGGCCGGAAGGGCTGAGCCCCGTCCGGCTCAATCGCCCGAAGGCGCGGGCGCCGCGCCCAGCTTCTGCCGCACCGCCTGCAGCATGCGATCGCCCAGCAGCAGCTGGCCGTGCATCGAGATGTGGGTGTCGTTGGGGAAGTAGAAGTCCTTCATCTTGACCTTCTCTTCCTGCGTGAAGCTGAAGAGATCCGGCCCCAGGTCGGTCTGCTTGAGCGCCGTCACGAAAGCCTGTGAATGCGCCGGGTCCAGGTAGGTGGTCCATTTGTTCGGCACCACCATCCACAGGATCGGCACCTTGGACTGCGATTTCGTGAAGGCCTGCATCTGTGCAACGTCCTTGGGCGTGAGTTCGCCCATACCCTTGTCGCCAGCCAGGAACAACGCCATGTCGCAGCGGCGATGGCTGAACAGCTGGCAGCCGTTTTCAACCGGGAACGCCAACGCCTCCTGGTTGCATTCGCTGCGCTTCTTGCCGGCAATGGCCGCACGGGTGCAACGCGATGTGAGCCAACCCGAAATCAGCTGTCCGTCCCAGTTGAGGGCGAAGCCCGGCACATGCTCGGGCGGTGGCGATAGCGGCCCGGGCTGCGACTCGAGCGTGTGCGGCATGGTGCGGCACTTTTGCGTGTTGGTGAGCCGCCAGGCGAGCAGCCGCTCCACGCTTTCTATGACCACCAGCTTGCCGCGAAAGCCCGCCTTGGCCACCCAATCATCGAAGTCATCGCACAGCGCTTCGTGTTCCTTAACCCAGAAGGTGGTGGTCACGGCGTAGCCGGCCTTGGTGAGCTGCGATTGCCAGCGCGAGGTAGCCGAAAAGCTGTCACCGATCACCAGGATGTCGGCCTTGTCGATCGGCACGCCTTCGAGCAGGTCAGCATCGACCTGCGGCGGCTCGATGCGCCAGCCGAAGTCGTAGTCGGAAATACGGCCGATGCGCGCCAGATCGCCATATGCAGCGGTGGTGAGCAACGTCTGGATCAGCAGTCCGGTGAAGACGGCAAAGGCCGTCAGGAATATCGACAACCAGAGTTTTGCGGGCGTCATCTTTTGAAATAGGTATACGGAAGCGCGAACTCGCGACGCCTCATGGGGCGCACGAGTTTAGACCGTCGCCCGGGCGAAAGTGCCCGATGGTGGTGCGGGGGCTTCAGCCCAGCCCCGCCAACAGCCGCGGCAACAGCTCTTCCGACGTCCCACGCAGCACCACCGAAGCCGCATCGTCCAGATGCGGCAGCGGCTCCAGGTTGAGCGTGACCAGCTTCGCGCCGTGGGCCAGCGCGGTCTGCGGCAGCTCGGCGGCCGGGTAGACGATGGTCGTGCTACCGACCACCAGGAACAGGTCGCACTCCTGCGCCGCCACCTGGGCGTCGAGCAGCACGCCAGAATTGAGCATCTCGCCGAACATCACCACGTCGGGCCGCGCGTGCGAACCGCAGCGGAGGCACCGGTGGAAGGGCCACGGGCCGCTGCGGTTGCCGCAGTGGTCGCAGCGCCAGCGGCGCAGCGAGCCGTGCAGCTCGAGCACGTCCTGCCCGCCGGCCAGCGTGAGGAGGCCGTCGACGTTCTGTGTGACCAGCCGCGTGGCGGGCCGCAGCCGTTGCAGTTGCGCCAGCGCGTCATGGCCCGGGTTGGGCTGGGCCGACTCGACCACCGACAGGCGCTGCGCCCAGAATTTCGTGAAGCCGGACGGGTCGCGCTGCAGGTCTTCGGCATGGGAGAACTGCAGCGCGTTCTGGCTCTTCCAGAGGCCGTCGGCATCGCGGTAGGTCGGGATGCCCGAGGCGCGCGAGAGGCCGGCGCCGGAAAAAACCACGATGCGCCGGGCATCGCGCAGCAGCGCCATGGCGGCATCGAGAGAAGAAGAAAGAGATGTATCGGGACTGACTGGCGTCATCGTTCGGTTCTGGAAAGACTGGTGGCGGCTGGGGCCACGGTGGCGCCCAGCCGCTGGGAGACGGTGTCCGCGCAGGCCTTGAGGGCGCGCGAGATCTCGCCGTCCCACGCGGTGTCGAAGATGCCGGCCGGGCCGATGGCGGTCACGGACAGCACGATGGCGCCGGTGTGGTCGAACACCGGCGCGGCCATGGCGCTCACGCCCTCGATCACCTCGCCGTCGGAGCGGCTGATGCCGTGGTCGCGCACTTCCTGGAGCTGGCGCTCGAAGTCGCTCCAGGAAGGCAGCGGCTGCACCGGCGGCATGCCGGGGGGCGGCGCCGGTTCAATCGCGCCCTTGCGCGACTTCTGTCGCTGGCGCTCCTCTTCGAGCAGCGCCCGCACCACGGCTGCATCGAGGTACGTGGCAAAGACCCGGCCCGAGGCCGTGTTGGTGAGCGAGAACACCGTGCCGTGCCGCATGTTCACATGCACCGGCGAGGGCGACTCGGCCGTGCGCACGATGGTCGCGCCGCGCGCACCCCACACGGCCAGCGCCACGGTGTGGCCGGTCTGCTGGGCCAACTGGGCGATCAGCGGCGTGGCGATGTGCACCGGGTCGGCCTGCTGCAGGCTGATCAGCCCCAATTGCAAGGCCAGCGGCCCGAGCAGATAGTGGCCGCTGGCACGGTCCTGCTCGATCAGGCCCAGGCGCCCGAAGCTCACCATGTACGGATGCGCCTTGGCAGGCGTCATGTCGGCCTCGCGCGCGAGATCTTTCAGCGCCATCGGCCGGCCGTGGTGCACCAGCGCGCGCAGCAGCTGGCCGCCGACCTCGATGCTCTGGATGCCGCGCTGGGCGCGGTCGGTGTCATTCGCTGCCATGGCCCGCCTTGCCGTCTGGTTGTTCGTTCATGAAGAAGGGATTAGACATGAACTGATCCGAGGCTTACACTGCTGGAATTCGTTATTTGCGAACTCGTTCGCCCTAAACGAATCTCCCGCCCCACCAGATACCCCACCCGCAAACCGGAGACACACGATGAGCCAAGCCAAGAAGTTCGCCAGCCAGGCGGACATGGAAGAAAAGAAGATCACCTTCAGCCAGATCTCGGAACACGCCTGGGCCTACACCGCCGAAGGCGACCCGAACACCGGGATCATCATTGGCGACGACTGCGTGCTGGTGGCCGACACCCAGGCCACGCCCGCCATGGCCGCCGACGTGGTGCGCCGCATCCGCGAAGTGACCGACAAGCCCATCAAGTACGTGGTGCTGACGCACTACCACGCGGTGCGCGTGCTGGGCGCGGCGGGCTACGGCGCCGAACACGTGCTGGCCAGCCAGGACACGCGCGACCTGATCGTCGAGCGCGGCGAGGAAGACAAGGCCAGCGAAATCGGCCGCTTCCCGCGCCTGTTCCAGAACGTCGAGACCGTACCCCCGGGCCTGACCTGGCCCACCATGACCTTCACCGGCAAGATGACGCTGTGGCTGGGCAAGCTCGAAGTGCAGCTGATCCAGCTCGGCCGTGGCCACACCAAGGGCGACACCGTCGTCTGGCTGCCGCAGGAGCGCACGCTGCTGTCGGGCGACCTGGTCGAGTTCGGCGCTACGCCCTACGCCGGCGACGCCTACTTCAAGGACTGGCCGCAGACGCTGGACAACATCGCCGCGCTGAAGCCGGCCGCACTGGTGCCGGGCCGCGGCGCCGCGCTGACCACGCCCGAAGCCGTGGCCGAGGGCCTGACCGGCACGCGCAACTTCATCTCCGACGTGTACGCCAGCGTGCAGGAAGGCGTGAAGGCCGGCCGCGACCTGAACGCGGTCTACAAGGACACCTACGAAAAGCTCAAGCCCAAGTACAGCCAGTGGGTGATCTTCGACCACTGCATGCCGTTCGATGTGAGCCGGGCTTATGACGAAGCGTCGGGTCATGCCGATCCGCGCGTGTGGACGGCGCAGCGCGACATCGACATGTGGAAGGCCCTCGAAGGCTGATCCCGCATGGCTCCCTCCCCCGCTGGGGGAGGGCTGGGGTGGGGGCAGGCAGAGCGCCGGTTTCGAGCGCCGCCGAGCCCCCATCCCGACCTTCCCCAGAGGGGGAAGGAGCAATACAAGACCAAGGACACGGAGACAAGTACGTGATCGACTATCAAAGTCTGCGCTTCGACTACAAACGCCACGCCGACCAGGACGCGGCCCCCCCTGCCCATCACCCGGTCGTGATCGTCGGCGCCGGCCCCGTCGGCCTCACGCTCGCCATCGACCTCGCGTTGCGCCAGATTCCCGTGGTGCTGCTCGACAACGACAACACCCTGTCCAGCGGCTCGCGCGCGATCTGCTTTGCCAAGCGCACGCTCGAAGTGTTCGACCGCCTGGGCTGCGGCGACCGCATGGTCGACAAGGGCGTGTCGTGGAACGTCGGCAAGGTGTTCTTCCATGACGAGCAGGTCTACCGTTTCGACCTGCTGCCCGAGCCCGGCCACGAGCGCCCGGCCTTCATCAACCTGCAGCAGTACTACGTCGAGGGCTACCTCGTCGAGCGCGTGGCCGAGCTGCCGCTGATCGACCTGCGCTGGAACAGCAAGGTCACGGGCATCGAGCAGCGCGACGACGGCGCGGTGCTGACGGTGGAAACGCCCGAAGGCAACTATCAGCTGCAGGCCGGCTACGTCGCCGCCTGCGACGGCTCGCGCTCCAACCTGCGCCAGTTGCTGGGCCAGGAGGCCAAGGGCCGCACCTTCCGCGACCGCTTCCTGATCGCCGACATCACGATGGACGCGCAGCTCCCCACCGAGCGCCGCTTCTGGTTCGACCCCTCGTTCCACCCCGGCCAGAGCGTGCTGCTGCACAAGCAGGCCGACGGCATGTGGCGCGTCGACTTCCAGCTCGGCTGGGACGCCGACCCGGTGGAAGAGCGCAAGCCCGAGAACATCACGCCGCGCGTGCGCGCCCTGCTCGACAGCATCGGCTTCGAGGGCGTGCAGTTCCAGATCGGCTGGGCCAGCGTCTACACCTTCGCCTGCCAGCGCATGGCGCACTTCCGCCATGGCCGCGTGCTGTTCGCGGGCGACTCGGCGCACGGCGTGTCGCCCTTCGGCGCGCGCGGCGCCAACTCGGGCGTGCAGGACGCCGACAACCTCGCGTGGAAACTCGCGGCCGTGGTGCGGGGCGACGCGCCCGATGCGCTGCTCGACAGCTACGCCAGCGAGCGCGAATTCGCGGCCGACGAGAACATCCGCAACTCGACGCGCGCCACCGACTTCATCACGCCCAAGAGCGAGGTGAGCCGGCTCTTTCGCGATGCGGTGCTGGAGCTGACCCGGCGCCACGCCTTCGCGCGCACGCTGGTCAACAGCGGGCGTCTCTCTGTGGCCACGGTGCTGCGCGATTCGCCGCTCAACACGCCCGATGCCGAGGCCTTCGCGGGCGCGATGGTGCCCGGCGCCGCCGCAGCCGACGCACCCGTGCTGCGCGCCGACGGCAGCACCGGCTGGCTGCTGCGCGAATGCGATGCGGCGCGGTTCACGGCCCTGGTGTTCGGCGCCGGCGAGGCGGCCGCGCGCAGCCTGCAGG
Source organism: Variovorax raffinosi (assembly GCF_051216615.1). NCBI lineage: Bacteria > Pseudomonadati > Pseudomonadota > Betaproteobacteria > Burkholderiales > Comamonadaceae > Variovorax > Variovorax raffinosi. Next base: position 1,024,041 of record NZ_JBPJZR010000002.1, read on the forward strand.
CGCTGAAGGCCAGCGACGTTGCGCTGCACATCGTGCAGGTGCGGGCCAGCACGCCCGCCGGCGAACTCGCGGCGCAGCGCTACGACGCGCAACCGGGTACCGTCTACCTCCTGCGGCCCGACCAGCATGTGTGCGCGCGCTGGCGCCAGCCCACGGCGGACCACATCCGTGCGGCGACCCACCGCGCACTGGCAAAGGCATGAACGCCATGCAACAACAGCAATCACTGATCACCACGCCGAACCTCGACGCACCCGACGATTTCTACGAAGCGCTGATCGAGGCCCACCAGGGGCTTTCCACCGAAGAGAGCCACGCCTTCAATGCGCGCCTCGTGCTCGTGCTGGCCAACCATGTCGGCGCGCTCGCCGTGCTGCGTGAGGCTTTCGACGCCGCGCGCAGCGCCTGAACGCAACGCGCCGCATCATTTCCATCTCATCGCGATTTTCGAAAGAGAACACCATGACCCCATCCACCCCCACCACCGAGCGGCGCTACCAGAGCGGCTTCGGCAACGAATACGCATCCGAGGCCGTGGCTGGCGCGCTGCCCCAGGGCCGCAACAACCCGCAGCGCGGTCCGTTCGACCTGTACACCGAGCTGATCTCGGGCACGGCCTTCACGGCGCCGCGCCATGAGAACCGCCGCACCTGGCTGTACCGTCGCCAGCCTTCGGTGGTGTCGGGCCGCTACCAGCCTTATGCGCAACCGCACTGGACCACCGGCGCCGACCGGGAAATTGCTCCGCCGCCCGAGCCCCTGCGCTGGCATCCGCAGCCGCTGGACGGTGCCGCCGAAGCCGACTTCATCGATGGCATGCACACCATCGCGGCCAACGGCGATGCCGAGTCGCAGGTCGGCATCGGCTCGCTGATGTACCTGGCCGGCCGCTCGATGGAGCGCCGCGCTTTTGTCAACGCCGACGGCGAGATGCTGGTGGTGCCGCAGCAGGGCCGCCTTGTCATCACGACCGAACTGGGCGTGCTCGACGTCAAGCCCGGCGAGATCGCGCTGCTGCCGCGCGGCATGGCCTTCAAGGTCGCGCTGCCCGATGGCCTGTCGCGCGGCTATGTCTGCGAGAACTACGGCGCGCATTTCCGCCTGCCCGAGCTGGGCCCCATCGGCTCGAACGGGCTGGCCAACGCACGCGACTTCCAGGCGCCGGTGGCGGCGTTCGAGACGGAAGAAGGCGCCTACGAACTGGTCAAGAAATTCGCCGGCCGCTTCTGGAAGGCACCCGCCAGGCAGTCGCCCTTCAACGTGGTCGCATGGCACGGCAACCTCGCGCCGCTGAAGTACGACACGGCGCACTTCATGGTGATCGGCTCGATCAGCTTCGACCATCCCGATCCGTCGATCTTCACCGTGCTGACCTCGCCCAGCGACACGCCCGGCACCGCCAATTGCGACTTCGTGATCTTCCCGCCGCGCTGGATGGTGATGGAAAACACCTTCCGCCCGCCATGGTTCCACCGCAACCTCATGAGCGAATTCATGGGCCTGGTGCTGGGCGAGTACGACGCCAAGCCGGGCGGCTTCAAGCCCGGCGGCGCGAGCCTGCACAACTGCATGGTGCCGCACGGCCCCGACGAGGAAGCCTTCGACAAGGCCACGCATGCCGACCTGAAGCCGCACAAGCTGGACAACACGCTGGCCTTCATGTTCGAGAGCCGCTATCGCTTCATTCCCACCGACTTCGCCCTGAAGAGCCCCGCGCTCGATACCGACTACGCCGATTGCTGGGCCGGCCTGAAAGACCAATTCAAAGCATGAACAAGACAACCGCTTTCGTCATCACCCGCCGCGCCGCGGCCGTCGCCCTGCTCACAGTGCCCTTCTTCGCGCAGGCTGCCGACTACCCGAGCAAGCCGATCCGCTTCGTCGTGCCCTACACGCCCGGCGGCACCACCGACCTGGTGGCGCGCACCGTGGGCCAGAAAGTGTCGGAGAAGCTGGGCCAGCCGGTGCTGATCGACAACCGCGGCGGCGCGGGCGGCAACATCGGCATGGACGCCGTGGCCAAGGCCGCGCCCGATGGCTACACCATCGGCTTCGGCGCCATCTCGACCAATGCGCTGAACCCGCACATCTACAAGTCGATGGCCTTCGATCCGCGCAAGGATTTCACCGCCATCAGCCTGCTGGGCACCTCGACCATCGTGCTCGAAGTGCCGGCCGCCTCGCCGGTGAAATCGGTGGCCGACCTGATCGCGGCCGCGAAGAAGAACCCCGGCATGCCCTACGCCACCGCGGGCGCCGGCACCTCGATGAACCTGGCCGGCGTGATGTTCGCGCAGATGACCGGCACCGACCTCGTGCACGTCGCCTACAAGGGCAGCGGCCCGGCCATCACCGACATGCTGGGCAACAACATCGGCGCGATGTTCGACAACCTGCCGGCGTCGCTGCCGCACATCCAGGCCGGCAAGCTGCGCGCGCTCGCCGTCGCCGGACCGGCGCGCTCGCCGTCGCTGCCCGACGTGCCGACGATGGCCGAAGCCGGGCTCAAGGGCTATGCGCTCGATCCGTGGTTCGGTGTTTACGGGCCGGCGAAGCTGCCGGCGCCGATCGTGAAGGCGCTGAACGAAGCCTTCGTGGAAGCGCTGGCCATGCCCGACGTGAAGGCCAAGCTGCAGCAGGCCGGCTTCTCGCCGCGCGGCTCGACGGCGCAGGAGTTGACCACGCTGACCGACACCGAATACAAGCGCCTCGGCGAAGTCGCCAAGAAAGCCGGCATGACAGCCGACTGAACAGATTCACAGAAAGACAGACATGACCGCACTGAACGCCACCCATGACCCGAAGCTGCGCAGCTGGGTCGCCTCGGCCAATGAAGCCGGCACCGACTTCCCGATCCAGAACCTGCCCTTCGGCCGCTTCCGCACCGCCGGCAGCAGCAGCGAAGGCTTTCGCGTCGGCGTCGCCATCGGCGACCAGGTGCTGGACCTGAAGGCCACGGGCCTGATCGACACCGACGACATGAACGCGCTGATGAGCGCTTCGGTGAAAGACCGCCAGGCCCTGCGCGCCGCGATCTCCGCCGGTCTTGCCGAAGGCAGCGACAAGCAGGCCGCATGGTCGAAGGCACTGCTCGCACAGGCCAAGGCCGAGATGACCGTGCCTTGCCGCATCGGCGACTACACCGACTTCTACACCGGCATCCATCACGCGACCACCATCGGCAAGCTGTTCCGCCCCGACCAGCCGCTGATGCCCAACTACAAGTGGGTGCCGATCGGTTATCACGGCCGCGCCTCGTCGATCGGCGCGAGCGGCCAGACCTTCAAGCGCCCGCAAGGCCAGACCAAGGCGCCCGACGCCGTCGCGCCGAGCTTCGGTCCCTCCAAGCGCCTGGACTACGAACTGGAGCTGGGCTTCCTGGTCGGCCAGGGCAATGCGCTGGGCGAGCCCATCGCCATCGGCGAGGCCGAAGATCACCTGTTCGGCGTGACGCTGCTCAACGACTGGTCGGCGCGCGACCTGCAGGCCTGGGAATACCAGCCGCTCGGCCCGTTCCTGGCGAAGAACTTCGCCAGCACACTGTCGCCTTGGATCGTGACGATGGAAGCGCTGGCACCGTTCCGCGCGAAGTTCGAGCGGCCCGCGGAAGACCCGCAGCCGCTGCCGTACCTGGACTCGGCATCGAACCGCGAAGGCGGCGCGCTCGACATCACGCTCGAAGTGCTGCTGCAGACCGCGAAGATGCGCGCAGCCGGCGAAGCGCCCACGCGCCTGACGCGCGGCAACACGACCGAGGCCGCCTACTGGACCGCAGCGCAGCTCATCACGCACCACACGGTGAACGGCTGCAACCTGCAGCCGGGCGACCTGCTCGGTTCGGGCACGCTGTCGGGGCCGAAGCCCGACGAAGCCGGCTCGCTGATGGAGCTGACGCTGGGCGGCAAGCAGCCGATCACGCTGCCGAATGGCGAGAAGCGGACGTTCCTGGAAGATGGGGACACGCTGGTCATGCGTGGGTACTGCGAGCGCGCGGGGGCTGTGCGTATCGGTCTGGGTGAAGTTGCCGGTACGGTGGTCTGAGGTTTTTTCCCCTCTCCCTCTGGGAGAGGGCCAGGGTGAGGGCAGTCGGCCTCACAACATCGTGCGGCCTTCATCGCCGCACACCCTCACCCCAACCCTCTCCCCAAGGGGAGAGGGAGCAAGACATCAGGGCGCGGGCGCCGTCGTGCTCGCAGCCACCGGCCACGCCACTTCGCTAGCCACGCGCGGCTTGCCGATCGGCGCGGTCGCCTTGCCGATCTTCATGGCCGCCAGATCGGCCTCGCTCGGGTACTGGTTCGCCAGCCAGTAATCGAACACGCGGCGCGCGATGGGCGCCGCGGCACCCGCACCCCAGCCCGCGTTTTCCACGATCACCGCCACGGCGATCTTCGGATCGTTCACCGGCGCAAAGCCCATGAAGAGCGCGTGATCGCGCTGGTGTTCTTCCAGCGCCCGTGCGTTGTACTTGGTGTTCTGCGCCTGCGTCACGGCCTGCGCCGTGCCCGTCTTGCCGGCAGCCTGGTAGAGCGCACCAGCGAACACGCCGCGCGCCGTGCCGCTGGTGACCACGCTGGTCAGGCCTTCGCGGATCACCGAAATCGCGGCCGGCGTGTAGCCGAGGTTTTCCGCCGGCGGCTGCGGCAGCGGCACCACCTGCCCGCTGACCGTGTCGCGCGTGGCCAGCACGAGGTGCGGCTTGTGCTTGATGCCCCCGTCGGCCACGATGGCCGTGGCCTGTGCCAGTTGCAGCATCGTGAAGGCGTTGTAGCCCTGCCCGATGCCCAGCGAGATGGTTTCGCCGGCGTACCACTTCTTGGCCTCGGGCCGCTTGTAGGCGTTGCGCTTCCACTCGGTGCTCGGCAGCACGCCGCGCACTTCGCCGCCCAGGTCGATGCCGGTGATCTGGCCGAAGCCCAGCGGCTTCATCGCGTCGTGGATCATGTCCACGCCCATCTCGTTGGCCAGTGAATAGAAGTAGATGTTGCTCGACAACTGGATCGCGCGGCGCATGTCGACGCCGCCCAGGTAGCCTTCGGGGCTGCCGAAGCGGTGGCCGCCGAAGTTGAAATAACCGGGGTCGTTCACCACCACGCTGGGGCCGCGCTTGCCGGTCTGCAACGCCGCCAGCGCCATGAAGGGCTTGTAGGTGGAACCGGGCGGATAGGTGCCGCGCAGGGCGCGGTTCAGCAGCGGCTTGTCGAGCGATTCGGTCAGCGCCGCCCAGCTTTCGGTGTCGATGCCTTCGACGAAAAGGTTGGGGTCGAAGGTGGGCTTGCTCACGAAGGCCAGCACTTCGCCGGTCTTCGGGTCGATCACCACCACCGCGCCACGCCGCTCGCCGAACATGTCTTCCACCAGCTTCTGCAGCTTGATGTCCAGCGCCAGCATCACGGTGTTGCCGGGCGTGGCCGGATGGCTCGCAAGGCGGCGCACGGCACGCCCGCCGGCCGAGGTTTCCATCTGCTCGACGCCGGTTTGCCCGTGCAGCGTCTTCTCGTAGCTCTGCTCGATGCCCAGCTTGCCGATGTAGTCGGTGCCCTTGTAGTTGGCCTGCTCGTCTTCGTCCCAGTCTTCCATCGCGGTCTTCTCGCGCTGGTTGATGCGGCCGATGTAGCCGAGCACGTGGGAGGCCAGCTCGCCCTGCGGGTAGTTGCGGAACAGGCGCGCCTTGATTTCCACGCCCGGGAAGCGATAGCGCTGGGCCGCGAAGCGCGCCACTTCCTCGTCGCTCAGGCGGGTGCGGATCGGGATGGAGTCGAAGCTGCGCGAGTCTTCGCGCAGGCGCTTGAAGCGGCGGCGGTCGCGCGGCGAAACTTCGAGCACCTGCGTCAGGCTGTCGATGGTTTCCTCGACGTCGCCCACCTTCGAGGGCGTGATCTCCAGCGTGTAGGCCGAGTAGTTCGAGGCCAGCACGATCCCGTTGCGGTCGAGGATCAGGCCCCGGTTGGGCACCACCGGCACGATGGCCGTGCGGTTGCTCTCGGCCTGTTCGGCCAGATCTTCATGCCGCGTGACCTGCAGGTAGACCAGCCGCGCGCACAGCAGGCCGAAGGCGAACAGCACCGCCAGGCCGATCACGATCACGCGGCGCTTGAAGCGCGCGAGGTCGGCGGCAACGTTGCGGATTTCGGTCATGGCGATCGGAGCTTAGGCGCGTGCAAGTGCGAAGGCAAATGCGGCAGCAGGCTTGAATTAGAGGGGCCGGTTCTCGTCGGGTTCCGGCGTGCGGCGTTGCGGTGCCAGCAACAGGGCCGAAGCCAGCGGCCAGAGCGCGGCTTCGATGCCCGGCGAGATCAGCACCGTCCAGCCGGGGAACACGCCGCCGCCGATCATCCGCGTGATGACCTCGATCAACTGCGACAGCGCAAAGAGCGGCAGCACCTGCAGCGCCTGCGACAGCACCGGATACCAAAGCAGGCGCCGGTGGATCGTGATCGCGAAGAAGCCCAGCGTGGTGTAGGACAGCGCATGCTGGCCCAGCATCGACGACTGGTGCACGTCCATGCACAGGCCGAACACGAAGGCCGCGCCAATGCCCACGCGCGCCGGCTGGTGCACGCCCCAGAACACGATCACCAGCGCCAGCAGGTCGGGCATCCAGACGGCGCGGCCGATCGGCACCATGTTGACCAGCAGCGCCACGACGAGGCTGGTCCACATGAAGAGCGGGCTGACGGGCAGCAGGAGCTGCTGCTGGCCGGGTCGCTTGATCATCGGCGTTCTCCGGCCTTCTTTTCGTTCTTGCCCGCGCCGGGCTTGCCGTCGGGGCGCTTGCGCTGGGTGGTCACGGGCGCGGCGGGCGGCGGGGCCGTCGGCGCGCCGGTGGGTTCGAGCACGAGCACGTAGCGCGCGGCCGTCACATGGGCGAGCGGCACGCAGTAGATGCGGGCAAAGGCCGAGTCGGCGCGGCGCTCGATGCGTTCGATCTTCGCGACCGGCAGGCCGGCCGGGTAGATGCCGTCGACGCCGCTGGTGGACAGCAGGTCGCCTTCCTGCAGGTCGGCGTTGGCCGCCATGAAGCGCAGCTCCAGGCCGCCGCCGTGCGCCGAGGCGTCGCCAAAGGCCACGCTGCGCACGCCGGTGCGGGTGTTCTGCACGGGAATGGCGAGGTCGCGGTCGATCACCAGCGTCACTTCGCTCGTGAAGGGCAGCACCTGCGTGACCTGGCCGAGCACGCCGCGCGCATCGATCACCGGCGAGCCGGCCACCACGCCCTGCGTCATGCCCTGGTCGATGACGATCTTGCGGGTGTAGGGGTCGGCCGCGTCATACAGCACCTCGGCCGCGCGGCCCGGCGTCTGCGTGGTCTGGCGCAGTTCGAGCAGTTCGCGCAGGCGGGCGTTGTCCTGTGCCAGCGTGTCGGCCTGGCTGGCGCGCTCGGCCTGCATCATCAGCGCCTTGCGGGCATCGGCTTCATTGCGTTGCGCGGTCTGCAGGTCTTCGAGGTAGCGTCCGCCGCCCATCATGATCTGCACCGGCTTGAGCGCCACCCATTGCACCGGGTAGAGCACCGCGCCAAGGGCGGCGCGGATCGGCTGCACGATATGAAAGCGTGCATCGGCCACCATCAGGAAGAGCGACAGCGCGCCGAAGAAGATCAGCTTGCTGAGTGCCGACTGCCCCTGGTTGAACAGGGGTGGCGCTGTGCGATCGAGCGTGCCCAGAGGCATGAATTCAGACCCGGCTGTGGTGCGGAATCAAATAACAAAAAGCCGGCCCGCGCAAGCAGAGGCCGGCCGATGAGGGCAGCAGCCTGTTTACTCGCTCGTGAAGATGCTGCCGAGACGGTCCATGCGCTCCAGCGCAATGCCGCAGCCGCGCACCACGCAGGTCAGCGGGTCTTCGGCCACGAGCACCGGCAGGCCGGTTTCCTCGGCCAGCAGGCGGTCGAGGTCGCGCAGCAGGGCGCCGCCGCCGGTCAGCATCATGCCGCGGTCGGCAATGTCGGCGCCCAGCTCGGGCGGCGTCTGCTCCAGCGCGTTCTTCACGGCCGAGACGATGTTGTTGAGCGGGTCGGTCAGGGCTTCCAGCACTTCGTTGCTGCTGATGGTGAAGCTGCGCGGCACACCTTCGGACAGGTTGCGGCCCTTGACTTCCATCTCCTTGACCTCGGAGCCCGGGAAGGCCGAACCGATGGTCTTCTTGATGACTTCGGCCGTCGGCTCGCCGATCAGCATGCCGTAGTTGCGGCGGATGTAGTTGATGATGGCTTCGTCGAAGCGGTCGCCGCCCACGCGCACGGAGCCCTTGTAGACCATGCCGCCCAGCGAGATGACGCCCACTTCGGTGGTGCCGCCGCCGATGTCCACCACCATCGAGCCCGAGGCTTCGCTGACGGGCAGGCCGGCGCCGATGGCCGCGGCCATGGGCTCTTCGATGAGGTAGACGGAGGTGGCGCCAGCGGCTTCGGCCGCGTCCTTGATGGCGCGGCGCTCGACCTGGGTCGAGCCGCAGGGCACGCAGATGATGATGCGCGGGCTCGGCGTGAGCAGCGTGCGCGGGTGCACCATCTTGATGAACTGCTTGATCATCTGCTCGGTGATCACGAAGTCTGCAATGACGCCGTCCTTCATAGGGCGGATCGCCTCGATGTTGCCGGGCACCTTGCCCAGCATGGCCTTGGCCTCGCGGCCGACGGCCTGGATCACCTTCTTGCCGTGGGGGCCACCTTCGTGGCGAATGGCGACTACCGAAGGCTCGTCCAGCACGATGCCCTTGTTACGGGCAAATATCAGGGTGTTGGCGGTGCCGAGATCGATCGCAAGGTCGGTGGAAAAGTACCGACGGAAAGCTCCAAACATGTGCGAAATCCTCTGGAGCACGGCCTGCGCATCGGCAGGTCGTCGCTCTGTTTTTGGGTCGTTTGACGGGGTGAATTGATCGTTTTTGACGCAAAAGCCGGCGCGTTCGCGGGGGTTGCGGCAAAGGCGGGATAATACCCGAATCCCCTCTGATTCCTGTATTAGCACCCTCTTCGGCGTGCGATTACCTCGGCTTTTTTGGCCACCCGACCCTATGTCACTATCTGCTTCCGATATTGCGCGCATTGCCTCGCTGGCAAGGCTGCAGCTTGCTCCTGACGAAAGCGAGCGCATGCTCAGCCAGATCAACGGCTTTTTCGACTTAGTCGAACGTATGCGTTCGGTGAACACCGAAGGCGTCGAGCCGCTGGCCCATCCCGTGGCGGCCCTCGAGGACATCACCCTGCGTCTTCGCGACGACGTGGTGAGCGAGCCCGACAACCGCGAAGCCAACCAGAAGAGCGCCCCGGCCGTCGAAGCCGGCCTGTTCCTCGTGCCCAAGGTGATCGAATGATGAGCAGCGGTGAATTGCACCAATTGAGTGTGGTTGCGCTGGCCAAGGCGCTGGCCGACCGCAAGGTCTCGGCCGTCGAGGCCTCGCAGGTTTTCCTGGGCCGCATGAAGGCGCACGAGTCGCTCGGCACCTTCGTCGACGTCAATGAAGAAGTCACGCTGGCCCAGGCCCGCGCGGCCGACGCGCAAATTGCAGCCGGCAACGCCCCCGCGCTGGCCGGTGTGCCGATTGCGCACAAGGACATCTTCGTCACCACCGATTTCGCCACCACCGCCGGCTCGAAGATGCTCGCGGGCTACCGCTCGCCCTTTGACGCGACCGTGGTGCGCCGCCTGGCCGAAGCCGGCGCGGTCACGCTCGGCAAGCTGAGCTGCGACGAATTCGCGATGGGCTCGGCCAACGAGAACATCGCCGTGCCCGCCGTCGGCCACGACAAGGCCGTGCCGGTGCAGAACCCGTGGAACCGCGAACGCATTCCGGGCGGCTCGTCGGGGGCCAGCGCGGCGGCTGTGGCAGCGCGCCTCGCGCCCGCAGCCACCGGCACCGACACCGGCGGATCGATCCGCCAGCCCGCGTCGTTCTGCGGCGTGACCGGCATCAAGCCGACCTACGGACGCGCCTCGCGCTACGGCATGGTGGCCTTCGCATCGAGCCTCGACCAGGCCGGCCCGATGGCCCGCTCGGCCGAAGACTGCGCGCTGCTGCTGTCGGCCTTCTGCGGCCCCGACCTCGACCGCGATTCGACCTCGCTCGACAAGCCCGCCGAGAACTTCAGCCGCTCGCTGAACGACTCGCTCGAAGGCCTGCGCATCGGCGTGCCGAAGGAGTTCTTCGGCGAAGGCGTGGCACCCGGCGTGCGCGCGGCGATTGATGCAGCGCTGTTGCAGTATGAAAAACTCGGCGCGAAGCGCGTCGAGGTCACGCTGCCGCGCACCGAGCTGTCGATTCCCGTGTACTACATCCTGGCTGCTGCAGAAGCGTCGAGCAACCTGAGCCGCTTCGACGGCGTCAAGTTCGGGCATCGCACGCAAGCCTCCTACGATCCGAAAGACAAGCGGGAGAGAAGCGCTCTGACCCAGATGTACGAGCGCACGCGCGCCGAAGGCTTCGGCGACGAAGTCAAGCGCCGCATCATGATCGGCACCTACGTGCTCTCGCACGGCTACTACGACGCCTACTACCTGCAGGCGCAGAAGGTGCGCCGCATGATCGCCGACGACTTCCAGCAGGCCTTCAAGCAATGCGACGTGATCGCCGGCCCCGCCGCTCCGACCACTGCATGGAAACTCGGCGAGCACGGCGACGACCCCGTGGCCGACTACCTCGCCGACATCTTCACGCTGCCCGCATCGCTGGCCGGCCTGCCCGGCATGAGCGTGCCCGCGGGCTTCGACAGCGGCATGCCCGTGGGCCTGCAGCTGATCGGCAACTACTTCGGCGAAGCGAAGCTGCTGAACACGGCGCACCGTTTCCAGCAGGCCACCGACTGGCATGCACGCACGCCGGAGGGCTTCTGAAATGAGCGAGACCGTGAACACATTCGAAGCACAACAACAGGGCCGCCCGACCGGCCCGCTGGTGCGCGGCTATGAAGTCATCATCGGCTTCGAGACGCACGCGCAACTGTCGACCGCCAGCAAGATCTTCAGCCGCGCGTCCACCGCCTTCGGTGCCGAGCCGAACACGCAGGCCTGCGCGGTCGACCTGGCACTGCCCGGCACGCTGCCCGTGATGAACAAGGGCGCGGTCGAACGCGCCATCAAGCTGGGTCTGGCGCTGGGCTCGCACATCGCGCCGCGCAGCGTGTTCGCACGCAAGAATTATTTCTACCCCGACCTGCCCAAGGGCTACCAGATCAGTCAGTTCGAGATTCCCGTGGTGCAGGGCGGCTCGGTCTCGTTCTTCCTCGGCGAAGAACACAAGACCGTGCGCCTCGTGCGTGCCCACCTCGAAGAAGACGCGGGCAAGTCGCTGCACGAGAACTTCATCGGCCAGAGCGGCATCGACCTGAACCGCGCCGGCACGCCGCTGCTGGAGATCGTGACCGAGCCCGACATGCGCTCTACCGCCGAGGCCGTGGCCTACGCGAAGGAGCTGCACAAGATCGTCACATGGATCGGCATCTGCGACGGCAACATGCAGGAAGGCAGCTTCCGCTGCGACGCCAACGTGTCGGTGCGCAAGCCCGGCGACAAGCTCGGCACGCGGCGCGAGATCAAGAACCTGAACAGCTTCAAGCACATGCAGCAGGCGATCGACTACGAGATCCGCTGGCAGATCGAAGAGATCGAGGACGGCCGCAAGATCGAGCAGGCCACCGTACTGTTCAACGCCGACACCGGCGAGACGCGCGCGATGCGCGCCAAGGAAGACTCGGCCGACTACCGCTACTTCCCCGATCCCGACCTGCCGCCGCTGGTGATCGCCGCCGACTGGATCGAGCGCGTGAAGGCCACCATGCCCGAGCTGCCGCGCGCGATGGCCGAGCGCTATGTGCGCGACCACGGCCTGTCCGAATACGACGCGGCGCAGCTCACGCACAGCACCGCGCTCGCAAGCTACTTCGATGAAGCCGTGCGCGCGGGCGCCGCGCCCAAGCTCGCAAGCAACTGGATCACCGGCGAGATGGCGCGCCGCCTGAACGCCGCCGAAATCGGCATCGAGGCTGCGCCGGTCAAGGCATCGCAACTGGCCCACCTGGTGAAGCTCATCGCCGACGGCACGCTGCCGAACAACGCGGCGCGTCAGGTGTTCGATGCGCTGTGGACCGGCGAAGGCAGCGACGTCGACGCGATCATCGAAGCCAAGGACCTGAAGCCGATGGCCGACACCGGCGCGCTCGACAAGATCCTCGACGAGGTGATTGCCAAGAACGCGAAGAACGTCGAGGAATACCGTGGCGGCAAGGAAAAGGCGCTCAACGGCCTCGTGGGCCAGGTCATGAAGGCCAGCGGGGGCAAGGCGAACCCGGCGCAGGTCACCGAACTGCTGAAAGCCAAGCTGGGCTGATCGAAAGAAACCGGGGCCTTGCAACAAGGCCCCGGCAGGTTCAGCGTGGTGTGCCGCCGTTCTGCGGCGACCAGAGCAACTTGAGCCGCCCGCGCTCTTCATCGAAGCGCGCATTCACGCGCTTCTTTTCTTCATCCTGCTCGGCGATGAAGCGGTTCTGCACCGCCACGCTCTGCGTGTTGTCTTCGAGCTTGCGGCGCACCGCGCCGGGCGCCTTGCTCGTGTCCGCCTTGTAGAACTCCAGCTCCTCGTCGATCTTCTTGCGGTCTTCGCCCAGCTCGGCGATGCGCTTCTTCGCCGCCTGGATCACCGCGTCGATCTGCACCAGCGCCTCGTTGCGTTCGCGGTCGTGCGTGGCGGCATTCGGGTAGCGCACCAGCAATGCGCGCTCGCGGCGGCGTTCGTCGGTGACACGCGCCGCCTGAATGGCGGCTTCGCGCGCGCGGTCTTCACGCTCGGCCAGTTCGCGCGCCGTGTAGGTGGGCTCGATCTTGCGGCGGATGGAGCCGCTGGGGTTCAGCTCGCGCTGCTCGCGGTCGTTGCATTCGGCAATCGGGCGGTCGGCCGTCAGCGTGCGGCCGCGCGAGTCGGTGCAGGTGAAGATGCCTGCCGCAGCGGCGCCGTCCGTCTTCTGCTGCTGCGCATGCACCGCGCCGCAGAACGTGGCCAGCAGCAGCAGAAGGGATGTTGTTGTCGATGCCACCGCCAGCAGGCGGGCCGGCTTGCCGTGATCGCGTGCGTGCATCGGCGTCGTGCCTCAGCTCGCGCCGTAGCGCGTGCGGTAGGCCAGCACGCGTTCGCGGTGCGCGCCGAGGTCGGCCGCCGCATTGCCCGAGAGGTAGCTCAGCAGGTCGTCCAGCGTGGCAATGGCAATCACCGACAGGCCGAGCTGGTTGCGCACGTACTGCACGGCGCTGTGGGCCACGTCGACGCCGTTCTCGGTGGCCTTCTCCTGCCGGTCGAGCGCGATGGCCACGGCATGCGGCGTGGCACCGGCGGCCTGGATCGCCGCGATCGACTCGCGCACCGCGGTGCCGGCCGACATCACGTCGTCGACGATCAGCACGCGGCCCTTGAGCGGCGCGCCGACCAGGTTGCCGCCTTCGCCGTGCGCCTTGGCTTCCTTGCGGTTGTAGGCAAAGGGGTAGTTGCGGCCCCGGCGGGCCAGCTCGGCGGCCACCGTGGCGCCCAGCGGGATGCCCTTGTAGGCGGGGCCGAAGATCATGTCGAATTCGAGGCCGCTCTCGATCAGCCGGTCTGCATAGAATCCGGCCAGACGCGCGATCTTGCCGCCGTCGTCGAAGAGTCCCGAATTGAAGAAATAAGGACTCATCCGACCGGCTTTTGTCTTGAATTCGCCGAAGCGAAGTACGCCGGCATCCAACGCAAACTGGACGAAGTCCTGTGCGACCGCGCTGCTTTTCTCACCATCTACAGCCATCGGGAATTTCCTTGTGTTCAAACTGACCAGTCTCAATCTCAATGGCCTGCGCTCGGCCGCTACCAAAGGCGTGGCCGACTGGGTGGCCGAACTTGCGCCGGATTGTATTTGCATGCAGGAGATCCGGGTCCAGGCCAGCGACGTCGAAGGCCGCTTCGAGGAGATGGCCGGCCTGAAGGGCCACTTCCATTTCGCCGAGAAGAAAGGCTACGCCGGCACCGCTGTCTACACGAAGCACGCACCGAGCCAGGTCGTGGTCGGCTGGGGCGACGCCGAGTTCGACGCCGAGGGCCGCTACCTCGAACTGCGCTTCGACACGCCCAAGCGCAAGTTCTCCGTCATCAGTTGCTACTTCCCGAGCGGCAGTTCGGGCGAAGAGCGGCAGGCTGCCAAGTTCCGCTTTCTCAAGGGCTTCTTTCCGCACCTCTTGGCGCTCAAGAAAGAGCGCGAGTTCGTCCTGTGCGGCGACATCAACATCGCGCACCAGCAGATCGACCTGAAGAACTGGCGCGGCAACCAGAAGAACAGCGGCTTCCTGCCCGAAGAACGCGCCTGGATGACGAAGCTGCTGGACGCCGGCACCGACGGCGCGGGCCTGGTGGACGTGTACCGCAAGCTCAAGCCCGAGACCACCGACGAGGCCTACACCTGGTGGAGCAACCGCGGCCAGGCCTACGCCAACAACGTGGGATGGCGGCTCGACTACCACCTGGCCACGCCGGCCGTCGGCGCGCTGGCGCGCACCGAGGCGATCTACAAGACCGTCAAGTTCAGCGACCACGCGCCGATCACGGTGGAGTACGACTTCACGCTGTAAGCCGCGCCGCCGCCGATGCCCATACCGACACCCGCGCCCGCCGCCTCAACGGCGGTGTACCTGCCGCGCGACGTGGTGAATGCGCCCGAGGTCAAGGCCGCGATCGCGCGCCGCAGCGCCGAGCGCGGCGACGACGCCGACATGGCGGCCTGGCTGCTGAACCACTTCTTCCGCTGGGCCATCGGCAGCTTCGACAACGTGCTGCCAGTGCAGTCGCCCGCCGACTACCTGGCCGCGGCGGGCCCCGACAAGCCGGTGCCGGAGTGGCTGGCAAAGCAGCTCCAGCCGCGAGCGCCGGCCACCGCGCCCACGCCCGCACAGGACGACAAGGAAAAGGCCAGGACCAAGGCCGAGCCCCAATCCGCCGGAGCCGCCCCGAAGACCTTCTACTACCTCGATCCCGAGCACCTGCTGCTGGTCGACCGCGAACGCATGCTGGTCGAGTTCTTGCGCTCGCGGCGCGGCACGCGGCTCGAACAGAAGCTGCAGCGCATCACCTGCTTCATGGCCATGGCCATGTGGGAGCAGGAGCACCAGCGCATGCAGGCCAAGCGCAACAAGGGCTGGGTGCCCAGCAGCGGCCTGGCGCTGAAGGAGCTGCTGCGCACGCCCAACGGCGTGATCTTCGAGTTCATCGGCAGCCATGCGGCATTGCGCGAGGAAATGGCCTACGAGTCCTTCCACATGCAGCATTGCCTGGGGCAGTTCGCCAACATCAAGAAGCTCAACGGCGGCTACGGCGAGCAGTACGCCAGCGCCGCGCAGAGCGGCCGGCTGCGCCTGTTCACGCTGCGCAGCGCGGGCAACCTGCCGCACGTGACCATCAGCCTCGAAGTGCATGCCGACGGATTGCGGGTCGACCAGATCAAGGGCAAGCAGAACCGCCACCCGGTGCGCAAGTACGCCGACGACGTGCTGCAGTTTCTGCGCACGCTGCCGCCGCGCGGCGAGCGCCACAGCGACTGCGAAGGCATGGGCCTGGTGTTCGAGCCCGAGACGGCGGACGACGCCGCCAGGGGGCAATGGAAGTTCGTCACCGACGTGCAAAGCCCCGACTTCCTGCTCAGCGTGATGAGCGGCAACTTCCACCTGATCGAGCACTTCGAGCAGCCGCCGCCGGCATTGCAATGGCTGCTGCTGCGCATCGCGCCGCACGAGCTGGCGCGGCTGCGGCAGATGGACGTGGCCGTGGCGGCCGCCGCCCGCCTGATGCTGCCCGCGAACCGGCTGCCGCCGTCGCTGCAGGCGCCGCCGCAGGATGCGCCTGCGTCGATGGTCGAGATCGAAGGCATCTCGCTGAGCGCCGCCGTGTGCGCACCACCCGCCGGCGTTGCATTGCCATGATGCAGGCCATCCTCGTGCTGGTGCTGCTGGGCTTGCTGTACCTCGGCCTGCGCGTGGCCTGGTTCATCGTGCGCACGTCTTTCCGCATCGCCACGCGCGGCGCGGACAAGGCGATCAACCACATCGAAAAGGCCAACACCGACCTCTCGGCGCGCATGGCGCAGGCCAGGGCCCAGTCCGAAAAAATCGCACCCAACCGCCGCCGCTGGGCACTGGCGCTCGGCGACATCCTGCTGCTGCGCAACGGCCTGCGCTGCGACAGCGACGCGCTGGCACTCGATCTGCCCGCCGAGCAGCGCCAGCGGCTGGCCAAGCAGGTGCTGCGCGAAATGAACATGGCCGCCGACCTGCCCGAGCGCGACATCGCCACGCAGATGCAGGCCGCGCTGGTCGGCTGGGTCGGCGGGCTCGGCCGCACCCACGCCAACTTCTACGAACAGCTCGCGGCCGAGGGCAAGGTGCGCGACGCGCTGGCCTTCGACTGCGCGCGCACCGCCTTCCTGGTGCGCTGCATCGCGCTGCTGGGCTGGGTGCCCGAGTCGCAGGCCTGGCTGGTGCTGTTCCTCAATGCGCAGCGCGCGCAGGACAGCTTCGAGAGCTGGGAAGACTTCGGCCACGCCTACGCACGGGCGCGGCTGCACTGGCTGCGCATCAGCAGCCAGGACGGCCCCGCCTCTTCGCGCGCCACGCTGGAAGTGCAGGAACACCTGCAGAACACGCAGGGCAACTGGCTCACGCTGCCGTGGAAGCGCTACCGCATCTTCGACCCTCAACCCACCACCACCGCCCCCGTCGCGACGGCCTGAATCGGCCCGAATCAGCCTGACGCGCGACCGACCGCCCATGACCACAGACACGCCCCCCGTCGCAGCGAACGTGATTCCCCCCGCCCCCGCGCGCTGGAAACTCTGCGACATCGACGCCCTGCTGCGCGCCGGCGACTACGCCGCACTCGACCAGCGGCTCGACGACGCGCTCGCCGCCAGCTTTCACGACCGCGACGACGAAGAGCGCTACTACGGCGCGCTGCCCGACGACATGGCCGGCTGCACGGCGGACGGTGCGCAAGGGCTGGCCCGCCTGCTCGCCTGGCAGGCCGCCAATCCGCAATCGGCCCACGCCTGGCTCTGCGAGGCGCACTACTGGTATCACTGGGCGTACGAGTACCGCGGCTCGGGCTGGGCCAATTCGGTCACCGCGCTCGGCTGGGAATGCGCCCATGCCTGTGCCACGCGCTGCGCGGTCGCGGCCTTGCGGGCATTGACGCTTGCACCCACGATGTGGACCACCTGTGCCCTGCTGCTGCAAAGCACCTCGGCCTTCAACGAGCCCGACTGGCTGACGGAGCTGGTGCGCGGCGGCCGCTGGCCCGACAGCCCGCTGCAGCACGAGTTCTCGCTGGACGACCCGGCCGCGCGCGAAGAGCTGCTGGCCATGCTCGCGCGCTCCGGCCTCACGCACGACGAGCGCATCGCCTGCCCCGAGGAAACGCCCGTCGCGCTGCCCTCGCCGGTGCAGGGCAAGAAGATGATCAGCGGCACGTCTTACTGGATTCATGCCACGCTGCACGTGCACCCGCGGCTGTTCTTCTTCATGCGCCAGTGCGTCTGGTTCCAGCAGCCGCGCTGGGGCGGCAGCCACGAACGCGTGCGCGCCTTCATCGCCTCGCCCGCCTGCGCCCACCTGAACGAGGTCGAGAAAGACCGGCTGCGCCACGAGATCTGGCGCGACGTCCACCAGGGCCACGCGGTCGACAAGGACGACGAGCCGGCCGACGCGCAGCAGCGCATGGCTGCCACGCGCCAGCGCGCGAACGAGGCGCTCCACCCCTACCACCGCTGGGAAACCCTGCGCTGGCTGGCCGTGAGCCACTACATGCTCGACCAGCATCCCGAAGCGCTGGCCTGCCTGCGCGAAGCCGAGAGCCACCACCCCATCGACGACGAGTACGCGATGAACATGGCGGTGCACCTCGCACTCGAACAGGAGCCCGAAGGCCACTGGCTGGGCCAGGCCATCTGCAACAGCGCCAACGCCTACGAGTCCAACACCGCGCTGATGCTGCATGGCTACTGCAGCCTCAAGGGTGCCTTCGGCTTCGTGCCCAACGAGGCAACCGGCAACGCGTGGCTGGCCGCCGCGCGCGAGCGTGCCGCCGGCACCGAGCACTGGGACGACCTGGCGCGCGCGCTGTGGCGCGTGCCGCTCAACAAGCAGGCCTTCGAGATGCTGGAACTCGGGCTGGCGGCGGGCGACACCTCGTGCCTGCTCACGCTGGGCATCTTCCATGCCGGTGGCCTGCATGGCCAGCAAGACCGGCAGCAGGCCCTTCGCTGCTACGACCAGGCCATGAACGCCGGCAACAGCCTGGCGGCGTACAAGCTCGGCTACCTCTGCCACGACATGGCCTGGGAAGACGCCACCCCTGTGGCCCAGCGGCCGGCGCTGCAGGTGCAGGCGGTCGAAGCGATGTTGAAGGCGCACGAACTGGGCCGCGAGGACGGCACCGAAGGCGCGCTGATGTTCATCAGCGACCTGTCGGACATCACCGCGCGGCACCGCTACCTGGATTTCGTGCGCGAGCATGCGACGAACGGCGACGCCGCCGCCATGGCCACGCTGTCGGTGCTGCTGGCCGACAGCAACGACAAGGTGCTGTACGACTACCGCGAAAGCGTGCGCTGGATCATGGGCGCCCAGGCCGTGGCGCCCGAAGACGAATTCGTGGTGAACGCGACGAAGAACGCGCACCAGGACGGCTTTCTGGCCTCCACGCTCTACAAGCTCACGCGCCGCCAGATCAAGGCACACGAGATTCCGGGCGGCGACAACGCGATGGTCTGAGCGCCGGCGGGCCGAAGCCCGCTATCGCTATCGAGACAACGCGGGCAGCGCCTTCACCAGCGTGGCGACGAAGGCCTGCATGGCTTCGGTCTCGTGCGCGCCGCGCTTGGTGATGCGGTAGAAATCCAGCCCGGCCTTCGGCTTGGTCAGCACGTCGGTGCGCACCCGATGGCGGCGGCAGGCCGCGAGCGCGAAGGTCGGCATCACGGCGGTGCCGAAGCCGGCCTCCACCATCGAGATCAGCGTGCCGAAGAAGTTGAACGCGGGCCGCTGCGCGTCGGCTGTGCCGATGGTGCTGGCCAGGTGCTGGTCGATCACTTTCTGGATCGGGTTGCCCGGCGGCAGGCCGATGAGCCCGACGCCGCGCAGCGCCGACCAAGGCGCGGTGCCGATGGCGGGTGGCTCGACGGCGTCGTCCGCCAGGGGCGCCACGCGCATCAGGTGGAAGCGCCCGACCGGCGTGCGGTCCAGCCCCGCCGCGGCCTTGAAGAAGAAGCCCAGGCCCATGTCGGCGTCACCGGCCGTCACCATGGCTTCGACGTCGCGCAGGTCGGCATCGAACAGGCGCAGGCTCACCTGCGGATGGGCCTGCCGGAAGGTGTTGAACACCTGCGGCAACAGGTGCGACGACACCAGCGGCGTGGCCGCGATGCGCAGGGTCTGGCGCGCCTCGTCGCCCTCGGCGCCGAGCTGTGCGGCCACGTCGTCCAGGTCGGTGATGAGCCGCTCCACCACCGGCAGCAGGCGCCGCCCGGCCGGCGTGAGGCTCACCACGCGCGTGGTGCGGTCGAACAGCCGGCAGCCGAGCTGCTTTTCCATCTCGCGGATCAGGATGCTCAGCCCCGCCTGCGTGATGTGCGCCTGCTCGGCCGCGCGCGTGAAGTTGCCGATGCGCGCCACATGCAAAAAGGCGCGCATCTGGCGGGTCGAGAGGTTCATAAGGATTCATGATAAATCCATATCACATCTAAATTTCCCAAATGGTTCGCGCGCGTTCCTAATGCGGCCGGAGACACAACACAACACCACGAACGACCATGAACGAAGTCATCATCCTGGGCGCCGGCATCGGCGGCCTGACCCTGGCGCTGAGCCTGCACCAGGCGGGCATTCCCTGCCGCGTGTACGAGGCCGTGCCCGAACTCAAGCCGTTGGGCGTGGGCGTGAACCTGCTGCCGCATGCAGTGCGCGAGCTGACCGAGCTGGGCCTGCTGCCGCAGCTCGACGCCGTGGGCGTTCGCACCAAGGAATCGATCTTCTTCACCGAGCACGGCCAGTTGATCTTTCGCGAAGCGGCGGGCGAGCATGCGGGTTACGACTGGCCCCAGTTCTCGATCCATCGCGGTGACCTGCAGACCGTGCTGTATGAAGAGACGCTCAGGCGCTTGGGCCCCGACAGCGTGGTCTGCAACCACCGCTGCACCGGCGTGACGCAAGACGCCGAAGGCGTGACCGTGCATTTCGCGAACGCACCCTCGGTGCGCGGCGCGATCGCGGTCGGCTGCGACGGCATCCACTCCGCCCTGCGCAAGCAGCTCTATCCGAACGAAGGCGCGCCGCGCTATTCGGGCGTGAACATGTGGCGCGGCACCGCGCGCTGGAAGCCCTTCCTGTCGGGCGCGAGCATGGTGCGCGCGGGCTGGCTGTCGGTCGGCAAGATGGTGATCTACCCGATCCGCAACGACATCGATGCCGAAGGCCATCAGCTCGTGAACTGGGTGGCCGAGATCCATGCGCCGCAGCCCGCGATGCGCGACTGGAGCCGCGCCGGCCGCGTCGAAGACTTCCTGCCCGCGTTTGCCGACTGGCATTTCGACTGGCTCGACGTGCCGGCGCTGATCCTCGCTTCTGACACCATCCTCGAATACCCGATGGTCGACCAGGACCCGCTGCCGCGCTGGACGCACGGGCGGCTCACGCTGCTGGGCGACGCCGCGCATCCGATGGTGCCGCGCGGCTCCAACGGCGCGGGCCAAGCCATCATCGACGCGCGCTTTCTCGCGGGCGCGCTCAAGGACCTGGGCGTCGGCAACCCCGCGCTGGAAGACTACGACCGCGTGCGCGTGAAGGCCACCACCAACGTGGTGCTGACCAACCGCAGCAATCCGCCCGATGCGATCCTGCGCGAAGTCTTCGAGCGCTCGGGCGGCCAGCGCTTCAAGCAGATCGAAGACGTCGTGACCACGGCCGAGCTGCAGGCCATCTCGGACAACTACAAGCGCGTGGCCGGCTACGACCCGGTCGCGCTGAAGGCGCGCGCTTCGTACCTCTGAGCGCCGACACACACCCATCCACAAAAAAGAAAACGGAGACCCACACCATGCGACTGCTCACCCGCACCCTTGCCGCCCTGCTCGTTTCAGCCACCGCCATGGCCGCCCATGCGTGGCCCGACCAGCCGATCACGCTGGTGGTGCCCTACACGCCCGGCACCGGCATCGACCTCGTGGCACGCCAGCTCTCGGCCCGCCTGCCGGCCCTGCTGGGCCAGCCGGTGATCGTGGACAACGTGGCCGGCGCCAGCGGCAACATCGGCAGCGAGAAGGTCGCGCGCGCCAAGCCCGACGGCTACACGCTGATGGTGCAGGTCAATACGCTGGTGATGAACCGCAGCCTCTACAAGTCGCTGAGCTACGACCCGGTGAACGACTTCACGCCCGTCTCGCTCACCTCCTGGGGCACGCTGCTGCTGGTGACCAACCCGAACGTGCAGAAGGCCGCCACGGTGGCGCAGATGGTGAGCGCGGCCAAGGCCAACCCCGGCAAGCTGACCTATGCCACGCCGGGCGTCGGCACGCCGCATCACCTGTCGATGGCGCTCTTCATGCAGGGCACGGGCACCGAGATGCTGCACGTGCCATACAAAGGCACGGCCGGCGCGGTGACCGACCTGCTGGGCGGGCGCATCGACTACATGTTCCTGCCTGTGCACGTGGCGCTGCAGCACATCCAGGTCGGCAAGCTCAAGGCCATTGCCACCGGCAGCAGCAAGCGCCTGCCGCAACTGCCCGATGTGCCGACGCTGGCCGAGGCCGGTGCGACGACCGACAACGTGGACATGTGGTACGGCGTGCTCGCGCCCAAGGGCACGCCGCCCGAGGTGGTGGCGCGGCTCAACAAGGAGATTGCGGCGGTGCTGAAACAGCCCGAAGTGGCGAAGTCGTTCGAGTCGCAGGGGATGGTGCCGGCGAGTTCTACGCCGGCTGAGTTTGGGGCGCTTATCAAGAAGGATGCGGACCGATGGGCTGGGGTGGTGAAGCGGGGGAATATCACCGCTGACTGAGTTGCGGTTTTTCTCCCTCCCCCCTTTGGGGGAGGGTTGGGGTGGGGGCACGCGGCCTTTGCGAAGGCTGCAGCGTGGCAAAGGCCGAGAGCCCCCATCCCAGCCTTCCCCCGGAAGGGGAAGGAGCGATGCAATACCTGCGGCTCAGCGCGGACCCAACGCCTTGCCTGCGTGCCGCGCCAGATGCACCTGATGCAGCGTGATCTTGCGCACCTCCGCCTGGCTGGTCTCGATGTGCGCGCGCAGCAGCATCGCCGCCTGGTCGCCCCGGTTCGCGCGCACGGCCTTCAGGATCTTCCCGTGCTCTTCGTAGGTGGCGTCGATGCGCGGTTGCTTGGTGAAGTCGAGCCGGCGGATGATGCGGATGCGGTCCGTCACGTCGCCATGCACGCGCGCCATCTCGGCGTTGCCGGCAGCGGCCACCAGCGTGCAATGAAAGGCCTCGTCCCATTGCGCGACCTGGGCGGTGTCGGCGCTGCGCTGCGCCACGGGCACCAGCCAGATGTCGGCCAGCGCCTCGATCAGGCCACGGTCGATGTGGCGGTCGGTTTCGCACAGGCGGTGCACGGCAGTGGTCTCCAGCACCATGCGCAGGTCGTAGAACTGCTCGAACTGGTCGAAGTCGAAAGGCAGCACCCGCCATCCGCTGCGGAACAGCACTTCGACAAAGCCTTCCTGCTGCAGCCGGAACAGCGCCTGCCGAACAGGCGTGCGCGACACACCAAGCCGGTCGCTGATCTCGTTCTCGGTGAAGCGGTCGCCGGGCACGAGGATGAAGTCGGCCACGTCGCGCTTGAGCTGCGCGTAGACCTCGTCGGCCCGCGTGCGGAAAACGGCCGCATCGGCAGCAGTGGCGGCGGCTGGGGCTGGTGAAGCGGAGCGGGGTCGAACGGTAGACACGTGGGGAATGGTAGTCGCTGGCGCCTGCGTCACGCCGCGTGATTCAACGCCGCGAGCAGCGCGGCGCTGGGCGCGGTCCAGCCGACGATGGCGCCCTGGGCACGCACCATGTCGAGCGTGGCCGCCTTGAAGGCCGGAAAGTAGCTCTCGGTGCAGTCTTCGAGCAGCAGGCTGTCGTAGCCCCGGTCGTTGGCTTCGCGCATGGAGGTCTGTACGCAGACCTCGGTGGTGACGCCGCCGAACAGCAAGTGGGTGATGCCGCGTTGCTGCAGCAGCGCGTGCAGGCCGGTGGCGTAGAAGGCACCCTTGCCTGGCTTATCGATGACGATCTCCCCGTCGATGGGTGCGAGCGCGTCGATGATCTGGTTGCCAGCCTCACCCGCCACGAGAATGCGACCCATCGGGCCTTCGTCGCCGATGCGCAAGGCGGGGTTGCCACGGTTGCGCTTGGCGGGTGGGCAGTCAGACAGGTCCGGAGAATGCGACTCCCTCGTGTGAACCACAAGGCCACCTGCATTTCTCCACGCCCGCAAGACTTCCTGTGTTGCCGGCACGATGGCCTGGAGCAACGAAACGTCGTTGCCCAGCGTCTCACCAAACCCACCGGGCTCCATGAAGTCCCGCTGCATGTCGATAAGAACCAGCGCGGCACTCTTCAGCTCGAAGTCGTAGAAAAAGGGTGCCGCTTCTATACGCATGGCCGTTCTCGCTTTCTTTCGGGACAGAGAAAAACACGCCACCCCGGAGCCCGGTATGCGGTGCGGGGTGGTCGTCCCCTCTGCGCCGCCGAGGAGCGCAGCGTTTCGCGGATCAGGGCTCGCAGCTGTTTGAGCGCAGCGAGTTCTGCGAGACCCCGCGAAATGCGAGCACCGCAGGGAAGCCGCGAAGCGGCCGGCGCAGTGGGGGCGACCGCACCGCGCCGCATACCGGGCGCCCCCAAGTTCGCCGGAGCACTCATGCAGCAGCCTCCACAGAAGCCCCAGAATGCCCACCCCCCATGTGCCCCCCGATCACATGCCGCTCAGCCCCCGCAGCAGAAGTCTCGAACACCAGGCGCCCTTCGCTCATCACGACGATGCGATCCGCCAGCTCCAGCAGTTCATCGAGGTCTTCGCTGATCAGCAGCACAGCCCCGCCCTTCTCGCGCACTTGCACGATGCGCGAGTGAATCTCCGCCACAGCCGCGAAGTCGAGGCCAAACACCGGATTGGCAGCGATCAGCACGTTGATATCGCCAGCAAGCTCGCGCGCCAGCACCGCCCGCTGCACATTCCCGCCCGACAAACTGCGAATCGCCGCGCCCTCCCCTTGCGTCTTGACGCCGTACGCTGCAATCCACTCGCGCGCCCGACTGCGCCAGAAAGGAAAGTTGAGCACCCCGCCGCGCGACAACGGCGGCCTGTCGAAATCGCGCAGCGCCATGTTCTCCGACACGCTGAGATCGCCCACACATGCGTTGCGCAAAGGCTCCTCGGGCAGGCTGCGGACCTTGAGGCTGCGGTTCTCCGCACGCCGTGCGTTGTAAGGCAGGCCCATCACCGTCACGCGCCCCGCCAGCCGTGGCCGCTGCCCGACCAGCGTCTCGACCAGCTCACGCTGGCCGTTGCCGGAAACGCCAGCCACGCCAAGGATCTCGCCAGCCCTCACAGACAAGCTCAGGTCGTGCAACGCCAGCGTGCCCCGGTCGCCCTGGGCCTTGAGCCCTTCCACCTTCAGCGCGACAGGCGCACTCGCGTCCACCGGCCTTCTGGCCACAGGTGAAGAAGCCGGCGAAGAAGCCACCGTGCCCTCGCCACCCATCATGGCCTGCGCAAGCTGCGACGGACTCGTGCCCACCACGCGACAGTGATGCACCGCCTTGCCGCGCCGCAACACCGTCACGCTGTCGGCATACGCCATCACCTCGCGAAACTTGTGCGTGATGATGAGCACCGTGCACCGCCCGCTGCGCGCGAATTCGCGCACATGGCCCAGCACCTCGTCGGCCTCCTGCGGCGTCAACACCGAAGTCGGTTCGTCGAGGATCAGCAGGCGCGGCTGCAGATAGAGCTGCTTGAGCAGTTCGAGCTTCTGCTTCTCGCCCGCCGCCAGCTCCGAAGGCCTCGCGTCGAGATCGAGGCTGAAGGGCGTGGTCGCAAGAAAGTCTTCCAGCTCGGCGCGCTTTTTCTTCCAGTCGATCAGCGCGGGTGTCTTGCCGCCGGCCAGCAACAGGTTCTCGGCCACCGTTATGCCGGGCGCCAGCGTGAAGTGCTGGTAGACCATGCCGATGCCGAGCGCGCGTGCCACGATCGGATTGGCGATGTCCTGCTCGCGGCCATCGATCAGGATGCTGCCTTCTTCCGCGCGCTGGAAGCCGGCCACGCACTTCACCAGCGTGCTCTTGCCCGCGCCGTTCTCACCGAGCAGCGCATGCACCGAGCCGGGCTCGACGCGCATCGTCACGCGGTCCATCGCGGTGAAGCTGCCGAAGCGCTTGGTCAGCTCATAGGTGTCGAGCGCGAGCGCACCGGTGCCGGCAGGCAGGCCGCCGATGGGTTGAGCGGAAAGAGCGGCAGCCATGTTGCGCGTCAGGCCGTGGCCGTTTCGGGCGCGAGCGTGGCCAGCAGCGCCTGCGAGGTGGTGTGCGCACCGAACACGCCACCCTGCATCGTGATCATCTTCAACGCCGCCAGATGGTTGCCATGGTCGGTGGCCGCCGTGCAGTCGGACAGCAGCAGGCACTCAAAGCCACGGTCGTTGGCGTCACGCATCGTGGTGTGCACGCACACGTCGGTCGTGATGCCGGCAAGGATCAGGTTGTCGATGCCGCGCGTGCGCAGGATCAGTTCGAGGTCCGTCGCATAGAACGAGCCCTTGCCCGGCTTGTCGATCACCACCTCGCCGGGCAGCGGTGCGAGTTCGGGAATCAGCTCCCAACCCGGCTCGCCGCGCACCAGGATGCGGCCGCAAGGCCCGTCGTCGCCAATGCCCACGCCATTCGCGCCGATCTGCCGCGAGCGCCAGCGCTTGTTGGCCGGCAGATCGGCAAGATCGGGCCGGTGGCCTTCGCGCGTGTGGATGATGTGAAAGCCCAGTGGCCGCAGCGCCACGAGCGTGCGCGCGATGGGCTTGATGGGCGCCTGCACCAGCGACAGGTCGTAGCCCATCACGTCGACATACCCGCCCTTGCCGCAGAAGTCGGTCTGCATGTCGATCACGATCAGCGCGGTGTTGTCGGGCCGCAGTGCGCCGTTGTAGGGCCAGGCATAGGGCTCGGCGGCGACATGGCGTTCGGTGGTGTTGGCGATGGTGGTCATGGCTTGGGTTCGGCCTGCACGGGCACTCAGTTTTTTGTCGATGAAAGTTCACCGGGGCTGCCGATGGCGGCGCTGCCCGGCTTGCAGGTGAACACCAGGATCACCAGCGTGAGCACGTAAGGCACGGTGTTGAACAGGTGGTAGCCCCAGCCGACGCCGATGGACTGCAGCGCCGGCCCGATGGCGCCCGCGCCGCCGAAGAGAAACGCCGCGCCCACGCAGCGCAGCGGGCTCCAACGCGCGAAGATCACGAGTGCCACGGCGATCAGGCCTTGCCCGCTGGAGATGCCTTCGTTCCAGCTCCCCGGATAGAACAGCGTGAGTGACGCACCGCCAAGCCCCGCGATGAAGCCGCCCGCCGTGGTGGCCGCGATGCGCAGGCCCGAAACCGAGTAGCCGAGTGCGCGCGTGGCCTGCGCCGAATCGCCCGCCATGCGCACCAGCAGGCCGGCACGCGTGCGCGCAAAGCCCCACCACAGCAGCACCGCCAGCGCCACGCCGATAGGCACCAGCGCGTTGAGCTGCAGAGCCGAGCGCACCACCGTGTTGTCGCTCCAGAAGCCCAGCGGGATCGCGGGAATCTGCGGCGCCTGCGGCTGGATCAACGGCTTGCCGAGATAGAAGGCGAGCCCGGTGCCCAGCAGCATCAGCGCGATGCCGGTGGCCACGTCGTTCACGCGATCGAGCGAACACAGCAGGCCGTGCAGCAGCGCCAGCGCCGCGCCCGCCGTGGCGCCGATCAACACGCCGAGCCAGGCCGAATCGGTGAGGTATGCGCCGCCGAAGGCAGCCATGGCCGAGAGCACCAGCACGCCTTCGAGCCCGAGGTTGATGCGGCCCGACTTCTCGGTGAGGCACTCGCCCAGGCTCACGAACAGGAAGGGCGCGCCCACGCGCAATGCGCCGCCGACGATGCCGGCGACCAGGGCGATCCATTGGTCGGCTGTCATTCAATACCCTCCGCGCTGCGGTGGTCTGACTCCCTCTCGCAGAGGGAGAGGAGACAAGGCGAAGGGCGCTTCATGTGTAGCTCCTGGCCTCGGGCAGCATGCGGTCGCCGACCGACTTCCAGTTGACCGTGCGCAGCCCCTCACTCGCCAGGATCAGCACGAAGGCAATGCCCTGCAGCACCAGCACCGACGCATCGGGCAAGCCGAGCCGCCGCTGCAGCAGGCTGCCGGCCGCACCGAAGCCGCCGAACAGGATCGCCACCGGCACGATGGCCACGGGGTTGTGCCGCGCGATGAACGACACGAGGATGCCCGCGTAGCCGTATCCCGCGATCAGCGAAGCGTTGGCGTTGGTGTGCACCGCCGCCACCTCGACCGCGCCCGCGAGCCCCGCGCATGCGCCGCCGAGTCCGCAGGCGGTGAGGATCAACCGCGTGGCCGGCAGGCCGACGAGTTGCGCGGTGCGCGGATTGCCACCGACCACGCGCACCGAAAAACCCGAAGCCGTCGCGCGCAGCCACCAGCCGAGCAGGAGGCACGCCACGACGCCGATGGCCAGGCCCCAGTGCACGTCAGAACCCCCGATGCCGCCGATCAGCATGCCGTCGTTCAGCGCATGGGTCGATGGCTTGTTGAGGCTCGCCGGATCGCGCAGTGGCCCTTCGACCAGATGCTTGAAGATGCCGATGGCGATGTAGGCCAGCAGCAGGCTGCTGATGGTTTCGTTGATGCCTCGGTACTGCCGCAGCCAGCCCGCGAGCATGATCCACAGCCCGCCGGCGATGGCGCCCGCGATGCAGACCACCACCGTGCCGACCACATTGCCGGGCAGCGGCACCGCTTGCGCGAGCGCCGCGCAGGCCAGCCCGCCCAGCACCAGCGCACCTTCGCCACCGATCACGATCAACCCGGCGCGCGCGGGCAACGCCACGCACAGCGCAGTGAGCATCAAGGGCGCCGCGCGCTGCAGCGTGTTCTGCCACGAGAACCAGTCGCCGAACGCGCCCTTGAACAGCGTCGTCCATACCTCTACCGGATCGACGCCGGCAAAGGCCACCAGCAAGCCGAACAGCAGCAGCGCCGCCGCGATGGCGAACACCGGCAGGGCGAATTCCTTGAGCGCGTGGCGCATGGCGGGGCTCTGCGGATCAGACCTGACCGACCACGCCTTCGACGAGGTAGTTCATCTTCTCCAGCTCCAGGTCGGTCTGCTTGAGCACCTTGCCGGCCGGCACCACCACGGCGCCCTTGTTGTCCTTGATGCCGTCCTTGAAGATGTCGAAGGTGCCCGCGATCATCTTTGCCTTGATCTCGTCGGCCTGCTTCTTCGCTGCGTCCGGCACCATCGGGCCGTAGGCCGACATCTTCACGTAGCCTTCCTTCAGGCCGCCGCGCAGGAAGTTGGGGTGCGGCTTGCCGGCCTGCGCGGCGTCGATGGCGGTCTTGTAGGCGGTGACCCAGTTCCACTCGGCACCGGTGAGGTAGGCGTTGGGCGCGAGCTTGGCCTGGCTCGCGTGGTAGCCGCAGACCATCTTGCCGCGCTTGGCGGCGGTCTCGACCACCACCTTGGGGCCGTCGACGTGCATGGTGAACACGTCGCAACCCTGGTCGGCCAGGCTGTTGGTGGCTTCGGCTTCTTTCACGGCCATCGACCAGTCGCCCGTGAAGATCACGCTGCAGGTGATGTTCGGCTTGACCGAGCGCGCACCGAGCGTGAAGGCGTTGATGTTGCGCAGCACCTGCGGAATCGGCTTGGCGGCGACGAAGGCGATCTTGTTGCTCTTCGTCATGTGCGCGGCGATCACGCCATTGAGAAACTGGCACTCGTCGATGTAGCCGAAGAAGCTGCCGACGTTTTTCGGATGCTTGCCTTCGGTCCACAGGCCGCCGCAGTGCGAGAAACGCACGTCGGGGTACTTGGGCGCGACCGCGAGGATGTGCGGATCGAAGTAGCCGAACGAGGTGGGAAAGAGCAGCTTGGCGCCGTCCTGCGAGATCATGCCGGCCATGGTCTTCTGCACGGCGGCGGTCTCGGGCACGTTCTCTTCTTCCACCACCTTGATACCTGGCAGCTTCTTGATTTCGGCGGCGGCCATGGCGTGGGCCTGGTTGTAGCCGTAGTCGTCGCGCGCGCCGACGTAGATCACGCCGACGGTGAGCGGCTTGGCCTGCGCGCTGGCCAGTGCACTCCAGCCTCCGAGCGTGCCGGCGGCGCCCAGCGCGGCCAGGGACTTGAGGGAATCACGGCGATTGAGTTGGCTTGTCATGGCGTTCTTTCGAGGAGTTGAAGGAGGTGCAAAAAATGTGCCGACGCATCCGTCATCCGACCGGCAAGCTCACGTGGGCGGCGACCACGCGCCAGCCTTCGGCGGTGCGCAGCCAGGTCTGGCTCTGACGGCCGATCTCGCGGCTGCCTTCGCGGCGGAACTCGACGTTGGCGGTCGCGAAGTCGCGGCCGTAGGTGGTGATGACGGTGCGCAGCAGTTCGCGCGGCGGGCTCTGCACCGGCAACGACGCACGAAAGGCGCGAATGTCGGCGTGGCCGTAGTGGTTCTCGGAGAAGCCGTAGCGCAGCGTGTGCGGGCTGTTCCAGAACAGCTCGTCGAGCACCTCGCGCCGGTTGCCCACGAGCGCTTCTTCATAGCGCGCAAACACGGCGCTCACCTCGGCGTGCACCTCGGGAATGTTGATCTCGGGTGTCATCGGCGCACCTCCCGCTGGAAGATGTCTAGGCTCAGCTTCTTCATGGCGACGAAGCTCTCGGTGCTCAGCGTCTCGACGGTGCGCGGGCGCGCGTCGCCGTAGCGCAGGATCTCGGCCACCCGGGTCGGCCGCTTGGTCAGCAGCAGCACCTCGTCGGCGAGGTACACCGCCTCTTCGAGGTCGTGCGACACCAGCAGCATGGTGGTGCCCGTCTGCATGAACACCTCTTGCAGCTTCTCGCGGATGAAGAGCGTCATCTCGAAGTCGAGCGCGGAGAAAGGCTCGTCGAGAAACAGCACTTCGGGGTTGGGTGCGAGCGCACGCATGATCGATGCGGTCTGCTGCTGCCCGCCCGAGAGTTCGTAGGGAAAGCGCTTGAGGTCGAACTTGACGTCGAACGAAGCCACCAGCTCTTCCATGCGCCGGTCGACCTCGGCCTTGCTGCGCCCTTCGAGCTTCAGCGGATAGGCGATGTTGTCGATGGTGCGCATCCACGGGAACATTGCCTCGCGGTAGTTCTGGAACACGTAGCCGATCTTGGTGTCCTTGCGCTGCTTGCCGTCGAACAGGATCTCGCCCGCATCGATGGGCACGAGCCCCGCGATCATGTTGATCAGCGTGGACTTGCCGCAGCCGTTGGGCCCGAACACCGACACGATGCGGTGCTTGGGAATGTCGAGATCGAAGTTCTCGTACAGCGGCCAGCCCGCGAAGTACTTGGTCAGGCCGCGGATGGTGATGTGCGTGCCGGCCGGGCCGGGCTTGAAGACCGGCTTGGGCACATCGGCATACACCGGGCCGTTGATGACGATGTCCTGCGTGGCTTTCATCGTCCGCTCCAATGCACGATGCGGCGCTCGGCCACAAGAAAGAGGATGTTGAGTGCGTAGCCCAACGCACCGGCCGCAAGGATCGCGGCGTACATGCTCTTGACGTTGAGCACCTGCTGCGCGTCGATGATGCGGTGGCCCAGGCCCGTGTCGGAGCCGATGAACATCTCGGCCACGATGACGATCACCAGCGCCATCGACACCGCCGAGCGCAGGCCGACGAAGCTGGGCTGAAGGCTCTCCCAGATCAGCACGTCCTTGAAGACCTGCCAGCGCGAAGCGCCCATGACCTTCGCCGCCATCACGCGCTGCTTGCGGGCGTTCATGACGCCGTAGGCGCTGTTGAACACCACGATGAGCAGCGCGCCGAAGGCCGCGATGGCCACCTTGTTGACGTCGCTCACGCCGAAGATCAGCAGGAACAGCGGAATCAGCGCGGACGATGGCGTCGAGCGGAAGAAGTCGATCAAAAACTCGACGCTGCGGTAGGCCTTCTCGTTGCTGCCGAGCAGCACGCCCAGCGGCACGCCGACCACCGCCGCAATAGCGAAGGACTGCAGGGTGCGCCACACCGTCATCGCGAAGTCGGTGAGCAGCGGGCCGCCCGCGAGCCCCGTGATCAGCGCCGCGATGGTGTCGGCGGGCGTGGGCAGCAGGATGGGCTTGATGAAGCCGAGCCGCACCACCAGGTCCCACACGATAAACAGCACCACGGGGCCGATGAAGGGCAGCAGGCGGTCGCGCAACGGCTGCCTGGGCGCGGCAGCGTTGAGACTGGCCGGCGGGGTCCACGGCGCGGCCGTGGTCGGGCTTGCGTCGGCCATGGTCAAGCTTTGTAGAGAAGGCCGTCCACGGGCACCTTCTTCTCGAAGATGCCTTTCTCGGTGAACAGGTCGTAGAACTTCTGGAAGTACGCAACGTCGCTGGTCTTGAACTCGTTGTAGAGCATGTACGACGCGAGCGGCACCTCGGCCGTGAGCTTGCCTTCGATGGCGGTGTAGCCCTTCATGTGCTGGCGCGCGTCGTCGGGCTTGGTGCGCACCAGCTCCACGCCGCGCGCGTAGGCGGCGATGTACTTCTTCGCCACCTCCGGGTTCTTCTTGATGAACTCGGTCGTGAGGCTGGCCGCGCCGCCGTGCCACGGCGCCATCGGGTCGCCGAGGATGTACTTCGCGACCACGCCTGCTTCGATGACGCGCGTGGTGCCGTTCATGCGGCCCACGGTGCCGGTGGGCTCCAGCGTGTAGCACGCATCCACCTGGCCCGCGACCAGCGCGGCCACGTGCTGGCCGATGGGCAGCTCGCTCACGGTCGCGCCCTTGGCGCCCGCGCGCTCGAGCATGGTCTTGCACAGCGTGACGTTCTGGATGCCGGGGCCCGATGCGACTTTCTTGCCGGCCAGCTCGGCCATGGTCTTGATGGGGCTGTCTTTGGCGACGATGAACTCGTCGAGCACGAACTTCGCGTTGCTCGGGTTGGTGCAGAAGATCTTGAAGAGCCCCGGCTGCGCGATCTCGCCGATCGCGAGGTTGGCCGAGCCGGTGCCGTTGGCGCTGCCGTCGCAACGGCCCGCGAGCATGCCTTCCATGACCTGCTGCGCACCGGCGAACTTGAGCGGCTCGACATCGAGCCCCGCCTCCTTGAAGTAGCCGCGATCGACCGCCGCGAAGAAGGGCAGGCCCGCGGCCACGGGCCAGAAGCCGATGCGCAGCTTGGGGGCGGCCTGCGCGCGCACGATGGCGGGCGCGGCCAGCACGGCGAGGCCGGCCGCGCCAGCCTGCAGCAACTGGCGGCGCGATGCGGAAGATTTCTCTGGGGTGCTCGTCATCGGAACTCCTGGATCAATGGGAAGGGGGTGCAGAAGCGGTGCGGCTCGCGATGTACGCGCGCCAGCCGCCGTGATGGGTCACGTCTTGTGCGCCCGCGAGTGCGTGGCCTTCGCAGATGAAGCCGTGCACCCAGCTGCCATCGGCCAGCTCGACGCTGCCGAGGCCGAGTGGCGGTGGGATCAACGCGAGGAAGCTGCCGATCTGCGCGAGGGGCACGGCCCACACTTCGAGTGCGATGGCGGTGCCGCCTTCGGCCACGCGCTGCAGGCCGGGCTTCGGCGGCGTGGTGCCGGGCAATGCATGGAGGCGATAGGCGGTCGCGGTCGTTGTTGCGCGCAGCAATGTGGCGCCGCGCTCGGTGAGCTGGCCGTTGAGTGGCATGCCCGAGAGGTGTGCGCCGACCACCGCGATGGGCAGCATGTCAACCGCCGGAGCAACGAGGCCGGGCACCGTGCGCGGCGCGGGCAAGGGCTTGCCGGTCGCGCCCTGTGCGAGGCCGGTGGCGTGGTGGTAGCGCTGGCCCAGGTCGGCCAGCGCGAGGTCGCTGCCGCACGGGCCGATCAACGTGATGCCGAAGGGCAGGCCATCGGCGCGCAGGCTGCTCGGCACCGAAAGCGCGGCGTAGTCGAGCAGGTTGACGAAGTTGGTGTACGCGCCGAGGTTGCGGTTGAGCGCCACCGGATCAGCGCGCATCTGCTCGCGGCTGTAGTGCGTGGGCGCGGTGGGCACCAGCAGCACGTCGATGTCGCGCCACATCGGCTCGACCTGCTGTGCGATGGCACGCAGGCGCGTTTGTGCGTCGAACACGTCGGCGGCCGTGTAGTTGCGGCCGCTCGCGAGGATGCTGCGCACGGGCTCGATCACTTCACTCTCGTGGACGTCGAAGAACTCGCGCACGGCGGCGTAGCGTTCGGCGACGAGTGCGCTCTCATAGAGCAACGCGGCGGCTTCGGCCAGCGGCGCATAGGGAATGGTGACGGGCGTGCCGCCCAGCGCGATGAGCTTCGCCTGGGCATCGGCGAAAGCCTGCTCGGCGGCGGTGTCGCCGAAAAAAGCCAGCGTGTCGGGCACGCCGAAGTGGAACCGCGCGGGCAGCGGTTGACGGCGCAGCGCGAGGTCGCGCGAGTACGGATCGCGCGCGTCGTGTCCGGCCGTGGCGAGCAGCACATCGACCGCCAGCGCCACGCTGCGCGCAAAGATCGACACGCAATCCGCGCTCTGCGCCGCAGGCACCACGCCGAAGGTACTCAGCAGTCCGCGCGAGGGCTTGAGGCCGACGATGTTGTTGAGTCCGGCGGGCACGCGGCCGGAGCCGGCGGTGTCGGTGCCGAGTGCGAAATCGACTTCTCCGGCCGCGACCGCATAGGCCGAGCCCGAGCTGGAGCCGCCCGAGACAAGGCGCGCGTCGAAGGCGTTCGGCACTTCGCCATAAGGAGAGCGCGTGCCGTTGAGGCCGCAGGCGAACTGGTCGAGGTTGGTCTTGCCGACCAGCGATGCACCGGCGTCGAGCAGGCGCTGCACCACGGCAGCGTGGGCGGTCGGCAGGCGATCGAAGGCCGGGCAGGCGACGGTGGTCGGCACGCCGGCGACGTCGATGTTGTCCTTGACCGCGAAGCGCAGGCCGGCGAGCGGGAGCACTGCACCGAGCGCGTCGTTGGTCTGCGCGCCGGTGAGGGGCATCGCGAATTTCGCGATCCAGGCGGCGGCGGGCGATCCGTTGTCTTCATGCACCATCTTTAGGCATCCAAACTTGTGTACAAGTCGAGATGCAAGCGGCGTGCCAGCGGGCTCGATGAGGCGCCGGGCCTGATGAAGCCTGCTTTTTATTTGTCTCGTGGTTTGGTCGCGGCGCGGTTTTTAGCGCTGCTGTTCAGGGCGGCACTCACGCCGACACGGTGCTCTTTTTCGCGAATGTCCCCCGCTTCGCTCCTCCTTTATTTCGCGAAAAAGAGCCCCGTATCGACGTGAGCGCTCAGAGCAGTCGTTGATCCGCCGCAAACGCAGAGCGTGTCCTGTGCGAATGACACCAGGTGCTCCCCGCAGCGAAATAAAGGAGGAGCGAAGCGGGGGACATTCGCGGAGGGGAGCTCCTGGTGTCATTCGCACTCGCCCTGAATGAACCCGAACCCGAACCCGATCCCGACCCCAAGCCCGAAAAAGAGCGAAAAAACTCAGCCTTTCTTGGCGTCCCGATAGAGCTTCTCGACCTTCGGCAGATTCGCCTCCAGCTTGGTGATGCGGTCCGGCCCCGTCGGGTGCGTTGACAGGAAGCTCAACCCGCCCTGGTTCTTGGACGCCGCAGCCATCTTCTGCCAGAGCGTCACTGAAGCCTTCGGGTCATAGCCCGCGCGCGCCGCGAGTTCGAGCCCCACGAGGTCCGCCTCGGTCTCGTCGCTACGGCTGAACTTGAGGGTGATGAGCTGCGTGCCCGCACGGGCCGCAAGATCACCCACCTGCCCCAACCCCAGCAGTTGCGCGCCAATAGACAGCGCCGCCCCCGTGCCCGCGCTCTTGGCCATGCGGGCGCGGGCGTGTTCGCGCAACGCATGGGCCATTTCGTGGCCCATCACCATCGCGACCTCGTCGTCGCTCAGCTTGAGCTGCTCAAGGATGCCGGTGAAAAAAGCGATCTTGCCGCCGGGCATGCAGAAGGCGTTGATCTGCTTGCTGCCGATCAGGTTGACCTCCCACTTCCAGTCACGCGCGCGCGAATTCCACGGCGTGGCGAAAGGAATGAGCCGCTGCGCGATGGCGCGCAGGCGCTGCAGTTGCGGGTTGTTGTCGCCCGCCAGCGCACCCTTGGCGCGCGCCTGTTCGAGCAGCTCGCCGTACTGTTGCACGCCGGCCGCCTCGATCTTGTCGGCCGGCACGAGATTCCGCGCCACCGAGGCACTGCCGACATTGACCTGCGCCAGCGCCGGCCCGGCCAGCACCGCGCCCGCCGCAGCCAGCAGGAAGGCCCGCCGAGGCTGCCAGGGCGAGGCAGCGGAGACGGCAGCGGAAAGGGGGCGTTCGCATCGTGTGCACATGGAGCCGGATCATAGGAACAAATGAAAGCAAATGGCCGGACGATGCCCCCGTGCACTCATGGACAATCCGGGGCTCATGTCCGCCCCGCCTGTCGAAACCCCCACCGCCCCCTCACCGCCCTGGCGCGATTCCCTGAAGGTCTACCTGGAGCCCGCCACGCTGCGCATGCTGGCGCTGGGCTTCTCGGCCGGGCTGCCGCTGCTGCTGGTGCTGGGCACGCTGAGCTTTCGCCTGCGCGAGGCCGGCATCGACCGCACCACCATCGGCTACCTGAGCTGGGTCGGGCTGGCCTACGGCTTCAAGTGGGTCTGGGCGCCGCTGGTCGACCGGCTGCCGCTGCCGCCGCTGACCACGCTGCTGGGACGGCGGCGCGGCTGGCTGCTGTTTGCACAGGGCATGGTCATCGCGGGCCTGATCGGCATGGCAATGAACGATCCGCGGCTCGGACTCACGCCGCTGATCTGGTGCGCGCTGCTGGTGGCCTTCGGCTCGGCCACGCAAGACATCGCGCTGGACGCCTTTCGCATCGAATCGGCTGAAACGCGCAAGCAGGCGGCGCTCGCGGCGGCCTACCAGACCGGCTACCGGCTCGCGATGATCTGGGCCGGCGCCGGCGTGCTGTGGGTCGCGGCCTGGGCCGAGGTGGCGCCGGTGGCCGCCGCCACGGGCGCGGCCGCGTATCAGAACGGTGCCTGGAAGACTGCATACCTGGTCATGGCCGCCTCGATGGCGGTCGGCGTGCTCACTGTGCTGCTGTCGCCCGAGCCGGCCCAGAAAGCGCGCCAGATCGAAACGGCCGCGGTCGCCGCGACGCGAGAGCAGATCGCAGCGACCGGAATCCCCGTCTATGGGGCGATGCTGGCGCTGGCCGTGGTCCTGCTTTTTCCGACCGTCGTGGTGCTGCACGCGTACCTCTTCGTTCTGATGGTGCTGCTGTTCATCGTGTCGCCCGGCGTGCTCGTGTACGGGGCACTCGTCGCCTGGGTCGCGCACAAGAAATGGCGCATGCGCATTCCATCGCGAATGATCCCCCTGGTCGTCTGGTTCATTCACGCGTTCTACAAGCCCTTTGCAGACTTCATCAACCGCTACAAGTGGCAGGCGGCACTGATCCTCTCGCTCATTGCCATCTACCGCATCAGCGACGTGGTGATGGGCATCATGGCCAACCCCTTCTATGTGGACATGGGCTTCACCAAGGACGAAGTGGCCACGGTCAGCAAGATCTACGGCGTGGTCATGACGCTGGCCGGCGCCTTCGTCGGCGGCGTGCTGTCAATGCGGCTGGGCGTGATGCGCGTGCTGATGCTGGGCGCGGTGCTCAGCGCGGGCAGCAACCTGCTGTTTGCCTGGCTGGCCTCGCGCGGGCACGACCTGACGGCGCTGATCGCGGTGGTCTCTGCCGACAACCTGGCCGGCGGCATTGCGTCGGCGGCCTTCATCGCCTACCTGTCGAGCCTGACGAACATCAGCTATTCGGCCACCCAGTACGCGCTGTTCAGCTCGCTGATGCTGCTGCTGCCGAAGTTCATTGCCGGCTACTCGGGCGCCTTCGTCGATGCCTACGGCTACAGCACCTTTTTCACCGCCACCGCGGTGCTGGGCCTGCCGGTGCTGGTGCTGGTGGCGCTGGCCTCACGGCTGACGACGACCACCACAGGCACCACCGACCGTCAATAGGGCCCTCGCCTAGGGCCTGTTCACACTATGCAAGGGGTCGCGTTGCTTCGCAAAGGGGCTGGCTGCAAGGCGCCCGGGCGCAGCAAGGCTGAAGCCTTGCAAGCGCGGGCAACGCCACAGACGGCCCCTTTACGAAGCAACCCGAAGGGAAGCTCGCCACAGCCCGCCCATCAAGGCGCGTGACGCCGTGCGTGCGTTCGCACGCACAAGGAGCGCAACGCCGAGGGGCGGGCTGTGGCGAGCTTCGCGACCCCTTGCATAGTGTGAACAGGCCCTAGCCCGTCACCTGTCGAAAACGGCCGACGCGGCGGCGCGCACACTGCTGGTAGGCTGTGACATTCATTGCGGGAAAATTACGCCTGCCCGTCTTGCGCCCGCCCGACGCCCTTTCGCTTGCCGCCTGCCCCAACAACCATCGTGCCGTCCAGAATTTCCCCCCTTCAAATCAGCGCCTTCACGGCGACTTCCGCCGTCGGTGTCGGCAAGGAATCGCTTGCCGACGCGCTCGCGCAGTCGCGCAGCGGCCTGCGCGCCAACGATTTCGGCGATGCGCCGCTGCCCACCTGGATCGGCCGCGTGGACGGTCTCGAAGACGTCCATCTGCCCGAGGCGCTCATGCGCTGGGACTGCCGCAACAACCGGCTCGCATGGCTGGGCCTGCATGCCGACGGCTTCATCGAGGCGGTGGCCGCCGCGCGTGAAAAGTACGGCGCCTCGCGCATCGCGCTGGTGCTGGGCACCTCGACCGCCAGCATCGGCGAGACCGAACTGGCCTACACGCAGCTCGACGCCGAGGGCATGTTCCCCATCAACCAGCGCCGCGCCGCGGTGCACACACCCCATTCGCTGGCGATGTTCACGGCGCAGGTGCTGGGCATCAGCGGACCGAGCGAGACGATCTCGACCGCCTGCTCGTCCAGCGCCAAGGTGTTCGCCTCGGCCGAACGGCTGATCCGCCTGGGCCTGGCCGACGCGGCCGTGGTCGGCGGTGCCGACACGCTGTGCGGCAGCGTGCTGTTCGGCTTCAACTCGCTCGAACTGGTGTCGAGCGAACCTTGCCGGCCTTTCGACGCCGGCCGCAAGGGCATCAGCCTGGGCGAAGCAGCGGGCTTTGCGCTGGTCGAGCGCGTGCAGAGCGGCGCCGATGCCGCGCCGATGCACCTGCTGGGTTATGGCGAAGCGAGCGACGCGCACCACATGTCGACGCCGCACCCCGAGGGCCTGGGCGCCGAACGCGCGCTCGACGAGGCGTTGGCGCGCGCCGGCCTTGCGCCCGAGGCCATCGACTACATCAACATGCACGGCACCGCGAGCCAGAAGAACGACGAGGTCGAAGGCGCGCTGGTGGCACGCCGCTTCCCGGCCCGCACGCACGCCAGTTCGACCAAGGGCTTCATGGGCCACACGCTGGGCGCCGCCGGCATCGTCGAAGCGGTCATCAGCCTGCTGGCGATCGAGCGCGGCCTGATGCCGGGCACCGTCAACACGAGCACGCTGGACGAAGGGTTCGGTGCGCAGATCAAGCTGCAGCCCGCGCGTGGCGAGGTGCGCTATGCGTTGTCCAACTCCTTCGGCTTCGGCGGCAACAACTGCTCGCTGGTGTTCGGCAAGGCCCAAGCAGCATGAGCACGACCGTGACACCCCCTA
Source organism: Variovorax raffinosi (assembly GCF_051216615.1). NCBI lineage: Bacteria > Pseudomonadati > Pseudomonadota > Betaproteobacteria > Burkholderiales > Comamonadaceae > Variovorax > Variovorax raffinosi. The sequence continues at coordinate 1,062,962 of NZ_JBPJZR010000002.1, forward strand.
CCCTCTACATCGAAGGCCCGGCCTTCTGGACGCCCACGCTGCCCGGCTGGGACGCCGCGCGCGCCGCCTTCCGGGGCGAAGGCACGCTGACCGATCCGCCCGCCAAGCGCCCGTCGCCACAAGTGCTGGCACCGGCCGAGCGCCGCCGCGCGCCCGACACCGTGGCGCTGGCGCTCGAAGTGGCCGCCGCCGCGATGGTGGCCTCGGGCCGCAACGCGGCCGACGTGCCCTGCGTGTTCACGTCGGCGCACGGCGACCTGTCGATCAACGACTACATGTGCAGCACGCTCGCGACCGATCCGAAGATGCTGTCGCCCACCAAGTTCCACAACTCGGTGCACAACGCAGCCGTGGGCTACTGGACCATCGGCACCGGCTGCATGGCGGCCAGCAACGCGGTGTCGGCCTACGAACACAGCTTTGCCTCCGGCCTGCTCGAAGCGGCCGTGCAGTGCGCGGCCGACCAGGAGCCGGTGCTGCTGGTGGGCTACGACACGCCCACCGTCGGCCCGCTGACCTCGGTGACCGACAGCCGCGGCCTGCTCGCGGTGGCGCTGGTGATCGCGCACGAGCGCACCGAGCGCACCGTGGCATCGCTCGACTGGTCGCTGCTGGCCACCGATGCGGCCAGCGCGCCGGCGGCACCGCGCTCGGCTGCCGCACGCACGCTGGTCGGCATCAACCCGATGGCCGATGCGCTGGGCCTGTTCGAGGCGCTGGCGCAGGTCGAAGGCAGCGCCGGCACACCGATCGAGCTGCCACTGTCGGACGCGCTCGCGCTGCGCCTGCAGCTGCGGCCCGCAGGCTGACGGCCGGGGCGGTCGGCGCGCTCCGTCACCCGCGCGTTGGTAGTCAAAGAAGCACATGGCGCCCATGAATACTGGGCAGGGCGCTATGTTTTTCGCAGTGCGCCCGGTTGACAGCCCGGTGCTGCGTTTACCCAACTTTACGGAGCGTTCAAGCCCGCTTGCTCCCCGTGGACGACCATGAAGCGCATGAGCACCCCCCAACTCCTGATGATCGAAGACGACGCCCGCCTGGCACAGATGGTGGGCGAATACCTGACGCAGTCGGGCTTCGCCTTCAACCATGCCGGCGACGGCACCAGCGGCCTGGAGCAACTGCAGCAGCACGCGCCCGACCTCGTGATCCTCGACCTGATGCTGCCCGACACCGACGGACTGGAAGTCTGCCGCCGCATCCGCGCGCTGCCCGGACCCCTGTCCAAGGTGTCGGTGCTGATGCTCACGGCCAAGGGCGATCCGATGGACCGCATCATCGGCCTGGAGATCGGCGCCGACGACTACCTGCCCAAGCCCTTCGAGCCGCGCGAGCTGCTGGCGCGCATTCGCGCCGTGCTGCGCCGCCGCAGCGAGACCGCCACCGAATCCGAAGCCTCCACGGTGATGCGCTTCGGCACGCTGGAGATCGACCGCAACGCGCGCACCGTGTCGGTGGCCGGCGCGCTGGCCGACCTCACCTCTTATCAGTTCGACCTGCTGGTGGCGATGGCCGAGCGCGCGGGCCGCGTGCTCACGCGCGACCAGATCATGGAAGCCGTGCGCGGCCGCGAGCTGGAAGCCTTCGACCGCTCGATCGACGTGCACATGGGCCGCATCCGCGCCGCCATCGAGGTCGATGCGAAGAACCCGAAGCGCATCCTGACCGTGCGCGGCGTGGGCTACGTCTTCGCCAAGCAGCAGGACTGAACGCACGATGCTGCGCAGTCTCTACTCCCGCCACCTCTACGTCCGCATCTGGCTCGCGGTGGTGGGCGGCGTGGTCATCCTCACGCTGATGGCCAACTGGGTCGTGCGCGAGGCCGCGCAGGCCGAGCGCGAGCGGCTGATCAACGTGCCGCGCGAAGTGACGGTGCTGGACGCGCAAGACAAGCCGATCGGCACCGGCCAGGCCATGCGCGTGCCGGGCAAGGGCTGGGAGTTCGACGTGACGCTCAGCGACGGCAAGGTCATCACGCTGCAGATGGCGCCGCGCGTGCGGCCCACGGGCGCGTCCGACTTCGCGCCGTGGCGCACGCCCTTCGGGCTGGGCTGGATGATCGCGCTGGTGGGTGTGGCGGTGGCGCTGGCCGTCTATCCGATCGTGCGGCGCATCACGCAGCGGCTGGAATCGCTGCAGCGCGGCGTGCAACGTTGGGGCGAAGGCGATCTGTCGGTGCGCGTGACCGAAGAAGGGCAGGACGAAGTGGCTGATCTCTCGAAACGATTCAACGCGTCGGCCGAGCGCATCGAACAACTGGTGCGTTCGCACAAGTCACTGCTGGCCAATGCCTCGCACGAACTGCGCTCGCCGCTCACCCGCATCCGCATGGGCCTGGAGCTGATGGGCGAACGCCCGAGCCCGGCCGCGCGCGACGAAATCTCGCGCAACATCGGCGAGCTGGACCAGCTGATCGACGAGATCCTGCTGGCCAGCCGGCTCGATGCCAGCGAAGCCGACCTGGGCACCATCGAGGCGGTCGACCTGACGGGTCTTGCGGCCGAAGAGTGTTCGCAGGTGAACGCCGAACTCGACCTTGCGGAAGGCACCGACAACGCGGGCCTGACCGTGCCCGGCGTGTCGCGCCTGCTGCGCCGCGCGATCCGCAACCTGCTCGAAAACGCCCGCCGCTACGGCGCCGGCGAAATCGCGGTGGAGCTGGGCAGCGCCAACGGCTTTGCCACCGTGCGCGTCAACGACCGGGGGCCGGGCGTGCCGCCCGCACTGCGCGAACGCATCTTCGAGCCCTTCTATCGCCTGCCCGGCGCCAGCGAGCGCAACGGCGGCGTCGGCCTGGGGCTGTCGCTGGTGAAGTCGATCTCCGAACGCCACGGCGGCTCGGTGCATTGCGAAGACCGGCCGGGTGGCGGCGCGAGCTTCGTGATCCGCCTTCCCGTTGCGCGCGGGCACTGAGAGCACCCCGCGGCTGCGAGGGCGTAGTCAGCTTGGGGCCACAGGCCCCACCTAAAATCCGCCCCCTATGCAGAGATCGCACATCGTTCGGCCCGCGGCCATGTTCTGGGGGCTGGTGGTGTTCATGCCGGTCGGCGTCACCTACCTGTCGGCCATTCTTCTCCTGCTCACGCTGATGCTGGCTGGCGACACGCGCGAACGCTTCACGCGGCTGCGCGCCAACCCGCTGTGGTGGCCGGTGATGGCCTACCTGGCCTGGACCCTCCTGGTGCTGGCCTTCGGACGGCACTATCCCGAAACCGGCTCCAACCTGTTCCACGGCTTGCGCATCGGCCTCACGATATTGATGGCGATGGCGCTCACGCGCGAGGAAGCGATATGGGCGCTGCGCGGCTTCCTGCTGATCGCGGCGCTGAACATCGTGCTGATCGTGCTCCATTACGCCATCGGCTTTCCCATCTGGTCACCGCTGCGCGCGGTGGTCATGGAGGTGGGCAACAAGTCGATCAGCAATGCACTGCTGTTCAGCGTGGTGGCGTCCACGGCCGCCGTGTGGGGCATTGCGCAGATCGCTGGTCACAAGCCGCTGCGCGCCATTCCCGCCTTCGTGCTGGTGCTCGGGCTGGGCCTGGTGGTGGCGCTGCCGCTGACCTCGCGCACCTCGGTGCTCGCGCTGCTGCTGGTGATTCCGGCCGTGTGCATCCACCAGTGGCGCAATCACCTGAAGATGCTGGTGGGCTCGCTGGTGCTGGGCACCGTGGTGCTGGGTGCCGGGCTCTACCAGTTGCCGCAACTGCAGCAAAAGGTCGAGACCGGCGTGCAGGAACTCGAGAAGGCGGAGGCCGGCGCCGTCTTCAAGGGAAGCTGGGTCATCCGCTACTACATGTACCGTGACACCGGCCTCATGATCGCCGACCGGCCGCTCACCGGCTGGGGCATCGGCGGCTGGACCGAGCAATGGCACAAGCGCGGCCCGGCGCTGTTCGCCGACTCGAACATGCCGCACAACGACTTCCTGTGGGTCGGCTCGCAGGGCGGACTGCCGGCCTTGCTGAGCCTGCTGGTCATCATGGCCGGCGCGGTCTGGCAGGCGTGGAAACGGCCCGACATCGCGGGCCGCTACGCGCTGGCGGCCACGCTGATCGCGCTGATCGCGTCGAGCGTGAACTCGGCGCTGCGCGACGCGCAGATCGGCCTGGCGCTGCTGTGGATCTCGCAGGTCTACCTGCGGCTGGCGCTGGAATCGAAAGACCCGGCGCCGTGGCGCGACCTGTGGCCGTGGCCGGGAAAACCGGCGCTTGCGGCACAACAGGCCTGAGAAAAATCGCCTGATGGGCGCACGCGCCGCGCCCTGACGACTCAACCGTTCTTGTTGTTGCGCCTGGCCTCGGCCGCCGCGTGTTGCTTGCCGGCGAAGCCGACGAAGAACCAGATCACCGCCGCGTGCAGCACGCCGACGAACAGCAGCACCAGCGCTGTCGCCCCGAGCGACAGGGCAGGCTCGCCGGAGAGCGGGCCGGTCGCCACCGTCACTGCGGCCTGCATGGCCATGTCGATGACCAGCATGCCCAGAATGGCGCGCTTCTTCTCGTCGGGCGTGAAGTAGCGGCCGTTCTTCTTGGCGAAGTCCATGCACACCCAGGTCACGGCCGCCAGCAAGGCGGCCACGTTGCCGCTCGTGTGCGAACTGGCGCCCGCCAGGTTCAGCACCACGGCAACGACGATAAGCAGGACCACGTAGGCCGCCGCAAAGCGGCACAGGAGGCCCCGCAGCGTCATCACGTCAGTGACGCGCCGAAACCGCTTCGCCGGCCTTCAGCCGGTACACCGTGCCGCAGTACGGGCACTTGGCTTCGCCGGTGCGGGCCACATCGAGGTAGACCTTCGGGTGGTTGTCCCAGAGCTGCATGTCCGCCTTGGGATTGGGGCAGAACACGCCGCCCTGATGGTTGAGCTCCTTGGCCAGGAGTTCGACGACTGCATTGGTAGACATGGGGTTCAGACTTTCGTGAGCCAGTGGGCGTACTTGGGATTCTTGCCGTTCACGATGTCGAAGAAGGCAGACTGGATTTTCTCGGTGATCGGGCCGCGCGAGCCGCCGTCGCCACGGTTGCCGATTTCGACGCGGTCGAGTTCGCGAATCGGCGTCACTTCAGCGGCGGTGCCGGTGAAGAAGGCTTCGTCGGCAATGTAGACCTCGTCGCGCGTGATGCGCTTTTGCACCAGCTCAAGGCCCAGGTCCTTGCACACGTGCAGGATGGTGTTGCGCGTGATGCCGTTGAGCGCGCCGGCCGACAGGTCGGGCGTGTAGACCACGCCGCCCTTGACCACGAAGATGTTCTCGCCCGCGCCCTCGGAGACGAAACCGCTCGCGTCGAGCAGAAGTGCCTCGTCATAGCCGTCGTCCAGCGCTTCCATGTTGGCCAGGATCGAGTTGGTGTAGTTGCTCACCGTCTTGGCCTGCGTCATCGTGATGTTGACGTGGTGGCGGGTGTAGCTCGACGTTTTCACGCGGATGCCGCGCTTCATGCCTTCTTCGCCCAGGTACGCGCCCCAGGACCAGGCCGCGACCATGGCGTGGATCTTGTTGCCCTTGGGGCTCACGCCCAGCTTTTCGGAGCCGATCCAGATGAGGGGGCGCAGGTAGCAGCTTTCGAGCTTGTTCTCGCGAACCACCTGTTTCTGGGCTTCGTTGAGCTGTTCATGCGTGAAGGGGATCTTCATGCGAAGGATTTTTGCGCTGTTGAACAGGCGCTCGGTGTGCTCTGCCAGCCGGAAGATTGCTGTGCCGCCGTCCGCCGTCTTGTAGGCGCGTACGCCCTCGAAGGCGCCGCAGCCGTAGTGCAGCGTGTGGCTGAGCACGTGGATCTTGGCGTCGCGCCAGTCCACGAGTTCGCCGTCCATCCAGATCTTGCCGTCACGGTCGTCCAGCGAGGGGGGGATCGAGCTCATTTCCTGATTCCTTTGGAAGCGGTGGGGTGCGACCGGGGGGATGTCGCAAAAGCTTTCGATTTTACGGCGGCGACCGGAACGGGGTGCCCGACAATGCCCGGTTGTCCCAACCAGTGGAAAAAGGGTTCCCGTGTCCGTATTCAAGAACGTCATCGTCTATCGCATCGAACCTGCCTGGTCCCAAACACTGACCGAGGCGGAAGAAGGGCTCGGCAAGCAGCGCTTCGAGCCTTGCACCCCTTCGCAGGAAAAATCCGCCGGCTGGTCCGAGCCCCGCGGCGAGGCCAACGGCCCGTTGGTCGAATCCATCGACGGCCAGTGGCTGGTCGAGTACATGATCGAGAGCAAGACGCTCCCCGGCTCCGTGGTGCGCCGCAAGCTCGACGAGCGCTGCGCGCAGATCGAGGCCACCACCGGCCGCAAGCCCGGCAAGAAGGAAAAGAAGGAGCTCAAGGAAGACATCACCCTGGAGCTGCTTCCGATGGCCTTCACGCGCAATGCGCGCGTGGCGGTGTGGATCGACCAGGCCGAGCGCCGCCTCGTCATCAACAGCGCCAATGCGGCGCGCGCCGACGAAGTGGTCACCAGCCTCGTGAAGTCGCTCGACGGTTTTGCCGTGAGCCTCATCAACACGCAGATCGAACCGGCCGCCGCCATGGCCGAATGGCTGCTCACGCAGGAACCACCAGCCGGCTTCACCATCGACCGCGAGTGCGAGCTGAAGGCTTCGGACGAATCGAAGGCCGTGGTGCGCTACGCCAAGCACCCGCTGGACATCGAAGAGGTCAAGCAGCACATCACCGACGGCAAGCGCCCCACGCGCCTGGCCATGACCTGGGACGACCGCGTGTCCTTCGAGCTGACGCAGGGCATGCTGATCCGCAAGATCGTGTTCCTCGAAGGCACGGGCGATGGCGCAGCAGGCGGCAAGAAGGAAGACAACTTCGACGCCGACGTGGCGATTGCCACCGGCGAGCTGGGCCAGATGGTGCCGGCGCTGCTGGATGCGCTCGGTGGCGAAGCGGCGTTCTCGGCTGCGCTGCCGGACGAAGCACCGAAGGCCGCCGCGTCGACATCGACCACCAAGACCACAGCCGATGCCGTCGAGGCAGAAGACGCGCCGTTCTGACGCGCCTTCTTCCAGCGTCGCTCAGGCGACCAGGTAGGTCTGGGCCAAACGGACCCAGCAGGCGGCCCCCAGCGGCAGCACCTGGTCGTTGAAGTCGTACCCGGGGTTGTGCACCATGCAGCCCCCGAACTCGCCCTCCCCGTTGCCGAGCATCAGGTAGCAGCCCGGCAACGCGGCGAGCATCCAGGCGAAGTCTTCGCTGCCCGCAAAACCCTTGGGCACCTGCGTGACGACGTTCGCCTCGCCGACCAGCTCGGTGCAGACCTGCGCCATCAACTGCGTTTCGGCCACGGTGTTGACCACCGGCGGCACGAGCTGGCGATAGTCGATCTCGGCTTCCACGCCATGCGCCTGCGCGGTGAAGCTCACGATCTCGCGGATGCGCTGCTCGACCAGCACGCGCGTCTCGGGCCGTGCCGCGCGCACGTTGAGGCCGAGCGTGACCGACTGCGGAATCACGTTGTGCGTGGCGCCGCCACGGATGAAGCCGACCGACACCACCGCCGTGTCGTCGGGCGCCACGTTGCGCGCCACCACGGTCTGCAGCGCCGTCACCACGGCGGCGGCCGCAGCAACGGGGTCTCGCGCGCGATGCGGCATTGCGCCATGGCCGCCCACGCCCTTGATCGTGACGTCGGCCACATCGGACGACAGCGTGACCGGCCCCGCCACCACCAGCGCCGTGCCCAGCGGCACGCCCGGTGCGTTGTGCAGCGCGTACACCGCATCGCAGGGGAAGCGCTCGAACAGGCCGTCCTCGATCATCGCGCGCGCGCCGCAAAGGTTTTCTTCGTCGGGCTGGAAGATCAGGTTCAGCGTGCCGTCGAAGTCGCGCGTGCGCGCCAGCGCCTTCGCGGCGGCCAGCAGGATGGCCGTGTGGCCGTCATGGCCGCAGGCGTGCATGCGGCCGGGGTTGCGGCTCGCATAGGGCAGGCCCGTGGCCTCGACGATGGGCAGCGCGTCCATGTCGGCGCGAATGCCCAGCCTGCGCGTGCCGTTGCCGAGCTTGAGCTGCGCCACGATGCCGGTCTTGCCGATGCCCGTGTGCACGTCGTAGCCCCATTCGCGCAGCAGGTTGGCGACCAATGTGCTGGTGGCGTTCACCTCGAAGCCGAGTTCGGGATTCGCGTGGATCTGGCGGCGGATGTCGATGAAGGCTTGCGTGTCGGCGGGCGGCAGCAGGCGGGACAGAAGCTTGGTGGTGTGAAGGCTGAGTTCGCGGGTCATGAAGAGCGTTCGGTTCGTTCGGGAGGAAAGAAGGAAATTCAATCGGCCTTGCGTTCGCGCATCGCCACGAGCGCCACGAGGCTCAGCACGCCGCAGACCATCATGTAGAAGGCCGGCGACATCGGGTTGCCTGTCCTGGCGAGCAGCCAGGTCACGATGAACTGCGAGGAGCCGCCGAAGACCGTCACGCCGATGCTGTAGATCACCGAGATGCCGCTGGCGCGCACGCCGATCGGCAGCATCTCCAGCATCATCAGGAACATGGGCGTGGTGCCGATGTTCACGCTCGCCGTGAGCAGCGCCGACAGCGCCAGCACCAGCGGCACGCTCGGGTAGTGGCTGATGAGCCAGAACACCGGGTAGACCGCGATCACGCTGAACAGCAGCGAGCCGATCACCAGCGGCTTGCGGTTGGGCAGCCGGTCGGCCAGGCGCCCCGCCACCAGCGAGACGACGAACAGCGTGATGCCGGTGACGCAACCCGACAGCAGCGACAGCGAAGGCGGCATGTGCAGCACGCGGATCATGTAGGTCGGCATGAAGAACACGACCAGGTACATGGTGGCCGTGCCCGCCGTGGTGGCAAAGATGCCCTTGAGCACCGTGCCGCCATGCGCGCGCAGCAGCCGGCCGATGGGGCTGGATTCGTGGTTGTCGGCGGTGTGCGTCTCTTCGAGGTTGGCACGGATGTACAGGCCCACCGGCGCGATCAGCAGCCCGAGCAGAAACGGCAGCCGCCAGCCCCAGCTTTCGAGCGAGGCCTGCGGCAGCGCGGCGTACAGCGCGGCACCGGTGAGCGCACCCAGCAGCGCCGAGATGCCCTGGCTCGCCAGTTGCCAGCTCACGCGAAAGCCACGGCCCTTGATGCCGCCGGCCTCCATCAGCATCGAGGTGGCGGCGCCCACTTCGCCGCCGAGCGAAAAGCCCTGCAGCAGCCGGCCGGCCACGATCATCAGCGAGCCGAACACGCCGGCCGATGCATAGCTGGGCGCCAGCGCAATGCACAGCGTGCCGAGCACCATGAGGCCGATGGTCAAGGTCATCGCGGCCTTGCGCCCCTTGCGGTCGGCGTAGTTGCCGATGATCACGCCGCCCAGTGGCCGCATCACGAAACCGATGCCAAAGGTGGCCACCGCGAGCAGCAGCGAGCCGTAGGGGCTGTCGGAGGGAAAGAACAGCTTGCCGATCAGCAGCGCGAAGAAGCTGTAGACGGTGAAGTCGTACATCTCCAGCGCATTGCCCAGCGAGCAGGCGGCAATCAGGCGGAACTGGCTCTGCTTGCCCTTGCCGTGCGAGGCATCGGAAGAAGGTGCGGCAGTCGCCGAAGAAGGGCCCAGGATCGGGCTTGCGGGCAAGGCGGCTTCGCTCATTTAATGTCTCCACGAACGGGGTTGCGAGGGCGGCGGGTCGGGCCCTTCGCGGCGGAGTATTCAGGCAAAGCGCGCCGGCGCAGAATCACAAATTTTCATGCTGATAACCAAATGGAATCCCCGACAGAAGAGGCCTTGCGCGGCTATCGGGGCAACTACCGAGATGCCCCATTTCTGAGAGAACGGCACCACGATGAAGCTGCAACAGTTGCGCGTCCTGCTGGCGGTGGCACAGCACGGCAGCATCCACGAGGCCTCGCGCAGCCTGCACACCACGCAACCGGCGCTGTCCAAGACCATCTCCGAACTGGAGCGCGAACTCGGCGTGACGCTGATGCTGCGCTCCACGCGCGGCGTGAGCCTCACGGCCTATGGCGTGGCGCTGGTCAAGCGCGCCAGCCTGGTCGAGCAGGAGCTGCGGCATGCGCTCGAAGACATCGAGGCCATCCGTGGGCATGACGAGGCGCAGCTGAACATCGGCTTCACGGCGGTGGCGTCGAGCGGACCGCTGCCCGATGCGATGGCGTCGTTTCGCCAGCGCTTTCCGAACGTGGCGCTGTGCGGCTTCGAGCTGCGGCCGCAGCAGATCCTGGAGGGCCTGCGCGAAGGCCGGCTCGACCTGGGCCTGATCTCCACCTGCAATGGACCGGGCGCCGGCGGCTTCCAGTGGGAGCCGCTGTTTTCAGTGGCAATGCACCTGTCGGTGCGCGCCGGCCATCCGCTGCGGCGCGTGCGCAAGCTGCGGACATTGATCGACGCCGACTGGCTGGTGCTCGACCCGATCGACGACGCCGGCAGCCCGCTGGTGAGCACGATGCACCTGCACGGGCTGGAGATGCCCAAACGCATGGTGCAGAGCGCGTCGAACCTGCTGGGCCTGCAACTGGCCACGCAGACCGACCTGATCAGCATGTGGTCGGATTTCGTGTTCCACGGCGCGGGGCCGCTGCGGCTGCAGCCCGGCCTGCTCGAGCGCCTGCCGATCACCGACGAGGTGCCGGACTTCGGCGTGTTCCTGGTCTACCGTTCGGCCGACCTGATGACGCACATGTGCGCCGAGTTCGTGAAAGAGGCGCGCCACCACGCCAGGGCGAATCCGCCGTGGCGCCAGCCGCGCCGCAAGGCGGGCGCGGGCTGATGCGCGGTCAGCTCGCGGGGGTGTTGTCTTCTTCGGGCGGCGTGTCGGGCCGCGTCATTTCCCAGCTTTGCAGCTTGCCGCCGTTGAACACCGCATCGACATACGAGCCGCCGCCGTCGGTCCAGCGGTACAGCTCGGGCTGCTCGTCCTTCGGCGAACGCAGCTCGCCGAGCGCGCGCGTCATCGCGATGACGTGCATCAGCGTCACGCCCTGCTTGAGCTTGGCATTGAGCATCACGGCGCTGCCGACATAGCCCACCGGCCGTTCGGCCGCCCGCTTGAGCACCTGCATCGCGCGGTTGAAGTGCAGCAGCAAGAACATCACGATCGCGCCGCCGGCCAGTGCGACGCCACCCCAGCCACCGGTGCGCCAGGCCAGGCCAAGAAGGAGGATGGCGCCCACGGGCACCAGCAATTTCTGAAAATTCATGGCGCGCATTGTCGCCGCCCGCCGCACGGGCCCCGCAGGCCGATGCAGTTTCCCCACGGGTCGCGCACCTGGCACATGCGCTCTTCGCCCTCCAATTGCATCGGGCCGCGGTACAGCGTCGCGCCCAACGACTGGAGATGGGCCAGCGCGGCATCGAAGTCCTCGACCCGCCAGTACACGACCGAACCGAAGGCGCCGGAGCCGACTTTTTCGTCCGCCGGCACGATCTCCAGCAGCACGCCGAAGAGCGACAGGCACTCGAACGCCGGCGTGCCGATCGACACCCGCTCGGCCTCGGGAAATGCGCTCGCGTACCAGCCAAGCGCCGCCTCGACATCGGCAACGTGGACCATGACTGCGGCCATCGGGGGAGAAGTCGATTTCATTCGGGGCCTGTGGGCCTGTGAAGAAGGGAGCGCGATTCTGCCGCCCGGCCACGCATGCCGCAGTAGCCGCCGTGGCTACTTCCGGGCGCGCGCGGCGGTACTCAGCGCGAAAAGCGCTGGGCGCAAGCGCCGCAGCCGGCACATTTCGCCGCACGGGCATCAGCCCGGGCCACTGAAAAGCATATGACCACTTCGCGCTCTGCCGCCTTCGTCCGTCTCACCCTTGCCGCCACGCTCACGGCCGCCGCACTCAGCGGTTGCTACGTGGTGCCGCTGGGGCAGCCCGCACCCAACATGCCGTCGTCGCAAAGCTATGCGGTGGCACCGGTGCCGGTGGCGCAGACCTTCAGCGCACGGCTCTATCCGTCCAATGCGGAAGCGGCGCGCTACGGAACGATCGGCGGCACGGTGACCAGCGACATGAACGGCCGCGGCCACTTCAATGCGCAGATCGGTGGAGAACAGTTTCAGGGAGAGGCAACCCGGGTCGCCGGCTCGCGGGGGACCGGCGTGGCGAATGCCACCGGCAGCCGCGGCGGCAACCTGAGTTGCCAGTACACGATGAACTCGGCCACGTTGGGCAGCGGCCAATGCGTGCTCAACAGCGGCCCGGCGTTCACGATGCACATCGGGGGATAGGAGAGGAGATAGGGGGGCTGCCCGGCGCGCCACTGGTGCGCCGGGCTTTTTTAAGCTAACCGTTCACGAGCTGCCGCATCTTGCGTCGCAGCTCGCGTTCGCGTTTCTGCTCCGCGTTCCAGTCGTCGCGGATGGCCAGCGTGACCGACAGCGCCATCAGCAGGATCACGAACGCGAACGGCAAGGCGAACACGATGGTCGCCGTCTGTATCGCCTTGATGCCGCCCGCGAACAGCAGGCTCAGCGCGATCGCCGCCACCAGCACGCCCCAGGTGATCTTGACGCGGGCCGGCGGGTTCGGGTTGCCCTTGGTGCTCATGATGCCCAGCACCAGCGTGGCGGAATCGCCCGAGGTCACGAAGAACACGAACACCAGCAGCGTTGCGACCATCGACAGCAGCATGCCCATGGGCATGGCCTTGAACATCACGAACATGGTGGTCGACACATCGGCCTTGACCGCCTCGACCAGCGGCACGCCCTGGAAGATCTGGAAGTTGAGCGCCGCGCCGCCGAACACCGAGAACCATGCGAAGCCCACCAGCGTGGGCGCGATCACGGTGCCCAGGATGAACTGGCGGATCGTGCGGCCGCGCGACACGCGCGCGATGAACAGGCCCACGAACGGCGACCATGCCAGCCACCAGGCCCAGTAGAAGAGCGTCCAGTCGCCGACCCACGAGCTGTTGCGGAACGGGTTCATGCGCAGGCTCATGCGAACGAACTCGGCAAGGTACGAGCCCAGCGTGTTGGTGAAGGTCTCGACGATGGCAATGGTCGGCCCCACGACCAGCACCACGAGCGCCAGCAGCGCCGCCAGCACCAGGTTGCCCATCGACAGCCACTTCACGCCGCGCTCGACGCCGGTGACCGCCGAGGTGATGAACAGCACCGTCGTCACCACGATGATCGCCGCCTGCGTCCCCTGCCCGATCGCCATGCCGAAGGCCGCATGCAGGCCGCTGTTGATCTGCGTCGCACCCATGCCGAGCGAGGCCGCGACGCCGAAAGCCGTGGCCACCACCGCCAGCACGTTGAAGGCCGGCGACAGCCGCTGCACGAAGCGCCACGGCAAGGCCTCGGTGGCCGAACTCACCAGCGGCAGTGCCTTGCGGCGGAAGCTGAAGAAGGCGATCGACAAACCGACGATGCCGTAGATGGCCCACGGGTGCAGGCCCCAATGGAAGAACGCGTAGCGCATGGCCACGCCGGCGGCATCGGGCGTGCCCGCGATCACGCCCGGCGGCGGGTTCGTGTAGTGCGAGATCGGCTCGGCCACGCCCCAGAACACCAGCCCGATGCCCATGCCGGCCGCGAACAGCATCGCGAACCATGCGGCGAGCGAGAACTCGGGCTCGTCGTCTTCATCGCCCAGCTTCAAATCGCCGAAGCGGCTGAAGGCCAGGAAGAACGCCAGCACCACCAACCCCAGCACCACCCACAGGTAGAACCAGCCGAAGTTGCGCGTGATGCCGGCCAGCGCGGTGCTGAACACGCTGTCGAGCGTGACCGGCGAAACCAGCCCCCACAGGACGACCGCCGCGATCAGGCTGGCGGAAACGATGAGTTGCATGGTGAAGGTCCTCCGAAGGTGTGAACGGCTGCGCCACCGCCCGCAGGGTAACCCGCGGGGCGGCCGGCGGCACGAACCTGCTGTCGATCAGTCGAGGCGGCGCACCACGTCCATCGCTTCTTCGATGCGCTCGACGGGGTGGATGGTCAGGCCTTCGATTTCCTTGGTGCCCTTGCGCGGCGCATTGGCCTTGGGCACCACGGCCACGCTGAAGCCCAGCTTGGCGGCTTCGCGCAGACGCTCCTGCCCGCGCGGCGCGGGGCGCACTTCGCCGGCCAGGCCCACTTCGCCAAAGGCGATGAAGCCCTTGGGCAGCGGCTTGCCGCGCAGGCTGGAGGTAATGGCCAGCATCACGGCCAGGTCGGCCGCGGGTTCGCTGATGCGCACACCCCCCACCGCGTTGACGAACACGTCCTGGTCCATGCACGCCACGCCGGCATGGCGATGCAGCACCGCCAGCAGCATCGCGAGGCGGTCGCGGTCCAGGCCCACCGACAGGCGGCGCGGGCTCGGCCCGCCGTTGTCGACCAGCGCCTGGATTTCCACCAGCATCGGCCGCGTGCCTTCGAGCGTGACCAGCACCACGCTGCCGGGCACCGGCTCGGCATGCTGGCTCAGGAAGATGGCGCTCGGGTTGGTCACGCCCTTCAGGCCGCGCTCGGTCATGGCGAACACGCCGATCTCGTTCACAGCGCCGAAGCGGTTCTTGATGGCGCGCACGAGGCGAAAGCTCGAATGCGTGTCACCCTCGAAGTACAGCACCGTGTCGACCATGTGTTCGAGCACGCGCGGGCCGGCCAGTGCGCCTTCCTTGGTGACGTGGCCCACCAGCACCACGGCCGTGCCGCTGGTCTTGGCGAAGCGCGTGAGGTGTGCCGCGCATTCGCGCACCTGCGCCACCGAACCGGGTGCGGAGGTGAGCTGGTCGGAATACACCGTCTGGATCGAGTCGATCACCGCAATGGCCGGGCGCGTGGCGTCGAGCGTTGCGATGATTTTTTCAAGCTGGATCTCGGCCAGCACCTGCACCTGCGAATGGTCGAGCCCGAGGCGGCGCGAGCGCAGCGCCACCTGCGAGCCGCTTTCCTCACCGGTGACATACAGCGCGTTCTGCCCCGCGTGCTGCAGCGCATCGACCGCCTGCAGCAGCAGCGTCGATTTACCAATGCCCGGGTCGCCGCCGATCAGCGTGACGCCACCCGAGACGATGCCGCCGCCCAGCACGCGGTCGAGTTCGTCGATGCCGGTGGGCGTGCGCGCGATGTCGGTGGCCTCGATCTCGGACAGCGTGGCGAGTTCGGACACGCCCGCCAGCGGAGAAAACTGCGTGCTGAAGCGGTTGTTGGCCGGTGCGTTGCTGCCGGCCACCTGTTCGATCAATGTGTTCCAGGCGCCGCAGCTCGGGCATTTGCCGAGCCATTTGGGGCTGGTGCCGCCGCATTCACTGCAGACGAAAGTTGTTTTGTCCTTGGCCATCCGCAGAGTTTAGGTGTCCGCACAAACCCTGATGGCCGGCGCCTTGGAAAGAAAGGGCGATTCATTTAACATGTTAACTAATTTCGAGAGGCACAGCTTTTGAGCACCACCTTCACGCACCGCAATTTGCCGCGCCTGCTGCTGCAGGCCCGCGAAGCCGTGATGGCCCACACGCGGCCCAGCCTGCGCGAGCACGCGCTGTCCGACCAGCAATGGCGCGTTCTGCGCGTGCTGGGCGAGCACGGCGCGGTCGACACCGGCCGCGTCGCGCGCGAGGCCTTCATCCTCGGCCCCAGCCTCACCGGCGTGCTCGCGCGCATGGAGCGCGACAACCTCATCACCCGCAGCCGCGACCCGGCCGACCAGCGCCGTACCGTGGTCGAGGCCACGCCGCACGGCATGAAGCTGGTGAAGCGGCTGTCGACCAGCATCGAGTCGCACTACGAGTGGATGGAAAAGTCCATGGGCAAGGCCAAGCTCACGCAGCTCTACGGGCTGCTCGACGAACTCATCGCACTGGAACAACCCTCATGAGCCACAACGCTCCTTTCATGCCCACCGGCACGGTGTACGGCACCCTGCTGAACTTCCGCGCCGAGGTCGAGGCGCTCGCGCCGCAGATGACGCAGCCGCCCTACAAGGCACCGCCGAAGGCGCCCGTGCTCTATGTGAAGACCGCCAACACCTGGAGCCCGCACGGCGGCGCCATCACGGTGCCCGCCGGCGTGCCCGAGGTGGAAGTCGGCGCCAGCATCGGCATGGTGATCGGCGCCGAGGGCGACGTCGAAGGCTTCGTGCTGATGAACGACCTGTCGATTCCGCACGCCAGCTTCTTCCGCCCGCCGGTCAAGTTCAAGTGCGTCGATGCTTTCCTGGGCATCGGCCCGGTGCTGCGCGACGCACAGGACGTGGCCGACCCCGCGAACTTTCGCGCCGAGGTGCGCATCAACGGCGCGCTGAAGCAGTCGATCGACTTCTCGCAGCTCGTGCGTCCGGCGCAACAACTGCTCGCCGAGGTCGGCGACTTCATGACGCTCGCGCACGGCGACGTGCTGATGCTGGGCTGCGACGCCGGCCGGCCGCTGGCACGCGCGGGCGACCGCATCGACATTTCCGCGCCGGGCTTCGAGACCCTCACCAACACACTGGTCGACACGCTGGTGAAGGAAGCCGCATGAAGCACGCACGCGTCATCCACGAAGGCCGCGAACACACCGGCACCGCCCACGAATTCAACGGCCGGCAAGACGCCGCCGTGCGCCTGGAAGACGGCCGCATCGTGCCGCAGGAGCAGCTCACCTGGCTGCCCCCGCTCGCGCCTACGGCACGCCCGCGCACCATCCTCGCGCTCGGCCTGAACTACGCCGACCACGCCAAGGAACTCGAATTCAAGGCGCCCGAAGAGCCGCTGGTGTTCGTCAAGGGCCAGAGCGCGTTGATCGGCCACCGCCAGCTCACGCACCGCCCGGCCGATGTGCAGTTCATGCACTACGAGTGCGAACTCGCCATCGTCATCGGCAAGACCGCGAAGAACGTGAAGCGCGACGACGCCTACGACTTCATCGGCGGCTACACCGTGGCCAACGACTACGCCATCCGCGACTACCTGGAGAACTGGTACCGCCCCAACCTGCGCGTGAAGAACCGCGACACCTGCACGCCGCTGGGTCCGTGGTTCGTCGATGCGGCGGACGTACCCGACCCCATGGCGCTCGCGCTGCGCACCACCGTCAACGGCACCGTCACGCAGCAGGGCAACACGCGCGACATGATCTTCGACGCGCCCTTCCTCATCGAGTACTTCAGCCGCTTCATGACCTTGTCGCCGGGCGACCTGATCCTCACGGGCACGCCCGACGGCGTGGTCGATTGCAAGCCGGGCGACGTCATCGTCACCGAGATCGAGCGCATCGGCGCGCTCATGAACACCATCGAGACCATCCAAGGAAAAGCATGAGAGTCGATCACCTGATCAACGGCAAAGCGGTTGCCGGCACCGATTACTTCGAGACCGTCAACCCCGCCACGCAGGAAGTGCTGGCCGAAGTCGCCTCGGGCGGCGAAGCCGAAGTCAACGCGGCCGTGGCCGCCGCCAAGGCCGCCTTTCCCAAGTGGGCCGGCATGCCCGCGCCCGAGCGCGCGAAGCTGATCCGCAAGCTCGGCGACCTGATCGCCGCGCACGTGCCCGAGATCGCGCAGACCGAAACCAACGACTGCGGCCAGGTGATCGCGCAGACCGGCAAGCAGCTCATTCCGCGCGCGGCCGACAACTTCTATTACTTCGCCGAGATGTGCACGCGCGTCGACGGCCACACCTACCCCACGCCCACGCACCTGAACTACACGCTGTTCCACCCGGTGGGCGTGTGCGCGCTCATCAGCCCGTGGAACGTGCCCTTCATGACGGCCACCTGGAAGGTCGCGCCCTGCCTGGCCTTCGGCAACACGGCCGTGCTGAAGATGAGCGAGCTGTCGCCGCTGACGGCCGCGCGCCTGGGCGAACTGGCGCTCGAAGCCGGCATTCCGCCCGGCGTGCTGAACCTGGTGCACGGCTACGGCAAGGAAGCCGGCGAGCCGCTGGTGGGCCACCCCGACGTGCGCGCCATTTCTTTCACCGGCTCCACCGCCACGGGCAACCGCATCGTGAAGAGCGCGGGCCTGAAGAAGTTCAGCATGGAGCTGGGCGGCAAGAGCCCCTTCGTGATCTTCGACGACGCCGACCTCGACCGCGCGCTCGACGCGGCCGTGTTCATGATCTTCAGCAACAACGGCGAGCGCTGCACGGCCGGCTCGCGGATCCTGGTGCAGCAGTCGATCTATGCCGACTTCGCCGCGAAGTTCGCGGAGCGCGCCAAACGCATCACCGTGGGCGACCCGCTGGACGAGAAGACCATCGTCGGCCCGATGATCTCGCAGGCCCATCTGGCCAAGGTGCGCAGCTACATCGAGCTGGGCCCGAAGGAAGGCGCGACGCTGCTGTGCGGCGGGCTCGAAGGTCCGGCCAATCTTCCCGATCGCGTGAAGAAGGGCAACTACGTCATGCCCACCGTGTTCGCCGATGTCGACAACCGCATGAAGATCGCGCAGGACGAAATCTTCGGCCCGGTCGCCTGCCTGATCCCGTTCAAGGACGAGGCCGACGCGATCCGCCTGGCCAACGACATCCAGTACGGCCTCTCCAGCTACGTGTGGACCGAGAACATCGGCAAGGCGCACCGCGTGGCTGCCGCCGTCGAGGCCGGCATGTGCTTCGTCAACAGCCAGAACGTGCGTGACCTGCGCCAGCCCTTCGGCGGCACCAAGGCCTCGGGCACGGGCCGTGAAGGCGGCACCTGGAGCTATGAAGTGTTCTGCGAACCGAAGAACATCGCGGTGTCGATGGGCTCGCATCACATTCCGCACTGGGGCGTGGCGTGAGCATGCAACGTCGCACGCTACTGCAAGGTGCAGCGGCCCTTGCGGCCCTGCCCTCGCTGGCGCGCGCGCAAGCTACATGGCCCAACAAGCCGGTCCGCGTGATCGTGCCCTTCACGCCCGGCGGCACCACCGACTTCGTGGCACGCCTCGTCGGCGTGGAACTGTCGAAGGCGCTGGGCCAGCCCGTCATCATCGACAACAAGCCCGGCGCGGGCACGGTGATCGGCGTCGATGCCGCTGCCAAGGCGGCACCCGACGGCTACACCTTCGTCTGCGTGGCCAACAGCTTCACGGCCAACCAGACGCTGATCCGCAAGCTGCCCTACGACACGCAGAAAGACCTGCGCCCGGTCGCGCTCATGGGCATGTCCGAGCACGTGCTCGCCACGCACCCGAACAGCGGCCTGAAGACGCTGGCCGACCTGCGCAACGCAGCCAAGGCCAAGCCGGGCACGTTGAGCTTTGCCTCCTTCGGCAACGGCACCTCGGCGCACCTGTCGGGCGAAATGCTCAAGCAGCAGATGGGCCTGGACATCGTGCACGTGCCTTACAAGGGACAAGGACCGGCGCTGACCGACCTGCTCGGCGGCCAGGTGACGATGATGTTCGGCAACTGGCCCGAGTTCCGCAGCCACGTGCAGAACGGCAAGCTCGTTGCGCTGGGCATGGCGACCGCGCAGCGCTCGCAGTACGCGCCCGCCATACCCACACTGGCCGAACAGGGCGTGGCCATCGAGTCCAATTCATGGAACGGCCTGCTGGCGCCCAGCGGCACGCCCGATGCCATCGTGCAGCGCATGAACGCCGAGGTGAACCGCGCGCTCGCGGGGCCGGTGGTGAGCGATGCCTTCCACAAGGGCGGCATCGCGTCGCTGTCGGGCACGCCGGAGCGCTTTGCGGCGTTCATCCAGAGCGAGATCGCGAAGTACGGCGACGTGATCCGCAAGGCCAACATCCAGATCGAGGGCTGACCGATGAGCCTCTATGCGATGCAGAAATTCTTGTTCGCGCTCAACCGCGAGGCGGAGGTGCAGCGCCGCTATGCGGAAGGCGGCGACACGCGCACGGCGCTGCTTGCCGGCTACGACCTCAATGAGGAAGAGCGCGAAGCCATCGGCACCGGCGACGTCGGCAAGCTCTACGTGCTCGGCTGCAACGGCCAGTTGCTGATGCACTTCGCACCGCTGCTCGGCATTGCATGGGCCGACTACCTCGAAGCCATGCGCGAAGGCGTGCGCAAGTACGGCCCGGTGCGCGCCGGCATTTATGCAATGACAACCGGAACCGACGAGAAAGTGGCAGGCGTATGAGCTTGGTTTTTGCAGGCGTGTGCAGCCACGCCCCCGGCATCACGGGCCGCGCCCATCTGGCCGACCCTGCCGTGAAGGACGAATTCCACGCGCAGTTCCATCGCTTCGGCGAAGCGATGCGCGCCACGAAGCCCGACGCGGTGATCGTCATCGCGGCCGAGCATTTCGCGAACTTCTTCATGAACAACATGCCGGCCTACGCCATCGGCATGGCCGACAGTTACGAAGGCCCGATCGAAGACCCGAAGTGGCTGGGCATCGAGAAGCACATCATTCCGGGCGATGCCGCGTTGTCGCAGCGCCTGATCCGCGAAGTGATGCAGACGGTGGACGTGGCCTACGCGGAAGAGTGGAAGTTCGACCACGGCATCATGGTGCCGCTGAACTTTCTCACGCCGAAGTTCGACACCAAGATCATTCCCGTCAACATCAACTGCCAGGGCCCGCCGCTCACGCCGCTGCACCGCGCCTGGGCCTTCGGCGAGGCATTGCGCCGCGCCTGCGACAAGGCGCCCGAGCGCATCGCGCTGGTGGGAACGGGCGGCATCTCGCACTGGCCGGCCACGCCCGATTCGGGCAAGGTCAATGCCGAGTGGGACGCCGAGTTCATGCGCCGCTGGTGCGCCAATGACCGCGAGGCGCTGCTTTCGCAGGCCGACTACAACGACGAAGCCACCTACCGCGAAGCGGGCCAGGGCGGCTTCGAGATCCGCACCTTCCTGAGCGTGGCCGCGGCCGCGCGCGGCAAGGGCGAGATCTTCCACATGAAGGCCATTCCGATCTTCGCGGTGACCTGCACGGCCGCCGTGATGTCGGTGGCATGAAGAAGAACAACGGAGCCACGACATGCCCCACCTGGTGATCCTGTACACGCCCAACATCGAAGCCGAGACCGACATGTCGGCCCTGTGCCGCACGCTGGCCGACACCATGCTCCAGCAGCGCGACGAAGCAGACAAGCCGGTGTTTCCCATCGGCGGCACGCGCGTGCTGGCCTACCCCGCCGCGCACTACGCGGTGGCCGACGGCAAGGCCGACTACGCCTTCGTGTACCTCAACATCCGCATGGCGGCAGGCCGCTCGGAGGCGGTGAAGAAGAAGGCCGGCGACGAACTGCTGGCCGACGTGCGCGCGCATTTCGCGCCCCTCTTCGACAAGCGCCACATCGGCATCACGCTGCAGATCGACGAAAGCCCCGGGCAGGTGTACGACGGCAAGCACAGCAACCTGCATCCCCTGTTCAACAAGTCATAAGAAGCGAGTCGCCATGCTGTCCAAAGCCACCATCGCCCAACTGGCCGCCGAACTGCACGAAAGCGAAAAGTCGCGCGTGCAGGTCGAGCATTTCTCCAAGCGCTTTCCCGAGATGACCATCGAAGATGGCTACGCCATCTCGCGCGAGTGGGTGAAGAACAAGATCGCCGAAGGCCGCATCGTCAAGGGCCACAAGATCGGCCTCACGTCGCGCGCCATGCAGCAGTCCAGCCAGATCGACGAACCCGACTACGGCACGCTGCTGGACGACATGTTCTTCGATCAGGGCGGCGACATTCCGTTCAAGCGCTTCATCGCGCCGCGCGTCGAAGTCGAGCTGGCCTTCATCCTCGGCAAGAAGCTGCAGGGCCCGAACGTGACCATCTTCGACGTGCTGGCCGCCACCGACTACGTGGTGCCCGCCATCGAGATCATCGACGCGCGCATCGAGCAGTTCGACCGCCACACCAAGGCGCCGCGCAAGGTGTTCGACACCATCGCCGACAACGCGGCCAATGCGGGCATCGTGCTCGGCGGCCGGCCGGTGAAGCCCGATGCGGTCGACCTGCGCTGGGTGAGCGCGCTGCTCTACAAGAACGGCGTGATCGAGGAGTCGGGCGTGGCCGCCGCCGTGCTCAATCACCCCGCCACCGGCGTGGCATGGCTTGCGAACAAGCTCGCGCCGTGGGAAGAATGCCTGGAAGCCGGCGAAGTGGTGCTGGGCGGCTCGTTCACGCGGCCCACCACCGCCGTGCCCGGCGACACCTTCCATGCCGACTACGGCCCCTTGGGCGCCATCTCCTTTCGCTTCGTCTGAAAGCCATCTTCATGCAAACACCCATCAACACCTTCAAGCAGGCCCTGCAGGCCGGCAAGCCCCAGATCGGCCTCTGGGTCGGCCTGGCCGACGGCTACGCGGCCGAGATCCTGGCCGGCACCGGCTACGACTGGCTGCTGGTCGACGGCGAGCACGCGCCGAACGACGTGCGCTCGGTGCTCGCGCAGTTGCAGGGCATCTCCAGCGCATGGTCGGCGCAGCCCGAAGCCGAGCGTTCGCACCCGATCGTGCGCGTTCCGACCGGTGACACCACGCTCATCAAGCAGTACCTGGACATCGGCGCGCAGACGCTGCTGGTGCCGATGGTCGACACGGCCGAGCAGGCGGCGCGGATGGTGCAGGGCATGCGCTATCCGCCCGAAGGCATTCGCGGCATGGGCAGCGCACTGGCGCGTGCCTCGCGCTGGCAGGCCTACCCCGACTACCTGCACGAAGCCAACGCGCAGACCTGCCTGCTGGTGCAGGCCGAGACGGTGGAGGCGATGAAGAACCTCGACGCCATCGCGGCCACGCCGGGCGTGGACGGCGTGTTCATCGGGCCGGCCGACCTGTCGGCCTCGATGGGCTTCGTGGGCCAGCCCAACCACCCCGAGGTGCAGGCCGTGATCGCCGATGCCATCGCGCGCATCCTGAAGGCCGGCAAGGCGCCGGGCATCCTGTCGACCACCGAAGAGCAGGCGCGCAAGTGGCTCGCGGCCGGCGCGTTGTTCGTGGCGGTGGGCGTGGACACCATCGTGCTCGCGGCGGCGGCCAAACAACTGCTGGCGAAGTACAGGAACTCGGCGAAGACCGACGCTGTCAACGGCTACTGATCTTTTCAACCAAGGGAGTTCATCCATGCAACGCATCACCTGGGCCGCCATCGCCGCCACAGCCACCCTGTTCCTCGCGGCCTGCGCCCCCATGGGCGGGGCCACGCAAGGCGCCACCTCGCAACAGGAAGCGAATCGCCAGACCGTGCTGGCCTTCTACGAGAAGGGCCTGAACCAGAAGGACGCCGACGCGGCCCTGCAGTACGTGGGCAACCGCTACGTGCAGCACAACCCCACGGCGGCCGACGGCCCCGAGGGCTTTCGCAAGTTCGTCGCCTTCCTGCGCGAGAAGTTTCCGAAGTCGCACAGCGACATCAAGCGCAGCTTTGTCGATGGCGACTACGTGATCCTGCATGTGAACGCGGTGCGCGAGCCGGGCACGCGCGGCAGCGCCATCGTCGACATCTTCAAGCTGGAGAACGGCAAGATCGTCGAGCACTGGGATGTGGTGCAACCCGTTCCCGAGACCGCCGCCAACAAGAACGGCATGTTCTGACCGCCCGAAACCCAGCCAGCCAACGCCAGCCGAACCGATGACCACGCCAACAGATCCGACGCCCAAGCGCTTTCGCTCCGCCACCATCCGCGAAGGCACGATCCGCGCGACCACGCGCAGCTTCCTGCATGCGCTGGGGCAGGACGACGAGGACATCGCGCGTCCGCACATCGGCGTGTTCCACACCGGCGGCGAGATGAGCCCGTGCAACCTCAACCTGCGCGAGCAGGCGCAGCATGCCAAGACCGGCATCTATGCCGGTGGCGGCACGCCGCACGAGTGCCCGGTGGTGTCGATCAGCGACGGGCTGACGATGGCGCATTCGGGCATGCGCTTCTCGCTGGTCTCGCGCGAGCTGATCGCCGACAGCGTGGAAGCCTCCACGCGCGGCCACCAGTGGGACGGCATCTTCGCCATCGGCGCCTGCGACAAGAACCTGCCGGGCCTGATGATGGGCATGGTGCGCTGCAATGTGCCCAGCGTGTTCGTGCACGGCGGCTCGGCGCTGCCGGGGCAGATGCCGGGGCCGGACGGCCGCGACCTGAACGTGGTCGACACCTACGAGACCATCGGCAAGGTGCTGGCCGGCACCGCCACGCACGACGAGCTCGACGCCATGAGCCGCGCCTGCCTGCCCACGGCCGGCGCGTGCGCGGGGCAGTTCACGGCCAACACGATGGGCATGGTGTCCGAGGCGCTGGGCCTGGCGCCCATCGGCTCGAGCATGGTGCCTGCCGTGTTCAGCGAACGCGCGCCGCTGATGCGCCGCGCCGCGAAGAACCTCATGAAGGCGGTGATGGGCGACAGCCCGCTGCCGCGCGACATCGTCACGCGCAAGGCGTTGGAAAACGCCTGTGCGGTGGTGTCGGCCACGGGCGGCTCGACCAACGCCGCGCTGCACCTGCCGGCGATCGCGCACGAAGCGGGCATCAAGTTTCATCTGGACGACGTGGCCGAGGTCTTCGCGCGCACGCCGCTCATCGCCGACCTGCGCCCGGGCGGCCAGTACCTGGCGCGCGACGTGTTCTACATCGGCGGTGCGGGCGTCATCCTGCGCACGCTGCTGGAGCAGGGCTTCCTGCACGGCGATGTGCTCACCTTCACCGGCCGCACGATGGCCGAGGAACTGGCTGGCGCGCTCGCGCCCGATGGCCGCGTCGTGCGCGAGGCCGGCAACCCGATCACGCGCGACGGCGGCCTCGCGGTGCTCAAGGGCAACCTCTGCCCCGACGGCGCGCTGCTCAAGACGGCGGGCCTCAAGGGCCTGGTGTTTCGCGGCCCGGCGCGTGTCTTCAACTCGGAAGAAGAAGCGCAGACCGCCGTGCAGAACCGCCGCTACGAAGCCGGCGACGTGATCGTGATCCGCAACGAAGGCCCCAAGGGCAGCCCCGGCATGCGCGAGATGCTGGGCATCACCGCCCTGCTCTACGGCCAGGGCATGGGCGACAAGGTCGCGCTGCTGACCGACGGACGCTTCTCGGGCGCCACGCGCGGCCTGTGCATCGGCTATGCGGGGCCCGAAGCGGCCGACGGCGGGCCGATCGCGGCGCTGCGCGACGGCGACATCATCGCCATCGACGCGCGGGCCGAGGCACGTTCGATCTCGGTCGAACTGGGCGCCGAAGAAATCGCCGCGCGGCTGGCCGGTCGCGCAATCCACGCAGGCATCGCCCGAGGCGGCGTGCTCGAAAAATATGCACTCACCGTGCGCCCGGCCCACCAGGGCGCCGTGACCCATTCGGGCGCGGTCACGTGGCTGCGCGACGAGTCCTGAAGTTCTGCAGCACGACAACAAACCGGAGACAACCGACCATGCCGATTTCACGCCGCCAGCTTCTTCAGACCACGAGCGCATCCGCGCTGCTTGCCAGCATCGGCCAACAGGCCTTTGCACAAGCCCATCCGCCGCAACTGGACACCGCGCGCATCATCACGGGCTTCTCGGCCGGCGGCACGTCCGACGTGACCTGCCGGCGCGTCGCCACCAAGCTCAGCCCCGGCTACGCCACGAGCTCGGTGGTGGTCGAGAACCGCACCGGCGCGGGCGGGCAGATCGCCATCTCGTTCGTGAAGGGCCAGCCTGCCGATGGTTCGACCATGCTGCAGACGCCGACCTCGATGCTCACGATCTACCCGCACATCTACAAGAAGCTGCCGTACGACCCGGTGGCCGACCTGGCGCCGGTCTCTCTGGCCTGCGTGTTCGACTTCGGCTTCGCGGTCGGCCCGGCCGTGCCGGCCAGCGTGAAGACGGTGCCCGAGTTCCTGGCCTGGGCCAAGGCGAATCCGGCGGGCGCCAACTTCGGCTCGCCGGCCGCGGGCTCCACGCCGCACTTCATCGGCGCGCTGCTCGCCAAGAACGCTGACATCACGCTGCAGCACGTGGCTTATCGCGGCACGCAGCCGGCCATGCTCGACCTGCTGGGCGGCAGCGTGTCGGCCGTGTCCGGCCCCATCGGCGACATCACGCAGCACCTGGCCAGCGGCAAGGTGCGCATCCTCGGCACCTCGGGCACCAAGCGCAGCCGCTTCGCGCCCGACGTGCCGACGCTGGTCGAACAGGGCCTGAAAGACATGGCCTTCAGCGAATGGTTCGGCTTCTTCCTGCCCGCCAAGGCCTCGCCCGAAGTGGTGGCACGGCTGAACGCCGCCATGAAGCAGGCCATCGCATCGAAGGAAGTGGTCGACGGGCTCGCCGGCATCGGCCTGGAAGCCATGTCGTCCTCGCCCGCCGAGCTGGCCGAACTGCTCAAGAAAGACACCGCGATGTGGGCGCCGATCGTCAAGAAGATCGGCTTCACCGCAGACGCCTGACAACCCCGAAAGGAACCGCAAATGAACCCCGCCACCGCCGCGCCAGCCGCATCCTCGCTGGTCCATCCCAACCTGCATCCGGACGAGCGCGCCGCGCGCGAAGAGCTTGCGGCCTGCTACCGCGTGTTCGCGATGCTCGGCTGGGTCGAGATGATCTACAACCACATCACGGTGCGGCTGCCCGACAGCGTGACGGGTGGCGAGAAGCAGTTCCTCATCAACCCCTTCGGCCTGCACTACAGCGAGGTCACGGCCAGCAACCTCGTGAAGATCGACCTGCACGGCAATGTGCTCGACGGGTCCACGCACAAGGTGAACCCGGCCGGCTTCGTGGTGCATGCGGCCATCCATGATGGCCTGGCCGGCGCGCACTGCGTGATGCACACGCACACCACGGCCGGCGTGGCCGTGGCCTGCCTGAAAGAAGGCCTGCAGCAGACCAACTTCTACACCGCGCAGCTGCACGACATGGTGGCGTACCACGACTTCGAGGGCATCACGATCCATGCCGACGAAGGTCCGCGCCTGCTCAAGAGCATCGGCAACCGCAACGCGGTGATCCTGCGCAACCACGGCCTGCTGGCCTGGGGCCAGACACTGCCGCAGACCTTCGCGATTCTCTGGACGCTGCAGCGCGCCTGCGAGATCCAGATGGCAACCTTCTCGATGGGCGCGGCCGTGCTGCCGGTGAGCGAGGACATCGCGCGCCGCTGCACGCGCGATGCGCTGCAGTTCAGCCCCGAGCACGGCGCCGGACAGGACGTGTTCAATGCGCTGGTGCGGCAGGTGGACCGTATCGACCCGAGCTACAGAAACTGAGGCGAGCTTTTCCATGAAGATTTGTATTTACGGCGCAGGCGCCATCGGCGGCTGGATCGGCGTGGGCCTGGCGCAAGCAGGCCAGCGGCTCAATGTGGTGGCGCGCGGCGCCACGCTCGACGCGCTGCAACGCGACGGCCTCTCGCTGATGCGCGGCGACATTCGCACGCGCGTGCCGGTCAACGCGGTGGCCGACCCCGAAGCGCTCGGCGTGCAAGACCTGGTGGTGATCGCCGTGAAGGCGCCCGCGCTGGCCGGCGTGGCCGAACGCATCGGACCGCTGATCGGGCCCGACACCCTCGTGCTGGTTGCGATGAACGGCGTGCCGTGGTGGTTTCTCGAAGGCGGCTTCGGTGGCGAGATCACCGGACACCGGCTCGCGGCGGTCGACCCCGAAGGCGCGATTGCCAAGGCCATTCCGGCGCACAACGTCATCGGCTGCGTGGTGCACGCAAGCTGCTCGCTCGACGGGCCCGGCGTGGTGCGGCATCACTTCGGCAACGGGCTGATCGTGGGCGAGCCTTCGGGCGAAGCCACGCCGCGCGTGCAGAAGCTGGTCGACCTGCTCAAGAGCACCGGCATCGACACCACGCTGTCGCCGCAGATCCAGAAGGACGTGTGGTTCAAGCTGTGGGGCAACATGACGGTGAACCCGATCAGCGCGCTCACGGGCTGCACCACCGACCTGATCATGGGCGACGACCATGTGCGCGGCTTCATCTCGGCCGTGATGCTCGAAGCCAAGGAGATCGGCCGGCGCATCGGCATCGAGATCACGCAGAGCCCCGAAGACCGGCATGCGATCACGAAGAAGCTCGGCGCGTTCAAGACTTCGATGCTGCAGGACGTGGAAGCCGGACGTTCGGTGGAACTCGATGCGCTGGTGACGGTGGTGCGCGAACTCGGCGAGCTGACGGGCGTGGCCACGCCGTTCACGGATGCGCTGCTGGGGCTGGCGCGGCTGCGCACGCGGCAGCTCGGGTTGTATTGAGCGTCGGGGCTAGAGCTTGAAGAAGAAAATCTGCCTGTCGGTCACCAGGTAGATCGCGTCGTCCGCGCAGGCAATGCGCGCATTCAGCAGCGCGTCGGGCACGGCGACGACGCGCCAGCTCTTTCCCTGATCGGCCGACGTGTGCACGAAGGTCCTGAATGCGCGGGCCGCCGGAACAATCACCTTCGAATCCCAGCTCGCCGCCGTGATCCGGCGGTTCGACGCGCAAAACTCACTCGTGAAATCAGGGGTTTCCCAGATTTTCTCGACCTCGCCCGCACGCACTCTGTGAATGGACCCGTAGGCCGTGCGGCGGTTCAGGAGATAGATGCTGTTTGCATCCGACCCGATGGCGCCGACCCAGATATCTTTTGAGCTGAGGTCGATCGCGCGTTGTTCGCGTGCGGACAGCGACTCGGTCAGCAAGGCGGCCGTCGTGCCGTTTCGGCTCTTCGACGTGAACCATGCCTTGCCATCGGCAATCGCCGTGACCGAATAGTCCCGGATGCCCGGGATGTGGTCCCTCACCACCGTCCACGTGCGGCCGCCGTCGGTTGTGTGGCTGAGCGTGGTGTTGCGCACGGCCTCGTCATCCACCGGCATGCCGTCGCTGCCGGCTGTCTGTCCATGCAGGACCGTGTATTCCGTGCCGGATGCAAAGGCCAACTCGCACCCGTTCCGCTTCGCGCCGCAGCCCCCGGGCAGTGGGATGGGTTGCCAGGTCTTGCCCGCATCGCTCGATCGCATGAAATCGCTGGTACCGATATTCAGGCTGTCGGAGAGATAGGTGATCCGTTCGACGACCAGGGCGTTGCCCTGGGCGAACCTGATGGTCGGGACCTCGCTGGGCTTGAAGCTCTTGACCGTCTCGCACGCAGGCGGGGCCGCAGTCGCATCGCACTTGAGCAGGGGGTTGTCGTCGCGCAGCCCTCGAATCGACCACCGCAGGTTGACGCCGAAGTAGATGCTCCGGCCATCCACGATCGGCGTCGTGATTGAGTCGGTCGCGGCGGTATGGAAAGTAAAGGCAGGCGTTGGCAGCTTCGGGCCGGGGAGCCATTGCGCGCAATCGTCGGCCGCCTTGGCATCGCACACCACCGCCGTCTTTGCTTCAGCCGGCTTTGTGGTTCGAGGCGCCGGCAACTGACTGGTGCAGGCCAACGTCAGACACGAACTCGCCAGCAGCGAGAAGAGCAATTTCAATGAAGACATGTGGTGGGAGCGATTGGGCTGCGGGCTGGGCGATCTACCAGCGCTTCTCGGGCGTCGCCGCCAGCGTCTCGGTGCAACTGGCCACGGCCTTCGCGCGCTCCTGGCGCAGCAACTGCCAGTTGTCGGCCTTCCATTGCGTCCAGGCGATGGGCTCCGACTGGTAGAGGCAAGCGAACGGCGGGCGCATGAAGCCCGCGCGGCCGAGTTCGGCGCCGAACTTCAGGCGGAACAACTCGTCCGAGCCCGTCAGGTTCTCATAGACCAGATGCCAGGGCCCCGGATGCAGAGGCGTGTCGGCCTCCTTCTGGACTTGCCGCGCCTCTTCGATTTCTTCGGGCGTGGAGCCGTCCGTCAGCGCTGTTGCATACGCGGCTTCGGCGCGCTTGCGATAGATGTCGGAGGCGACCTTGTTCAAGGCATCTTTCAGGTCGCTCATGGCCGGATTGACGGCCAGCGGATCGTCCTTGAGGTCGTCCAGCGCCACGCCGGCCATGTCGTCCTTCGAGAAGCCCTGTGCGCCGATGGACAGTTGGCCCGTCAGCAGCGTCACCGCGACGGTCAGCGCGATTTGCCCCGCGACGGTGTTGGCCGTGTTTTCGCGCCGGATCACACGAAGCCGCTCGAACCCCGGCTTGTAGAAGCCGCGCTCGAAGCGCAGCCGGGTCTGCGGCGCTGCGGGTGCTTCGACAGGCGGAGCGGCCGATGGCTGCGAAGAAACGGGGGTGTCCGCGGCAACCGCCGCGGGTTCGGTTGCCGGGGCCGGCACCTCGGGTTCGGCGGCGTGCGCCGAGCCGGAGATGCCGATTGCTAGCGCAATGCCGCACATGAAAGCGGCCTGTGGTCGTTTTTTCAGAATCATGTGAACAGTTCTTCCTCCGGCCGGGATTGTCCTTGGCCGGAAGAGGCTGTCCTTCAGATACGCGCCTGAAAATTCAGGAGTGTGCGCGCGGCGCGACAGTCCTTTGCGGCATCGTCACCCACCACGCCGCCACCACGATCAGCAAGCCCCCGGCCCATCCCCAGGGCCCGATGCGCTCGCCGAATCCATACGCCGCGATCAGCGCGCCGAACACCGGCTCGCTGCCCATCAGCAGCGACACCCGGCTCGGGCTCGAACGCGAGGCCGCATGGTTCTGCGCGAAGAACGCGAAGACGGTGCACAGCAGCACGAGGTACGCCATGCCCCACCAGAAAGACGCCGTGGCGGGCGGCATGTGCCAGGCGCCGTTCGGCGGCGACGCGACGAGCGATATCGCCACGGCGCCGAGCGCCATCACGCCCGACTGCACGGCCGTCAGCGTGAGCGCGGGCATCGCATGCCGGCCAGCCAGGCGCCGTGTCATGCAGACCATCACGGCGCGCAGGAAGGCGGCGACCACCATGAGGCCGTCGCCCCAGCCCACGGAAATGTCGGCGGGCGATGTGGCCGACAGCATGGCCGCGCCCACCGCCGACAGGCCCGCCGCCCAGAACACGCGCCGCGCCGGCCGCTGGCCCAGCAACCACCATTCGACAAAAGGCGTGAACGCCACGCACAGGCTGATGAGAAAGGCGGCGTTGCTAGCCGTGGTGAGCGACACGCCGAAGGTCTCGCACACGAAGATCGCCAGCAGGTTCGCGCCAAGCAGGCCACCCACGGCGAGCCCCTGCCGCCATTGCGCATTGAACAGCGGCCTGAGCGCCGGCAGCAGCACGACGAAGGTCAGCCCGAAGCGCAGCGCGATGAACTCCAGCACGGGCAGTTGCTGCGTGGCCTGCTTGGCCACGGCATAGCTGCCGCCCCACACGGCGGCCACCAGCAGCAGCATGATTTCGGCCGAGCCGATGCCTGCTGCCCACTTCGCGCCCCGGTCGGCGGGCGCGGCACCGCGCAACTGCTTTGAATCCATACTGTCGGCCCGCCGTCCATGAACAAGAAAGAAGAAATTGTTCCTGGCTTCACCAGGGCCGGGTAGCCACCGGCCGGAACAGGACCCTTGCGCCGTGGGAACGAATTCATTTCTCAAAGTACTGCCGCAGATGGTGACCTTTCTGCGTGTCGCCGAACTCGGCAGCTTCTCGGCCGCGGCCGACCTGCTGGGCATGACACCATCGGCCGCGAGCCGGCAGGTCAAGCGGCTCGAAAAGGAAATCGGCGTGCAGCTGCTGCAGCGGACCACGCGCCAGTTGCGCCTGACCGAGCCCGGCGCCGAAGCCTTCGCGCGATGCCGCGAACTGGTGCTGGCGGCGCAGGGCACGATGGACATTGCGCAGCAGTTCTCGCGCAAGCCGAGCGGGCTGGTGCGCCTGAGCGCGCCCAAGGCCTTTGCGCGGCGCGTGCTGCATCCGCACCTGCTCGACTTTCTGCAGCGCTATCCAGAGGTCGATGTGCAGCTGATCGTGGAAGACCGCGACGTCGATCCGATCCGCGAAGGCGTGGACCTGGTGGTGCGGCTGACGACGGCCCCGCCCGAAGGGCTGGTGGCGCGGCAACTGATGGCGGTCGAGCACATCCTGTGCGCCACGCCGCGCTACCTGGCGCAGCACGAGGCCATCGCGCACCCGCGCGACCTGCTGGCGCACAGTTGCCTGTCGCTCGGCGAGCACGAGCGCGACAACCACTGGCGGTTCAAAAAAGAAGGCGAGGCGGACGCGGCGGTCGTGGTGCGCGGGCGCTATGTCTCCAACCACAGCGAGATCCGGCTCGAAGGCGCGCTGGCAGGCCTGGGCGTGGCCTGCGTGCCGGACTTCATGGCGCGCGAGGCGCTGGACGAAGGCCGCGTGGCGCGGGTGCTGGCCGACTGGGAGTTCCAGGGCAACTATCACGGGCACGCATGGATTCTTTATCCGCCGAACCGCTTCACGGTGCCCAAGTGCAGGGTGCTGATCGATCACCTGCTCGGCGCATTGGCCGACGGGCGCGGCACGCAGCTCAGTGCTTCTTCAGCAAGACCCGCACGGCCTCGGGCAAGGAGTTGACCTGCGGCATGAAGTGATCGAGCAGCGCGCCGAGGATCACCGCGCTGACGACGGCGCCCAGCAGCGGCTTCCACGTCAGCCGCACCGCGGCCATGAGCCAGCCTTCGCGCGCCACGCGCACTGCTGCACGCGCCGACACGTACGAGAACGCGATCTCCACGGCCACGGCCAGCAGGGCGTCCCAACTGAAGTAGAGCAGCACGAGCGAGCCGGCGCCGAACAGCACCGCCACGCAGAGCAGGAAGACCGCGACCACGGGCACGACGATGATCGCGCCCTCGTCGGCGCCGCCCGCGATGTCGAGCGCACCGCTGGCCACGTCGGAGAGCACACCGCCGTCGCCACCTCCGACGCATTCCGCGCCGCCGCTGCCACCACCATCGAGTGAAACGTCGAGCACATCGATGCCGCTGCCCGGATCGACATCGAATCCGGCCCGGTCATGCACGAGCCGGCTGGCCCACCAGCGCAGCACCAGCAGGTAGCCCAGATACCCCACGCCCAGCGTGAGGAAGTAACGCACCGCCAGCGAGTCCACATGGAACAGGTGCATCTGCAGCGCCGACACGCCCCACATCAGCAACAGCGTGAAGCTGCCGATCAGGATGCCGTGCGTGCGCAGGCTGTGGTTGCGGTGCAGGTCGCGTTCGACCTGCGTTTCCCAAAGGCGCACGGAGCGCCAGTTGGAAAGAACCTTCATCGATCGTTGGCAGGGACCTGGGCCGCGAAGGGCACGCGTGGCGCCACGGCGCACATGAGTTCGTAGCCGACGGTGCCAGCGGCCTGTGCAACCTCGTCGATGGACAGCAGCGCGCCTGTCTTGGGAGAGCGGCCCCACAGCGTGACCTCGGTGCCGAACTTCGCATCGGGAATGTTCGTGAGGTCGACGGTGATCATGTCCATGCTCACGCGCCCGACCATGCGGGTGCGCACGCCGTTCACCAGCACGGGCGTGCCGGTGGTGCAGTGGCGCGGATAGCCGTCGGCATAGCCGACCGCGGCCACGCCGATGGTGAGCGGCCCTTCGGCCGTGAAGTTGGAGCCGTAGCCGATGGTGTCGCCGGCCTTGAGCGTCTGCACGCCGATGAGCTGCGTCGACAGCGTCATCGTGGGCTGCAGTTGCCAGTGCGCCGCGTCGTTCACCGGAAAGTCGGGCGCGCTGCCGTACAGCACGATGCCGGGGCGCACCCAGTCGCCGCGCGTCAGGTCAGCATGGCGCAGGGTGGCGGCGCTGTTGGCAATGGAGCGTTCGCCCGGCATGTCGCGCGTGGCGCGCTCGAACACCTCCATCTGGTGGCTGATGCCGCGCGTGCCGTCGGCGTCGCTGAAATGGGTCATCAGCGAGATTTCGTCGACCTGCGTGAGCGCGTTCAGGCGCGTCCAGGCGGAGCCGAAGCGCTCGGGCGTGAAGCCCAGGCGGTTCATGCCGGAGTTCATCTTCAGGAATACGCGCTGCGGCTTGAGGGTCTTGTGGGCCGCGAGCATGTCGATCTGCTCGTCGCAGTGCACGGTGTGCCACAGGTCCAGGCGCGAGCACAGCTCCAGGTCGCGCGCGTCGAACACGCCTTCGAGCAGCAGCACCGGGCCGCGCCAGCCCAGGGCGCGCACGCGCTCGGCCTCGGCCAGATCGATCAGCGCAAAGCCGTCGGCGCCGCGCAGGCCCTCGTAAACCCGCTCGATGCCATGGCCGTAGGCATTGGCCTTGACCACGGCCCAGACACGGGCATCGAGGGCCGATTCGCGGACCCGGCCGAGGTTGTGACGGAGTGCTTCTGTGTGGACAGTGGCGAGAATAGGGCGCGGCATGGAGAACTCTGGCGAGGTTCGGGGAAAATGCAGACCACGTTTTAGCACCTTCGGGAATGGGGACGAATACCGTGGGGATGCCTAATTGGGCGTCGTACCCCCATGCTATAACCGCCCATTCGCTCCCAACGCGACACTTTTTCACTACCGCCAGCAGACCTCTCTGGCCAGCCAGCCCATCGATGAAGCGCGGTTTTTACACGATCATGTCGGCCCAGTTCTTTTCGTCGCTGGCCGACCAAGCGCTTTTCGTTGTTGCCGTCGACCTCATGCGAAGTTCGGGCGCGCCCGAATGGCAACGCGCGGCCCTGGTGCCGATCTTCGCGGTCTTCTACGTGGTGCTCGCGCCGCTGGTGGGCGCGTTCGCGGATGCGCTGCCCAAGGGCAAGGTGATGTTCATCAGCAACGCGATCAAGGTGGTCGGCTGCCTGATGATGCTGTTCGGCTCCCACCCCCTGCTGTCGTATTCGATCGTGGGCCTGGGCGCGGCGGCCTACTCGCCGGCCAAGTACGGCATCCTGACCGAGCTGCTGCCGGCCTCTCAGCTGGTGAAGGCCAATGGCTGGATCGAGGGCCTGACGATCGCCTCGATCCTGCTGGGCATCGTGCTCGGCGGCGCGCTGGTCGGCCACACGGTCTCCAGCAAGCTGCTGTCCTTCGACTTCCCGTTCATCGACACCGGCATCGATTCGCCGGCCGAAGCGGCCATTGCGGTGCTGATCGTCGTCTACGCGCTGGCGGCCTGGTTCAACACGCGCATCCCGCACACCGGCGTTGAAATGCGTCCGCTGCGCGCCAACCCGCAGCACAGCATGGCGCGCAACATCGCCGCGCTGCTGCCCGACTTCTGGCACTGCAATTCCCGCCTGTGGCGCGACCGCCTCGGCCAGATCTCGCTGGCCACCACCACGCTGTTCTGGGGCGCGGGCGGCAACCTCAAGTACATCGTGCTGGCCTGGGCCTCGCTGGCCCTGGGCTACAACACGACCCAGGCCTCGGCGCTGACCGGCGTGGTGACCATCGGCACGGCCGTGGGCGCGATCGTGGCCTCGATGTACATGCGGCTGGACATGGCGACCCGCGTGATCCCGATGGGCATCGCAATGGGGCTGATGGTGATTGCCATGAACTTCATCGGCAACGTCTGGCTGGCGGTGCCCTTCCTGATCATCCTGGGCGGCCTGGGTGGCTTCCTGGTGGTGCCGATGAATGCGCTGCTGCAGCATCGCGGCCACAACCTGATGGGCGCGGGCCGCTCCATCGCGGTGCAGAACTTCAACGAGCAGACCTGCGTTCTTCTGCTGGGCGCCTTCTACAGCGTGTGCACGGGGCTGGGCCTGTCGGCCTACGGCGCCATCAGCGCCTTCGGCCTCGTGGTGGCGGGCTGCATGTGGCTCATCAAGCGCTGGCACGAGAACAACCTGAAGAAGTACCCCGAAGAGGTCGAACACCTCCTGGCCATCGCCCGCAGCGACAAGCATCACTGATCTCGCGCGATCGCGTTGGTGAACCGGCCGGCGCGCCGGGCGCGCCCTCCTTTCCAACGCCACCATGCCCGCGCTCGCCCTCACCTTCAATGCCTTCGTGTGGGGCATTTCCTGGCTTCCGTTTCGCCATCTCGCAAGCCTCGGGCTGCACCCGTTGTGGGCCACCGGGCTGGTCTACCTCACCATCGCCACGGTGATGGGCCTCGTGCGCCGCCATGCCTGGAAGGGCTTTGCGGCGTTCCCGATGCTGGGGGCGCTGAGCCTTGCCGCCGGTTTCACCAACGTGGGATTCAACTGGGCCGTGACGCAGGGCGACGTGGTGCGCGTGGTGCTGCTGTTCTATCTGATGCCGCTGTGGAGCATGCTCCTGTCCTGGCTGCTGCTGCGCGAACGGCCCACGGGTGGCGCGCTGATGCGGGTGGCCCTGGCGTTGGCCGGGGTGACGGTGGTGCTCAAGGCGCCGGGCGTCGACTGGCCCGTGCCGTCGAGCCTGCCTGATTGGCTCGGCGTGGCGGCGGGCTTCACTTTCGCGCTGACGAACATCACGCTGCGCCATCTGCGGCAGGCTCCCGGGGAATCGCGCGCGCTGGCGATGTTCTGCGGCTGCGCCGTGGTGGGCAGCGTCGCGGCGCTCATCGGCACGGCCGCCGGCGGCATTGCCTCGCCGATGCTCGCATCGCCGGGCTGGTTCGGCTGGACCGTGCTGTTGGGCGTGGGCTTCATCGTCGCCAACGTGTGCCTGCAGTACGGCGCGCCGAAGCTGGCGACCAGCACAAGCTCGGTGATCATGCTGTCGGAGGTGCTGTTCGCCAGTGTGTCGTCGGTGGCGCTGGGTGCGGCCACGATGGACCCGCGCATCCTCACGGGCGGCGCGCTGATCATTCTGGGCGCCTTGTGGTCGGCGTTTGCACGAACGCCGCCACCGCGCGATGATCGCGCCTCTGTGTCCACCTGAGGAACATCTCCATGACGAGCGTCTACGACTTCGAGGCCAACCAGATCGACGGCAAGCCGGTGAAGCTCTCGGCCTACAAGGGCAAGGTGCTGCTGATCGTCAATACCGCCAGCAAATGCGGCTTCACGCCGCAGTTCGCGGGGCTGGAGGCGCTGCACGAGAAGTACGCGGACCAGGGGCTGACGGTGCTGGGTTTCCCGTCGAACCAGTTCGGCTCGCAGGACCCGGGCACGAACGAAGAGATCGGCGCTTTCTGCACGAAGAACTACGGCGTGAGTTTTCCGATGATGGAAAAAATCGACGTGAATGGCAGCGACGCGGCACCGCTGTACCAGTGGCTGACGAAAGAGAAGCCGGGGTTGCTGGGTCTGACTGCCATCAAATGGAACTTCACGAAGTTCCTGATCGGGCGCGACGGCACGGTGCTCAAGCGCTATGCGCCGCTGGACACGCCGGCATCGCTTACGCGCGATGTCGAGGCGGCTCTTGCTGCTGGCTGAGCGTTCTTTCGCCCTAGCTCTGGCCTGCGGGGGTTTGCGCGGCATGAATGCGGGGTCATTCAGGGCTCGTGCGAATGACACCAGGAGCTCCCCTCCGCGAATGTCCCCCGCTTCGCTCCTCCTTTATTTCGCTGCGGGGAGCACCTGGTGCCATTCGCACAGGGACACGCTGCTGGTGTACCGCTGATCAACAACTGCTCTGTCCAGCGCTCGCGCCGATACGGGGCTCTTTTTCGCGAAATAAAGGAGGAGCGAAGCGGGGGACATTCGCGAAAAAGAGCACCGTGTCGGCGTGAGTGTCGCCCTGAACAGCAGCGACCCAAAACGTGAACGTCCCGTCAAAACCGGAAGCTGGCAGTCTTGGAACCACCGCCGACAGTCACAGTCTGGCTTTTCATCTCACCGCCAGGCGCGGTCACATCGATGGTGTAGCGGCCCGCCGGCAAATCGATCAGGCAAACCGGCCCGTTGGCGATCAAGGCCAGCGCCGCGGCCGTGTTGGCGTCGCCGCCCTTGATCGCGACACCGACGTTCGCCATGTAGGCGCCATCCGCGCGCGAGAACAACAGCGCGAGCGGATGGTCCTTCATGGCGGCGCGCATGGCCTTCGACTCGTCCGAGCCGATGCCGCCGCACACATAGCGCACCGAGCCCGCGCCCTGCCACGCCGGCATGGCGGACTGGGCCTGCGCATGCGCCGCCAAGGCGCCGGTTGCACAGGCGCACGCCAGAAGCAGGTTGCGCAGACGGACGGGAATGAAGAATGCGTGGGCATGGGACATGGCACGGGCTCCTTGCTGGTTCGGTGCACCCATGATGCGCCGCGAACGCATTTCGCGCGAGTCGGACCACAGCCCCCCGCGCTGTGCGATCAAGCCCTACCCGGCGCCCCCAGCGCCGCATCGAGCAGCTCCACCCAATGGCGCACCGGCGTGTCTCCACTGCCGCTTTGCAGGTGCGTGATGCAGCCGATGTTGGCCGATGCGATGGTGGTGGGCTGCAGTTGCTTCAGATGGCCGAGCTTGCGGTCGCGCAGCGGAGATGCCAGCTCGGG
The DNA here is from genome assembly GCF_051216615.1 of Variovorax raffinosi. NCBI lineage: Bacteria > Pseudomonadati > Pseudomonadota > Betaproteobacteria > Burkholderiales > Comamonadaceae > Variovorax > Variovorax raffinosi. The sequence goes on from NZ_JBPJZR010000002.1 coordinate 1,100,918, forward strand.
CTGCAGCACAGAGTACGTACCGGCCGAGCCGCAGCACAGGTGCGATTCGTTCATGGCCACGCGCACGTCGAATCCCAGTGCGCGCAGGTGCGTCTCGACGCCGCCGCGCAGCTTCTGGCCGTGCTGCAGCGTGCAGGGTGGGTGGTAGGCCACCACGCCTTCGGGCGCGCGCACGCGGGCCTTCAATGCGGGGACGAGGTCGGGCAGCAGCTCGCTCAGGTCACGCGTGAGTTCGCTGATGCGCGCGGCCTTCGCGGCATAGGCCGGGTCGTGCTGCAGGATGTGGCCGTACTCGCGCACGGTGACGCCGCAGCCCGAGGCGTTCATCACGATGGCCTCGACTTCGTTGCGCTCGACCTGCGGCCACCACGCATCGATGTTGGCGCGCATCTGCACCTTGCCGCCCTCCTGGTCGTTGAGGTGGAACTTCACGGCGCCGCAGCAGCCGGCTTCCTTCGCGATCACCACCTGGATGCCGGCCGCGTCGAGCACGCGCGCGGTGGCGCTGTTGATGTTCGGCATCATCGACGGCTGCACGCAGCCTGCGAGCATCAGCACCTTGCGCGCATGGGTGGCGGTGGGCCACGCGCCGGCCTCCTGCTTCTCGGGCACCTTGGCCTTGAGCGCTTCGGGCAGCAAGCCGCGCACCGACTGGCCGAGCTTCATCGCAGGGCCGAAGAGCGGCGATGGCAGGCCTTCCTTCAACAGCCAACGCTGCGCCGATTCCATCGCGGGGCGCGGCACTTTTTCGTCGACGATCTTGCGGCCGATGTCGACGAGGTTGCCGTACTGCACGCCGCTCGGGCAGGTGCTTTCGCAGTTGCGGCAGGTGAGGCAACGGTCGAGGTGCAGCTGCGTGCTGCGCGTGGGCGTCTTGCCTTCGAGCACCTGCTTGATGAGGTAGATGCGGCCGCGCGGACCGTCCAGTTCGTCACCGAGCAGTTGGTACGTGGGGCAGGTGGCGGTGCAGAAGCCGCAGTGCACGCACTTGCGCAAGATGGCTTCGGCTTCGCGGCCTTCGTCGGTGTCGCGAAATTCGGGGGCGAGTTCGGTTTGCATCGCGGGTGTCGTTTCTTTTTTATTTATTTATTCGGCTGCGAACAACCGGCCGCGATTGAAGAGGCGGTGCGGATCGAACTCGTGCACCAGCGCACGGTGAATGCGTGCCACCGGCGCGCTCAACGCATCGAAGCGCGAGATACCGTTGTGCGCGTCGGCACCGGCAGGCAGCCTGAACAACGTGGCGTGGCCGCCCGCCGCGCGTGCGATCTCGCGGATGCGCGTGGCCTGTTCGGGCGGCGCCTTGTACCAGCGCTGGCCGCCATGCCATTCGATCAAAGGCACAGCGCCATCAATTGCGAGCACCGGCGCAGTCTGCGGCACCGACAGGCGCCAGAGCGCATCCGGTCCTTCGGCGGTCGCGAACCACGGCAACTGCTGGTCGCGCAGCGATTGCCAATCGGCGGCGGCGCGTGCGTTGTCCTTGCGCTCACCGCCAAGGTGCGCGCAGGCCGCGTCCACGGCGGCCACCGCGCCGCGCAGTCGCAGGTAGAGCGCGCCGGCACCGGCGTACTCGAACCAGCAGCTCGCATTCAATGGCAACGGCCTGCCGCCCCATTCGTTGAGCAGCCGCAGCGCATCGGCCTGGCCGCAAGCAAATTCAAGCGTGGCTTCGGCCGGCGCCACGGGCAGCACCTTGAGGCTGACCTCGGCGATCACGCCCAGCGTGCCGAGCGAGCCGGCGAGCACGCGCGAGACGTCATAGCCCGCCACGTTCTTCATCACCTGGCCGCCGAAGCTCAGGACGTCGCCGCGTCCGTTGACGAGCGTGGCGCCCAGCACGTAGTCGCGCACCGCGCCCGCGCTGGCGCGCGCGGGGCCGCTGAGGCCGGCAGCGACCATGCCGCCCACGGTGGTGACGCCACTGGTGCCGAAGTGCGGTGGCTCGAAGGGCAGGCACTGCCCTTGTTCGGCGAGCACTGCTTCGAGTTCGGCGAGCGGCGTGCCGGCGCGCACGGTGACGACCAGCTCGCTGGGCTCATAGCTCGTGATGCCGGTGAGCCCGGTGGTGCTCAGCATTTCGCCTTGCGGCGCTTCGCCGTGAAAGTCCTTGGTGCCACCGCCGCGAATGCACAGCGGCGTGGCGTCGGAGGCCGCGGCGCGGATGCGCTCGACGATCTGGTGGAGGGCTTGATCCATGACCGGGTGCATCCTCAGAAACGCGGCAGGTCGGCATGCGGCAGTCTGCCGCCACGCACCACCTGCTTGCCGTATTCGGCGCAACGCTGCAGCGTCGGAATGACTTTGCCGGGGTTCAGCAAGCCGGCAGGATCGAAGGCGCGCTTGACGCCGAACATCTGCTCATTCTCGGTGGCGGTGAACTGCACGCACATGCTGTTGAGCTTCTCAACGCCCACGCCATGCTCGCCCGACACGGTGCCGCCCATCGCGACGCTGGTCTCAAGAATGTCGGCGCCGAACAGCTCGCAGCGGTGCAGCTCGTCGGGGTCGTTGGCATCGAACAGCACCAGCGGATGCAGGTTGCCGTCGCCCGCATGGAACACATTACAGCAGCGCAGGTTGTACTTCTTCTCCATCTCCTGGATCGCCAGGAGGATGTCGGCCAGCCGCTTGCGGGGAATGGTGGAGTCCAGGCACATGTAGTCGGGGCTGATGCGGCCCGATGCCGGAAAGGCGTTCTTGCGGCCGCTCCAGAATTTCATGCGCTCGTCTTCGCTGGTGCTCACCGCGATGGCGGTGGCGCCGCAGCCGCGCAGCACGGCGGTCATGCGGCCGATTTCTTCCTCGACCTCTTCGGGCGTGCCGTCGGATTCGCACAGAAGAATGGCGGCGGCATCGAGGTCGTAGCCGGCGTGCACGAAGTCTTCGACGGCGGCGGTCATGGGCTTGTCCATCATCTCCAGCCCCGCCGGGATGATACCGGCCGCGATCACCGCGGCCACCGCGTCGCCGGCTTTGCGCACGTCGTCGAAGCTGGCCATGATGCAGCGCGCCAGTTGCGGCTTGGGCACCAGCTTGACGGTGACCTCGGTGGTCACGGCCAGCATGCCTTCGCTGCCGATGACCAGCGCGAGCAGGTCGAGCCCCGGTGCATCGAGCGCCTCGCCGCCGAACTCGATGGGCTCGCCCTCGGCGGTGAAGCCGCGCACACGCAGCACGTTGTGCAGCGTCAGACCGTACTTCAGGCAATGCACGCCGCCCGAGTTCTCGGCCACGTTGCCGCCGATGGTGCAGGCGATCTGGCTCGACGGATCGGGTGCGTAGTAGAGGTTGAAGGGCGATGCCGCCTCGCTGATGGCGAGATTGCGCACGCCGCACTGCACGACGGCCGTGCGGCTCACCGGATCGATCTTCAGGATGCGGTTGAATTTGGCAAGCGACATCGTCACGCCCATCGTGTGCGGCATCGCGCCACCTGACAGGCCGGTGCCGGCGCCGCGCGCCACCACAGGCACACCGAGCTGATGGCAGGTCTTGAGCACGGCTGCCACCTGCGCCTCGGTTTCGGGCAGCGCCACCACCAGCGGGCGCGCGCGGTAGGCGGTGAGGCCGTCGCACTCGTAGGGCGTGGTGTCTTCCTCGTGCCAGATCAGCGCGTGGGCCGGCAGATGCGCCTGCAGCGCGCGAACGACCTGGGACTGGCGCTCTGCTTTCTGCAGCGATTCGTGGGACGTGGGGGTGAGCGGCGCGTTCATGCGGCAGGCCTCTTCCTTCTCTCTTGTTTTCTTCTGGCGAAATGTCTCGTGGATGCCCGCACTCTACGGAAATGCGGCGCCTTCGGGTTGAAGGTTTTTTGCGGGGCGCTTGAGAGAACTTTGCCGCCCTCCCCGATCGCAGCTCAACGAAGGCTCTGTTCCAGCCAGTCGGCAAAGGCGGCACATTCCCAACGTTCGAGCGTGCCGGGTTGCCAGCAGATGTAGTGCCGATGCGGTGATGGCACGGCCTGCTCCGACAGCGCCACCAGCCGCCCCGACTCGAACCATGCAGCGCCCATCTTCTGCCGCACCAGCGCCACGCCGAAACCGCTGGCGGCCGCGTCGTACACGAGCCCCAGGTCGTTGAATTGCGAGCCGATGTTCGGCTCGGGCTGGTCGAGCCCGCAGCTTGAGAACCAGGTGCCCCAAGGCTCGAGCGGGCTGCGGATCAGCCGCGCGCTGGCGATCTCGGTGGCCGTGCGAAACCCGGTGAACGGGCCGAACTCGTTGAGATAACTCGGGCTGCAGGCGGGCACGACCTGTTCTTCGAGCAGGAGGCGGTGCTCGCAGTCAGCATACGCGCCGGGGCCGTAGCGCACTTCGAGATCGGCCTGTTCGGCGGTGACGTCGAGCAAGGGAATCGATACCTGCAGAACGAGTTCGATGTCGGGGTAGATGTTGCGGAACAGCTCCAGCCGGGGCATGAGGAACTGGCGGCTGAAGGTGGGCGTGACGGCGATGCGCAGGCGCGTGGCGCGCTGCACGGCACTGCTGCCGAGCGGCGTGGCCTGCAGTGCCGCAAGGCCTGTGCGAACGTTCGCAAGGTAGGCCGCGCCGTCGGCCGTGAGACTGAAATCGCTGCGGCCGAAGAGCTTGAAGCCGACATGCGATTCGAGCTGACGGATGCGGTGGCTCACCGCGCTGGGCGTCACGCACAGCTCGTCGGCCGCGCGGCCTGCATGGCGCAACCGGGCCACGGCCTCGAAGGTCAACAGGCACTGGATCGGCGGGATGTGCTGCAGGGCCATGGTGTTCTTGCTCTATCGCGTGTCTTGCTGCGTTGCTTGTGTTCTGGTTCGGGGTGCGGGTTCATTCCGGGCGAGTGCGAATGACACCAGGTGCTCCCCTCCGCGAATGTCCCCCGCTTCGCTCCTCCTTTATTTCGCTGCGGGGAGCACCTGGTGCCATTCGCACGTGGGCACGCTGCTGGTGAATCGCTGATCAACCACCACTCTGTCCAACGCTCACGTCGATACGGTGCTCTTTTTCGCGAAATAAAGGAGGAGCGAAGCGGGGGACATTCGCGAAAAAGAGCACCGTGTCGGCGGGAGCGTCGCCCTGAACAGCAGCGCATCAAAAACCAAACCCCGCCCTAGTCCTCGAAAAAGCTGACAGCCAACCCAGGCGTATCGACCCGCATAGAGATCACCGTGCCCGAAGCCGGACGCTGCGCAATCTCGGCTGCGGGCCGCCCCTTGCGAGCGCTGGTGACGAACAGCGTCTTCAGGTCGTCACCGCCGAAGCAAGGCATCGTCGGACACTGCACCGGCGTGGCGATGGACGCCACCCGTTCACCCGAAGGCGAGAAGCGCAGCAGTTGCGCCCCCTCGAACATCGCCACCCAGTAGTGCCCCTGTGCGTCGATGGTGGCGCCGTCCGGGCGGCCGTCGTAGTGCAAGGGCGAATCGGGTGTCCAGCCTTCGGGCTTGGCATTGAACTGCTGGAACACGCGCGCATGCGAGAGCGAATTGCCCTCGGCGTCCCAGTCCCAGGCGTGCACCACGTGCGCGGCGGTGTCGGCCCAATAGAGCGTGCGGGCATCGGGCGAGAACGCAAGGCCGTTGGCGGTGGTGGACTCGTTGAGCATCTGCGTGATGTTGGGCGAGATGCCGGTGTCGCTGCGCGCATCGAAGCAGTAGAGCGCTGCGTTGGCGCGGTCTTTCGCCTCGTTGAGCGAGCCGCCCCAGAAGCGGCCCAGTGCATCGCACTTGCCGTCGTTGAAGCGCATGGTGCGCACGTCGTGCTCCACGCGCGCCATCGCGACCAACTCGCCACCCCACTCGCGCGCGCGATAGATGCCGTCGCGCAACGCGATCACGAGGCCGCCGCTGCGCGCGGGCGCCATGCAGCCGGGCTCGGTCGGCAATGGCCATCGCTCGACGGTGGCGGTCGGCGTGCCGATCTCGCCGCGCGTGCGCAACACGGCGCGGCCGGGAATGTCGAGCCAGTAGAGCGCGCGTTCCTGCGGATGCCAGAACGGCGATTCACCCAGTTCGCAAAGGCTGTCTTCGATGGAGGTCCACATGGTGTCGCCGATTGTGCCCCCGGCCGTCGAGGCAACGGGCAAAAAAAAGCCCGCTGGCGCCGAAGCGCTCGCGGGCTGAACATCCAAAGGAGACTCTCGCTTGAAAAACTCGTTACGAAGATTTGTTCTTGTAAGAAAGGATGGTGGTCATCCGTTCCGCTGCAGGGCCGCCTGAGGCAGCCCCACAGTGGCAGGGGATCAACGGTTGTAGGCGGTTTCGCCGTGGGAAGAAATGTCGAGGCCTTCGCGCTCTTCTTCTTCCGACACACGCAGGCCGATGGTCAGGTCGGCGATCTTGTAGGCGATGAAGGCCACCACGCCGGACCACACGATCGTGAGCGCCACGCTCTTGATCTGGATCCAGACCTGTGCACCCATCGCGAAGGTGTCGGGCGTTGCGCCTCCGGTGCCGCCCAGGCCCTTGGCTGCGAACACGCCGGTCAGGATGGCACCCAGGATGCCGCCCACACCGTGCACGCCGAACACGTCGAACGCGTCGTCGGCGCCGAGCATGCGCTTGAGGCCACCGACACCCCACAGGCAGACCAGGCCAGCCAGCAGGCCGAGCACGATCGAACCCATCGGGCCGACGAAACCGGCGGCAGGCGTCACAGCCACGAGGCCGGCAACAGCACCGGACGCGGCGCCCAGCATCGAGGCCTTGCCCTTGTGCAGGCTTTCACCCAGGATCCACGACAGCGCGGCGGCAGCGGTGGCGAGCACCGTGTTGATGAAGGCCAGGCCTGCAACGGCGTTGGCAGCACCCGCCGAGCCGGCGTTGAAGCCGAACCAGCCGACCCACAGCAGCGAAGCGCCGACCATTGTGAGCGTGAGCGAGTGCGGCGTGAACGCTTCCTTGCCGTAGCCGACGCGCTTGCCGACCATGTAGGCACCGACCAGGCCGGCCACACCGGCGTTGATGTGCACCACGGTGCCGCCGGCGAAGTCGAGCGCGCCGTCCTTGCCCAGCAGGCCGCCGCCCCACACGATGTGGGCGATCGGCACGTAGCTGAAGGTGAACCACAGCACCGAGAACAGCAGCACGGCGGAGAACTTGGCGCGCTCCGCGAAGGCGCCGACGATCAGCGCCACGGTGATGGCCGCGAAGGTGCCCTGGAAGGCGACGAACACGTATTCAGGAATGGTGGTCAGCGCACCGAAGGTTTCCTGCGTGATGCCCTTCATGAAGATCTTGTCGAAGGTGCCGAAGAAGTTTCCGTCACCCGAGAAGGCCAGGCTGTAGCCGTAGATGGCCCACAGGATGCTGATGAGCGAGAAGATCACGAAGACCTGCATCAGCACCGACAGCATGTTCTTCGAGCGGCCCAGGCCGCCGTAGAACAGCGCCAGGCCGGGAATGGTCATCAGGATCACGAGCAGGGTCGAGGTCAGCATCCAGGCGGTGTCGCCGGAGTCGATCTTCGGTGCCGGTGCGGCAGCAGGTGCCGCGGCTGCCGCGGCAGCGGGCGCCGCATCGGCGGCGGGTGCTGCTGCTGGCGCGGCCGGCGCTGCGGGTGCAGCGGCAGCAGCCGGTGCCGACGCAGCCGGCGCTTCGGCCGTGGCCGCTGCGGGCGTTTGCGCAAAGCCGGTGGTGCCGGCGGCCAACACGCTCAAGCCGAGCGCAAGAGAGACAAGCAGTTTTTTCATAATCGTTGTTCTTTCGTGCCAGGACTCGGTCAGAGGGCTTCGCGGCCCGTTTCGCCGGTGCGGATGCGAACGACCTGTTCGAGGTTGTAGACAAAAATCTTGCCGTCGCCGATCTTGCCGGTGCGTGCCGCACCCTCGACGGCTTCGATCACGCGATCGACGAGGTCGTCGGAGACGGCCGCTTCGATCTTCACCTTGGGCAGGAAGTCGACCACGTACTCCGCGCCGCGATACAGCTCGGTGTGGCCCTTCTGGCGACCGAAGCCCTTGACCTCGGTGACGGTGATCCCCTGCACGCCGATGGCCGACAGTGCTTCGCGCACCTCGTCGAGCTTGAACGGTTTGATGATGGCTGTGACCAGCTTCATGATTTGCTCCTTTGGATGGAAATGAAATGGTGCGGCAGCTTGGGCCGCGCCTCGTTGTGGTTGTTTACAGCGTCTTCGTCAGCGTGAGGATGAAGCGTGCCTTGTTCGGCGAGTAGTTCGTCTGGCCGAAGGTACCGAAGCCGAAGTCGTAGCCCGGGTTGGCCACGGCCACGTACGAGCTCTTCTTGTTGGCGCCCTGCACCGAGCCGGTCAGCGACAGGCCATTGCCGAAGTCATAGCTCGCACCGATGTTGTAGTCGACATAGCTCTTGTAGCCCAGGCTGCGGATGTCGCTGGACATGTTCGTGAAGCCGACGGCCGCCTTCAGCGTGACCTTGGGCACGATTTCCTTGCTGTACGACAGGTTCAGGTAGCCGGTGTTGGTGCCCTTCAGGCCCGAGCCGGCCTTGTTGCCTGCGTAGCCGAAGTAGTCCTTCGACACGGTGTGCGAGTACTTGGCGGTGAACGAGCCGATGGTGTCGTTGGCGTAGGTGGCGCCGACGTACAGCTCGGTGGTGTTGCCCGAGGAGTTGCCCGGGTAGATGTAGGTGAGCGCACCGACGTCCATGTCCACCGGGCCGGCCTTGAACTTGTAGCCGCCGTAGATGTCGCTCTCGATGCTGTTGCCCTTGAGCCAGTTGACGCTGGAGTTCCAGTTGCCCACATAGAAGCCGCTGTCGCCGAAGGCGTAGTCGAAGCCGCCCTGGATGGCGGGCTTGAAGCCCTTGGTCTTGGCGTAGTCGTTGCGACCCAGCATGTCCTGGTCCTGGCCACGGAACTTGTAGTTGGTGGTCAGCGACACGTTGCCCGTGAGATTGGGGGCGGGAGCGGCCGCTGGTGCTGCCGCGTCCGTCGTTGCAGCGGTCTGCGCCAGGGCGGCGCCCGACGCGGTCAATGCAGTGGCCAGAACGATCAGCGCCTGGACGGCGGAACGGTGCGTCATCGGGAAACTCCTCGCAAGTGTGTTGTTGAACCTGATGACCCCCAAAGCAGGGAGCGTGCCAAAGTGCACGAATACGGCCCTTCAAGGCGATGGCGGTGGCCCGTGTTGAGAGCCAATTCGCTACAACGGATGTTTCGAGTGGTTGCAGAAGCCCCGTGCGCTGCACCACACCGGGCATGAGAAAGATGGGCGCACCATCTTGGGGAGAGGGAGAAGAATGAGTCTGTCTTTGGTGCAAAGCCGCGCTTTGCTAGGGCTGGAAGCGGCCAGTGTCACGGTCGAGGTGCATCTGGCGAACGGCTTGCCCAGCTTCACGCTGGTCGGTCTGGTGGAAACCGAAGTCAAGGAAGCCCGCGAGCGGGTGCGCTCGGCGATCCAGAACGCGGGGCTGGAATTTCCGAACAATAAAAAATCGTCGTCAATCTCGCGCCCGCCGATCTGCCCAAGGACTCGGGTCGCTTCGACTTGCCGATTGCGCTCGGCATCCTCGCGGCCAGCGGGCAGATCGACGGCGCCCGGCTCGCCGGCCACGAGTTCGCCGGGGAACTGTCCCTTTCAGGCGAGCTGCGCCCCGTGCGCGGCACCCTGGCCATGGCACTGGCGCTGCACACGCGTGGCGTGGCCACACGGCTCGTGCTGCCCATGGACAGTGCGCAAGAGGCCGCACTGGTCCCGGGCGGCGAGGTGTATGGCGCCCGGCATCTGCTGGACGTGGTGCGCCAGTTCATCGTCGACAGCGACGCCGCCTCGCAGCTCCCCGACGCGCCGCACGACGGCTGGGCGCGGGTGCACCCCGCGCCCGGCGCGGTCGCGCCGCTGTATGCCGACCTGGCCGACGTCAAGGGACATGCAGGCGCCAAGCGCGCACTGGAGATCGCCGCGGCGGGCGGCCACAGCCTGTTGATGGTGGGCGAGCCGGGCTCGGGCAAGTCCATGCTCGCGCAACGCTTTGCCGGCCTGCTGCCGCCGATGAGCATCGACGAGGCGCTGGAGAGCGCGGCCGTGGCCAGCCTGGGCGGGCGCTTCGCCACGGAAAGGTGGATGTCCCGCCCGACGGCCGCGCCGCATCACACGGCCAGCGCGGTTGCTTTGGTGGGTGGAGGCTGTAAGCGCGGTCGAAAAACGCGAACGCGTTTAAATAAATGCGAATCTGCGATTTCGTCGGTATTTAAATGAGAACAGCCTCGTTAGAGGCAGCAAAACCGGGCCCGGATTCTGAATGAACGTACAGATCCGAGTGTTCTTCAATGGCCTTCCGATCACCTCTTGTCAGAGACATGCCAGGTGCTGGGCACAACCCTTCACCAGTAAATGGCAACTCGCTGCGCTAGTGAAGGACTGAGGAAAAATCGCGGCAGAGCAACGCCGCTAGCTCGTGATCTGGGAATCTGTCCACAGCCGCCTTCCACACGCGGCTTGCCTCTTCCGACTCTCCGGCGTTCCAATGTACGCCGCCCATGTTGAACCACGCCAATGCGCGGTCGGGATTTAACGCGATGCACCGCAGGTAGGCATCGATCGACTCACGAATGCGTCCCAATTTCTCATAGGCTACTGCGACCTGGTACCAGCTCAGATCATCCGGTTGAATCGTCTCAGCTTGTGGCAATAGAAGCGGCAAGCTCTCCTCGGGGCGATCGAGAAAATTCAGCGCCGTGCCGAGGCAGTAGCCATAGTGCCCACCCGCGAGTTCATAGGCGATCCGAAAGCACCGCTGCGCCTCCTCCCAGTTTTCATCTTCCTGCGCCCAGTGCCCCAGACGATCCCACAGGAAGGCGGCGGCCTCGCCCTGCAGATGCCGGATACCGGTCTCGAATTCAGTCTTGAACGCAAGATAGGTCATGTCTGCAGCCCGACCTTCCGAGCGGAGGTACAGCTTGCTCAACAACCGCTCTCCCACTCCGTGGGGACAGTTCGGATGCACCGTTAGATATCGGTCCCAGAAAGGAATACTCAGCCTTGCGTTCTCCGGTGCGGAGCGCCCAAAGCTGGCGACTTGCCGAGCACACCACGGCCAAATCCAAACCTCGTTTCCCGCATCGCCGAGCAGCGTATTGATCTCACGAAACGCCGCCCTTGCGTCGCCCAGGTTGAACAGGACATTTATTCGCCAAGCCACCACCGAGGACTGATTACCAAGCGTACCCTCGGCAAAGACCACCTGATCGAAGTGCGCGAGCGCCTCTTCATACTCTCCATTTTCAAGGCAATGATGCCCCAGGGCGCAATGCGCTTCTGGAAGCTGGGGGCTGTATCGCAGCGCCTCGCGAAAGGATTCAGCAGCCTTGTCTCGATGGCTGAGCTTGTTGTAGCTGGAACCGAGGTTCTTGTAGCACTGCGCAAGCAGCGTTGTATCTTGGTCGGGAGTCAAGTACTCAAGCGCCGTCTCATATGCCTTGGCGGCTTCCTCGTCCCGTCCAAGTGCAGAAAATCCGTTTCCTATGGTGTAGTGAAGACTCCCCTTCTGAAAGCGGCCTGAATCGATCAGGGACGCAAAAAGTGAAATTCCATCCTCGACGCGAGCAGCATTGCAACTCAATCCCGCCATACCGAGATTGATTTCGGCCATGTAGCAATAAATCATCGCATCATGATTCCGATGAAGGACGGTCGCGAACTTCTCAAACGCGGCGCTGATCACATCATTCGCATCGCAGTCATACAGCTTTCTGAGCATTGCATCGGCCTGCACAACACTTTCCGGAACATGCAGTGTTAGCGCCAGTGCAATCGTGATCAGCGGTGCCAATCGAACATTGACCAGGGGCTGGAGCTGGTTCCGCTAGGAGCCAACTGTGAATAACTATAGGTTGGATGCCTCGGTGGGTC